>NZ_SMAF01000004.1 GCF_004343305.1 Pseudofulvimonas gallinarii | reverse complement strand
CTTCGTCTTCTCGTCAAAGAATCAACGAAAGGTAGCGGGTGGCCTGCCGCGCTTCACGTGCTCAGACCAAAGTACAGACTGGATGGTGCACTACCCTGTAACGACCAGTAGCCAGTTCTGATGTTGCGCGGTGGTAGGGCGGCTATAGGGGTTGTGGGATGTTTGAGAGTGGCATTGCGGGTGTGCGCGTGTGCCGGATGCTTACTGGCTTCGGGTCGCGGTCTTTTTCTTTGCTGCCGGTTTTCTGGCCGACGCGGGCTTCTTCGCTGCCGGCGCGGGCTTCTTGTTTGCGGCGGGCGCGGCGAGCAGGCGGGACAGGAAGTGGCCGGTGTGCGAGGCGGGGTTGGCGGCGACCGCTTCCGGGGTGCCGGTGGCGATGATCTGGCCGCCGCGGTGGCCGCCTTCCGGTCCCAGGTCGATGATCCAGTCGGCGGTCTTGATGACGTCCAGGTTGTGCTCGATCACCACGACGGTGTTGCCGTCGTCGCGCAGGCGGTGCAGGACTTCCAGCAGCTGTTCGATGTCGTGGAAGTGCAGGCCGGTGGTCGGCTCGTCGAGGATGTACAGCGTACGCCCGGTGTCGCGCTTGCTCAGCTCGCGCGACAGCTTCACGCGCTGCGCCTCGCCGCCGGACAGCGTCGTCGCGCTCTGGCCCAGCTTGATGTAGCTGAGGCCGACGTCGATCAGCGTTTCCAGCTTGCGGGCGAGGGCGGGCACGGCGGCGAACAGGTGGTAGGCGTCCTCGACCGTCATCTCCAGCACGTCGGAGATGGTGTGGCCCTTGTAGAGCACTTCCAGGGTTTCACGGTTGTAGCGCTTGCCGTGGCAGACGTCGCAGGGGACGTAGACGTCGGGCAGGAAGTGCATCTCGACCTTGATCAGGCCGTCGCCCTGGCAGGCTTCGCAACGGCCGCCGCGCACATTGAAGCTGAAGCGTCCGGGGGCGTAGCCGCGCGCACGCGCCTCCGGCACCTGCGCGAACAGTTCGCGCAAGGGCGTGAACAGCCCGGTGTAGGTGGCCGGGTTCGAGCGCGGCGTCCGGCCGATCGGGCTCTGGTCGATGTCGACGACCTTGTCGAACAGGTCGAGGTTGTGGACGGCCCCGTGCGGCGCGCTGCGTTCCTTGCTGCCATTGAGGCCGGACGAGGCGATGCGGAACAGCGTGTCGTTGATCAGCGTCGACTTGCCCGAACCGGATACGCCGGTGACGCAGACAAGCAGGCCGGCCGGGACCTCCAGCGTGACGTTCCTGAGGTTGTTGCCCTGGCAGTTTTCGATGCGCAGGACGCGATCCGGATCGACCGGATGCCGGCGTTCCGGCACGGTGATGCCGCGACGCCCGGACAGGAACTGGCCCGTCACCGACTCGGCGCTTGACTTGATGTCGTCCAGCGAGCCCTGCGCGATCACGCGGCCGCCATGGACGCCGGCACCCGGACCGATATCGACGATATGGTCGGCCAGTGCGATGGCGTCCTCGTCGTGCTCGACGACGATGACGGTGTTGCCGAGGTCACGCAGCCGCGTCAGCGTGCCGAGCAGGCGCTCGTTGTCGCGCTGGTGCAGGCCGATGGAGGGTTCGTCGAGCACGTACATGACGCCGACCAGGCCGGCGCCGATCTGGCTGGCCAGGCGGATGCGCTGCGCCTCGCCCCCGGACAGCGTGTCGGCCTTGCGCTCAAGCGTGAGATAGTCGAGGCCGACGTCGATCAGGAAGCGCAGGCGGTCGCGGATTTCCTTGACGATCTTGGTCGCGATCTCGCCGCGCCAGCCGGCCAGGTCCAGTGACTCGAAGAACAGGTTGCACTCGTCCACCGGCATCCGCGACAGCTCGGGCAGCGCGCGTTCGGCGACGAAGACGTTGCGCGCCGACCGGTTGAGGCGGTCGCCCTGGCATTCCGGGCAGGGCTGGTCGGCGATGTACTTGCTCAGCTCCTCGCGCACCGCGGGTGAATCGGTTTCCTTGTAGCGCCGCTCGAGGTTGTTGACGATGCCCTCGAAGGGATGGCTGCGGCGGCTGCGTCCGCCGGCGCCGGTGATATAGGTGAAGCTGATCGATTCGTTGCCGGAACCGTACAGTACGGCCTGCCGCGCCGACTTGCCGAGCGCGTGCCAGGGCGTGTCGACATCGAAGCCGTAGTGTTTCGCCAGCGCATTGATGAGCTGGAAGTAGTACGGGTTGCGGCGATCCCAGCCGCGGACGGCGCCGCCGGCCAGGCTCAGGTTCGGATGGGCGACGATCAGGTCGGGGTCGAAGAACTGCGTCACGCCCAGTCCGTCGCAGGACGGACAGGCGCCGATCGGCGAGTTGAACGAGAACAGGCGCGGTTCCAGCTCGGTCAGCGAGTAGTCGCAGACCGGGCAGGCATAGCGCTGGGAGAACAGGATCGGCACGGCACTGGCGTCGTCCATGTCCTGCACGGCGACCACGCCGTCGGCCAGTTTGAGCGCGGTCTCGAAGGATTCGGCCAGGCGCTGGCGCAGGTCGTCGCGCGGCTTGAACCGGTCCACGACGGCTTCGATGGTGTGCTTCTGGCGCAGGGCCAGCGGCGGCACGGCGTCGAGGTCGTACACGGCGCCATCGACGCGCACGCGCACGAAGCCGAGGCTGCGCAGCTTGTCGAAGACCTGGACGTGCTCGCCCTTGCGCTCGCGAACCACCGGCGCCAGCAGCATCCAGCGGCGCTCACCATCCAGCGCCAGCGTGGCATCGACCATCTGGCTGACCGTCTGCGCCTCCAGCGGCGTGCCGTGGTCGGGGCAGCGCGGCGTGCCGACGCGGGCGTAGAGCAGGCGCAGGTAGTCGTGGATCTCGGTGATCGTGCCGACCGTCGAGCGCGGGTTGTGCGAAGTCGATTTCTGCTCGATGGAAATCGCCGGCGACAGCCCCTCGATGTGGTCGACGTCGGGCTTCTCCATCATCGACAGGAACTGCCGGGCATAGGCCGACAGCGATTCGACGTAGCGACGCTGGCCCTCGGCATAGATGGTGTCGAAGGCCAGGGACGACTTGCCCGATCCGGACAGTCCGGTGATCACGATCAGCCGGTCGCGGGGCAGGTCGAGGTCGATGTTCTTCAGATTGTGGGTGCGGGCACCGCGGATCCGGATGGAATCGAGGGACATTCGGCAAGGCTTCTGGGGCGACCGGCTAGTGTAGCCCGCAGTTTCCGCCCGACGCAGGGTGCCGGGGACGGGAACTGTCCTCCGGGCGCAGTGGGGTTCAGCTTGGCGGCCGTGGACATCGGCACACCGCGCAAGACCGCGATCCTGCCGGGCGCGATGGCGTCGCAGGCTCCGTTGGCGGCGCTGGCAGTGAAGTTGGAGCCGCCGGCGCAGCCGGGCGGCGGCCCGCCCGGTGCGGCGACAGGGCAACCCTGAACGGCGTCGGCTCGGCGGTTTCATAGGGCGGGCGGCCAGTTGCGCGGAACACCTTGATGGACCTACAATTCCGCTTCTCACCGGCCGGCCTGCCTGCGGGTGATTGGCAAGAATAACTACAGAACCATCGAGGATATACCCATGTACGCAGTTGTAGTTACCGGCGGCAAGCAGTACCGCGTCATGCAGGGCGAGGTGTTGCGCGTCGAGAAGCTGGACATCGAGGCCGGCAAGGACGTCGAGTTCGAAGACGTGCTGCTGATCGGCGATGGCGACAACATCACCGTCGGCGCTCCGCTGATCAGCGGCGCCAAGGTCAGTGCCACGGTCAAGGGGCATGGCCGCCACGACAAGGTGCGCATCGTCAAGTTCCGCCGTCGCAAGCACCACCGCAAGCAGGCTGGCCATCGTCAGCACTACACCGAAATCCAGATCACCGGCATTGCCGGTGGCAGCAAGTAAGGAGAGATCGCCATGGCACACAAGAAGGGCGTAGGTTCCTCGCGCAACGGTCGCGATTCCAACCCGAAGATGCTGGGCGTCAAGATCTACGGTGGCCAGGCCATCGAGGCCGGCAACATCATCGTCCGCCAGCGTGGCACCCAGTTCCATCCGGGCGTCAACGTCGGCCTGGGTCGCGACCACACCCTGTTCGCGCTGGCCGATGGCAAGGTGGAATTCACCACCAAGGGCCCGAACAAGCGCCGCACCGTGAACGTTGTCACCGGCTGATCGCCGGGCAACGGTTCGCTGAAGGGCCCCGCCGCGTGCGGGGCTTTTCATTGGTGGCGACCACCGGCTTGCTTCTGCTTTCCGCCGCGCCGCCGTACCCTAGATGCCGGCAGGGCCGACCAGGTCCCGCCGTTCCCAGCTGATCGGACAGGACCGCAATGAAATTCGTCGATGAAGCAGAAATCCACGTCGCTGCCGGCAGCGGTGGCAACGGTTGCGTGAGCTTCCGTCGCGAGAAGTTCATTCCGTTCGGCGGCCCGGACGGTGGCGACGGCGGCAATGGCGGCAGCGTCTGGCTGGTCGCCGACGAGAACCTCAACACGCTGATCGATTTCCGCCACCAGCGCCGCTTCCGCGCGCAGCGTGGCGAGAACGGCATGAGCCGGCAGATGACCGGCCGCAATGGCGAGGACGTACGCATCACCGTTCCGGTCGGCACGGTGGTGGTCAATGTCGAAACCGGTGAAACCATCGGCGACCTGACCGCGCACGGCCAGGAGCTGATGGTGGCGCGTGGCGGTGACGGCGGGCGCGGCAATATCAACTTCAAGAGTTCGACGAACCGTGCGCCACGACGGGCGACGCCGGGCTGGGAAGGCGAGCAGCGCACGCTGCAGCTGGAACTGAAGCTGCTGGCCGATGTCGGCCTGCTGGGCTTCCCCAATGCCGGCAAGAGCACTTTCATCCGTGCCGTCTCGGCGGCGACGCCCAAGGTCGCCGACTATCCGTTCACGACGCTGGCCCCCAAGCTGGGCGTCGTCAGCATCGAGCCGCACAAGAGCTTCGTCATCGCCGACATCCCCGGCCTGATCGAAGGCGCCGCCGACGGCGCCGGCCTGGGCATCCAGTTCCTGCGCCATGTCCAGCGCAACCGGCTGCTCCTGCACCTCGTCGACCTGGCGCCCATGGATGGCAGTGACCCCGCCGAGCAGGTGCGTGCCATCGAGCGCGAGCTGGAACAGTTCGACCCGGAACTGCTCGGACGTCCGCGCTGGCTGGTGCTGAACAAGGCCGACCTGCTGCCCGAGGAGGAGCGCCAGGCCCGCGCCGAGGCGGTGGTGGCCGAACTGGGCTGGACCGCGCCGTGGTTCCTGGCTTCCGCAATCTCCCGCGAAGGTACCTGGCTGGTGGCGCAGAAGGCCTACGATTTCCTCGACAGCTTCCGCGTCCGTGCCCAGGAGGCGAAGGACGTCAGCGAGGATGTCCGTTTCGGCAGCGGCGAGCTGCAGCCGCCGCCGGGCACCGTGGATCACTGATCCGCGGTCCGGGCAGCTTTCCGGTGCCGCAGGGTTCCCGTCGCCGGCATCGCGTCCGCCCGGGCGGAGCTGGATCGCGCAGGATCAGCGCGGTGGATCCGGCGGACAAAACAAAGGCCGGCGAAAGCCGGCCTTTGCATACCCCGAGTTGGCCTGGATCAGGCGGCGAGCGCCTTGATCTTGGCCTGCAGGCGGCTCTTGTGGCGAGCAGCCTTGTTGCGATGGATCAGGCCGCGGCTGCTGAAACGGTCAAGCAGCGGCTCGGCCGTCTTGTACGCTTCCTGGGCAGCGGCGACGTCCTTGGCTTCAAGCGCCTTGACCACCTTCTTCAGGGCGGTCCGGACCATGGACTTGGCGCTGGTGTTGCGCTCATTGCGCTTGACAGCCTGCCTGGCGCGCTTCTTGGCGGATTTGATGTTGGCCAAGGGAATTCTCCAAAACTGTTCGGGGTGAAAAGACCCGGAATTATGGGGCTTGACGGCGGCGGGGTCAACAGGGCAGTACGGCCGGGTTGAAGGGCGGCCATCCGGCGCAGCGCCGGCCCGGGCGCCGGAGCCGGTTGCCGGGACCAGGAATCGCCGCAATCCGCGGGCAATCCGGGTCGACGGCGCCGGCCAGTCGGGAGACAGGCCGAGACAACGGCGCCGGCAGGACCGATACTGCCGCGCTTTGCCGGGAACACTCCGCCGTCGCGACGCCGTCCACCAGCCTGCCGATGAAACTCCTCCGTTCGACCCTGCTGTTTTCCGCGCTGACTTTCCTCTCGCGCCTGTCCGGCTACGCGCGCGACATGGTGCAGGCGCACGTGTTCGGCGCCAGCGGGCTCACCGACGCCTTCGTAGTCGCTTACCGGATTCCCAACTTCCTGCGCCGCATTTTCGCCGAAGGCGCGTTCGCCCAGGCCTTCGTGCCGGTCTTCAGCGCCGCACGGCAGAGCGGCGACCGCCAGGCGCTGCGCCACCTGCTCGACCGCGTCGCTGGCACGCTGTGCGCCGTGGTGCTGGTGGTGACCGTCATTGGCGTCATCTGTGCGCCGTGGCTGGTGAATGTCTTCGCGCCGGGTTATGCCGGTGATCCTGTGCGCCACGCGGCTGCCGGGGACATGCTGCGGATCACGTTCCCGTACCTGTTCTTCATTTCGATGGTGGCGCTGGCCGGCGGCGTGCTGAACAGCTTCCAGCGTTTCGCCGTGCCGGCGCTGACCCCGATCCTGCACAACCTGGCGGTGATCGCGGCGGCACTGTGGCTGGCGCCGCTGCTTGAGGTGCCGGTGTATGCACTGGCCTGGGGCGTGTTCGCCGCCGGCGCCATCCAGTTGCTGGTACAGGTGCCGGCGCTGGCGCGACTGGGCCTGGTGCCGCGGCCGCGGCTGGGGTTCGCTGATCCCGGCGTGCGACGGGTGCTGAGACTGATGGGGCCGGCGGTGCTCAGCGCCTCGGTGTCGCAGGTCAACCTGCTGGTCGGCACCGCGTTCGCCTCGCTGCTGGTCGCCGGCAGCCAGACCTGGCTGTACCTGGCAGACCGCCTGCTGGAATTCCCGATCGGCATGTTCGGTGTCGCGCTCGGCACCGTGTTGCTGCCGACGCTGTCGCGCCGTTCCGCCGCCGGCGATGGCGAAGGCTTCCGGCGCAGCATCGACTGGGGCGTGCGCGTGATGATGCTGCTGGCGCTGCCCGCTGCCGCCGGCCTGGTCGTGCTCGCCGGGCCGATCTGCGCGACGCTGTACCAGCATGGCCGGTTCACCCCCGAAGACACCGCGATGACCGCGCTGGCGCTGTCGGCACTCTGCGTCGGCCTGCCGGGCTTCATGCTGGGCAAGGTGCTGGCACCCGGCTTTTTCGCCCGCCAGGACACGCGCACGCCGATGCGCGCCGCGGTGATCGTGGTCGTCGTCAACATCGCCCTGCTGTTCGCCGTCGTCCTGCCGCTCCGGAACGCCGGCGTCGCCACCGCCCACGTCGGCATCGCGCTGTCGACGGGCCTATGCGGGCTTCTGCACGCCAGCCTGCTCGGCTGGTGGCTGTATCGCCGGAACATATACAGGCCCGGTGCGGAGACAGTGAGACTGCTGCTCTGGCTGCTGCTTGCCTGTGCGGCAATGGTCTGCGTCCTGCTCGGCGCCCGCCAGTTGGTCGGCGACTGGACGGCGCTGCCGTTGCTGTGGCGGCTCGTGCACCTGGCCTGGGTCATCCTGGTGGGTGGCCTCGTGTACGCGGCCGTCCTGCTGCTGGCGGGCGTGCGGTTCCGGCAGTTGCGCGAGCCGCCGTCCGACTAGTCCGTTCTGCCCGGGCGACGGGCGTGGCCCTGCAGGGCGCCGGCCGGATCGTTGTTGGCGGCTGGACCAGTGCCACCGCAATGGGCAGGGACCTCCTGGCGGTCCGCCTCACGGAAACGGGATCGAACGACAACAGTTTCGGCACCGGGGGTCGTTCACTTCAACTTTCCTGGCGACCGCGCCTGTCTGGATGACGAAGCCCATGGCATCACCGCGGTCAGCTGACCTCGGTCTTCCCCACGACGACGATCCAAAGACGGCTCATCCTGGCCGGCGCGTCATGCCTGGAAAACCAGGGCGTGGCCGACGACTGGGACCTGCTGTTGGTCCGCCTCAATGAAGACGGCACCTGGATACGTCACTGACCGATTCCGGCTATCGTCTGTTGCCCATGGACCTGGGCGGGCGGAACCGCGACGTCACCACCGGGGTTGTCGCATACCGGACGGTGTCCCTGTTGAGTCCCTTGTTTGCGCCTGCGCACATCGTCGTCAGCGGTATGGCACTCGACACCCGGCCGCCAGGTGACCGCGGCAACCTGATCGCGGTGCAGCTGATCCGCTCGGACGGAACGCGTGAGAGCCACTTCGGCCTGGCAGGAAAGGGTTATGTGGACTTCGATGCCGGCGGCTCCAACTCCGACGACAGCAACGGCATGACCCTCACGGCGTCCGGGCAGGCCATGTTGATCGGCACGACGGAACGCGTTGGCACCGACACGGACTTCCTGGTGTCGAAGATCATCCACGACCGCGTGTTCGCCGACGGTGTGGAGCTGGATTGAATCCGGCGGGCCAGGGGCCGTCGAGGTGGGCCCGGGCCCACTGCGAAGCGCGCCCTGACCGCGTCTGATGGACATGGAGGGGCAGGGCGTGAGCGCTCGCTGCCGGATCGCGGGCAGGGTGACGGCGTATACTTGCGTGGATGACCCGATGGTTCCGTGAGGTGGGCGATGCGTCCCTGTTTCCGGCCGGCAGCGTGGTGGCAATTGGCGCCTTCGATGGCGTCCATCGCGGCCACCAGTGCCTGCTGGCGATGGCCCGCGCCCGCGCGGAAGCTGGCGCGCACGCCAGTGTCGCGCTGAGCTTCGAGCCGCTGCCCCGCGAGTATTTCGCGCCGCAGTCGCCGCCGCCGCGGCTGACGCCGGCGCGCACGCGCTTCGAGCTGCTGCGCGGCCTGGGCATGGATGGCGTCGGCCTGCTGCGCTTCGACCCGGCACTGGCCGGCATGGACGCCGGGGATTTCGTCGAACGCATCCTGGTGCGCGGCCTCTCCGCCCGCACCGTCTGCGTGGGGCCCGATTTCCGCTTCGGACGTGGACGCGGCGGTGACGTGGCGCTGTTGCAACGCATGGGCTCGACGCTGGGTTTCGAGACCCTGGTCGCCGCCCAGGTGGACGACGCGCAGGGGCGGCGTATCGGCGCCAGTGCGATCCGCGGGGCGCTGCAGCGCGGCGACCTCGATTTCGCGAAGGAAGCCCTCGGCCGACGTTACGCCATTGCCGGCAAGGTGATGCACGGCAACCGCCTCGGACGCACGCTGGGCTTTCCCACCGCCAACATCGCCATCCGCTGGCGGCCGGCCGTCGAAGGCATCTTCGCCGTCCGGGTCAGCGGCGCCGGCCTGCTCGGCCACCCCGGCGTCGCCAGCCTGGGCACGAGGCCGACCGTCGCCGGTGACGGATCGCTGGTGCTGGAGTCGCACTTGTTCGACTATGCCGGTGACCTGTACGGGCAACGGCTGATCGTCGAGTTCGTCGCCCGCCTGCGTGGCGAGGCGCGGTTCGATTCGCTGGATGCACTGACCACGCAGATGCACGAGGACGCGCGCCAGGCGCGCGCCGTGCTGGCCCGACCTGATTGATCCATCCTCTTGCCGATACGACGCGACCGATGAGCCAGGACTACAAGAACACCATCAACCTGCCGGCGACGGACTTCCCGATGCGCGGCGACCTGCCGGCGCGCGAGCCGGCGCGCCTGGAACAGTGGTATGCCAGCGACCTGTACGGACGCCTGCAGACGGCCACGGCGCAGCGGCCGCTGTTCCTGCTGCACGACGGTCCGCCGTATGCGAACGGCGACATCCACATCGGCCATGCGGTCAACAAGATCCTCAAGGACATGGTCGTCAAGTCGCGCCTGCTGGCCGGCTTCCGGGCGCCCTATGTGCCGGGCTGGGACTGCCATGGCCTGCCGATCGAGGTCGCGGTCGAGAAGAAGCACGGCAAGGTTGGCCAGAAACTCGACGCCCGCGAATTCCGTGCCAAGTGCCGCGAGTATGCGCGCGAGCAGATCGACCGCCAGCGCGCCGATTTCAAGCGCCTGGGCGTGCTCGGCGACTGGGACAATCCCTATCGCACGCTCGATTACCGCTATGAAGCCGACATGCTGCGCGCGCTGTCGCACATCGTCGAGCGCGGACACGTCGTGCGCGGGTTCAAGCCGGTGCACTGGTGTTTCGACTGCGGCTCGGCGCTGGCCGAAGCGGAGATCGAATACGCCGACAAGCAGTCGCCGGCGATCGACGTCGCCTACGACGCGCTCGATGGTGCCGCCCTTGCCGCGAAGTTCGGCGTCTCGGTTTCCGACGGCGACATCGTCGCCGTGCCGATCTGGACGACGACGCCGTGGACGCTGCCGGCCAGCATGGCGGTGACGCTGGGCCCGGACATGGACTACAGCCTGGTCGCCGGCATCGCACGCGACGGCCGTCGCGTCCTGCTGGTGCTGGCCACCGACCTGGTCGAAAAGGCGTCGGTACGCTACGGCATCGAAGGTGCGCAGGTGCTCGGCCATGCCGCCGGCCGTGACCTTGAAGGATTCAAGCTGCAGCATCCGTTCCTCGACCGCGTGCTGCCGGTGATCCTCGGCGACCACGTCTCCGCCGAAGACGGTACCGGCGCCGTGCATACCGCGCCCGGCCACGGCGTCGAGGACTTCCAGGTCGGTCAGAAGTACGGCCTGGAAACGCTCAATCCGGTCGGTGGAAACGGCGTGTTCCTGGCGGAGACGCCGGTGGTCGCCGGCCAGCACGTCTGGAAGGCCAACGATTTCATCATCGGCCTGCTGCGCGAACGCGGCGTGCTGCTCGCGCACGCCACCATCACGCACAGCTACCCGCACTGCTGGCGGCACAAGACGCCCGTCGCCTTCCGGGCCACGCCGCAGTGGTTCATCTCGATGGAAAAGGCCGGCCTGCGTGCCGACGCGACGGCGGAGATCGCGCGCATCGGCGAGGCCGGCGGCTGGTTCCCCGGCTGGGGAGAAGGCCGCATCCGCAGCATGGTGGAAGGGCGCCCGGACTGGTGCATCTCGCGCCAGCGCACCTGGGGCGTGCCGATCGCGCTGTTCATCGACAAGGGCAGCTGCGAGCCGCATCCGCGTTCGGCGGAACTGATGCGCCAGGTCGCCGCGCGCGTCGAGGCCGAGGGCGTCGATGCCTGGTACGACCTCGATCCGGCCGAGCTGCTCGGCGACGAGGCCGACCGCTACGAAAAGGTCACCGACATCCTCGACGTCTGGTTCGATTCCGGCGTCAGCCACGCCTGCGTGATCGGCCAGCGCCCGGAACTGCAGCATGGCGATGGCCGTCCGGCGCATGCCGATCTGTACCTTGAAGGCTCCGACCAGCATCGCGGCTGGTTCCAGTCCTCGCTGCTGACGTCGGTGGCGATGCATGGCGTCGCGCCCTACGACCAGGTGCTGACCCACGGTTTCACCGTCGATGCAGAAGGTCGCAAGATGTCGAAGTCCCTCGGCAACGTGGTCGCGCCGCAGCAGGTGATGAAGTCGCTGGGCGCCGACATCCTGCGCCTGTGGGTCGCGGCCACCGAATACCGCACCGAGATGACGGTCTCCGACGAGATCCTCAAGCGCGTCGCCGACGGTTATCGCCGCATCCGCAACACCGCGCGCTTCCTGCTCGGCAACCTGCACGGTTTTGATCCGTCCGTGCACCTGCTCGACAACGGTGGGCTTTTGCTGCTCGACCAGTGGGCGGTGGCGGAGGCGCACAAGGTGCAGTCGGCGATCATCGCCGCCTACGAGCGCTACGAGTTCCACGAGGTCGTCCAGCGCGTGCAGAACTTCTGCAGCAACGAATTGGGCGCGCTGTACCTGGATATGACAAAGGACCGGCTGTACACGATGCCGACCGACAGTCGTGGCCGTCGCAGCGCGCAGAGCGCGATGTACCGCATCCTCGAGGCGATGACGCGCTGGCTGGCGCCGATCCTCTCGTTCACCGCCGAAGAGATCTGGCAGTCGCTGCCGGGCGGGCGCGACGATTCGCCGCTGTTCTCCACCTGGTACGACGGCCTGTCGCCGCTGCCGACGGACGCGGCGCTGTCGGATGCCGATTTCGCCGATCTGCTGGACATCCGTGAAGCCGTCGCCAAGGTGCTGGAAGGCATGCGTGCCGCTGGCGACATCGGTGCCTCGCTGGCGGCGGAAGTCGATGTCGTCACCGATGCCGCGCTTGCCGCGCGTTATGCCGGTGTCGCCGATGAGCTGCGCTTCTTCTTCATCACCTCGTCACTGCGTCTGCAGGCCGGCGACGCCGCCGCGGCAACGGCTGCGCCGGTGCGGCTGGAGAACGGCCACACGCTGCACATCCATGCCCGCGCCAGCGACCACGAAAAATGCGTGCGCTGCTGGCATTACCGCGAGTCGGTCGGCACGAACGCCGAACATCCGCAGCTGTGCGACCGCTGCGTCGGCAATGTCGAAGCGGTGCGCGGCGAAGGCGAGGGCGAACAGCGACGCTGGTTCTGAACTTTCAGTTCTCTTGGAGAGAGGTTTTTACGGAGTTATGCTTGAGCTCAGTGTGTCACTTCACCCGAGTTGATTCATGGATGTAGATTTCGGTTGAGGTTGTAAACTGTTTGGGCTACAGGCTCAATCAGCTTGAAATCGCTGGGGAGGACGGATGATATGACTAACGTCAAGTGTGTGGTGGCGTTCGTTGCAATGTCGATTGCCGGAGCATTGGCGGCACAAGAGCGGCACCATTTGTTACCGCTCGTGGATGGCAAGATCCATTTCTCAGAGATCGTCGAAGTAGATGGTGCGGATAAGGATTCGCTGTATTCAAGAGCTAAGCTGTGGTTCGCCAGCAAGTTTGCCTCGGCTGATGCATTGACTCTCGACGATCGGCAGAATGGAGTGCTCTTGGGGAGAGGTCGAGTTCTTGTCAAAGAGAACGAGGTCGGTGTTCGGACGTTAATTAGTCAGGGGCAATATGTCGAAAAGACATGGGACAGCGTTGTAAAAATTCAAGTCAAGGATGGTCGATACAAAGTTGACTTTTACGATATTGTTTATACGTTCTCGATGCCTGGAAACACCGTTGGTCATAACCCGCTCCCCCGCAATCTTGATCAGCTTTTTGCTGACCGAAAGATGTACAAGAGAGATGGCACCCTGAAGAGAGGTGCGCCTTCGAACATATCGTCTTGGACAAACGGGGTCTATACTTCGATGATGTCGGAGCTTAGAGAGGCAATGTCGGTTAGGGTGATACTCGAAGATTTTTGATAATTGTTCCGGGTATATCTACTTCCAGCCAGTATTTGAGCTTCCATTTGGTTGGACGGATGTGCCGTTTTTGTTTGGTACGGCAACGGTGTGCGACTTGTTGATGGTGGCCGCAGTTTGCGTCAGGTGTAGGCCTACCGGGATAATTGACTGTTTCCAGCCTGTTGCCGTGAAGGTGTCCCATGCTTGATCCCGCCCTGCTGCGCAGCCAGTTTGATGAGGTGGCCGAAGGTCTGGCCCGACGCGGCTTCACCCTCGACAAGGCGCGCTTCGAGCAGCTGGAGGCCGAGCGCAAGCGCATCCAGGTCGAAACCCAGGAGCTGCAGGCGCTGCGCAACAGCCGCTCCAAGGCGATCGGCCAGGCCAAGGCCAAGGGCGAGGACGTCGCGCCGATCATGGCCGAGGTCGCCGGACTCGGTGACCGCCTCAAGGCCTCCGAGGACACCCTCGCCGGCATCCAGGCCGACCTGTCGGCGTTGCAGCTGGGCCTTCCCAACCTGCCGCACGAATCGGTGCCGGTCGGCGCCGATGAAACCGGCAATGTCGAGGTCAAGCGCGTCGGCACGCCACGCCAGTTCGACTTCCCGGTGCTCGACCATGTCGAGCTGGGCGCACGCAATGGCTGGCTGGATGGCGATACCGCCGCCAAGCTGTCGGGCGCGCGCTTCACCGTGCTGCGTGGCGGCATCGCCCGCCTGCATCGCGCGCTGGCGCAGTTCATGCTCGACCTGCACACCCGCGATCACGGCTACCAGGAAACCAACGTCCCGGTCATCGTCAACGCCGAGAGCCTGTATGGCACCGGCCAGCTGCCTAAATTCGAGGAGGACATGTTCGCCACGCAGCTGGGCGAGCATCGCCGCTACCTGATTTCCACGTCGGAAATCGCCCTGACCAACATCGTCCGCGACGAGATCGTCGATCCGACCACGTTGCCGCTGCGCATGACCGCGCATTCGCTGTGCTTCCGCTCCGAAGCGGGCAGCGGTGGTCGCGACGTGCGCGGCATGATCCGCCAGCACCAGTTCGAGAAGGTCGAGCTGGTCAGCATCACGAAGCCGTCGGACAGCTACGACGAACTGGAACGCATGGTCGGCTGCGCCGAGGCCGTGCTGGAGAAGCTGGGCCTGCCGTACCGTCGCATGCTGCTGTGCACCGGCGACATGGGCTTTTCCGCCGCCAAGACCTACGACCTGGAAGTCTGGCTGCCGTCGCAGCAGACCTACCGCGAGATTTCCTCCTGCTCCAACTGCGAGAGTTTCCAGGCGCGGCGCATGCAGGCGCGCTGGCGCAATCCGGAGACCGGCAAGACGGAACTGGTGCATACGCTCAACGGTTCCGGCGTCGCCGTCGGCCGTGCACTGATTGCGGTGATGGAGAACTACCAGAATGCCGACGGTTCCATCACCGTGCCGGATGTGCTGCGTCCATACATGGGTGGCATCGACCGCATTGCCTGAGGACATGGCCGTCGGCCTGCCAGCGCGGCGGCCGCCGTTGGCCCCGTGCATACTCGCGGCATGAGCCACCTGTTCGCGCACGACGGCGGGGACGCCGCGGAAGACGCTGGCGCGGCGGCCCATGTGCTCGGGCCGGCCGGCCAGTTCGCGCGCAAGGTCGAGGGCTTCCGCGTGCGCAGCGGACAGCTCGACCTGGCGCAGGCGATCGAACAGGCCATCGAAGGCCGCGAAGCGCTGGTCGCCGAAGCCGGCACCGGCACCGGCAAGACCTATGCCTATCTGGTTCCGGCGCTGCTGTCCGGACAGCGCGTCATCGTGTCCACCGGCACCAAGGCGCTGCAGGACCAGCTCTACCAGCGCGACCTGCCACGCGTGTGCCGCACGCTCGGCCTGCGGCCGCGCACCGCGCTGCTGAAAGGCCGCGGCAACTACGTCTGCCTGTACCGGCTCGACCAGACCTGGCGCGAAGGCCGTTTCGCGCGGCGCGAAGATGCCGAGGTCATCCAGCGCCTGCGCGAATTCGCCGCCAGCAGCGGTGACGGCGACCTCGACGTGTTTCCCGAGCTGGCGGAGGATGCCGGCCTGCGCGCTCGCGTTACCTCCAGCCGCGACAACTGCCTGGGTGGCGAATGTCCGCTGTATGCCGACTGTTTCGTCGTCAAGGCGCGGCGGGCGGCGCAGGATGCCGACGTCGTCGTCGTCAACCACCACCTGCTGCTGGCCGACTTCGCGCTCAAGCAGGAAGGCTTCGGCGAAATCCTGCCCGGCGCCGGCGCCTTCGTGCTCGACGAGGCACACCAGTTTCCGGAAACGGCGGCGCAGTTCCTCGGCGCGAGCCTCAGCGACTACATGCTGCGCGAGATCGCCGCCGACCTGATGCGCGAATGCGGCGATGTCAGCGGCGCGCTCGGTGTCGTGCGTGCGCCCCTGGATGCGCTGGATGCGACGATCAAGCAGTTGCGCCTGGCTTTCGAGGGACAGCCGTCGCGGGGCGCCGCCGGAAGCCTTGCCGGCCAGGAAGCGATCATCGCGGCGCTGGCCAGCCTCGAACGGGCGCTGGACGACCTCGCTGCCGTGCTCGCCGGACTTGCCGGAAGCAGCTCCGGCATGGACACGCTCGCGGAGCGTGTCCACGATGCGATCACGCGCCTGCGCCGCTGGCGTCGTGACCTCGATGGCAACGGCGACGACGACGCCCACCCGCCGTCGCAGGCGCAGGATGGTGAACCCGGCCAGGTGGACGAGGATGAAGCCATCCGCTGGTACGAGCTGTCACAGCGGGGCTTCCGTTTCAGCCTGACGCCGCTGAATGTCGCCGGTCCGCTGGCGCAGTTCCGCGCGCAGTCGCGTGCGGCCTGGATCCACACCTCGGCGACGCTGGCGGTGGCCGGCGATTTCGACCTGTTCCGGCGACGCATGGGTTTGCCGGATGCACCCGTGCTGGCGCTGGAAAGCCCCTTCGACTATTCGCAGCAGTCCCTCCTGTACCTGCCACGTGGCTTGCCGGAGCCCAACCACAGCGCCTGGCAGGGTGCGATGTTCGACCACGTCGTCGAACTGCTGCGAGCTTCCGGTGGCCGGGCGCTGCTGCTCTTCACTTCGCACCGGGCACTGCGTTTCGTCGCCCAGGCGTTGCCGGAAGAAGTGGATTTTCCCCTGTTCGTCCAGGGTACGGCCGGCAAGCACCGCCTGCTTGAACAGTTCCGCGAATCGGGAAACGGCGTGTTGCTGGGCGCGGCCAGCTTCTGGGAAGGCGTCGACGTGCCGGGCGAGGCATTGTCGCTGGTGGTGATCGACCGGCTGCCTTTCGCGCCGCCCGATGATCCGGTGCTGTCGGCGCGCATGGCCGCCATCCGCAACGAAGGCGGCGATCCGTTCAACGACTGGCAGGTGCCGCAGGCGGCACTGGCGCTGAAGCAGGGCGTCGGTCGACTGATCCGCAGCCAGGACGATCGCGGCGTGGTTGCGCTGCTCGATCCGCGCGCGCGCGGCAAGAGCTACGGCCGGCGCATTCTTGCCGCGCTGCCGCCGATGCCGGTCACCGACGACGCCGAGCGGGTGCGGGCGTTCTTCGCGCCCCGTGACGTGGAATAACACCCACCGGTGCAGTAACGCGACGGCTGCCCACGCCAGTCCGTGCCGAAGCGTGCCGCCGTTGCGCGAAAATAGCCACCGCGATGGCCGGCCGGAACGAATTGCCCGCTGGCCCGAACTCCTCCCACGCCCGCGTCCGCCCGCCATGTCCCGAATCCGCTTTTTCCCGGCCATTGCCGGGCTGGTCCTCGTCCTGTGCCCGGCGCCGGCGTGGACCATCAACAAGTGCGTCGATGGCGACGGCGCGATCAGTTTCCAGGACGGTCCCTGTCCCGAGGGCGTCGATGCCGTGGTCGTGACCCTGCGCCCGGAAGCCGGCGCTGCCAGCGATGCCGCCGCCGGATCCGGTCCCGACGCCGATGACGACCGCTTCGACACCGAGATCCTCGAGCTGGTGTCCGTGCAGGCCACCTTCGAGGGCTGCGCCGGCCTGTCCGATGGCTTCGCGCAACGCCATCATGCTGTTCTGGCACAGTGGCGTTCGCTGAATGCCGGCGCGCTGCAGCGCATGGGCGGGTCGGGCCGCTACCGGATGTTGAAGGAGCGCGGCGTCGAACAGATGCGTACCGACTCGCAGGGCGGTGCCGGGCCGATGCTGGCACGCTTCTGCGAGGGCCAGTTCATACCCGCCCTGCAGCAGGCGCTGGACAACGGCTGAGCCGTGGCCTGCACGTTCCATACAGGCCGTTCCGCCACCTCTTTTGCTGGATACCATCATGACCACGCTGTCTTCCGACACCCGCCAGCTCGTCGACCTCGCGCAGGCGCGCCTGGTGCCGACCTATCGCCAGCGCGAACTGATCCTGGACCATGGGCAGGGCGCCACGCTGTGGGACATCGACGGCCGCGACTACATCGATTTTGCCGCCGGCATCGCGGTGAACGCGCTCGGCTATGGCGACGCCGACGTCCTGGCCGCACTGCAGGAGCAGGCCGGCAGGATCTGGCATACCAGCAACATCTTCTACAGTGAACCGCCGCTGCGCCTTGCCGACGAGCTCATCGCCGCCAGCGGCTTCGCGCAACGCGTGTTCTTCTGCAATTCCGGCGCCGAAGCCAACGAGGCGGCGATCAAGCTTGCGCGTCGCTGGGCGACCCGGCAGGCGCGCGCGCCCGAACGGCGCACGATCCTCACCTTCGAGGGTTCGTTCCATGGCCGCACGCTGGCCACCGTCACGGCGACGGCGCAGCCCAAGTACCAGGCCGGTTTCGAGCCCTTGCCGGGTGGCTTCCGCTACGCGCCCTACAACGACATCGTCGCCTTCGACGCCGCGTTTGGTGACGACGTCGCCGCCGTGCTGATCGAACCGGTGCAGGGCGAAGGTGGCGTGGTGCCGGCCGACCCGGCGTTCCTCCATTTCGTGCGACGCCGTTGCGACGAAGCGGGGGCGCTGCTGATCTTCGACGAAATCCAGACCGGTATGGGTCGCACCGGGCGTCTGTGGGCGCATGAACATGCTGGCGTGAAACCGGATGTGATGACGCTGGCCAAGGGTCTGGGCGCAGGCTTCCCGATCGGCGCGATGCTGGTCGCCGGGGACGTGGCGCAGGTGCTGGATTTCGGCAGCCACGGCACCACCTTCGGCGGCAACCCCCTTGCGGCCGCCGTCGCCCGCGTGGCCCTGCGCAAGCTGTCATCGTCAGCGATCCAGGACAACGTCGGTGCCCGCGCGAAGCAGCTGCGCGACGGACTGGCGGCATTGAACACGCGCCTGGGCGGTGTCTTCCAGGGCCTGCGTGGCCACGGCCTGATGCTCGGCGCGGTGCTCGCCGGGAAGTGGACGCCGCGGATCGGAGAGATCCTCGATGCCGCGGCCGCGAATGGCGTCCTGGTGTTGCAGGCCGGACCGGAAGTGCTGCGGTTCGTGCCGCCTCTGGTCATCCGCGAGGATGAGATGTCCGAGGGTCTCGACCGCCTGGAACGCGCCCTGGTTTCGTTGCCGTCAGTGCCGGCTGCCTGATGCCGGATCGGCGTGCCACTCGAGGGCACGCCGCACGGCGCCGACGATGGCGCGCGGCGTGATCGTCGCGCCGGTGACATGGTCGAAGTCGCCCCCGTCACTGCGCACGCGCCAGCGCGGGGGGGGCGGGTCAGCAAGTGATCGTCCGGAGAACCCGGAAAGCCAGTCGGTGTCGGCACGCGCGTAGGCATCGCCGACGCCGGCAGTTTCGCTGTGGCGGACAACGCGGACGCCGATAACGCGGCCTTCAACCGTAATCGCAATCAACAGATCCAGCGCCCCGCCATAGCCTTCGTTCGAGGTCGCGGTGACCACCGTGGCGCGGCGCGTGCCCGACAGGGTGACCGGATAGACCTGCTGCGGACCCGGGCCCAGCCGCGAGTCGGTGACCGTCGTCGCTTCGGCCCGCGGATCGTTGTCGAACGCCAGCCCACCGAGCAGCTCGCGCAGCGGAGCCAGCGCCTGCTCGGTCGCCTGCACCTGCAGGCGCGGGGAAAGCAGGCGCTGCGCCAGCGTCAGGGCGGCGAGCACGCCGACCACGAACAGCACCGAGCAGAGGATCTGGCGCGGAAGTCCCGGCATGGGCGTCATCGTCCTTGCCCGAAACGCCGCGGTGCGGTGTAGCGGTCGATCAACGGCGCCAGTCCGTTCATCAGCAGGATGGCGAAAGCGATGCCGTCCGGATGCGGGCCCCAGGCACGGAAGACCAGCACCAGGGCCGCGAAACCGAAGCCGAACAGCCAGCGTCCGCGGGCCGTGCCGGCGCCGCTGACCGGGTCGCTGGCGATGAAGAACGCCGCCAGCACCAGGCCGCCCGACAGCAGGTGATGCAGCGGCGAGGCATTGAGGTCGCCATCGAGGATCCACGGCGGTGTCGCCAGCAGCACGATGCCGCCGATGACCGACAGCGGCGTGCGCCAGTCGACCACGCGTAGCGCACACAGCGCCAGTCCACCCAGCGCGAAGGCCAAGGCGCTCCAGGAGGCCGGATGCGGTGAACCGGTGATGCGCGCATCGGCCTGGATTTCCGGCAAAGTCATCCCGCGGGCCATCAGTTCGTGTTCGACGGTCAGCGGCGTGGCGCCGGTGACCGCATCCCAGCCACCCGGGAAGGCGCCGGTGATGACTGCGCGCACGCTGTCCACCACGCCGGGGACCCAATCGCCAGGGGTTGCGCCCCAGCGCGATACTTCCAACGGCCAGCACAGCAGCACCAGCACGTATCCGACCATCGCCGGATTGAACGGGTTGCGCCCGAGTCCGCCGAAGGCCTGCTTCGCCATCCCGATGGCGGCCAGCATGCCGGTCGCCGCGATCCACCATGGCGCCAGCGGCGGGATGCACAGCGCGAACAGCCAGGCAGTGACCAGCGCGCTGCCGTCGAACAGGAAGCGCGACAGTGGCTGCCCGCGCAGGCGCAGCATCACCGCCTCGACCAGCAGGGCGAACGTGGTGCAGAGGAGGACCTGGACGATGACGCCACTGCCCAGCATGACCGCCTGCACCAGCGTGCCGGGCAGCAGTGCGGCGCAGACCAGCAGCATGACGCTGCGCAGGCTGCGTGCTGGCGGCCGATGGGGCGCCTGGGCGGTTTCAAAGGTTCTCATGAGCCGGACGGCCCGTTGTCGTTGTCGCTGCGCAAGCCAGCGCGGGCCTTCGCCAGCGCCGCTGCCAGCACGTCCGGCATGGCCGCTGCGCTGGGCGCGGCAGGGCCACGATTCGCCAGCGCGGCACGTTCGCGCTCCGCAAGGCGACGCGAACGCTCTTCAGCCAGCATCGCCAGCCGGGCATTGCGCGCGTGGTGCGCCATCCGCGAACGGTCGGCGAGCGCACGTTCGCTGGCGGCGATCGTGGCTTCGCCTATCCCGTGTCGAAGCCAGTGCAGCAGCGGAATGTGGCTGGGACAGACGGTGTCGCACAGCCCGCATTCGATGCAGTCGTCGAGGCCGCGTTCGATCGCCGTCGCCGTATCGCCTCCGCGGATGTCCGCGACGATCGACTGTGGCAGCAGTCGCGACGGACAGACGCGCGCGCACTCTCCGCAGCGGATACACGGCATGTCCACCGCATCCAGCTGCAGTTCCGCCGATGACAGCACCAGCACGTTGTAGGTGCCCTTGGCGACGGGAATATCGTCATGGGGCAGCGATGGGCCGGCCATCGCACCACCGGCGACGAGACGGCGTGCATCCTCCGCATAGCCGCCGGCGGCGGCAACCAGGTCGGCGATTGGCGTGCCCAGCGGCACTTCGAGCGTGCAGGGTTCGCGAACGCCACGGCCGGCGACCGTCACCACACGCGACACCAGCGCTTCGCCGTGCGCGACCGCGCGCCACGCGGCAGCAGCGGTGGCGACATTGAACACCAGTACACCGCGATCGCGTGGCAGCTCGTCGGCGCCGAGCGACTCGCTCGCCACCGTGTACACCAGTTGACGTTCGCTGCCCTGTGGATAATGCGCCGGCAGTTCCACGACTTCGATATCGGTGGCGTCGCCATTGGCCGCGCGCGCCCGGTGCAGCGCGGACAGCGCCGGCATCAGTGCGGCATTGACGGCAATGACCACGCGGCGGGCGGACAGCACGTGGCCCAGCATGACGGCCCCCGCCACCACGTCATCGCCACGAAGGCGCATCACGGCGGCGTCACTGCCGGCGCAGGGATCAGACTCGGCGCCGTTGACGATCAGGGTATGGGTGTCGAGGCTGGCGGTGGCCAGCTTCGCGGCGGCCGGGAAGGCGGCGCCGCCGAGTCCGACGATGCCGGCAGCCTGCAGTCGGGCCGCAAGCTCGAAGCGGTCCAGTTGCCGCCATCCGGGCAACGGGGGAAGGGTGACGAAGTCATCGCCGCCGTCGCAGTCGATCCCGATGCAGGTGACGGCGCGGCCGGAAGGGTGGCCGCACTCGCGTGCGGCGATCACGCGGACGACACCGCTGCACGAGGCATGCACGTCCGCCGAGTATTCGTCGAGTGCGACGCCGATGCGTTCCCCGCGGGCCACGCGCTGGCCGACGCCGACGCAGGGCCGCGCCGGCGTTCCCTGGTGCTGGAGCATCGGCACGTAGACGCGCGATGGTGCGGGAAGGCGCGCCAGCGGGCGATCCTCGACCGCCAGCGGCGACGGCTCGATCGCTGCTCCGCCGGAAAAGCGCGCGCCGGCCACGGCGGGCGACTCAGGTCCGACGCGCGACGGCGAAGCCGGCGAGGAAGGCGAGGGCGTCGCGATGGCTGGACGGCGGCAGCGCCCCCAGGGCAGCGATGGCGCGGGCCGCGAAGGCCTCGGCGCGAGCGCGCGCGTAGCCGATGCCGCTGTGCTCGCGGATGGCCGCCAGCACCAGCGGCAGGTGTTCGCGGCCGCCGCTTTCGATCGCATCACGCAGGCTCTTGCGCTGTGCTTCGGACGCCTTGCCGAGCGCATGGATCAGCGGCAGCGTCGGCTTGCCTTCGGCGAGGTCGTCGCCGAGGTTCTTGCCGAGGTCGGCTTCGTCGGCCTCGTAGTCGAGGATGTCGTCGGCGATCTGGAAGGCCATGCCCAGGCTGTGGCCGTACTCGCGCAGGGCCGCCTGTTCCTCATGCGGACGAGCGGCCAGCAGCGCGCCCAGTTCGGTCGCGGCGGCGAACAGGATCGCCGTCTTGCGCTCGATCACCCGGAAGTAGTCGTCTTCGCTCGTGTCGGGATTGTTGAGGTGCATCAGCTGCAACACCTCGCCCTCGGCGATCGCGTTGGTGGTGTCGGCGAGCAGGCGCATCACCGCCATGCGGTCCAGGTCCACCATCAGCTGGAACGACCGCGAATAGAGGAAGTCGCCGACCAGCACGCTGGCGGCATTGCCGAACACGTCATTCGCCGTGCGCCGGCCCCGACGCAGGCTGGATTCGTCGACGACATCGTCGTGCAGCAGCGTCGCGGTATGGATGAACTCGATGATCGCCGCGGCGGCGATGTGGTCGTCGCCACGGTAGCCGGCCGCGCGCGCCGCCAGCAGCACGACCATCGGACGCAGGCGCTTGCCGCCGGCGATGATGTGCTCCGCCACCTGGTTGACCAGCAGCACTTGCGACTGCAGCCGCGCGCGGATGAGCGCATCGACGCGGCGGCTGTCCTCGGCGGCCAGCGCCTGGACATCGGCGAAGTCACGGAAGGAAGCAGTGCTGGGCGCTGGGGCAAGCTGGACGGTCAATGTCATCGATCCTGGCCGGCGATGGGCCGGTGAAGTGGCGATTATACGGTGCGCCCACGGGCCGGCGCCGCGGCCCACCGACGCCGGCGGACGGATGGCGGCGGATCGTCCTGCCGGGTGGCCGCAGTCAGCTGCCAGCCGGTCAAGCCGCACCATCGCGGTGGTGTATCGAAGGCGCGTTCGGCAGACTATGTCCCCCGTCTCGTCTGTTGTCGCCTGTGAAGCTCACTCCGCTTGAACGCCGGGCTGCGGTGGCGTTGGCCCTGGTGGTCGGCCTGCGCATGTTCGGCCTGTTCCTGGTCCTGCCGGTTTTCGCTGCGCAGGCACGGGCGTATCCGGACGCGGTGCCTTGGCTGATCGGGCTGGCGCTGGGCGTGTACGGCCTGGGCCAGGCGCTTCTGCAGCTGCCTTACGGCCTGCTGTCGGACCGCATCGGTCGCCGCGAGACGATCAGCATCGGGCTGCTGCTGTTTGCGCTGGGCGGCGCGGTCGCGGCCTTCGCGAGCACGCTGAAAGCGGTGGTCGCCGGCCGCGCGCTGCAGGGCATGGGCGCCGTCTCCGGCGCGGCGCTGGCACTGGCCGCCGACCTGACGCGCGACCCGGTGCGTGGCAAGGTGATGGCCATCCTTGGCATGAGCATCGGCGCCTCGTTCGTGATGGCGCTGCTGCTGGCCGCACCGCTGTTCGCCATCGGCGGGCTGCCATTCCTGTTCGGGGCGACCGCAGTGCTGGCGCTGGCGTCGCTGGTGGTGCTCTGGCTGGCGGTGCCGGCGCCGCAGCGCGTGGCCGCACCGGCGGCGGTGGGCGCGGGTTCGCTGCTTGGTGTGCTCGGCGATCGCCGACTGCTGCTGCTCGATCTCAGCGTTTTCGTCCTGCACGCGCTGCTCACTGCCGCCTTCGTCGCCCTGCCGACGCTGCTCGGCGACCGGCTGGGCCTGTCGCTGGCGCAACACTGGCATTTCTACCTGCCGGTGATGATCGCCGCGGCCCTGAGCCTGGGCGTGTTTGTCGGCGGCCGCGCCAGCACCCTGACCGGGCTGGGCTGGCGCCAGATCGCGGCGCTGGCGCTGTGCGCCACCGGACTGGCCGTGCTCACGAAGGGCCAGGGCGTCATGCTGCTGGGCTTCGGCGGCTTCGCGTTCTTCTCCGGATTCACGGCGCTGGAGGCGCTGATGCCGACCATGGTGTCGCGACTGGCGCCTGTGTCCCGCCGCGGCGCGGCGCTGGGCGCCTATGCCAGCCTGCAGTTCCTGGGCGCCTTCGTTGGCGGACTGGTCGGCGGCGTGCTGCTGGGCCGCCTGGGCGAGCCGGGCGTGCTGCTGGGCGCGGCGGCGCTGGCAGCGCTCTGGTGCGGCATTCTCCTGCTGTTGCAGCGCGGGCTGGGCCGCCTGTCCAAGCGCTGAGGTCGCCTTCGGCGGCTGCTGGCAGGAAATTTCCCAGCTTTCCGGGCGCATTCCACCGGTATCCGCCGGGCGGAACCCCGAGCCGGTGCGCCGGGTGCGCATGCTATTCTGGCCGCCGTTTTGGAATCACTTTTCGAGGCTTGCACGCATGGCACGAGGCATCAACAAGGTCATTCTGGTCGGCAATCTGGGCAACGACCCGGAAACCCGCTACACGCCGTCCGGGGCCGCGGTGACCACCATCAGCGTGGCCACCTCGGAATCCTGGACCGACAAGCAGAGCGGCCAGAAGCAGGAACGCACCGAATGGCACCGGGTCAAGTTCTTCGGCCGACTGGCCGAGATCGCCGGCGAATACCTGCGCAAGGGTTCGCAGGTCTATGTCGAAGGCTCGCTGCGCACCGACAAGTACACCGACAAGCAGGGCATCGAACGCTACAGCACCGACATTGTCGCCAACGAGATGCAGATGCTCGGCGGCCGCGGTGAAGGCGGCGGTGGCGGTGGTGGTCCGCGCAGTGGTGGGGGCGAGCGCGGTGCGGCGCGCGGCGGCCAGGGTGGTGGCTATGGCGAAGCGCCGGGTCGCGCGCCGGCGCGTCACGAACAGGCCGCGCCGATGGCGGACGACTTCGCGGACGACGATATCCCGTTCTGACGGATACCTTTCCCACACTGTAGGGACAAGGACTTGAGAGCCCCGCATTTGCGGGGCTTTCCTGTTGGGGCGCCTTCGGTCATAGTCATACGTGCGGAATTTGAAGATAGTTGTACCAGTGAAGTCTGCGTGCGTGGGTCCAGGTCGGGTCGAGGAGTCAACATCGTGGTCAGGATGGCAGGAAGGATCACGGACTGGGACGACGGCCGCGGGTTCGGCTTCGTCGTGCCAAATGGCGGTGGCGAGAAGGCGTTCCTTCACATCAAGGCGTTCGAGCGCGGATCGCGACGGCCGATATCGGGGGATCCGGTGTCCTACGTCACCGGACGCGACGAACGGGGGAGGCTGCAGGCCGAGGCTGTCCGTCATATCCGCACAGCCGCGTTGAAGCCGGATCGCAGGGTGCGATTCCCTCGGCTGCTCCTGGGCGTTGTCTCGTTGCTGTGCATCGCTGCCATGGGAGTGTTCGCGGTGTTGCCGCACTGGCTGGTGCTGGCCTCCCTCTTCATGAGTCTTGTGGTGTGGCTGCTGTACTTCGTCGACAAGCGGGCAGCGCTGGCCGGCCGCCGCCGCACGCCCGAGAGTTCCCTGCACTTGGGCAGCCTGCTGGGCGGGTGGCCGGGCGCGCTGATCGCGCAACGGCTTTTCCACCACAAGACCGCCAAGCGCGAGTTCCAGACGGTGTTCTGGATGACCGTGATCCTGAACATCGCCGCAGTGGGCTGGCTGGTGTATTCCGGTGTCGCCGCCAGGATCGCCGCTGCGCTGCCGTGAGGGTCCGGAGCGAAAACAGCTGCGATCGCCGCCGGGGTCAGTTGCGAGTGCGGCTGCCGGACCGCGATCGGTTGTTCCGGTTCTAGCGCGGCGACTTGTCTCCCGCGGGTCGCGACGTCACCGTCAGGATGTCCGGCAACGATTCGTTGCGGCCATCCTCGAACTGCCTGACCAGCCGGAAATCACCACTGGGCAGGTGCAGCACCGCTGTGGTTGCGCCCGGTTCGAGCAGGATCTGGTCCAAGGGAATCGCATCGGCGGGCTCCGTCGCCACGAATGCGCGCAGCAGGCTTCGGGATGGGGATTCCTCGAAGCGGACGCCTGTCGCCTGGCGGTAACCGTCCATGAGTCGCCAGTCGTGGTCGCCCGGTGTGCGCGGATGGACGACCGCGATGTCGGTGCCAGGTCCGCCGAGCCAGCGACCTTCGTCGGCGAGAACGAGCGGCCGCCTGATGTCGTGGCAGCGCTCGATCCCGGAATACCAGGGTGACTGGGTTTTCCGCCCATGCCGGGGCGTGCCCGGGATCTGGTCGATGCTGAGTGGATCGACGCCGGTGAGGTGGCGCAGCCGGTAGGCCATCCATCGCGAGCCGTCGCTGGTGGGCCATTCGCGGATGTGCGAGTAGCCGGCGAAGATCACGAAGCGGGCCTCCGGATTCCGGTCCATCACGGCCTTGATGTTCGCGGCCTGCGCCTGTTCCCGCACGGCGATGCGGCTGGCCCGGTCGGTGGCATCGGTCTGCTGGTGGGGGCGCTGTTCGTAGTCGAAGAACTGGAAGCCCAGCTGTTTGGCTTGCCGGACCAGGTCGGCAAAGTAGGGATCGGCGGTATAGACGCCGGTCATGCCGTCCGGGGCGCCATCCGCCATGCTTTCGTGTATTTCCGGTGCGAAGGATTCGGCACCGAAATGGGTGAAGCCGGCGTCGCGCAGTCCCCGCAGGAGCAAGCTGGCGAAGGCGCGATGCCGCTGCTCATGGTGTGCCTCGTTGATCATGACGATCTTGCGTTCGCGACTCTCGGCGAGGATGGCGGCGAGGGCGTTTTCCGCCTTGTAACTGCATACATCCGTGGGCGCGTCCGGACCCGCACCTGGCGAAGGCGCTTCATTGCTGGCCTCCACCGCGTCGGCGTCGCCCGTCATGGCCAGGAACTGCATGTACGCGGCGGGGGTGAACACGCCGGCGCGACTCATCCGCTCCATCATCGCCAGGCCCGGCAACATCGCGTTTTCCATTCGGATCAACTCAAGCGCCTTCTCGAAGCTGTCTTCGGCCGCGGCAACCGTGCCGGGCACCGCTGCGATCGCCAGGGCCGGGCCCGCCAGCAGGACCGCGAGGCGTCGACGCCGGAGACGGGCTGCGTGAGTTGGGTCGTTGCGATGCGATTGCGGAAAAGTCCTGCGATGGCCCATGTCCTTGCCTCTGCGCGGGGGTGGATGCGCCTGCCCGTGATGGCAGGGTCGTTCGGGTCAAGTGGACGATCGAGGTGGCCGGAACCGCACAGATGAGCGGAGCCTGGTGGCCAGGCGAGGGTATCAGCACATGGTTTGTTGGCAAGTTCGACGCATCATTCCGCCGACCGGATACATGGATCCGGCGACCCGATGGCCGCACCTGCTAGAATCCGCACCGCCTGAGGTGACTGCCGGCCCGGCCGGCGGTTGAAACGGGAATCCGGTGCGCCGCGTCCGCGGCAATTCCGGAGCTGCCCCCGCAACGGTAAGCGAGGTCGCGGCCGGCGAATGCCACTGTGCTGTCCAGCATGGGAAGGCGCCGGCCCTGGATGTACTTCCGCCCGCAAGCCCGGAGACCGGCCCCAGGTAGATCCCGACACGCGGAGGGCGTTGTCCGGCGGCTCCCGGGCGCGTTGTCCCGTGATCCGTCTCCCGTCCTTCGCCTGTCGCCCATCCATGGCAGTTCCGCGCGGGCAGGCGCGGTCGAAGGAGTCCCTGATGTCTACCGTTTCCCTTTTCTGCTGGCGCCGTCGTGCGCTGGCCTTGTCCATTGCAGCCGCGCTTTCGCCGGCCTGCGTTCTTGCCGATGAATCCGATGATGCCGACCGCCTCGACGAAGTCGTGGTGACGGCCAGTCGTGTCGAGCAGCCCTTGTCCGATGTCCTGGCGGCCACCACGGTGTTCACGCGCGAGGACATCGAGCGGCTGCAGCCGGTGTCGCTGCACGACCTGCTGCGCGGGACGCCCGGCGTGTCGCTGACCAACAGCGGCGGTCCCGGCAAGCAGACTTCGTTGTCGTTGCGCGGCACCGAATACGACCATGTGCTGTTCCTCATCGACGGCGTGCGCATGGGCTCGGCGACGGCCGGCGCACCGGCCTTCCAGGACATTCCGCTGGAACACGTCGAGCGGGTCGAAATCGTTCGCGGGCCGGTGTCCAGCCTTTACGGTGCCGACGCCGTCGGCGGCGTGATCCAGGTCTTCACGCGGCGGCCGGATGCGCCGTTCTCGCCCGAATTCGGCCTGGGTTACGGCAGCCATGACAGCTACAAGGCCGATGCCGCGGTCGGCGGTCGCGGTGATGCGGGCTGGTATGCGCTGCGCGTCAGCCACGAGGAAACCGACGGCCTCAATGCCTGCCGCGGTGATGCGGAAACGTTTGCCGGTTGCTACACGTGGGAGCCGGATCACGATGGCTACCGCAACCGCACGGTATCAGTGCGGGGCGGTGTCCGGCTGGGCGATGCCTGGGAAGCGGAGGCGACTGTCCTGCGTGTGGACGGGCGCAACGACTACGACGGCACGTTCACCAACGAAGCCGATATTGTGCAGCAGTCCATCGGCGCCACGCTGCGTTACGGCACCGGCGGTCCGCTGGCCTGGACCTTCAGCGCCGGACAGGGCAGGGACGAGGCCGACGACTTCCTCGATGGGGTGTGGATGACCACGTTCAACACGCGCCGCGACCAGGCCGCGGCGCAGGGCGATTTCGCCATCGGCCAGGGTCGTCTGAGTGTGGGTGCCGACTGGCGCAACGACAAGGTGGAAAGCAGCACGCCCTACGACATCGACGAGCGCGACAACCTCGGCGTGTTCGGCCAATGGCAGCAGGCGCTGGGCGCGCATCGCATCCAGGTCAGTGCCCGCCATGATGATGACGAACAGTTCGGCGGCAAGACGACGGGGACGGTCGCCTGGGGCTGGGACTTCACCGGCGCGCTGCGCCTGAGCGCGGCCTGGGGCAGCGCATTCAAGGCGCCGGCGTTCAATGACCTGTATTACCCCGGTTTCGGCAATCCGGCCCTGGTGCCGGAATCGTCGCGGAGCCTGGAAATCGGTCTGCGCGGTCGCCATGGCTGGGGCGGCTGGTCGGTGAATGCCTTCGATTCACGCATCGAGGACCTGATTGCCTACGACGGCAATCTCTTCATCCCGGACAACATCGATCGCGCGCGTATCAAGGGGGTCGAGCTGGCGGCGGACACGGCGCTGGCCGGCTGGGACCTTCGTGCCAGCGCCAACTGGCTGGATCCGCGCAACGACAGCGGTGGCGCGGAGCAGGACAACTTCCTGCCGCGTCGCCCGCGGCACAGCGGTCGACTGGATATCGATCGCCGCTTCGCCGACATCGGTGTCGGCGCAACCGTCGCGGCGTCGGCTGAGCGTTACGACAACGTCGCCAACACGCGCCGGTTGGGTGGCTTCGCCACCACCGACCTGCGCGTCGCCTGGTGGATGACAGCGGACTGGAGCCTCAGGCTGACCGCCAACAACGTCTTCAACCGCCGCTACGAAACCGTCGAGTGGTACCAGCAGCCGGGCTTCAACTGGATGCTGGCGCTGCGCTGGCAGCCGGTGCGCTGAGGCGGATCGCGGCGCAGGACGGTGGCGGGGCCGACCGTCCTGCGCCCGGCTTGAACTGCTCGGCGCGCGCTGCAACCTGTTGACATCAAAAGGATTGCTGGCCGACGCCAGCGGCTCCGGACAGCCTTGGGCTATGATTGGCCGGTTGCCGGTCGCTGCGGCCGGCCTGATCTTGGAGTTCACTGATGCGGACCTGGATGGTGACCGGCGGCGCCGGATTCATCGGCGGCAACTTCGTACTCGGACTGCTGCAGGGCGATGCGGGCGTCCGCATCATCAACCTCGATGCGCTGACCTACGCCGGCAACCTGGACACGCTGGCACCGCTGGCCGGACGCGACGACCACGTCTTCGTGCGCGGCGGCATCGGTGACCGCGCGCTGGTGGACCGCCTGCTGGCCGAATACCGGCCGGAGGCGATCATCAATTTCGCCGCCGAAAGCCATGTCGACCGCTCGATCGACGGGCCGGCCGCCTTCATCGACACCAATGTGGTCGGTACGCTGGGCCTGCTGGAATCGGCGCGCGACTACTGGAAAGCCCTCGAAGGCGCCGAACGCGAAGGCTTCCGTTTCCTGCATGTCTCCACCGACGAGGTCTACGGTTCGCTGGGTGAAACCGGCAAGTTCACCGAGACCACGCCGTATGCGCCGAACTCGCCGTATTCGGCTTCGAAGGCGGCGAGCGACCATCTCGTGCGCGCTTTCCACCATACCTACGGCCTGCCGGTTCTGACCACCAACTGCTCGAACAACTACGGGCCGTTCCAGTTCCCGGAAAAACTCATTCCGCTGATCATCCAGAAGGCCCTGGCCGGCGATGCGCTGCCGGTCTATGGCGACGGCCGCAACGTCCGCGACTGGCTCTATGTCGGCGACCACTGTTCGGCGATCCGGACGGTGCTCGAAAAAGGCCGGCCGGGCGAGGTCTACAACGTCGGTGGCGATGCCGAGCGCGAGAACATCGTCGTCGTGCGCACATTGTGCGCGTTGCTGGACGAGCGTCGCCCGCGCGGGGACGGCCAGCCGTACGCGGAACAGATCACGTTCGTCGGCGACCGTCCGGGCCATGACCGTCGTTACGCCATCGACTCGTCGAAGTTGCAGGGCGAGCTGGGCTGGCGTCCCACGCACACCTTCGAGAGCGGCATCGCGCAGACGGTGGACTGGTACCTTGCCAACCAGGCGTGGTGCCAGCGCGTCCTCGACGGCAGCTATCGTGGCGAGCGCCTCGGCGTCGCCGCCTGATGACAGAACGCCCGTCGCCGCATGCGACGGGCACGACAGGGGAAGGCAGTGAGCGTCAACAAGGGCATCATCCTCGCCGGTGGTTCCGGCACCCGTCTGTACCCGTTGACCCAGGTGATCAGCAAGCAGCTGTTGCCGGTCTATGACAAGCCGATGATCTATTACCCGCTGAGCACGCTGATGCTGGCGGGCATCCGCGACGTCCTGATCATCAACACGCCGCACGAGCAGCCGCTGTTCAAGTCGCTGCTGGGCGACGGCTCGCAGTGGGGCATGAACATCGAGTACGCGGTGCAGCCCTCGCCGGACGGCCTGGCACAGGCCTACCTGATCGGCCGCGACTTCGTTGCCGGCCAGCCGTCCTGCCTGATCCTTGGCGACAACATTTTCCACGGCCATGGCCTGGTCGATGTGCTCAGGAACGCTGCCGCGCGTCCTTCGGGCGCGACCGTGTTCGGCTACTGGGTCAGCGATCCGGAGCGGTACGGCGTCGCCGAGTTCGATGCTTCCGGTCGCGTCCTCAGCCTCGAGGAAAAGCCGGCGAGGCCGAAGTCCAACTATGCCGTCACCGGCCTGTACTTCTACGATGGCCGCGCCAGCGACTACGCACGCGACCTCAAGCCGTCGCCGCGCGGCGAACTGGAAATCACCGACCTCAACCGCTGCTATCTCGACGACGGCACGCTGACCTGCGAACGGCTCGGTCGCGGCTACGCCTGGCTGGATACCGGCACCCACGAATCGCTGCAGCAGGCCGGGCAGTTCATCCAGACGCTGGAAGAGCGCCAGGGCCTGAAGATTTCCTGCCCGGAAGAGATCGCCTATATCCAGGGATGGATCGACGCCGAGCAGGTGTGCCGCCTGGCGCAGCAGCTGGCCAAGAACGGCTACGGCAAGTACCTGCTGCAGATGATCGAGCAGGAGCAGCGCCCGTGAATTTCATCGAGACCGGGCTGCCCGGTGTCACCATCATCGAGCCGAAGGTGTTCGGTGACGACCGCGGTTTCTTCTTCGAGAGCTTCCACGCGCAGCGTTTCGCCGATCACGGCATCGACATCCGCATCGCACAGAGCAATGTCTCGCGTTCGGCGCGTGGCGTGCTGCGCGGCCTGCACTACCAGTGGCCGCGGCCCCAGGGCAAGCTGGTGCAGGTGCTGGAAGGCGAGGTGTATGACGTCGCCGTCGATATCCGCCGTGGATCGCCGACCTTCGGTCGCTGGACCGCTTGCGTGCTGTCGGCGCAGAACAAGCGCCTGTTCTGGGTGCCGGAAGGTTTCGCGCACGGTTTCGCCGTGACCAGCGACAGCGCGGTGTTCTGCTATCACTGCACGGATGTCTATGTGCCTGAAGCCGACGCCGGCGTGCGCTGGAACGACGCCGAGCTCGGCATCGACTGGCCGCTGGCCGAGCCGGTGCTGTCGGCCAAGGACGCGGTGGCGCCGCTGCTGTCGCAGATCGATCCCGGACGCCTGCCGACCTGCCGGCAGCCCGGCGGGTCCGGCTGCCTCTGATTCTCCGGCGATGGCCGACGCGGCCATCGCCCGTTACACAGCCAACAGGTGATGCCATGACAGCCAAAGTGCTGGTGCTGGGAGGAAACGGCCAGGTCGGTTTCGAACTGCTCAGCCACCTTGCCCCGCTGGGCAGGCTCCACGCCGCCACTCGCGAAGGCCAGTTGCCCGGCGGCATTGCCTGCGAACGCGCCGACCTGGCCACGCCGGGCATCGCGGCGGCGCTGATCGAAGCGCTGCGCCCGGACGTGGTCGTCAACGCCGCCGCCTACACCGCCGTCGATCGCGCCGAGGACGAGCCGGAGATCGCCCTGCGCGTGAATGGCCTGGCGCTGGCCGAGATCGGCGCGGCCGCCGCGGCCATCGGCGCGCTGGTCGTGCATTACTCCACCGACTACGTTTTTCCCGGCGATGGCGTCCGCCCTTACCGCGAGGACGACATCACCGGCCCGCGTTCGGCTTACGGCGAAAGCAAGCTGGCCGGCGAACGTGCGCTCGCCGACAGCGGTGTCGCTCACATGATCTTCCGCACGGCCTGGGTGTATGGCGCCCGTGGCGGCAACTTCCTGCGCACGATGCTCCGGGTCGGCCGCGAACGACGCGAGCTGTCGGTGGTCAACGACCAGGTCGGCGCGCCGACGCCGGCGACCCTGATCGCCGCGGTGACGGCGCAGGCCCTTGGCCGCTGGCTCGCGGCCGACGCTTCCGCGCGTGCGCAGCTCGGTGGCGTCTTCCATCTGGCCAGTGAGGGGCAGTGCAGCTGGCATGCGTTCGCCGAAGCGATCTTCGCTCGCGCGGTGCAGGCCGGCCTGTTGCCGTCAGTGCCGGTCGTGCATGCGATCGGCAGCGACGCGTATCCAGCCAAGGCGAAGCGGCCTGCCTATTCCGTGCTCGACGGCAGCCGGCTGCGAGAGACCTTCGGGCTACACTTGCCCGACTGGCGCGAGGGCCTGGATCGGGTCATCGTCGAACTGGCGGCCCGCGCCTGAAGTGCCGTGCCGGCCGCGCAGCCCGCGGCCTGCCGAACCGATTGAACAGGATGTCCATGCTCATTCCCGTGATCTTGTCCGGCGGTGCCGGTACCCGCCTGTGGCCGGTGTCCCGTCGCGCCTACCCGAAGCCTTTCATGACGCTCGCCGACGGCGACACGCTGCTCGCCAAGACGCTGCAGCGCGCCCTGGCCGTCGCCGATGCCGCGTCGCCGGTGCTGACCGTGACCGGGCGCGACTACTACTTCCTGACCCGCGATGCCTATGCCGCCCAGACCAGTGCAACGGGCCGCGAGTTGCCGTTCCTGCTCGAACCGGTGGGGCGCAATACCGCGCCGGCATTGATGGCCGCGGCAGTGCTGCTGGCGGAACGCCACGGCGCCGACTGCAAGTTGCTGGTGCTGCCCGCCGACCACCTGATCCGCGACGTCGAAGGTTTCGCCGACGCGGTGGCGCGGGCACGGCGCCTGGCAGGCGAGGGCTACCTGGTGACGTTCGGCATCCGTCCGCTGCATCCGGAAACCGGCTACGGCTACATCCGACGGGGCGACGCCATCGGCAGCGATGGCTTCGAGGTCGAGGCGTTTGTCGAGAAGCCCGACCTGGCGACCGCGCAGGCGTACCTTGACAGCGGCCGCTACGACTGGAACTCCGGCATGTTCTGCTTCACCGCCGCCGCGCTCATCGAAGCGGCGGAAGCGGTGGCGCCGGAGCTGCTCGAAGGCGTGCGCGGCAGCCTGGCTGGAAGCGCTGCCGGCTCGCCGGTCGAACTGTCCCCCGAAGGCTTTGCCGCGTTGCCGGATATTTCCATCGATTACGCGGTTATGGAAAAGGCGGCGCGTCGCGCCGTCGTGCCCGCCGACTTCGACTGGAACGACATCGGCTCGTGGAAGGCGATCAGCGGCCTGGAGGCTGCCGACGAATCCGGCAACCGCGTGCGCGGGAATGCCGTTCTGGTCGATGCCAGCGACTGCTACGTCCAGGCGGACAAGCGCCTGGTGGCGGTGGTCGGTGTCCGCGACCTGGTGGTCGTCGATACCGGTGATGCGGTGCTGGTGTCGGATGCCGGGCGCACGCAGGACGTCAGGAAGGTCGTCGAGCAGCTGCGCGGCGACAGCCATGACGCGGCCAACTTCCACCAGACCGTGCACCGGCCATGGGGCAGTTTCACCGTGCTCGAGGATGCGCCGGACTGCAAGGTCAAGCGGCTGGTCGTCAAGCCCGGGCAGGTGCTCTCGCTGCAGAAGCACTTCCGCCGCAGCGAGCACTGGACTGTCGTCCAGGGCACGGCAAAGGTGCGCGTCGGCGACGAGGAGTTCCTGCTCGAACGCAACCAGTCCACCTACATTCCCATCGACACGCTGCACCGGCTGGAAAACCCGACCGACCGGGACATCGCCCTGATCGAAGTCCAATGCGGTGACTACTTCGGCGAGGACGACATCGTCCGCCTGGAAGACGTGTACGGCCGACGCTGAGGCGGCGGATCGGCCCGGATTTTGCGCCGGCTGCACAATCCGCCGTTATGATACGCGCCGCATGTCCACAATCCGGAAGACCATCATGATGGGAAAGGGGCTTTTCATCGCCGCGGGCCTTGCCGTGTCCGCGGGTGTCGTGATCGCTGCCGAGCCGCCGCCGATCGAGCAGTTCATCAAGCGCGATACGTTCACCAACATCAAGATTTCCCCCGATGGACGCCACTATGCGGCAACGGTCCCGCAGGGCGACGACAAGACCGTGCTGGCGGTGCTCGACCGGCAAACGCTGAAGATCACCGGTCTGATGCAGATGCGCGGCAAGGAGCACATCGCCGGGTTCGAGTGGGTCAGCGATGAGCGGCTGGTCGTGACGCCCATGATCCGCGACGGTGCTCTGGCGAAACCGGTGCCGACCGGCGAGCTGTACGCGGTCAATGCGGACGGTTCCGAGACGCGTACGCTCTTCAGCTTCCGCAAGGGCGGCGGCGGGCTCGGCAGCAACATCCGCAGCTCAGGCAGCGAGGCGGCCAGTGCACATGTCTTGCACTACATGCCGGACAGGAACAACCAGATCCTGATCCAGGTGGTGCCGTGGGGCAGTGAGGCACCGATCAACGAGGTCCGTCGCCTGAATGTCAGGACCGGGGCGAGCACCCGCGTGGTCCGCGCGCCCGGGCCCTTCGCGGACTTTGTCGTCGACCGCCAGGGCAACGTCCGGCTCAGCGTCGGCAGCACATCCGCGCATGTGCAGAAGATCCACCGCCGCCCGGTGTCCGGCGGCGACTGGGTGCTGATCCATGACGAGGCGGCGGCTGGATTCCGGCTCAATGTCCTGGGGTTCGAGGATGACAGCCGCCACGTGCTCGTCGGCCGCGGTCAGGCCCAAGGCGCCGACGCCCTGTATCGCTGGGATATCGAGGACAACACCTTTTCCCGGATCAGTGAACCGGGCGTCGCCGATCCATCCGGCCTGCTGTACGGCATCGAGTTCGGCAGCCCTTACGCGGTCATCAGCCATCCCGACCGACCGGTCCTGCATTACCTGGATCCGGAACGGCGGGAATCGCGCCTGACGCGTTCCCTTGCAGAAGCTTTTCCCGGGCAGTTCGCGTATCCGACCAGCTTTACCCGTGACGGGTCGCTGGCCCTGGTGCACGTGATCAGCGACCGCAACCCGGGCGAGTTCTACCTGTTCGATCTGGCGACGATGCGCGCTACCTACATCGCCGGTACCCGCGAGTGGATCGATCCGGAGAAGATGGCGACCAGCCGTCCGATCAGCCTGAAGGCGCGCGACGGCACCGACCTCCATGGCTACCTGGTCATTCCCGCAGGCGTCGAGGCCCGCAACCTGCCGCTGGTAGTGCTGCCGCACGGGGGGCCACACGGCATTCGCGATTACTGGATGTTCGATCCCGAGTCCCAGCTGATCGCCAGCCGTGGCTATGCGGTGTTGCGGCTGAACTTCCGGGGTTCGGGCGGTTACGGCCGGCAATTCGAGGTCGCCGGCTACCGGCAGTGGGGCGGCGCCATGCAGGACGACGTCGCCGATGCCGTGCGATGGGCCGTGGCGGAAGGGCTGGCCGATCGCGGGCGCGTGTGCATCTATGGCGGCAGCTACGGCGGCTACACGGCCCTGATGAATCCGGCCCGCAATCCCGACATGTACAAGTGCGCGGTGGGCTATGTCGGCGTGTACGACCTGCCGCTGATGTTCCAGGATGGCAATGTCCGGCGCACCCAGTTCGGCCGGGAGTACCTGGGCATGGTGCTGTCGGGTTCCGACCTGCAGGACTTCTCGCCGGTCAACCATGCCAGCCGCATCTCGATTCCGGTCTTCCTGATCCATGGCGCCCAGGACAGCCAGGTGCCCATCACGCATTCCGAGCGCATGCGTGCGGCGTTGCGCAAGGCTGGCAACGATCCGCAGTGGCTGGTTGAGCGGGCCGAGGGCCACGGCTTCTATACCGAGCGCGCGCGCCTGGGCCTGTACACGCAGCTGCTGGACTTCCTGGACCGCCACATCGGAACGCGGGCAACGGCCTCCAGCCCCTGAGTGCGCGCATGCCGTCCCGGCCCGCGAGGGTTGCCGGGTTTGTGGCGCGGCTGGCGCCACACCCGGCGACAGGCGTAGCCAGGCGACAGCGCGCCACCCGCGCCCTCGCAGGACGGGTCCATCGTGTTGCCCGGTCCGGACGCACAGATGCCTGACCGACTCGTCGGGTCCACGCGTCTGATACCCGCCAAGGCCGCGCACACGGAAACCGGCAGGGTCCGGATCCGGGCCGGAGTGCCGGTCGGATGCGGTGAACGCCGGCGGTCCGAAGCGCGCTGGATGCGCTCGGTGCCTACAATGGCGGGCCCGCATCGGTCAGGCCGGCGATCCCTGGAAGGCGTGGCGTCGCAACGGAAAAATGGCGCCGCAGTCGCGTCTGGCGGTGATCCCGAGGGGCCACCGCAGGACCGGAATTTCCGCCTGCGTCCAGTTGACGCGCGGACAGGACGAGGCGAACGGTTCCATGCTGGATCAGTTCATAAACTGGACGGTATAGTAAAGTCCATGAAAAGTCCTGCCCGCATCGAAAGACATCGTCGCATCGCCGAAGCGGTGCGTAGCCTGGTCGCTGAACAGGGGTTGCGCCTGAGCATGGAGGCGGTTGCCGCCCGTGCCGGCTGCTCCAAGCAGACCCTCTACACCAACTACGGCAACAAGCAGGAGCTGGTGCGCAGGGTGCTCATCGACCGCCTTGACGCGACCGCCGCCCGTTGGGATGCCGACAAGAACGACCTGCGTTCGGCGTTGCTGACGTTCGCCCTCGACCACGTCGAATACCTCGCCAACGACGCCACGGTGGCCGCCCGCCGGCTGATCCTGGCGGAGGCACGCCGCTATACCGCGGAAGCGTCGGCGATCTTCGACGTCGCCATCAATGGCCTGCAGCGGCAGCTGTCTGCGCGTCTGCATACCGCCATACGGCAGGGCCAGCTCCGCGACGGTGATGCCGAGGCGATGGCCGAGATCCTGCTGGGCATGATCCGCGGGCTGGACGTCGAACGCCGCAACATCGGCGATGGCCACCGCACCAGCGAGGAAGCGCGCGCCGAGTGGGCCACGTATGCCGTCGACGCCTTCCTGCGTGCTTTCAGCCGCTGATGAGCCACTGATACCCGGTAAAACAGAGACAGCCACGTCCATGCGCTTGAACGCACTTCGTCTTGCCCCGATCCTCGTTGCCTCGATCATTGCCGGCTGTTCCTCCGAATCCGCACCGCCCCCGGCGCCGCCACCGCCCGAGGTCGGCGTGCTCGACATGCAACCCCGGACCGAAGTGCTCGAGCGCGAACTGGTCGGAAGGCTGTCCGCGTTCCGCAGCGCCGACGTGCGCGCCCGCGTCGCGGGCGTGCTGCTGGAGCGAACCTACGAGGAAGGCAGCGACGTCAAGGAAGGCGACATCCTGTTCCGCATCGATCCGGCGCCGCTGCGCGCCGCCCTCGGTGCCGCCGAAGCCGCGCTCGCGCAGGCACAGGCGTCCTACACCAATGCGCACATCGCCGCCGAACGCGGCCGCGAGCTGGCTCCGAAGAATTACATTTCCCGCGCCGATCTCGACAATCTCGAGGCGGCCGAGCGCAGTGCCGCAGCCGCCGTGCAACAGGCGCGCGCGACCGTGACCACGGCGCGCATCAACCTGGACTACGCGACCGTCCGCGCACCGATCGCCGGTCGCGCCGGCAAGCAGCAGGTGACGGAAGGCGCGCTGGTCGGCCAGGGTGCCGCCACGCTGCTGACCACGGTCGAGCAGATCGATCCGGTGTTCGTGAACTTCTCCATGGGCATGTCCGAGCTGGCCGAACTGCGCCGTGCGCAGGCGCAGGGCTCGGTGGACCTTGCCGGTGCCGGTCGCGCGTCCATCCGCATCGTGCTGCCGGGTGGCGTCGAGTATCCACATGAAGGCATGGTCGATTTCTCGGATACCTCGGTTGATCCGGCGACCGGCGCGGTGTCGCTGCGGGCGCAGATCGCCAATCCCGATCTCAATCTGCTGCCCGGCGCATTCGTGACCCTGAAGGTGCGTCTGGGCGAGCGCCACGGCGTCTTCGCGGTGCCGCAGGCCGCCCTGCTGCGCGACGCCGTCGGACCCTACGTTTGGGTGCTGGGACCCGACGGAACCGTCTCACGTCGCGGCGTGACGCTGGATTCGCAGCGCGACGGCAATGCGCTGATCACTGACGGCCTGAAGCCGGGTGACCGCGTGATCGTCTCCGGCCTGCAGAAGGTCGCAGACGGAGCGAAGGCGGTGGCCTCGGTTCAGCCGGCCACCGGCAGTGCCGCACCGGCAGCCGGAGCGGACGACGGCGAAGACGCCGTGGACGCTGCCGCCGACAACGACTGAGGATCAGCGGATGCCACGGTTCTTCATTGATCGGCCCGTCTTCGCATGGGTCGTTTCCATCCTTATTTCCCTCGGCGGCGTCCTGGCGATCCTCAACCTGGGCGTCGAGTCCTATCCCAGCGTCGCGCCGCCGCAGGTGACGGTGTCGGCCGCCTATCCGGGCGCCAACGCGCAGACGACGGAGCAGGCTGTCACGCAGGTCATCGAGCAGCAGCTCACCGGCATCGACAACCTGTTGTACTTCAGTTCGTCGTCCAGCTCTTCGGGTCGTGCATCCATCACGCTGACCTTCGAAACGGGCACCGATCCCGACATCGCCCAGGTCCAGGTGCAGAACAAGGTCGCACTGGCGACGCCGCGCCTGCCCACCGAAGTGGTGCAGCAGGGCGTGGTGGTGGCCAAGGCGAATGCCGGCTTCCTGATGGTGGTTTCGCTGCTGTCGGACAATCCCAGCATTGATCGCCAGGCGCTCAACGACCTGATTGCCTCGCGCATCCTCGACCAGGTCGCACGCGTGCCGGGCGTCGGCAGCGTGCAACAGTTCGGTGGCGAATACGCCATGAACATCTGGCTGGATCCGACACGACTGCAAGGCTTTGGCCTGTCGGCCAGCGAAGTGATGGCCGCCGTGCGCGCGCAGAACGTGCAGTTCGCAGCCGGTTCCGTCGGTGCCGATCCGGCGCCCGAAGGACAGGGACTGACGGCGACGGTGTCGGCCGAAGGCCGGTTCAATTCGCCGGAGCAGTTCGAGAACATCATCCTTCGCGCCAACGTGGATGGCACGACGGTGCGCCTGCGCGACGTCGCCCGGGTCGCCTTCGGCGCCTCCGCCTACGGCATGGACAACCGCTTCAACGGCGTGCCGGCCGCCGGTTTCGCCGTGCAGCTGTTGCCCGGTGCGAATGCACTGAGCGTCGCCACGGCGGTGCGCGAGCGCATGGTCGAGCTGGAGAGCTCGTTCCCGGCCGGCGTCAGCTGGATCACCCCCTACGACAGCAGCACCTTCGTATCCGTCGCCATCAAGGAAGTGGTGAAGACGCTGTTCGAGGCGATGGTGCTGGTGTTCCTGGTGATGCTGATCTTCCTGCAGAACCTGCGCGCCACCATCATCCCGACGCTGGTCATCCCGGTGGCGCTGCTGGGTACGTTCCTCGGGCTGCAGCTGCTCGGGTTCACCATCAACCAGCTCACCATGTTCGGCATGGTGCTGGCCATCGGCATCGTCGTCGACGACGCGATCGTGGTGATCGAGAACGTCGAACGCATCATGACCGACGAGAAGCTGCCGGCGAAGGCAGCCACGCGCAAGGCCATGGCGCAGATCACCGGCGCAGTGGTGGCGATCACGGTCGTGCTCGCCGCGGTGTTCATTCCCAGCGCGCTGCAGGGCGGTGCCGCCGGCCAGATCTACAAGCAGTTCGCCGTCACCATCGCCATGGCGATGGGCTTCTCGGCGTTCCTCGCCCTGGGCTTCACGCCGGCGCTCTGCGCCACCTTCCTCAAGCCCAGCCACAACGCCAACCCGAACATCGTCTTCCGGACGTTCAATCGCGGCTACGACTGGATGAGCAGGACCTACGTCGGGCATATCGCCAGCGCCGTGCGCCACGCACCGCGCTGGATGATGATGGCGGTGCTGCTGATGGTGCTGTGCGGTTTCATGTTCACGCGCATGCCGAGCAGCTTCGTGCCGGAAGAAGACCAGGGCTACGCCATGGTCGTGGTGCAGCTGCCGCCGGGTGCTTCGCTGACGCGCACCAATGCGGTGTTCGAAGACGTGCGCAAGGTGCTGGAGAAGCAGGAAGGCTTCTACAGCGTGATGCAGATCAGCGGCTTCAGCTTCGTCGGCCAGGGCGAGAACGTCGGCATGGCGTTCGTGCGCCTCAAGCCCTGGGATGAGCGCAAGGTCACGGCGGCGCAGTTCATCCAGAACGCCAATCGCGACCTGCAGGGCATCCGCGACGCGCAGATCTTCACCGTGAACCTGCCGACCATCAACGGACTGGGCCGGTTCGGCGGCTTCGACATGTACCTGCAGGACCGCTCCGGCGCCGGCCACCAGGCGCTGGTCGATGCGCGCAACCAGTTGCTGGCACAGGCCAACCAGCATCCATCGCTCATGGCGGTCCGTCCGAACGCACTGGAAGAAGCGCCGCAGCTGCGCCTGGCGGTCGATCGCGTGCAGGCACTGGCAATGGGCCTCTCGGTCAGTGACATCTACAGCGCCATCCAGCTCATGCTGGCGCCGGTGTACGTCAACGACTTCTTCTACCAGGACCGCATCAAGCGCGTGACCATGCAGGCCGACGCGCCCTATCGCACCGGTCCGGAATCGCTGGGGCAGTTCTACACGCCGCGCCGTCTTGCCGATGCCGCCGATGGACATGGCGGCACCGAAATGGTGCCGCTCAGCAACGTCGTCTCCGCACAGTGGACGACGGCGTCGCCGGAGCGCTCGCGCTACAACGGCTACTCGGCAGTGAACATCGTCGGCTCGCAGGCACCGGGACGCAGCTCCGGCGAGGCGATGCAGGCGATGGAGGAGATCGTCAACGAGAAGCTGCCGGCGGGTTTCGGCCTGAGCTGGACAGGCATGTCCTATCAGGAAATCCTTGCCGGCGAGTCGGCGACCATCCTGATGGTGCTGTCGGTGCTGATCGTGTTCCTCTGCCTGGCCGCGCTGTACGAGAGCTGGTCGATACCGGTGGCGGTGCTGCTGGTCGTGCCGCTGGGCATGCTCGGCGCCATCCTGCTGACGATGGCGCGCGGTATGCCTAACGACATCTTCTTCAAGATCGGCCTGATCACCATCATCGGCCTGTCAGCGAAGAACGCGATCCTGATCGTCGAATTCGCGGTGCAGCAGCGCGGCGAGGGCAAGTCATTGCGTGACGCCGTGGTCGAGGCCGCCCGCCTGCGACTGCGTCCGATCCTGATGACCTCGTTCGCCTTCATCATGGGCGTGCTGCCGATGGCGATTTCCACCGGCGCCGGCGCCAACGCGCGCAACGCCATCGGCACCGGCGTGATCGGCGGCATGCTTGCGGCGACCTTCCTGGGCCTGCTGATGATCCCGGTGTTCTACGTCGTCGTCCGCCGACTGCTGGGCGACAAGCTCGACGAACCGGCGCAAGGAGCGATGGAAGCGCAACCCGCGCCGGGCTGATCACCGCGAAGCCGCACGCCGGCAACGCTGGCGGCACACTGCGGATCCGGTTGAAAGGCGCGCCCGGCGTGGCGCGCCTTTTCTATTCCGCCGGCAGGCCGGAGCCGCGTTCGTGTGCTTCGTAGGCGGTGACGATCTTCTTCACCAGCGGGTGGCGCACCACGTCCTTGGCGTTGAAGAACGTGAACGAGACGCCGTCGATGTCGCGCAGGATGTCGATGGCCTGGCGCAGGCCGGACGTCTGGTTGCGCGGCAGGTCCACCTGGGTGACGTCGCCGGTGACCACGGCAATGGAGCCGAAGCCGATGCGCGTCAGGAACATCTTCATCTGCTCGGCGGTGGTGTTCTGCGCCTCGTCCAGGATCACGAAGGCATCGTTGAGCGTGCGTCCGCGCATGAAGGCCAGCGGCGCGATCTCGATGACGCTGCGCTCGATCAGCTTGGCGACGCGCTCGAAGCCGAGCATTTCGTACAGCGCATCGAACAGCGGCCTCAGGTAAGGGTCGATCTTCTGGCTGAGATCGCCGGGCAGGAAGCCCAGTCGTTCGCCGGCCTCGACGGCAGGGCGCGTCAGGATCAGCCGCTGCACGCGGTTGCTTTCCAGCGCTTCGACCGCGCTGGCGACGGCCAGGTAGGTCTTGCCGGTACCAGCTGGTCCAATGCCGAAGTTGACGTCGTTGGTGGCGATGGCGTGCAGGTAGCGTTGCTGGTTGGGTCCGCGGCCCTTGATCACGCCGCGCTTCACCTTGATGGTGACGGTCTGCACGTTGGCCGCCTCCTGGGCCGCCACCTGTTCGACGCCCGAGTCCTGCAGGTGCAGGTTCAATCGCGCCGGCGTCAGCGTTTCGCTTGCGGTGGCGGCATACAGGCCGCGAAGGACGCGCTCGGCGATGCCGACCACGCCGGCATCGCCGATCACCTGGAACAGGTTGCCGCGGTTGTTGATCTCCACGCCCAGGCGCAGCTCCACCTGGCGCAGATGGCCATCCATCGGACCGGTGAGATTGGCGAGCCGTTCGGTGTCATCGGGCTCGAGTGCGAACGTCACTTCTGCGGGTTTGCTCATGCGTCGAAGCCTACTGCCCGCGGCAGGAGGCGCCAAGGGCCGGGCAGGCGCTGGCCGCTGGTTGATTCAGCCAGAAAACGTGGCGTTGTCCCGGGCCCGGACGCGCGGACTGCATCGCAGCAGGCCCGCTCGCCGGACTACGATCACCGCCGCATTCCTGCAGGCAGCCACCCACGCAGGCCAGTCGCAGGTCCGTCCATGTGGCGGCCGCGGCAGGTGGGCGGATTCAGGCGGCGAGATCGTCGCGGGTGACGACGCGGCCGCGCAGCGAGTTCGTGCGCGTCTCGGTGATTTCAACGTCCACGAACTGGCCGATCAGGCGCGCCGGGCCGGGGAAGTTGACGAAGCGCATGTTCTCGGTGCGGCCCGCCAGCTCGGACGGATCCTTGCGGCTGGGGCCTTCGACCAGGACGGTCTGCACGGTGCCGACCATTTCGCGCGAGATCCGCGCCGCGTTCTCGTTGATCGCCGCCTGCAGGCGCGACAGGCGCGCGTGCTTGGTCGCGGCATCGACGTCGTCGGGAAGGTTGGCGGCAGGCGTGCCTGGGCGCCGCGAATAGATGAAGGAAAAGCTCTGGTCGAAGCCGACGTCCTCGATCAGCTTCATCGTCGCCTCGAAATCGCGGTCGGTTTCGCCCGGGAATCCGACGATGAAGTCGGTGCTGACGGAAATGCCCGGGCGCGCCTCGCGCAGCTTGCGGATCTTCTGCTTGTACTCAAGCGCGGTGTGGCCGCGCTTCATGGCCGCCAGGATGCGGTCGGAGCCGGCCTGCACCGGCAGGTGCAGGTAGCCGGCCAGCTGCGGCACCTCGGCATACGCCTCGATCAGGCGGTCGGTGAATTCCACCGGATGCGAGGTGGTGAAACGGATACGGCCGATGCCGGGAATCTGGGCGATGTAGCGGATCAGCTGCGCCAAGTCGGCTGGCTCGCCCCCGTCGCCGACCGGGCCGGCGTAGGCGTTGACGTTCTGGCCGAGCAGGTTCACTTCACGCACGCCCTGCGCGGCCAGCTGCGCGACTTCGACAAGGACGTCCTCGAGCGGACGGCTGACTTCCTCGCCACGGGTGTAGGGGACCACGCAGTAGGTGCAGTACTTCGAGCAGCCTTCCATGATCGACACGAAGGCGGTCGGACCTTCGGCACGTGGCTGGGGCAGGCGGTCGAACTTCTCGACTTCCGGGAAGGAGATGTCCACCTGCGGCTTGCCGGAGTGCCGGCGCGATTCGATCAGCTCGGGCAGGCGGTGCAGCGTCTGGGGGCCGAACACAACGTCCACGAACGGCGCCCGCTTGAGGATGGCTTCGCCTTCCTGGCTGGCGACGCAGCCGCCGACGCCGATGATCAGGTCGGGCTTGGCCTGCTTCAGCTCGCGCCAGCGGCCGAGCTGGGAGAATACCTTCTCCTGCGCCTTTTCGCGGATGGAGCAGGTGTTGATGAGGATCACATCGGCTTCGGCCTCGTCCTGCGTGGGCTCCAGGCCATGCGAAACGCCGAGAACGTCGGCCATCTTCGCCGAATCGTACTCGTTCATCTGGCAACCATGGGTCTTGACGAAGATCTTGGCCATGCGGGTATCTTGCTGGGCGGTGCCCGTGGAAGGCCCGGCCGGTAGCCGGGCGAAACTGAACAGGTGCGGGGAAAAAGCCGCGGCGGGGCGGTAGTTTACGCGCAGGCGCTTTTGTCGGAAACTAATTGCCCGCTGCCTCGGTCGAGGGGAACCGATGGTCATCGTCCGCATTACCGCTTTGCTCGCCCTGCTGGGCCCGGCCGGCGCCGGGGTTGCCCAGGCCGACGACAACGTGCTGTTCCGCTGCGCCGACTCGCAGGGCACCGTTGTTTTCAGCAATTCACGGCAGGGTTATCAGGATTGTCGTGAAGTCGGGCGCTTTCCGAAACCGGCCACGCCGGCCACCCGGGTCACGGCCATCGAGCCGACGCGCAGTGCGCCGCCGCCCGTGGAGGCCGCACCGCCGCCCGCCGCGGGCGCGATCGCGAGCCCCGCCGCCGCGCCGGCGCCGGGTAGCGTGAAGCGCGGTGCGGTGTATCGCTATGACCGCGATGGCGTCATCCACTACACCAACGTCCGTCCGACGGCGCCGGGAACGAAGGCGGAACTGGTTTTCACCTATGCCATCGAGAACTGCATCGCCTGCGAGATCCGTTCCAGCGTGGACTGGCACAGCGTGGCGCTGAAGCTGGATGAATACCGGTCGGAGATCGCCCGGGCCGCCATGGCGCACGGCGTCGATGAGGCGCTGGTCCGCGCCGTGATCCACGCCGAGTCCGCCTATCGGGCGAATGCACGATCGAACAAGGGCGCCCAGGGCCTGATGCAGCTGATCCCCGCCACCGCCGCGCGCTTCGGCGTGACCGATCCCTACGACCCGGCGCAGAACATCGCCGGCGGGGTGCAGTACCTGGCCTGGCTGCTCAACCGTTTCAATGGCGACGTGCGCCTGGCGACGGCCGGCTACAACGCCGGCGAGGGCGCCGTCGATCGCCATGGCGGCGTCCCGCCGTATGCGGAGACCCAGGTCTACGTCGAACGCGTGGCGATCCTGCACGGGCGCTATCGTGCCGCGCTCGACGCCGCTGCCGGCGTGCTGCCGGCGACCGCATCGGCCGCTGCCAACGGTGGCAATCCGGGCAATGCCCGTCTGATCGGCACCGTGCAGTAACCGCCCCGGTGTCGCCGAACTGCTTCGGACCTTGATACTGCGGCGTTTTCCCTTTCGGAACACCTGACGGGCAAGCGGCTTGCCGCCCTGGCAATGTTCGCGGCTCCTGTCGTTCCCGGGCCGGGAGCAGCGGACTTCCGGTGTCAGTCGTCGCGTGCTTCCGGATGGCGCTCGAACCACTTCGCCAGCTGCTCGCGGTAGTAGCGCAGTTCTTCCGCATAAGTGTCCAGCACGCACGGATCGCAGCCGCTGTCGCAGCACTCGCCGGGCAGTGGCGGTTCGGGCGGCTGCGGGCGCGGGTCGGTGTCGTCTTTCATGGCGGCATGATAGGCCACCGCCGGCGGTGGAAGACGCCGCACTTGCGCGCTGGCCGGGGATGTGCGCTAGGATGCGGGCCATGCGCCAGATGAACGTCAACATCGTCAATCGCAATAATCGTCGCCGACAACCGGGGGCCGGCGGATAGTTGCGTGCGCGCAATCAATCAGCAGAAAAACGGCCCGCCTCGAGCGGGCCGTTTGTTTTTCCGCCTCATGAACAACCAATCCGCGTCATCAAGACCAAGAGGAGTGCGTGGCATGTGTTCGATCCTGGGAATCTTCGACATCGCGGCGGGCGCCGACCTGGGCGAGCTGCGACGCAACGCCCTGGCCGCGTCGGCGCGGCAGCGACATCGCGGGCCCGACTGGAGCGGCGTGCATGTCGATGGGCGCGCGATCCTCGTCCACGAACGGCTGGCCATCGTCGATCCGGCCGGCGGTGCCCAGCCGCTGCGTTCCGAAGACGGCAGCCTGGTGCTGGCCGTCAACGGCGAGATCTACAACCATCGCCAGGTGGCGGCCTCACTGGCGCGGCCGTATCGCTTCCAGTCCGGATCGGACTGCGAGGTGATCAACGCCCTCTGGCGGGAATGCGGCGCGCAGGGCCTCCAGCGCCTCAACGGCATTTTCGCCTTCGTGCTGTGGGACCGCGAGCAGGGCCGCTATCTGATCGCGCGCGACCCGCTGGGTGTCTGTCCGTTGTACTGGGGACGTGATCGTGCCGGGCGAAGATGGGTCGCGTCGGAAATGAAGGCCCTGGTCGCCGACTGCGATGAGGTCGGGATCTTTCCGCCGGGCCACTATTACGACAGTGCCAGCGGCGAACTACGCGGTTTCTGGCAGCCGGCGTGGCGCGACTACGACCGCGTGGCCGGTGCCGATGTATCGCTGGCGGTCCTGCGCGAGGCCTTGGAGCAGGCCGTGCATCGCCAGTTGATGACGGACGTGCCCTATGGCGTGTTGCTGTCGGGCGGCCTGGATTCCTCGCTGGTCGCGGCATGCGCGGCGCGATTCGCCCGTCGTCGCGTCGAGGACGACGATCGCGGCGAGGCCTGGTGGCCGCGCCTGCATTCCTTCGCGATCGGACTGGAGGGATCGCCCGACCTGGCGGCGGCGAAGCTGGCCGCCGATGCCCTCGGCACCGTGCATCATGGTTTCACCTTCCGCTTCGAGGAAGGCCTGGACGCCCTGCCGGAGGTGATCCGCCACGTCGAGACCTACGACGTCACCACCATCCGCGCCTCGACGCCGATGTACCTGCTCGCGCGCCGGATCAAGGCCATGGGCGTGAAGATGGTGCTGAGCGGCGAGGGCAGCGACGAGATCTTCGGCGGCTACCTGTATTTCCACCGGGCCCCGGATGCACGGTCGTTCCACGAGGAATGCGTGCGCAAGATCGACGCCCTGCACCAGTTCGATTGCCTCCGCGCCAACAAGGCGATGATGGCCTGGGGCGTGGAGGCACGCGTGCCATTCCTGGACCTGGAATTCATCCGTGTCGCCATGGGCATGGATGCGCGGCACAAGATGGCGGGCGACGGACGCATGGAGAAGGCCATCCTGCGCCAGGCCTTCACCGGCGTTGTTCCCGATCCCATCCTCTGGCGGCAGAAGGAGCAGTTCAGCGACGGCGTCGGCTACAGCTGGATCGACGGCCTCAAGGCACACGCGGAACAGGTTGTCGGCGACGACGAGTTCGCCGCTGCCGCCGAGCGGTTCCCGTTCAACACGCCACAGACCAGGGAGGCGTACTGGTACCGCAGCCTGTTCGAGCAGCATTTTCCCGGTGACGCTTGTGCCGCGACGGTGCCCGGCGGCAAGTCCATCGCCTGCAGCTCGCCGGCCGCGCTGGCCTGGGATCCCGCCTTCGCCGCGGCGGCCGACCCCTCCGGACGCGCCGTTGCCGGCATCCACCAGGCTGCCGTTGCGTGACCACGTGCTTGCCAAGGCGGTGCGGCAGGGCCGACCATTCCGGATTCATCCTGACCGGAACCGCACGGCTTGAGCCTGCCGCCGTCCAATATCGACGCCATGCTGAACGAATTGCTGCTGCGCCACAGTGCCCGGCTGCGCGTCCTGGTGGCTCAACATTGTTCGGCAAATCAGGGACTTGACCCCGACGATATCGAGCAGGAGGTCAGGATCCGCCTGTGGAAGGCGGTGGAGCGTGAGAAAAATCCGGCATTGCCTGCGTCTTACATCCAGCGGGTGGTGGTCACGACAGTGATCGACGCCCTGAGGCGGGACAAACCGGAACAGACCACGGCGCTGCCCGAGGAAGGGCAGGAGGCAGGGATCGAAGCCCTGCTGGATCGGGTCGGACCGGTGCGCAGTGCCAGCGATGGACAACGCATGGACCTCGTCCGTGCCGCCATCGCGGAACTGCCGCCCCGCCGCAGGCAACCCGTGCAGCTGGCGCTCCAGGGCTTCACGCCCGAAGAGATTGGCGAGCTGCTGGACATGACCGCGACGATGGCGAAAAACCTGATGTATCGCGGTCTGTATGAGTTGCGTGAACGCCTCAAGGCAGCTGGACTGGATGACCTCGACGATGACTGACAACACTTTGGCCCGACTTTACCGCGACGCCTGCGTGGAAGATCCGGCGCTGCTGGGCAGCGTGGATCCGCGCGACCTGGTCGACCTGGCACAAGGTCGCCTGGCCGGCGAGAAGCGTCAGCAACTCGTCGCAGCCATCGCTGCGTCGCCGTCGCTCGCTGCGGCCTACCGCGTGGCCAGGGCCAGCGGCGACTGGGCGCAGGCCCTGTCGACCGATCTGGCGCAGACGCGGCGCAGGCAGACGGATGTCGTCAAGGCACAGCCGGCGCGCGTGGTCGCCTTCCGTCGCCATCCCCTCGCGATGGCGGCTGCGGTGTCGGCCATGGCCATTGGTGCCGTGTTCGTCGGCCAGCGCCTGCAGGCGCCGGTGGATCCATTTGCCGAGGACCTGGCCCGGATCGTCGAGACCCGCGAGGACAGCATCGCCGTGGCCTCGTTCGACGCCGGGCGTGCGGGCGAAGACCGTATCTTCAGCTTCGGTACGTCACGCACTGCCGACGGTCGTGACGGCATCTTCGGACAGGATTTCGGCGGCGGTTCCTGAGGTCGGGCGGCGGTTGCTCCTCGATGCCGCCCGACTTCGTTTCCTCCAGCAGTACCAACAGCGGCGACCGGAAGGTCGCCGTTGTCGTTCGGGCCGGGCTCAGGCGTCGACGGCGCTGGCGTGTTCGCGGGTCGCCGCGAAGCGGACGTCGGGCCAGCGCTCTTCCGCCAGCTGCAGGTTGACGCGGCTGGGCGCGATATAGACCAGTTCGCCGGCGGCATCGAGCGCCAGGTTCATGGCGTTCTTCTCGCGGAATTCCTCCAGCTTCTTCGCATCGTCGCAGTGCACCCAGCGCGCGGTGGCGACATTGACCGCCTCGAAGCTGGCGTCGACGCCGTATTCATCCTTCAGGCGATAGGCGACGACATCGAACTGCAGCACGCCCACCGCGCCGAGGATGAGGTCGTTGCTCATCAGTGGCTTGAAGAACTGCGTCGCGCCTTCCTCGGACAACTGGGCCAGGCCTTTCTGCAGCTGCTTGAGCTTGAGCGGATCGCGCAGGCGGGCACGACGGAACAGCTCCGGGGCGAAGTTGGGAATGCCGGTGAAGCTGAGCGCTTCGCCTTCGGTGAAGGTGTCGCCGATGGACACCGTACCGTGGTTGTGGATGCCGATGACGTCACCGGGCCAGGCTTCGGCGGCGATCTCACGGTCGGATGCCATGAAGGTCAGTGCATTGGCCAGCTTCACTTCCTTGCCACTGCGGACATGGAAGGCCTTCATGCCGGCGTTGAAACGGCCGGAGCAGACCCGCATGAAGGCGACGCGGTCACGATGCTGCGGATCCATGTTGGCCTGGATCTTGAACACGAAACCAGAGAGGCGTTCCTCGTCGGCGGCAACCTCGCGTGTCGTGGTTGCCCGTGGCCGTGGTGACGGCGCATGTTCGACGAAGAAGTCCAGCAGCGGCTGCACGCCGAAGTTGTTGACCGCCGAGCCAAAGAACACCGGCGTCTGCCGGCCGGCCAGATAGGCCTCGACATCGAAGGGATGCGCGGCGCCCTCCACCAGTTCCAGCTCCTCGCGCAGTTCGGCCAGCATCGCCGGGCCCAGCTTCCCGGCCAGTTCCGGTGTGTCCAGCGACGGGTAGATGGTCGAATCCTGGCGCGTGAAGTTGCGCCCGGCCTCGTACAGGTGGACCTCGCCGGTCAGCAGGTGGACGACACCCTTGAGGCGCTTGCCCATGCCGATCGGCCAGGTCACCGGCGCGCACTGGATCTTCAGCACCGACTCGACCTCGTCGAGCAGTTCGATGGGATTCTTGCCCTCACGGTCGAGCTTGTTGATGAAGGTCATGATCGGCGTGTCGCGCATGCGGCACACCTCCATGAGCTTGATCGTGCGTTCCTCGACGCCCTTGGCGACGTCGATGACCATCAGCGCCGAGTCGACCGCGGTCAGGACGCGATAGGTGTCCTCGCCGAAGTCGGCATGGCCGGGCGTGTCGAGCAGGTTGACGATGCGGTCCTCGTAGGGGAACTGCATCACCGAGCTGGTCACCGAGATGCCGCGCTCCTTTTCCAGCGCCATCCAGTCGGACGTGGCGTGGCGCGCGGCCTTGCGGCCTTTCACCGAGCCGGCCATCTGGATGGCGCCGCCGAAGAGCAGCAGCTTTTCGGTCAGCGTGGTCTTGCCGGCGTCGGGATGCGAAATGATGGCGAAGGTGCGCCGGCGCGCAGCTTCCTGGGCAGGTGTGGTCATTGCAGGCGGAACTCGGGGACAGCCGGCTATTTTAGCGGAACCCTGCCGCCCGTCCGGTGCCGCGGCTGCCGCGTGTCGATCCGGGCCTGTCCCGGTTCAGGCCAGCGAGCGCGCCGCTTCCGGGGTGAACGGCCAGTCCAGCTCACGGCCGTCGCCGGGCCGGCGCAGTACGGGAATGCGTGCGCCATAGAGCGATTCGGTGGTCGCGTCGCGTTCGATGTCGATGCGTTCGAAGCGGTCGATGCCGGCGAGCAGCAGCACGTGCTCGGCTTCCAGGCAGAGCATGCAGGAAGGCCGCACCAGCAGCTGCAGCGACTCGGAGCGGTCTTCGGCTGCGTCGGCTTGTAACTGTCCCATGCTGCCGCCATTCTAGCCTGACCTTCCCACTCGCACTTTTCCCGCACATGGCAGTCAGCGTATTCGACCTGTTCAAGATCGGCATCGGACCCAGTTCCTCGCACACCGTGGGACCGATGCGCGCGGCTGCGCGATTCGTCCAGCGCTGGCTGGCCGAGGCGGGCGAGCTGGAGCGCACCGCGCGCGTGCGCGCCGAAGTGTTCGGTTCACTGGCGCTGACCGGGCGCGGCCACGGTACCGACAAGGCGGTGCTGATGGGACTGGAAGGCCATCTGCCCAACCTGATCGATCCGGACATCATTCCCGAGGCACTGGAACGCATCCGTTCGCTTCGGCGCATCCGGCTGCAGGGGCAGCGCGAATTGGAGTTCGACGAGAAGCGCGACCTGGTGATGAACAAGCGCCAGAAGCTGCCGTTCCACACCAATGGCATGCGTTTCACCGCCTATGACGCGGACGGAGGCGTCATCGCGACGCGCGACTACTATTCGGTGGGCGGCGGCTTCGTGGTCAACCAGGACGAGGCGGCCGAGGACCGAATCGTCGCCGACACCACCGAGCTGCCGCATCCTTTCCGTTCCGGTGCCGAACTGCTGCGCCGCTGCGCGGACAACGGCTTGAGCATGGCCGCGCTGATGTATGCGAACGAGGAAGTGTGGCGCAACCGTGCCGACATCGATGCCGGCCTCGACGAGATCTGGGCGGCGATGCAGGCCTGCGTTGCACGCGGCATCCGCCAGGATGGAACCCTGCCAGGCGGCCTGCATGTGCGACGTCGCGCGCCGGCGTTGCATGCGGAACTGTCGTCACGTCCGGAGGCGGCGATGCGTGATCCCCTGACGACGCTGGACTGGGTCAACCTTTACGCGCTTGCCGTGAACGAGGAAAACGCAGCCGGGGGCCGCGTGGTCACCGCACCCACCAACGGCGCGGCAGGCATCATTCCCGCTGTGCTGCATTACTACGAACGTTTCACGCCCGGCAGCAGCCTGCAGGGCGTGCGCGACTTCCTGCTTACGGCGGCCGCGGTCGGCATCCTCTACAAGGAGAACGCATCCATTTCCGGCGCCGAAGTCGGCTGCCAGGGTGAAGTCGGCGTCGCCTGTTCGATGGCGGCCGCCGGCCTGACCGCGGCGCTCGGCGGCTCGCCGGCACAGGTCGAGAACGCTGCCGAGATCGGCATGGAACACAACCTCGGATTGACCTGCGATCCCATCGGTGGCCTGGTGCAGATTCCCTGCATCGAACGCAACGCGATGGGTTCGGTCAAGGCGATCAATGCCTCGCGCATGGCCTTGCGCGGCGACGGCACGCACACCGTCTCGCTGGACAAGGTCATCCGGACGATGCGCGATACCGGGCGTGACATGCAGGACAAGTACAAGGAAACCAGTCGCGGCGGACTGGCCGTCAACGTCATCGAGTGCTGAGGTGCCGCCCTGCAGCATGTGATCCGCGTGTCCGCTTCCATCCTGCCCGGGAAACCGGCTCAGCCACGCGTGCAATCGCCAGCACGTCGTCGAGCAGGGCGGCGGCCGTCACGCCGGCGCCGGCGCCCGGGCCCTGGATGACCAGCGGACGCTCGCTGTAGCGTTCGCTCCAGATCGCAACGCGGTTGTCGGTGCCGCGGCCGGAGGTCAGCGGATCGTCGGGCGCGAGCGCGACCAGGCCCACGCTTGCCCGGCCGTCCGCTTCGAGGCGCGCGACATGACGCAGCACCGTCCCCGCGGCGCGCGCACGATCAAGGCGGGCACCGAGGGCGTCATCAAGGCCATCAAGCAGACCGGCGACGTCTTCAGGCCGGCCCTTCGACAGCGCACCGGTGGACAGCGATTCGACGTCGATGTGTTCGGGTTCCAGGGCCCATCCGGCGGCGCGCACGAGGATCAGCAGCTTGCGCCGGACGTCCTGGCCGGACAGGTCTTCGCGGGGATCGGGCTCGGTATAGCCCGCCTTCCAGGCTTCGCGAACGCATCGCGAAAACGGCTGCGCGCCATCAAACCGGTCGAACAGCCAGGCCAGCGATCCGGACAGGATGCCGGCCAGCGCATGGATGCGGTCGCCCCCTTCGCGCAGAGCGCGGATCGTCCGCAACAGCGGCAGGCCGGCGCCGACCGTCGCGCTGTCGCCATAGCGTGTTCCGCCTATGGCCTGCGCGTGGCGCAGCTGCGTCCATTGTGCCTGGCTGCCCCCCAGGGCCAGCTTGTTGGCGGTCACGACATGGATGCCATCCTGCAGCCACCGCGCATGCCGCGCTGCGGTTTGCGCGCAGGCGGTCGCATCGATGACGATGCGGGTGACAGCCGGACCGAAGACGGTTTCGAGGTCGGACATGTCGGGGGACCGGCGTGAGGTCGCCAGCAGTCCGGCGGTGCGGCCGGCATCGATGCCGGCCATCGAGCTGACCGCCTGGCGTGAATTGGCGACATGCACCAGGCGCAGGCGTATGTCCGGGCCGATGGCTTCAAGTCGCTGCAGCCGCTGCAGCAGGGCAGACCCGACCGTACCCGTGCCCAACAACGCAAGCTGCACCGTTCCCGTCGGGCCCGTCTTGTACGGAACCGGGTCAAGCGCCGCCGTCATGACACCCGTCCGATCTGCGCCTGCCGCTCCGGGGTGGCGCTGGCCCGACCTAGTGCGTCGTCAAGATCAGCCAGCAGGTCGCCGATGTCTTCGATGCCCACCGAGAGGCGCAACAGGCCGTCGCTTATGCCGGCGGCAGCGCGTGACTCGGCGGACATCGCGGCGTGCGTCATGCTGGCCGGGTGCGCCACCAGGCTTTCGACGCCACCCAGCGATTCGGCCAGCGTGAAACATCGCAGGCCGTCGATGAAGGCGCGCACGGCCCGTTCGCCGCCTTCGAGTTCCAGGCTGACGATGGCACCGAATCCGGACTGCTGCCTGCCGGCCAGCGCATGCTGGCGATGACTTCCCAGGCCCGGGTAATGCACGGCCGAGACGGCGTGGTGGTGTTGCAGCCGTTCGGCGATGCTGCAGGCGTTGTCCTCGTGCTGGCGCAGCCGGATCGGCAGCGTGCGCAGGCCGCGCAGCGTCAGCAGGCTGTCGAAGGGGCTGCCGGTGACGCCCAATGCGTTCGCCCACCACGCCAGCTGTTCGTGCAGGGCCGCGTCTTTCGCGATCACCGCACCACCGACCACGTCGCTGTGGCCGTTGATGTACTTGGTTGTCGAATGCACCACCAGATCGGCGCCGAGCGTGATCGGTTGCTGCAGCGCCGGCGACAGGAAGGTGTTGTCAACGCAGACCAGGGCGCCGGCGCGATGCGCCACTTCGGCGGCGAAGCGGATGTCGGTCAGGCGCAGCAGCGGATTGCTCGGCGTCTCGATCCACAGCAGTCGCGGCCGACGCGCGAGCGCTTCGCCGAGGGCGACCGGATCCTGGAAATCGACCACGGCCAGCCGGAAGTGCCGCTTGCGTGCCAGGGCCGTGAACAGGCGCCAGCTGCCGCCGTAGCCGTCGTGCGGCACGACGATCAGGTCGTCGGGTTCCAGCAGCGCCAGCACAGTGGTGATCGCCGCCATGCCACTGGCGGTGACGACGGCACCCGCGCCGCCCTCCAGTTCCGCAAGCGCTTCGGCCAGCAAGTCGCGGGTGGGATTGCCACTGCGCGTGTAGTCGTATCGGCGCTTGCCGCCATAACCGTCGAAACTGAAATTGCTGCTCAGGTGCAGCGGCGGCGTGACCGCACCATGCTGGCTGTCGCAGTCGATGCCGGCGCGCACCGCAGCGGTGGCGAAACTGCGCGGCCGGCTCATGCGGCCACCTCCGTTTCGCCTTCCGCCAGGACCCAGGTGATCACGCCGGCGATCGCATCGTCTTCCTTGAGGAAGGCGTCGTGGCCGTACAGCGAGTGCAGGCTGACCAGTCGGCCCGGGCCGGCAAGCGAAGCGGCCAGCTGGCGCAGGTCGTCGAGCGGCACCAGCCGGTCCTCGTGGACGCCGACGACCGTGGTCGGCACGCGGATGCTGCCTGGATCGACGTGGTGCAGATCGATCGATTCGGACAGGCGCTCGAAGGCGGTAGCGGAGAAGGCGGCGCTGAAGCGATCGCCCTGGTGGCGCAGGTAGCTCTCGGCCGCCACTTCGAAACGATCACCGTTGCGAGTCGCAGGTGCATCGAAGCGCGCGGCGAACTCTTCCGGACTGCGATAGCTGAGAACGGCCAGCTGCCTGGCGACGGCGACCGCGTTGCGTCGATCTTCCCCGTTCGTGGCGAGGCGGACGATGGCGCGCTGCACGCTGCGCCAGGCGCTGGAAAACGGATGCGGCCGATGGGCACCGCTGATTGCCAGCAGGTGGCGAAGGCGCTCGCCGTGGCGGGCGGCGAACTGCAGTCCGACCAGCGCGCCATACGATGCACCGATCAGCGCACGCAGGCGGCGAATGCCGAGGGCATCCAGTACGCACGCAATGGCGTCGGCCTGGTCGGCCGTATCGAGCGGTGCATCGATCTGTCCGTCCGCGCCCAGCCAGTCAATGCCGAGCAACCGCAGCCGTCGCGGATCCAGCGACTTGCCGATGCCGACCTGGCCCGGCCACCAGCCGGCTTCCGGATAGCGCCGGCTGGATGCGAGATGGCGATGCGCTGAAATGCCGCCGAGCACCAGCACGCAGGGCGCGTTCTGCGGCCCCTGGGATTCGTAGCTGATACGCACGGCGCGCGTGCCGCCGTGGCGCAGGGGCAGGCTGAACCAGCATTCGCCGCGTTCGGCGGTGACATGGGCTGGGCGGCAGTCGGGAAAGGACGAAGGAGGGCTCCCGGCAGCGAAAGGGACCAGGGTGTCGCGGGATCCGGTGGGGTGCAGGCTCATCGTTGGCACTCCTCAAGTGGTGGCAGGAAGGCCATCGAGGGTGCGGATGTTCGTGGACCCCCACGCGCAGGGCAGCGCGCTGGGATGACACGTTCCATCTGCCGTCGCACGGATGCGCGACGCAGGAATTGGCACCTTCGGCCTGCTTGCGCAGTCCTGGGTTGCCCCGGCTTCTTCGGGCCTGTCCCTCAGCCGGTCTCGATGGTGGCCGCAGGTTAGGGCGGTCGCCATCCGCCTGTCAATCCCTTTATCGCGATGAAGGGATATTACTTGTTCGTGAGGCTGGAATCGCCGCCCTCATCCGAAATGACCGTCCCCAGAGCCGCCACCAGGTGGTCCGGGTCAACCGGCTTGCGGAAGAACGCGCGCGCGCCGCGCGCGCGGCACATCGACTGGTCCTCGTCCTGCTGGCGAGCGGTGACGACGACGACGGGTGGCATCGCCTGCAGCGTGTTCCGCATCAGCTCCATCACCTGCAGGCCATCCAGTTCAGGCAGGTCGAGGTCGAGCACGATGCCGTCATAGGTGGTGCTGCCGATGGCCACGAGCGCGGCAAGGCCATCGCTGGCGACATCGACATGGGCGCCGCGGCGGCGCAACTGGCTGGCGGTGACCTCGCCGAGGATGGCGTCGTCTTCGACCAGCAGGAGGCAGCGGCCATAGAGGGGTGCATGCCCGGCAAGAGGCTTTTCCCCGCGCCGGTTGTCGATGCGCTCCATCGGTGTCGTGCGGTGCAGGGTGGCGAGCAGAGGGCGGAGCGCCCAGGGGCCGTGCTGGAGGAAGATCGAAGGCGGCAGCGCGGGCACGGGACAGGCGAGGGGAATCGATATCACCGCGCGCTTGAACCGGCGCGCGTGTTCCAGGCACTGCGCGACCTGTGCGCTGACGTCGGCCACCAGCAGGGCCGACACATCGGCATCGGCCTCGGTGGCCGTGTCGATGCCCAGTGCGCGCAGCGTGGTCAGCAGATCGTCGCGTCGCGTCGCATCGTCATCCAGCACCACAACGCGCGGTGCGCGCGCGGCGCCGTCCCGGGGCGCCGCCGCATGTACCGGGCCGATGTCCACCTCGAACCAGAAACGGCTGCCGCCGCCCGGAGCGGCGTCCACATCGATCCTGCCGGCCATCAACTCTACCAGCTCGCGCGCGATGGCCAGGCCCAGGCCGCTGCCACCGGAACGGCGGCCGGCCTCATCCTGGCTGTAGCGCTCGAAAAGACGATGGCGCAGCTCGTCCGAGATGCCCGGTCCGTTGTCGATGACTTCGAAGCGGTGCCTGCCGTCGTGCCGCGACACGCACACGCGGACATGGCCCTGCGCGGTGAACTTGATGGCGTTGTTGACCAGGTTCAGCAGCACCTGGTGCAGCCGCTTGCCATCGGCGCGCACGGAGAGCGACGTTCCCGGCTCGATGCGCAGCGACAGTCGTAGTTGCCTGCTTTCTGCATTCGCGGCGACGTCGCCGATGACCTGGTCCAGGCAGGCCACCAGGTCGAGGTCGCGCGGCTCAAGCGTGAGTTGTCCGGATTCGATGCGTGAAAGGTCGAGCAGATCGTTGACCAGCGTCAGCATGTGGCCGCCGGCGCGCTGGATCGACGCGGAGAAATGTCGCTGCCGTGCATCCAGATCCGTCGCCGACAGCAGTTCGTTCATGCCCAGCAGCCCGGCCATCGGCGTGCGCAGTTCGTGGCCGACCGCCGCGAGGAAGCGCGTCTTTGCGGCGCTGGCCTGTTCCGCCCATTGCCGTCGTTCGTCGGCCAGCACCAGGGCATGGCGCCGCTCCAGGCGACGACGATAGAGCCGCTGACCCAGCAGCATGGCTGCTATCGATGCAAGCAGATAAAGCAGGAGTGCCCAGGGCTGTCGCCACGGCGGCTGCCCGACTTCGATCACCTGGCGCAGGCGATTGGCCGCCGGTTGTCCGTCGCTGCCGAAGGCGTCGACCTCGAGGACATGGCGACCGCTGGGCAGGCGGTCGATGATCCGTTCGGGTTGACCGGCCTGTTCCTGCCAGGGCTCGTCGTCGAGACGGAAGCGGTAGCGGTGGGCATCCGGTTGCAGCAGGCTGCCCAGTCGCACCGACACGCGCAGGTCGCGGTCATCATACGCCAGCTGCCAGGCCTGCCCGTCACCCGGCCGGAGTGGGTGGAGTGTTCCCCGCCGCGACACACTGCCGTCGCGCCATCGCAAAGTGGACTGGGGCAGGTGGGCGCGGATACGGGAGGTGTCAACCACCACGACACCGGCCGTGGTGCCGGCCGCCAGCAGTCCCGGTGCCAGCCACGCCGGTGGCACCGAGATGAATTCAGACGAGGGCAGGCCATGCGCCTCGCCATACGACGAGATGCGCCGTGTCTGCGGATCGAAAACCAGCAGTCCGCGCCGGGTGTTCACCCAGACCAGGCCGGCCGGGTCGATGGCGACGCCGCCCGCATCCACGACGGGCCAGCCATCGCTCGCACCGACGCTGTCGAGCATCTGGACGGCGCCATCGACCAGCCGGTAGCGACCCAGGTGTCCGAGCGTGTGCAGCCAGATCGATCCGTCGCGGCTGAAGGCGAAGCCATGCACCGACTGCGCCGGTGCCCCGGAAACGGCGCGGAACCGGCGCTGGCCGGCCTGCGCGCGCAGCAGGCCCTGTTCGCAGGCCAGCCACACGCCGCCACTTTCGTCGACATGGAGGTCTGCGGCCTGCGCACACGGCAGGCCGGCGGCCACGCCCAGCGGATCGAACTGCAGCGTACCCGCGTCGTCATCGATCCAGGCAACGCCGCCGCCGCCGAAGCCGGCAAGCACCAGCCCGTCGTCCACCTCGGCGAAGACGCGCACCAGCGTCTGCGGCAGGGGCTGTCCATCCATGTCGCGGTCGAAACGTCGGTATCCCTTTCCGTCCGGAAGCACACGCGACACCGCTGCGCGATGGCCCAGCCACAGCTGTCCGCGTCGGTCGACCCGCACCGCACGCATGTTCGAATCAGGCGCCGCTGCACCATCGCCTTCGACGAACCGGCGAGTCACCTTGCCGCTGGCAGGATCGAGCTGGCTGAGGCCGCGGCTGGTATCGGAAGTGACCCACAGCTGTCCATCACCGCCGGCCGTGACGAACCGGGGTCGGCCTTCGGGCAGGCCGCCCTGGTGCGAGGATTCGCTCATGTAGACCCGGATGGCGCGCCAGTGCGGCACCAGCTGCGCGATGCCACCGTGCGTGGCGAACCAGAGGCTTCCCTCCTGGTCGCGGAGGATGTCCTCGATGCTGTGCGCCGGGAGGCTCATCACGTGCCCAGGTCTGGCTCGATGGACGGCTGTGGCGCCGGAGGACGGATGCCAGCGCCAGGCGCCATTTCGCGTGCCCAGCCAGATCCAGCCGTCCGGTTCCAGCTCGACGGAAAGGCTGCCGCGGCTGTCGTCGATCGGCGGTGTCGGCATGCCCAGGCCCGCGGCACCGCGCAGCCCGGATTGCGTGGCCAGCCACGGACGATCGTCGGCAAGCCGGAGGGCGATGACGCGTTGTCGCGGATTGAGGTCATCGATATCCACGCGGCTGAATCCGGCCTGCGGATGCCAGCGGCAGAGCCCGGCATTGGTGCCGGCCCAGACGACGCCGTCGCTGCCGCGGGCAATCGCCAGCACGATGTCGTCGCAGCCGTCCGGCCCGGCCGTCATCGCCTCGCGCAGGGATTCGAAGCGGCCGTCGCGATGCATGCGCACCAGGCCGATGCGGAAGCCTCCGATCCACAGGCCACCGTCGCCATCGTCGGCCAGTGCCCAGACGCGATTGCCCGGCAGGCTGTCCGGGTCGGCGGGATCGTGCTGCCAGCGGAGGAAGCTGTCCGTGTCGGGCTCGTAGCGGGCGATGCCGGCGTTCTGCGCGGCAATCCAGACGCGGTCGTCGCTGTCCACCAGCACGTATTCGATGTCGTTGTCCGGAACACTTCGCGGATCGGCGGGATCGTGCCGCCAGATGTGGAAGCCGACGCCGTCGTATCGCGCCAGGCCGTCGAGCGTGGCAATCCAGAGGCTGCCGTCGCGGGACTGCGCGAGCTTGAAGACCGTGGCCGAGGGGAGGCCTTGCGCGGTGCCGAACTGCCGGAAAAGCGGGTGCTCCGGGACGCGCGACGCTGCGGATTCGGCGCCGTCCGCCAAGGCGATGCCCGACGATCCGATTGCAAGTGCAAGCGCCAACCACCAGTTTGAAGTCGACACGCCAGCCACCCCCTGTCCGTGCTGTCGGGATCCTTTTTACGGCATCAGGGTAATGGAGATGTTTTGCGATGCAAAATATGCAAGTTTTGCCGTTGGGCCGGATCCCGCCTGCGGGCCGGCCGCTTTGAAGCGCGCCGCGACCGCTCCAGGCGATCCGCAGGTCGCGGGCCGGCAGTTCCCGCGACGGGACTCCGCTCGACAGGATCCGGGGTGCACGCGTCGTGCAACAGGCGCGCGACGCTGTTTCCAGGGCGTTTACGGGCTGTCTGGTGCCAACCTGGTTGGCCTATACTCCCGGAAATACGTTGGCGGCGCGGCTGATCCGATGGGCACGAGCGATCTGAGGGGACTGATCCAGTCGGCGGGTGCAGCCATGTCGGCGGGCCGCTGGCAGGAGGCCGAGCGACTCTGGCAGCAGGTTCGCCAGATCGACCCCGACAACGTCCAGGCACTCTTCAGCCTGGGTGTCCACGCATTCCAGCGCGGTGATCGTGAAGGCGCATTGGAGCTGCTGCACGCGGCGCATCAGCGTGCCCCGAAGGATCCGATGATCCCGCTCAGCATCGCGCGCGTGCATCGTGATGCCGGTCGCGGCAAGGAGCAGTGGAACGCGATCATTGCCACTCTTTCGATCGATCCGTATTTCCTGCCCGGGCTGCTGGAAAAGGGCGAATTCCTCGAAAGCGAGGGCCAGCCACGCGTCGCCGCAACCGTATTCCGGAATGCACTCAAGGTCGCTCCGGAGGAGCCGCATTGGCCGCCGGCGCTGCGCCGTCGCCTGGAACATGCGCGTGAAGCGGTGCGACGCGACAGCGAGGAGCTGGTCGACTTTCTGAGACACGAGGTCGCAGCCGAGCGGTCTGGCGTGGAAGCGGCGCAGGACGGCCGGTGGGACGAGGCGATCTCGATCCTGGCCGGCAAGACAAGGCCGTTCCCATCCATCTGCAACCAGCTGCACGTCCCGCGCCTGCCGGCAGTCACGTTCTACGACGAGGCGCTGTTCCCTTGGTTGCAGGATCTGGAATCCCGCACCGGGGTGATCAAGGCCGAGTTGCAGGACATGCTCGCCCGGCGGGGCGAGGAATTCGTTCCGTACATCCAGTACGGTCCCGACGATCCGGTCAACCAGTGGGACAAGCTCAACCACTCGCGCAACTGGAGCGGGTTCCACCTGTATGCGCATGGCAGACCCGTCGAGGAACATCTCGCCGAGTGCCCCCGCACCGCCGAAGCGCTGGCGCTCGTGGATGCGGTGGACATTCCTGGGCTGTGTCCGAACGCGATGTTCTCCGCCCTGGCACCTGGCGCACACATCCCGCCGCATACCGGTGAAACCAATGCGCGGCTGGTCGCGCACCTGCCGCTGGTGGTTCCCGAAGACTGCAGGTTTCGGGTCGGCTATGACTGGAAGCCCTGGCGGGAAGGGAAGTGCTGGGTGTTCGATGACACCATCGAACACGAGGCGCGCAACGACAGCGGCCAGACCCGCGTGATCCTGATGTTCGATGTCTGGAATCCGCTGCTGTCGCTGGCCGAGCGCGAGATGGCTTCGGCGCTCGCAGGCGCGATGAGCAAGTGGCGTTCGGCCGGCTGACCGGTTCACGCCTTGATGCACGCTGTGGGCGCGCCGAGCCGGCTTGATGGCCGCGTTACGGGCCGGGCCGGCTTTTGCGCAAGGGCCGCGTGGCACGCCATCGCAAGGTATGCTTTGCCCACATCAACTCACGCCATGTATCTGATGCGCCCGTTCACGATCCTGCTGACCTGCCTGCTCGCTTCGCCGCTGCCGGCGCTGGCCTCCAGTCATCCCTGCGCCAGGGTTGCCGACCCTTCGGCGCGCCTGGAATGCTATGACGCGGCGTTCCCGCCTGATCCGGGCGCGGTCATGAGCGCCCCGGATGCCGCCCGCAGCGACTTCGGCCTCGAGAAGTCCGTCGAACCCGGACGCGTGGAGAGTCGCGTGTCGTCGGTGGACTACGCGCGGGGCGCACGCAGTGTCACCCTCGAAAACGGCCATGTCTGGGTGCAGACGGATGCCAAGGTCAATGCCCAGGTCAGGCCCGGCGACACCGTCAGCGTACGCCGGGGAATGGTCGGCAATTACATCATGACGACGGCCAATGGCGTGGCCGTGCGGGTTCGGCGGGTCCGCTGAGGGTCCGCAGGCCCGTGGCCGGCCAGCGACTCGACGCCACGCAGGCCGTCCGGTTCCTGCAAGCACAGCGACTGCTGCAGGCTGGGCAGCCGGCCGAGGCCTTGCGCATTGCCGCAGCGCTCAGCTCGGAAGTGCCACGCGCTGCCGATGCATGGCAGCTCCTGGGGATGTGCCTGGCTGCAAACGATCGCCCCGGCGAGGCCGATTCCGCCTTCCAGCGCGCCTTGGCGCTGTTGCCCGACAACCCGGTGCTGGCCCGCAACTATGGCGTGTTCCTCGCGCGTTACGGAAGGACGCTTCGCGTCCAGGGAGAGCTCGAGTCGGCGGAGCAGGTCCTGCGCAGGGCTCTGGCCTTGCGCGAGGCGCCGTTGTCCGTATGGATCGACCTGGGCACGGTGCTGCGCTCGCTGGGGCGGATCGACGAAGCACTCGAGGCCTACCGGCATGCGGAGCTGCTGACCGCACAGCGCGGTGAGCCCCTGCCGGAGGTGCAGGACGCAATCAACGGCGTGCTTGCCGACGCCGGACGCACGGCCGAGGCACTGGCCGGCGCACGCAAGCTGGTCGCCGCGCATCCCGCCCATGCCGCGGGCCATGAGACCCTGAGCCATCTGCTGTGGGAGAACGGCGCCGAGCTGGCGCCAGGAGAAGATCCCCTCGCTGAATTCAGGACCGCCGCGGCAGCGCAGCCGGGCAACCGCGCGCTGCAACTGGCCTTCACGCGGATGTTGCTGGCCACCCGCCGGCCCGAGGAAGCGCTGGCGGTGCTGAAGCCCTTGCGACATCGCGATCCGGACGATCCGGTGCTGGCCTGGTTTGCCGCCGATGCGCAGGACGCATTGAGACACCACGCAGAGGCTGGCGCCCTGTATGCCGCCGCGAGCCGGACGTCACTGGGCGCCTTGCCCGCCTTTCTCAACGCGCGGGCGCGACATGCGTTCCGCTGTGGGGATGTCGAACTGGCGCAACGGTGTGCCGGGCAGGCCGTTGCGCAAGCGCCGGACGACCAGGATGCATGGAGCCTGCTTGGGCTGGCGTGGCGGCTGACCGCAAACGAGAAAGAGCACTGGTTGTGCGACTACGAGACGCTGGTCGGTTACATGGCGATCGATCCGCCGCCCGGATTCGGTGACCTGGAAGACTTTCTGCAGGAACTGGCGGAAGCCCTGCACCCCATGCACAACGCCAGTCGGGAGCCGGTAAGCCAGAGTGTCCGCGGTGGCACGCAGACAGCCGGACGCCTGTTTGGCCGCGATGTCGCGGTGATCGGCGCAGCGGAGTCCGCCTTGCGCGCGGCGGTCGAGCGCTGGCTGAGTGTCCTGCCGGACGATCCTTCGCATCCGTTTCTTTCACGCAAACAGGGCGGCGTACGTTTCGTCGGCTCGTGGTCCGTCAGGCTCAACGCCTCGGGACACCACAGCAACCACATCCACAGCAGTGGCTGGGCCAGCTCGGCGTTCTACGTCGCACTGCCCCGGCACGTGTTCGCGGGTGACGACCCGGGCCACGCGGGCTGGATCCAGTTCGGGCAACCGCTGGAAGACCTGGGCCTGGATCTGCCGCCCCGGCGCGTGATCCGCCCCCGGCCGGGCCATCTGGCGCTGTTTCCTTCGTATCTCTGGCACGGCACCGTGCCCTTTGAAGATACGGAGCCGCGGCTCACGATCGCCTTCGACATGCAACCGTCGACACGTCGCGGGACGGCTGGCGGCGTGTAATCACGGCCCACCGCCGACGGGCACCCGCCAGGTCACGCAGGGCGCAGCAAGCGCGGTATCCACCAGGTAAAAAAAGCGGCGGACCGAAGTCCGCCGCCAGGTGTTGCAGTGAACGTCCTGGACGAATCAGAACGTCAGGGTGATGCTGCCGAAGATGTAGCGACCGGCCTGGTCGTAGCCACCCAGCGAGTTGGCGTGCGAGCCGAAGCCACCATCGGCGTCACCGACGAACGGCGGTTCCTTGTCGAAGATGTTGTTGATACCCAGCGACACGGTGGCAGCGCCGAAGCTCACGCTTCCGGTCAGGTCGAGGTAGTTGTAGGACTTCACGCCCGAACCCAGCCAGATCACGTCGGTCAGCTGCGAACCGTTCGCGGCGTCCTTGTAATCCACGCTGCCGATATGGCGCCAGCGCAGACCCACGCCGTAGCGGTCCCAGGAATAACGCGCCTGGGCGATGTGGCGCCACTTCGGCGTCTGGCAGCCCTGCGTGTCATTGACCAGGCCCTTGCACTCGTATGCCGTGCTGGCATCGCTCGCCAGGGACATCGTGTACTCGGACAGGATGTAGTTGCCGACGAAGGTGGTGCTCAGGCGACCCGGACCGAGGTTCCAGGTGTAGCTCGCGCTGAGGTCGAGGCCTTCACGCTCGTCCATGCCGATGTTGCCGGCGAGGTTGCGGATGTGGCCGGTGCCCGGGTCCGCGGCCAGGCCGATCCACAGGTCGTAGTCGCCGAAGCGGCCGTCACGATGGATGCGGTCGCAGTACAGGCCCTGCTCCATGCACAGGATCTGGATGTTGTTGTAGCCGATGCCGCCGATCGCGTCTTCGATCTTGATGCGGTACCAGTCCAGCGCCAGGTTCAGGTTCCTGATCGGCTCCAGGGCGAAACCGACGGTGTAGGTGTCGGCGATTTCCGGGAGCAGGTCGGGGTTGCCGCCGGTCAGGGCGTTGTACTGGTTGGCCGGGTTTTCCGGAACGTTGCCGTAGGCCGAGGTCGGCAGGCCGGTGCGTGCGCACTGCTCAGCGGTGTACTCCGGGTTCGGACCGGCGCAGAAGTCGCGCGTGCCACCCAGAGCGATGCGCTGCGGGTAGTACATGTCGTTCAGGCTCGGCGCACGGACAGCGCGGTTGTAGCCGGCGCGCAGCAGCAGCTTGCTGTCCAGGAACAGGGCCGACAGGCCGAACTTGTAGGTGTCGTTCGAGCCCGAGGTGTCGTCGTCCGAATAGCGGTAGCCCAGCGAGGCATCGAAGCGGTTCAGCACGCCGTCGCCGACGTAGATCGGCACGCCGGCTTCCAGGAACAGGTCGGTCACGGAGTTGCTGGCATTCACCGGCAGGTCGGCGGCGCCGGCACCGGCGAAGTTGCCGGCGGAGGAATCGGTGTCGTAGACGCTGGAGTAGGAATACGAACGACGCTCCGCACCGACGGCCAGGCCGATACGCTCACCGTCGGCGGACGGGAAGCCGAAGCCCAGTTCGCCGCTGGCCACGCCGGACAGCGAGGTGAAGCTGTTCTTGTAGATGGCGAAGCTGGTACCGGCCATTGCGGCAGCGGATTCAGGCGAGATGTTGTCGTTCCAGATGTCCCACAGCTGGCAGCCACCGAAGGTGCCGTACACCGGATCCTCACAGCCCAGCGCGGCAGCGGCGATGCGGCTGATCAGGAAGTCGTTGACACCGATGTCGGTGGTCTTGTAACGACCCGACGACGCGTAGATGTCGTAGGTCCAGGTGGACTCCGGCATGATCGCGCCCTTAACACCGGCGGTGAGGCGGTACATGCTGTCGTCGGAGGCGTGGTGGCGCGGGCCGCCTTCGACGTTGCGCTTCCACATCGTGATGCGCGCCTGCTCCGTGGTGACGCCGGCGTCGGCGCAGAGGCTGCCGATCAGCGGGTTGTTGCAGTCCACGGTGACGGGCACGCCGAAGGCGCCGGATTCGGCGATCTGCATTTCGGAACGACGCTCCAGGAACATCGCTTCGACATACGGCGTGAAGTACTCGTTGATCTCGTAGCTCGAGCTGAAGCCGGCGGTGATGCGCTTGTCGGGGCGCTGGAAGAAGTTAACCGGCGCGTAGTTGTAGAGGTGGATGCCCGGCTCATAGCCGGAACCGTTGTAGATGAAGTTGCCCAGGTTGGCACCGCCCACTTCGGCCACGGTGAAACGGCCCGGGTCGGCCGTGCCCGAACCACCGCACACCGGCTCGTCGTACCACACCGAGCAGTGCGTGTAGTCGCGCTGGCCGTGGTACAGCGCGTCGTTCTCGCGCCAGGTGATCCAGCCGACGGCGTGACCGCGGTCACCACCGAAGCTGCCACCGACGATCAGGTCGGCGCTGCGGCTGATGCCGTCGAAACCGGAATCACCCGTCGGTGCCTCGTAGCCCGCCTCTTCGTTGAGGCGCTGCATTTCCTTGTTGTCGTTGTTGTGCTGGTAGGCGGAATAACCGTAGGTCACGCTGATACCCTCGAACTTGTCGTCGAGGATGAAATTGACCACGCCCGCGACGGCGTCGGCGCCATAAATGGCCGAAGCACCACCGGTGAGGATGTCCACGCGGCTGATCAGCGCCGGCGGAACAATCGAAGTGTCCGCCAGCTCGTTGCGGCTGGCCGGCAGGCGACGACCATTCACCAGGGTCAGCGTGCGCTCCGGACCCAGCGAGCGCAGCGACACCACCGAGTGGCCGTAGGAGGGGTTGTTCTGGAAGTTGTCGAAGTACAGGTCGACCTGCGGATACTGGTTGACCAGATCCTCGACCGTCGTCGCACCGTAGTACTTGAATTCTTCGGTGCTGATTTCGGTGATCGGCGCGGAGGCCGTCATGGTCTGGCTCTTGATGCGGGTGCCGGTGACCGTGACCTCGTCAAGGCGTTCGGCCTCTTCATCCTGGGCGACGGCAATGCCGCTGGACGCGAGCGACATCAGGCCCAAGGCGAAGGACGCCACGATCGCTTCGTGGAGCTTGGATCTTCTCAGCTTCATTTTTCCCTCCAAAAAAGGCTTAAGAACTTGTAATCGGTGGAGCCCCACCCCTAGCCTGAACGAGCCACAACCTGACAGGGCCGCGTGAATATTAACCAAACAAGCGGCCACAAGTCTCAATCTCGCGAACGTTTGCAGCGATATCCGTCAATCATGTTGCCGCCTGCCAGCGTGCTGCGCCACGAAACGATCGCGGCGCCCGGATATTCAAGCGCCAGATCCGGACGCAAGTTTTTGAACCACCGAGATTTTTTTCGTAGTCTGGATGGTCCGGAGTGTGCCCCCTTGTATCGGGGGACGTTTTCCAGCGTGTAAGCCGCCACGTCGCCTTCCACCGGGATTGCGCAAACAATCCGGCAACCGGTTGATTTTCCGAGTCTGGTGCCGGGATTGGCCTTGCGACACCTTGGCGGCGCGGTGGCTCAGGCTTCGGCTGTGTAGCGCAGTGCCAGTGCTTCGTCGTGGTCGCGCGTATCCGGCGGCGGCGTGTTCCCGGTGGACAGGGCACTGGCGCGACGCAGGCGCAGGTCCAGTTCGACGATGCCGGTCCGCGTGCGCAGCCGGTCGAGGAGGTCGAGGCTGGGACGAAGGCGCCAGTCCAAAGCGGGTACGAGGTCGCCCCGGGCCGATCCGGTGCGCAGATGCAGGCGCAATGAGCAGCGGCCGGGCAGGGCGGCGCGCAGCTCGGCGGCCAGCGAAGGGAAGTCGCAGCGTTCGGCGTCGATGGTCAGGTGCAGGGACTCCGCGAAGCGTGCCAGCGCCTCGTCGAGATCGAGTACGCCACGACCACGCAGGCTGACGCCGCCGCCATTGAAGTTGTCCGGACGCAGCTGGCCTTCGACGAGGACGATGCGCTCGCGCGACAGCCGCGGCGCGTTGTCCAGCCAGCCTTCGGCGTAGAAACTCGCTTCGACCCGTCCGCTCCAGTCCTCGATCGAGACGAACCCCTGGCTGGCGCCGCGCTGGCGCACGTCGACGACCATGCCGGCGAGGACGACGGTGACGCCCCGGCTGTACTCGCTGCGGCCGTTGTCGCCGCGGCTGTCGCCGCTCCCCTGCAGCAGGCTTTCGGCGCGTTCCAGCGGCACGCCCACGAGCTGCTCGAGCAGCGGCCGGTATTCGCTCGTCGGATGGCCGCTCAGGTACCAGCCCAGCGTGTCGCGTTCCGCCGCGAGCTTCTGGCGCAGCGGCCACTCCGGCTGCGCCGGCACATTGAGCGTGGCGGTCCCGAGCACGCTGTCAGCCTGGAACATGCCAAACATGTCGTGCTGGCCGGCTGCCGCGTTGGCATGGTCCTGCTCGGCCAGGCGCATGGCCTCTGGCAGTTGCGCCATCAGCGTTGCGCGATTCCCGCCAAGACCGTCGCAGGCGCCGGACTGGATCAGCGTTTCCAGCACGCGCCGGTTGAGCTTGCCGCTGTCGACGCGCCGGCACAGGTCGGCCAGGTCGCGGAAGTCGCCGCCGCGCGCGCGCGCTTCGATGATCGCGTGCACCGCGTTTTCGCCGACGCCGCGGATGGCGCCGAGGCCATAGGCGATGCGCCTGGCATCCAGCGCCTTGAACATGTAGTCGCAGCGGTTCACATGCGGCGGCTCGATCGCCAGCCGCATCGCCTGTGCTTCGCCGATGAAACCGACCAGCTTGTCGGTCTTGTCCATGTCCGAGGACAGCACCGCTGCCATGAAGTCGGCCGGGTAGTGCGCCTTCAGCCATGCGGTGTGGTAGGCGACCAGCGCGTAGGCGGCGGCATGTGACTTGTTGAAGCCGTAACCGGCGAACTTCTCCATCTGGTCGAAGACGGCGTCGGCAACCGCCTGTGCGATGCCGTTCTTCGCCGCGCCCTCGCGGAAGATCTCGCGCTGCTTGGCCATCTCCTCGGGCTGCTTCTTGCCCATGGCGCGGCGCAGCAGGTCGGCGCCGCCCAGCGTGTAGCCGCCCAGTGCCTGGGCGATCTGCATGACCTGTTCCTGGTAGACCATGATGCCGTAGGTCGGACCGAGGATCGGCTCCATGCGCGGATCGAGGTACTCGACGCGCTGGCGCCCGTGCTTGCGCTCGATGAAGTCCGGGATCAGGTCCATCGGGCCCGGTCGGTACAGCGACACCAGCGCGATCAGGTCTTCGAAGCGGTCGGGCTTCGCGTCCTTGAGCATGCGCCTCATGCCCGTCGATTCGAACTGGAACACGGCGACGGTGTCGGCGCGCGCGAACAGCTCGTAGCTGGCGCGGTCGTCGAGGGGCAGTGTGGACAGGTCCACGGGCGAACCGCCGCCCAGCAGCAGCCGTTCATTGATCGACTTCACCGCCCAGTCGATGATGGTCAGCGTGCGCAGGCCGAGGAAGTCGAACTTCACCAGGCCGACCGACTCGACATCGTCCTTGTCGAATTGCGTTACCGGATTCAGGCCACCGGCTTCGGCGTACATCGGGCAGAACTCGCTGAGCGGCTTGGGCGCGATGACCACGCCGCCGGCGTGCTTGCCGGCGTTGCGGGCCAGGCTTTCCAGCTTCAGCGCCAGGTCCAGCAGGTCGCGGACTTCGTCCTCGTCGTTGTAGCGCTGGATCAGTTCCGGTGACGACAGCTCACTGTCGGCCCGGGCCTTGTCGGAACGGCCGAGGGCGTCCTCCAGCGTGACGCCGAGTGTCATCGGGATCAGCTTGGCGACGCCATCGACGAAGCCGTAGGGATGGCCGAGCACGCGGCCGCAGTCGCGAACGACGGCCTTCGCCGCCATGGTGCCGTAGGTGATGATCTGGCTGACCTGGTCGCGGCCATACTTGCGTGCGACGTAGTCGATGACCTCGTCGCGGCGGTCCATGCAGAAGTCGATGTCGAAGTCCGGCATCGACACGCGTTCCGGATTGAGGAAGCGTTCGAACAGCAGGTCGTAGGGCAGCGGGTCCAGGTCGGTGATGCCCAGCGACCAGGCGACCAGCGAGCCGGCGCCCGAGCCACGACCGGGGCCGACGGGAATGCCGTTGTTCTTCGCCCAGTTGATGAAGTCGGCGACGATCAGGAAGTAGCCCGGGAAGCCCATCTGCACGATGACATCGACTTCGCGGTGCAGTCGCGCCGCGTAGTCTTCGCGGCTGCGGCCCGGCGCCAGCGCCTGGCGCGCAAGGCGGCGCTCGAGCCCGCGCTCGGCCTCCTGCCGGATCCAGCTGTCCAGCGTCTCCTGTTCCGGGACCGGGAACGCCGGCAGGAAATAGGTGCCCAGTTGCAGTTCCAGCGTGCAGCGCCGCGCCAGCTCGACCGTGTTGTCCAGCGCCTCGGGCAGGTCGGCGAACAGCTCCGCCATCTGCGCCGGTGATTTCATGTACTGCTCGGGGCTGTACTCGCGCGGGCGCTTGGGATCGCCGAGCACGCGGCCGGTGGCGATGCAGACGCGCGCCTCGTGCGCCTCGTAGTCCTCGCGGTCGAGGAAGCGCACGTCATTCTGCGCCACTACGGGCAGGCCCAGCCGGTGCGCCAGCGCGAGCGCAGCCGGCTCCCACGCCGCCTCGTGGGCACGGCCGGTGCGGCTCAGAGTGAGGTACAGGCGGTCGCCGAAGTGTTGCTGCCAGCGCTGCAGCAGCCGTTCGGCCTCGCTGTCGCGGCCGGCGGCCAGCGCGGCGGCGACATCGCTCTGGCTGCCGAGCAGCAGGAAGAGCTCCTGGGCATGTTCCGCCAGCCATTGCGGCGGCAGCAGCGGCCGGTTGTCCTGCCTCGGCGCTTCCATCCACGCGCGCGTCAGCAGGTGCGACAGGGACCGGTAGCCATTGCCGTTGCGGCAGAGCACCGAGGCGCGCGTCGGCGCCTCGTGTTCGCGACGTGCACCGATGCGCAGGTCGCAGCCGGCGATCGGCTGCACGCCGGCGGTCTGGCAGGCGCGATAGAACTTGACCAAGCCGAAGAGATTGTCCTGGTCGGCCAGCGCGAGTGCCGGCATGCCCAGTTCGACGCAGCGGCTGACCAGATTCGGGCGGTCGCCGGCCTTGGCCGGCAGGCCCAGCTGTGGCTTGCCCGGCATGCGGATGGTGGAGTCCACCAGCGAATACTCGCTGTGCGTATTGAGATGAACGAAGCGGGCCGGCATTGTCGGCAGATGATAGCCGATGCCTCCCGGCCGCCCTTCGGCGAAAGGTCGCCCGCAGTTGTGCGGCAGGTCCGGTTCGGGTGGACGCGGCTGGGCTAGACTGTCCGCATTCGACAACCGGAGTGGTCGAAGCGTGCCCGGGGAACACGACATCACCATGCTGCTGCATGCCTGGGGCAGCGGCGACGCCGTGGCGGGCGAACAGCTCGGCGCGCTGGTCTACCAGGAACTGCGCGAGATGGCCCGCCAGCGCCTGGCCGGTGAACGCGGCGACCACACCCTGCAGCCCACGGCCCTGGTCAACGAGGCCTACCTGCGCCTGGTGCAGGGGGGCGTGTCGCTGAACGACCGCATCCATTTCTTCGCCACCGCGGCGCTGCACATGCGGTCGATCCTGGTCGATCATGCACGCGCCCGGCTTGCCGGGAAGCGCGGCGGCGACCAGGTCCGGGTGACCCTGGCGGAAGACCTGCAGGCCCCGGACTCCGGCGACGCCGAACTGCTGGCGCTGGACGTCGCGCTTACGGCGCTGCAGGAGGCGGACGAGCGTACCGCGAGGGTGGTCGAACTGACGTATTTCGGCGGACTGCAGCGCGACGAAGTGGCGCAGGCGCTGTCCATTTCGGTGCCCACCGTGGATCGCGCGCTGCGTTTCGGCCGGGCCTGGCTGAAGCAGGCGCTGGACGGATGAGCGGCGCCGCGCGCATCCAGCGCCTGCAGTCCCTGTTCGAGGAAGCGGTCGGCCTGGCGCCGCCAGCGCGCGAGGAATTCCTCACACGGCTGCGCGCCGGGGATCCGGCGCTTGCCGTCGAACTGGCGGCGCTGCTGGCCCACGACGAGGACACGCCGTCGGCCGAACGCGCCATCGTCGATCGTGTACTGCCGTCGGCGGCGCGCCTGGCCCGGCGTCGCAGCGACCATTCACCGTGGCCGGACATCCCCGGTTACCGGCTGCTGCGCGAGATCGGCCACGGTGGGATGGGCAGCGTCGTGCTGGCCGAACGCGAGGACGCGCAATTCCGGCACCAGGTGGCGATCAAGCTGGTGCGCGGTTTCCCCTCGGAGAAACTGCTGGAACGGTTCCGACGCGAGCGCGAGCTGCTGGCCACCCTGCGCCATCCGAACATCGCGCGGCTGTTCGATGGCGGCACGACAATGGGCGGGCAGCCATGGCTGGCGATGGAGTACATCGAAGGCCAGCCGCTGGACGACTGGTGCCGCAACGAGAAACCGTCGCTGCAACGTCGCCTGCGCCTGTTCCAGGCCTTGTGTTCGGCGGTCCAGCATGCGCACCAGAAGCTGATCATCCATCGCGACCTGAAACCCGGCAACGTCCTGGTGCGCGAGGACGACCAGCCGGTGCTGCTGGATTTCGGCGTCGGCAAGCTGCTCGACGAGGACGATTCCGCATTGCAGGCGACGCGCACGCGCATGTTCACCCCGGCCTATGCCAGCCCGGAGCAGTTGCGCGGCGAAGCGGCCTCGACGCTGAGCGACGTCTACGCCCTGGGCCTGATCCTTTTCGAACTGCTGGCGGGCGAACCGTTGCGGCATGTCTCCGGCACGACCTCCGTGCGTTCGCCCAGTCGGGTCGCCGAGACCGGCGAGCACTGGCTGCGCGCCGATGCGCGCCTGCTTCGCGGCGACCTCGACAACATCGCGCGCAAGGCGCTGCACGACGATCCCTACCGCCGCTACGCGAGCGCGGCGGCGCTGTCGGCGGACATCCAGGCCTGGTTCGCCGGTCATCCTGTGACCGCCGCGGCAGACGGCTGGGCCTACCGCATGCGCAAGTTCGTCGCGCGGCATCCGGTGGCGGTCGCGTCTTCGCTGGCCGGCCTGATCTCACTTGCGGTGCTGTCGCTGCGCCTGGTCGAAGAGCGGGCACAGGCGCGGCTGGAAGCGGAGGGCGCGAACCAGGCGGCGATCTTCCTGGTCGACCTGCTGAAAAGCAGTGCGCCGGAAGCGACACGCGGCGAAACGCTGACCGTGCGCGGCCTGCTCGAACAGGCCGAACAGTCGCTGGAGGTCCGCCAGTTCAGCCGCCCGGAGGTGAAGGCGCGCCTCGAGATGGCGCTCGCCGACATCCAGATCAGCCTGGGTCGTGCCGAAGCCGCCATCGAACTGCTGGAAAAGGCGGTGCAACGCGCGCGCAGCCCGGATGGCGATCCGCGCGTACTCGGCCAGGGCTTGCGTCTGCTTGCGCTGGCCTACCTGGATGCAAGCCGCCACGAGGATGGCCTGCATGCTGCCGAGCAGGCACTGGCACTGAACACGAAGGTCTTTCCGCCAGGTCATCCGGAGATCGGCCACACGCTGATGAACCTCGGCGTCGCCAAGCAGCATCTTCGCCGCCACCGCGAAGCACTCGAACATTTCCACGCGGCGCAGGCGCTGTTCTCAGCCGCCGGCGAGGAATACCGCGAGAACGTCCTCTCGTCCATGCACAACCAGGGCTGGTCGATGTACATGATCACGCGCTATGAGGACGCCGAGCCGATCCTGCTGCAGACGGTGGCGGAAAAGGAACAGCTGCTCGGGCCGAACCATCCCTCGACATTGCGCACGCTGCAGGTCGTTGCCCAGCTGGAGCAGGCGACCGGGCGTCCACGCCAGGCCGCGGAGCGGCTGTCCGAGCTGTTGCGCCGATCGATCCTGCTGCGTGGAGAAGACAACACCACGGTCGCGGACACCCGCAACATCCTCGGCAGCGCATTGCACGACCTTGGTCGCTACGAAGAGGCCGAGGCGCAATACCGGGCGGCCATGGACACCTATGCCGCCCTGGGCAGCGATTCGCAACCGGGTTATGCCGTGCCGGTCAACAACCTGGCGTCACTGTACGAGGACCAGGAACGCCTGGCCGACGCCGAGGCCATGTTCCGCCACAGCCTGGCCCTGCGCATCAGCAGGGAAAGCGGTCCCTGGGCGATTGCGCGCGCGCAGAACAATCTCGCCCGCCTGCTGCTGGCGACGGGACGCGTTGACGAGGCGCGCGTACTCGCCGAAGAGGCCTGGACGGTGCGTGGAGCACTTGAGCCCGCCCACCATGTGGAACGGCTGGACGGACTGGCCATGCTGGCCCGCATCGAGAACGCATCGGGCAACGACGTGGCCGCGCAATCGCACCTGGCATCCTGGAAAACCCTTGCCACGCAGGTGACGCTGGCGCCGAACCGGCGCGTGGCCATGCACCGCATGTTCGCGGAGTTCGCCGTCCGCAGCGGCGACCGCGGCGCCGTGATCGCCGAATTCCGCGCGGCACTCGCAGCCCTGCAGTCGGCCATGCCCGAAGGGCATCCGCGCATCGCCAGCCTCGGTATCGAGCTGGCGTCGATCCTGGTCGAGGGTGACGAGGGTGAACGCCGCGAGGCCTTCGCGCTGCTGGATGCCGCGCGCGACATCGCCGCGAAGCATTTCAGCGAGCACGGCCCGACCCTTCGGCGGATTGCGGCGCTGGACGCGCTGCGCTGACCGCGCGCTTCCCCTCAGGCGAACAGTTCCTGCTGCATCAGTGCGCGCACCGGCGCGAAGCTGCGGCGGTGGACGCGGCAGGGCCCGAGCCTGCGCAGGGCATCGAGGTGGTCCGGTGTCGGGTAACCCTTGTGCTCGGCGAATCCGTAGCCGGGATGGATGCGGTCGAGTTCCACCATGTGCCGGTCGCGCGTGACCTTTGCGAGGATGGATGCGGCGCTGATCGCCGGCTCGATGGCGTCGCCGCCGACCACGGCGTGGCCGGGGCAGGGCAGCGCCCTGGGCAGGCGGTTGCCGTCGATCAGGGCCAGTTCCGCGCGCAGCGCCAGTCCGGCGACCGCTTCGCACATGCCGGCCATGGTGGCGTGGAAGATGTTGAGGCAGTCGATGCGTTCGCAGTCCACGACGACGACATGCCAGGCGCGGGCGCGTTCGAGGATCAGCGGGTACAGCGCTTCACGCTGGCTGGCGCTGAGTCTCTTTGAATCGGCCAGTCCCTCTATGGGCCGCCGGGCATCCAGGATTACCGCGGCAACGACCACCGGTCCGGCAAGGGGCCCACGTCCGGCTTCATCGACACCGGCGGTCAGCGGCGGCCAGGAGCTCATGGTGCGCGCGACTCCACCAGGCCGGCCACGGCCCCGGCCGCAGCCACGGCCGACCCACCCGGCGCGCGCAGCGAGGCGTGGATGGCATCGAAGCCGGCGATCTGCCGTTGACGCAACGCTTCGTCATCCAGGAGTGACAGCAGCGCCGGCGCGATGGCATCGGCGGTGCAGTCGTCCTGCATGAATTCGGGCACCAGGTCGCCACCGTGCAGGATGTTCGGCAGCGAATAGCGCTCGATCTTCAGCATGCCCAGCTTCTTGACCAGGAAATAGGTGAGCGGCGCGATGCGGTAGCCGACGATCATCGGGCGCTTGGCCAGCAGCGCCTCCAGTGCCGCGGTACCGGAGGCAAGCAGCAGCACGTCGGCGGCCACCATCGCCTGGTGGGCCTGGCCGTCGAGCAGCTGGATGTCGGCGCCACCGTCGAGTGCATCGATATGCGCCTGCAGCGCCTGACGGCAGGCGGCGTTGGCGGCGGGGACGATCAGGCGCAGGCCGGGTCGTTGCCGCTGGACGCGTCGCGCGGCTTCGAGGAACGCGCCGGCCAGGCGCTCGATCTCGCCCAGCCGGGACCCCGGGAGCACGGCCAGGACGCTCTCCCGCTCCCCGATGCCCAGTTGCCTGCGCGCGCCATCGCGGTCCGGTCGATCGGGAAAACGGTCGGCGAGCGGGTGGCCGACGAAGCGCGCATCGACGCCGTACCCGGCGTAGATGGGCGGTTCCATCGGAAACAGGCAGAGGACGCGATCGGCGCTCCGCCCCATGCGTTGGGCGCGCTTGCGACGCCAGGCCCAGACCGAGGGGCTGACATAGTGCGCGGTGGCGATGCCGCGACGCTTCAGCCGCTTCTCGACACCGAGATTGAAGTCCGGTGCGTCGATGCCGATGACGACGTCGGGCGACCAGTCGGCCAGCCGCTGGACAAGTTTTCGCCGGAAGCGCAGCAGGCGCGGCAGGTGGCGCAGGACTTCGGCAATGCCCATCACCGCGAGCGGTGCGTAATCCGACCACTGTTCCATGCCGGCATCGCGCATCTGCGTTCCGCCGACACCGGCGAACACCGCGTCCGGCCAGCGCGCCTTCAGCGCGGTGACCAGGCTGGCGCCGAGCTGGTCGCCGCTGGCTTCGCCGGCGATCAGCGCGACACGCCGGGGTGCCTGCCGTGGAACAGACGTCGGGGAACTGGCCATGGTGCGATGGTACGCGAGAGGCGCCGGCGATTGGACGTCCGGCGCAGTCGTGACGGAACGTTCAGCGCAGCAGCGAGCGTTCCGAGCCTTCGATGAATGCCAGCATCGCCGCGATGTCCGGGGCGTCTTCGGCCAGTCTGGCGAGCTCGGCCTTGGCATCGGCAAGGCTCTTGCCGCTGGCGTACAGCGCCCGGTATGCGCGCTTGATCGCGCGCACGCGGTCGCCATCGAAGCCGCGGCGCTTGAGGCCTTCGCTGTTGATCCCGCGCGGGACGGCATAGTTGCCACCGACGAGCACGTAGGGCGGCACGTCGGCGTTGATCTTGGCATTCATCGCCGTGAAGGCGTGGTCGCCGACGCGGCAGAACTGGTGCAGCAGCGTATAGCCGCCGAGCACCACCCAGTCGCCGACGATGACGTGGCCGGCCAGGGCGCAGTTGTTGGAGAACACGCAGTGGTTGCCGACGACGCAGTCGTGGGCGACATGGACATAGGCCAGAAGCCAGTTGTCGTTGCCGATGCGGGTGATGCCGCCGCCCGTGCCGGTGCCGCGGTGGAGCGTGCAGAACTCTCGGATGACGTTGTCGTCGCCGACCACCAGTTCGGTGCGTTCTCCCTTGAACTTCTTGTCCTGCGGATCGTCACCCAGGGCGGCGTGCGAATGGATGCGGTTGTTGCGTCCGATCCGGGTCGGGCCGAGGATGCTGACGTGGGAGCCGATCACGCAGCCGTCGCCGATCTCGACGTCGGCGCCGATCACCGTATACGCGCCCACGCTGACGTCGACACCGAGCCTGGCCGCCGGATCGATGATGGCAGTAGGGTGGATCCGGCTGCTCATCCCGAGCGACCCGCGCACAGCACTTCGGCACAGGCGACCTCATTGCCGTCCACCTTCGCCACGCCGTGGTACAGGCCCATGCCGCGGATGATGCGCTTCTGCTCGACCTCCAGTGACAGCTGGTCGCCGGGCACAACCAGCTTGCTGAAGCGGGCGTTGTCGATCTTGACCAGGTAGAACAGCGCCTGCTTGCCGGCTTCTTCGGGCGGCGCCGCATCCGCGGACAGCTTGGCCAGCAGTCCGGCAGCCTGGGCCAGCGCCTCGATGATGAGCACGCCGGGCATCACCGGATGGCCGGGAAAGTGGCCCTGGAAGAAATGCTCGTTGCCGGTGACGTTCTTCAGGGCGCGGATGCTGCGCCCGGGTTCGAAACTGACGACGCGATCCACGAGCAGGAACGGATAGCGGTGCGGCAGCATCCGGTGGATGGCTTCGATGTCGGCGATGGGAGCGGTGGTTTCGCTCATGTCGGATCGTCCTTGTCTTTGCTGTCGAGCTGGCGCACCAGCCGGTCGAGTCGATGGATGCGCGCGGCGTTCCGGCGCCAGCGCCTGCTTTCCTGTACGGGGATGCCGGACGAATACTCGCCCGGCTCGCGGATCGAATGGCTGACCAGGCTCATCGCCGTCACCGTGACCCGGTCACACAACTCGATGTGGCCTGCGATCCCGGCGGCGCCCCCGATCAGGCAATAGCGTCCAATCTTCGCCGATCCGGCGATCGCCGAACAACCGGCCATCGCCGAGTGCGCGCCGATGACGACGTTGTGGGCGATCTGGATCTGGTTGTCGAGGCGGACATCCTCTTCGAGCACGGTGTCGTCGAGGGCGCCGCGGTCGATTGTGGTATTCGCGCCGATTTCGCAATCGTCGCCGATGCGCACGCCGCCCAGCTGCGGCACCTTCAGCCAGGCGCCCTGCTCGAAAGCCAGGCCGAAACCGTCTGCGCCGAGCACGGCGCCGGGATGGACCAGTACCCGTGCACCCAGGCGGACGCGTTCGACCAGCGTGACGCGTGCCACCAGGCGCGAATGCGGCCCGACCACGCAGTCGTGGCCGATGACGCAATGCGGGCCGATCTCCGCGCCGGCCCCGACGCGGCTGCGCGCGCCGATGACGGCGTAGGGCCCGATCGAGGCGGAGGGATCGACTTCCGCGTCCACGGCTATCACCGCGGTCGGGTGCACGCCGGGTGGCGGCAGCGGCCGGTCCTCGAATTCCGCCGCGATCCTTGCGAAGGCGGCGGACGGGTTCGCGGCGATGAGCGCGTTGCCGGCGAATCCTTCCGCCGTCTTCGCGTCCATGATCACTGCGCCGGCCCGGGTACTGGCAAGTTGCGCCCGCAACTTCCGGTTGGCAAGGAAGGCCATTTCACCGGGGCCGGCGCGACCGATCGGCGCCACGCCAGTGATGCGCTGCCCGGGATCACCCTGCAGCTGCAGGCCATGCCGTTCGGCCAGGTCGGCCAGGCGGTGGCCTTCATTCGTCATTGTCATTGCCTGCGCTGTCCTGCCGTGCGAGCTGGCGCAGACGCGCCAGCACCTGGTCGGTGATGTCGATATCGGGACTGGCGTAGAAGACCGGGCTGGAAACGATGAGGTCGTAGCGGTTTTCGCGCGCGTAGGCGGCGACCGCCTCGTTGATCTCGCGGAACCGCTCGGCGGTTTCCTCCTGGCTGCGACGGCCCAGCTCGTCGCGCAGGGTTTCCCGCGTCCGCCGCACCTTGCGCGCCAGCGCCTCGATCTCGTCGCCCAGGGGCTCATCCAGCGTCGTGGCGTTGCGCTGCCGTTCCTGCAGTTGTGCCAGCCGCGCCTCGTCGGCCTTGAGCTGCCGGTCCCGCTCGGCGAATTCGATGCGCAGCCGCTCGCTGCCGGCCGTCATCTGTGGCGCATTGTCGAGCAGGCGCTTCTGGTCGATGTAGCCGATACGGGTCTGCGCCGAGGCCTGCGTGGCCAGCGCGAATACCGCCACGCCCAGCAGCCAGCGCCATCGGCGACGGCGGCTTGCCGGGTGGTGGTCTTCGTGCTGATTGCGCACCATGTCGTTCCGGGCCGGACGTCCTCAGAACATCGAGCCGAACGTGAACTGGAACCGCTCGACTTCGTCGTTCCGGTCCTTCTGGATCGGGTAGGAGAAGTTCAGGACAATCGGGCCGACCGGCGCGCGCCACTGGAAGGACAGGCCGGTCGATATGCGGAACTCGCGGGCTTCCCAGTCGCGGACCGAAGGATAGACATTGCCGAAGTCCACGAACCAGGAGATTCGGGTGCTGTCGGCGGCCTGGCGGAACGGCGTCGGCAGGATCGCCTCGACGGTGCCGATCGTGCGGAAAGCGCCGCCAATGGGGCGGCCATACTGCGGATCGCGCGGACCCAGCGAGTTGTCCTCGAAGCCGCGGATGGAGCGGACGCCACCGGCGTAGAAGTTCTCGAAGAACGGCAGTCGCGAGCCCTCGGAACAGGGTTCCTCGCGCCCGACGGTTCCCGGATCGTCGATCAGCGGCGTGCAGTCGCGGATCGGCACGGCATTGCCGTAGCCGTCGCCGTAGCCGATGTCGCCGCTCGCCAGCAGGGTGAGCCAGGAGTTGACCGGGAAATAGCGGCCGAAGCGGTAGTACAGCTTGTAGTACTCCTGCGTCGAACCGGGCAGCACGATTTCGGCGCCGACCTGCTGGAAGCCGCCGCGCGTCGGGTTGAAGAAGCGATTGCGGCTGTCGCGGGACCAGCCGGCCTCGAGGCGCCAGGCATGGAAGGTGCGCTGGTCGAGGTTGTCGTTGGCGGCGGCGACGCGCAGCAGGTAGTCGAACATGAAATCCGGCGTCAGGCCCGGAATGGCATCGATGCGCGTGCTGTCGATGCCCAGCGACATCGACACCGTGTCCGTCTCGGTCAGCGGCAGGCCGAAATAGACATTGAATTCCGCCGTGTCGGTACTGTAGGCGGCGAGGTTCTGCTCGCCGAAATCCAGTTCGCGGTAGCTGGCGTTGTAACCGATGCTCAGGCCGTCGTCGGTGACATAGGGATTGGTGTAGCTCAGGTCCATCTGCTTGTAGTAGCGGTTGTTCTGCAGATTGACCGCGGCGCGGTTGCCCGTGCCCAGGAAATTGTTCTGTTCGACCGACAGGTTGGTGATGATGCCCTGCAGCTGCGAGTAGCCGACGCCGAACTGGAAGGCGCCTGTCGGGCGCTCTTCCACCGACACCTCGACGTCGATGAGATCCTCGCTGCCGGGGACCCGCGGCGTTTCGATCTCGACGTTCTCGAAGTAGCCCAGTCGCTGCAGGCGGATCCGGGAGCGGTCGACAGCGGCCTGGGAGAACCATGCTCCCTCGAACTGGCGCATCTCCCGGCGCAGCACCTCGTCCTGGGTGCGGGTGTTCCCCTTGAACACGACGCGGCGGACATACACGCGCTTGCCGGGACTGACCAGGAAGGTCAGGCCGACTTCGCGCGTGTCGCGGTTGACGTCGGGAATCGGCGTGACTTCGGCGAAGGCGTAGCCGATGTTGCCCAGCACCGCGGTGATCGTGTCGGAGGTGCGCTCGATCTTGGCCCGCGAGTAGACCTCGCCGGGCTTGATGCGGACCATGCCCTCCAGCGTTTCCTTCTCCAGCACCAGTTCACCGGTCAGGCGCACGTCCTTGACCGTGTAGATCTCGCCTTCGCGGATGCTGGTGGTGATGTAGATGTTGCGGCGGTCCGGGCTGATCGTGACCTGGTTGCTGTCGATGTCGAAGTCCAGGTAGCCGCGGTCCTGGTAATACGACACCAGTTTTTCCAGGTCGCCGGTGAATTTCTCGCGCGAGTACTGGTCGTCGCGGCTGTACCAGGACGTCCAGTTGGTCGGCTCCTGGTCGAAGCTTCGGGTGATTTCCTTCTGGCTGAAGGTCTCGTTGCCGATCACGTTGATATGGCGGATCCGCGCGGCCTTGCCCTCGGCGATCACGATCGAGATCTCGACGCGGTTGCGATCCAGCTCGTTGACGACCGGCGTGATCGAGACGTTGTACTTGCCGCGGTTGTTGTACTGGCGCGTGAGTTCCTGGGTGACGCGCGCGACGGCCAGCCGGTTGTACACCTCGCCCTCGGCCAGGCCGATGTCGGCAAGGCCGCGGAGCAGGTCGTCTTCCTTGATTTCCTTGTTGCCGCTCAGCTTCAGGCTGGCGATCGCCGGGCGCTCCTTGACCTGGACCACCAGGATGTCACCTTGGCGCGACAGCTCGACGTCATCGAAGAACCCGGTCTGGTAGAGGATGCGGATGGCTTCGGCGACGCGCGCCCGGTCCACGGTGTCACCACGCTCCAGCGGCAGGTAGTTGAAGACCGTGCCCTCGGTGATGCGGCTGAGTCCGTCGATGCGGATGTCCTGGATCACGAACTGGTCGGGGCTCTGCGCCTGCGCCTGGGTGGCGAGGGCAAGCAGAACGGCGGCGGCGATTTTCTTCATCGTCAATCCAAGTCGGGAATCGTGGTGCGCGCGATGCTAGGAAACCAGCCGCGCGATGTCGTTGTAGAAGGCCAATCCCATCAGCCCGGCCAGGGCGGCCAGGCCGATGTACTGGCCGGCGATCATCGCCCGCTCGCTCAAGGGCGAGCCCTTGACCAGCTCGATAAGGTAATACAGCAGGTGACCGCCGTCCAAGATCGGGATCGGTAACAGGTTGATGATGCAGAGGCTGAGCGAGATCACGCCCAGGAACCACAGGAAATGTCCGAGGCCGCTGCGCGCGGAGGCATTGGCGTATTGCGAGATGCTGATCGGGCCGGAGAGGTTTTCCAGCGACGCGCGGCCGACGACCATGCGCCAGAGCATGCCCAGCGTCGCGCTGGTCATGGTCCAGGCTTCCCGGCCGGAGGCGGCGATGGCGTCAAGCGGGCCATAGCGCAGCAGGGCGTCGTAGTCGTAGACCTCGCGCTTGACGCCAATGCCGACCTTGAACTGCGTGCCACCGTCGTCGCCGACGACGCTCTCGGGCTGGACACGCAGGCGCTGGCGTTCGCCGGCGCGGTCGATGGTGAAGCGCAGCTCGCCCTGGTTCACGGCGCCGCGCTGGATCAGCGCCGGCACGTCGGTCCAGTCGGCGACCGCGGTTTCATTGATGGCGATGATGCGGTCGCCGGCGCGCAGGCCGGCACGGGCGGCCGGACTGCTGGCGCTGACTTCGCCGAGCACGGCGGGCAGGACCAGGTGCCGCGGCATCAGGCCGGCGGTGCGCAGCATCGCCGCCTCGCGGGTGCCATCGGGCAAACCGCCCAGGTCCAGGGTCAGGTCGCGGGGCGTGCCGTCGCCATCGACCGCCGTCAGGTGGAGGGGCCGGCGATCGACACCGGCGGTGACCAGGCGCAGGGCGACATGGGTCCAGGTGGCGACCGGTTCACCATCGACGGCGGCGATGCGGTCGCCGGCGCGCAGGCCCGCCTCGGCGGCAATGCCTTCGGCGCGACCGATGCGAGGTTCGAAATCCTGTTTGCCGACCAGGTACATGGCCCAGAACGCCAGCAGCGCGAACAGCAGGTTCGCGGCGGGTCCGGCGGCGGCGATCGCCATGCGCTGCAGGACCGGCTTGTTGTTGAAGGCGGCGGCCCGGTCCTCGGGGGCGACGGTGTCCTCGCGCTCGTCCAGGAACTTCACGTAGCCGCCCAGCGGAATGGCCGCCAGCGCGAATTCGGTGCCGTCTGCGTTCCGGCGCGTCCACAGCGGCTTGCCGAAGCCGATGGAAAAGCGCAGGACCTTCACCCCGAAGCGGCGGCCGACCCAGTAGTGGCCGTACTCGTGGAAGGTCACCAGCAGGCCCAGGGTGACCAGCAGCCACCAGATCGATCCGATTATCTCGCCCATGCCGTCCGGTCCATTGCAGCGGTTGCCGGCACGCCGGACCGTCGAGCGGTTTCCCGTTCGGCGACCCTGCGCGCCCGTGCGTCCAGTTCAAGTATCGCGGGCAGGTCCTGAATCGGTCCAGCGTCCACGGCCGCCAGCGTGTCCGCGACCACGGCGGCGATGTCGGGGAAGGAGAGCCGCCCTGCCAGAAAGACCTCGACCGCCACTTCGTTGGCGGCATTGAGCACGCAGCTCGCGCCGCCGCCGGCCTGCAGCGCCGCATAGGCCAGGTCCAGGCAGGGGAACCGGGCGCGATCGGGGGCCTGGAAGTCCAGGCGTCCGGCCTTCAGCAGGTCCAGGCGCTCGACCCCGGCGTCGATGCGTTCGGGCCAGGCCAGGGCGTGCGCCAGCACGGTGCGCATGTCCGGGCTGCCCAGCTGGGCCAGCAGCGAGCCGTCCACGTATTCGACCAGCGAATGGACCAGGCTCTGCGGATGCACCAGCACGTCGATCCTTTCCGCCGGCATGCCGAACAGCCAGTGCGCCTCGATCACCTCCAGGCCCTTGTTCATCAGGGTGGCCGAATCGACCGAGATCTTCCGGCCCATGCGCCAGTTCGGATGGGCGCAGGCCTGCTCCGGTGTCGCCTGCGCCAGCTGCCCGGCCGACCAGTCGCGGAACGGACCGCCGGAAGCAGTGAGCACCAGCCGCTGCACGCCGGCGGCGCCAGGATCGCGGTCATAGCCGTTGGGCAGGCACTGGAAGATCGCATTGTGCTCGCTGTCCACCGGCAGCAGGCGGCCGCCACCTCGGGCCAGTGCCGCGAACAGCAGCGGCCCGGCCATGACGACGGCTTCCTTGTTGGCCAGCAGCAGGGTCTTGCCGGCTTCGGCCGCGGCCAGTGTCGAGGACAGGCCGGCGGCACCGACGATGGCCGCGATGACCGTATCCGCACCGGTGTCGGCGGCGACGAAATCCAGCGCCCCGGGACCGGCGAGCGCCTCGGTGTCGAGGCCGTGCCGGGCCAGGCCGGCGGCCAGGTCGACGGCGCGCGCGGCGTCCGCGATCACGGCGTAGCGCGGACGGAAGCGCCGGCACAGTTCAACCAGCGCATCGACCTGCGTGCCCGCCGTGAGCGCCTGCACGGCGAAACGCCCGGGGTGCCGGGCGATGACATCCAGGGCCGATGTACCGATGGAACCGGTGGCGCCGAGCAGCGCGATGCGTTTCACGACAGCAGCCAGGCCAGTCCGAGGGCGAAGGCGGGAAGCGCGGCAAAGAGGCTGTCGCCCCGGTCCAGCACGCCGCCATGGCCGGGGAAGAGGCGGCCGGAATCCTTCACCTGGCGGTGCCGCTTCATGATGCTTTCGACCAGGTCGCCCAGCACCGACAGCAGCAGGCAGGCCATGGCCAGCAGCATCCACAGCGCCAGCGTGCGCCCTTCAAGGCCCTTCAGCCAGCCCAGGGCAAGCGCCAGCGGCGCCACCCCGGCCACGGCGCCGGACAGTCCGGCCCAGGTCTTGCCCGGGCTGATCCGTGGCGCCAGCTTGCGACCGCCGACGCGGCTGCCGACGAAATAGGCGAAGGAATCGCCGCCATAGATGACGGCCAGGCAGACGATCAGCCAGGTCGGTCCGCCGGGCAGGCCGTCGCGGATATGGACGGCCCCGGCCCAGGCGCCGCAGAGCAGGATGATGCCGGCCAGTGTCTTCAGGATCCGGTGGGTCGGCGTATCGCTGGCGGCGAACTGCGGTGCGAACAGCCAGAACAGCGCCAGCGCCCAGAAGGCGACCGCGACGGCGGCGGGCCAGAGCAGCCGTTCATGCGGCTGCATTGCCAGCCCAACGAAGGCCAGGCCAAGCAGGATGGTCAACACCGCGCGCAATGGCCGGCCGGGCACGCCGGACAGGCGGCTCCACTCCCAGAACGCGGCCAGCATCATCACGCTGACCAGGATCGCGAAACCCCATCGGGGCAGGTAGAGGATCGCCAGGACGACCGAGGGCGCGAGCACCAGCGAGGTCAGCAGTCGGGTACGCAATCCGGAACTCATGAGGCCACCTGGGCGCTGGTCAAGCCGAAACGGCGTTCGCGTCGTGCGTAATCGTCACAGGCCTCGCGCAGGAGGGCGGCGTCGACATCCGGCCACAACACATCGGTGAAATACAGTTCGCTGTAGGCGCACTGCCACAGCAGGAAATTGCTGATCCGCTGTTCGCCGCCGGTGCGGATGAACAGGTCGGGCGCCGGCAGGTCCGACAGCGCGGTGCGTGCGTGCACGGCGGCTTCGTCGACCTGCGACGGCTCCAGGCGGCCGGCCTTCACCTCTTCGGCGAGCGCGCGCGCGGCCTGGGCGATGTCCCAGCGGCCGCCATAACCGACGGCGATGTTCAGGGCCAGTGCGGTGTTGCCGGCGGTGAGCGCCTCGCCCTGGCGCATGCGGTCGCGCAGTCGCGGCTGGAAGGCGTCGAGGTCACCGATGAAGCGCAGGCGCACGTTGTTCTTGTGCAGCGTCTTGACCTCACGGTCGAGGGCACGCAGGAACAGTTCCATGAGCACGCCGATCTCGTCGGCGGGCCGGCGCCAGTTCTCGCTGGAAAACGCGAACAGCGTCAGCGCCGGAATTCCCTCGCGCAGGCAGAACTCGACCGTCGCGCGTACCGCCTTCTGGCCGGCGCGATGGCCGAAGCTGCGCGGCTTGCCGCGTCGCTGGGCCCAGCGGCCGTTGCCGTCCATGATGATCGCGACATGCCGCGGCAGCCGCGACGGAAGGGCGGCGGGCGCGTTGCCGGCGTCCGCGGTCCCGTTGCCGGCCGCGATGTCCAGGTGGGTATGCATGGCGCGCAGCGCGGTTGCGCTCAGATCGCCATCAGCTCCTCTTCCTTGGCCTTGACCACGCTGTCGACCTCCTTGACCCAGGTGTCGGTCAGCTTCTGGACGTCGTCCTCGGCGCGACGCTCGTCGTCTTCCGAGATCATCTTTTCCTTCAGCAGTTCCTTGACCTGGTGCAGGGCGTCACGCCGGATGTTGCGGATCGCGACCTTGGCCGCTTCGCCTTCCTGGCTGACGTGGCGCGACAGCTCCTTGCGGCGTTCCTCGGTCAGCGGCGGCAGGTTGATGCGGATCGTGGTGCCGGCGGTGTTCGGCGTCAGGCCCAGGTCCGAGGCGAGGATGGCCTTTTCGATCGGGCCGACCATGGTCTTTTCCCACGGCGTGATGGTGAGCGAACGGGCATCGCTGACGGCGACACTCGCGACCTGGGTCAGCGGCATGTCGGAACCGTAGTAGTTCACCTTCAGATGCTCGACCAGGGCCGTGGAAGCGCGCCCGGTACGCAGGCGGGTCAGGTCCTGGCGCAGCGATTCCACGCTCTTCTTCATGCGGCTGTCCGCATCGCTCTTGATATCGTTGATCATGTCCGGCCTCGGGATCGACAGGTGACCGCGAAGTATAACGGGATGGCCGCGGGGCCTGTGTTGAGTTTGCGTTAGCGCTCCGGCCGTCCGGCGCAGCTCAAGGGGGCATGACGCGGGCATTGCCGACCCGCGGCAAGGCGGAGCGGGCAGCTTTCCGGAGCCTGGGACGTGGGCCTTCGCGGCGCTGTCCGGGCGGTGGCGCCGGTCAGGCGGCGCGTGGCGCCTCTTGCACCAGCGTGCCGATGGACTGGCCTTCGAGGATCTGGCGCAGGGCGCCTTCGCGCTCGAGGTCGTAGACGCGGATCGGGATGCGGTGGTCGCGGCAGAGGGCGAAGGCGGCCGTATCCATGACCTTCAGGTCCAGCTCGATCACCTGCTGGTAGCTGAGGCTGTCATAGCGCACGGCGCTGCTGTCCCGGGCCGGATCGACGTTGTAGATGCCATCGACCTTGGTCGCCTTGAGCAGCAGCGTGGCGCCGATCTCGGCAGCGCGCAGGGCGGCGGCCGAATCGGTGGTGAAGAAGGGATTGCCGGTGCCGGCGGCGAAGATCACGACGCGGCGCTTCTCGAGGTGGCGGATGGCGCGGCGGCGGATGAAGTCCTCGCAGACCTCGTTGATCTTGATCGCGCTCATCACGCGGGCGACGGCGCCGCGGCGTTCCAGCGCATCCTGCATCGCCAGCGCGTTGATCACCGTCGCCAGCATGCCCATGTTGTCGCCGGTGACACGATCCATGCCCTTGGCGGCAAGGCCGGCACCGCGGAAGATGTTGCCGCCGCCGACGACCACGCCGACCTGGCAGCCGAGGTTGACGACGTCGTGGATCTCGCCGGCGATGCGGGCCAGCGTCTGCGGGTCGATGCCGTAATCGGCTTCGCCCATCAGCGCTTCACCGGAGAGTTTCAGCAGGACACGCGAATACTTCAGGCTCATCCCGATACTCCGGCAGGGGAAACAAAACCGCCGCATTGTAACGGAGCGGCGGCGGATAGGGGAGCGCCGCGGCGGATTGATGGAAGGAATGCGGCGGCGTTTGAGAGAATCCGCGAATGCAAAGCGGATCAAACAGGCAGGACGCACGGGTGCGCACGGTCGCCGCGGTGATCGTCGACGGCCAGGGACGCGTGCTGCTGGTGCGCAAACGCGGCTCGACGTTCTTCATCCAGCCCGGCGGCAAGCGCGAACCCGACGAGGCTTCGCTGGTGACGCTGGCGCGCGAACTGGACGAGGAACTGGGCGTGACCCTGCGCGTCGGCAGCGCGAAGAGATTGGGCGAATTCGAACACGTCGCCGTCAACGAGCCGGGGCGAAGCGTCCAGGCCGAGGTGTTCCGCGTCGAGATCGACGGTGAGCCGCAGGCATGCGCCGAGATCGAGGAGCTGGCCTGGGTGGATCCTCGCGCTCCGCACGCGGTGAAGGTGGCGCCCCTGAGCGCTGAAAAGATTCTGCCGCGACTGCTCGCCGGCGCCTGATCCTGCCATGAAAAAGGCCGCCCGGAGGCGGCCTTTTCGCTGCAGCGATGTCGCGAAGATCAGGCCAGGCCGGCCTGCTTCATCACTTCGGCAGCGTAGTTCTCGACGACCTTCTCGATGCCTTCGCCCACGACCAGGCGGGTGAAGCCGACGACGTCGGCGCCGGCAGCCTTGACGGCCGCTTCGACGGTCTGGTTGGTGTCGAGCACGTACGGCTGGCCGTACAGCGTGACTTCGTTGACGATCTTGGCGATCTTGCCGCTGATGATCTTGTCCAGGATGTCGGCCGGCTTGGCCTTGTCCTTGTCCGACATCTTGGCCAGCTCGATCTCCTTTTCCTTGGCCACGAAGTCGGCCGGCACGTCGCTGGCGCGCACGTACGGCGGGTTCATTGCCGCAATGTGCATGGCCAGGCCGCGGGCGAGGTCGGCGTCGCCGCCCTTGACCTCGACCAGCACGCCGATACGGCCGCCGTGCACGTAGGCGGCGACGGTGTTGGCGCTGTCGATAGATGCCATGCGACGGATCTGCACGTTCTCGCCGACCTTCTGGATCAGCGCGGAGCGCGCTTCCTCGACGGTTTCGCCGCTGGCCAGCTTGGCCGCCTTCAGCGATTCGACGTCAGTCGCGCCAGCGGCCAGCGCCGCCTTGGCTGCGGTTTCGCAGAAGCCGACGAAGTTCTCGTCCTTGGCCACGAAGTCGGTTTCGGAATTGATTTCCACCAGCACGGCCTTGCCACCTTCCTGGGCCAGCGCGATGCGGCCTTCGGCGGTGACGCGGTCGGCCTTCTTGTCGGCCTTGGCCAGGCCCTGCTTGCGCAGCCACTCGATGGCCGCGTCCATATCGCCGCTGTTCTCGGTCAGCGCCTTCTTGCATTCCATCATGCCGGCGCCGGTCCGCTCGCGCAGCTCCTTCACCTGGTTGGCAGTGATCGTCATGGGAGTCCTCGGAATCTGGGTGATCTGGGAGTGTCGCGCCAGCCTGTCCGGCCGGCGCGTCAAACGGGGGGAAGTGCGCCGGCCCGGGAAAGGGCCGGCGCGGGGCTGCGCCTGTTACTCGGCAGCCGGAGCTTCAGCCGCCGGCGCCTCGGCGGCCGGCGCTTCTTCCTTGGCGGCCGGCTTGGCGGCAGGACGCTTGGCAGCGGCCTTGGCCGGCGCCTTGGCGCCCGGCTTGCCGGCCGGCTTGTTGCCCGGCGCGCGGCGACGGTTGTCGACCGGCTTGCCCTGGGCGTCGAGCTCGACGAACTCGGACTCGGTGTCGGCGGCGAACGTCGGCGCGGTGGCCTTGCCTTCCAGTACGGCGTCGGCGGCGGCGCGGGCGTACAGCTGCACGGCGCGGATGGCGTCGTCGTTGCCCGGAATCGCGTAGTCGACCAGGTTCGGGTCGTAGTTGGTGTCAACCACGGCCACCACCGGGATGCCCAGCTTCTTGGCTTCGGCGACGGCGATGTTTTCCTGGCCGATGTCGATCACGAACAGGCAGTCCGGCAGCGCGCCCATGTTCTTGATGCCGCCCAGCGAGGCTTCCAGCTTCTCGCGCTCGCGACGCAGCTGCAGGATCTCGTGCTTGACGAACTTGTTGATGCTGCCGTCGGCTTCCATCGCCTCGAGTTCCTTGAGGCGCGCGACCGACTGCTTGACGGTACGGAAGTTGGTCAGCATGCCGCCCAGCCAGCGCGAAGCCACGTAAGGCATGCCGCAACGTGTTGCTTCTTCCTTCATCGCTTCACGGGCCGAACGCTTCGTGCCGACGAACAGCACGGTGCCACGGCGCGAGGTCAGCTTGCTGATGAAGTTCATCGCATCGCTGAACAGCGGCAGGGTCTTTTCGAGGTTGATGATGTGGATCTTGCCGCGGGCGCCGAAGATGTACGGCGACATGCGCGGGTCCCAGTAACGGGTCTGGTGGCCGAAGTGGACGCCAGCTTCGAGCATCTGGCGCATCGTGACCTGAGGCATTTTCAATGTTCCTTGCAACAGGGAACACGCCGCTGGCGCCTGGCCAGGCAGGTCGTGCTCCGGGGTTCATCCTCCACGCATCCGCCGCTGGCGACCCCGTTTTTCGGCCGGGGCACCCCACCAGGGTGACGATGCGTGTGCGAATTCGGCGGACTGTCCGCCTGCCGCCGGCAGGTCCGGCGGGTCGCGCATTCTAGTCGCTGCCGGCGCTCAGCGGCAACTTTCGGCCCGTCGTGCGGGCCGGGCCTGGCGCCAGTCGGGCGCCGGCGGGTTCAGGAACGCCGCCAGTGGCCGTCCTTGTCCTTGTGGTAGTCGCGCTTCACCGCTGCCCAGGCCACGCGGTGGGCGACTTCCTCGCGGGAGGCGTCGTCCCGGCGTTCGTCCGGGTCGCGGTACTGGTCCCAGGCACTGTTGAAGGCTTCCTTGTAGATGTCCTGGGCATGTGCCGGCAGGTTGTCGCGAACGCTGTCGGGCAGGTCGCTGCGCTTGTCGTAAGGCATGGTGCGGTCCTCGTTGCTGCAGTGGGCGGGGCGTTCAGTCGCCCATGTAGCCGCCGCCGTTGATGTGGATGACCTGCCCGGTGATGTAGGCGCCGTCCTCGCTGGCGAGCAGGACATAGGCCGGAGCCACTTCCGCCGGCTGGCCGGGCCGGCCCATCGGCGTATCGGCGCCGAACTTGGCGACCTTGTCGGCATCGAAGCTGGCCGGGATCAGCGGCGTCCAGATCGGGCCAGGCGCCACCGCGTTGACGCGGATGCCGCGCTTGGCGAGGCTCTGCGCGAACGAGAAGGTCATGGCGTGGATGGCGCCCTTGGTGGCCGCGTAGTCCAGCAGGGTTTCGTGGCCGCGGGCGCCGGTGATCGAACCGGTGCTGATGATCGAGCTGCCCTTCTTCAGGTGCGGGAGGGCTGCATCGACCAGCTCGAAGCAGGCGAACAGGTTGGTGGCGAAGGTCTGCTCGATCTGCGCGCGGTCCAGTTCGGCAGGCGAGTCGGATTCGTGCTGTTCGCCGGCGTTGTTGACCAGGATGTCCAGGGCGCCAAGGGCGGACACGGTGTCGCTGACCGCCTTGCGGCCGTTTCCGGCTTTGGACAGGTCGGTACGGATGACATGGCAGCGTCGGCCCTCGGCTTCCACCAGCCGTCGGGTTTCGCGCGCGTCCTCGTTTTCCTCAAGGTGGATGATGGCGACATCCGCGCCTTCGCGGGCGAAGTGCACGGCCACGGCACGACCGATGCCGCTGTCGCCGCCGCTGATCAGCGCGACCCGGCCCTCCAGCTTGCCGCTGCCGCGGTAGTCGTCGCGGATGAACACCGGACGCGGACGCATTTCCGATTCGTGGCCGGGCTGTTGATCCTGCGACTGCGGCGGGTTGGGTCGTTTTTCCTTGCTGCTCATCCTTCGGCTCCTTGTCCGGTTGAAGTCGGAAAGGGAATTGCAGGATCCGTGCCAGATACCGCGGAGCGGCTCAACCGTCGTCGCGCAGCGGCAGATGCGTGCCCTCGAAGTACGGTTCCAGCGCGCGCACGAACGCGTTGCGGAGCACGCCGATCACGGCGCCGAACACGCCCAGTTCCGGATTGTCGATGCGCCCGCTGATCTCGATGCGGGTGCCGAACTGGTCGGCGGGCTGGTTGCGGAACAGGGTGGTCACGCCCTGGACCACGGCTTCCCAGGCGATGCGGAAGGGATTTTTTTCAGACTCGACGACGTCACTGCGCCAGCTGAAGATCTTCAGGTTCTGGAACAGCGGTTTCGCGTAACCGGAAAGGCTGCCGTCCTCGGCTTCCAGCTCAAGCACGAACTCGCCATTACCGGACTCGAAGTCGATGTTGGCGTAGGCGCGGGCGAGGTCGTTGATGCGCGTCAAGTCGATGGACAGCACCCGCAACGCCAGTGAAAAGGTTTCCATCCGGCCGATCGGATCGAAGCGTGCCTGCGCTTCCAGGTCGGCACTGTCGAACAGCAGGGCGGTGGCCTGCAGGTCGGCGACACGCCCGCCGGCCTCGTCGCGTACGTTGGTGAGGTTTTCGAGGCGGGCGTTGACGGCGGCGGCACGCAGGTCGACAGGCGGATCCGACACGAAGTTGTGGAAGACCACTTCGCCGTCGCGCACCAGCACCTCGTCAATGCGGATCGGTACCAGCTCCTCCAGGCGCTGGCGCCAGTCCTCGCCGGCGCCGGTCAGGCTGTCGTCACGGCCGCGACCGTCAACGAAATGCAGCACCGGCTGTTCGAATTCGACAAGCGCGACGATCGAGCCCCGGAACAGGTGGCGCCAGGCCAGCGCGATATCGACCCGTGGCGCCACCAGCATGGGGACGGGCAGGTTGCTGTCGCGCTTGTCGATGCGCAGGTCGCGAAGTACGTAGGCGCCGCGCCACAGGGCCACGTCCACGTCGGCGACGTGGCCGCTGTAATTCGCCATCGCCGCGAGCCGGGCGTTGACCGAGCGCTCGATCAGGGTCGGCAGGGCCAGTCGCAAGGCCAGCAGGACGAGGACGATGACGAGAACGGCCAGCACTGCGGTACGTGGGCGGGGCATGGGCATGGTCAAGTGATCGGGCAATGGAGGTCGCCAGCTCCCCAAGCACGCGGGCTGCCAGTTCCGGGGCCAGGGATTTCGCGACCTTCCGCCTCGCCAGATCGTGCATCTTGCATGACCGTGTCCGTCCGTTCGGGCGGATTGCGGCCGCCGGCCGGCGTTCATCGGCGTAAATCCGCGCTGAACCCGTATGGCACGCCGCATGCTGCAAGAGGCCATTCGTCCCATCGGGACAACTGGATCGAGGATCAGGACATGGCCCAGCTGCGACTGCGGGTTACCGGACCGGAAGAGGCGCTGGAAAGCGTTTCCGAAAGCCTGATGGATATCGAGGGCGTGCAGCGCGTCGACGAAGTCGCCGACCTGATGCCGCGCATGGACGACGCCGATTCAAGCTCGGCCGGCCTGGCGGAGAACGATTACGGCGGCGTTGGCGAGCTGCTGGTCGAGTTCGACGACAACGACGAACTGGCCAGCCTGGTCCGTCGCCAGGCCGATGCCTCGGCGCGTTCCGCCGGCGCCGCGCTCGAATTCATTGATCCGGAATGAGGGAAGGAACGGCCATGCAGAACGATACCCGCAACGCGAACGCCGAAGTGCAGACCCTCGCCGAACTGATCGAGGACATCGAGGTGGCCATGCTTGTTTCGCGCGCGCCGGACGGAAGTCTTGTCAGCCGGCCGCTGGCGACGCTGCAGGCGGATCCGGACGGCGCCCTCTGGTTCTTCACCCACGCCAGCAGCGGCAAGGTCGACGACATCGCCGGGGATCCGCGGATCAACCTGAGCTATGCCCGTCCGGGCAAGCACCTGTACGTCTCCGTCACCGGGCGCGCCGAAGTCATCCGTGACCGCGCGAAGATCGATGACCTGTGGAGCACGCAGTCGAAGATCTTCTTCCCCGGTGGCAAGGATGATCCGGACCTCGCGCTGCTCAGGGTCGAGGTCGACAGCGCCGAATACTGGCGCAGCACCGGCGGACTGGTGGGCCAGGCACTGAAGCTGGTGCGTGCAATCGCCGGCGACGGACCCCAGGACCTTGGCGAGAACCGCACGCTGGACGTGCGCGCCGCCCACGGTTGACGTGAACGCAAAGGACACGACGGAGTACACGTCCCATGAATCGCATCCAGTCCAGTATGGCCGCCCTGCTGATCACGACAGCGTCGCTGGCGGCGCCCTCCATCCAGGCCGGCGAGAGCCATGCCATGCCAGCGGCAAGCTGGGCGGACATCCAGGCACGCGGCCACCTGCTGTTCCAGCACGATCGCGCGCTGGCAGCGGCGCAGCGGCGCGCGCAGGCCAGCCGCACGTTCACCCATGATGATCGCGTGGTCACCGCCGTCTCCGAGAAAATCGACGAGTCGCTGATCCGGGTGACCTTCGTCGATGCGACGCCGGCGGCCTTGTATCGCGTCGACATCGAGCTGCATGACTACCGTTCCGGTCCGCTGGAGGTGTTCGCGACGCCGGCCGCCCTGGGCGCCTACCAGCGCAAGGCGCTGGCGGCCCGCGCCGTTGCCGAGGGGGCGCAGGTCGATACCTGCGGCCACGACACGCGCAGCATCGTTCTTCCGGATCCGACAGCGCGCGGACAGTGGCAGGTCTACCTGCTGCCCCAGGCCAGCGACCACGGCTCGATACCGGTCGGCGGCAGCCACCGCATCGACACCGATGGGCGCGAAGTGCTGGCCCGTCACGCCATTGCCGATACGTGCATCGAACTGGACCGCAGTGACGCAAGCATCGGCGTGATGGTGGCGGCCAATCCCGGCGACCCGGCGCCGACCGAGGCGCACGTGTACTGGAGCCTCTGGGCCGCGCTGCCCATGTACGTCGGCACCGAGACCGGTTTGTGGTCGATCAGCGATGGCGCGATCGAGCCGCCGACGGCCCTGAATGCGCTGCGCAGCCCGGGCTTCGACGCCTACAGCCAGATCGGCGTCGTGCACGCCGTCCACGCACCGATGCCCTGATCGCGTCGCAGCCCTCAAACCCCCTCAAACCCGGCTCGTGCACGCGACGTCCGGCCGTGAAGAAAAATCCAGCCAGGAAAAAAAACCGGGATCGATCGATCCCGGTTTTTTTGTGACCGGAGGATGGCGATGAGCCATGCTCCCCGCGATGTCGTCAGTGCGGCGTCGCCACGCCGTCGAGCAGCTCGCCGCTGAGCTCGTCATCGTCGCCCGAGGCGACATTGCTGAGCGAAAGGACGCCGACCAGCAGTTTCTCGCGGTCCACCACCGGCAGGCGCCTGACCTCGAACTCCGCCATGTTGCGCACGGCATCGGCGAGGTCCTGGTCATCAAAGCAATACATCACCTTGTCGGTCATGATCGTGCGCACGGGCGTGTCGGAGGGCAGCTGTTCGGCCAGCGCCCGGATTACCAGGTCACGGTCGGTAACCATCCCGACGAGGCGGTTCTGCTCCGCCACGGGCACGCTGCCAATGTCATTCTGCTTCATCAGTACCGCCACTTCGTGCAGTGTGCCGGTTGCCGGGATGGTCTTCACATCGCGGCTCATTACGTCCCTGACTTTCATGCGATCAGCTCCTGGATAGGGTTTGCCGGGTGTTGCCGGCGAAATGGGGGAAAGGACCGGCGGGTGCCGGTCGGTGCCTGTCTTCTAGCGTTGCCTGTCGTCGAGCGGTGGCGGGCGCCGGTCGTCACTGGCGCCCTTTTCCCGCATCCCGCATCCCGCATCCCGCTGCCGCTGTCGCCGGGACGACGTGGGGTGTCGTCATCGGGCGACACCGTGGGTGCGTAGCCGCCCGGGCCGTCGTTGCGGCCCGCGGATGCGTCGTTGGAGGTGGCTGCGGTGTCTTCCGAATTCGCGTTTTCGGCGCCGTCGACCGTTGCCTTGCGGATGGAATCGGGCAGGCGTGCGGAACGGTCGTCGGGCGTGTTTCCATGGCTATGGTGTCGGCGCGGAGTCGTGCTCATGGCATTGACCTGTCGTTGGCGGTGTAGTGGGGCAGCAACGGCCTTGCCACGGACTGCGCGGAAGCGCGGTCCGTTTGGCCTTCGTTGCGCTCGTGTCGCCGCCAACCTCTTCATCGCCGGCGCGCTGCTGCAGCCCGGTCAATCGGCAGGGCGCCCGTCCCGCATCCGCCGGTTGGAGTACGGTCCCAGTCTCGTCACCACAATGGCGGCGGCCGCGACGAGGTATGGCAGGCAGGTGGGGACCCACATCACCAGTCCGGCCAGCTGCTGGTCGATCAGCGGATCCAGGTCCAGGACCGAAACGGGCCGATCGACCCCATCGCAGTGGACGCGGTGACGACTGGCGGAAAAGCAAGCTGGTCGAAGGCGATGAATATGCCGTGGTCGGGTTCACGCCACCGCAGGGCAGCCGGACCGGTTTCGGCTCGCTGTTGCTGGCGCGCCCCGACGATGCCGGCGCATGGACCTATGCCGGCCGCGTCGGCAGCGGGTTCTCCGACGAGATGATCCGGCGGATCACGCGCATGATCGGCAAGGCGGGTGGCCGCGACCCGACGGTCCGCATCCCTGCGAACGACACCGAACTGCGCGGCGCGCGCTGGTTCGAGCCCTTGTTCGTGATCGAGGTCAATGTCCGGGGACATGCCTCCAGCGGCCTGTTGCGGCAGGCCTCATTCAAGTCCCTGCGCGAGGACAAGTCCGTGGACGCACTCTCTGACAGTGATCGGCGTTCCGGCGCACAGGCGCCGGCCACCGGGGGAAGCGGCAGGCGCACCGCACGGCGGAAAGGTCCAAAGGCGCCAGACGAAACCGTGCGCCGCCTGACCAGTCCGGAACGGGTGGTGTATCCCGAAGACGGCTTCACCAAGGCCGATGTCGCCGACTACTACGCGAAGGTGATGGATTGGTTCCTGCCGGAAATCGTCGGCCGGCCCCTGTCGATCATCCGCTGCCCGGAGGGATTGGGCGGCTCCTGTTTCTTCCAGAAGCACCACAGTGGCGGCATGGACGAGGTGGGCCATGTCCGGCTGCGCGAGGAATCCGGCAAGCGCGCCGATTACCTGGTTGTCGAGAACGCAGCCGATGTCATGGCCCTCGTGCAGATGAACGCACTGGAATTCCACCCCTGGGGCGCGCGTTCCGACGATCCGGAGCGCGCCGACCGCGTGGTGTTCGATCTCGATCCCGGCCCGGGGATTTCCTGGGACCAGGTGAAGGAAGCGGCGCTGACCGTCCGTGACCGGCTAGCGGAGATCGGCTTCCAGTCGTTCCTGCGCACCTCCGGGGGCAAGGGCCTGCACGTGGCGCTGCCATTGCGGCCGCGCAGCCGCTGGCCCCTGGTGAAGAACTTCGCCCGCGCATTCGCCGAAGCCCTGGTTGCCAGCGAGCCGCAACGTTATGTGTCGGTGGCGACCATGAGCCGTCGCCGGAACAGGATCTTCGTGGACTACCTGCGCAACAGCCGCGGTGCCACCAGCGTGGCCTCGTACTCGTTGCGCGCGCGGCCCGGCGCACCGGTCGCCGTGTCGCTGGCCTGGCGCGAGCTGGGCCGACTGAAACAGTCGGACGCCTATTCGCTGGCGACGCTGCCGGCCCGGCTCAAACGCCTGAATGCCGATCCGTGGGAAGGCATCGACGGCCTGGAGCAGGATCTTTCGCGCTGGGAAGCGCCCGTGCAGGATTGACGGGCGGCAAAAAACAATGCGTCCTGCACGAGCCGGCAAGGCCGGTCATGCAGGACGCCGCGGGCAAAGCGTCCGTCCGTATCAGTTGATCATGTTGTCGCGGGCCTGCTCGGCACGCGAAGCGCCGATGGCGGTCTCGACATTCTTGACCTCTTCCGGAGGCGGCAGCACGGCCGGCATGCCCAGGCTCTGGATCCACAGTTCGCGGGCCCAGCCGGCCGTGTGGTAGAGGTGGTGGTCCTCTTCCTGTTCGACCTGCTCGTAGGCTTCCTTGAGGATGCCGGTATGGTCACCACGGCTGTGCTCGACCAGCTTGCCGAGCAGTTCCCAGTTCATGTGGTCCTTGGTTTCCGCGAGCACCACGCATTCGGCGGCAACCAGCTCGCTGGCCGGGCCCTTGCCTTCGGCGAGCGCCATGCGCATGGCTTCGACCAGCGACTGGCCGATGTGGTGGACCACCTGGCGACCCGGCGTCTGCACTTCCGGATCCAGGCCGAGCTGCTCGAATACGCCGAGCAGGATGTCGCGGTGGTTCACGGTTTCCGCGTGGTACTTCTCCCACTCTTCGCGCAGGTCGTCGTTGACCGCACACTCGATGGCGGTTTCGTAGATCTCGATGCCGCCCATTTCGGTTTCGAGGGCCTGGTAGAGCAGTTCGTTGAGCTGTTCAGCGTTGAAGCCCGGCTCCGCCTTGGCCATGACGTATCTCCTGGTGTTGGGGTGGACTGGCGCTGTAGTTGCACCGGCCATGCCAAGCCGGGCTTCCGGCGTCGGGAGCTTCAGTCCGCGTTGCGCCTGCCCGACCGGCGTTCGAAGAATGAAATGCCGCCATTGGGCTCCAGCACCGCCAGCTGCACGTTGGCGCGATCGAAAATCTGGCTGGAACGCATGGCTTCATCGACGTCGCCTTCCGGGACGTTGTGGCGGCAAAGCATGTCGCGATCGAGGACGCCGTCGCGGATCAGCACCACGGGACGGCCCTGCAGAAGATGCTCCATGCGACGGCTTCGGGTACTCACGTAGGCGACGACGTAGTTCAGCGCGATCAGGATCGCCATGACCACGAGCCCGCCGTGAAGGGATGTGTCGTTGCCGGTGAGCGATCCCTGCGCCGCTTCGGCGATCAGCAGCAGGACGACGACATCGAAAGGGGAAAACTCGCCGATCGTGCGCTTCCCTGAAAGACGGATCATCAGCAGGACAGCCAGATAGACCGCGGCGGCGCGGATCGGCAACTCCCAGAACGGAACGCCCAGTTCGAACATGGGTGCCACGAAGCACGCGGCAGGCCATCACGCGCGGAGACGTGCCTGTTTCCTGAATGCGGCGTCACGAACCGCGAACCCGGCACGCGGCTTGCCTGACTCTCCCTACCTTCCATCAGGAGAGCGGCCAATGCCACGCGATGCGAAAGACCCCGATCCGAAGCGCCAGTCCGGTTGTCCGCCCGAAACAGCGGTTTCCCGTTACCGGCGCCGCGCGCAGACGCAGGAAAACCTGGACGAGGCGCTCGATGAAACATTCCCGGCCAGTGACCCGGTATCGCCGTTCATTCCGGCCAAGCCCGTCGATTCCGGCCAATAACCCCTAGACAGGTGACCTCATGAGAATTCTATTCATATCCGCGATCGGCCTCTTCGCCGCCTGTGGCAATTCGCAGGACGATCGCCTCGATGATCGTGCATATGGCGATACGTCGCGTGCGGCGATCGAACAGGCGGCTCGCGATGGCCGTTGTGCCGAGCTGCAGGCGCCCGATTCGCATGAATGCCTGCGGATCGCCCCGACGGTCCGCGCCGACGCGCATCCCGGCGGTGATGGTGACGCGCAGCGCCGGATGGATCCGTCGGCGCCGCGGGCCGGCGCGCAGCCTGTTGCACCTCCGCAAAAGGGCACTGGACCACAGCAGGACCGGGAGCAGGACGATGGCCGCTAAGCGGAAGGAGCCGCCTTCGGTACAAGACAACGACACCGCGCCGCGGACGATGCCGCACTCCTCCGGAGACCGGACCGTTCAGCCGGCGGATCTCTCCGAAGGAAAGACCTATCGCGGTGGCGTGTATCGGCGTCCCAACCTCGATGCACCGGAGCGCAGGAAGAAGGATTGATGCAGCTGGCATCGACCTTGCTTTGGACTTGCTTTGAAGCAGCGCAGACTCATGGAGATCGATGCCGATGGATTCGCCCTCACCACACATCAACACCGCCGCCAATGACCCGGCCAACGGCGCCGTTCGACGCGCTTCCTTGTCCACGATTACGCCGGGCACATCGAAACGTCGAGTGATCGTCGTCTCGAACCGAGTCGTCAAGCCGCAGCACGAACATGTTGGCGGACTCGGGCAGGCGCTGAAGTCGGCGCTGGCGGGCAGCGAAGGCCTGTGGATGGGTTGGAGCGGAGAAACCCGCGAAAAGCCCTCGGTGCACGAGAGCACGGTTGGCAACATGCAGTTCCTCGTCAGGGACCTCACCGACGAGGATTACCGCTGCTACTACCGTGGATTTTCCAACAGCGTGATGTGGCCGCTGCTGCATGCGCGACCGGACCTGATGGCGTTCGATCCCCGCGATCTGCATGGATACCTGGCCGTCAACCGGCACTTTGCACGCCAGTTGCACGCAGCTGTCCGTGAAGACGACATCATCTGGGTCCACGATTACCACCTGCTGCCGCTGGCGTACCAGGCACGCGAATTGGGCGTTCGCGTTCCCATCGGGCTGTTTCTGCATACCCCGGTGCCCGCGCCAGCGACCCTGTCGCTGCTGCCATCGCACCAGCGCCTGCTGTCGATGCTGTCCGCCTACGATCTCATCGGCGTGCAGACCGAGACGGACGCACTGAATCTCCGTGACTACTTCGAACGGGAGCATGGCGCCCGGATCGAGGACGATGGGCGCGTGCGGCTGGACAATGGTCGCGGCTTCCGGGTTAAGCCCTTTCCGATCGGCATCGACCCCGATGCCGTTGCCGCGCTCGCGGCGAACGGCAGTCGCGCGGACGCTGGCAAGCGCGATGACGGCATCGCGCAGGTCATCGGCGTCGATCGCCTCGATTACACCAAGGGCATTCCGGAGCGCCTGCGCTGCATCGATCGCCTGCTGCGCGATGATCCCCAGCTGCAGGGCCGTTTCCGTTTCCTGCAGGTCGCACCGACATCACGCGGCGATGTCGATGCGTATCGCGAGCTGGCGGATCACGTGGAGATGCTGGTCGAGACGATCAATACCCGCCACTGTGGCGCGGACGGCTGGCAGCCCGTGGACTGTGTCAGGGAAGCGCTGCCACTCCGGAAGCTCGCGGCGTTGTACCGCGGATCGAAAGTCGGCCTGGTGACGCCGTTGCGGGACGGGATGAACCTGGTTGCGAAGGAATATGTCGCAGCGCAGGATCCCGCCGATCCGGGCGTGCTGGTGCTGTCGTCGTTCGCCGGCGCCGCCAGCGAGCTGGACGCCGCCCTGCTGGTGAACCCGTACGACGTCTATGGCACTGCGCACACCGTGGCGCGCGCGATCGCCATGCCGAAGGCGGAACGTCGCGAGCGCTGGCAGGCGATGATGCGCGTGATCCGCCAGAACGACATCCATGCCTGGAGCCGCTCCTTCCTGCGCCAGCTGCGCGAGGCGAGGACGCCTGCGCGCCCGGTTGCAGCCGGGCGCCTTCTCGTGCACCACTGATCCAACCACTGATGCAACTTTGCATTCGACGACACGAAGGGGGCATGCGCGCGGCGCTGCCCCTTCTTCCCAACCGGTTTCCGCCGTCGACGCGGTCCTGCTCAGCGTTCCAGGCGGTAGTTGATGCCGGCCTTGTTGTCGCGGGTGCCCGACTGCGCCTCCAGTTCGAAACGCTCGGTCAGGCGGTAGCGCAGCGTCATCAGCTGGCCACCGTCAAACAGGCTGCGCCCGTAACCCAGGTACAGGCGTGGTGACAGGTACTTGCCCACGGTCAGGGCGCCGGCACCGAGCTCGCGAGAGGTGCCGACGCCGACCTCATCGAGGCCCAGGCGCGCGCCGAGCGACTTGGCGAGCAGGTCGCCACCGGCGGTACTGACGGCGGTCGCGGCGGTGCCGAGCGCACTCTGGTCTTCACTGCTGGTTGCCTGGCGCAAAGGACGGCCCAGTACCAGGTACGACAGGGCTTCGGCCTGGTCCATCGCCGGCACCGAATAGACCTCGAGGATCGGGCGCTGAGCGTAGCCGGTGACCTGCAGGCCTGCCGTAACGGCGTCGATGCGGCGGATGGCGCGGATGTCGAGGCCCGGGTTTCCGACCGGGCCGGAGAACAGCAGGCGGCCGCGTTCGATGTCGAGATCCTGGCCATAGGCCTGGTAGGTGCCGGCCACCGTGATTTCACCCAGTGCACGGGTATCGCTGTCCGGACGTTCGCGGATGTCGAGCTTGCCGCCGAGGCTGCCCTTCAGGCCGTATCCTTCGATGCGCACACGGTCGCCCAGCGTGACTTCGACATTGGCGAACACCGGCAGGCCGGTGGTGGCGACATCGACGTCATCCTGGTTGGCGATATGGACATCGGGCGAGGGCGGGCTGGCGCCACCTTCGAGGAGCTCCGGCCGGATCATCGCCTGCGGGATCGCCACCTTGCCCAGCACGCGCAGTCCGCGCGCATTGTTGACGATGCGCAGGTCCGGACTGACGAACACGCGCGCGGCGGGAATATCGGCAGCCAGCACCTGCTCGCCGGTCAGCGTGATCTCCATCGCGATGCGTTCGCCGGCGAACGGGCCGACCCAGCCGCCGATGCGCAGGTTGCCGTCATCACCGGTGCGTACATCGCCTTCGATGTCGAGGCGGCCATCGGCGCCCGCCACCACCTTCACGTTACTGTCGCGCACGCGCAGGCCCGCCGACGGAATCTCGGCGCCGAACCCGGCCAGTTCGATGTTGCCTCGCGTTTCCGGCGCGTCCAGCGTGCCGCCCAGCGCGATCCGGCCGCGCACGCCGCCCACCGGGTTGACCAGCTCCGGCGTCAGCAATGCCAGCATCGACAGGTCGGGCACATCGACGTCGACATGGCCCGCCAATGTGTCGCGGCCGTCGTCGCCCGGCGCGGTGACGGCGACGACACGCAGCAGCCCGCTCGGGCTCAGTTCCAGCGTGGCATCGACACTGCGCTGGTCGCCGGCGAGCTCGACCTGGCCTTCCAGCCGCGTCCAGGCGAGCAGGTCGGGTTGCCGTTCGTCGCTGCGCTCGGCCTCGACGAATGCGATGCGGCCCGGCGTCCCTTCGACGCGCACCTGTCCGGTGATGTGGTTGTCCGCGTCGATGAGCAGGCGGCCGCGACCGCCGAGTTCGCCACTGGCTTGCAGGGTGTCGTCGCCGGACAGCGCCACCAGCCAGGCCGTCGGCAGGCGTGCGAGTTCGAAGCCGATGGCGCCGCCGCTGCCGGCGTTCCAGTCGCCGTCGAGGCAGACATGGGTGTCGGCGCCATGCAGGCAGGCGCGTTCCAGCGCGACCGCTTGCGCCGACAGCTGCAGGGCACTGCTGTCGCGCAGCGACAGCGGCTCGGGCAACTGTGGCGACGCCAGTTCCAGCGTGTCGATGCGTCCCGCCCAGCGGGAATCGGCGCGCGACCAGGCACCGGCCACGGCAAGGCGAAGCTGACCCTGCGCGGAGTCGGTTTCCAGCGTCATGCGGTTGTCCGCCTCATTGCCGCCTGCGGCGAGGTCGAGCGTGTCGAAGTGCTGGCCGGCCAGTTGCAGGCCGGTGGCCTGGACCCGGAGGCGGTTGTCGCCACTGAAGTCGCTGCGTGCGTCCATGTCGAGGGACAGCCCGGCAACATGGACATCAGCGAAGGCGACGTCTTCGCCATTGATGCGGCCGGCGATCGCCAGCGTCGGCCAGCTGCCTTGCGCTGTGAGATCGGCGTCCACGTGTCCGCTGGCGTCGGGCAGGAACGCTGCCGGATCGGGCAGGTCGGCGCGCAGTCGCGCGTCCATGGTGCTGCCGACACGGCCTTCGATGCGCAGCCGGTTGTCGCCCAGCCGAAGGTCGAGATCGGTACGCGCGCTTTCGCGGTCGGCGAGCTCGAGTCGGCCGCCACCCGCCAGCCTGCGCTGCCGCAGCTGGCCACCCAGGCGCGTGATCTCGACGTTCGCCCTCATTGCATCGCGGTCGCCGGCAGGAACATGCCCCGTCGAGGTGGCGTCGAGATCCACCTGTCCCGGCCAGTCGGCCAACAGTAGGCCGGGATCGAACTGCTGCGCGCGCAACGTCGCATCCCAGCCAAGGCCGTCGGCCAGCAGCAGGCGCGCCTCACCGTCGAGCTGCCCGTTGCCGGTCACCAGCGTGAACGGCGCGACGCGAAGTTCGCGCTGCGGATCGCCTTCCAGCTGCGCGTCCAGTCGAACCTGCTGGGCGTTGACCTGGGCAACGGCGTCGATGCGCGCGCGCAACTGCGACGGCGTGCCACTGGCCGACACATGTCCGCTGGCGGCGAGCTGGTCGAACGGTGCCTGCAGTGGCGGGTTGATGCCATGCCAGTCGGCCGCGATGCGGCCCACCGGCGTGTCTCCGGAAAGGTCGATCTCACCGCTGGCGTCGATGCGGCCACTGCCATCGGCCTCACCGAGGGCAAGCCGTTCCAGTACCACGCGGGGCGACTCGCGACGCAGTGACAGCGCTTCCAGGACAACGCCGTAGTCATCGAGCCGCACGCTGCCATCCAGCGCGGCGGTATGCAGGTCGCCTTCGCCTTCGATGCTGAGCGCAATCCGCCTGAACGGTGCATCGGCCAGCAGTCGGTCAAGGTCGAATCCGTCGCTGCGTGCGCTCAGCCGCCAGCGCGATTCCAGTCCCGCCGGCCAGTCGAGGTCGAGTGTCGCCGCCGAAGGCTGCGCCAGGGCGAGGTGGATCGTCGGGGTATCCTGCGGGCCCTGCAGCTGGGCGACACCGGCCAGCGGTTCGGGCTGATCCGGCCATTGAAGGTTGAACGCGACCCGGGCGTCGCCGGCCCAGTCGGCGGCGGTGTCGATGTCCGCGGTCATGCCCAGCTCGCCTTCCTGCAGGCGCACGTCGAACTGTTGGACGGCAAGGCGTGCCCCGGCCCAGCGCGCGGCGCCGTCGATACTCTCGATGTCGACCACAGGCGTGCCGTCGTGCTGGCGGACGGCTACATTGCGCACCTCCAGTGATTCGACCTGCATCGCCAGTGGCGCATGCAAGGGCGGCAGGCGGAACGGATCGTCCGCCGCCGGCGTATCGTCGGACGGTGGCGCGAGCGTGATATCGACGCCTTCGACGGTGACGCCGGCAAGAAACAGTTCGCCGCTGAACAGGCGCCGGCTGCGCGGCGCGACCTCGACAAGCGCCAGCCTGTAATCGCCGACGAGTGGATCGTAATAGCGGATGTCGCGCAGCCGCATGCCGCCCAGCAGCGAGCCTTCGGCGCTGCCGACGTCAAGGCGGTCGGAAAGCAGTCCGCGCACCTGGCCGAGCGCGAAGCGCAGGCCGCTCTGGCTGCCACCAAGCCAGGCGACCACGAGCACCACCAGTACCAGCAGCGAGGCGAGCCCCCACAGCGCGTAGCGGACGCCGCGCCTCACAGGTCGGGCCCGATGATGATGTGCAGCTCGACAGCGTTCTTGGCGTCGTCGAGGCCGTGGCCGATGTCCAGCCGTACCAGGCCGACCGGCGATCGCCAGCGCACACCGACGCCGACGCCGGTGCGCGTCTTGAAGGCGCCCGCGTCGTTGAAGGCATTGCCGGTATCGACAAAGCCGGCCAAAGACCAGTCGCGGGCGATGTCGCGTTCGTATTCGGCACTGAGCACGGCCAGGTGCTTGCCGCCGACCACGAAGTCCTCGCAGTAGCCGGGTCGTTCCGGGTCGAAATCGCAGACGCGCGTTTCCGGACCGACAGCCTGGTATCCATAGCCGCGGATGGTGCGGTCGCCGCCGGCGAAGAAACGCAGCGAAGGAGGCAGCGCGTTGAAGTCGTCCACCCAGGTGCTGCCGGCAATGCCACGGAAGTACAGGCGCTGCCTGTCCCCGAGCGGATGGATGTAGCGCGCTTCGCCACGCAACTGGACGAAATCGGTGTCGGAAAGCATGGCTTCGCTGCCGGCGCGGGCCTCCAGCGTGATGCTGTAGCCGCGGGTGGGGAACAGGTCGTCGTTGGCGCGTCGGCGCGTCAGCCGGCCTTCGGCGAAGACCAGGGTGGAGTTGCTGCGCTGGCGGGCGACTTCGAAATCGCCATACAGCGCGCGCAGGCCGAGGTCGCGCCACCAGCCATGCCAGAGGCGGTTCTCCATGGCGAAGACACTGGTGGTTTCCGATTCGGTGCTGTCGGTGCTTTCGCGGCGATGGGTGGCACCGATGTTGAAGCTGCGCAGGTGTTCGTCGGTGGAGAAGATCTCGTAGTTCAGTGCACCCGCGGTGAGGCGCTGGCTGAGTTCGAACTCGGCATTCGCCTTGTGGCCGCGGCTGTTGACCCAGCGCCGCTTGACGCCGCCCCGCACGCCGACGCCGGAATCGGTACCGATCGACACGCCCGCGGTGTAAACGTTGCGCGGCGCCGGCGCGACCTGGACGACGATCGGCACGATGGCTTCGCCATTTGCCGCGCCGCTTTCGCCCGGACTGCGACTGGCTGCCGTGCCGGTGGCGGCATCGGCGGGTGGATCATCGGCGCGCGGGTCCGCATCGGCGGGCAGGTCGCCATCGACAGCGGTCGTCACCGTTTCACCTTCCGCCCCCGCCGCCGCAGCCGCGCCGCGGCCTGTGCGACGGCGCTGCATGCGCGGCGTTACGGCGACGAATCCGAAATAGTCGGCGTCGATCAGGCGTCGCTGCAGTTTCAGCAGCGTGTCGGCGTCGTAGTAGTCGCCTTCCCTGTGCTGGACGAAGCGGCGCATGAACTCGTCGGGGAACTGTGCGCCTTCGAAATGGGTTTCGCCGATCCGGTAGCGCGGCCCGGTGTCCCAGTGCAGCGTGATGTCTGCGGCGTCCTCGTCGACGTGCACGTCGACCCGCGTCGTGACGCCTCGTGCGCGCAGGTAGCCGCGCCCCTGGATCGCGTTGAGCATGGCCGCCTTGCCGCTTTCGTAGCGGGCATGGACCAGGCGATCGTCCACGGCGAGGGGGAAACGTGACGCCAGCGCCTGCAGCGCCTCGTCGTCGGCACCTTCGCCAGTGAAGGCGATGTCGATCTTGCGCACCTTCGCGCTGATGCGCACGCGGATGGTGTAGGTCGCTACCCAGTCATCACCGTTCTGGACAAGGTCGCCGGTGACTTCGGCCCGGTAGTAACCGTGCGGCTGCAGGGCGCGACGGATTTCGTCCGGTGCGCGCTCATGCAGGCGGCGCGCCTGAGCCGGGCTGATCGCGCGGTCGCGGTAGCCGTAGAGGCTGGTCGATTTCTGGGCCTGTTCACGCAGCGTCGCGCCCTTGAGACCTTCGATCACCACGCGCACCGCGGCGTCGGCCGGCATTGCCGGCAGCAGTGCGAGCAGGACAAGGAACAGGCGCGACGGGCGGAACAGTGCATTCATGGCGTGAGGTTAGAGTAACCAGGCTTAACCGCATCGTCGGCGGCGGCCTCACGCTTCCTCTCGCGGCGATTGCGCAGCAGGGGCGGCAACAGGGCGACTGCCACCACCAGCAGCATCGGCAACCACAGGCCGGGACGGGCCAGCGTTTCCAGTTCCAGCGGATGTCCGGCTCGCACTTCATGGGCGAGCTCGGCGCCCATCCAGCCCAGAAGCGCGGCATTGACCTGCGGTCCGACGGCACTGCTGGCGAGGAAGCTGGGCCAGGGACAGCGCAGCGCAGCAAGGGTCGCCGTCACCACGCCGTTGGGCAGGACCGGCATGGCACGCAAGGCCACTGCATAATAGAAGGGACTGCGCGCGAAGTCATGGCGCAGCCGCGACAGCGTGCCCTGGTCGGCGCGAGGCGCATGCTCGCTCGAAAAGAAAGCCCGCTTGAGCGCCAGCATGAGCACCGACGTGCCCAGGCAGTTTCCGGTCGCGGCGACCAGCATGGCGGCGGGCGCACCGAGCAGGAAACCCGCGGCCGCGAACACCGCGAACGCGCCGGGCAGTCCGACCGCGGTCACCAGCGCGAGCAGCAGGCAGAGCAGGCCGAACGTCGTGAACGGCCGACTGGAGGCAAGGCCGAGGAAATCGCTGGCGTCGGTGAGCAGGCGCTCGGGTGCCAGCCGTCCCGGCAGTCCGACCACGAAGGCGGCGATGGCCAGGGCAGCGAGGACCAGCAAAGGCAGGAAGCGCAGCAACGTTCGCATGACGCCATGTTAGCGGGGCAGGGGCCGCAAACGACGACGGCTGCCCGCAGGCAGCCGTCGAAGTGAGCCGGTACGGGACCGGATCAGCGCCTGCAGCGCAGGCTATCCTCGAAGTCATGGATGAACAGGCGGTCGGTGAACAGGCGCACCACCAGGCCGTCATGGTCGGAGCTGCCGACCGCGCCGGTGCCCGTGTTGCGCAGTTCGACCGGCGCATCGGCATTGCCGCGACCGTAGTGCAGGCCGCCGCACCAGGTCAGCGCCGCCTCGTTCACCATGCCGTGGTCGAGCACCTGCACCGAGCCGACGTTGCGCGGCGTTTCCGCCAGCGTGTCGCCCAGGTCTTCGGTGTAGGTGTACGAGTAGCGGTCGTCGAGCGGCACGTCGAGGACGAGGTTCTGCAGCGGCGGATCGACGATGTTCGGTCCGGACAACTGGTATTCGTTCTCGTCGTCGTCGTAGTGGCCGGTGATCAGCCCGACCACGTCGGCATAGCCGTCGGTCACCTCGAAGGCGTTGTAGTCGCCCACCAGCACCAGCGGCACGCCGGCGGTGTCCGGGTTGCCGACCGGCGATGCCGGTTCCAGTTCCTCGCCTTCCTGGAAGCGCTGGACCAGCTGCGCGATGTCCTTGCCCTGGGCGAAGCGCTTGGCGCGCACGCGCGTGCCGGTGGCGCCGTCGTCGCCGATGCCGATCAGCGAGCGCGTGTGGTTGTTCATGACCGCGAAACGCTCGCCCTCGCCGCCCGTGAAGTTGGCTTCGAGCAGGTAGGGCGGACGGTCATGCATCACGCAGGGCGGCGTACCTTCGCAGACGTCGATGGTCGCGCCGGCGTTGAGGTTGCGGACGCGGGTGACATCGACGCGGCCGGCCTTGACCAGGAAGCCGTTGCGGATGCCGTCACTGTGCGGCGTGCTGCCGGTGTAGGCGACGTAGTCGGTGCCGTACTGGTCGTTGAGGCGCGCAGCCAGCGCGGTCGCCGCGCCGGTGCCGTGCAGTTCCTGCAGGCCGACGACGTCGGGCAGGCCCAGCACGTCGCCGATGTAGGCGGCGACACGCGCGACCTTGGTCGCGTTGCAGCTGCCCTGGCACAGGTTCAGCGTGTTGAACGAGCCGATGCGCAGCTCGGCGTCGCCGGCGCTGGCAGGAACGGCACGCGGAAGATCCGCCGGCACGATCGTCAGCGAAGTCGGACGCAGCGCGTAATTGCCGAACTGGTAGGCGATCACGCCGGTGGCTTCGAACAGGTCGCCGCCGAAGAGGGCCGTGCCGGTCGGCACCGCACCGGCGCCGTCGGCGTCGAGCTCGAACACTTCCGGATTGCCATCCCACACCGGCAGGCCGGGCACGGGCGGCGTCACGTTCGGAAGCAGGCCCTTCTCGCGACGCGTACGTTCACCGCTGGCAGTCACGAAGGCTTCGCCGAACGGATCGCTGCCGAAGCGCTGGTTGCCCTGCACCACGGCACCCGCCGGCACATGGACGAGCATGTTCTCGAAGCATTCGAAATTGCTTTCGGTTTCCGGGCAGCTCAGTGCCAGCAGGTCGGCGGAAGGACGGGTCTCGTCGAGGACCACCGGCGTCGGCAGGGTGGCGCCACTGGCGGTGACGGTCACCGTCACGCCGGTGAGCTGGGTCCACTCGTAGTACTCCTGGACGCTGCCGTTGACGTTGACCACGTCGCCGATCTGCACGTTCGGCGCGCTGCCGGTGAACACGAAGATGCCTTCGCTGGTGGCCGGGTTGCCGTCATCGGCGCCGTCCGGCGTCTGCATGAAGAAGCCGTTGCTGGAAATCGCGGTGACGATGTTGCCGGTGGTGCTGACCATGGTGCCGATGCCGTTGCCGGTTACAGGCGCCAGCGGCGAGCGCAGGCCGCTGCCCTGGATGGCGTTGATCGCAAGGATCTCGGCGTCGTCATTGATGATGGTGCCGGTCGCGGTGGCCGTGCCCAGCACCACGCCGGCTACCGGTGCGTCGATGCTGACGGTGAAGGTCTCGTCCGGTTCGACGGTGGTGTCGCCATTGACCTGCACGGAAACGGTGGTCGTGGTCTCGCCTTCGTCGATGGCGAACAACGCGAAGGAAAGGGCGGTGAAGTCATCCGGGGACGTGGCCTTGCCGTCGGTGGTGGTGGCGACAAAAGCGACGCCGCCTTCCGGAGCCGGACCGGACAGCGTCACGATGAAGTCGAGATGGGTCGTGCCGCTGTCACCTTCGACAACGCTGGCGCTCGCGATCGAGAGGACGAGGTCGGTGCCGCCACCGCCGCCGCAGACATGCGCCGGCGCGGCCGAATTGCGGGCAACCGGGGTGACGACGTCGAAGTCGGCGCCATTGTCATCGGTGTCCTGGCAACCGTCTTCCTTGCGCATGGCGCCGGTGGCATTGGAGAGTACCGCGGTCGGCGCGCTGCCTTCGTACATCGTGGCGGAGCCGAAGCCGACCAGGTCGACGATCAGGTCGAGCTGCCCGGGGGAGCAGGGAACCGGCGTGCCGGTGGTGCTGCCGCAGGCAAGGTCGCCGGTGGTGGCCAGCACGATCTTGCCGTTGGTGCCGCCCATGGTGGCGGCGCCTGTCGCATCCGGCGTCGGTAGGCCCGGCAGGCCCAGGTTGGAGCCGGCCGCCATCTGCACCAGGTAGTAGCCGCCGGGCGGAATGGTGTCGGCGGGCAGTTCGAAGTAGTTGGTGCCGGCGTTCGGGAAGTTGCCGTTGTTGCTGGCATAGCGCAGCGTCAGGCCGGCCAGGTCGGCCGGTGCGCTGCCGGCGTTGAACAGCTCCACAAAATCGTGGGTATAGACCGCACCGCTGTTGCCGCCACCGCCGTAGACCTGGCTGATGACGACCTTCGGCGAGCCGCACTGTGCGGCCGGGCTGGAGGAGTTGCGTGCAACCGGGGTGACGACGTCGAAGTCGGCGCCATTGTCATCGGTGTCCTGGCAGCCGTTTTCCTTGCGCATCGCGCCGGTGGCATTGGAGAGCACCGCGGTCGGCGCGCTGCCTTCGAACATCGTCGCGGAGCCAAAGCCGACGAGGTCGATGATCAGGTCGAGCTGCCCGGGCGAACAGGGAACCGGCGTGCCGGTGGTGCTGCCGCAGGCAAGGTCGCCCATGGTGGCCAGCACGATCTTGCCGTTGGTGCCGCCCATCGTGGCGGCGCCGATCGCGTCCGGGGTCGGCAGGCCCGGCATGCCCGTGTTGGCGCCGACGGCCATCTGCACCAGGTAGTAGCCGCCGGGCGGAATCGTGTCGGCCGGCAGTTCGAAATAGTTGGTGCCGGAGTTCGGGAAGTTGCCGTTGTTGCTGGCGTAGCGCAGCGTCAGGCCGGCCAGATCGGCCGGTGCGCTGCCGGCGTTGAACAGCTCCACGAAATCGTGGGTATAGACCGCACCGCTGTTGCCACCACCGCCGTAGACCTGGCTGATGACGACCTGTGCGGAAACGGACGGTGCGGCGGCAACCGCGGCGAGCAGGGCTAGAGCGCGAAGGGCGCCCAGGGAGCGTTGCATCGGCATGGACCTCGATGGCGGGGACAGGGGTGCGGCAATTTTAGGATGGATTCATGTCAGCGGGATGGCATGCCGGTGAACGTCGCCGCGACTGGACGTTGTGGCGGCGACCCGACCTGTCCCGGGGCGGGATGGACGTGGGGCGCGCCGGCGCCGGAGCGGCCCTGCCGTCCCGGTCCCATCGCGATCCGGCGCAGGTCGGACCCGACTCAGCGACGTGCCGGAATCGCCAGTACCGTCACTTCCTCGCGGTCGTGGTAAAGCTGCCGGCAGCGCAGATCCAGCGGCAGGCCGGCGGTGTCGCGCAAGCGTTCCAGGCAGGCGAGGGTTTCCGCGTAGCGCTTCTTCATCGGCAGCTTGAGGTTGAACAGCGCCTGGCGGCAGGCGCCGTCGGCCAGCCAGCCGCCGATCAGCGTGGCCACGCGGATGGGCTGTTCCACCATGTCGCAGACCAGCCAGTCGACGGTCTTTGCCGGCCGCCAGCGGAAGCCGTCGGCACGGACGTGGGTGACCAGCCCGGTGTCCATGACGTGCGCGGCGAGCGGGCCATTGTCGATGGCGCTGACCTGGACATGGTGTCGGGTCAGCACCCAGGTCCATCCGCCCGGTGCGGCGCCGAGGTCGACGGCGCGCATGCCCGGCTGCAACAGGCGCTGGCGTTCGTCGGCGTCCATCATCACCGCGAGCGCTTCGTCGAGCTTGGCGGCGGAACGGCTGGGTGCACCGCTCAGCCGGCGCAGGCGGGGAATGCCACCGGCTGCGGGCCGGCTGGCGTCGGAGGTGTGTTCGCCGAGCATCGCGGCGTCGGTCGCGGTGAACACCACGTGCAGGCGCCGCGTTCCGGTGCGTGACAGCAGGCCGGCACGCAGCAGCGCCTGGTCCAGCGGCCCCGCCAAGCGGCGACAGAGCGGTGCCAGTTCGCGGCCGCCATCGCTGTCCGGTGATTCGATGAGCACTTCGCGCCACGGCACCCGGCCCGCCTCGTCGGCCCGCGCGCGCACTGCCGCCAGCATCGGCGAGATGCGGTCGCCGACATCCAGCGCCGTCAGGCGCGCGAACACGGAAACAACCTGTCGCGCGAAGATCGTCGATTCCACGGCCGGTGCGCTGGCCTTGCCGTCTTCGCTGGCGACGAACTCCGCCATCGCCGTGCCGTTGCGCGCCCGCACATAGCCGACGCCGCCGGTGCGACCGGCCAGGTCGGCCAGCTCCTGGCCGCATTCGCCTTCGAAGCCGGCGCGGCACAGTGCCAGCACGGCGTGGGTCGGTTCGATGATCGCCACGATGCCGGTCAGTAGAAAACGCCGCCGAGCCGGCCGTAGTCGGCGAGCACGACGCAGGCCTGTTCGCGCTCGATGTCGCGTCGCACGGCAATCCCGCGTGCCTGCAGTTCGCCGACCCAGTCGCCGGGCAGCGGACCTTCGTCGAACTGCGTCAGGCTCATGACGTCCTCGCTGCGCGCGCCGATCAGCAGCGTGTCGATGCCGGCCCAGAAGCTGGCGCCGTAGCACTGGCAGCAGGGCTGCGCCGACGTGGCCAGCGTGTAGTGGCCACCATCGTCGTTGATGCGCGCGCGCCCCAGGCGCTGCTGCGCGAGCATGAACGCCATCATCTCGGCATGCGCGGCAGAGCAGTTCTGCGGCAGCACGCGATTGACGCCGGCGGCCACGACGCGACCTTCCGGATCGAAGATGGCCGCGCCGAAGGGGCCGCCACTGCGGTGGTCGACGTTGTGCCGCGACAGCGTGATCGCGATGGAGACCTTGGCTTCGTCGCTGTCGAAACGCAGCGCGGGATCGACGAGGTCGGGCAGCCAGTCCGGCAGGGTCAGGCTCAGCGAATGGGGCAACGTCATCGGAGGTTCTCTTGCTGGGAAGCACCGGCGGCGGCGCATTGGCCTTCCACGCAGGTGCAGGTGGAAATGTCCGGAAAGCCGCAGATGCCGGCGAGACCTTCGCGCGCGCATTCGCTGGCGACGGCCTCGGGGTCCGGTCGGGCATCGACGCGTACGCAAGCCGGATAGCTACCGCAACAGTTGCCGATGTCCTGGACGGTGCAATCGCTGTCGCGTTCGCAGTGCGTGGCGATGCCGCGATGGGCCTTCAGGCCGCTGATCGCAGCAGCGGACGCCTGCGCCGTTTCACGCCTGTCGGGTTGAACGGCGGCCGCACAGGCGGCAAGGAGCGACAGCAGGCACAGCAGCGCGATACGGTTCATGGTGGCGTCCCGGTGGCCGGCGTGGGGTGCGATGCCGGCGCGTGCACGGGCGCCAGCGCCGCGAGGATAGCAAGGGCAAGGAAGCTGGCGGCGGCGGCGCGCCTGATCCAGACCATGGGCAGCTTCCGCAGCAGCCAGGCGCCCGCGAAAACGGCCGGCACGTTGGCAATCATCATGCCGGCGGTCGTGCCCAGCACCACGGCGGACAGTTCCGTTGCGTGCCGGCTGGCAAGGGCGATGGTCGCGACCTGCGTCTTGTCGCCGATCTCGGCCAGGAAGAATGCGACGAGGGTGATGCCGAAGACGCCGAACGGACTGCTTTGCGGAACGCTGTCGGCTTCCAGGGTGTCCGGCTTCAGCGCCCACAGGCCCATGGCCGCGAAGCCGGCCACCACGATCCAGCGCAGGACCTCCGGGCTGACGGCATCGGCGAGCAGGGCGCCGAGCCAGGCCGCGAGGGCGTGGTTGGCCAGCGTGGCGACCAGGATGCCGAGCACGATCGTCCAGGGACGCCGGTAGCGTGCGGCGAGCAGCAGGGACAGCAGTTGCGTCTTGTCGCCGATCTCGGCAAGGGCGACCAGGCCGGTCGCAAGGAGGAAGGTGGACATGGTGACGATGATTCCGACCGGCAGGCGCACGAAGACCACGAAAGCGGCCGGTCCTGGCGCCATCGCGGTCTCCGGTCTTGCTGCGGTCGAACCCGGTGCCCGCCATGGCCTGTGGGCCAAGTATGTTGACGGACACGCTCCACCGGTGGCCCGGCGAAGCTGGCTACTCCCCGAAAACGGCGCGTAGTGTAGCCCAACGCGCGCGGGCGCGGGCTGTATCATGCGCGGATGAATCTCAAGCCCACACAGAAGCGTTACCTGCGCAGCCAGGCGCACCACCTGAAGCCCGTCCTGCAGAGCGGCAACAAGGGCGTCACGGCCGCCTTCATCGCCGAGGTCGGCGTCGCCCTCGACCAGCACGAGCTGATCAAGGTGAAGATCGCCGCCGGCGACCGCGAGGAACGCGCCGCCATGATCGACGAACTGGTCTCCGGCACCGGCGCCAGCGTGGTGCAGACCATCGGCCACATCGTCGTGCTGTTCCGGCGCAACCGCGACGAGCCGAAGATCGCCCTGCCGGCGTGACCGGGCCGCGCACGAGATGACAACGACACTCGTCCTCGACGATGCCGGCGGCGCGCCGCTGGTGCGCTCGGTGCGTGATGACGCGGTGGTGGTCGGCGATCGCGAATTCCCGTCAAGCTTCGCGCTGTGGGCGGAAGGCGTGATCGAGGACTGGCCGGTGGCCTCGGCAGCGGCCATCGAGGCCGCGCATCTGGACACGCTGGTAGCGACCGGCGTCGATGTCATCCTGCTTGGCACCGGCCGCACGCGCGTGCAGCTGGCGGCCGCGCTGATGGCCCGTCCGCTGACGCGCGGCGTCGGGCTGGAAGTGATGGCCAACGATGCTGCCGCACGCACTTACAACGTGCTGGCAAGCGAGGGCCGGCGCGTGCTCGTTGCATTCATCCTGCCGGCCGGCTGAAGGCGGCTGAAGGCGGCTGAAGGCGGCTATCAGGCCTGGCCGCCGCGCACTGGAATCAGCGACCGACGATGCCCGGCAAGCCCAGGGGCGTCGCACCCGTTTCCGTATCGCGCGAGCGCCTGCCCTTGCGGCGGTGTGTCTCCGCTTTGCGCCTCAGGCGCCGCGAACGTGGATTCGCTCGCCTGCGGCCTCGACGACGTTGCCGGCGACGATCTTGCGTGTCTTGCGCGATTCCACTTCGCCGTCGACGCTGACCGCGCCACTGGCGACCATCTGCTTCCCGGCGCCGCCGCTGTCGCACAGTCCGACCAGCTTCAGCAACTGGTTCAGCTCCACGTGCGGTCGATCCAGGATGAACTCGATGCCACGGTCTTCGCGTGTCGCCATCAGAACATCCCCACTTCCAGCTGCGCGGCTTCCGACATCATGGTGCGTCCCCAGGGCGGATCGAACACCAGTTCGACGTCGGCCTCTTCAACCGTGGGTATCAGCTCCAGCTTGCTGCGCACCTCGTCCACCAGCACTTCGCCCATGCCGCAGCCGGGCGCGGTCAGCGTCATCTTGACGTCGACGCGGTAGCCGCCCTCAGCGCTGCGCGACAGCACGCATTCGTATACGAGGCCGAGATCGACGATGTTCACCGGGATCTCCGGATCGAAACAGGTCCGAAGCTGCTGCCAGACGACCTGTTCGACGTCGGACTCGGTCGCCCCTTCCGGCAGTTCCGGGAGCGGCGGCGGCAGTTTGCCGAGGGCGTCGGCCTCGGCGCCGGCGATGCGGAACAGGTTGCCTTCGACATAGACGGTGAAGCTGCCACCGAGCGCCTGGGTGATGTAGCCGGCCTGGCCGGCCGGTAGGGTCACCTCGTCGCCGGCCGGTACCAGGATGGCCGGGCAGTCGCGCTGAAGGGTGAAGGGTTCGCTGGTGCTGCTGTAAGGTGTCATGCCGAACAGGGGTTCCGGTCGCGCGGTCGCCGTTGCCGGCACCGTGAAGGCCCGGTGCATGCCAGTGCCGCCGCCGGGTCGCTCTGCAATGTCTTAGATGGGGTCAGAACGTGATTGTCCAACACTCCGCGTCGCGGGGAAATGCCGCTGTTGATTCCCTGCTGCGCATGTGGCCGTTCTGGACGGTTCTGGTCCTGTTTGAAGCCTGCCTGTGGCTGCTGCTTTCGCTGAAGTTCCGGCAACCGTGCTGCGTGGTGGCGCTGGCGGCTGGCCTGACCCTGGGCGTGGCCGTGCAGATCCTGGGAGGCCGACGCTGGCGCGGCGCGCTGTGGGCGGTCGGCCTCACGGCGCTGACGATCGCACTGGCGCTGTATGGACAGGCGGCCTTCCATATCGCACGCGTGCTGCATCTGTCGCCGCTGGCTTCGCTGGCCGACACCGGCGTCCAGTTCGCGAGCCTGGTGCTGGAAGGACTGCTGTCGCCGGTCGATGGCTGGCTGCTGCTGGGCGGGCTGCTGGTTGCTGCGGTGATGGGCTTCGGGATCCACCTGCCGCGCCGGCGAGGCGCCGCCACACCGTGACCGGCGTCACGGCGCTTCCAGGCGCCGGGTTCAGGCGCGCGTGGCCCAGGTATCGCGCAGGGTGACGGTGCGGTTGAACACCGGCTTCTGCGGCGAATGGTCCTTGCGGTCGGCGACGAAGTAGCCCAGGCGCTCGAACTGCAGGCGGGTTTCCGGCGCCACATCGACGGCCGCCGGCTCCAGCCAGGCCTGGACGGTGCGGCGCGATTCGGGATTGAGATGATCGCGGTAGGTCCGGCCGTCGCTGTCGTCGTCCGGATCCGGGACCTTGAACAGGCGGTCGTACAGGCGCACTTCGGCTGCGACCGCATGTCGCGCGCTGACCCAGTGGATGGTGCCCTTGACCTTGCGGTTGGCGCCCTCGCGGCCGGGTCGCGTTTCCGGATCGAGCGAACAGCGCAGCTCGACCACGCGATCGCCGTCCTTGACGACTTCGTCGCAACGCACGATGCCGATACCGCGCAGCCGCACCTCGCCACCCGGTACCAGGCGGTGGAAGCCCTTCACCGGCTGCTCCATGAAGTCCTCGCGTTCGATCCACAGCTCGCGCGAGAACGGCACGTCGCGCTGTCCGGCCGCTTCATCCTTCGGATGATTGGCGAAAGCGACCACTTCCCCGTGCCCTTCGGGCAGGTTGGTCAGCACCAGCCCCAGTGGATCCAGCACCGCCATGCGGCGCTGCGCGCTGGCGTCGAGGTCCTCGCGCACCGCCGCTTCCAGCACCGAGAAATCGATCAGCGAATTCTGCTTGCTCAGGCCGAGGCGCTCGACGAAGGCGCGCAGCGCCGCCGGCGTGTAGCCACGGCGGCGGATGCCCTGCAGCGTCGGCAGTCGCGGGTCGTCCCAGCCATCGACCAGGCCTTCCTGCACCAGCGCCATCAGCTTGCGCTTGCTCATGACGGTGTAGTTGACATTGAGTCGCGAGAACTCGATCTGGCGCGGCTTGCCTGCTTCCAGCGGCAGCCCGCGATCCAGCAGCGGTTGCAGCAGCTGCGGGTTGCCGGCCAGATCGACCTTGTCCACGCACCAGTCGTACAGCGGACGGTGGTCCTCGAATTCCAGCGTGCACAGCGAATGCGTGATGCCTTCGATGGCGTCGCCCAGTGCGTGCGCGAAGTCGTACATCGGGTAGATGCACCAGGCATCGCCGGTGTTCTGGTGTGGCACATGCTTGATGCGGTACAGGGCCGGATCGCGCAGGTTGATGTTGCCGCTGGCCATGTCGATCCTCGCGCGCAGCGTGCGGGCGCCATCGGCGAACTCGCCGGCGCGCATGCGCCGGAACAGGTCGAGGTTTTCCTCGACGCTGCGACCGCGGAACGGGGAATCGCGACCCGGTTCGGTCAGCGTGCCGCGGTATTCGCGCACCTGGTCGGCGCTGAGGTCGCAGACGTAGGCGTTGCCGTCGAGGATGAGCTTCTCGGCGGCCAGGTAATAGACGTCGAAGTAGTCCGACGCATGGCGCAGCGAACGCCAGTCGTAGCCCAGCCAGCGCACGTCGTCCTGGATCGCCTGCACGTACTCCGGGTCTTCCCTCGCCGGATTGGTGTCGTCGAAACGCAGGTTGCAGGCCCCGTTGAACTCCTGGGCGATGCCGAAATCCGCCCAGATGGCGCGCGTGTGGCCCAGGTGCAGGTAGCCGTTCGGTTCCGGAGGGAAGCGGGTCTGGATCCGGTCGTGTTTGCCGCTGGACAGATCGTCGCGGACGATCTGGCGGATGAAATCGTTGCGTGTTTCGCCGCTCATGGGCCGGTTGTCGGGTGAAAGGTCGGCAATTCTAGCCCGGATGGACCCGGCGGTCTCGGCGCGTTTGCGGCATCGGCGACCGCCGCGACACCTTCAGGGCGGCTCCTGCGCGTCCGCCGCCCGGTCGCCGCTGGCCGGCAGCACCCGGACCCGCACCGCGGCATGATTGCCATTGCCGTCCACCGCAACGACCCGGTGCGGACCTGCTTCGGCGAACGCAAGCGTCGTCGATTCGCCCGGTCCATTATGGGCGGCCAGCCGGTCATCGACCAGCCACCAGATGTCGGCGCCCGATCCCTGTGCGGTGACCTTCACTCGCGCTGTCGAGTCGCGACTCCCGGGCGCCGGCCGCAGCGTCATGCCCTCCCGCAGGCCGGTGATCTCCAACGCCTGCGCCAGGTGCGCCGGACGGCCCGGACACGCTGGCGACCACGGTGGTGGCGTCGCTGCATTCCGCGCCGATGCCTCAAGCCACGGCAGCAGACGTTGCGGCCAGCGCGCGATGGTGCGTGTCGTCAGCGCCTGTCCATTGGCGCAGGCCGTATCGCGGCGCTCGCCGCGGCCGTCGACCTGCACCTGGATCCGGCGCTGCGCATTCGGCGCCGATCGGTCGGGCAGCGTCGGCGGCACGACGTCGTCGAGGATCCATGCCGACCGCCGTTGCGGGCAGGTTTCCGGCTCGCTGCCTGCCGCCAGCTGGCCCAGTGGCCAGCAGACATCGACCTGCCTGACGCTGTCGGGCCGGCCGAAGGCGGTCGCGCGGCGGGGCAGGTCATTGCCGATGGATTGCAGCAGCGGCAGCGCCGATACCGCGCCGTAGTGGCCCGGCATCGGCGTGCCGTCCGGGCGTCCGATCCAGACGCCGAGCGTCCAGCCCGGCAGCACGCCGACGGCCCAGGCGTCGCGGTAACCCCAACTGGTCCCGGTCTTGGCGACCAGCCGGTCCGCGCGTGCCAGTTGCTCCGCCGCAGAGCCCGGCGGCGCCGGTTCGGTCAGCATTTCCCGGACGATGAAGGCCGCGCCCGCACTCATCAGGCGGCGCTGTACAACCGGCTGGTCCGCCGTGAGTCTCGGCCGGCCGGCGAGCCCGCCGTTTCCGAGCGCGCTGTAGGCGGCGACGAGGTCCTCCAGGCTGGTGGAGACCCCGCCTAGGATCATGCTCAGGTTGGGTTCGGCACCGCGCGGCAGGTGCAGCCGCAGCCCGGCATGCTGCAGGCGGGCGGCGAATCGCGAAGGCCCGACGCGGTCGAGCAGGTCGACCGCCGGCACATTGAGCGACAGGCGCAAAGCCTCCGCCGCCGACACCGGGCCGCGGAAGCCGGTGTCGAAATTGGCCGGGCGGTAGCCGGCGAAGGACTGCGGCGCATCGACCAGCAGGCTGCCGCTGTGGATCAGTCCGTCATCGACGGCGATGCCGAACAGCAGGGGCTTGAGGGTCGAGCCGGGCGAGCGCCGCGCGCGCACCATGTCGACGTGGCCCAGGCGTTGCGGATCGCCCCAGGCGCCTGAGCCGACATAGGCGCGGACGGCCAGCGAATGGTTTTCAACGACCAGCACGGCGGCCGAGGTCGATGGCGGGAAGCGCTCGAGCCAGCCGCTGACGCGCGCCTCGAGCGTCGCCTGCAGGTCGGCATCGATGAGCGTGGCGATCTGTGCCTGGCGCGGGTGGGCGCTGCGCAGCCGCTCGGCGAACAGCGCGGCATCGGCGGGTGCGCGCAGGCGCCGGCTCGTCACCGGTTCCTGCATGGCGGCGGCGACGACATCCGCCGCCCAGACGCCGCTGTCGGCCATGCGCTGCAAGACCTTGTCGCGTTCCCGGCGGGCGCGCCCGGGGTGCCGGTCCGGCCGGTTGCGGCTGGGCGCCTGCGGCAGCACGGCCAGCAGGGCCGCCTCGGCATGGCTGAGCTGGTCCGGTGGCTTGCCGAGGTAGGCCCAGGAAGCCGCGGCAACGCCCTCGATCGGACCGCCGAACGGTGCGTGATCGAGGTACAGCGCCAGGATGTCTTTCTTGTCGAGGCGCCACTCCAGCTGCAGCGCGCGGAAAGCCTGGCGGATCTTGCCGGCCACGCTGTGGCGACGGCCCGGCGGTTGCAGGATGCGCGCCACCTGCATGGTCAGCGTCGAGCCGCCGGAGACGATGCGGCCATGGCGGAGCGTCTGCCACGCGGCCCGCGCCAGTGCGACCGGGTCAATGCCGGGATGCCACCAGAAACGCCCGTCCTCGTAGGCGAGCAGGGCTTCGATGTACAGCGGCGACACCTCGTCCACGGCAACCGGCCGACGCCAGACCCCGCGCTCGTCCGCAAATGCGCGCAACGGACGACCATCCGCCGCCACGACCACGGTGCCATGTCCGGCATCCGGCAGCAGCGGCGGCCACAGGCGATCCAGCGCCAGCAGTACCAACGCAACGACGGCAAGGCAGAGCAGGGTGGTGCGCAGGAATCGCGCCCATCGGCGGGACGGGAATCGCATGGATGAATGTTAGTGGGTCGTCACCGTGGGTCGCCTGCATCGCGCCCTCGCCCTGCATTGCAGGGTGCCTTGCGTTGGCGTGACCAGCGTCGCACACTGACCCGGCCGGTGTGTTCAAGCCGGACTGACCGGGGAGGGTCATGGTCAAGCTGGCCAACGTGGGGGTATTCGAGTCGGCGGGTCGTGTCGGCTGGCGCGCCGCGCTGCTGCTGCTGGACGCCCTGCCGGATCCCGCGTGGATCAAGGACGTCGATGGCGTCTACCTGGCCGTCAATTCGGCGTACTGGGATGAATACCGCAGCCACGGTGGCAACCGTTCGGCACAGATCATCGGCTGTCGCGCCGCGGACATTTATGACGCCCGCTCGGCGGCGGAGATCGATGCCGAGGACAAGGCCCTGCTGAGCAGTGGTGGCAGCATCCGCTACCGCCGCAAGATGACGGACCGGCATGGCCGGCAACGCTGCTTCGAAATCCGTGCCTTCGTGGTCCACGACAACGCCGGCAAGGCGATCGGGACGATGGCGTTCGCGCGACAGATCGACGAACGCGAAACGCTGCTCGACAGCCTCAATGAAAGCGAACGCAAGCTGCAGGCGCTGATCGGCAACCTGCCGGGAACGCTGTTCCGCTGCCGCAACGACGATGTCTACACGATGGAGTACATCAGTGGTGGCGTCGAGGAACTCTCCGGCTACGCGCCGCGCGAATTCCTCGACGGTATCCGCACCTGGGCGTCGGTGATCCACTTCGCCGACCGCGAGCGCGTGCGCGGCAGTGTTTCGCGACAGATCGCCGATGGTGGCGGTTACACGATCGAATACCGCATCGTCCGCGCCGACGGGGCGATCCGGCATCTCTGGGAACGCGGCGTCTGCCTGGGTGACCCGGCGTCAAGCGAATCGCTGCTGGAAGCCTATGCACACGACGTCACCGATGCGACGCAGCGCATGCAGCGGCTGGAATACCTGGCCAGCCATGACGAGCTGACCGGCCTGGCTAACCGGCATGGTCTGCTTGCGCGGGTCACCGAGGCGCTGGCCGAACCCGGCTTGCGCCATCGGGTAGCGGTCGTGGCCATCGACCTCGACCAGTTCCGTTTCGTCAACGGCAACCTGGGCCATGAGGGCGGCGACCGCGTGCTGATCGAGATGGCGGCGCGCCTGCGCCGCCATGCCCTCTCCGGGGAGTTGGCCGGCCGCTTCGGGTCCGACGCCTTCGGGATCCTGCTGCTGGTCGATGGTCCAGACCAGCTCGATGCCCGCGTCGACGAGCTTCTGGCCGAGCTGGCGCGGCCGATCATTGTCGACGGTCGCGAAGTGACGGTCAGTGCGACCGCCGGCGATGCACTGGTCGAAGGCGAGGGCGACACCGCGGAAATGCTGCTGGGTCGCGCCGATGTCGCCATGACCGAGGCGCGTGCCCTGGGCCGCGGCCGGCACGCGCGCTGGCTGCCCGAGGTGGGCGCGCAGGGCGAACGCCGCCTGCGCGTGGTCGCCGACCTGCGTCGCGCACTCGAACGCGAACAGCTCTCGCTGGTCTTCCAGCCGATCATGCCCCTGGATGGCAGCCGGGCGACGGCGATCGAGGCGCTGCTGCGCTGGTCGCACCCCGACCTGGGCGAGGTGTCACCGGAACAGTTCGTCCCGCTGGCGGAGGAGTGCGGGCTGATCCAGCCGATCGGCGCCTGGGTGATCGAACAGGCCTGCCGCGAGCTGGTCGGCCTTCGCGCCGAAGGCCTCGCCTTCGACTATGTCGCGGTCAATGTCTCCGTCCTGCAGCTGCGCGAGCAGCGGTTCGCCGGCATGGTCGCCGACATCCTGCAGCGGACCGGGATGGAGCCGCGCCGGCTGGCGCTGGAGGTCACCGAAAGCTGCGCCATGAACGACCCGGATGGCATTCTGGCCCGGCTGAGGGCACTGAAGGCCCTCGGGGTCACGCTGATCATGGACGATTTCGGCACCGGCTATTCCAGCCTCGCCCAGCTGCGCAGCTTTCCGGTCGACCTGCTCAAGCTGGACCGGCTGTTCATCCAGGGCATCGAGGAGGACGAAGGTGCGGCACAGATCTGCGAAATCGTCGTCCGGCTTGGCCGCGCCTTGCGCCTGACGGTCGTGGCCGAGGGCATCGAGACCGAGGCGCAGCGGCAGTACCTGCGCCAGATCGGCTGCGACTATGCGCAGGGCTTCCTGATCGCCCGGCCGATGCCCGCCGCCTCGCTGCGCCAATTCATGGTCCAGGCCGCCTGACCCGGGCTTGTCCGGTACGGACCGCGGATTTCCGTCCAGAGATGCCTGCATTCCGCCCGATCAGGGCGGCCAGACGGCGGGCCAGGCGGCGTCCGGCCAGGCCAATTCCGTGTACACGGGCCCGAAAACCCCTGTGGTATTCTCCGTTCCCGATATGAAGAGGCTTCGGAAGCAGGCATGAGCGAAGAGCGACAGGGTCGCGGTGGCAGCGGTGATGGCGGGAAAATCCTCTACTGTTCTTTCTGCGGAAAGAGCCAGCACGAGGTCCGCAAGCTGATCGCCGGCCCCAGCGTGTACATCTGCGACGAATGCGTCGAGCTGTGCAACGACATCATCCGCGAGGAGCTGGAGGAGAAGACCGCCAGCACCCGCAGCTCGCTGCCGCGCCCGAAGGAAATCCTCGAGGTCCTCGACCAGTACGTGATCGGCCAGCACCAGGCCAAGAAGGTCCTGGCCGTGGCCGTGTACAACCACTACAAGCGACTGGAATCGCGCGGCAAGAACGACGAGGTCGAGCTTGCGAAATCGAACATCCTGCTGATCGGCCCGACCGGCTCCGGCAAGACGCTGCTGGCGGAAACGCTGGCGCGCCTGCTCAACGTGCCGTTCACCATCGCGGATGCGACGACGCTGACCGAAGCCGGCTATGTCGGCGAGGACGTCGAGAACATCATCCAGAAGCTGCTGCAGAAGTGCGATTACGACGTCGAGAAGGCGCAGCACGGCATCGTCTATATCGACGAAATCGACAAGATCTCGCGCAAGAGCGAGAACCCGTCGATCACCCGTGATGTCTCCGGCGAAGGCGTGCAGCAGGCGCTGCTGAAGCTGATCGAAGGCACCGTGGCCAGCGTGCCGCCGCAGGGCGGTCGCAAGCACCCGCAGCAGGAGTTCCTGCAGGTCGATACCCGCAACATCCTGTTCATCTGCGGCGGTGCGTTCGCGGGACTGGAGAAGGTCATCCAGCAGCGTTCCGAAACCGTCGGCATCGGGTTCAACGCCGAGGTGCGCAGCAAGAAGAAGCTGCAGAGCGTCGGCAAGGTCTTCAAGGACGTCGAGCCGGAAGACCTGGTGCGCTTCGGCCTGATCCCCGAGTTTGTCGGCCGCCTGCCAGTGGTCGCGACCCTCGAGGAGCTGGACGAGGAGGCGCTGGTCAAGATCCAGACCGAGCCCAGGAACGCCGTCATCAAGCAGTTCCGCAAGCTGTTCGAGATGGAAGGCGTCGAGCTGGAGTTCCGTCCCGATGCCCTGGTCGCCATCGCCCGCAAGGCGCTGCAGCGCAAGACGGGAGCACGCGGCCTGCGCACCATCCTCGAGAGCGTGCTGCTGGACACCATGTTCGAGCTGCCGACCCTCGAGAACGTGAGCAAGGTCGTGGTCGACGAGGCCGTCATCAACGGCCAGGCCGAGCCCTACCTCATTTTCGAGGGTGGCGCCGGCCAGACCCGGGCCAAGGCAGCCTCGGACAAGCTGAGCAGCTGATATATCAGTCACTTGCGTGCACCTTCCCGGTTCCGGGAAGGTCTTGCTTTCGTCGTGGGCGCCCCCAGCTTGGGACTGTCCAGTAATCTGGCTGACAACGGACGCCCGCCGCACTGCCCAGGCAGCCCGGCGGGCCCCTGACGACCCTGGTGGTCGTGCCCACCTGACGTGATCGGACTCTAGATGGCCAACGATTTTTCCCAGCATTCCGTGCTCCCTGTCCTGCCGCTGCGGGACGTCGTGGTGTACCCGCACATGGTGATTCCGCTCTTCGTCGGGCGGCAGAAGTCCGTGCATGCGCTGGAAGAGGCAATGGAAGGCGACAAGCAGATCCTGCTCGTCGCCCAGACCAGTCCGGATATCGACGACCCGGGCGTCAACGACCTGTTCGGCGTGGCGACCATCGCCAGCGTCCTGCAGTTGCTGAAGCTGCCGGACGGCACCATCAAGGTGCTGGTCGAAGGCCTCACGCGTTGCCGCATCGTCGGCTTCGAGGAGCGCGACGGCCAGCTCAGCGCGCGCGTCGAGCCCATCGCCGACCTGGTCACGCGTGAAGAACGCGAGATCGACGTCCTTGGTCGCACGCTGCTCAACCAGTTCGAGCAGTTCGTCAAGCTCAACCGCAAGATTCCGCCCGAACTGCTGGCGACCCTGGGTGCGATCGATGATCCCAGCCGCATGGCCGACACCATCGCCGCGCACCTCAACATCCGCCTGCCCGACAAGCAGCAGGTGCTGGAGGCGGTCGACATCGCCGCCCGGCTTGAACTTTTGATCGGCTTCGTCGACAGCGAGATCGACGTGCAGCAGATCGAGAAGCGCATCCGTGGCCGCGTCAAGTCGCAAATGGAGAAAAGCCAGCGCGAGTACTACCTCAACGAGCAGATGAAGGCCATCCAGAAGGAACTGGGTGACCTCGACGAATCGCCGAACGAGGTCGAGGAGCTGGCCCGCCGCATCGAGAAGGCCGGCATGCCGAAGCCCGTCGAGACCAAGGCCCGCGCCGAGCTCAACAAGCTCAAGCAGATGTCGCCGATGTCCGCCGAGGCGACCGTCGTGCGCAATTACCTGGACTGGCTGCTTGGCGTCCCCTGGCAGGTGCGCACGCGGGTGCGCAAGGACCTGGAAGAGGCACAGCGCGTCCTCGATGCCGACCACCATGGCCTTGAGAAGGTCAAGGAACGCATCCTCGAGTACCTCGCCGTGCAGCAGCGCGTGCGCAAGCTCAAGGGACCGATCCTGTGCCTGGTCGGTCCGCCGGGCGTCGGCAAGACCTCGCTGGGCCAGTCCATCGCCAAGGCAACGAACCGCAAGTTCGTGCGCATCGCGCTGGGCGGCGTCCGCGACGAGGCGGAAATCCGCGGCCACCGCCGCACCTACATTGGTTCGCTCCCTGGTCGCCTTATCCAGAACCTCAACAAGGCGGGCAGCAGGAATCCGCTGATCATGCTCGATGAGATCGACAAGATGTCCACGGATTTCCGGGGCGATCCGTCGGCGGCGCTGCTGGAAGTGCTCGATCCCGAGCAGAACCACACCTTCAACGACCATTACCTGGAGGTCGACGTCGACCTGTCCGAAGTGATGTTCATCGCCACGGCCAACTCGCTGAACATCCCCGGTCCTTTGCTGGACCGCATGGAGGTGATCCGCATCCCCGGATACACCGAGGACGAGAAGATCGCGATCGGCGAACGCTACCTGCTGCCGAAGCAGCTGAAGGCGAACGGTCTCAAGACCGACGAACTGAATGTCAGCGAATCGGCGCTGCGCGACATCGTGCGCTACTACACGCGCGAATCCGGCGTGCGCAACTTCGAGCGCGAGATCGCCAAGATCTGCCGCAAGGTGGTCAAGGAACTGACCATGTCCGCGGCGAAGCGCAAGAACAAGGGCGAGCCGCCAGCCAAGGCCAGGCGCGTACGCGTCGATGCCCGCAACCTCGAGGCCTACCTGGGCGTACGTCGCCACGATTTCGGTCGCGCAGAGGCGCAGGACGAGATCGGCGTTGTCACCGGCCTGGCCTGGACCAGCGTCGGCGGCGACCTGCTGTCGATCGAAGGCAGCATCGTCCCCGGCAAGGGCAAGCTCATCCACACCGGCCAGCTCGGCGGCGTGATGCAGGAGTCCATCCAGGCCGCGCTGTCGGTGGTGCGTTCGCGCACCGAGCGCCTCGGCATCGATCCGGATTTCCACCAGAAGCACGACATCCACGTACACGTGCCGGAAGGTGCGACGCCGAAGGATGGTCCCAGCGCGGGTATCGCGATGTGCACGGCGCTGGTGTCCGCGCTGACACGCGTGCCGGTTCGCCGCGACGTGGCGATGACGGGCGAAATCACGCTGCGTGGCCGCGTCCTGCCGATCGGCGGGCTGAAGGAAAAGCTGCTTGCCGCGCATCGCGGCGGACTGAAAACCATCATCATTCCGGAGGAAAACCGGAAGGACCTGGCCGAGATCCCGAAGAACATCACCGGCTCGCTGGAGATCCATCCGGTGCGCTGGATCGACGAGGTGCTGGACATCGCACTCGTGCGTCCCATCGATCCGCGTGCTCCGGGCATGGATAACGAGGAAGCGTCGGCGTCGATCGAGTCGTCGAAGACGGTGTCTTCACCCGCCCAAAGGCCGCATTGACAAGACCTTGCGCCACCCACTTCGAGTGTGGGGAAAACTGCGGATTTTCCGCGGTTTTCTCCTTGCGGGGGTAGGGGGGCGCTGGTATAAAAGCCTCACGCGCCGATGTTCCCAGGGGGTGCGTGAGGCTGGCGTGTTTCGCGGATGCCGCGGGATGCACACATCAACAGGATCACCATTGGTAATCATTCACGGGAGTAACAGATGAACAAGGCGGAATTTGTTTCAGCGGTGGCCGACGCCGCCGGCATGAGCAAGGTGGATGCGGCGCGCGCCGTCGATGCCTTCGCCGATGTCGTGTCGAAGGCGCTGAAGGCCGGCGACACCGTCACCCTGGTGGGCTTCGGGGTGTTCGAGGTTCGCGAGCGCGCCGCTCGCACCGGTCGCAACCCGCGCACCGGCGAGACACTCGAAATCGCGGCGTCGAAGACGCCGAGCTTCAAGGCTGGCAAGGCCCTGAAGGATGCTGTAAACTGAGTGACCTCGTTAGGGGTGCTTAGCTCAGCGGTAGAGCGTCGCCCTTACAAGGCGAGGGTCGGGGGTTCGAAACCCTCAGCACCCACCACGAGAGATTTTGTTTCGCGGGGGGTTCCAATTCGGCGCAGATGCAGTAGAATGCGCCGCCCGGCTTGACCGCTTGAGCCGGAACAGACAATGGAGTGGTAGTTCAGTCGGTTAGAATATCGGCCTGTCACGCCGAGGGTCGCGGGTTCGAGTCCCGTCCACTCCGCCATATCGCAAAGAGGGCGCCCCCTGGGCGCCCTCTTTCGTTTTGCCTGTTCGAGACCTGCGCGGTTGCGCTCCGGACGCGCCGATTGAAAGTCCTGATATCCCGAAGCGCCGCTGAACGGCTACAATGGTTGTTTTCCGCGGACATCGGACCTTTCGCATGTTGCAGTCGATCCGGAACAAGGCGTCCAGCTGGTTCGCCCTTGTCATCCTCTTCATGGCGCTGTTCTCGCTGACTTTCTTCGGGATCACCGACTACTTCACCACTTCGGTGGATACCTACGTCGCCAAGGTGGGTGGTCGCGAGATCGACCAGTCGCAATTCCGCGAGGAATACCAGCAGTGGCGCGAGAACATGCGCAGCCGCCTGGGCGACTCCTACGATCCGCGCCTGTTCGAACAGCCGGGCCTGCGCCGCCAGCTGCTCGACCAGATGGTCGATCGCGCCGTGCTGCATGAAGCCAACGAACGCATGGACATCGTCGTGCCGGCCAGCCGCGTGCGCTCCGAGATCATGGCTGTTCCTGCTTTCCAGATGAACGGCCGTTACAGCGCCGAGGCATACCGTGCGTTCCTGGCCGCGCGTCGCATGAGCGCGGCGGAACTGGATCGCCGCATTTCCGAAGACGTCGGCGCGCAGATCCTGCCCGCCGCGGTGATGGGTTCGGCCGTGGTGACGGACGGGGAAGTGGACGCCTACCTGCGCATCAGCGAGCAGACCCGCGACTTCCGTTTCGTCACGGTCAACGCGCCCGGCGAGCCGGTGTCCGAGGACGTGTCCGACGAGGAACTGCAGCGCTTCTTCGACGAGCACGTCGACGAATTCATGAATCCGGAAACGGTGAGCGTCGAATACGTCGAGCTGGATGCCGCGTCGATTTCCCTGCCGGAAGCGGACGATGATGCCCTGCGCGCCCACTATGAAGCCGAGATCGAGCGCTTCAGCACGCCGGAAGAACGCCTGGCCTCGCACATCCTGATCCAGCCCGACGGTGACGACGCCGATGCCCAGCGCGCCGCCCTGGCCAGGGCCGAGGAGGTTCTGGCCCAGGCTCGCGCCGACGGCGCCGATTTCGCAGCGCTTGCGCGTGAGCACACCCGCGACCTGGGCTCCCGTGAAAAGGGTGGCGACCTGGGCTGGCTGGGGCGCGGCGTGACCGACCCGGCCTTCGAGGAAGTGCTGTTTTCCATGGAGCCGGGCACGATTTCCGAGCCGGTGCTGGGTGTCGACGGTTATCACCTGATCCAATTGCGCGAAGTACGCGCTGCCACGCAGACCCCGTTCGAGGAAGTCCGCGAGCAGCTCGTCAGCGAGTACGCCAACGTCGAACGCGAGCGCCTCTTCAACGAGCGCATGGGCGAGCTGACCGACCTGGTGTTCGCCGAGCCGGGTTCGCTGGCGCCGACCGCCGAAGCCCTGAACCTCGAAATCAAGCAGGCGGGCCCGTTCTCGCGCATGGCCGGTGAAGGTCCGTTCGCGGTACCGTCCGTGCGCGACGCCGCGTTTGCCGACGAAGTGCTGCGCGAAGGCGCGGTCAGCGAGCCGGTCCAGGTTGGCCCGAACCACGTCGTCGCCATGCGCGTCACCGATCACGTCGCCGCAGCGCCGAAGCCACTCGCCGAGGTGGCGGATTCCATTCGTTCGCGCGTGATCGCGCAGCGTCGCGCCGATGCGCTGCGTGAGCGCGCCCAGGGGCTGTTCGCCAGCCTGGAAGGCGGCCGTGCGCTGGACGAGATTGCGTCGGAACTGGAAGCCGAAGTCGAATCGGCCGAGGGCGTGACCCGGGCGGCGCTGATGCCGGACAGTCGTCTGGTCGGCGAAGTCTTCCGCCTGCGCCGTCCGGATGGCGAGGTGCCGACGCGCGCCCGCGTGCAGTACGGCGATGCCTGGGCGCTGGTCGAACTGTCCGCGGTGAAGGATGGCGACCCGGCCACCGTTGATGCCGCGCGTCGCGACCAGGTCCGCAACGAACTGCAGCAGCGCCTGGGCATGGGCGAGGCGCAGGCGCTGCTTGCGGCGCTGCGCGCGCAGACGCGCATCGTCATCGCCGAAGAGCGCCTGGAGCAGCAGTAAGCCCCGGGCGACGGATCCAGCGCGGGCGACGCCCCGCGCCGACCGCGAGAATGAAAAGGCCGGCATTGCCGGCCTTTTCGGTCATGGGACCCGAGGGGCGCAGCCAGGGACTTCCGGACGGCCGCCTGCCGACGGTCCGCAATGGCCAGAGGCTGTCCGCGCCTTTGCGCGGTGCCAGGCCAAGGTGAGGCCTCTCAAGTGTCCCGCGCGGGAACATGCAACGGGTCGACGTGATCCGCTGGGCGGCCGGGCGCCCGGCCGGGCGACCACAGCGCGATCAGGCAGCCGGCAGAGGCTGCCAGCGCCGTCGGCCAGGGACTTCCGCGCCGGGGCTGTACGCCGAGGACATCCAGGTCGCCGCGCCAGCCGCCGCGCGGTGGCCAGGGCGGCTGCCGCCGGTCGGCCGGAGTGAGCCGTAACGCCCCGAATTGCGGCTTGCCACAAGACCCTATGGCGGGAGCCGATGCTGCCCGGTTGCCATGCGCAGCGGGTGTCTTGCGAAGGCCGTCCGTCGCCGTGGTCGTGCGGCGACATCCGCCAGGCCGGCGGCCTGGCGGATGGGAATGCGACGGATTATTCGATGCCCGCCATCGCAACCGTGCTGTAGCCGGCGTCGACGTAAGTGACCTCGCCGGTGATGCCGGCGGCCAGGTCGGAGCACAGGAAGGCGGCGGCATTGCCCACGTCCTCGATGGTCACGTTGCGCCGCAGCGGCGTCGCCGCCTGCACGGTGTCCAGCATCTTGCGGAAATTGCCGACGCCCGAAGCCGCCAGCGTGCGGATCGGGCCGGCGGAGATCGCGTTCACGCGCGTGCCTTCCGGTCCCAGGTTGTAGGCCAGGAAGCGCACGTTGGCCTCGAGGCTGGCCTTTGCCAGGCCCATGACGTTGTAGCTGGCCATCGCGCGCACGGCGCCCAGGTAGGTCAGGGTCAGGATGGCGCCATTGCGTCCCTGCATCATCGGGCGCGCCGCCTTCGCCAGCGCGGCGAGGCTGTAGCTGGAAATGTCGTGGGCGATGGCGAAGTTCTCACGCGTCAGTCCGTCAAGGAAACCGCCCTGCAGCGCTTCACGTGGCGCGAAGCCGACCGAATGGACCAGGATGTCGAGGCCATCCCAGTGCTTTCCCAGTTCGGTGAACAGGGTGTCGATCTGGCTGTCCTCGGCGACGTCGCAGGGCAGGACGATATTGCTGCCGAACTCCTTGGCCGCCTCGTCGACGCGATCCTTCAGGCGCTCGTTCTGGTAGGTCAGGGCGAGTTCGGCGCCTTCACGGCGCATGGCCTCGGCAATGCCCCAGGCGATCGATCGGTGACTGGCGATGCCCACGACCAGGGCGCGCTTGCCGGCAAGAAATCCCATCGCGATGTACTCCGAGAAGTGGAATGGCGTGAATCACGGCGCGCTCAGGCGCAGGCGCTGGCCCGGCTTGATGCGCGTGTCATTCATCCGATTGTAACGAAGCAGCTCGGCCACGGTGAGGCCGTGGCGGCGGGCGATCTGCCAGAGGCTGTCGCCACTGCGGACGACATGGACCGTGCCGCTTCCTTGCGCGCCGGCCGCGACGTCACCGTTTCCGCCGCCAGCGCCCGGCAGCCACAGGCGCTGGCCGGCGATGTCGGCGTCGAGGTTATCGAGGCCGTTGAGCGCCAGCAGCGCGCCGGTGTCCAGGCCGTTCTCGGCCGCAATCGCCTGCAACTCGTCGGGCGAGGCCAGGTGCTGCTGCTGCCATTCCATGCGCCGCGCGGCCGGTATGCCGGCCAGGGCGCGCCTGGCATCGTCCAGGCGATGCGCGGGCACCAGCAGCTTCAGGCGGTCGCCCGGCGGCGTGCGGCCCTTCAGCATGCCGCCGTTGCGGCGGGCGAATTCGTCGCGGTCCATGCCGGACAGGGCACGCGCCAGCGACAGTCCGACCGCGCCATCCAGTTCCAGCTCCACCAGCTGCTGTCCGGCGGGAAGCGCCGGCAGCTCCAGCCCCACGCGCTCAGGCTCGCGCACCAGGCACGACAGGGCGAGCAGTTTGTCGAGGTACTCCAGGCTGGTACGCGGCATGCCCAGTGCCTGCAGGCTGTCTGCATGGTCACCGGGCTTGTGGCGCTCAAGGGCGCGCCGCACGCGGTATTCACCCGCGTTGTAGGCGAATGCGACCAGGCGCCAGTCCTCGCCAAACTGTTCGGCATAGCGGTCGAGCAGCACAACCGCCGCCGCGGTGCTGGCTGCGAGATTGAGCCTGCCATCGAACCAGGCGTCCACGCGCAGGCCGCCGGCGCGGCCCGTCGCCGCGATCATCTGCCAGATGCCTGCCGGCCGGTCCGGCCCACCGGGGAACGGGTGGTAATGGCTTTCCACCACCGGCAGCAGGGCGAACTCGCCGGGAATGGATGCCTGGGCCAGCTGCCGCTGCGTGTATTCGATCGCGGGCAGCATCTGCGACAGTTGCGCTGCGAAGCGCCGTGGCGAACCGGCATGGCGGCGGACCCAGTGCTGGACGCCCGGCGTGTAGTCGCAGCCCGGCATCACGAAGCTTGCGCGCAGACGCTGCCAGACGTCGCCTTCCGCGGCCGTTTCGCCGGTCGTGCGGCTGTCCGCGATGTTGCCCGGTGCGCGTGCCTTGCTCGCTGGCGGATGGTTGTGCAGCGGGATATCGCCGCCGCCGGCGTGTGATCCGGGATCCACAGCCGTGTCTGCAGCCGGCACATCTGCGACCCGGCGCGGCGCGTGCGCCTGGCAGGCCGCAAGTCCCGCGCAGGCAAGCGCCACCCACAGCAGTCGCCGCCAATCAGCCACGGAAACCGTCCTTCCAGGCCCGCAGCACAGCGAACGCTTCGACGGGTGAGGCGCCCTCCTGCAGGCCGCGTTCCTTCATCAGCGCCGCGCGGACCGGGGGCTCGTCGATGCGGAGGAACGGGTTGACCGCCCGCTCTCTATCGATGCGGCTGGGCAGGGTGACCAGCGCCTCGGCACGCCGGGCGGCGACCCATGAGCAATAGTCACGCAATGCCGCATTGTCCGGATCGACATGGCGGGCGAAGCGACAATTGCCCAGCGTGTATTCGTGCGTGCAGTACACCGCGGTGTCATCGGGCAGCTGAGCCAGGCGTTGCAAAGACCCCAGCATCTGCGCCGGCGTACCCTCGAACAGGCGGCCGCAGCCGGCGCTGAAGAGCGTGTCGCCGCAGAACACCGCGCCCACGGTGACATAGGCGATATGGCTGGAAGTGTGTCCCGGAATCGCCCAGACCTCGAAGTCGAAGGACGGCGAGCCGATGCGCAGGCGGTCGCCTTCGCCGACGCGACGGAGTGCCTGCGGAATGCGCGCGTCTTCCGGCGCCATCACGATGGCCTCGGGCCAGGCGCCGCACAGGTAGGGCACGCCGCCGATGTGGTCGCCGTGATGGTGGGTGATGAGGATCGTCGTCAGGGCCAGGCCGCGCTCGCGCAGCCATGAACCGACCGGTGGGCCCTCGCCCGGATCGACCACCACCGCGTGACGGCCGTCGTGGAGTACCCAGACGTAGTTGTCGCCAAGAACCGGAACGGCCTCGATCCGGCAGGGCGTCGCGGCGTCCGGCATCGGAACCCGTGAACCAGTGGAGAGGCTGGCGAGCATAACGACGCTTGCGGGACAATGCACGGACGATGTTCAGGAAAACCGGATCCAGCGACGGCGCAATGCGACCGCCGGACGTGACGTATCGCGCCTGGCGTCGCCTGCTGCGCGAGGAGGACGCCTGGCTGCTGCGCCAGATCGCCAGCGTCCGTCCGGTGCTGTGGTTGCGCCGGCATCCGCCGGGTCCATCGGCACGTCACGGCATCCTGTCGCTTCGGCCCGGATTGGACGGCCGGCTGCGCGGCGCAGTGCGCGCCAGCGCGGAACACTGGCCGTGGGCCGACGGCAGCGTCCCCGCGATCGTGCTCCAGCATGTCTGCGAAGGCTCGGACCTGGATCGCCGTATCCTCGCCGAGGCCTCTCGCGTGCTCGCGCCTGAGGGACGGCTGTACGTTCTGCGCTTCGACCGCTTCAGTCCGTGGTACTGGCGATTCGGAAGCGCGGGCGTGGTGCGCGGCGGTGCGCCGCGCGTGCTGGGTCGCCGCCTGCATCTGGCCGAAGCGCAGGCGCGAGGGCTGGCCCTGGAATACCGCCACGCCCTCGGCAGCCGGGGCCTGCGTGACAGTGTCGCCGGCTTGCCGGGAACGGAACGCGCGCCCGAGCGCTGGCCCCTGGTCACCAGCCTGCGCGCCACGCGTATCTGGGTTCTACGCAAGCGCAGCCGGCAGTGGGTACTGCCGGGGCGGCGGCCGGCGCCCGTGCCGGTGCCGGCCGGCTATGGCCTGGCCCGCGTCGTGAACGAGCGTGACAGCCTTGCCAGGCGCATCGAGGCGGGGTCGGGGCCCCTCATCCCGCCCGCCGGCGCGTGGCCACCCGATGCCCTCCGCGACGCTGGTCGGTCAACCGGAACCACGCCCGGCCGGCTGTCTGCCGCCGCCCTGTTTACAGGCATGTGGAGCACGCATTCTTGAGTACACACGTGGTCATCCATACCGATGGCGCCTGCCTTGGCAATCCCGGACCCGGCGGCTGGGCCGCCGTGCTCAGTTACGCCGGCCGCGAACGCGAACTGTCCGGCGCCGAGCCGGACACCACCAACAACCGCATGGAGCTGATGGCGGCGATCTCGGCGCTTGAAGCGCTCACGCGCGACTGCCGCGTTTCGCTGTACACCGATTCCCGCTACGTCCAGCAGGGCATTTCCGAATGGCTGCCGCGCTGGCAGGCGCGGGGCTGGCGGACGGCCGACGGCAAGCCGGTAAAGAACGTCGATCTCTGGCAACGTCTGGCCGCCGCCGCGGCACGCCATCAGGTCGACTGGCATTGGGTGCGCGGCCACGCCGGCCACGCCGAAAACGAACGTGTCGACCAGCTGGCACGCGCGGCCGCCGAATCCCTGCGGAGTCCTGTGCCATGAGTGGTGCGCGCCTCGTCGTCCTCGATACCGAAACCACCGGCCTGGAAGTGTCGAAGGGCCACCGCGTCATCGAAATCGGCTGCATCGAACTGGTCGAGCGCCGCCCGACCGGGCGGCACTTCCACTACTACCTCAACCCGCAGCGCGAGATCGATGCCGGCGCGCAGGAAGTCACCGGGCTGACGCTGGATTTCCTTGCCGACAAGCCGCTGTTCGAGCAGGTGGTCGAAGAATTCCTCGACTTCGTGTCAGGTGCGGAGCTGGTCATCCACAATGCGGCGTTCGACGTCGGTTTCCTCGATGCCGAACTGCAGCGCGCTGGCGCGCGGGTGCGCTCACTGGCCGAGTGCGCCCGCATCACCGACACCCTGGCGATGGCGCGCGAACGCTATCCGGGCAAGCGCAATTCACTGGATGCGCTGTGCTCGCGCCTGGACATCGACAACGCACACCGAACGCTGCACGGCGCCCTGCTCGATGCCCAGCTGCTCGCCGAGGTGTACCTGGCGATGACCTCGGGTCAGGCCGATCTCATGCTGGCCGGTGTGCATGCCGAAACCGCCACGGCTGGAGAGGCCTTCGTTCCTCGCCCGATCGGCGAGCGGCCACCGATCCGCGTGCTGCGCGCCACGCTCGACGAGCTGCGGGAGCACCAGGCCATGCTCGACCGCATCGACAAGGTCAGCGGCGGCAGCCTGTGGCGCCAGCTGGCCGCGGAAGCGGCGGTGGGTTGAGGGCGGGGAGCAGGGGGGCCGGCCCGTCAAGCGCGGCCAAGGCCCTCCGCGCTGCTCAGCAGCGCTTGAGCACCAGGACGGTGATGTTGTCCGAGCCACCGGCGGTCAGCGCCGCGTGGATCAGGTGGTCCACCGTTTCCTGCGGCGCGTAATTGCGCGCGAACACGGCGGCGATGGCCTCGTCGTCGACTTCTTCGGTAAGTCCGTCGCTGCACAGCAGCAGTTGCGTCGACGGCGTCCACGGCTGGTCGATCATCGCGATGTCGAGCGCGTCCTGTTCGGTCACGCCCAGTGCCTGGGTGACGACGTTGCGCTGGGGATGGCGGCGCGCTTCACCTGGCGTGAGCGTGCCCTGCTGCACCAGGTGCTGGACATAGGAATGATCGCGCGAGATCTGCTGCAGCGTGCTGCCATCCCAGCGGTAGATGCGGCTGTCGCCGACCCATGCGGCATGGAATCCGTTGTCGTCGGCGCGCACGGCGGCGATGGTGGTGCCCATCGGCAGTCCCTGGTCGCCCTGGCTGCGGCTCTGGCGGATGATGCGTTCGGCAGCGCTGCGGATGGCCTCGTCCAGGCCCAGGCCGCCTTCGATGGCGGACTGCACGGCGTCGCGCGCCAGCGCGCTGGCGACCTCGCCATGCGCGTGCCCGCCCATGCCGTCCGCGACGAGCCACAGACCCAACCCGGCATCCGCCAGGTAGGTGTCTTCGTTGTGCTGGCGTCGGCGGCCGACATGGCTGCCATGGCCGTAATGGATCATTGGCGTCCTTATGCTGCTGCGGTCGGCAGAATGCACGGCTCCCGTCATCCGTGCAACGGGCCTTGCGACGACCCCTGCCGCCCTATAAACTGCGCAACCCCAACAGATACGGGCAAACAGGCGTGATTGGATCACGCGGCCCGGACCGGACGGGAGGCGGCCTCGCCGCCGAAAGACCACCGGAGAGGTGGCAGAGTGGTCGAATGTACCTGACTCGAAATCAGGCGTACGTTTATAGCGTACCGTGGGTTCGAATCCCACCCTCTCCGCCATATATGGAAACGGGCCCGCAAGGGCCCGTTTTCGTTTCCGGTTTGCGGTTTAACCGCCGGGGGGGGCGTCGCCGCTGCCTGCCACGGCCGTGTCTTGCTGAGGGCTCGTCTGGAAGGATCGCCGAACGGACGATTTGTCCGCCGCCGCCGCTCACTGGATGCCGATGGCCGCAAGACATGGTTCGCCGGTTCTTCCGCCGCGCAAGCCGGGTTCAGGGCGTGGCCCGCCAGTCGCCGCCATCCTTGAACACCGTCCAGAGATCCTCGGGCAGGCCCTCGAACACCACTTGCCATCGCGACGCCCCGGCCGGCTCCCCGGTGACGTCGCGGATGGCGATGCCGGCGATGCGGCTGCCATGCTCGCGCGCGATGCCGGCATAGATTTCCGGATCGTGTTCGCCGGAGTCGCCGACCAGCAGGAACCGGCGCCCCGGGAAATCACGTAGAAGCCGGTCGACGGCCCCTCGCTTGTGCGACGGCGAATCCGGGGCGGCGCCGAGCAGGCTGACCCACGACGTCATCTCGCGCAGGTGCAGGCTGCCGGCCGGATAGCCGGCGTCGTCCAGGAACTCGAGCAGCGCCGGTTGCAACTGCAGCGGACTGGCCGAGACATAGTGGAAACGCGTTCCCGATTCCGCAGCCAATGTCCGGTAACGGGCCGCCATGCCTGGCACTGCGGTGAACGGGCGGGCGAAGGTGTTGAGCAGCAGCTCGCGACGGTCGCGGACGCTGGAATGCTTGATGGTGTCGTCGATGTCCGAGACCACGGACAGCCCTTCGTCGGGTACACGCTGTGCCCTGCCGGTGAACAGCCGGTCATCGCCCCCGGGTGCGACGACCTGCAACTCGATCCAGTCGGCGGTGCCTGGGGCGCCCGCGTCCAGCGTGACCCGCCTGCCGGTCCGGCCATCGGACCGCGTGCGTGGCAGGTCGACCTCGATCCCGCCCGCGATGCGGATCCGCAGTTGCTTGTTGCGTTCGGAGTCGACGCGGAACAGCTGTGTGCGCGCCTCGAACAGGCCGCGCCGCTCCGGCGGCAGGTCATCTGGATCGAGGTCGAGATAGCGGGCGAACAGCGCGACGCTGCCGCGGCGTGGCTCGTACTCGAACACCCAGGCCTGGATATCCAGTTCGACCCGTCCGTCTGCAAGGTTACGCGCCGGCGTCGGAACAAGGAGCACGTGCTCGTCCCGCTTCAGCGGCGACGCCAGCACCGCGCTGGCCATTGCCGCAGCGGCGAGACCCGGGACCAGGGCGCGCAGGCGCGCGTTCGGGGTGGATGTCTTTGCCGGGGTCATTGGTCGGAGCCGCCAGTCTGGGCCGACCGAGCATAGCGCCGAACGGGTCGCCAGCCGCGTGAATGTTCCCTGCCGCGGCCGGTGGCCGCTCGCGCGCGCCGCTTCGCGTGTGGCAAACTCGTGCCGCAAGCCGGCCGATACCGGCAGCTTTACAGGGGGCTGTATGCAGATGGGCGGAGCACGGCAGGCCATCCTGCCGATCACGATCAAGGACAAGGCGGCGCTGTATGGCGCCTACATGCCGTCCATTCGCGGTGGCGGCCTGTTCGTGCCGACGACGCAGTCGTTCCGGCTCGGCGACGAGATCTTCCTGCTGCTCAACCTCGCTGAAGAAGGGGACCGCCTGCCGGTGTCCGGCAAGGTCGTCTGGGTGACCCCGACGGGTGCGCAGTCCGGTGCGGTCGCTGGCGTCGGCATCCAGTTCAACGACTCACCCGACGGCGAGGCGGCGCGTTCCCGCATCGAAGCCGTCCTCGGCGCCATGCTCAATTCCGACAAGCCGACGCTGACGATGTAACGATGGCCGCGTGGGTCACGGCGGCGGTGTACGGGCCCGGAGCAGCAGGTACCCAGGGTTGCCTGGTTCTCCCGTCAGTCGGCGGAACCGCGCGCGTCGCTGCCGGAGCCGGGGCGGAACAAACGTACGGCGAACACCAGCGCGGACAGTCCAAGGAACAGCTGGGCGGCCAGGATGGTCCAGACCAGCCAGGGCACGGGTCCAGGGCCTCCGTTGCCGCCTGCTGGCGACGGTGAGGGGGCAAGGCTGAGGTTGTAGAGCAGTGCCGCTTCGCCGAGCATCGGTGCATGCCCGATGTCCGACAGCACCATAGGCAGCAGCAAGCGGCCGTTTGGAAGCGGCCACGACAGGGCGATGGCCTGCAGGGCGAGGGGCCGGGCTTTCGCGGCATCCGCCTGGATGCGTGTTGCGCCGATGCCGAAGGCGCTTGCGGCAACGCCCAGACCGGCAATGATCGGACCCGAGTCGATGTCTCCGGAATGGGGATGCCGCTCGTTGCGTGCGAACTCGCGGTAGCCGACGCGCCAGCGTGACGCCTGCCAGAATTGCCGGTTGAACGTTCCGGCCCAGCTCGCAGCCTGTTCCGGCCAGAGCAAGGGGGCGTGGTGCAGCAGCCAGGCGTTTGCCGAACCGCGTACCGGCGTGTGCCTGGGCGGATCATCGAACCAGGCATAGGGCGGCAGTCCACCGCCCGGTGCCATGACGCCGGTGAAACCGCGCAGACCCTCGGCGACCCGTTGTCGGTGGCTGGTGCCGAGGACGACGTCGGCACGCAGGATGGCGTGCCACGCGGCCGCGACGTCCGCAGGGAATGTCTGGGCCGGAAAATCGGCCAACAGGCACGTCGCGGAGTTGGCAAGTTCGGCGGCCAAAGACTCGACCTGCGACCGGAGCAGGTCGAGGTGTGGCGTATTGCCGTAGATCCGCGCCTGCGTTGCCAGGCCGTCGATCAGCAGCATCCGGTAGAAGACGTTCTCCCTGTCGAGATACTGGTCTTCGCCCCAGTGCAGCTGCACCCAGTGCGCATGCCCCGGATCCGCCAGCAACTCTGCTGCAGCGTGTACCGCCGCCTCGGCATAGACCGCGGGACGGGGGCGGCCGCGCGCCGCCGTCCAGGCGCGATCGAGGTTCTCGGTTGCGCGTAGAAAGAAGACCGCGCAGAACAGTGGCCATTCGGTCGCTGAAATTTCCCTGATCGACAGTTTCTGCGCCGCGGAAGAAACGACCCGCCCCCGCGCCCAGGTTTCGAACGCGGGAGTGAGCGCCTGATGCCAGCCCCACGCCTGGGCAGCCGGATCCGGGCCGCCGAGATCGGGATCCCTGATGGCGACGATGCCTTAACCGAAAGCCCACAGTGCGAGCGTGGCGACCAGCCCCAGCGCCAGGGCAGGCACCATGCGGAGCGTACGCCTTGTCACTGTGCGACCGCCTGCGGACATTCGACGCCGTCAGGCGCAGCAGGCGGCGGGCATCGGCGCAGACCGCGTGCGGCGGGCGGCGGACACCGGCGCGGACCGGCTGCGCCTCAGGACGCCAGTTCGGACCAGCCGGGTCGGGGCGCGAAGCGCGGGCCGTGGCGCTTGGCCAGTTCGGTCAGCCGTTTGATGACCTCGTCCTTGCCGACGGCACGGATGTGCTGGATCGGGCCGCCACGGAACGGCGCGAAGCCGGTGCCGAAGATCACGCCGGCATCGAGTTCATCGGCGGAAGCGACGATGCCTTCGTGCAGGCAGGCGACCGCTTCGTTGAGCAGCGGCAGGATCAGGCGATCCTCCAGGTCGACCGGCGGCACGTAGTTTTCCGGCAGCGGCGGCTTGACGGCCTTCCCTTCGGGATAGGTGTAGAAACCTTCGCCGTCCTTGCGACCGCGCTTGCCGGCCGCGATCAGCGCTTCGACGCCGCCGGGCAGCTCGACGCCGAGTTTCGGCGCGATCACGGCACCGACATGCGCGCAGACGTCCAGGCCGACCTGGTCGGCCAGCTCGACCGGCCCCATCGGCATGCCGAAGCGGACGGCGGCCTCGTCGATGGCGCGCAGCGGCACCCCCTCCTCGCGCAGGCGGAAGGCTTCCAGCAGGTACGGGAACAGGATGCGGTTGACCAGGAAGCCCGGCGCGCTGGCGGCGGCCAGCGGCAGCTTGTCGTGGCCGCGGACGAAGGCCAGGCCGCGCCTGAGCGATTCCCCGCTGGCCTGGTCGTGGTGCACCACCTCGACCAGCGGCAGCATGGGCACCGGATTGAAGTAATGCAGCCCGATGAAGTTCTGCGGGCGCGCCAGCCCTTCGCGCAGGTCTTCGAGCACGATGCTCGAGGTATTCGTGGCGAGCAGGGCATCGGGCTTCATCTTCGGCTCGATGTCGGCGAACAGCGCGCGCTTGACCTCGACCTTTTCGACGATGGCCTCGATGACGAGGTCGGCCTCGCCGACGCGTGCGCCTTCCGGATCGCCGGCCAGCCGCCTGCGGGCGGCCTCGATGCGATCGGCGGTCTTCAGGCGCTTCTCGAACAGCGTGCCGGCGCGTGCCAGTGCCGCCTGCACGGCCTGCGCGTTCTGGTCCTGCAGGGTGACGTTGAAACCCTGCATTGCCGCCCAGGCGGCGATGTCACCGCCCATCACGCCGGCGCCGATGACATGGACATGATGGATGCCGTGACCGGTGCCGGCGCCGCGCGCCTTCAGGCCTTCCTGGAGGAAATACACGCGTACCAGGTTGTGTGCGGTCGGCGTGCCGGCAAGCCTGACCACCGAGCGGATTTCCGGACGCAGTGCCTTGGCGACGCTGCCGCCGTGCTTGCGCCATACATCGATCATCGCGTACGGCGCCGGGTAGTGCTTGCGGGGCGCCTTGCGCTGCACGGTCTTGCGCAGGGTCGGCGCCAGCGCGACGCGCGCCGGCCAGGTGTTCGTCGCCCACGCGGTGAGGCGCTGCCTGAACGGGCGGGCAGGGCGCGTGCGCACCAGGTCGGTGGCCTTCGCCATCAGGTCTTCGCGCGGAACGACGCCATCGACCAGCCCGATCGCGCGTGCGCGCGACGCGCTCAGCGAGCCACCGGCCAGCATCATGCGCATGGCTTCCGGGGCGCCGACCAGGTGCGGCAGGCGGGCGAGGCCGCCCCAGCCGGGATGGATGCCGAGCTTCACTTCCGGCAGGCCCAGGCGGGTGTCCGGCGTGTCGGCGGCGACACGGTAGTCGCAGGCCAGCGACAGCTCCATGCCGCCCCCGAAGCAGTGGCCGTGGATCGCCGCCACGGTCGGGCAGCGCAGTCGCGCGATGGCGTCGAAGACCCTGTGGCCGTTGCTGATCGCGTCGGCGATGGTGCCCTGCGCGAAGAAGCCCTCGAACTCGCCGATGTCGGCGCCGGGCGAGAAGCCGCCATCCTTCGCGGACATGAAGACCAGTCCCTTCGGCGGCTCGATGGCCATGCGCTCGACCAGCTGGCCGATCTCGTCGATCAGCGCCTGGGCCAGTGCATTCACCGGCTTGTCGGCGCGGTCCAGGGTGATGACGGCGATACCGTCGTCGCGCAGTTCGGCGCGGCAATGCCGCGGTCGCAGTCCTTCAAACATCGGCCGGAGTCTCCGTGGTCGGTGCAGGCGCCTGCAGGCGTCCCGCACGGCAATCTGGTGGCCGCGCTAGTTTCTCACAGCTGGGCTGCGCGGTGTCCGCGCGACGGCGTCCTCAGCGCGCGCGCGCGGCGTGCGGGCGCAGGAACTCGACCAGCTCGGCCAGCGGCAAGGGCCGGCTGTACAGGTAGCCCTGGGCGAAGTCGCAGCCGAGGTCGCGCAGGATCTGCTGCTGCGCCGCGGTTTCGACACCGACCGCCGTCACCCGCAGGTCGATGCGGTGGGCCAGCTCGATCATCGTGCGCACGATCTCGCGGTCGTATGCGTTGTGTTCAAGCTGCCAGACGAAACGGCGGTCGATCTTGATCATCCCGACCGGCAGGTTGCCCAGCGTGCTCATCGAAGCGAAGCCGCTGCCGAAGCCGTCGATCGCCACGCGCACGCCGTGTTCGGCGAGCAGGTGCAGCGGCGGCCCGACGCCGGCCATGCGCGCGGTGAGGTCGGCCTCGCCGATCTCCAGCATCAGGCGGTCGAGCGGCATGGCGACGGCCTGGGCGGTTTCGATCAGCTCTTCCACGAATCCCGGCGCGGTGACCTCGTCGGCGCCCAGGTTCAGGCCGAAATACTGGATGGCCGCGGTGCGCCCGGCGCGGCCCAGCTGTGCATAGGAGTCGGCGGCCTGGCGCAGGCTGAGCCGCCCGACTTCCGGAAGCAGGCCGCGCGCCTGGGCGATCGCGACGATGCGCCCGGCCTCATGTCGCTGCAGCGGTTCGTTGCCGCGCAGCAGGGCCTCGACACCGACGCAGAGGCCGTCGGAGAGCCGCACGACGGGCAGCCAGCGCTGCTCCAGGTTGCGGTGGCGCAGGGCTTCGCGCAGGTTGCTCTCGACTTCCAGTTCGTCGTTGACCCGGCGCAGGTCGCCATTGACGAAGTGGTGGTGGCCATCGTGGCCTTCCGCCTGCTGCTGGCGGCGGGCGAGGTCGGCGTAGTGCAGCAGCGCGCCCGGCGTGTCGGCGTCGTGCGGCGCCAGCGCGATGCCGATGCTGCAGGTACAGACCATGATGACGGCCTGGACGAAATACGGCTGCCGGCTGGACGCGAGCAGCGCCGACGCGCGCTGGTCCAGTTCCTGCCGGGCTTCCAGCAGGCCCGGCGGCAGGTCGTTCCAGACCAGCAGGATGCCGTCCTGGCCGTCACGGGCGATCAGCGTGGGCGCGACGCTGGCTTCGCGCAGGCGGCGCGCCAGTTCGGCAAGCAGCAGGTCGCCCTGTTCGCGGCCGAGGCTGTCGCGCAGACGCTGCACGCCGTCGAACGCGATGGACAGCGCCGCCGAGGAGTTCTGGCCGGGACGGCACAGCACCATGTCGGCGAGTGCCGACTCGAACTCGTCGCGCTGAAGCAGGCCGGTGCGGGTGTCGATGCGGGCGCGTTCGGACAGGCTGTCCAGCTGCTGGCGGGTCTCGGTGATGTCGAAGGCGACCAGCAGGGCCCTGCGCGGCGAGGTGCCGGACACGGTACTGATGCGTGCCGCGATGGCGACGTCCACCTTGCCGCGCGTGCGGATCCAGCCCAGGAATCCACCCTGCAAGCGCACTTCCGCCTGCGGATCGATGAAGCGCGAGACGTCGCTGCGTGGAAAAAGGCGGACAGCAAAGCGCCCGACCAGCTGGTCGAGCGGGAAGCCGCTCAGTTCGACCGCGCCGGCGTTGGCATGCACGATCTGCCCGGAGTCGACGTCGATGACGAATACCGCTGCCGGCAGGCAGTCGTAGAGGTGTTCCGGCACCGCCGCGTCTTCTCGCGGAAGCGCGGTCGGAGCGATGTCGACGGGAGTCTTGGGCCTGGGGCGGGACATGGGCCGCGTTTACGGCTGGGGCGAATATGTGACTTATATCACGCAGGAACGCCGTGGCGGCCATTTTCTAGCCGGTTTTCGCCGCGGCGGGTGGCGCAGGCGGCCGCGCGTCGGCGACGGCGGCACTTTCAGTCGGCCTGGCCGGACCGGTCCGGGCCAGGCAGGCGCTGCAACGAGTCGGGAAGCGGCGTCGCCAGCAGTTGGCCGTCCTGCCAGCGAACGTGCAGGCGTGCCTGTTGCGCCGCCTCGTGGGCGGAGGTCAGGACATGGCCCGCGGCCGGTTCACGGACGATGGCGTAGCCCCGTTCAAGGGTGCGCAAGGGGCTCAGGGCATTGAGGCTGCGGCCGGCGGTTTCAAGCCGCTGCCGCTGCTGGCGCTGCTGCTGGATCGCACCGTGGCGAAGGCGTCGGCCGGCCTGCTGCAGCTGCAGGCGCCACTGCGCGATGCGGCGTTCCGGTCGCTGGCTGCGCAGCGCGGTCGCCGAGGTGGCGAGGCGGCCGCGGCGGTTCGCCAGGCCATTGCGCATCGCGAGCAGCAGACGTTGACGGGCGGCGAGAGCGCGTTCGCGCATGTGTTCCAGCTGTCGGCGCGGATCACGCGACTGCAGGCGCAGGCGCGCGGAATCCAGACGCTGCGCCAGCCCCTGCAAATGGCGCGTGGTGTCACGGCGCAGGCGCTGGCCGAGCAGGCGGAGTTGCCGCGCCAGTTGCGCACCGTCCGGTGCGATGGACTCGGCGGCTGCCGAGGGCGTCGGTGCGCGCAGGTCGGCGGCCAGTTCCGCCAGCGTCACGTCCACTTCGTGGCCGATGGCGGCGACAACCGGCACGGGCGAGGCGGCGATGTCGCGAGCCAGTCCTTCGTCGTTGAAGGCCCAGAGGTCTTCCAGCGAGCCGCCGCCGCGGGTGATGAGGATGACATCGTGCCGGCCTGCGGCGATGGCGGCACGCAACTGTGCCCGCAGCACCGGCACGGCCTCCGCACCCTGCACCGGCGACGGCAGGATATCGACCGGGAGCAGCGGGAAACGCCGGGCGATGACGGTGAGCACGTCGCGGATGGCGGCGCCGGACGGCGAGGTGATCACGGCCAGCCGCTTGGGGAATGCCGGCAGTGGCTGTTTGCGCGCGCTGTTGAACACCCCTTCGGCGGCGAGCCGCGCCTTCAGCGCTTCGTAGGCGCGCTGAAGGGCGCCTTCACCGGCTTCCTCCATCGCGTCGACGATAAGCTGGTAGTCGCCGCGCGGTTCGTACAGTCCGACACGTCCGCGCAGGCGCACGTGCAGGCCGTCGCCGGCACGGAAGCGCAGGCGCGTCGCCGCCGTGCGGAACATCGCGCAGCGGATCTGCGCCCCGGCATCCTTCAGCGTGAAGTAAAGGTGTCCCGACGCCGGCCGGGCGACGTTCGACAGCTCGCCTTCCACCCACACCGGGGGCATGGCGTCGTCCAGAAGCTGCCGCACCAGGCGGTTGAGCGAACTGGGCGTGAGGATCTCGCGCGGGTCGGGCGTACTCAAGGGGCTGTGTCCTGTGCGTGGGCAGCGCGCCGCGGGCCGGTCCAGCGATCGAGCCAGTCGAACACTTCGTTCCACCACAGGCGCGCGGCCTGGGGCCGGTTGATGCGATGGTTCTCGTTCGGAAACACGACGATGCGCGAGGGCACGCCCTTTCCACTGAGCGCGCCGTGGAGGTTGATGCCCTGGGTGACCGGCACACGGTAATCCAGTTCGCCGTGCAGGATCAGCGTTGGCGTCGTCATCCGCGGCACCAGCCTGCTGGGCGACCAGTCCGCCAGGGCTTCCGGGTTGGCCCAGGGCGCGGCACCGTAGGCGACCGGGCGCTGCCAGTGCGAATCGGCGGCGAACTGGTGGCCAAGGTCGTAGATGCCGGCGTGGACGATCGCGGCGCGGAACCGGTCGCTCAGGCCGGTCAGCAGGGCGGCGAGATAGCCGCCATAGGATCCACCGGCCACGGCGATGCGGTCAGGATCGACGCCGGCATGGGCGACCAGCCAGTCCGCGGCGGCGAGGGCATCGGCCGCGGGCTTCTCGCCGTGGTTGCCGAGGATGCTGTCGGCGAACGCCTGGCCGAAACCGGTGGATCCGTGCACGTTCGGCAATGCGACGACGTATCCGCGCGCGGCCAGGACGCCGGGATGCCAGCGGAAACTGAAACCGTCGGTCCAGGCCGAAAACGGGCCGCCGTGATTGAGCACGACGGCCGGATGGCGGCTGCCGTGTCGCCATCCCGGCGGATAGGCGACGAACATCTGCACGGGGTCGCTGTCCGCGCCGGTGAACGTCACGCTCTGGTAACGGCCGTGGCGCAGGGCTTTCACGCGTGAATCGTTGAGCGTGGTGAAGCGGCGCGGGCCGGCGCCCGGATCCAGTCGCCACAGGTCGTGCGGGCTGTCGAAGGCATGGCGCAGATAGACGATGCCGCTGCCCGCCACCTGCACCTTCGCGGTGCTGCCGCCCTCGACCAGCCGACGCAGGCGCTGCTGCTTCCACTGGTAGAGATCGATGCGGCCGCCGTCCTCGACATGGAAGTAGAGCGCCGTGCCGTCGTGCGTGAAGGTCCAGTCGCGGACGGGCCCGGGCAGGTCGTCGCCGACCACTTGCGCCGGGCCGGATGTCCGCAGGTCGAGGACGGCGAGGCGTTTCAGGTCCGAACCGGTGCCGGGTCGACTGAACCGGCCGTAGGCGATCGACTGCCCATCGGGCGAGAACACGGGTTCGACGTCGTCCGCCGGGTTGTCCGCGGTCAGGTTGCGGGCCGTGTCGACGCCCCTTTCGGTCGATTGCAGGAACAGGTCGAAATCGATCGTGGTGTAGGGCGCGGGCGTGATGTTGGCCGAGTACACCAGCCAGCGGCCGTCCGCCGATGCATCCCAGTCGAAGCCGTCGAGTCCCGTCAGGCGGTCGAACCCCGGCATCAGGTCGCGGATCGAGCCGTCGCCAAGGTCGAGGCGGAACAGGTGCGGCACGCGGCCGTCCGTCCGGTAGCGGTCCCAGTAACGCAGCAGGCGGCTTTCGCTGATGCGCGCCTGCGTCGCGTCGGCGCGCTGCGCCTGCAGGCGTGCCTGGACGGCCTTGAAGTCGGCATCGAGGTCGGGCCAGGTCAGGGCCTCGAAGACGATGGCCTCGCCATCTTCGACAACGCGGAAGCGGCGAACGGACACCGGCAGGCTCGTCAGTGCCCGCGAAGGTCCGCCATCGATACCGGTTTCATGGAGTTGCGTCGGTGTGCCCGGCCGCGTGCCGAGGAAAAACAGGCGCCGTCCATCCGGGTGCCACGCCGGATCACTGTCGCTGCCTTCCGGCGTGCCGAGGGCCCGGGCGGGGCGCCGGGCGAGGCTGTCGACCAGCCACAGGCGGGTCTGGCTGCCATTCACATCAAAGTCGAACGCGGTGGTCGTCACCGCGACCGATCGGCCATCCGGGGCGACGGCGAAGTCACCCATGCGGTTCAGTTCCCACAGGCGTTCCACGGTAAACTGCGCGTGCGCCGGCATCACCGCTGGCAGGTCAAGCAGACAGCGCAGGACGAAGCGAAGGGCCATGGCGCCGGACGGGAATCCGTAAACGGCGGCCCAGTCTCGGCCAAAGCGGCGGACGACTCAAGTCGCCGGCCGCGCTGACGCGTCCAGCCGCAAACATTCGAGGACAACCACGGACATGAGCGCCGATCTCCAGCCCGGCCAGCGCCGCCGCACCACGGCGGTGACGGTCGGCAACGTGCGCATCGGCGGCGGTGCGCCGGTCGTCGTGCAGTCGATGACCAATACCGATAGCGCGGACATCCAGGGCACGACGCGGCAGGTGGCCGAGTTGTGGCGGGCCGGCTCCGAGCTGGTCAGGTTGACGGTCAATACGCCGGAAGCGGCGGCCGCCGTGCCGCGCATCCGCGAACGCCTGGACATGATGTCGGTGCCGGTGCCGCTGATCGGCGACTTCCACTACAACGGCCACCAGTTGCTCAGCGCCGAACCGGCCTGTGCGGAAGCGCTGGCCAAGTACCGGATCAATCCCGGCAACGTCGGCTTCGGGCACAAGAAGGACACCCAGTTCGCAACCATCATCGAACTGGCGGTCCGCCACGGCAAGCCGGTGCGCATCGGGGCCAACTGGGGTTCGCTCGACCAGGCGCTGGCGGCGCGGATGATGGACGAGAACAGCCAGCGCGCCGAACCCTGGGATGCCGCGCGCGTGCTGCGCGAGGCCCTGATCCGCTCGGCGCTGGAGTCGGCGCGGCGCGCCGAGGAACTGGGCCTGGAGCGCAAACGCATCGTGCTGTCCTGCAAGGTGTCCGGTGTGCAGGAGCTGATCGCCGTGTACCGCGATCTTGCGGCGCGCGGCGACTACGCGCTGCATCTGGGACTGACCGAAGCCGGCATGGGCAGCAAGGGCATCACCGCTTCGGCGGCGGCGCTGGGCGTGCTGCTGCAGGAAGGCATCGGCGACACCATCCGCGTTTCACTGACGCCGGAACCCGGGCAGTCGCGCACGACGGAAGTCGTGGTCGCGCAGGAGCTGCTGCAGAGCATGGGACTGCGCGCCTTCACGCCGATGGTGACCGCCTGTCCCGGTTGCGGCCGCACGACTTCGACCTTCTTCCAGGAACTGGCGCGCCAGGTCACCGACCATGTCCGCGAACAGATGCCGGTGTGGAAGCTGAAGTATCCCGGCGTCGAACACCTGACGCTGGCGGTGATGGGCTGCATCGTCAACGGGCCCGGCGAGAGTCGTCACGCCAACATCGGCATTTCACTGCCGGGAACGGGCGAGGCGCCGGCGGCGCCGGTGTTCGTGGACGGGCGGAAATTCACCACGCTGCGCGGCGAGCGCATCGCCGACGACTTCGTCGCGCTGATCGACGACTACGTGCAGCGCCGCTACGGTCCCGGCGACGTCGCGGCAGCGGTGGCGACGGCGACGGATTGATCGCGGTTTGGCGGGGCACGGCATCGCCCGCGGCCGCCGCCCTGGTCAGGCCGTGCAGACCTGGTTGCGGCCGCCTTCCTTGGCCCGATACAGCGCCGAGTCCGCCGCAGCCATCAGGCTGCTGCGCTCCTCGCGGCCGGGTCCCAGGATGGCCACGCCGATACTCACCGTGAGTTTGTGCGGCTGGTCGCCGAGGGTGAAACTGGACTCCGCCACCGCCTGCCGCAGGCGCTCGGCGAAGGTGCCGGCGGCCTCGATGCCGGCCTCGGGCAGCAGCACCGCGAATTCCTCGCCACCGATGCGGGCGGCGATGTCGTCGCCGCGCACGTGGTTGCGCATGATCTCGCCGATCTGCCGCAGCACGCCGTCGCCGGCGATGTGGCCGTAGGTGTCGTTGATCGGCTTGAACAGGTCGACATCGACGATGCACATCGCCAGCGGTCGTTCATGGCGAAGCGAGCGTGAGATTTCCTTGTCGACGATCTCGATGAAGTGGCGGCGGTTGCACAGGCCGGTCAGGGCATCGTGGGTGGCGACCTGGTAAACCTCTTCGTGGTAGCGCGCCTCAACGCTGCCTTCGCCGATGAACTTGAGGATGCTCTCGCCGATGGTGAGGTGGTCGCCGTCGCTGAGCGTGCCGTGTTCGACCGGCAGGTCGTTGATGCGCGTACGGTTGGTCGCGCCCAGGTCGCGGACGTGGCAGGCGTTGCCTTCCCGCCAGACCTGGCAATGCTGCCGCGACACGCTGACGTGGGGGATGTGCAGGTCGGCGTCGTGCGAGCGTCCGATCACGATCGGCTGTTCGGGCACGTCGATGCGCTTGCCCAGGCCTTCGCCATGGATCACCACCAGGCACATGGTCCCCTGCTCGGGCTGGTCCGGCCCGGGACTGATCATGGTCCTGCGCGTGGTGCTCGCTTCGTCGCTTCGTCGGTTCATGGCCACCCTCTGGCTGGCGGAAGCATAGCGCAGCGCCTCACCCATTGGAGGCTGGGCTACCATGCCTGGTCCAGGGTGTGGAGGGACCATGCTGCCGACCGGAGAAACGGATGCCGACGATGCCGACGCGACGCGACGGCTCGAAACACGCACAGATGAAGGCGTCGATGCGCCGGAAGCGGGCGTGCTGGCGCCGGGCACCCTGGTCGGCCACTACCGCGTCGTCGCCCGCATCGGCAGCGGCGGCATGGGCGCCATCTACCGCGCCGAACAGCTGCAGCCGGTCCGTCGCACCGTCGCGCTGAAGCTGCTGCGCGGCCGCCTGAGCACGCGCCAGCGCGCCTACTTCGAGATCGAGCGCCAGACCCTGGCGCAGATGCAGCACCCGGCCATCGCGCAGATCTTCGACGCCGGCACGACCGAAGACGGCGTGCCCTGGTTCGCGATGGAATTCATCGAGGGCAGCCCGATCACCGAGGTGGCGCGCGACCTGTCGCTGGACCAGCGCCTGGCCCTGCTCGCGCGCGTCTGCGATGCCATCCAGCACGCGCACCAGAAAGGTGTCGTGCACCGCGACCTCAAGCCCGGCAACATCCTGGTCACCCGCGTCGATGGCGAGTGGCTGCCGAAGATCATCGATTTCGGCATCGCCACCGCGGCGGCACGCGCCGGGCTGGCCGACGCCGCGGTGGAAGGCCCGGTCGACATGGCCGGCACGCCGGAGTACATGAGTCCGGAGCAGCTGGAAGGGCGACTGGCCAGCATCGACACGCGCAGCGATGTCTATGCACTGGGCGTGGTGCTTTACGAACTGATCGTCGGTGACCGCCCTGGCATCGCCAGCCAGAGCGGGCGAACCGCTTCATCGACGCGTTCCGGCCCGTTGACGGCACCTTCGCAGCGCCTGCGCAGCCGCCGCCTGCCCACCGGCGCGGCCTCGCCGCGGCGTGGCCGCCTGCGCGAACTGGACCGCGTCGTGCTGACCGCGATGGCGCACGATCGCAACGACCGCTATCCGAGCGCCATCGCGCTGGCCGACGAGCTGCGCCGCTATCTGGCCCACCTGCCGTTGCAGGCGATGCCGGCAACGCCGGGTTACCTGCTGCGTCGATTCGCGCGCCGGCACCGGCTCTGGCTGGCTTCCGGCGCGGCGGTCCTGCTCACGCTGGTCGGCGGCCTGGTGCTCAGCCTGCACGCCTTCAACCAGGCGCGCATCCAGCGCGGCGTCGCCGAGGCGCGCCAGCATGAACTGGAACAGGTCGTCGCCTTCCAGCAGGCCATGCTCAGCGACATCGACGTCATGGACATGGGTCGACGACTCGTCGGCCATGTGCGCGACCAGCTGTCGCGCCGCAGCGAAAGGGACACCGTGCTGCAGGTCGAGCAGCTGCCGGGCATTCTCGACGGCCCCAGCCTGGCACGAGCCATCCTGGTGGAATCGGTGCTCAAGCGCGCCGAGTCGATCATCGGCCAGCGCTTCGAAACGCAACCGGCGCTGGCCGCCGACCTGCTGCAGTCGGTGGGCGAGGTCTATCACGCGATCGGCCAGTACGACGAGGCCGTCGCGGCCTTGCAGTCGGTGCTGGAACAGCGCGTGGCGCTGCCGCAGCCGGACCTCGAGTCCGTGGTCGACGCGCAGGTGGCGCTGGCCAATTCCCTGGAGCGCTCCGGGCAGTTCGATGCCGCCGAGGCCATGGCATCGGAGGCCGTCGCAACCGTCGAACGGCTGCCACTAGACAGTTCCCGACACATCGCCGCGACCATGGTCCGTGCCCAGGTCGCCCGCTCCAAGATCGAATACGGCAAGGCGCGCCAGTGGTACGAGAAGGCGCTGGATGCCGCGCTGCGGATCCATCCGGCCGACCACCCCGAGGTGGCCCGCGCGCGTCAGCAGTACGCGCTGTCGCTGCACCTTGATGGGGCCTCCGACCAGGCGCGGCCGCAGTTCGAACAGGTCCTGTCCGTGCAGCGCGGCCAGGATGGCAACTGGCAGCAGCTGGTCGGCGTGCTGGTGAACTACGCCGCGCTGCTGGCCGATACCGGCGACGTGGCGGCGGCCCTGGAACTGGAGCGCGAAGCCTACGCGCTGAACCGCCAGCATCTCGGCGCCGACCATCCGCTGACGCTGATGATCCTCAACAACATGGGCATGTCGATGATGGAGGCGGGTGATCCGGTCGAGGCCATGGCCGCGCTGGAGGAAGCCGCCGAAGGCCGGGCACGCGTGCTCGGTCCGGAACATCCACATACGCTGCGCAGCCGCGCCAGCCTGGCTCGGGCGCTGGTCCGCCTCGACCGCCATGACCAGGCCCTGGCCATCTACAGCGACGTGTACACCATGCGGCGACGCATCCTCGGTCCCGGCAGCCTGGACACCTACCGGGTCGGCCGCAGCCTGGCCGACCTGCTCAAGCGCATGGGCCGGCATGAGCAGATGCTGTCGCTGACCCGCGAGATGCACGCGAGTCTTGTCCAGACGCAGGGACCGTGGGCCGAGGACACGATCGATGTGGCGATCCAGACGGCCAGGGCGATGGTGGACATCGGCCGTCCGGATGACGCGATCCGGCGCCTGCGCGAGCTGCTGGATGCCGCCTCGGCGCAGTCGGTGGAGGCCGGCGACGAACGTTACGCGCTCGCGGTGGCGCTGTATGAGCTCTATCGCGGCCAGGGTCGCGACGCCGATGCCGACGACGTCCGTCGCCGGCACCTGCGACCGCTGCTTGAAACCGACGGCGAACAGCTGGCGCCGCGCCTGCGGCGCCTGCGCGAAACCGTCTTGCGCGTGCCGGACGCGACGGCATCGGCGCCGTGAGCCGCGCGCCCGGTGATGGCCGACCGGCGCTCAGCGGTTCGGCATCGATTCGGCGCCGATTTCCGGGTCGATGACCTTGGCGCGGTGCAAGCGCGCCTCGCGGCGCGCGATATAGAACGTGCTCGAGAAGATGATCGTCGCGCCGACCACCGTCCAGGCATCGACGTGTTCGGCAAACAGCAGCCAGGCGATGAACGCGACGATCGGCAGTTGCAGGAAATTCAGCGGCTGCAGCGCCGAGACATCGGCCAGCTTGTAGGCGCGCGTCATGCAGAGATGGCCGAGCGTGCCAAGGCCGCCGGTGAGGATGACCCACAGCCAGCTCATCGGTTCCGGCGGCACCCAGACCGGCAGTGCCGGCAGCAGCGACATCGGGGTCATGATCAGCACCATCCAGATGACAATGGCATCGGCGGGCTCGGTGCGCGAGAGGAACTTGATGCTGATCGCCGAGCTGGCCGACAGCGCCGATGATGCGATCGCGACCAGCGCTGCGAACTGCAGGCCATCGACGCCCGGGCGCAGGATCACGAGTACGCCGACGAAGCCGATGGCGACCGCGCTCCAGCGCCGTGCGCGCACCACCTCGCCCAGCACCAGGACGGCGAGGATGGTGACGAACAGCGGCGTCGTGTAGCTCAGCGCCACCGCCTGCGCCAAGGGCAGGTGCACCAGTGCCCAGAAGCCGGTCAGCATGGCCGACAGGCCGGTCAGGCAGCGCAGGAAGTACAGGCGCAGCCGATCCGTGCGTAGCAGTGACAGGCCGGCGCGCCAGATCAGTGGAAGGGTGAAGACCAGCCCGAACAGGTTGCGGAAGAACGCGATCTGGAACGGGTGAAGCTGATCGCTGGCCAGGCGGATGGTGATCGCCATCAGCGCGAAGCAGAGCACGCTGCCGATCATCAGGGCGACGCCGCGGCCGGTCAGCGGCTGGCTCGGCAACGCGGCGGCGCGGATCACGCCGATGCTCCGGCGAGCAGCGCTTCCAGTTCGTCCGGACTGCGCCAGTGCAGCCCGCAGACATAGCGGGGCAGGGCCCAGCGTTGTTCCGCCGCGGTGACGGGCCGGCCATCGGTGGTCCAGGCCGCCGCCAGCCCCAGTGCCTGCCCGCGCGACGGCAGGTAGTCGTCGCGCAGGTAGCTGTTCACGTCGCCATACGGATAGCCGAAGTGGCGGATGGGCTGCCCCGGCACGCGGGCGGCGATGTAGTCCTGGGCGCGGGCGATCTGCCAGTCGGCGCGGACCGCATTGTCCACGGCGAAGAACCGGCCGCGCGGCAGGCCATCGGGCGCCGCTTCCGGCGCCACGTCGTGGTTGTGGTCCCAGCTGTGGTTGCCGATGCCGAGCAGGCCGGTCGCCGCCGCCATGGGCCACCAGTCCTCGCCCATGACATCGCCGCCGAACAGGCACTGGCGGTCCATGGCCTCGCGCGCCGCCGGCGAGGCGATGACGAAGCAGGTGGCGTGCAGTTCGGGCTGGCGCCCGGCGGTTTCATCGCGGAAAGCCCGAAGGATCGGCAGGAAACCCGGCTGCAGGCCGATGCCCGGCCATTCGATCGCACGCACGTCCAGGTCGGTGCCGTCATCGAAGGTCAGGGCCAGGCAGGGTCGCGACGGCCAGGGCCGGCGCCCGTCGATGAGGTCGAGGACGGCGTCCAGCGGAATGATCTGCCAGCCCAGTGCGTCGATCAGCCGCAGGTCGTGGGCGAGGGCGACGTGGTCATTGCCGGCATAGGCCATGCCGGCGACATTGGCCGCGTGATAGGTCAGGACAGGGATGCGCATCGAAACCGCTGGCGGCCGCTGCCGCACGACCGGTCGTCGTGCCCTGCACGGGCGCAGGCGCTAGAATAGCCGCCCCTTTGCACGTGCGCATGACCCGGGCCGAAAGCGCCGGGTGTCCAGCACCGTCCCACCGGAGCCGTCTTTCCATGAGCCTGAACCCCACCGACCTCTTCGATGTCCGTTCGCTGCTGTCCGATGAGGAGCGCATGGTCCAGGATGCGGTTGCCCGCTTCACCGACGAGAAGGTGCTGCCGATCATCGGCGACTGCTTCGACCAGGGCCGCTTTCCGCGCGAGCTGGTTCCGGAAGTCGCCAGCCTCGGACTGCTCGGCTCGTCGCTGCCGGAGGAATACGGCTGCGCCGGCATGAGCGGTGTGCAGTACGGCCTGATCTGCCAGGAACTGGAGCGCGGCGATTCCGGCATCCGCAGCTTCGTCAGCGTGCAGAGTTCGTTGTGCATGTATCCGATCTTCGCCTATGGCAGCGAGGAGCAGCGCCGCGAGTGGCTGCCCCGCATGGCCGCCGGCGAGGTCATCGGCTGTTTCGGCCTGACCGAGCCGCACGGCGGTTCCGACCCGGCCAACATGAAGACCAGCGCGCGCCGTGACGGCGGCGACTGGGTGCTCAACGGCGCCAAGATGTGGATCACCAACGGCAACCTCGCGCAGATCGCCATCGTCTGGGCGCAGACCGAAGACGGCATCCAGGGCTTCATCGTGCCCACCGACACGCCGGGCTTCACCGCGCAGGAAATCCACAAGAAGATGAGCCTGCGCGCCTCGGTCACCAGCGCGCTGTTCCTCGACAACGTGCGCATTCCCGACGCCAGCCGGCTGCCCAACGTAAAGGGTCTCAAGGGGCCGCTGGGTTGCCTGACGCAGGCGCGCTACGGCATCACCTGGGGTCCGATCGGCGCCGCCATCGCCTGCTACAGCGAGGCCCTCGAGTACTCGAAGGAGCGCATGCTTTTCAACCGCCCGGTGGCGGCGACACAGAGCGCGCAGATCAAGCTCGCCGACATGGCCCGCCGCATCACGCTGGCGCAGCTGCTGGTGCTGCAGCTGGGTCGCCTCAAGGATGCCGGCAAGATGGTGCCGTCGCAGGTGTCGCTGGCGAAGTGGAACAACTGCCGCATGGCCATCGACATCGCGCGCGAATGCCGCGACCTGCTCGGTGGGGCCGGCATCACCACCGAGCACGCGGCGATCCGGCACGCCCTGAACCTCGAATCGGTCATCACCTATGAAGGCACCGAGACCGTGCACCAGCTGGTGATCGGTCGCGAGGTGACCGGCATCAACGCGTTCTGAGTCGTACCCGGTGAGCAGCGAAGGACATTCCCGCCTGGACACGGTCGTCGAGACCGCGCGCCTGCTGCTGCGCGTGCCCCGCATCGGTGACTTCGACGGTTATGCCGATCTGGTCGGCGACGAGGAGGCGGCGCGCCACATTGGTGGGCACATGGTGCGCGAGGCGGCCTGGCGCAAGTTCCTGCAGCAGCCCGGCGCCTGGCTGGTGCAGGGCTTCGGCATGTTCTCGGTGATCGACAAGGCCAGCGGTGAATGGCTGGGCCAGGCCGGCCCCTGGAAACCCGAGGGCTGGCCGGGGAACGAGATCGGCTGGGCCTTCCGGCGTGCGGCCTGGGGCCGGGGCTTCGCCACCGAAGCGGCCGCTGCCGCCATGGACTGGGCCTTCGGGCATCTCGGCTGGGACGACGTGATCCATTGCATCGCGCCGGCCAACGTCGCCTCGCAGCTCGTCGCGCAGCGCCTGGGCTCGGCCGCGCTCGGCGAGGCACGCATGCCGCCGCCGTACGAGGACGTCAGCACCGTTGTCTGGGGCCAGACGCGGGCGCAGTGGCGGCAGAACCGCGAGCGCCTGCTTCAGTCGCGATAGCGCGCGGCCGCTTCCGGCCGGCCCATCTTCTCGTACAGCTTCACCAGTGCTTCGCGGGTCTGGATGATCTGGCTGTTGCCGGGCGCCCACATCGATTCCTGGAGGGCCAGGGCCTGCAGCAGCAGTTCTTCGGCTTGCTGCAGCCGACCCAGGTGCATGGCGGCCATGCCCTTGCCGCGCATGGCGCCCGCGTATACCGGGTGTTTTTCGCCCAGCGACCCACCCGCGGCCTGCAGGGCCGTGTCCTGCAACTCGAAGGCTTCAGCGGCGCGGCCGGCATCGAGCAGGTAGTTGGCGTAGTTGTGCTGGGCCATGACCGTGCGCGTGTGCAGCGGGCCGAAGCGCGCCAGGTTGGACTCCAGCGCCCGCAGGTAGTGCGGGCCGGATTCCTCCACCTTGCCCTGCTGGCGCAGGGCGCCACCCAGGTTGGCCGCAGCCATCACGGTGTTGGTGTTGTCCGGGCCGAAGACGCGCTCCATGGCCGGGACGAGGTCCTTGAGGATCACTTCGGCCTCGGCGAAGCGTCGCTTCTGCAGATGGAACACTGCCAGGCTGTTGCGCATGTTCAACACGCCGGCGTGGTCGGGCGAGTTCAGGGCCGACAGGCGGTCGATCTGCTCGGTGAGCAGCGGAATGGCCTGCTCGTGGCGGTCCAGGTCGGCGAGCAGGATGGCCTCCATGAAACGGGCGTTGATGGTGTCGTCGTTGTCGGGCCCGAGCAGCGCCATCAGGCCCTGCCCGGCCTGCCTCAGGACGGCCAGCGCTTCCTCGCGTTCCTGGTCCTCGCGCAGCGCCCAGCCCAGCGCCTGCATCGTCATCAGCGTGGTGCGGTCGTTTCCACCCCCGACTTCACGCGCTCGCGCCACGGCTTCGCGCAGGAACCGGACGCCGTCGGCAACGTCGCCGGTGTCCACCATCAGGCGACCGAGCTGGCGCGTCATGTTCAGGGTGCGCGGGTCATTCTCGCCGTGCAGGACCGTGGACAGGTCATAGGCGCGGCGCGAGTGTTCCAGCGCGGTCACGTATTCGCCCAGGGCCATGTAGCTGCCGGCGATCACGTTCTCGATTTCCGCCAGGGCATCGGCCTGGTCGCCCAGCCCCGCGGCGGCGCGCCGCGCGGCCTCGTCGAGGACCTTGCGCATCAGCGTCTTGTCCAGATCGGCGGCGAGTTCGGGGTCGATGCCGGAGAGGACCGTCGCGAAGAATTCCGAGGTCGCCTTGCTCTTCCGGGCCTGGCGCTCGGCCTCGACGAAGCCCCACACCGCGACCACCAGGCCGACGACCAGGGCCAGGGCGACCAGTCCTGTCGCGGCCAGCAGCCGCCGTCGCCGCTGCACGAACTTGCGCAGCCGGTACATCCGGCTGGGTGGAACGGCCAGCACGGCATCGCCATCCAGATAACGCTGCAGGTCGTCGGCGAACGCCGTCGCGGAGTCGTAGCGTGCTTCGCGGTCAGGATGCGTGGCCCTGGCGAGGATATGGCGCAGCTCGCGCGGCAGGCGCTCCAGCGCCGGCTCGCGCCCGGGCGCGCGCAGCGAGGCGTCGATGCGTGCATGTGGCTGGCGGGTGTGCGGATCCAGGCCCTTGAGGATGTCCGATTCCTCGCCCGCCAGCAGCGTCACCAGCAGCACCATGCCCAGTGAATAGACGTCGCTGCGGGTGTCCAGCGACGAGTCCGCGGCATACTGTTCCGGGCTCATGTAGAGACCGCTGCCGACGCGCTCGTAGCTGGACCTGGCATTGCTGGATTGCCGGTTGTCCACCGCGGTGGCGATGCCGAAATCGATCAGTCGTGGCTGCGGGCGGCCGTCGATGAGCGAGACCAGCACGTTGCTGGGCTTCAGGTCGCGGTGGATGATGCCGCGCTGGTGCGCGTGCTGGACGCCGAAGGCCAGCGCGATGATCAGTTCGATGCGCGCACGCTGTGTCGGCGCGTGGTGGCTGCACCATTCGTCCAGCGGCTGGCCGTCGACGTATTCCATGGCGAACCACGGGAACCCCTCGCTGGTGCGGCCGGCGTCGAGGACCTTGGCGATGGCCGGGTGGTCCATGCGCGCCAGTGCCTGGCGTTCGATCTCGAAATACGCTTCGGCCAGGCTGCCGGCGAGCTGGCTGCGGATCAGCTTGAGCGCCACCTTGCGCTGGATCGGCTCGCGCTGCTCGGCCAGCCAGACCTGGCCCATGCCCCCTTCGCCGATCAGTCTTTCCAGGCGGTAGGCACCAATGAGGCTGCCCGCGCTGGCGCCGTCGCCGGCGTCACCGCCTTCGACAACGCCGGATGCAAGCAGGACCGTGCGCTCGTCGTCCGAGCCGGTCATCATCGCCATGCCAGGTCTCCCATCGCTGGACTGCGCGGTGATTGTGGTGGCTTTCCGGTCGCCGTGCATCTCCCCGCGTCCGCGTCCGGGAACGAACCGCGCCAGCGCGGGCATGGGTACGGCGGGGCAGGCGCCCCTTCAGCTTCCGCACCGCATCATGCGCGATCCCACCCCACCGGAGTCGTTTGCCCGATGCGCTGGCTGTTCCCGGCACTGGCCTTGATGGTTTCAACGGCGGCATTCGCCGGCGCCGACACGCTGTTCGTCGGCGGTTTCCAGAACGCGGCGCTGGCCCGTGGCGGCAGCAATTTCCTCTGGTACCGGGTCGACCGGGTGCCGCCGGATGCCGCCGATCCGGTGCAGTCCTGCATCGATGCGCGTGATCCATACGGCATCCTCGCCAACTATCACCGTGCCGGCGTCCGCAATACCGTGCGGACGCAACTCCGGGCGATGCGCGACGCCGGCCAGCAGCGGATCGCCACCGGCATCGTCCACCTGCGCGCGCCGGCCGGCCAGTCGGTCGACGGACGCTACGGCGGGACGCTGATCGACTCGACCGGCGGGACGCTGCATCCGCGGATCCGCGACAACCTTGTCGCCTTCCTGCGCGACGTCTACCGCGCCGGCTTCAGCGAGCTGCTGTTCCGCTATTTCCCGCAGGGCGACAACACGCCGGTGTGGTGGACGACGTTCGACGAAAGCCTGTTCCAGGAGAACTGGCAGCTGATCCGCAGCATCGAGCCGATCCTGCAGGCCTCGGGGCTGTCCTACCGCACCGACCTGGGTGTCGAAGGCATGCCGCGGGCATGGTTCGTCGAGGCGCTGGGCCAGTACTACATCGATGACAACCGGCCGGACAATCCGGCCTGGAGCGAGTACGCACGCCGGATATGGCGCAACTACGTGGCCGAGTTCGACTACAGGCGCAGCGTCGGATTCTCGTTCGTCAGTGACAGCGACCCGGTACGAACCCGCGCACGCGTGCGCCACCTGCGCTACATCTACATGCTGGCGGACGGCAGCGTGCGCTATCCGCCGCTGTTCGCGATCGACATCTATGGCGGCGGCACGACCGACGAACGGACGATCTTCGAACGCCACCACCACGCCATGGCCGATCTTGGCCGCAACGAGCCCTGGATCGTCGCGGAGTCGTACTTCAACGATGCCGTCGCCGCCGCGGGCCTCTCCTCGGCAATGGCCACCACCGGCCGGCAGGTGCGGTACTTCCTGCAGTGGCCACTGGACCGCGGCATCGACGACTGCGGCGTGAACGTGGCGCCGCCCAACGCCTACGAGGCCTGGCTGCGGCGCGGCTTCTGATGCGGGCGGGCGTCGGGCCCGCGGCTTTGCGACTTCCGGCCGGCTCCGCGCTACCGTGGCGGAGCGGCTGGCTGTACCCTGCACACCCCCGCAAAGCAGCCCTGTTCCATGAAGACGATCCTGGATTTCATCCGCTTCGGCGCCAGCGAGTTCGGTCGCGCCGGCCTGAGTTTCGGCCATTCCTACGACAACGCGCTGGACGAGGCCACGCAACTGGTGCTGCACGCGCTGCATCTGCCGCATGACCTGTCGCCGGTGTACGGCGCCGCGCGCCTGACCAAGGAGGAGCAGGAGGAGATCCGCGCCCTGTTCCGCCGTCGCATCGGGGAACGTATCCCGGCCTGCTACCTCACCGGGGAAGCCTGGTTCGCCGGCCTGTGCTTCTCCACCGACTCGCGTGCGCTGGTGCCGCGGTCACCGATCGCCGAGCTGGTCGAGTCGGGCTTCTCGCCCTGGATCGACCACATCGATGTCGGTTCCGCGCTCGACATGTGCACCGGCAGCGGCTGCATCGGCATCGCCATGGCCGTGTACAACCCCGGCTGGAGCGTCGATTGCGTCGATCTCTCGCAGGAGGCGCTGACCCTGGCCGCGGAGAACGTCGAGCGCTTCGAAGTGGCCGACCGCGTGCGTCTGGTGCAGTCCGACCTGTTCGCCAGCCTCGGCGGTCGCCGCTACGACCTCATCGTCAGCAATCCGCCGTATGTCACGCACGCCGAGTACGCGGCCATGCCCGCCGAATACGCGCACGAGCCGCAGCTGGGCCTGACTTCCGGTGACGATGGCCTGGACCTGACGCTGCGCATGCTCGACGAGGCGGCCAACCACCTCAACGGGCAGGGCGTACTGATCGTCGAAGTCGGCGAGTCGCAGCGCGCGCTGGAGACGCTGCTGCCGGACGTGCCTTTCGCCTGGGTCGAGTTCAAGGTCGGCCAGATGGGCGTATTCGTCCTGCAGCGCGAGGACCTGGTCGAACACGCCGGAGCCATCGCCGCCGCGCGCGCCGCCCGCACAACGTGAACTTTTCGGGGGCGCGACGATCCCTCTGGACTCGTCCAGAAGGGATACGCTGGGGATGTTCAACAGGAAGTGGGTGCGGGGCCTGGTCATTATCCCGGTCACACTGGCCGCCTATCTTGCAGGCAGCCGGTTTCCCGCCGGTCTTCCTTCCGATTACGCCGTGGCGTCCCCGGACGCCGAGGCCAGCGCAGTGACCAGGCTCGAGCCGGACCCCGCCGACGCCGCCGTTGGACACGTCCGCGCGTTGTCGGCAACGCCGACGGTCACGCCCAACGATGTCGTGGCATCCAGGTCGAGCGACCTGCCTGCGGCCGATGTGCCGGTCCTGCAGCTCATCGAACAGCTGGAACCGCGCGCCCGGCGCGGAGATGCCCGGGCGGCCTGCCGCCTCGGCGTCGAACTGCTGCGCTGTCGCAATCACAGCCAGCAGGAGAACATCCAGAACCTGCTCCGGTCCGCTGTACAGCAGCGCCGGGGCGAAATCTCCGATTTCGAATTGGACCTGCTCGCCAAGATGGAGGATCGCCAGCTGGCATCCAGGCGTCGCTGCGAAGGGATCGGACCTGAGCACTGGCGTCGTGCCGTCGAACATCAGCGCATCGCCGCAGAGTGAGGCGATGCACGCGTGCGGCTCTGGTATGTCGCCGAGCCTGCCCTGGATCCTTCGTTTTTTCTCGACGATCTGGAGGAATGGGCGCGCTATCGAGCCGTGGCGCGACGCTATCTGGATGAAGCGTTGCAGTCAGGGTTGCCCGAAGCCCCGGCTGTGCTCGCGCGCGTGCACCTCCCGACCGATGCGCTGACTGCGCAGGCGACGGTCATGCGCGAACCCGATGCGTTCCGGCACTTCGTCTACGCTGAACTGGACCGACTTCTGAATCCGGATGAAGGGCGGGCCGAACCGCCGCCGGCAGGCTGGTTCGACCCGGCGCTGAAACCGGGCCCGGATATCGATATGGTGGCGGTCCACGCCGAGGCCGAGCGGCTGCGCCTTGCCTGGTCTGCAGGGCATCAGCCCGGTCCCCGGATGCCGGATTCTCCGGTGACCCGTCCCACGGGAGCGATCCCGAAAAGGTCTGTGCGGGAATCGGCGACAATTGACACGCTGGCCTTCGCACGAGCGGATGGCCGATTCCGAATTCGCAAGGCCATCCGACGTGAAACGCAGCGACTTCCATTACGAACTGCCGCCCGAACTGATCGCACAGGCGCCGCTGCCACGGCGCAGCGATTCGCGCCTGCTGCACCTGCCGGCCTCCGGTAACCTCGAGGATCGCCGGATCGGCGACCTGCCGTCGCTGCTGCGCGCGGGTGACCTGCTTGTGTTCAACGACACGCGTGTGCTGCCGGCACGCCTGGATGCGCGGAAGCGCACCGGCGGACGCGCCGAGATCCTCATCGAGCGCGTACTCGGCCCGTTCGACGTCAAGGCGATGCTGGGCGTGAGCAAGAAGCCGCGCAGCGGTGATCGCCTGGCGCTGGCGGACGGCAGTGGCGTCGAAGTGCTCGGGCGCGACGGCGCCTTCTTCCTGCTGCGTTTCGATGCCGACCTGCCGCTGGCGCAGCGGTTGGAAAGGCTGGGGCGGATGCCGTTGCCGCCGTACATCGACCGTCCCGTCGACGAGGCCGACGCGCAGCGCTACCAGACGGTGTTCGCGCGCGAACCCGGCGCCGTCGCCGCGCCCACCGCCGGACTGCATTTCGACCAGGAACTGCTCGACACGCTGGCCGCGCAGGGCGTCGAGTCCGGCAACGTCACGCTGCATGTCGGTGCCGGCACCTTCCAGCCGGTGCGCGCGGATGACATCCGCGAACACCGCATGCACAGCGAGTGGATCAACGTCGGCGCCGGTCTGTGCGCGCAGATCCGCCAGGCGCGCGCGCGCGGTGGACGCGTTGTCGCCATCGGGACCACGGTGATGCGGGCGCTGGAAAGCGCGCGACAGGGCGGTGACGAAGTGCTGCCCTACACCGGCGAGACGGCGATCTTCATCTATCCCGGTTACCGTTTCGCCAGCGCCGACCTGCTGCTGACGAATTTCCACCTGCCGGAATCGACGCTGCTGATGCTGGTCAGCGCCTATGCCGGTCGAGAGCGTGTTTTCGCCGCCTATCGGCACGCCGTGGCCGAACGCTACCGCTTCTTCTCCTATGGCGACGCGATGCTGGTGGAAAAGGCGGAGATGCCAACGCAGCCGCAGCCGCAGTCGTAAAGGCGGCGGCCTTTCAGAACAGCGCCAGCGAAGCTAAGGCGACGAGGGCGCCGATCACCGCCGCGGCCAGCACGTCGCTGGGGTAGTGCACGCCGAGGATCACGCGCGACGCGGCCACAAGCAGCGAGAACGGCACCAGCAGCCAGCCCAGTCGCGGGTAGTAGGCCATGGTCATCAGCGTGAAGCAGGTGGCATGCAGCGTATGCCCGGAGGGAAAGCTGAACTCATCCAGCGGTCGCACGCGTGCGACGATCACCGCATGGCGCCGGTACGGACGCTGCCTGCGGACCAGGTGCTTCATGCCGCGATAAAGACCGGCCACGAACAGCGCAGTCAGGCCGATATGCGCGGCGGCCCGAAAACCGGGATAGCCGCCGAACAAGGCAAGCGTGGCGAGCAGCCCGTACCAGATCCATCCGTCACCGAGCCGGCTGGCCGCGCGGAACAGCCGCAGTACGGGCCGGTGCACGCCGAGCCGGTTCAGCGCCAGGGTCAGGCGCAGCTCGGCACCTTGCGGCTCCGGAACGTGGGTGGGCAGGCTCATGCCGTGCTCCGCGCCTGCAGGTCGCGGGCGAGGGCAACGAAACGCTCCGCAAGCCCTTCGGGGTCCAGGCCTTGCAGTGAGGTGCGCGCGGCGGCACCGATGCGCCGGCGCAGTCCGCTGTCGCCGGCCAGTTCGACCGCGGCGGCGATGAAGGCCGCCTCGTCGGCGCAGGGCACGGCGCGGCCCAGCCCTGGATCGACGATGTGTTCATGCGCTGCGCCATAGTCGAAGGCCACCGTGGCGACACCGCTGGCCATCGCTTCCAGCGTCACGTTGCCGAAGGTTTCGGTCAGGCTGGGAAACAGGAACAGGTCGCCGCTGGCGTAGTGGCGCGACAGGTCTTCACCCAGCTGCAGGCCGCTGAACACGAAGTCCGGATGCGCGCGCGACAGCCCGGCACGCGCCGGTCCGTCGCCGACGAGTATGAAACGGGCACGCGGCTGCCGCGCGGCGATTTCCTCGAAGGCGCGGACCGCCAGCGCGAGGTTCTTCTCGGCGGCGATGCGGCCGACATACATCACCGCAAGGTCGTCGTCGTCCAGGCCCCACTGGCGACGCAGGCCGGCATCGCGCCAAACCGGATCGAAGCGTCGCACATCGACGGCGCGCCGCAGTACCTGCACGTTGCGGAAACCCTTGCCGGACAGGACATCGCGCAGCTGCGCCGTGGGCACCAGCGTGGCCTGGGCCTGGTTGTGGAAGCGCCGCAGCCAGGCGAACGCCACAGGCGTCAGCAAACGCAGGCCGTAGTGGCCCAAGTAGTCGTCGAAGCGCGTGTGGAATCCGGTGGCGACGGGAATGCGAAGACGTCGTGCGACGCGCACCGCCGCCCAGCCGAGCGGGCCTTCGGTGGCCGCATAGATCACGTCAGGGCGGTTCTTGCGCCACTGACCGGCGAGACGTCCGGTGACCGGCAGGCCGAAGCGCAGGCCGGGATAGCGGGGCAGGGCGGCGCCGGGCACCAGCAGTTCGTCGAATCCGGTGCCCGCGTCGCCGGCGGACCGCGGCTGCCGGGGACGCAGCAGCGACACCGCGTGGCCCTGCGCCGCCAGCGAGTGCGCCAGCGTCCGCAGCGTCAGGGCGACGCCATTGATCTCCGGCGGATAGGTCTCGGTGACCAGGCAGATGTGAAGGCGGGCGCTGTCGTTTTGCGGCACGCTTGAAGCCTCGGAATTCCTTGTCGCCATGGTGCCGTTTCGGAATGGCGCGGCTGCCGGGGCAGCGGTGCCTGGCGGAATCGTGCGGTCCGGCGCGGGTGCGACACGACCGGTTCGCAAGGCCGGCGACATGCCCGTACGTTACACCGAATCGACTGCCCGCCGCGATCCGGTCACACCGCCGCGGTCAGCAAGGCTCCAGCTTGTATCCCAGCGGCTTCAGGTACTTGCGCTCCTGCGCCAGGTCCATGGCGGTGAGCGGGTGTGCATCCAGCCAGTCCTTCGACAGGCCAAGCGCCAGCACCGCCCCGTCCTGGCCCAGCCGCAGCGCGGGCAGCGTCTCACTGCTGTGCGGACGGTGCAGCAGAGCCGCCAGGCGCAGCAGCACGATCAGGTGGGTCACCGGCTGGTGCAGGCGCGCCGGCAGCGAGCGCAGCGCCTGCAGCGCGACCTGCCGGCGATGGCAGCGGACGAGGATGGACAGGATCTGCTGCTCGCCACGGGTGAAGCCGGGCAGGTCGGAATGCGCCAGCAGATAGGCGCCGTGGACGTGATGCTGGCTGTGTGCGATCGCCAGGCCGACCTCGTGCACGCGCGCGGCCCAGGCCAGCCAGTCGGCTTCGACGTCGCCCAGTGACCACTGGCTGGCGATCTGGTCGAACAGATGGAAGGCGGTATCCTCGACACGCGCCGCCTGCGCGGCATCGACGCTGAACCGTCGCGCCAGCGCGGCAATGCTGGCTTCGCGCGGGTCGCGATGCTGCGCACGGCCAAGCAGGTCGTTGAGCACGCCTTCGCGCATCGCCGTTTCGCTGAACTCCATCTGCGTGATGCCCAGCACCTGGAAGGCGGCATCGAGGATCACCAGGCCCCCGGGCAGCACCTGTCGCCGTTCCGCGCCAAGGCCAGGCAGGTCGATGTCGTCGATGCGCCCGGCCTGCAGGACGCGGTCGCGCATGCGCGCCAGTGCCTGCGCCGACAGTCCGCGATCGCACCAGCCGGCTTCATGCGCGATGCGCAGCATGGCCTTGACGCTGCCCGACGAGCCGATGACCTCGCCCCAGCCGCGCTGCACGTAGTCGGCGGCGAACTGCTGCAGTTCCGCGCCGACCTCGGTGACGGCCTGCTTCCAGCGTTTCGCCCCCAGCCGGCCGTCGCCGAAGAAGCGCAGCGTCGTCGCCACGCAGCCGACCTGGACGCTTTCGGTTTCCAGCGCCTGGTCGCGCTCGCCGATGATGAATTCCGTCGAGCCCCCACCGATGTCGATGACAAGACGCCGGCGTCCGCTCTCGTGCACGCTCTGGATCACGCCCTGGTAGATCAGCCGCGCTTCCTCGCGACCGGACACCACCTCGATGCTGTGGCCCAGCGCCGCTTCGGCGGCCTGGTGGAATTCCTGCGGCGCACGCATGCGCCGGAACGTGTGCGTGGCGACGGCCCGCAGCCGTTCGGCGGGAATCGCCTTCAGGCGTTGACCGAAACGCGACAGGCAGTCCAGTGCCGCCTTGCGCTTCTCGGGCATCAGGTCACCGGTCGCCGTCAGGCCGGCGGCCAGGCGCACGCTTTCGCGCAGCTGGTCGACGACATGCAGCTGCTCCAGCGAATAGCGGGCGACGACCAGCCGGAAACTGTTCGATCCGAGGTCGACGGCAGCCAGCAGGTCGCCATCCTTGATGGCAGCGCGGTTGCCGGTCGAACGGTGTGGCATGGTGGATTCCTGTCGCGGGTGCGCGCAGTTTAGCGGGGGTCTGTGATGCCGCCATGGACAGTTGTGAGGCCTGGCGCACGAAAGCGGCGACACAACTGTGCCGGTTTGCCGCATGCACTGCCGGATCCGGGCCCGAGTCGCCATACTTGGCGGATGGCCGAAACGTACGATCCGGGCGAGCGGATCGAAGCGCTGCGAGCGCAGATCCGCGAGCACAACTACCGCTACCACGTCCTCGATGCGCCGGTGATTCCCGACGCCGAGTACGACCGTCTCCTGCGCGAGCTGGAGGCGCTGGAAGCGCAGCATCCGCGCTTTGCCAGCGATGATTCGCCGACGCGCCAGGTGGGTGCGCGTGGCCGCAGCGGATTCGCCCAGGTCACGCACGCGCTGCCGATGCTGTCGCTGGCCAACGCCTTCGACGATACCGAAGCCGGCGACGATGCCAGGCGCTTCCGCGAGGTCGCCGATTTCGTGCGCCGCATCGTCACCACCACAGGCGACGCCGAACCGCGTTTTTCCGTCGAACCCAAGCTGGATGGCCTGGCGATCAGCCTGCGCTACGAGGATGGCCGCTTCGTACAGGGCGCGACCCGCGGCGATGGCGAGACCGGCGAGGACGTCACCGCCAACCTGCGCACGGTGAAGGCGATTCCCCTGCGCCTGCGTGGCGAGGCCTGGCCTCGCGTGCTGGAAGTGCGCGGCGAGGTGTACATGCGTCGCGCCGATTTCCTCGCCTTCAACGAACGCGCGCTGGCCAACGGCGAGCGCACGCTGGCGAATCCGCGCAATGGTGCCGCCGGTTCGCTGCGGCAGCTCGATCCGGCGGTGACGGCGACGCGGCCGCTGAGTTTCTACGCCTATGGCGTGGGCGTGGTGGAAGGCCTGGAGCTGCCGGCGCTGCATTCGCAGACCCTGCAATGGCTGCGCGAACTGGGACTGCCGGTTTCGCCGGAAGTTGATGTCGCCAGCGGACTGGACGGACTGGTCGCCTATTACCGGCGGATCGGATCTCTGCGCGATGCGCTGCCCTATGACATCGACGGCGTGGTGTACAAGCTCGACCGCTACGACCAGCAGCGGCAGATGGGCTTCGTCGCCCGCGCGCCGCGTTGGGCGCTGGCGCACAAGTACCCGGCGCAGGAACAGAGCACCGTGGTCGAGGCCATCGATATCCAGATCGGCCGGACCGGCGCCGCCACGCCGGTGGCCCGCCTGCGTCCGGTCGCCGTTGCCGGCGTCACCGTCACCAACGCGACGCTGCACAACGCCGACCAGATCGCGCGCCTGGACGTGCGCGTGGGCGACAGCGTGATCGTGCGCCGTGCCGGCGATGTCATCCCCGAAGTGGTGCAGGTGATCGCCGAGCGCCGCCCGGAGGGCGCGCAGCCCTGGACCATGCCGGCGAACTGTCCGGTCTGCGATTCGGCGCTGGTGCGCGCCGAGGGCGAGGCGGCATGGCGCTGTTCGGGCGGCCTGTTCTGTCCGGCGCAACGCAAGGAGGCCGTGCGGCACTTCGCATCCCGTCGGGCCATGGACATCGAAGGCCTGGGTGACCGCTTCATCGAAAGCCTGGTCGAGTTCGACTACGTGCGCACGCCGGCCGATCTCTACGCACTGGCCGTCGATGATTTCATCGCCATGAAGCGGCGCGCCGACGAGCGCGACGGCACGGTGCCGCAGACCGTGCGCCAGGGCAAGGTCGCCAGCAAGTGGGCGGAAAACCTGGTCGCCGCCATCGACGCGACGCGGATGGCGCGCCTGGACCGATTCCTGTTCGCGCTCGGCATCCTCCAGATCGGCGAGGAAACCGCCAAGGCGCTGGCGCGTGCGTTCGGTGATTTCGGCCGCATCGCCAGCGCCGATCCCCTGCTGCTGCTGGCCGTACCGGAAGTCGGACCCAAGGTCGCGCAATCGGTGGCGGCGTTCTTCGCGCAGCCGCACAACCATGAAGTCATCGACGCGCTGTTCGCACGCGGCGTGGTGATCGGCGACCGTCGTGCACCGGATGCGTCTTTCGTGCGTGCACTCGACAACGCCTTCCTGCTGGAAGCGGCGAAGCGCCTCGGCGCGCCGCTGGAAGGCGTCGGCCCGGAATCGCTGAAGGCCATCGCCCAGGCGGCCACGGGGTTCGCGGCCTTGCGCGACGGCGACAGTGGGCAGCTTGCCGCGCAGTCGGGCCAGACCGTGGCCAAGGTCGAAGCCGTCCGCGAGCTGCTGTCCGATCCACACTGGGCGCCGCGCCTGTTCGCCGCCGAGGCCGCGGCGCAAGAGCTCGCCGAAGGCATCGACGCGGAGGCGGGGGGCGCGGACTTGCCGTTACAAGGCCGGACCGTCGTGCTCACCGGCACTTTGTCCTCCATGGGCCGTGATGCGGCCAAGGCGAAGCTGGAAGCACTGGGCGCCAAGGTCGCCGGCAGCGTCTCGAAAAACACCGCTTTCGTGGTCGCCGGCGAGGCTGCCGGCTCAAAGCTCGACAAGGCGCAGTCGCTGGGCATCGAGGTCCTCGACGAAGCCGCCTTCCTGCAACTGCTCGAACGTCATGGATGACAACCCGGATGGATGACAACCGCGACCGCGTACTGCGACTGCGGGCACGCCTGTATGCACTGATACGCGCCTTCTTCGCCGAGCGCGCCGTCCTCGAGGTGGATACGCCGATCCTCGGCCAGGCCGGCGTGACCGACGTGAACATCGAAAGTTTCGATACCGGCTTCACAGGGCCGGCGAACGGCGGCGTGCGCCAGCGTTTCCTGCGCACCTCGCCGGAGTACTGGCACAAGCGGCTGATCGCCGAAGGCATCGGCGACTGCTACGAGCTGGGCAAGGTGTTCCGCAACGGGGAGTTCGGCCGGCGCCACAACCCCGAGTTCACCCTGCTCGAGTGGTATCGCGTCGGCTGGGACCATCACCGCCTCATGGACGAAGTCGAGGCGCTGGTCCGCACCGCCTTCGCCTTCGGCGGACGCACCACCGGCAACAGCGAGCGCGTCACCTACCGCGAGCTGTTCAAGCGCCACCTCGCCATCGATCCCCTGCGGGCATCCGATGACGAGCTGCGCCAGCTCACCGCGACGTTCTGGGTCGACGCCAACCGCCTGGACCGCGACACCTGCCTGGACGTACTGCTCACGCATCGCATCGAGCCGGCGCTGCCGCCGACCGGGCTCACCTTCGTCTACGACTATCCGGCCAGCCAGGCGGTGCTGTCGCGGATCCGCAAGGAACCGGATGGTTACAAGGTCGGCGAGCGTTTCGAGTTGTATGCCGGCCAGGTCGAACTGGCCAACGGATTCCATGAACTCACCGATGCCGGCGAACAGCTTGCGCGCTTCGAGCAGGACAACCGGCAGCGTGCCGCGCGCGGCCTGCCGGTGATGCCGATCGACGCCCGTTTCCTGGCGGCGCTGGAAGACGGACTGCCCGGGTGTGCCGGGGTCGCACTCGGCATCGATCGCCTGCTGATGGCCATCGTCGAAACCGACGACATCCGCGACGTCCTCGCGTTCTCGTTCCCCGACGCCTGAGCCGCGTGCCGGTCGCGGTGATGCCGCGACCGTCGCCGCCGGGCGTGCGGCTGCGCCGTGGTACCCGTAGGCCGATCGGTCATGGCGCTCCGCCGCCAGGACAACCGCCGTGTGCCTACTGGATGGTTGGTTCCGGTGCCGGCGCGGTGCCCGGCGGCCAGCGGCGGATGGTGCGCTGGAAGAAGAGGTTGTTCGGGACGCGCAGCGTGGTGCCGGCTTCTCCGTCCTCGCGCAGTGTCGTATAGACCATGTTGATGTCGATGACTTCGCCCTTCAGCCCGGGCTTCTCGCCGTTTTCCAGCAGTTCGACGCGGTCATGCAGGCGGAACGGCCGCGTGGTGATGATCAGGAGCGTGCAGAACAGGTTCGACAGCACGCTCCAGGCGGCGAAGAAGGCGACCGCGCCGACCGCCGCGAAACCCGTGAACGCCGTCCACAGCACCGTGCCCGAAACGCCAAGCAACTGCAGGATCAGCAGCAGTGCGGCGACATTGATGACGAAACCGCCCAGGCGCTTCGGCGCCATCACCATCGCCGCCGGCATCTGGTAGCGCCGACCGGCCTCGTCGATGACACGCCGCAGGATGCGCTTGAGCAGCCAGGCCGCAAGCAGGACGAGGATCGTGAGGACCAGTGGCAGCAACTCGTGCAGCCAGTTCTGCAGCCACTGGGGCAGGCGTTCGATCATGTCGGGGTTGCGTCGGTCATTGGAACAGCGGCCCGCAGGCGGGAAGGTGCATGGCATGCGGCATCGAGGAAAGGCCACCCATGCGCGGGGCGCCTGAAGGCGCCCCGCGCAGGTCCTGCCATCGCCGGATCAGTGCTCCGGGCGCGCCTTGGTGGCGCTGCGATACAGCAGCCATGCCACCACTGCCAGCATCACCAGGCCCAGCCACTTGCCCAGCTGCATGCTGGGCGGCAGGGCAAGCACGTCGGCGCTTTCGGCGACGACGATCGGAATGGCGATGAAGATGCCCATCAGCGCCTCGCCGGTGATCAGGCCGGCGGCGAACAGCATGCCCATGCGATGCACCTTGTCGCGCGCTTCCTCGTCGTTGCCGACGTGAGCGCGACGCTCGACGAAGTGCGCCAGCAGGCCACCGAGGAAGATCGGCACCATCAGCTCGATCGGCAGGTAGATGCCGATGGCGCAGGCCAGCACCGGTACGCGGAAGGAGGAGCCGCGCGCCTTCAGCCAGCTGTCCAGCGCGATGATGGCGGCACCGATGGCGGCGCCGATGCCGATGGTGTTCCAGGGCAGGTCGCCACCGAACATGCCGCGCGCCACCGACGCCATCAGGTTGGCCTGCGGCGCCAGCAATGGATTCGGATGCGATTCGGTCGGCACGCCGATGCCGTAGGCTTGCGCCAGCAGGTTCAGCACCGGCGCCATGACCAGCGCGCTGGAGATCGCGCCGATGGCGAGCATGACCTGCTGTTTCCAGGGCGTGGCGCCGACGATGTAACCGCACTTCAGGTCCTGCAGGTTGTCACCGCCGATGCAGGCCGCACAGCAGACGACGGCGCCGATCATGATCGCCGCGACCGGGCCGATCTCGGCATCCGGTCCGAGCAGCACGACCAGCACGCCGGCCGAGAACAGGATGGTGGCGATGGTGATGCCCGACACCGGGTTGTTCGACGAGCCGACGAGGCCGGCCATGTAGGCAGACACGGACACAAACAGGAAGCCGGCGACGATCATGATGATGGTCATGGGCACGCTGACGCCCCAGTTGCCGACGATGGCCTGGTACAGCGCCAGCAGGGGCAGGGTGAAGAGCACCAGGCCGATCAGGATGGCCTTCATCGGCAGGTCGCGCTCGGTATGCGCGATGTTGGCATTGGCGCCGGCACGGGCGACGGCGAGACCGGTCCTGATGCCGGAGAACAGCGACTTGCGCAGCGAGATCAGGGTCCAGACTCCGCCGACGAGCATGGCGCCGACGCCGAGGTAGCGCACTTCACGCGACCAGATCACGCCGGCCGCGCATTCGGCGTCGCCGGTGCCGATCGCACCGCAGGCGCCGGTGATGGCGGCCAGCAGGTCGGGATTGCTTTCGGCGAACATGCTGTACAGCGGAATCGCGATGTTCCAGCCGATGACGCCGCCGGCAAGGACGACGATGCCGATGTTCAGTCCGACGATGTAGCCGACGCCGAGCAGGGCCGGCGACAGGTTGGTGCCCGCATAGGCGATGCCCTTGCCGAGCCAGACGGCGCCGGCGGCGGTATCGGAGATCAGCCGCAGGCCGCTGGCGGCCGCCAGCTTCATGAAGCCGCCGAGGAGCGCGGCGCCGGCGAGGATCTTCACGCCCTGGGCCGGGTTCTCACCGGTCTTCAGTACTTCCGCCGCCGCCTTGCCCTCCGGGAACGCCAGGCCCTGGTCGACGATCAGGGAGCGGCGCAGCGGCACCGAGAACAGCACGCCGAGCAGGCCGCCGAGGCCGGCGATGGCCAGCACCCAGCTGTATTTGAATTCGGTCCAGTAGCCCAGGATGATCAGCGCGGGAATGGTGAAGATCACGCCGGAGGCGATCGAGGAACCCGCCGAGGCGCCGGTCTGGACGATGTTGTTTTCGAGGATGGTGCCGCCCCCCAGGGCGCGCAGAACGGCCATCGACACCACGGCCGCCGGGATCGCCGACGCGATGGTCATGCCTGCGAAGAGGCCGAGGTAGGTATTGGCGGCGGCCAGGATCACGGCCAGGACAATGGCCAGGATGACGGCACGTGCAGTGAGCTGCGGTAAGGCTTCGGCGCGCATCGGAAATTCCATGCAGTGGGGTCGACTTCGGGAGCGATCGACCATGCGATGGCCGGCCTCCCATCCGGTCGGCGCGCCGCATTCCTTGGCCGGCAACGCCAGCGCGGACCGTAGCGCAATTCGCCGTGATTGTCGCGCCCGTGCCGGCGCCAACGGCCGGCTGCTACCATCGCCCGACCGTATTGCCGTCCTGGAGTCCTCCCATGCGCGCATTGACTGCCGCCGTGTTGTGTTCCCTTGTCGCCGTGCCCGCACTGGCCGACACCCGCGGATTCGATGTCCGCGACCTGGTCACCCTGGAACGCGTGTCCGACCCACAGGTTTCCCCGGACGGCACGCTGCTGGTCTATGCCGTGCGCGAGACCGACCTGGAGAACAACAAGGGCGTCAACAGCCTGTGGCTGCGTCGCCTTGACCGCCGCGACGACGAGGCGGTCCGCCTGACGCCGGCCGGCGAAAGCTGGTCCAGCGCGCGTTTCGCGGGTGACGGCCGGCTCTATGCGGTGTCCGGCAAGTCCGGCTCGGCGCAGGTATGGCGCCTGCCGCTGGACGGCAGCGAGGCCGAGCAGGTGACCAGCTATCCGCTCGGCATCGGTGCCTATGGACTGAGCCGCGACGGTCGCAGGATCGCCGTGTCGATGGACATGTTCCTCGACTGCGCCGACATTGCCTGCACGGTGCAGCGCAACGAGGCGCGTGCCTCGGAGAAGGCCAGCGGCCACGTCTATGACAGTCTGTTCGTGCGTCACTGGGACACCTGGAAGGACGGCACGCGCTCGCAGCTGTTCGTCGCCGACATCGGTCGCGACGGCAAGGCCGGCACGCCGGTCTGGGTCAGCAAGGGCCTGAACGGCGACACGCCCTCCAAGCCCTTCGGCGGCGATGGCGACTTCACCTTCAGCGCCGATGGCAGCAGCGTGTTCTTCGTGCTGCGCGACGTCGATGCCGCGCTGGAGCCGCTGTCCACCAACCTCGACATCTGGCAGGCGCCGGTGGACGGCAGTCGTCGTCCGGTGAACCTGACCGACGACAACGACGCCAGCGACAGCACGCCGGTGGTGTCGCCGGACGGCAGGACGCTGGCCTACCTGGCGATGTCGCGGCCTAAATACGAGGCCGACCGCCAGCGCATCCTGCTGCGCGACCTCGCCAGCGGCGAAACCCGCGAGCTGGCCGCCGACTGGGATCGTTCGGCGGGTTCGCTGGCGTTCTCGCCCGATGGCAAGACGCTGTATGTCACCGCTGACGAGCTTGGCCAGCATCGCCTGTTCGCCATCGACATCGCCAAGGGCACGGTGCGCGCGCTCAATGACGTCGGCTATGTCGGCGCGGTCGCCGTCGGCGCCAGGGACCTGGTCTATGTCTATGACGACCTGACCACGCCGGCCGACCTGTTCCGCATGGACCTGCAGGGCGGCAACGTGCAGCCGCTGACGCAGCTCAACCGCGAGCGCCTGCAGGATGTCGCCTTCGGAGCCTATGAGCAGTTCAGCTTCTACGGTGCCAATGACGCCACGGTGTACGGTCATGTCGTCAAGCCGTGGAACTACGAGCAGGGCAAGCGCTATCCGGTCGCCTTCATCATCCATGGCGGCCCGCAGGGCTCGATGGGCAACCACTGGCATTACCGCTGGAATCCGCAGACCTACACCGGCGCCGGCTTCGCTGCCGTGTTCATCGACTTCCACGGTTCCACCGGCTATGGCCAGGCGTTCACCGATGCCATCCGCACCGACTGGGGCGGCAAGCCGCTGGTCGACCTGCAGAAGGGGCTGGCCACCGCGCTCGCCAAGTACGACTGGCTGGATGGCGACAAGGTCTGCGCGCTGGGTGCATCCTACGGTGGCTACATGATCAACTGGATCGCCGGCAACTGGCCGGATGCCTTCCAGTGCCTGGTCAACCACAGCGGCATCTTCGACGCGCGCACCATGTACTACGCCACCGAGGAATTGTGGTTCGACGAATGGGAGCACGGCGGTCGCCCGTACTACGAGACGCCGGAGGTCTACGAGCAGTTCAATCCCGCCAACCACGTCGCCAAGTGGCGCGTGCCGATGCTCGTGGTGCACGGCGATCTCGATTTCCGCGTGCCGCTGGAGCAGGGCATCAGCACCTTCACGGCGCTGCAGCGCAAGGGCATTCCCAGCCGCTTCCTGCGCTTCCCGGACGAGAACCACTGGATCCTCAAGCCGGCCAACTCCATCCTCTGGCACGACACCGTCAACGCCTGGCTGACGCAGTGGCTGGTCGAGAAGCCGGCTCGGTGAAGTTATAGAGATGCCGATGTGTGCACTGAAATCGGTGGCGCGATGGCTGCGAAAGGTCCGCGCCGCGGAGACGGGCGATGCCTACGACCGGCGGCTGCAGCAGGAGCTGGCCAACTACTCCGCCTGCGTTGATGTCAACGCGCTTCCGGAAATCTTCCACTACTGGTCGGATACCTATATCCGGCCGATGATCGAGGAGGTCGGGGCGTCCAATCCCGACCAGTTCTTCGCCCGCTTCCTGATGCAAAGTGCCCAAAATGGAAATAGCGGGGCGGCTGCTCAATTTGTGAGCATCGGCGCAGGCAACTGCGACACCGAGGTGCGCGTGGCGAAACTGCTGCGCGAACAGGGCTTGCAGGACTTTGTCATCCATTGTCTGGACATCAACCCGGCGATGCTGGCGCGCGGCATGGCGCTGGCCGAAGCCGAAGGCGTGGCCGCGCATATCCGGCCGCTGCATGGGGATTTCAACCACTGGCGGCCGGGTCGGACTTTCGACGGTGTGATGGCCAACCAGTCGCTGCATCATGTGGTGGAGCTGGAGGCCCTGTTCGCCAGCGTACATGACTGCCTGGCTGATGGCGCCCTGTTCGTGGTCAGCGACATCATCGGCCGCAACGGTCATGCGCGCTGGCCGGAGGCACTGAGGGCGGTGCAGTCGTTCTGGACAGAGTTGCCGGATGCCTACCGCTACAACCAGGCCTTGAAGCGCCACGAGCCGCAGTACATCAACTGGGATTGCTCGCACGAAGGCTTCGAGGGCATCCGTGCCCAGGATATCGTTCCGGCACTGCTGCAACGACTGCATTTCCACTGTTTCATCGGCTTCGGCAACGTGATCGATGTCTTCGTCGACCGCAACTTCGGTCACAACTTCAATGCCGACGCCGAGTGGGACCGCGCCTTCGTCGACCGCCTGCATGCCTACGACGAAGCCGGCCTGGCCGAGGGACGGCTGACCCCGACGCACATGCTCGCGGTGCTGGCGACGGAGCCGGCGCAGCGGCGTTTCTGCAGCCGTGGCATCACGCCCGAGGCCAGCGTCCATCCCAGCCTGCGCTGACCCGCGTGCCGGCCGCGACCGGCGGCACGAACAAGGCTGTCCTTCCGACTGCTGATCTGTCCGAGCCGGCGGCACCGGCGCTACCCTTCAGGGGACCCCGGCCTGATGCTCGTGCGCCGGCCCGCGGGTCGACATCGCTGGCGTTGCCGTATTCAATCGACGGCCGGCATGCAGTTGGCATGGCAGCGGATGCGACCATCCTTGTCGAGACTCGCGATGCGGAGGCCGCGCTTGTCGTCCAGCCCGACCACATAGCCCCTGAACCGGATGCTGTCGCCCTCGACGAAGCGGGACAACAAACCGACGACACGGTGTTCCGCATCGACGGCCAGCAGCCGTCGCCTGCCTTCGCCCGCAGGCGCGGTGAACCGGATTTCCCATGCCGGCGCGTCGGGTAGTTCGTTGTCCACGTCATCGAACTCGATGACCGGCGGATCCGGCCAGGCCTCGGTGGCTGCCCATGTGATCCGGCGGCCCTGCATGCGCGACTCGGGCCAGGCAAACATGGACAGGCCAGCGCTACGTACCGCCGGCAGTCCTTCCAGCACCTCGTTCAGATAGGTCTCGCCGTAGCGGCCCCCGTTGACGGGCAACACGCCCACAGCCAGGCCGGTGGCCACCAGGCGGATATCCTTCTGGACCCGGTGTCCCCAGCCGACATAGCCGATGCCCGTGGCCAGTCCGGTCGCCAGCGCAAGCGCCACGAAAACCGTGGCCAGGCGCGGCTTCCCCGCCGCCGTTGCCCGGCTGCCGCGGACGAGTGCGATCCAGGTGACAGCCATCCAGAAAAGGCTGGACCAGGGCAGGAACCGGGTGGCGAAGATCTGTTCCGGAAACTGCACGAAGTAGTCGGCCCGTGCCAGCGCGACGATGATCGAGGCGGCGATGGCGAACCATGCCAGGCCCAGGGCGACCAGCAACGTGCGGGAGCCGAGCCGGTGCCTCCAGGTGTCGACGCTTGCCCAGGTGACGTAGGCGATCGCTGACAGGCCGGCGACGGCAACATGTCGGTGATTGCTCCAGATCGAACCAAATGCCCGTTCGTACAGTCCTGAACTGGCGGCGGCGACCGGTTTGATCAAATCCGGAAGGTAGCTGCCAACCTTGGGGTCGATGAAGGCCAGCAGCATGTTCACCGGCGCGGAGCACAGCCAGGTGGCGGCTGTCGTCAGGGTCAGGACCGGATCGAAGGCGAGCCGGTCGCGGACGCCGGTACCGCCCGGCAACAGGAAATACAGCGTCACCGTCATCGCCAAGCCCGCGGCGAGCCAGGGCAGGAGGCGGTACCGGCGTTGGATTGCCAGCACCATCCCGAGCGCGACGAAGGTCGCCATGCCGGGGCCAAAGCTGAAGGTGGCGATGAAGGCCAGCAGCAGCGCCGACAGCAGCGGCCTCGCGCCCTGCCTGCTTCCGGTGACCAGCAGCAGCCCGCCAGCCAGGCAGGTGGTCAGCAGGTAGCCGTGGACCGATTCGTTGCCGTGCAGCAGGTAGCGGGCATTCCCCATCCAGAAAATGCCGAATGCCGCCATGGCAATGGCGGCGCCGCGGCACGCCGCGGGCAATGAATCATCGTGCCGCGCGACATGGGCCAGGAGTAGGACGGTACACAGGGCGAGAAGGGCGCCCACAGCCAGCTGCAGGACCTGGTTGGCAAGCAGCCATTCCATCTCCACCACGCGCAGCAGGGCCGGGAAAACCGGCCGATGGCCGTTCTCCAGGGTCAGGATGTCGGCGGGAAAGGGCTTTTCCAGGTAGATGCGATAGAGCCGCCACTGGTCGGCATGGATCTCGGTCCACCCGTACTTGGCAATGGCGACCAGTCCAAGAACGACGAAAACAGCGGCAACTGGGAGGAAAACGATGTTCGCACTGGGGCGCGGTAGACGTTGGACGGCGTTGCCAACCATGGGTTAGTGCCAGACGGTCAAGGGGACCGGGTCCATGCTATCCCACGCAAGGACGCGTGCATGTGGTGTTCAAGTGGATGGCCGGCATCCGGTCTGCAAAAGGGCGGATGGTTGTGCTGTATCCGAGGTGCATTGGCGCAGCCGGAAACTGTCCCGTACCGCCGTAGATCCCGTTACGGGCGCGGGCCCGTGCGCGCCGGTTCCTGTCCCGACCGGACTGATGCCGGGGGCCGAACGGCCCGACCCGCCGCGCAACGCCGAGCGGCTGCGCCTGGCGCCGGGCACGATGCGGCTGCCCGGATTGAACCGCCGCTGCAGTGGTCCGACCGGACCGCGCTCAATCCCGCGATTCCCCGCGCGTCGCCTGCGCGGGTGTCGTGGGATCGTGGGATGCACATTGCTCATTGTCCGCTGAATGCACCCGGCCGGGAATACAAGGTTGCGCCGGCGTCCCCGAACGACAGCCAGCCCGCTGCAAGAAGTGCCCGACGGTAGTCGGCGATGGCTGGCGGCGATCCCTCGTCGGGTGGCAAGACGACATGCTGGATGCCCCACAGGTCCATGAATTCGAGCAGGGCGCCGCCATCCCGAACGTAGGCGGGTCGGGAATAGCCGATGCTGCGGATCTCCTCCACGGCGATCGGCAGGGCCGCAAAGTACTGTTCGTCTCGCGGGTCGAAGCCGATGCCGCGTTCCCAGGCCGGACGCGAGGCAAGGCGCCGCGCAATGCCCGAAACGCCCGCGCGCTGGAGGATGCGCTCCCGCCACGCTCCGGTTTCGAACGGGGTCTTCCCGAACTGGCTATCGAAAGGGCGCGTGCCCGGCTGTCCCCATCCGGCACTGATGAAGGAATGGGTGGCGTGGACCAGCCCGGTCAGCAGCAGTGTCGTCGCGAGTATCGCACCGGTGCGGCGGCCCGCGTCGCCCAGGCGTGAGGACGCTGCGCGCATCGCGAGCAGCGTGGCGAGCGCCACGGGCAGCATGAAGTAATTGCCGTCGCTGCCGCGCGAGTGGTAGCGCCAGGCGATGGCCAGCAACAGTCCGGTCAGCGCCAGCACCAGCAGCAGCACCCGCGACCAGGGAGAGGGTGGCCCAGCCCCACGTGGTTCGCGGCCCATCGCCGCGGCAGCAAGCGACAGCACGGACAGCACAGCCCAGATGTTGCCGGTCCAGCCGATCGGCATCTTCGGCATGGTGCTCGGTGCAAACAGCCAGTCGTGGAACAGGGCGGGCACATCGGACCAGTCTTGCGGCCGCGTCCAGTTGAGCGTGCCGGCCGGCTCGGCGATGTGCATGCCCAGGGCGTTCCAGAGTGACAGCAGGGCGTCAGGGCCGATCGTAGGGACGCCGGCGAGGGCCCAGGTGCGCGCAAGGAGCACCAGCGCGGCAAGCAGGGCCAGTGTCGTCGTGATGACGACAGCGCGTACCGGCTCGGCAGCGGCAGCCGTTTTTTCCGGTCGCCAGCCTGTTGCCATCCGACTGAGTGTGAGCTCGTGTGCGACCAGCACGATGAAGCCCATGCCGACGTAGGGAATGGCGGTCAGCTTGGTCGAACAGGCAAGCGCCGCCGCGGCCAGCGCATAGCCCAGCGCTGGCGGTCTTCGCCGCTGGAACCAGTCAAGCAGTTGCAGGCACATCACCGCCATGAACAGCGCGCAGAGTGTGTCGCTCTTGAGCGTCAACGCCGTGTTGGCGACGGCGGGCAGCGTCGCAATGATCCAGAGCGCCCACCATCGCCAGCGGCGCGTGATTCCCAATTGCGTTGCCAGTTGCCAAAGGGCAATCCAGAACAGGGCACCGACGGCGATGGCGAGTCCGGTCTGCGGCCGCAGCTGGTCAAACGACGTCAATGGCAACAGCAGCACTTCCCACAGCTTCGGGAAATAGTGCACCGGCGCCACCAGCGAAAGGGGCTGGAAGATCGATCCGCCCGGCGCGAGCAGGCGGTCGCCCTGGCCGAGGTACCAGACGGTGTCATGGCCGATCACGTTCGCCGTTCGCGCCATGAGGATCAGCAGCCATCCGAGCAGCAGACTTGCCTTCACGCAGTCCGACCTGGGGCGCGATCGCAGTGCGCGGAACAGCTGGATGCAAAGCGGATTAGGGTGAGCGGCGATTGCAGCGATGCCGATGGCCAGCAAGAGCCAGCCGAGATGGGCAGGGGTCGCCAGGCTGAAAAGCGAGAGTGTGGCGACGGCAAGAACCCACGCACCCGTCCCGGCGATGAATGCGGGGAAGATGTCGGCGCCGGCCGGGTCGGCCGCTTTGGCTCCCGGCGTCCGGCGCAGCATCGCCCCGATCGCGTACAGGCTTTCCATGATGAAGAGGCCTGACAGCAGCGTGAGCTCGGCATTGTGCCGGCGAAGGAAAACAAGGGTCACCGCGACGGCCATGAGAATCATGCCGCGCCGGCGTCGCGCTGCCGCCAGCGCCAGGCAGCCCAGCAGCGCCAGCGCCTCGATTCCGCCCTCGACGGCACTGGGCTGGCTCAGATGCCAGTTCATGCCTTTCACCACCAGCAGATCCCAGGCGACGATCGCCAGGGCGGTGATGACGGCCACCGGTATGAGGAAGTCCCACCACGGCTGCTGCGATCTGCTGGTCGATCCGCGTCCTGCGTTCATGCACCTGACAATGGCGTGACAAGATCCGATGCTGGATCATCGGGGGATATTGGAAGCTTGCCAATATACAGGAAGCTGATCGATATGTGCCTTGCGCCCGTCGATCCCGCACTGGATGGAGCGGGCCGGGTGAAAAGCAGCGGCAGGGGCGCACGGCGGCCACGATGGGGCGGCGCTTACGCCGTCCGGACCGCCACAGGGATTTCAATCCTTCACGACGAGTACGCCGACATCGAGGACTTCGCCGGTTTCCATGTCGTGGAGCTGTAGACGGGCTTCGCGTGCGACTGCGAAGTGGCTGGGTGGCAGGAGTGCCGTAATCAGGCCGTTGCCGCGATCGTTGGTGGTCACCAGCGCATCGCCGTCGTAAAGGACCTGTACCTGGTCGGGCGCACACGCCGTTCGGATCCACAGTCCTTCGTGACCCTCCCGCTGCGGATTGCTGGGGCGGCCGGCGAAGGTGACATCGGGGCCCCATGCTTCCACGGCGCAGAACACCGAGGTCGAGCCGTCTTCGAGGACCAGATAGGGCGGCGGTGCCTTCACGACGAAGTGCCCGATGGGTTGCCGGATGCGCTGCATCGGATCGACCAGGGCGATGGGGTACTCGCCCGGGGCATCCAGGATGCGGTCGCGCAGTTCTCCGTACAGTCCGGACGTCACCACGGCTTCGGATATCACGGTCGGCGCCACCACGCCGTCGATTTCGATCTTCAGCCAGGAGGGCGCATGATCGATCTTGAACCAGAGTCCGGAGTGGCCGTCCGGCTGCACGTTGACGCCCACGCCGCGCGTCGTTTCCCGAGGGCCCCAGTCGACGACTTCGGCCAGCTCTCCCTGGCGCCAGTCGGTCGCGCCCGCGGGTTCCGTTTCCCCGTACAGCACGAGTCGCAAGGTCGCGGCCAGGCATTCGGTCTCGCTGAGCAGCCAGCCTTCGATCTCGCAGAGCCTGCCGGCCTCGAAGTCGCGGCTGACGGCCGCCGCCAGCCGCTCGCTGAAGTGCGGCGCCGATGCATGGACGGGCTCGTCGGTTTCGAGCATCGCCAGCAGGCGACGCTCCAGTTCTTCACGGTCCGGGCTTTCACCGCCGCCATGGCGTGCCTTCCATGCCAGCGCCACCGGCGTCGTTCCACGCAACTGCTGGATGACAGCCAGTGCCTGCGAGTCGAGCAGGCCCTGCACCGGTTCGACAACGGGTGCCGCCGGGCCGCTGCGGCAGCCGGGAAGGGTGGTGGCCAGTGCGATCAGTGAAAGGCCGCCCAGGCTGCCGGTGATGAATTCGCGGCGTTCCATCACGCTGTACCCGTTCCACTGCGGCCGGACAGCTGTTCGCCCAGGCGCAGGGCCAGCGCGACGATGGTCAGCGTCGGGTTGCTGAAACCATACGATGGAAACACCGAAGAGCCGGCGACGTGCAGGTTCTCGATGCCATGGACGCGGCAGTCGCCGTTGACGACGCTGCCCTCGGCGTCGGCGCCCATTCGCGTGGCGCCCATGTGGTGGGCGACGAAAGTGGGACTGCGTTCAAAGGCGAGTTCCGGCGGCATCAGTCGCACGCGGCCGGTGCGACGGCTGCCCCATTCACTGGCCAGCGCCTGCAACAACCGGTCGCCGCGTTCGCGGTCACTGTCGAGCATGTGCCAGTCGATGCGCAGGCGCGGAACACCCAGCGCGTCGCGCTCGCCACTGAGAGAGATCCGGCTGTCGGGGTCGGGCTGCGGCTCGAGGACGACCTGCATCCGGTACCACCAGCAATCATCGCCGCGCAGTCCCAGCGCTTCGTTTCGACCGTAGCGGTGCGGGATCAACTGGTCATCCGCGTGCGCGACGGGCGTGATGGCGAAATTGCCCAGCTCCAGTTCGCGCTGCGCTTCCGGTTTCAGCGACAGGATCGGCATCACGGGTCCGGACTCGTGCGAGCGGCGTCCGTATTCCAGTCGTGCCGGCAGCAGAACGAGCGCCGGTGCGAAACCGAGATGGTCTGCAAAGTACCGTCCCAGGGCAGGCGAGGCGAGACCGCTGTCCGACGGCGCGCCGCCGGCTGCGGCGGCCAGCAGGAATCGCGCGTTCTCGATGCCGCCCATCGCGACAACGAAGTGGCGCGCCTTCAGGCGCGCCCGCAGTCCAGTGCGGTTGGCCAGCTCGGCCTCATGGATCCGGTCACCCCGCATGCCCAGGCCGACGGCCGTGGCATTCAACCAGCACTGGACGTTGCTGGCGTCCTGCAGGTCCGGGCGGTAGCGGACGCCGAAACGCGTGGGCGGACTGAAGCGGAACAGCTTGTGGCAGAGCAGGGATGAGCCACTGACATCCAGGAGCGCATCACGCCAGGGTTCCAGATGGGTGTCGGCGTCGTAGTCGTTGCTGCCGATCTCGCACCATGTCGCGGCATGGTCGTAATGGCGCGCGAGTTCGGCGTGCGCGATCGGCCAGCCACCATTGCCCAGCCAGTCGCGCGGCTCGAAGATGTCCGGGTCCATCGGTCGCGACCAGCCGCCCCAATGGTTGCTGGTGCCGCCGAGGAAACGCAGTCGCGTCGCGCCCACCGGATACACGCCGGGATCGTCCCCCGCGGGTCGGTAGCTGTCGTTCTCGTCGGGTGTCGGCAGCGATTCGCCGCCGCCTTCGGCCAGGACGATCTGCCAGTCCGGACGCAGTCGGGCGAGGGTGAGTGCCAAGGTGATGCCGGCAGGACCGGCACCGAGGATGCACACATCACAGTCCTGCAGGGGCAGGCGCGTCTGGTCCAGCAGGTCGACAATCATCTGGTCACGGTGCTTCGCCTCCAGGCGACAAGCAGGGATACGTGAATCGGGATGAAAAGCAGACACCAATGCAGGTTCTGCTGGATGAACGTGTCGGGCACGACCTTGACCGCCAGCCCGCACATGGCCGACAACCCTACCAGCCAGGCGAGGGTATTTCCAGACTTTGTGGCGCGCGGTCCAAGCAGCCACAACGCCGCAAGCGCCAGACTTAGAGGATTGAGCAGCATCAGGTTTTCATTCCGATGCGCAGCGACATGGTCGGTGCCCAGCCACAGGAACAGCAGCACGGCGCCGGCTACGCCGAACAGCAGGTGCAGCAGGAATGCGGTGAATTCCAGTGCGCGTGCAGCGCCCCGGCGCGCCCGGGCACGTGACGACAGCCACAGGAGGAGCACTGCGACGGACAGGCCGGTGACGGCCATTGACGTGCGCCGATCCGGCGGCAGCTCGGCCGGCGCATTGCCACGACCGGGATGCAGCACGCGCTCGTTCGTCACCAGCGGTTCGCCTTCGCTGTTGACGACATCGCGGAGGTAACGCTGCAACATGCCCGGAATGAACATTTCCTCCCACAGGCTCAGGCGGCGGTCGGTGTCCGGGCCCAGGCCAAGATCGATGCTCAGTGCCAGCCAGGCGTCGTCCTTGGCCAGCCTTGCCGCATGCATGCGGTAGGTGAATCCGCGCGAGCGGCCGGAGGTCTGCCGGCGCAGTCCGCCACCCAGCGCCGAGTCGATGGCGTCGCGTACGCGCGTCGAACAGTTGGCGCGGAAGTACTCGTACAGGTAGTCACGGTTTTCCGGACGCACCGCGTCGACGAGTGATCGCAGCAGGTCATCCGCCTGCCGAGGTGTCAGCGCCAGATCCTGCACGACGATGCCGCGGTCATCGGACACATAGGCCGCCAGGTCGTCCTCGGCCGCGAAGGCCAGCGCCTGGTAGAGCATGCGCCCGAGGATGAAGCGGCGGATGAAACCCGGCTGTTCGAAATCGAAATAGCCGAAATTGAAGGACAGCGTTTCCCTGCCGGGTGGTGTGACCAGCAGCATGTTGTGGCCGAAACGCTCCCAGTAGATCTCGCCGGGCGCAATGGTGGCCAGGGCGACCGTCGCGGCCGGTGTCGGATCGGGCAGGTCCGTGCCGTCCGCCGCCGCTTCGGCGTCGTTCGCGGCGACGCTCATGCCTTCCGCCGCCGGCGGCACCGGCTCCGCGGCCTGCGCGAGGCTGCCGCAGAGCCATATCAGCATGCACAGCAGGAACGCCTGGCCACCCGGGAACATTCCCTGGTGGCCGGTCTGCGCAGGCATCAGCTCGCCGAGGCCAGCGTGAACATGTGCACGCGGCGATCGTCGGCCTGGGCGACCTGGAAACGGAAGCCGCCAATCTCGATGGTTTCGCCGGTCTCCGGTACGTAGCCCGCGGTCGCCGTCACCAGACCGCCGACCGTGTCGTAGTCCTCGTCGGAGAACTGGCAGTCGAAGCGGGCATTGAATTCGGAGATCGGCGTCAGCGCGCTGACCTTCCAGCCGTCGCCATCCGGCTGGATGTGCACGACCGTGGCATCGTCGGCATCGTGCTCGTCGTCGATGTCGCCGACGATCTGCTCCAGCACGTCCTCGATCGTAATCAGGCCGGCGACGCCGCCGTACTCGTCGACGACGATGGCCATGTGGTTGCGACTGGCGCGGAATTCGGTCAGCAGGAGGTTCAGGCGCTTGCTTTCGGGAATCAGCACCGCCGGACGCAGCATCGGCCCGAGGGCGAAGCGGCCGTGGTCGCAGGCCGGGACCTTCAGCAGGTCTTTCGCGAGCAGGATGCCGACGATTTCATCGCGGTCCTCGCCATGTACCGGAAAACGCGAATGCCCCGATTCGATCACCACGGCGCGTATGTCGTCGTAGGTGGCATCGAGCGGAATCGACACCATCTGTGCGCGCGGGATCATGACATCGGCCACGCGCAGGTCGGTGACGCGCAGCGCGCCTTCGATCATTGCGAGCGTGTCGGCTGCAAGCAGGCCGTTGCTTTGCGCGGCGCGCAGCTCGTCGATGAGCTCCTCACGACTCTGCGGTTCACCGCCGAGCATGTGGCCGAGTCGCTCCAGCCAGGAGCGGGAAGGTTGCGTACTACTGGGGGGTTCGCCGTTCATGTAGCGGGAAAACACGCTCGCGACGGAGCGGGGAAACCGAGTGTACCCGATTGCTGCTCAGCTTGGTAAGCGCGGAAAATCAAGGGTTTGCCGGTACTTTGTGCAGAAAGGCCGCCGCTGGGCGGTCGTTCCGAGCGAATCGGGCCCGCTGCAGACCTGCGGGATGTTCCCCTCCACGCAGCGGCGGCCGTCTCCGGCCGCCGCTGCCCGGGATCAGTTCACGGCGACCAGCACCGTGGCCGTCGCGGTGCCGCCGCGCCCGTCGCTGATCGTGTAGGTGAATGCGTCGACCCCGGTGAAACCGCCGTTGGGGCTGTAGGTCACCGTGGTGTTGTTGAACGACACGATTCCATTGGCAGGTTGCGTGGTCGAGATGATCAGCAGCGGATCGCCATCCGGATCGAAGTCGTTGTTGAGCACCTGGATCACGGCAGGCGTGCCGAAATCGGTGACGGCGACGTCGTCGTTGGCGACCGGCGGCTGGTTCGGCGGGGCGCCGGTGACGCGGACCAGCGCCGTGGCGGTGCCACCGTTGCCGTCGCTGATCGTATAGGTGAACTCGTCGGCTCCCGGGAACGCGGCGATGGCGGTGTAGACGATCACGCTGCCGGAAATGACGGCGCTGCCGCTGGACGGCGGACCGACCGCGACGATGGTCAGCGGATCGCCATCCGGATCGAAGTCGTTGGCGAGCACGTTGATCGTGGCCGAGGTGGCCGGGTCGATGGTGACGTTGTCATCCAGGGCGACCGGCGCCTGGTTGACCGGCGTCACCGTGACCGTGACCGTCGCCGTGGCCGTGCCGCCATTGCCGTCGCTGATGGTGTACTGGAACGTCAGCGCGCCGACGAAGCCGGCTTCCGGTACGTACTCGACCATGTTGCCGACGATGCTTGCAGTGCCGGACACCGGCGTGGTCACCGACACCAGGGTGAGCGGGTCGCCATCGGGATCGCTGTCGTTGTCCAGCACCGGGATCATCACCGGAACGCTTTCGGAGGTCGTCGCGGCATCGTTGGCGGCAACCGGTGGCTGGTTCACCGTGCTGATCGCGATGGACACCGTCGCCGTCGCCAAGCCGCCGTTGCCGTCACTGACCGTGTAATCGAAGGTGTCAGCCGCCGGGCCACCGGCAACAGCGGTGTAGATCACCATGTTGCCGCTGATCGATGCCGTGCCGACGCCCGGTGTCGTCACAGAGACAATGGTCAGCGGGTCGCCGTCCGGATCGCTGTCATTGGCCAGTACGTCGATGGCCGTCGGGACGCCCGGCGGGACCGTGCGGGTATCGTTGACCGCCACCGGCGGGTTGTTCACCGCGGCTGCAAGGAACACCGTCGCCGTCGCGAAACCGCCGTTGCCGTCGCTGATCGTGTAGTCGAAGCTGTCGGTGCCCGGGAACGGGACGGCTGGCGTGTAGACCACCATGTTGCCGCTGATCGTCGCCGTGCCGGCCGCTGGCGTCGTCACCGACACGATCGTCAGCGGATCGCCATCGGGATCGCTGTCATTGGCCAGCACATCGATGCTGGTCGGCGCGCCCAGCAGGATGGTGCGGGTGTCATTGACGGCGACGGGCGGCAGGTTCACCGGCGGCAGCACGTTCACCGTGACCGTCGCGCTGGCCTGGCCGCCGTTGCCGTCGTCGATGGTGTAGCTGAAGCTGTCGGCGCCCACGAGGCCGGCACCCGGTGTGTAGAGGATGTTCGCGCCGGCGATCGACGCCGTGCCCAGCGCCGGCGTGCCCACCGCGATGATCGTCAGCGGATCGCCGTCGGGATCGCTGTCGTTGGCCAGCACGGGAATGGAAATCGCCGTGCCGCTGGTCGTCGTGGTGGTGTCGTTGACGGCAACCGGCGGCGTGTTCGCCGCGGCGTCGACGCGGACGCTGACGAAGCCGGTGTCGATGCCGCCTCGCAGGTCGCCGACCGTATAGGAGAACGCATCGTTGCCGGTGAATCCGGCCGCCGGCGTATAGACGACCACGTTGCCGGCCACGACGGCGGTGCCGGACGACGGCGCGCTGGTGGCGAAGATCACGAGTGGATCGCCATCCGGATCGAAATCGTTGGCGAGCACGTCGATGCTGACCGGCGTATTGACGGTGGTGTTGGCGCCGTCGCTGCTGGCGACCGGTGGCCGGTTCGGCGCCGGCGTGACCGTGACCACGACCGTTGCCGTAGCAGTACCACCGCGGCCATCGCTGATGGTGTAGGCAAAGCTGTCCGTGCCGACGAAACCGGGGAGCGGCGTGTAGATGACCCGGTCACCGGAAGCCACTACCGTTCCGTTGGCTGCCGGTCCGGCTTCGACCAGGACCAGCCTGTCGTTGTCCGGATCTTCGTCATTGGCCAGTACGTCGATGCTGACCGCCGTGTCGGCCTGTGCGACCACCTGGTCGTCACGGGCCACCGGGGCACGGTTGGGATCCGGCTGTTCCTCGACCGTGACGGTGACGGTGGCGCCGCCGGTGCCGCCATCCGGATCGGCCACGGTGTACGTGAAGGTGTCGACGCCAATGAAATCCGGGTCCGGCGTGTACACGACCTGCATGCCCTGGATGGCCGCATTGCCGTTGGCCGGCTGGCTGACGCCAGTGAGGACCAGCGGATCGCCATCGGGATCGCCGTCGTTGGCCAGCACGGCGATGGCGACAGCCGTTCCACGTCGGGTCGTTGCACTGTCCGGCTGGGCAACAGGGAAGTAGTTGCTGTATTCGCGCGGGCCCTGGCTGACGCTGACGCGCGTGCCGGCCGAGGTGACATAGGAATCGACGGTGCGCGGGGCGGCGTTCGAGGGCCGGCCGAAGGCGCGTTGCACCCATGCCGGGCTGGCCTGGCCGGTGCTGGGCACGAAGACTCCGTTGCGGCCGAACTGGTAGCGCAGGAAGAACGATAGCCGCGTGTCGGAATGTTCGTCCTCGAAGTCGCCTTCGCGACGCTGGTGCTCGGCCCGCGCCGTCATGGCCCAGCCGCGGCGGCCGAGCGGGGAGTCCAGGCCGATCGAATAGATGGCCGCGCGGGCGGCGCCGTCGCCGTCCTGCAGGCCGGCGCCGCCGTAAACGCGCATGCCAAGCGGGTCGAAGACATGGCTGAACTGCACGCCGACCTCGGTGTCGTAGGCCTTCGTCGCCAGCAGCGTTTCGATCGTGGTGATCTCCATTTCGGTGTAGGCGCCGATCTCGTCGCTGCCGGTGACCGGGCGCGCGATGTCGTTGAACCTGCTGCCGGCGGATCGGCCGCCACCGAATCCGCGCGACAGGTAAGCGTCGACCGCGTAGTTCGGCCGCTCGATGCCGAAGCCCAGGGTCGCCTTGCGGTTGTGGTCGCCGTTCTGGACGATCGCAAAGGACAGGCGCGCCACCGCCGCCTTCGAGGGATCCTCGCGCACTTCGTCGGCGGTGGCGCCCCAGAGCCAGTTGTAGTCGCCCTGGACGCCGCCGGCGCCGCTGCGGTCCCACCACAGCTGGCCGACCACGGCGTGCTCGTCGTTGCGGCCGAAGACGCCCATCAGCTGGCCTTCGGTCTCGCCTTCGGCATTGAATCCGATGGAAATGCTGCCGTCGCCGCCGACGTAGGTGATCGGCACCGAGGGGTCGGTCACCTTCGGAGTCCTGTCGTCGTCGGTCGACCATGGCGGCGCAGCCGCGGCGATGGTGGTCGCCATGGCGATGCATGCAACGAATAGGCGGCGCATGGAATCCCTCCCGGATGGCGCAGCGACTGGCCTTGCTCTGCCATGTTACGCGGGAAACGGGGCAAAGGCGCCACGCCGGCCTGCCGGCCGGCGCGATCTGGACGGATTCAGCGTCTCTCGGCCTTCCGGTAGGGATCGGCGATGCCGAGGCCGGCGAGGATGCGGACCTCCAGCTTCTCCATGCGTTCGGCGTCGGCGTCGTTCTCGTGGTCGTGGCCGAGCAGGTGCAGGACGCCGTGGACGGTGAGGTGGGCGTAGTGGTCGCGCAGCCGCTTGTCCTGTTCAGCCGCTTCGCGGGCGACCACGGGCGCGCAGATGACGATGTCACCGATCAGCGGCGAGCGCACGCCCGGCGGCAGCTCCACCGGGAACGACAGCACGTTGGTGGCGTAGTCGCGGCCGCGGTAGTCGCGGTTGAGCGCCCGCCCTTCGTCGGCATCGACCAGGCGGATCGACAGTTCGCTGGCCGCCCGCCGCCGCGCGCCTGCCAGCGCGGCGGCGACCCAGGCGCGGAACGACACCACAGAAGGCAGGCCGCTGCGGGGCAGGGCGTAGCCGACATGCACCATGGCCGCGGGCAGGGATTTCGTCGTCATGCCCGAATGTCCCGCGCGCAGGCCGCGCCGGCGCCGAAGTCCTTGTGGACCATGCCGTGCCTCAGGCCGGTCGTGCGGCGAGCTGCCGCAGCACGTAGTGCAGGATCCCGCCGTGGCGGAAGTACTCGACCTCCTTCGGCGTCAGCAGCAGCACATCGACAGTGAAGGTGGTGACGCGGCCATCGTCGGCGACCGCGGTCACCGTCGCCACCTTGGCGGCGCCGTCTGCCAGCCCGGAGATCGAGAAGGTCTCGTAGCCGGTGAGGCCGAGGCTGCGGGCGCTTTCGCCGGCACGGAACTGCAGCGGCAGCACGCCGAAGCCGACCAGGTTCGAGCGATGGATGCGCTCGAAGCTTTCCGCGATCACCGCCTTGATGCCGAGCAGGTTGGTGCCCTTGGCCGCCCAGTCACGCGACGAACCGGTGCCGTATTCTTGTCCGGCGATCACCACCAGCGGCGTGCCGGCGGCCTGGTAGCGCATCGAGGCGTCGTAGATCGACAGCTGTTCCCCGCTGGGAATGTGCCGGGTGTGGCCGCCCTCGACGCCCTCCAGCATCTGGTTGCGGATGCGGATGTTGGCGAACGTGCCGCGCACCATCACGGCGTCGTTGCCGCGGCGGCTGCCATAGGAATTGAAGTCGGCCGGCTGCACGCCATGTTCGATCAGGAAACGGCCGGCCGGCGAATCCTTCTTGATGCTGCCAGCCGGCGAGATGTGGTCGGTGGTGATCGAGTCGCCCAGCAGCGCCAGGCAGCGCGCGCCGGCGATGTCGTTGATGCCCGCCACCTGCATGGACATGCCTTCGAAGTACGGCGGGTTCTTGATGTACGTCGACGCATCGCTCCAGGCGTAGAGGTCGCCATCCGGAGAATCGATCGTGTTCCAGCGCGAGTCGCCCTTGAAGACATCGGCGTAGGTCTGCTTGAACATGTCCGGGCCGATGGTCGCGGCGATGAAATCGCCGATCTCCTTGTTGGTCGGCCAGATGTCGCGCAGATAGACCGGCTCGCCGTTGCCGTCGTGGCCCAGCGGCTGCGTGGTCAGGTCGATGTCGACCGTGCCCGCCAGTGCGTAGGCGACGACGAGTGGCGGCGAGGCCAGGTAGTTCATCTTCACTTCGGCATGGATGCGACCTTCGAAGTTGCGGTTGCCGGACAGCACCGAGGTCACCACCAGGTCGCCGGCGGCAATGCCGGCGCTGACTTCCGGCGGCAGCGGGCCGGAGTTGCCGATGCAGGTCGTGCAGCCATAGCCGACGACATAGAAGCCGACCTTCTCCAGTTCGTCGAGCAGGCCGGCCTTTTCCAGGTATTCGGTGACCACGCGCGAGCCTGGCCCGAGCGAGGTCTTCACCCAGGGCTTGCGCGTCAGGCCGCGCGCCGCCGCGTTGCGGGCCAGCAGGCCGGCGCCGATCATCACCGCCGGATTCGACGTGTTGGTGCAGGAAGTGATCGCCGCGATGACCACGGCGCCATCCTTGAGGCGGAAGGTCTCGCCGCCGATCTCGATGTCGGCGAAACCCTTCTGCAGCTGTTCGTTGCCGACAGCGGCGCCGCCGCCTTCGTTGACGAAGTCGGCCACTTCCGTGCAGCGCTTTTCGCGGTTTGCCGTCAGGGCCGGCAGGTTGTCGCGATAGTTGGTGGCGACATCTTCCAGCAGCACGCGGTCCTGCGGCCGGCGCGGACCGGCCAGCGACGGGCGGACTTCGCCCATGTCCAGGTGCAGCACGCTGCTGTACTGCGCTTCCGGTGCGCCGGGCTCATGCCACAGGCCCTGCACGCGCGCATACTGCTCGACCAGCGCGATTTCGTTTTCGCTGCGGCCCGACAGGCGCAGGTAATTCAGCGATTCGGCATCGATCGGGAAGATGCCACAGGTGGCGCCGTATTCCGGCGCCATGTTGGCGATGGTGGCGCGGTCGGCCAGCGGCAGGTGCTGCAGGCCGTCGCCGAAGAACTCGACGAACTTGCCGACGACGCCATGCTGGCGGAGCATCTGCGTCACCGTCAGCACCAGGTCGGTGGCGGTCGCGCCCTCCGGCATGCGTCCGGTGAGCTTGAAGCCGACGACCTGCGGAATCAGCATCGACGAGGGTTGGCCGAGCATCGCCGCTTCCGCCTCGATGCCGCCGACGCCCCAGCCGAGCACGCCAATGCCGTTGATCATCGTCGTGTGCGAGTCGGTGCCGAACACGGTGTCCGGATAGGCCAGCCATTCGCCGTCACGCTCGGCGGCGAACACGACGCGCGCCAGGTGTTCGAGGTTGACCTGGTGGACGATGCCGGTGTTCGGCGGCACGACCTTGAAGTTGGCGAACGCTTTCTGTCCCCAGCGCAGGAAGCCGTAGCGTTCCTGGTTGCGTTCGAATTCGATGCGGCCGTTGAGGTCCAGTGCATCGGCGCGACCGAAGACATCGACCTGCACCGAGTGGTCGATGACCAGCTCGGAGGGGATCAGCGGATTGATCTGTTCGGGACGGCCACCCAGCTTGACCACCGCGTCACGCATGGCCGCCAGGTCCACCACGCACGGCACGCCGGTGAAATCCTGCAGCACCACGCGCGCGGGCATGAAGGCGATCTCGGTGGCCGGTGTCGCCGCCGGGTCCCACTGCGCCAGCGCCTCGATGTGCGCGCTGCCTACGGTGATGCCGCCATCCTCGTGGCGCAGCAGGTTTTCCAGCAGGATCTTCAGCGAGAAGGGCAGGCGGGCGATGTCGTAGCGCGCGCCGAGTTTCGGCAGGCTGTAGTAGGCGTAGGTCCTGCCGTTGACCGAAAGCTGGCTCCGGGTGGAGAACGAATCATGCATGGCGGGGCTCCTCTGGCTGGCATGGCTGGCAATGTCGCAGTCTACGTCGCCCGCGCTTCCGGCGCGCCGGCGCCCGTCAGATGTCGGTCAGGCTCAGCGCCGGCCATGGCGCCGGCGGTAGTCGCCGGGCGTCATCCCGGTGACCGCCTTGAAGGCGCGGCGCATGTTCGATTCACTGCTGAAACCCAGGGCAGCGCTGATGGCGCTGGCCGGCTCGCTGGTCAGGACCAGGCGGTCGCTGACCTGGCGCAATTTGAGCCGGCGCACATGCGCGGCCAGGGAAAGCCCGGTTTCGCTTCTCACACGCCGAGCCAGCGTGCGTGAAGACATGCCCAGCGCCATTGCCAGTGCGCTGGCGGTGAGCCTCGAGGCCGGCAGGCGTTCGACCACCCGGTGCAGGTCGCGCAGGCAGTCGCTGCCCTGTTCGATCAGCGCCAGCTGTTCAAAGGCGTCATGGCCCGGCGTGGGACGCGGCAGCACCATCAGGCGGGTCAGATCCAGGAAGGCCTCGGCGTCGAGATCGCGTTCGATCAAGGCCTGGGCAATTGGCAGATGGCCATTCGTACCACTCGCGGTCATCGTCCGCTCGCCGGCGACGCAGTCCTGCCCGAACGCCCAGTGCACCCGCGGATGGCGCCGCCGCAATGCATCGGCCAGCCACCAGGTGGCGGTCGCCCGCCGGCCGTCGAGACGTCCGGCGGCGGCGAGCAGGCTCACGCCCGCGCAGTAGCTCCAGAGCTGGCAGCGACGGCCCAGCCGGCGAAGTGTTGCGACCAGGTCGGCATTGGCGGACAGCGCGGCCTCGACGTCCGCCTGCGATTCGGCCCAGAAGCCGGGCACCAGCAACGCGTCACCGGCGAAGGGCAGGCGATCCTGCGCGCGCACGGGCGTCCCGTGCGGCCCGGTCGCGGTCCACGGTTGCGCCGACACGAACGTGGTCTCGTACAGCCGGCGGCCGCCGCGCCGGTTGGCGGCGTGCAGCAGGTCGGCGAACGCGAACAGACCGGCCGGCATGCAGCCCGGATAGAGCAGCAGGCCGATGCGCAACGGGGCAACCATGGCAGGAATCGAATGAAAGATGGCGAATCATGCCATTTCGGTGGCCGCCTGGCGAGCCGACCATGTGGGCACCCCGATCGGAGCCCATGCCATGAAGATCCACCAGCTGCGGAATGCCACCCTCGTCCTCGAATACCGCCAGGCACGGGTCCTGGTCGATCCCATGCTGGCGCCGCGTGGGGCCCTGCCGCCGTTGCGTCTGGGCGGCGGGCGTCTGCGCAATCCGCTGGTCGACCTGCCCGCAGGCCACGAACCCTTGCTGGACCAGGTCACGCACGGCCTGATCACCCACTGCCAGAAGGGCCACTTCGATCACCTGGACAGGGCTGGCGCGCGCTGGCTGCGCGAACGCCAGCTGCCCGTGGTCTGCACGCCGCATGACGCCCCGCACCTGCGACGGAAAGGTCTCAATGTGGTGCCGTTGCCCGCCGATCACGGACATCCCAGCCCCTTCCTGGACGGACAGATCCGCACGCAGCGATGCCTGCACGGCCGGGGGTTGATCGGGCGGCTGATGGAGCATGGCGTCGGCTACCTGATCGAGATGCCCGGCGAGCCGTCCGTCTACCTGGCGGGCGACACACTGCTCACGGACGAGATCCGTGCCTTCGTCGCGCGGCAGCAGCCGGATGTGTGCGTGGTCCCGGCCGGCGGCGCGCGCTTCGACCTGGGTGGGGAGGTCATCATGGACGGCGCCGCCGCGGTCGAGCTGGCGACCCTGGTGCGCGGCCACGTCGTGGCCAACCATCTGGAGGCGCTCAGCCATTGTCCGCAGACCCGTGCCGGCCTTGCCGCGGAAGCGGCCCGCGCCGGTGTCGCCGACCGGCTGTCCATCCCGGACGACGGCGAGTGCCTGGCATTCACCGTCGAGGCCCCGGAAACCGTGGTTTTGCCAGCCGCAGTTGCCTGAACAGCCCGGTATGCCTCTGGAAGTATGTCATGCCAGGTATGTATAATGCGCGCATACCGGCTGACGCCTACTTTGCAGGAGGTTGCCTTGGAAGCCACCGTTGCCGAACGCGGGCAGATCACCTTGCCCAAGGCGGTCCGCGATGCCTTGGGCCTGACCAAGGGCACGCTGCTCAAGGTCGAACTCGAGGGCGGCCGCATCATCCTGCGCAAGAACGTCGACGACGCCATTTCCCGCGCCCGCGGCCGGTTCAGGCTGCCCGAGGGCGTCAGCACCGATGACGTGATGCGCGAACTGCGCGGCCGCGCACCGGACGATCCGGTGGAACCCTGACCGGTCGACGGCATGATCGCGATCGACACGCCGGTCCTGATCGACCTGCTGGGCAATGACCCGGCCCGCGCCGACGCCGCCGAGCAGTGCGTCCGCGACGCGCTGGCGCAGGGCCCGGTCGTGCTCTGCGACGTCGTCGTCAGCGAAATCACCGCCGGACTCGGCCACGGCACCGACATCATGGACGTGGTCGAGGAAATGGGCATGCGCTACGTGCCCGTCGAGCGCCGCTCCGCCATCCGTGCCGGCGAAATGCAGCGCCGCTTCAACCAGCGTCGCCGCGCAGCCGGGCAGGGTGGTTCCGTTTCATCGCGCACCGTGCCGGACTTCATCGTCGGTGCCCACGCGCTGCTGCAATGCGCGGGCCTCATCACCCGCGACGCCGGATTCTTCCGCGACTACTTCAAGGGCCTGAAGATCATCGTACCCAAGGCCCCCTGAGCCCGACCCACGCCCCACCACACCCGCGACACCTCCTGGAGACTTCCATGCTGCAAGCCTATCGCCAACACGTGGCCGAACGCGCCGCGCTCGGCATCCCGCCGCTGCCGCTGACCGCGCAGCAGACCGCCGACGTGATCGAGCTGATCAAGGACCCGCCGGCCGGCGAGGCCGGGTTCCTGCTGGAACTGCTCACCCACCGTGTGCCTGCGGGCGTGGACGACGCGGCGCGTGTGAAGGCGTCCTACCTGGCAGCCGTCGCCTTCGGTCGCGAAACCACGCCGTTGCTGTCGCGCGAGGACGCCACGCGCCTGCTCGGCACCATGCTGGGCGGCTACAACGTGCATCCGCTGATTGAACTGCTCGACGACATCGACGTCGGCCACATCGCCGCCGATGCGCTCAAGCACACGCTGCTGGTCTTCGATGCCTTCCATGACATCGAGGAAAAGGCGAAGAACGGCAACGCCCATGCCCGCGCCGTGCTGCAGAGCTGGGCCGACGCCGAGTGGTTCACCAGCAAGCCGGACGTGCCGGCGTCGATGACGCTGACCGTGTTCAAGGTGCCGGGCGAAACCAACACCGACGACCTGTCGCCGGCGCCGGACGCGACCACGCGCCCGGACATTCCCATGCACGCGCTGGCGATGCTGAAGAACGCGCGCCCGGATGCGCCGTTCGTGCCGGAGGAAGACGGCAAGCGCGGCCCGATCGGCGAGATCCTCAAGCTCAAGGAGAAGGGCCACCTCGTCGCCTACGTCGGCGACGTCGTCGGCACCGGGTCCTCGCGCAAGTCGGCGACCAACAGCGTGCTGTGGTGGACCGGCGAGGACATTCCCTACATCCCGAACAAGCGCTTCGGTGGCGTCTGCCTGGGCGGCAAGATCGCCCCGATCTTCTACAACACGATGGAAGACGCCGGCGCCCTGCCGATCGAGCTCGACGTGTCGAAGATGCAGCATGGCGACGTCATCGAACTGCGCCCGTATGAAGGCAAGGCGCTGAAGGACGGCGAGGTGATCGCCGAGTTCGAGGTGAAGTCGGAAGTGCTGTTCGACGAGGTGCGCGCCGGCGGCCGCATCCCGCTGATCATCGGCCGCGGCCTCACCGCGAAGGCGCGCGAAGCGCTGGAACTGCCGCGCACCGACCTGTTCCGCCAGCCGCAACAGCCCGCCGACACCGGCAAGGGCTTCACCCTGGCGCAGAAGATGGTCGGCCGCGCCTGCGGCCTGCCGGAAGGCCAGGGCGTGCGCCCGGGCACCTACTGCGAACCGAAGATGACCACGGTCGGTTCGCAGGACACCACCGGCCCGATGACGCGCGACGAACTGAAGGACCTGGCCTGCCTGGGCTTCAGCGCCGACCTGGTCATGCAGTCGTTCTGCCACACCGCCGCCTATCCGAAGCCGGTGGACGTGAAGACGCACCACACGCTGCCGGAGTTCATCTCCACTCGCGGCGGCGTGTCGCTGCGCCCGGGCGACGGCATCATCCACAGCTGGCTCAACCGCATGCTGCTGCCAGACACCGTCGGCACCGGCGGCGACTCGCACACGCGCTTCCCGATCGGCATCTCGTTCCCGGCCGGCTCGGGCCTGGTGGCGTTCGCCGCGGCCACCGGGGTCATGCCGCTGGACATGCCCGAGTCGGTGCTGGTGCGCTTCAAGGGCCAGCTGCAGCCGGGCGTCACGCTGCGTGACCTCGTGCACGCGATCCCGCTGTACGCCATCAGACAGGGGCTGCTGACCGTCGCCAAGCAGGGCAAGAAGAACATCTTCTCCGGCCGCATCCTCGAGATCGAAGGCCTGCCCGACCTGAAGATCGAACAGGCCTTCGAGCTGGCCGACGCCTCGGCCGAGCGTTCCGCCGCCGGCTGCACCGTGCGCCTGAACAAGGAGCCGATCGTCGAATACCTCAACAGCAACATCACGCTGCTGAAATGGATGATCGCCGAGGGCTACCAGGACGCTCGGACCCTGCAGCGCCGCATCGCCAGGATGGAGCAGTGGCTGGAAAACCCGCAGCTGCTGGAGCCGGACGCCGACGCCGACTATGCCGCCGTCATCGAGATCGACCTCAACGACATCGTCGAGCCGATCGTCTGCTGCCCCAACGACCCGGATGATGCAAAGTCGCTGTCCGACGTCGCCGGCGCGAAGATCGACGAGGTATTCATCGGTTCGTGCATGACCAACATCGGCCACTTCCGCGCCGCCGCCAAGCTGCTGGAAGGCAAGCGCGACATCCCGACGCGCCTGTGGGTGGCACCGCCGACCAAGATGGATGCCGCCGAGCTGACCAGGGAAGGCCACTACGGCACCTTCGGCACCGCGGGCGCGCGCATGGAAATGCCGGGCTGCTCGCTGTGCATGGGCAACCAGGCACAGATCCGTGAAGGTTCGACGGCGATGTCCACCTCGACGCGCAATTTCCCCAACCGCCTCGGCCGCAACACCAACGTGTACCTGGGTTCGGCGGAGCTGGCGGCGATCTGCGCGCGCCTGGGGCGCATCCCGACGCGCGAGGAATACCTGGCCGACATCGGCGTCATCAACGCCAACGGGGACCAGATCTACCGGTACATGAACTTCGACCAGATCGAGGAGTACCGCGAGGTCGCCGACACCGCCGCCGCCTGACGGCCTGCGCCCGAGGCAAACGGACGCCCGGCCCAGCGCCGGGCGTCCGTCCATCTGCACTGCACCCCGGCCGGAGATCCGTCCGGCCACCTTCACTGGAAAGAACCGGATGCGAATGCAAGCCGAACCACCGGGCACCGCCGGCAGGATCTTTTCCGCCGTGGCGCTGATCGAGGCGATCACCTGGGCCGGGCTGCTTGTCGGCCTGTACCTGAAATACGGCAGCGGCACGACCGACCTCGGCGTGCAGATCTTCGGCTGGCTGCATGGCGGTGCCTTCCTGCTTTATCTCGCGACCGCGTTCATCGCCGGCGCCCGGTTGCGCTGGCCGATGTGGGCGCTGCTGCTGGCGGTGCTGGCGGCGATCCCGCCGCTGCTCACGCTGCCGCTCGATTACGGGTTCCGTCGCTGCGGCCTGCTGTCGGGACCGGGGCAGGGCGCGGGCCGGCCACAGCGCTGAGTCCACCCGAAGGGCCTGTTTTTCCCGGGCACGCACCCGTCTGCGGGGGGAACGGCCATGCCGGGCCGGCGACGCCGTCCGCTCCCGGGACGTTCCCAAGCCGTCCCGGCGACGGGGCTGCGACGGAAATCCCGTGGGCGCCGTCCTCGATTGCAGCGGGCCGGGAAGTCCACCCGCACATTCCTGCCGGTCGGCAGTAGGATGAAGACGGATCACCAGAGCGGGAGGTGCATGATGCGGAACACATGGAAACTGATGCTGGGACCGGTCACGGCGGTGGCCCTGTGCGCGGGCCTGGCCACGGCGTCGGATGGCATGAGGTCGGAGTCCTGGCAGTCGTTGATGCCCAGTGCCGCGATCGTCGAGAGCGAGACGTTCATCAACGGTCACCCGGACCTGCGCTGGCGGCATGCCGGCTTGGATGCCATGCGCAAGGGCGACCACGGCGATGCCTTCGTCAACTTCGAGCAGGCCGCCCGTTACGCCGACAAGCCGTCGCAGGCCATGGTCGCCGAGCTTTACTGGATCGGGCATGGCACGTCGCGGAACCGCCCGCTGGCCTACGCCTGGATGGACCTGGCGGCCGAGCGCGGTAACCGCCTTTTCCTGGTCCGGCGTGAATACCTCTGGCAGCAGTTGTCGGAGGCCGAGCGCAACGAGGCCATCGCGGTCGGCCAGGGCGTGTACGACCGGTATGGCGATGCGGTGGCGAAGCCCCGGCAGGCGAAGGCGATGCGCCGCCACCAGGGATCGATCACCGGCAGCCGCCTCGGCCACGTCGGCAACCTGCGCGCCACCAGCCAGATCGGTGATGCGGGGTACATGCAGTCCGGGATCTTTCCGGACATGGTGACCGGCGAACTGCTGTTCGACCGCCGCTTCTGGCAGCCCGACCTGTACTGGAAGTGGCAGGACGAAGTCCTCGAGCGCCTCGCTTCCGAGCCCCGTGGACTGGCCGACAACAGCCGGCGCTGATTTGACCTCGGCCCGCAAGTCGGGCTGACCGGAAGGGTGTCCATGGCAACCACCGTGGACACCCTTTCCCTGTCGACCATTTCCCGGTCTATCTTCCACGCGGGTGCCGGCCCGATCCATTGCGGGCCCGGACACATCCGCTCCGGTCGTTTAACATGGCGGCTTGACCGCCCGTGTGTCACGCCGGTCGCCGCCGGGAGGGCGGTGATGCCAGGTATCGGGTGCCGTCGTTCCTCATCGCCACGGGACCGGATCTTCCATGGATGCTACCGATCAGGCGCGCCGCCTGTTCATGCAGGCGCTCGATCACCATAACCACAATCGGCTGGACCAGGCCGAGCCGCTTTACCGCCAGGCACTGGCATTGCTCCCCGACCGTCTTTCGCTGCTGGTCAACCTGGCTGCCTTGCTGATCGCCAGCGAACGCTTCGACGAGGCGCTGGTCCTTGCGGAACGGGCCGTCGTGGTCGCGCCGGAGGACCCCGAGGCCCGCAACCAGCTGGCATTGTGCCGCGGCCAGCAGGACGCCGACCCGCAGCGGCAGCTGGCCGGACTGGAGCGCCAGCTGGCCCTGCAGCCGGACGATCCGATCGCGCACAACAACCATGGCATGGTGCTGCGGCAACTGGGTCGCTTGCAGCTGGCGCTGCAGGCCTTCGACCGCTCCCTGTCACTGCGGCCCGACGAGGTCGGTGTCGTCCTCAATCGCGCCGATGTGCTGGCTGCAATGGGGCGGCACGGCGAGGCGCTGGCGGGTTTCATGCAGGCGCTGCGCATGGCGCCGGGACTCGCGGCAGCGGGGCAGCGGTTCATCCATCTGGTGCTGGACACCGGGCACCTGCCGGCAGGGCCGGCCGAGGAATTCGATGCGCTGCTGGTCCAGGCCGTTTCGACGCCGTGGGCGCGTCCGCAGACGATCGTTCCCGCCCTGGTTGCACGCATGCGCAGCCGCGGTGCGCTGGCCGGAGTCCTGGCGTCGGCATCCTCGGGTGCCAGCGACCTGCCCGGCCTGGAACCCGAGGTGGTGGCGCGCGAGCCACTGCTGCCGGCATGGCTTCAACACGCGCTGGTGACGTCCCTGCCGCTGGAGCAGGTGCTGACTGGCGTTCGCCGCGCGCTGCTGCAGCGTGCCGCCGAAAGCGATGGCGACTACGCCGATCCGGCGCTGCTCCGGCTGCATGCCGCACTGGCGGTCCAGTGCCACCTCAACGAATTCGTCTGGGCGGTGGACGAAGATGAAAAGGCGCTGGTGCGCGCACTGGCCGGCAAGGTGCGCGCGCGCCTGCGCGCCGAGGCGGCGATTCCCGCTTCGTGGCTGTGCGCGCTGGGCAGTTACCAGTCGCTGGAATCGATCGAGGGCAGCGAAGCGCTGGCGGCGAAGTCGTGGCTGGCGCCGATGCGGCTGCTGATCGAACGCCAGTTGCGCGAGCCGATGCTGGAGCGCGGCCTGCGTGCAGGCATCATCGCCGTCACCCCGATCAGCGACGACGTCTCCGTCAAGGTGCGGGCGCAGTACGAGCGCAATCCGTATCCGCGCTGGTCGTCCTTGCCGCGCGACCTGCGGCCGTTGCCGCTGCCGCGGTTCCTGGCAGCGCAGCTGCCCGGAGCCGGGCTGCCCGTGCTGGATGCCTCGGCGAAGGTGCACGCCCTGAATGCTGGATGCGGCACCGGCCAGCATCCGATCGACATGGCCAGCCGGATTGCCGGGATCCAGATCCTCGCCGTCGACCTCAGCCTTGCTAGCCTGGCCTACGGCAAGCGCCAGGCGCAGGCCATGGGCCTGGACAACATCGAGTTCGTGCAGGGCGACATCGTCGAGCTCGGGCGGCTGGATCGACGTTTCGGGCTGATCGAATCGACCGGCGTGCTGCATCACATGGCCGATCCCGAACGGGGCCTGTCGGTCCTGCGCGGCCTGCTCGCCGACAACGGCGTCATGCGCATCGCGCTTTACAGCGAGCGGGCGCGCCGCGGCATCGTCGCCGCGCGCGCCCATGTTGCCGAGCGTGGCCATGAGGCCACCAGCGAAGGCATCCGCGCCTGTCGCGCCGAGCTGAAGTGCCTGCCGGACAAGGATCCACGGAAACCGGCGACCGTCTTCAACGATTTCCATTCGATGAGCGAGTGCCGCGACCTGCTGTTCCATGTCCAGGAACATCGCTTCACCTTGCCAGGGATCGCCGGACTGCTCGATCGCCAGCGCCTGCGACTGCTGGGCATGGAAGTGCCGGGGCCGGTGGCCGCGGCCTTCGAGCGCCGGTTCCCGTCGCCACAGGCAAAGGTCGACCTGGCGGCGTGGGACGCCTTCGAAACCGAGCACCCCGACACCTTCGCGGCGATGTATGTGTTCTGGGTGACGCCGCGGACCTGATGCGCCGGCAGCGCACAGCCCGCTGCCGGCACGCGGCTCCTGTGTCTTTCCAATCCACGGAAGCCCTACGGCCGAGCGACCGGTCGTTGAATGGCGGAACGCAGGTTGCCCGGCCGATTCCGCAGGTCACCTCGGCGCCGGCTTCGCAACGACGGCGCCATGCCGGCACCCGCGCCCGGGTGCGATGCTGTGCGCCGCCAGCTCGGGTGCGGGCTTCAGGAGATGTCCGCCAGTTGGTGATTCCAGCCATCGCGCGGCACGGCGACGCATGGATCGCGTCGCCGCGCCGCGACTGGATCAGGGCAGGATGAGCTGGCTGGTCGCGGACTTGGGGCAATGGCATTCGGCGGTCGGGCCGGGCAGGCCGATGCCGGCGGCGGTCGCCGCGGCGGCGCCGTGGCGCTGCCAGTAGAAGGTCGGCGCCGGACGCTGCCTGCCGCCGATTTCCGCCATCGTCCCGCCGTCGAACAGGCGGCCGTTGACCATCACGTAGTCGATGTCCTCGGTGTTGCGGATGTCCTGCAGCGGATCGGCGCCGTACACGACCAGGTCGGCGCGCTTGCCGACTTCCAGCGAACCCAGGTCGCGGTCGAGGCCAAGCAGGCGCGCACCGTTGATCGTCGCCGCCTGCAAGGCTTCGTGCGGCGTGAAGCCGCCCTGCGCCAGCATCCAGATTTCCCAATGCGTGGCCAGGCCCTGCAGCTGGCCGTGGCCGCCGACCTGCACCGGCACGCCGGCGTCATGCAGCGCCTTCACCGATTCGGCCACCGTCGGATGGAAATACTGTTCGTCGGGCATGGCCGTGCGGCGCATCGAGCGCGCGTCGATCTGCTCGCGCGGGAAGAAGCGCAGCAGCTTCTCGTTCTTCCAGACCTCTTCCTTCTGGTACCACCAGTTCTCGCCACTGGAGCCGCCGTAGGCGACGACCAGCGTCGGCGTCTGGCCCACCTGCGTCGCCGACCACAGCTGGATCACGTCCTTGTAGAGCGGCGCGACGGGCAGGTTGTGCTCGACGCTGGTCGAACCATCGAGAATCATGGTCAGGTTGTGGAAGAAGGTCGAACCGCCTTCCATCACCACCAGCATGTCCAGTTCGCGCGCGGCCTGGTTGATCTGCTGGCGCTGGTCGCGGCGCGGCTGGTTGTAGCTCTTGACGCTGAAGGTGCCCAGCGACTTGAGCCGGCGCAGGTGCGCGCGCGCATCATCGAGCGAGTTCACCACGACCTTGAAGTCGCCGTCGGCGCCGTAGAGGATCGTGCCGGTGGAGAACACGCGCGGCCCGACGGTCAGGCCGGCCTTCACCAGTTCCGATTGCGCGAACACGGTCTCGCTGGTGGCGGACGGATCGTGCATCGTGGTGATGCCGTAGGCGAGGTTGGCGTAGTAGGCCCAGTTCGCCTGCGGCGACGGTCCGGTGCTGAAGTGGCTGGCGTGCGCGTGCACGTCGATGATGCCCGGGCCGATCGTGCGGCCGCCGAGGTCGATGACGCGGGCGCCGGACGGCGCGCGCACGTCGGCGGCCGGACCGATGGCCTGGATGCGGTCGCCGGCGACCACCAGCGTGCCGTTGTCGATGACTTCGTCACCGCGCATGGTCACCAGGCGCGCGTTGGTGAAAGCGACGCTTCCGCTGGGCGTATCCAGCGGCAGGCTCAGGCCGATCTCCACCGACTGCGCGTCTTCCGGCTTCGGCAACGTTGCCGGTGCGCCGGGCAGGAAGGCGAAGGCGTCCTTCAGTTCGCGCGTGAAGTAGCGGTCGCCAAGCACCCAGTGCAGGCGGCTGCCGTTGCCCGACCAGTGCAGGTACGGGCCGGCATCCTGGCTGACGCGGGCGACGGGCAGGGCACGCGTGTCCTTGTTGAGGTCCACGGCACCGCCGGTGTTCGGCATCGGCGCCACGTAGGCGTTGTAGAGCTCCGTGAAGGCCACCCACTTGTCGTCGGGACTGATCGACACCGAGGTGGTGTACTTCAGGTTGAAGTGCTCGCGCGGCTCGGTGCCGTCGATGCCGATGCTCGACAGCTTCTTCTCCATGCCGCCGCCGCTGAAGTAGTACACGCGCGAGCCATTCGCCGAGAACTGCGGCGAACGGCCGTCGCGATGCAGGCGGCGCGGCGCGCTGCCGTCAAGCGGCTGCAGCCACAGGCCGGTGTCGAGGGCGAAGCGGTAGTCGATCAGCCCGCTCGCGCGCTGCTTGCTGTAGGCGATGCTGCGGCCATCCGGCGAGAACACCGGATCGAAGTAGAAACCCGGGCGCTGCGACACCACACGCTCGCGGCCGCTGGCCATGTCGCGCACGATGATGCGGCTCTGTTCCTCGTCGCTGTAGCGCACGAACACCAGCTGGCGGCCGTCGTGGCTGAAGCTGGGCATGTAGTCGAAGGCGTCGGTGCTGCTGATGCGCTGCGGGCGGCCGTCCGGGAGGCGCTTGCTCCACAGGCTGCCGACGGCGTGGAACACCAGCGTGCGGCCGTCCGGGCTGGTGGCGGCGTCGCGGATCATCTTCGGCGTGAAGCTGCCTTCCTCGAGGCGGTAGCTCGCGCGCACCGGTTCGGACAGCTGCTGGTCCACTTCGGCAGTGAACGGAATCTGCGCCTGCGAGCCATCGGCCGCCGACACGCGCCACAGCTTGCCCTGTGCCCAGATGACGATGTGCCGGCTGTCCGGGGTCCAGTTGAAGTTCGGATAGACGCCGAAGATCGCCCAGGCTTCCTGCTGGTCGTGCGAGAGGCCATCCCACAGGGTGCGGATCTGGCCGGTTTCCAGGTCGAACAGGCTCAGCGCCGTCTTCTCGCGGATGCGGCGCACGAAGGCCAGCTGCTTGCCGTCCGGCGAGGGCTGCGGGCGCACGGCGCCGCCCTGGATGCGCACCAGGTCCACCAGCTCGCCGCTTTCGCGGTCAAGGCGGCGGATGGCGTAGATCGTGCCGTTGCCGTCGCGGTTGTATTCGAAGTTCGGGCCGGGGCTGACGTCCTCGCTGAAATACACGTAGCGGCCATCCGGCGACACCGCCGGCTCGCCGGCATCCTGCTGGTCGTTCTTCTTTTTCGTCAGCTGCAGGCCTTCGCCGCCGGCGCCGGCGTGGTACATCCACATCTCGCCGGCACCCAGCGAACGGCGCGCCGTGAAGTGCTTGCGGGCGATCAGGAACTGGCCGTCCGGCGTCCACACCGCGTTGTTGAGCAGGCGGAAGGTTTCCTGCGTCACCGCGCGGGCATCGCTGCCGTCGGGCTTCGCGCGCCAGATGTTGTCGCCGCCGCCACGGTCGGACGTGAAACTGATCTGGCTGCCATCCGGCGAGAAGCGCGGCTGCACGTCGAAGGCCGGCCCGGAGGTGATGCGCCTGGCGTTGCCACCACTGATCGGCAGCGTGTAGAGGTCGCCAAGCAGGTCGAACACCAGCGTCCGGCCGTCGGGGCTGACGTCGACGTTCATCCATGTGCCTTCGTCGGTGCTGAAGCGGGCATGGCGCGCCTCGCCCTGGACGGTGTTGACGTCCCACTTCGGTGCGTCGGCGGCAAGCGCGGCGGTCGCGGTAAGCGCGCCGACGATCCATATCAGGGCCTTGGCCATCATGTCCTCCTGGAAAAACAGGCGGTCAGGATAGCCGCCGGCCCGCGGGCGGACACCTGGAAAGCTCGGGATGCGCGGCGGGCGGTGCCGGCAACGGGACGCGGCGAGGCGCTTCCGGCCACGTCCCGGCGCGGCCGCCGGGTGGACTTGCCTTGGCCGCATGCGCGAAACTCGCCGGCTTTCCCACGGTATCCGGCCATGCGCGCTTCGATCCTCGCCCTGTTCCTGTTGTGTGCCAGCGTGCTGACGGTGCAGGCGCAGACCGCGGACGTGGTGATGGGCGAGGTCGCGGTGGCCAATCGCAGCGACGCCACGCGCGCCGCCGCGCTGCCGCAGGTGTTCGCCGAAGCCATCCGCCGGCTGACGCCGGAGACGGCGCCGCAGGATCGCGTCGACCTGGCGGCGGCACTGGAAGCGGACCCGCTGGTCCTGCAGCGTTTCGAATACGAGCAGGTCATCCGTCCGACCGCCAGCGGCATTCCCTCGATCAAGCTGATGCTGCGGGCCTGGTTCAACGTGCCGAAGGCGCGCAGCCTGCTGGTCAACGCCGGCGTGCCGGTGTGGCCGGGGGGCGGCGTCGGCGCGACGTTGTGGCTTGTGGACGACAGCAGCGACCAGCGCCGCCTGGTCGACGGCAACGAGCCCGGCCTGCTCGATGGACTGGGCAAGGCGCTGGGTGTCCAGGGCGTGCGCGTGATGCCGGCCCTGAACGACCTGGAAGACTGGCGCATGGTCGATGCCCTGAGCGAGGACGGCGTCGCCGAGGCGCTCCCGGTCGCGGCGCTGCGTACCGGTGCCGAGCCCGCCGTGCTTGCATGGCTGCGTGCCGCCGACACCGGCCTGGTCGCGCAGTGGTACGTTCACGCCGCCGGTCGCGACCACCGGTTCACGAGCGAAGGCGAGGACATCGCCGGCACGCTGGCAGCCGGTGCGCCGACCCTGCTGGAGCTGTTCGCCGCCGCGCTTGCCGTGCGCCCGGAGTCGGTGATCGAATCCAGCGCTGACGTCGATCGCGGCGCCGGCGACTACGTCATCTGGCTGACCGGCCTGGATCGCGCCGGCAGCTACGTGCAGGCGCTGGAACTGCTGCGCGCGCAGCCGATGGTCACCGGCGTATCGCCGGAACAGGCCGACGGCACCCGCGTCCGCGTGCGTGCGCAGGTCTCCGCACCGCTGGGCCAGCTGCTGGCGCTGCTCGCCGCCGATGGCCGCCTGCGCGTGCTGGCGGACAAGCCGGAAGACGCGGACCTGAGCCTGCAGTGGCAGCCCTGAAACGGGCCGGCCGCTGATGCCCGCCTGCCCCGCGGCAGGCAGCGCCTGCGCCTCGACGGTGCTGGCAAGTACACTTCGGCAAACCTCAGCCCTTGCGTCGGCTGCAACGTGCGGCCGGCGCGGGCCTGAAGAATGGAACGACCGACCCGGACATGCTGCGCCACCTGCCCAACGCGATCACCCTGGCACGCATCGGCGCCTGCCTGCCGCTGGTGTGGCTGATCGTGAGCGGGCGTGAGCAGGCTGCCCTGTGGCTGGCGGTGTTCGCGGGACTCAGCGATGTGCTCGACGGTTTCCTCGCGCGCACCCTGGGCTGGCAGAGCCGGCTCGGCGGGCTGCTCGATCCCATCGCCGACAAGTTCTTCATGGTCTGCGCCTTCGTCGCGCTGGCGTGGATCGGCGCGCTGCCGTGGTGGCTGATCGTGATCGTCATGCTGCGCGACGCAGTGATCGTCACAGGTGCCTTCGCCTACAACCACTACGTCGAACCGGTGCCGGCCGAGCCGAGCATTCCCGGCAAGACCTGCACGATGGCGCAGGTGCTGCTGGTGCTGGCCGTGCTGGCGCAGCTGGCCGCGCTGCCGGTGCCGCAGCAGGCCATCACCGCGCTGATCGCCGTCGTCGCCGCGCTGGCGATCACCAGCGGCGCGCATTACGTCTGGGTCTGGAGCCGGCGCGCCCGCTCGGTCTGGCGCAACCGGAGCGCGTCATGACAGCCTGCACCCCCACCCCCACCCGCACCCACGGAGCCACCGCATGATTACCGCCAATGGCCGTTTCTGGCTGGTGACGGTGCTGGTCACCGCCGTGCTGGTGTACCTGCTGGCGCCGATCCTGACGCCGTTCGTCTTCGCCGCGCTGCTGGCCTACCTGGCCGATCCGCTGGTCGACCGCATGGAACGCTGGTCCATCGCCGGCCGCGCGCTGGGACGCACCGGCGCGGTCGTCGTCGTCTTCGCCGCCTGGGTCATCATTCTCGTGCTGGTCCTGCTGTGGCTGGTGCCGATGCTGGAACGGCAGATCGGCCGCCTCATCAACGAACTGCCGCGCTACTTCCAGTGGTTCCAGGAAACGGCGCTGCCGTGGATCACCGAGCGCCTGGGCCTGGAAACACCGACGCTCGACGGCGGCCAGGTCGCGACGCTGCTCGGCGAACACTGGCGCACCGCCGGCGGCATCGCCGCCACCGTCGTCGCCAGCGTCTCGAAGTCCGGCATGGCGGTGATCAGCTGGGTGGTGAACCTGCTGCTGATCCCGGTCGTCGCCTTCTACCTGATGCGCGACTGGGACACGCTGGTGGCGCAGGTCGATCGCCTGGTCCCGCGTCCGAACGCGCCGGTGGTGCGTCGCCTCGCGCGCGAATCCGACCAGGTCCTGGGCGCCTTCCTGCGCGGCCAGATGCTGGTCATGCTGGCACTGGCGACGATCTATTCGGTCGGCCTTTGGATCGTCGGCATCAACCTGGCGCTGCTGATCGGACTGGTCGCCGGCCTGATCTCATTCGTTCCGTATCTGGGCGCGATCGTCGGCGTCGGCATGGCGGTCATCGCCGCGCTGGTGCAGTTCGGCGAGCTGTGGCCGCTGGTCGGCGTCGCCATCGTCTTCAGCATCGGCCAGACGGTCGAAGGCTTCGTGCTGCAGCCGCTGCTGCTCGGCGACCGAATCGGCCTGCACCCGGTGGCGGTGATCTTCGCCATCATGGCCGGCGGCCAGCTGTTCGGCTTCCTGGGCGTGCTGCTGGCGCTGCCCGTCGCCGCCGTGCTGGTCGTCGTGCTGCGCCACTTCCATCGCCGCTATCGCGCCAGCGACGTCTATGCCGGCATCGAACCGGAGCCGGCGCCGAAGACCGAGCCGGTCGTCGTGCAGGTCGAAGTCGCCGCACCGGCCGACGCGCAGGTCAGCGCACGCAGCGCCGCCGACACGGCGCATGCCGTCGCGGCCGCGGAAACGCCTGCTGCCGCCTCGGTGCCGCCATCGCCGCCATCGCCGCCGCCCGCGCCGGAAAAACCACCGGGCCGGCGCGCACGCCGCGGCAAGGGCAAGGCATGAGTCCGCAGCTGCCGCTGAACTGGCCGACGCCCGCGCACGCCCGCTTCGATGAATTCGACAGCGAAGGCAACGAAGGCGTCGTCGCCGCGCTGCAATCGCTGCTGGAAAGCCTTTCGCGGCAGGCCTTCGACGGCGCGCCGCTGCTGGTCGTCGGGCCCGACGGCGCCGGCAAGACGCACCTCGCCATCGCCACCGCCAGCGCCGCACGCGCCGCCGGCGTCGGCACTGCCTATATCGCCCTGTCGCGCTGGTCCGACTTCGATGTCGACGCGCTGGTCGCGCTGTCGTCGCAGGACCTCGTCGTCATCGACGAGATCGAACACTGCGCCGGCCGCCGCGACGCCGAAGTCGCCGTCTTCGACCTGTTCAACCGCTGCCGCGACGAGGGCAGGGCGCTGCTGCTGCTGTCAGACCAGTCGCCCGCGCAGCTGCCGCTGCAACTGCCCGACCTGCGCTCGCGGCTCAACGCCGCCACCCTGCACGCACTGAACCCGCTGCCCGAAGACGCGCGCCGCCGCCTAGTGCAACGCCGCGCCCGCGCCCGCGGCTTCGACCTCGACGACACCGTCCTCGACTTCCTGTTCCGCCGGCACCGCCGCGACCTGCCGGCGCTGCTCGACCTCGTCGACCGCATCGACCGCGAAAGCCTGGCGCGCCAGCGGCGCGTCACCGTGCCGCTGGTGCGGGCGGTGCTGGAAGAGGGGCCGGGGCTGAAGTCGTCCCAGAGCTGACCCGCGTTTTGCGCGTTGCGCCTGATATGGCGCGGCGGCCGCCGTTATGGCGCATAACTCGGTGAACACGCCGCATAACGCCGACATTACCTGGATCGAGGTTTCGCCACGATTCCGCATCCGGGTTTTCTCCTGTTAACAATTGTGGGTCTTCGCGGATCAGTGTGGGTCCAAACGGACGTTTTGGGGTAGCGCTGGCAGGAAGCTGGCGATGACCTTGAGCTTGAGGTAGTCCTCGTC
>NZ_SMAF01000003.1:192900-231104 GCF_004343305.1 Pseudofulvimonas gallinarii | reverse complement strand
CGCCGCGACATCCGATGGATCAGGCACACCCGCCAGGCGCACACGCAGGCCATTGCCGAGGCAGACCTCCATCATCGACGACGTCACGGGTGTCATGCTGGCGGGCGCCACCCGGATCGGCACCAGCGAACGCGTAACCGGCACCGCGCAACCGGCTCCATCCCGATCCGTTCGCAATTGCCGACGCCAGTAGCCGAAGCTGGCCAACGACAACGCATGCCGCCGGCAATACGCCGACTGGCTCAGGCCACTGGATTGCCAGGCGGCCATATGGGCCGCCCATCGGGTACGCTTGCTGGGCATGACGGGGCTCCATCGAATTGAGGGTGCCCATCAAACCCCGCTGGCGACCGGGAAAACAGGTGTCGTCGGCAGACGCTTACGAACGAACCAACTTATGTACAGCCAGAACTCGAAAACAATAGTCGGACTTGCCGCGGTGCTGGTGCTTGTGTTTTTGATCTACCTGCCAGTTCGAAACGGAGGACTTGTCTGGGATGACTTTGCCATTTTCGTGCATCGCCCTTGGCTATACAGCACTGATGGATGGTCGCAGTTCCTATTCCATCAGTACTCGGAGTGGCGCTTCTATTTCCGACCACTGGTTGACATGCTTTTCATTGCCCAGGCGCGCGTATTTGATGGCGTCCCCGGCCCCATTCATTTGGTCAGCCTCGCGCTGCAGCTGATGAATGTAACGCTCGTCGTCCTCCTGGCTCGGCGCATCTATCTCCACCAGGGGCAAGACGGCATTCTGCTTCCACTGTTTGCCGGCGTGTTTTATGGGTTACACCCAATGCTTGTTGAAACAGTGGCGTGGATATCCTGCCAGTTTGATCAAGTACAGGTGCTCTTCGCACTGCTAGGGCTGCTTTTTTCACTTTCGATCCCAAACAGATGGATGAGAGCCGGCGTCGTTTCAACGTGTTTCCTCTTCAGCGCACTATCAAAGGAATCTGCCGTCCTTTACCCGGTCCTGGTGGTCCTGTTTGACTGGCTGCTCCGCAGTGATCGCAACCAGGCACTGTTGCGAAGGCTGACGAAGCTGGTGCGCGAGAACTGGCCGGTTTACGTTGGGTTGATCTTCACAGGAATCGCCTATCTGGTCCTGAGGACGGCTGTCATGGGGTCCCTTCTCGGAGCAGCTGCGCAAGACAACCAAATGACAACGGGTGAGCTAGCCGACGAAATCTCTTTCGTCTATCTCAGATACTGGATGGTCATCCTGGGGATCCCCGTAGAACTGAGTCCCGTGCACCCTGTAGAGACGATGGTTTTTGGACAAGACAATGGGGTGATGGCAGCAAGGCTTCTGGCATGCCTGGCGCTTTGTTGCTTCGGACTCCTCGCTTTTACCCGCCGCTTCGCATTTACCGGCGCAATTGTCATCGCTGCGACCGTCTACCTTTTCCCAGCATTGGGCTTCGTCGTAGGGCACTTTGATGGCAGTCTCTATCACGAGCGGTATGCGACCGGTGCAATAGCCGTCACCGCTGCGCTTATCCCTGGGGCGTTTGCCGAATGGCGGCCGTTTCTGGTCAAGGCAAATTTGCTTCGCAAGTTATTGCCGGCGCTGGCAGCTTTGTGGGTTGCGTGGGCGATCCTCAACGTTCGTGTAACGATTCCGCTTTGGTCCAACGATCTCATGCTGTGGCGCTGGGCGTCAGAAGTTCATCCGGATAGTGGAATGGTCAAGTCCAACCTCATTCATCAGTTGACCACTCAAGGTCATCACGTAGAAGCCGAGATCGAGGTGTCACGTGTGTTGGCAACTGGGATGGACTGCCCTAGATGCCTTGTCAACGGGATGTTTTTGGCTGTCAACCAAGGAAATGTTGGATTGGCCGACCAGTTAAACGCCCGCCTTCGTCCATACGCCGACCAACAAGATGATCGATTGCCTCATGCCTTATATCTGCTATACGACGGCTATCTTGATATGAGAGAAGGCGAAATCGACAGCGCAACCATGAAGATCCAGGCGGCGCTGCAGCAAGACCCGGATCTGTCGTTCGGCCAAGTCATCTTGACGGAGGCGCTAGTCCTGCTTGGGCGCACAGCAGAAGCTTCTGCTTCTGCAAAACAAGCAGAGTCGCTAATGACGTATCCGCCTACCAGAGCACGCGTGCGTGAAGTGCTCGAGAGGATTCTCAATGGCGAACGGATCTACAGCACCGCGATGGAAGAAGGCCCGGTCACAGTCCACCCTTAGAGCAATTAGGCCAATATGACAGCGTCATGTAACAGCCAGGCATAGCCGCAGTTACAGTCGGGTTGCGCCCAAGACAATCAGAGGCATACGCAAGATCCGCTTGGTTTCGCATTGCGTTTTCGATTCTTGGCGACGCTGCGAAGCAGCGTTGACATTCGCTATTGGCTGTCACCACTGTTCCGCTCCTTGCGAGCAAAAAGCCACCACGGGCGGTCTACCGCCTTGACGTTGAGAGCGTCAAAGTGATCTCCAAAGATCTGCTTTAACAGGTCGTCAGGAGCGCACACCAGATAGTAATCGTACGTTTCCCCACCGTGTGCTTTCCAATCGAATTCGAGCGGGTACCACAGCGCGTGATCCCGGACTCGGGCCTTATCCATGTCGCGGTATCGAACCAGGCTTGGGTGCGTAGTGGCGAAGCTCATGTCCGCGAGGCCCTTTTTCTCTGCCTGATACCAGGCAACGAAGTGCAGGAAGACAGGATTGGCGAATACGGTAACGCTGTTGCAAACCAAAAGGCCCGCCATTTTCTTTCCCGGCTCCGCACTTTCCATGACGTTTTCGAAACTATTGGACAATCTCGAAAACTCATTGAATCTCGAAACATTGAAGGCTATCCACGACCCAATCGCAAAGCTTGCAATCACCAAGGGAAACACCTTGGCCTTTCTCGGTGGATCCCATATCACCAGCCATAACGGCACCAGAAATACCGCCAAGCGGTGATGTAGAAAATAGGTGTTAAGGGCAACCGATGGGAACGCAACAAATATGGTCACACCGACTAGTAAGGGAGCCCAACGTTCAGGCCGCCTTGAAATTCGGCAACCAGACAGGTAGGGAAGAAGCGCCACGCATCCCAAGAGAAGAACGGAGAGCAAGTAGCCCTTCCCATCCATGCCCGCGACTTGGGCGAACAAGACTGTCATCCGCTCGGAGAGGGATCCCCACTCAATACCGGACGCCTGAACTGCAGATTCACTCTGAAGCAGGCGGAAGAGCCACACCAGGACTACCGGTAATACGATAAAAAATGGAGTCGTCAGAACCAAGAACCGACGAGGCCTTCTTATGTTCATCGCCAGCAGATACGCGACCGACACCGCCGAAGCAAAGCCGAACGCAACAACGTGACTGAAGAACAGGAAGGCCGCAAAAGCTGAAACGGCAAGTCCAAACCGCAGGGATGGTGAGCGTTCAAACCTGACAGTCAGAGCAATCAGCAGAATGGCTAGCGGAACTGCGACGATATAGGACAGGAATCCCCAGTACACAGCGAAGCTATAGCTCGCGGGTATCGCAAGCCACCGAAGACGCACATCTGCACCGAGAGAGCGCAACAGTAGCCCGGTCGCCATCGGCACGCCGGCAACAGCCAGCGAAACCAGCACCTTGAGTGCGATAACTACGGGAAGTATCGAGCTGAGGACGTATAAGAGCAGGTAACCGGTCAAATAGGGGGTAAACCAGTTGACCGTCAGGTTCTCAGCTAAGAATGGGTTTCCGGCAATCAGCTCTCTAAAACTCGCGACCTGAGCCGCATGCTGGGGAATATCGACCAGCGGCAGATAGTGCGGCAGCCAGATCGGTATTATCGAGGCGGCCACGAACAGGATGAACAGAAACCGCTCCCAGAATCCTGAATCTGGCCTACGCTGCAGCGCCATCCTTGTTGCCCCTATAGGTTTGAGCCGTGCGTTAAGCGGACTTGCTCGGGTGCGAGGGCTCCCGTCATGGCTACGATTTCGAGAGACCAAGGGATTAAAGGTGCGCGCCGCTCGATATTATGGCCCACCACAATGGCGGACGCGCCCCCGCGCTTCGTCTGAGCGATGCCTCTGCCGGGGTGTTTCGACAAGGCTGGGACGATGATCGACCGATCCGAACCCACCTAGGTATGCGCAACGGCGGACGTCCATTAGCGCCGGCAATCGAACGAACCTCGCGAAGGGTGGCTGGTACAAGGCCTGCCACCCGCGTGCGTAACGGTCGTTGTCTAAAACCCTCGCTGATCAACCAATGGTTGCCGCCAGCTTGAAGATCGGCAGGTACATCGCGACAACGATCGTGCCGACGATGCCACCGATGACCACCATGATCAGCGGCTCCAGTGCGGTACTCAGCGTGTCGACAGCGTTGTTGACCTCTTCCTCGTAGAACTCGGCCACTTTCACCATCATCGCGTCCAGCGCACCGGCTTCCTCGCCGATGGCCGCCATCTGCACCACCATGTGCGGGAACAGCCCCGACTGACGCAGGGCCAGGTTCAGCGGGTGACCGACGGACACGTCGCTCATGATCTGCTTGGTGGCATCGGAGTAGATGATATTGCCAGTCGCACCAGCAACGGATTCCAATGCTTCTACGAGCGGCACACCCGCCCTGAAGGTGATGGCAAGTGTGCGCGCGAATCGAGCCAAGGCCGCCTTGTGCATGATCGGGCCGACGATGGGGATTCGGAGTAACAGTCGATCAAGAGTTCGCGCAAAGTTTCGAGACCGCTTCTTTGCAAAGACTATTCCAGCCACCGCCGCGATAAATCCAAGGAGAAGCCAGATTCCATGAGACTGCATCCATTCCGAAGCATTGATCACCATCATGGTGAAGCCCGGAAGATCGGCACCGAAGGACTGGAACGCATCCTGGAACTGCGGGATCACGTAGATCAGCAGCATGGCGGTGATCAACATCGAGATGAAGATCACGATGGCCGGGTACATCAGGGCCTTCTTGATCTTGCCCTTGATGGACTCCATGCGTTCCTTGTAGTCGGCGATGGTCGCCAGCACGGTGTCGAGCACACCGGCGCTTTCGCCGGCCTTGACCAGGCTTACATACAGCTCGTCGAACTGGACCGGATGCTTGGCTAGCGCTTCATGCAGCGCAGAACCGCCCTCCACCTCGGTCTGGATATTGTCTACCAGCTTGCGGAACTTCGGATTCTTCTGGCCGGCCGACAGGATGTGCAGGCTCTGCACCAGCGGCACGCCGGAGGACATCATGGTGGCGATCTGTCGGGAGAAGAAAGCGATATCGCGCGCCTTGACAGGCTTGCCGGAACCGCCAAACAGCGCCTTCGGCTTCTTGCGGACGACGATGCCAGTCAGGCCCTGCTTGCGCAGATCCGCCCGGACCAGGGCCTCGCCCTTGCCTTCTATTTCGCCCTTGAGGACCTTGCCGCGCTTGTCCTTCCCCTGCCAGATGAAGGTCTGCAGCTTGAGGTCTTGCGCTCTTTGCGTTGCAACTGCCACGGGCCGTCCCCCTAAACAGACGCCATGAATCGGCGTATTACTACTGCAGGGCCAAGGATTTAGCAAGCGATCCGACAGCGTGACGGCAATCACGCATGGCTAAGTGCCGGATCGGTATGGGAGAATCGTTCGACTTGGGGCCGGGTCTACGGCCTTGGATTGCCGATCTGGGAGACGGGATGAAGCTGTCCATCATTTTGCCGGCCAAGAACGAGGCCGCCGGCCTGGCAAAAGTCCTGCCAAACCTCCGGCAGCTGTACCCTGAGGCAGAATTAATCGTGGTGGACGATGGCTCCACGGACGGTACCGGCGCCGTTGCCCATCAACATGGCGCCAAGGTCCTGGCCAGCCCCTACTCCATGGGCAACGGCGCCGCCATCAAGCGTGGCGCCCGCGCCGCCAGCGGCGAAGTCCTGGTATTCATGGACGCCGACGGGCAGCATGATCCGGCCAGCATCGCCACATTGCTGGGTCGCCTCGACCAGGGTTACGACATGGTCGTCGGTGCCCGCGACTGGTCCGGCCAGGCCGGCGTCAGCCGCGGACTGGCGAACACCCTCTACAACTGGCTGGCCAGCCGGATGACCGGCTTTCCGGTCAAGGATCTGACTTCCGGCTTCCGCGCCGTGCGCGCCGACAAGTTCCGCGAGTTCCTGCACCTGCTGCCGAACGGTTTCAGCTACCCGACCACCATCACCATGGCGTTCTTCCGCAGCGCCTATGCGGTCGCCTATGAACCCATTCCGGTCGCCAGGCGCCTGGGCAAGAGCCACATCAAGCCGCTGCGTGACGGCATCCGATTCCTGCTGATCATCTTCAAGATCGCCACGCTGTATTCCCCGCTGAAGCTGTTCGTGCCGGCCAGCCTGGCGTTCTTCGGCACCGGACTGGGCTACTACGTCTGGACCTACAGCACCATGGGCCGCTTCACGAACATGAGCATGCTGCTGTTCAGTGCGGCGGTGATCATCTTCCTGATCGGACTGATTTCCGAGCAGATCACTTCGCTGACTTATAACCGGTCTGCCGGAGTCCAGCGTCTCCCGGGCGATGACTGAAGAAAGCGGTTCATCGCCTTTCCGATGGTCGCCGTTGTTCGGTGCGGTGGCGCCTGCGCAGGGCTGGGTGCCACCGATCCGCTACTTGTTGCGTCGCCGGCGGGTCTTGCGCTTGTTGCGCCGAACCCCTCCAGGTGAACTGCTCGAAGTCGGATGCGGTAGCGGCGCCCTGCTGCACGACTTTGCGCAAGGCGGCCATCAGGTTACCGGCCTGGAAACCTCCGCTGCCGCCCGGGAGATGGCCATTTCCATTGCCCAAGTCGGCAAAGGCCGGCAGAACGTCGTCGCAGCGCCGGATGCGCAATGGACCGATCGATTCGACATCGTCTGCGCATTTGACGTTCTCGAACACATTGAAGACGACGGCCAAGCGCTGGACCAGTGGCTGTCCTGGCTCCGCCCAGGCGGGCAGCTCTGCCTCAGCGTTCCGGCGCATTCAAGCCGATGGGGTGCCGGCGATGAGTGGGCGGGCCACTACCGCCGATACGACCGCGAGTCGTTCAAGGCCCTGTTGATGGATCGAGGCCTTCTGATCCAGCATTTCGAATGCTACGGTTTCCCGCTCGCCAATATTACGGAAGCGATGGGCAACCGCACCTATCGTCGCCTGCTCGGCGAACGCGAGCGAACGCTCGCGAAGGAAGAAGCGTCCTCCTTGAGTGGTGTCGACCGCGCCGAATACATGCGTCTGTTCCAGAAGATGGATTCGTTTGCCGGCCGCAGTCTCTTGCGCGCTGCCATGGCTATCCAGGCGCTGACCAGTCGCACCAATCTGGGCAGCGGCTATCTGACTCTGGCACGTCGTCCGTGAAGCGGTTCCAGCGAATTGCCGGCTACCTTGTCGCTGCCGCGCTGGTGGGCTACTTCCTCTGGTTCGCGTCCAGCAATCTGGACATACGCGTACTGCACGAACTGCTCACCCCACCCGTAATCGGAACCCTGATCGTCGCGGCGCTGGCTTACGCTGCCATCATTCCGGTCACAGGATGGGCATGGGCACGGCTCCTCGCCGCGCAGGGTGAGTCGTGGCCCGTGTCATGGCTGACCGCGGTGCTGGCTGTCACGCAACTGGCGAAATACCTGCCTGGAAACATCGCCCAGCATGCCGGCAGGGCAGGCCTGGCCATGCGTGAAGGGATGGCAGGCAAGTCCGTTGCCATTACCGTGTTGCAGGAAACCGTGCTGGCCGTTGCAGCAAGCCTGATCGTCGGTGTGTCGATGCTTGCCGCGTCGGAACCCGGCCTCGCGCAGCTTCCCGATGGCGTGCGACCCGTCCTGGCCTGGGTCGTTCCGATTCTGCTGCTTTCCGTTCTTTTCCTCAGCACTGTCCATCTGTCGCCTGCTCGCCTGGCTACCAGTCCGACGAGGGCAATGCGCCTGCTGGGCAAGGCAGGCGGCCTGCCGGGCGCGCGCATCGCGTTGCCTGCGCTCGCCGCCTACGCATTCAATTACCTTCTGATCGGCTCGGGGCTTTGGCTCCTGGCCCGTTCCGCCGAACTGCCCGCCGCCCTGGATCTGCCGCTCATCACCGCCGCGTTCGCCCTGTCGTGGCTGCTTGGATTTTTGGCGCCGGGTGCGCCCGCAGGCCTTGGCGTTCGGGAAGGCATCCTGATCGTGCTGCTTGCAGGAGTGGGCAGTGACGGTGAACTACTGGCATTCGTTCTGCTCGCCAGAGCCACAACAATGCTGGGCGATGTAATCAACTTTTTATTGGGGTCGTTGTGGCTAAGCCTGACGCGGAGAATCGCGCGATGACGTACGAACTGGAGCCATCCGGAGAGCGGGTCATTGAAGACGCCTATTGGAACAGCCTGGGTGGATATGTCATCTACCTCATGCATATCGCCAGTTACCGGTTCGCCCGCGACTATTGCGCCGGAAAGCGCGTTCTCGACCTCGGCTGCGGCAGCGGCTACGGGGCGGCATCCCTCGCCGGGACGGCGGAGTCGATCGTCGCCGTTGATATCTCCCGTGAAGCCATCGAGTTCGCCTCCGAACGGTACCGCGCACCGAACCTGTCGTTCCGCCAGATCCATGCTGGCAGCGCCCTGCCCTTTGCCGACGAGACCTTCGATGTGGTGCTGTCGTTCCAGGTGATCGAACACGTCGCAGATGAAGCCGGCTACCTGCGCGAGGCGCGCCGGGTGCTGAAACCGGGCGGCCACATGATAATCGTCACGCCGGACCGCCGGCTACGCCTGCTGCCGTTCCAGAAGCCCTGGAATCGCTGGCACCTTCGCGAGTATTCCGCGGCCGCGCTGCGGCGTGTCGTGACGCCGTGGCTGCAGGTACGTTCGGTTCTGCGCATGGGCGCGCCCGACCACATCGCACAGGTGGAAACGCGACGATATCGCGTCGCCAAATGGCTGCTGCTACCCGTGACGCTGCCGTTTCTGCCGGAAAGTTTCCGGCGCTGGGCTCTGGATGCCGTTCACCGCATCCGGGGACAGGGCAAGGCCGTCAAGGCCGCAGACGCGACGGCCCCGATGGATTTCGACTTCGATGAAACAGCACTGATGATCGCGCCGGATGTACCCAATCCACTGAACCTGGTACTGGTGGCTCGAAAACCGGATTCAGGCGATGCCTGAGCCGCGCGGGTCGTCGGGCCTGCCTCCTTTGCGTTGCGCGGGCATCGGTGTTCATGGCAGTGGCTATCCGAATGCCGTCAACACCATCCGTCGCCTTCGTGCAGTCGGGGTCGACATTGACGATCGCGTCGACTGGTTGCCTGCGGGGTTCCAACTCTGGAAAGCGGCACGTGGCGGCGCGCTGTCAAAACTCAGGGTGTACTGGCGACTTCTCCATGGTGGCGCAAGGGCGGCGCTACGGGTGTGCAGGATCAATCGCCAGGATCCGCGGGTGACCTATGTCCCGTATCCGGCACCGTTCCTTTTGTGGTGGCTGTCCTGGGTTCCGCGACGTTGGCGTCCGACGCTTGTCGCTGATGCCTATATTTCGATCTGGGACTCCGCAGCGAGGGACCGCGCATTGATGGGGTCGGGCGGATTCGTCGGGCGCTTGCTGCGAATGTTCGAGGGGCGCGCGCTTCGAACCGCGAACGCCGTTCTCGTTGACACCGTCGAGAACCGCAGGTGGATGATCGCCGAATTCCGCCTGGATGCCGACGCTGTTTTCGCGATACCCCTTGCAATCGAAGACACCCCGCTGCTGGATGTGCCGCCGCGCAGGGTCAACGGCGCACTCCGCGTCCTTTACATCGGAACCTTCGTGCCGCTGCATGGCATCGACGTTCTCGTCGCGGCGGTCAGGACCGTTGCCCCGGCGGCCGGGATCCACTTCCACTTCATCGGCGACGGGCAGGACGCGGACAAGGTCGAGACGCTTCTGACAATCGGCGATGTCAGGATCACCTGGGAGCGGGGTTGGATCGACCATCGACGCATCGTCGAACAACTGGCCGGGTGTGACGTCTGTCTTGGTGTGTTCGGTGGGCCGAACAAGGCGGCGCGCGTACTCCCTTTCAAGCTGTATCTGGCGCTCGCTGCCGGACGCGCTGTCGTCACCCAGGACCAGTATTCCCTTCCCGAGGGCGTGCCGGCGCCGCCGTTTTCGACCTGCGCGCCTGACCCCCAGCTCATAGCGGAACACCTTACCGCCCTGGCCCAGGATGCGGATCTCGTCAAGAGGTCAGGCGAAGCCGGCCGCGGCTATTACCTGCAGTGGCTCGGTGCCGAGCCTTTCCTTCGCAGGTGGCGGGAAGTCCTGGCGACACTGCCCGCAGAACGCCCATCCTCTGACGGCGCATAGGCGAAGCAGATTGTCCTTGCCCCGGATGCGCAGCCGCAATCATGATGCGCATAGGGGAATATCGAAGGAACACCCATGACCGACGGGAAACACGTGCAGCGGCACTTACTGCTGGCCATCTTCGTCCTGTCCGGCTTCGCCGGTCTGATCTACCAGTCGGTCTGGTCGCATTACCTCGGCCTGTTCTTGGGCCATGCCGCCTATGCGCAGGCGCTGGTGCTTGCGCTGTTCATGGGCGGCATGGCGATCGGTGCGGCCTGGATTGCCAAAGTCGGTACCGGCTGGCGGAACCTGCTGCGCGGCTATGCCATCGTCGAGCTGGTGATCGGCGTTCTGGGCATCGGCTTCCATACGGTGTTCACCCATACAGTCGGCCTGGGCTACGACGTCCTGATTCCGCTTGCCGGCTCGGCAGCGATGGCTTCCGTGATCAAGTGGCTCGTCGCCGCCTTGTTGATCCTGCCGCAGACGATCCTGCTGGGCATGACTTTTCCGCTGATGAGTGGCGGATTGATCCGCCGCTTCCCGGGCCAGGAAGGGGGATTGCTGGGCGGCCTGTACTTTACCAACAGCATCGGCGCGGCCATCGGCGCGCTGGCCAGCGTCTTCGTCCTGATCCCGGCGGTGGGCCTTCCGGGTACGTCGATCAGCGCCGGCCTGCTCAACCTGCTGGTCGCGGCCCTTGCCTGGTGGCTGGCGCGAGCCCCGGAAACCGCGCCGGCGCCGGTGTCGCATCAGGCGGCAGCCGACCCGGGTTCCCTGCGCATGCTGCGCCTGGTGCTGTTCGCAACCGCCATTTCTGGCGCCGCATCGTTCGTTTATGAAATTGTCTGGATCCGGATGCTGGGCCTGGCTGTCGGCAGCACGCAGCATGCCTTCGAGCTGATGCTGGCCTCGTTCATTGCCGGCATTGCACTGGGTGGTCTGTGGATCCGCAAGCGCGCGGATCGCTCGCCATTGCCGTTGCGCCTCGCCGGCTGGATGCAGATTGCGATGGGACTGGCCGCCCTTGCCTCACTGGTGCTTTACGCGAATGCCTTCGAGTGGGTCGGTTGGCTGCTGGGTGCGCTTTCACCCAGTGAAGGCGGCTACGCGCTGTTCAACCTGGGCACGGGCGCAATCGCCATTGCCATCATGCTGCCTGCCGCCTTCTTCGCCGGTACGACACTGCCGCTGTTCACGGTGGTGCTGTTGCGCGCGGGCTTCGGCGAGCGCTCCATCGGCCGGGTTTACGCCTGGAACACCATGGGCTCGATTGTCGGCGTGGTCGCCGCGATCCATCTGCTCATTCCGATGCTCGGCCTGAAACTGGCGCTTTGCGTGGGTGCACTGGTCGACATGGGCATCGGCCTGGTACTGCTGCGGCACTGTGTTGATACGCGACCGGCGCTGATGCGCCTCGCGGCGGCGGCAGCGGTGGTGTTCCTCGCCCTCGGAGTGGCCATCACGCAGGTCCAGTTCGATCCGATGCGTCTGGCGTCCGGCGTGTTCCGTCACGGCAAGTCCGAACTCGATCCGTCCAACCGGGTGGTGTTCTATCGGGATGGCAAAACGGCCAGCGTGTCGGTGATCGCCACGCCCGATGGCCGCGCCGGCATCGCCACGAACGGCAAGATCGATGCGGGGTTGACGCTTTCACCTGACCAGGCGCCGCCCAGTGACGAGCTGACCATGATTCTTGCCGCGGCGTTGCCACTGGCCATGCATCCTGCGCCCGAACAGATCGGCATCATCGGATTCGGATCCGGCCTCACCACGCACACAAGTCTTGGTGATCCGCGTGTCCAGCGCGTGGAAACCGTGGAGATCGAGGAAGCGATGGTGCAGGGCGCATCGCTGTTCATGCCGCGCGTTCATCGTGCCTACGGCGACCCACGGTCGGCCATCGTGATCGATGACGCCAAGGCCTGGTTCGCCAGCCGAGGGCGGCAATACGACATCATCATTTCGGAGCCATCCAACCCTTGGGTCAGTGGTGTCGGCGCACTGTTCTCAACGGAATTCTATGAGTTCATACCGCAGCAATTGAAGGCCGACGGCTTGTTCGTCCAGTGGGTTCAGCTTTATGAGGTCGATGATCGTCTGGTGAGTTCCGTGCTCAACGCCCTGACGCCGGCATTTGGCGATTACGCGGCCTGGCTGAGCAATGGAGTTGATCTCATCATCATCGCGACGCCCGGGCCCGCATTGCCGTCGATCGACTACGAGCGCGTCCTACAGGGCGTACTGGGTTCGGAGCTGGCCTATCTGGGCATTACCCGGCCGGAGCAACTGGCCTATCGAAAAGTCGCGGACGCGCGTCTGTTGCGGGCGATGGGCCAGTTGTATGGTGCGCCTGCAAATTCGGACTATTACCCGCTGCTGAGCCTGGAAGCCCCGCGCACGCGCTTCATGCGACGTGCTGCGGGTGGGTTTACCGGTCTTCCCGTTCTCAGGCAGCCTGTCCTGGAACTGCTCGGAATCCGACAGTCGCTGCCGCTGGATGTTGATTTGCCACTTCCGGACCTGTTCGTGGCCGATCAGCGCGCGGTCCGGGCGCGGCATCACGCACAGGTACTGAAGGGCCATGCAGCGGGCGCGGCGTTGACACCGGATGACCGCGCTCGCCTCGGGCAATTCCTGACGCTGGTCGCCGAATGTCCCATCGACGGCATGGCGTTGTCCGATCTGGAGGCCCGCCTGGTCGAGATCGCGGAAGCGATGATTCCGCACCTTCCGCCGGCACCCCTTGCAGAACTGTGGAGCCAGTCCGACATTTCGACCTGTCGCGCACACAGCCCGCAATTCGACCTTGCGATGGCGGTTGTCGAAAGCACGTCCGCGCGGGATCCATTGGCAATGCGCCAGGCCGGCGAGGCGTGGCTCTCCCAGCGCAACAACGGCAGCGACCTTGAAACATCATCTGCCATGGACGAGACCGCGCTGATCGGCGCGATGTCGGCGGCAGCAGCGACAGCTGACTGGACAGGCCTGTGCACACTTGAAGCGCGCTTCGGTGCCCAGGTGCCGCCCTCCAGCTACCAGCCCAGCGTGCGCGCCCTGTTGCGCGCACTCGCTGGCAGCGGGCCCGCCGACCCGATGGGCGCTGCAGCGCCGGGACGGGACGGCTGCAGCACCTTCGCGCTAAGTCCCTGAGAGGAAACGTCGTCTCAGGGATTCAAAGAACAGGCGCCCGTGCCGGCACCGCACGTCGAGGTTTTCAACAATGCGGCGGTCCCGCGGGATTGTGGCGTAAACAGGACCTGGGTATTGGCATTCCAGTCGGGCGGCGTCAACCGCGCCGGCGGCCCCGATGCGCAGGCTGACCCGACAAACACCGTGCTGTCCCGCCCGTCGGCCATGTCGGCGGCAGCGGTGTGCATGAATGCGTTGGCTTCACCCAGACAGGCGGCGTTGGCAGAGCGCTGCAGGTAATCGCGGTAGGCAGGCAGAGCAATTGCGGCCAGCAATGCGATGATCGCCACCACGATCATCAATTCGATCAACGTGAATCCCGTGATCCGTCTTTTCATGGAAACTCTCCCGTTATCCCCTGCGCATTGCTCTGCAAGTATTAGGCCATTCGGCAGGCGTCCAGGTGATCGCCATCACAGTCCGCGCGAGCCGGGTGTGGAATCCATGCGGTTGGCCTTCTCCAATGCGCGCGCCCAATCGTCGCGGCCGACCGCACGAAACTCGTTTCGCAGATTCACGACACTTCTGTCGCCAGTCGGCAACATTTCTGCGCCGCGGACGAAATAGGGCAGCGCTGCGTCGGGTTGGGATGTCGACAGGTACAGGAACGCACCGATGCGCAAGTATTCGGCGGGCTGCAATTGGGCGCGCCGCACGATGACGTCCAGCACACGCATGACCTGCGCTTCTTCCAGTCCGATTTCGGCCCGGACATTCGCGAAGGTTGTCCAGAGGATGTTCTTGTTCGCGGGCAGCATGGGGACCTCTTCCAGACGCTGGAGCAGGCGCTGCCAGTCTTCCGGCGTGACGGTGCCCTGGATTGTCTTGTAGATCACAATGTTGGAATAGGCCGAGGCCGACCCTGTCCGCTGCGCACAGTCCTCTACGGCCTCGATGGCCCGATCCAGATAGGGGCTGCCGCGACTGTTCTTGCGTCCGGCAAGGTCGAAATAGACGCCCCCCAGGGTCAGGCAGGCACGGGGAGAATCCGGTGCGATGTCGACGTTGTGTTCGGCGAACCGGGCCGCATCTCCCCAGAGATGTGCGCGCGCGCCGCCTGCCACGGTCACCAGCAGCAGCAAAGCGCCCGCCCCGACCGCGCTCCAACGTTGGGGCGCCTGCCAGCGTTGGCAGGCGAGCCAGAACAGGTCGACCAGTGCCAGCACCGCCCCGACCAGCGGGAGGTGATTACGATGTTCGAACACCAGTTCCAGGGCGATCACGTTGCTGGTCAACACATGCCCGGCAAAGAAGAACAGCACGCCGCAGGCGAAGACCGGCCTGCGCCGGCGCCAGAGCCAGGCCCAGACCAGCACGGCAGTCAAAGCGAGCAGCGCCAGCAAGGTGGTAACGGGCTGCAGCAGGCCCCGCGACACCTCGAAATCGTCGTAGTTGAAGGGCATCAGGCTGGGCAAGGGCAGCAGGACCTGTCCCAGGTGCATCACCAGCACCCGTGCTTGCGTCAGCAGCCGCTCCATGCTGTTGAAATCACGGCCCGGATAGGCCTCGCTGCTCCAGTAGTGCGGCAAGGCCCAGAACAGGAACACGGCAACCCCGACGAGCGCGGCGGCAAGCCAGCTCCTGCGCAATCCCCGCTCACGTTCGGGACGGGAGACCCGGAAGCGCAGCACGGTCAGTTCAAGCACCAGCGCGTAGACGGGAAGCAGGATCGCGTCTTCCTTGCTTGCCAGTGCCAGCACCCAGCTCACCAGCGCCAGCACGCCATAGCGCCAGCCCGGGCGATCTTCCATCTCCGCCCGACGCAGACCGAGATACGCCCACAGCGCGAGCACGAGGAACAGGGCGGCCATCGTCTGCATCCGCTGCACCACGTACAGCACACTGGACACCTGCAAGGGATGGACCGCCCAGACCAGCGCCACCGCGAGCGCTGCCAGCGCCGCCCGCTGTGCGGGCCAGTCGGCCAGCCGCAGCAGCCGGCGGACGAACAGTGCAAGCAGCAGCGTCGTCAAGGCATGGATGAACAGGTTCGTCATCTTGTAGGTGCGCGCGTCCAGGCTGCCGTGACGCCAGTAATCCAGGCCGAACGTCAGCATGGGCAATGGCCGCGTCCCTTTGCCCGCATAGAAACTCGCGGCGGCATCGAGCAGGGAGTCGCGATCCAGCGACTCCATATGGACGCCCGCGTTTTCGACAATGGTGTGCGCGTCGTCAAGCACAAAGGGGCCGCCCAGTCCCAGGCTGAATACCCCGGCGCCAAGAAGGGCGACGATGGTCGCCAGCAAGAGGAATCGTCTGTGCGTGATGTTCATGATCATCCGGCTTGTTTGAGTTCGATTTCCTGGCACATCCAGAACGGCAGGAGGCGGCTCAGCGCCCGTCACCGGTCGCTGGCGCAGGCACGAGGTCCCGGGGCGCCGCATCCGCGCTTTCGATCACGCCAGCGAGATCGGGGCGTCCCTTGGCGGTCAGCTCCGCCATCAGCTGCCGGACATAGGGATCCCCCGGCGGCACGCGCTGGAGCGCTTTGACAAAATAGGGCACGGCCAGATCGGGTTCCTGCAGGACACGCAGGATCGCCTCCCCGATCGACACCAGCGTGTGAGGTTGTAGTGTCACGCGCCGGTCCAGCGTCGCCAGCGCGGTCAGAACGCGCGCCTTGTCCAGACCGACACCTTGACCGGCATAGTGCGTCAGGATCAGCGGCGCACGGATGTTGTCCCAGCTCATCCGGACCGTGGCCAGCCGCTGCTGGAAACGATCCCAGTCCCGGGCCTCGATGTCGCCACGAAGCGTTTTCAACACGACCAGAAGGGCCAGGCAGTTCAGCGTCTCCGGATTCGAATCGGCCCCGGCCGTGCAGGCGGTGATCGCCTCGTCCAATCGGGTGTTGTCCCTCGATATCGGACCACCCGCCAGGAGTTGCGCGTTGCACAGTTCGATCCATGCCCGGGGCGATCGCGGCGCCGCGGCGGTACTGGCCTGTGCCAGTGTCTCATTGCTGCGCCAGGCATGCGCACGCTGCACGGTCGCTGCCGCCAGCGCGGCCAGTACGAGCAGGCCGAGCAAGGCCTGCAGCGCGGGCCGTGGGCGCGCATAGGGGCATTGCATCGCGACGCTGCCGACTGCCAGCATCGCCCCGACCAGCGCGAAATGGTTGCGATGCTCGTAGGCCAGTTCCAGTCCGATGACATTGCTGGCGACGAAGTGCGCAGCGAAGAACAGGAACAGGCCCAGTGCCAGCAGCGGACGGACATGGCTTTGCGACCAGGCAAGGACGAGCAGCGCCGCCACGCCGACGAGCGCCGGCAGCGTCGACCACGGCTGAAAAAGGCCGCGCGACGGTTCGAGCCAGTCGTAATGGAACGGCATGTGCGAGGGCAGTGGAAACAGGATCTGCCACAGGTACAACCAGAGGACGCGCCCCTGTGTCAGCAGACGCTCAAGGGTCGAGAAGTCCCGTCCGGGGTAGGCGTCCCAATGCCAGTGGGCGGGAATGACCCACAGGAGAAAGACCGCTGTTCCAGTAAGTGCCGCAATAAGGTATCCCCGGCGCAGTACGGCCTGCAGCCGCGAATCCATGGCGGCAAAACGCAACACGGTCAGTTCCAGCGCCAGCGTATAGGCCGGCAGCAGGATCGAGTCCTCCTTGCAGCCCATGGCCAATGCCCAGAGCAACACCGCGCATAGAAGTCCGGTCCGTCCCGAACGGCCCTCGATCTGCGCATGGCGTGCCTGGAGGTAGGCCACCAGCGCAAGCAGCAGGAACAGCGTGCCCATGGTCTGGAGTCGCTGGACGGCGTAAAGCACCGCCGACACCTGAAGCGGATGGACGGCCCATGCGAAGGCCAGGCCCAGGGCCCACCAGCCCCCTGGAACGGACCGAACACCTGCGAGCTGGAAGACGCGCCTGAAGAACCAGGCCAGGACCAACACGGAGAGCACATGGATCACGATGTTGGTGGTCTTGAAGGCGGCGGGATCGGCACCGCCGGCCCGCCAGTAATCCAACGCAAAGGTGAGCGTCGGCAGCGAGCGCAGACTTCCAGACACCTGCGGCGTCGCGAGCACCTCGGTGACCGCCGCCATGTTCAGCTCGGTCAAATGGATGGAGGTGTTGTTGACAATGTTGGGAATATCGTCGAAGACGAATTCACCCGGCAGCCCTGCCGTGAAAGGCAGCCCTGCCAGCAGCGCAATCAGGACACTGAAGACCGCAAAGGAACGCACGGCAGTCCGGCTATTGGAATCGGCGCCGGCAGGTTGGGACTTCACGGAATGCGACCTCGCCCATTCATTCGAAAAAGTCTTGCGATGGCTTCGGCGTGAGGGTGCCGCCCGCAAACTGTCCCCATAAACACGAAAAGCGCCTTTCGGCGCTTTTCGCTAAGCCAACGGCGAACAGGAATTCGCCGTGCTGGAGCCAGCCCGATTACGGCGCCAGGCTGCAGGTGCCGCTGCCGGCGTCACAGGTGGAGTTCTTCAGCAGTGCAGTCGTACCGCGGCTCTGCGGAACGAAGGTCTTGATGGTGCCAGCCTGGAAATTGGCGATGCTCACGGCGCTGTCGATGGACACGCAGGCGACCGGACGATAAAGGGTCGGCGAGCGGTTGTCGGCGGCGTCGGCGACGGCGGTGTTCATGTAGGCCTTGGCTTCCGACAGGCAGGCGCCGTTGGCCGAGCGCTGCAGGTAGTCACGGTAGGCCGGCAGGGCGATGGCGGCCAGGATGGCGATGATGGCGACCACGATCATCAGTTCGATGAGGGTGAAGCCGCTGTTGCGACGGATGTTCTGCATGACAATCTCCCGGTGAGATAGTTGGTTGTTTGTTTGAACGTTCCGATGCGGGTGGTTTCCACGTCGCGCCGGCGGAAGGACTTGAGCAACACCCGTGCCAATCGCGATTCTGCGCATTCGGTAATCAATCCTCACGGACGTTCTCGTTGAAGTGTGACAACCGTCCGTCTAAATGGCTGATCGGCAAGACAGTTTCGTGACAGTTGTTACAGAGGCGCTAACGATTCAGGACAGAAACTGACGCTGAGCGTCACATACTGGCGACTCCCGGCCTTTCGATGTCGCAGGTCACATTACGACCCTGCGTGATGCCAACAATCGTCTGGACGGAAGTCAGCCCATCGTCGTTTGGCTGAGAGCGGCCGGGCTTGCCATGGTGGACCTGGCTGGCCAGGGACCCCATCACCACCGCGGCCGTTGGTGGGCGGCGGGTGGGCATCGGGTTGTCACGACGACCCAATCCGGTTGCCAGGGAGCGGCCGTAGACGCCCCTGGCGCGTGCTGTCGCTGGGACTGCCCACGCTGTCGCGCCTCCTTGGAAAGGACAGTGGGTCGACACGGGAGGGATGCCATGGCCTTGCAGGATGTCGAAACCTCGTGGGGACAGTGGCGGCGTGTCTTCGGCACGCCGAGGAGCGCGCAGCGCAGGCAGCTGGAGGCGATGCTGGAGCGCAAGCCGGTGCTGCTGTACTGGGGCGATTCCTGGTTCACCACGCCGCTGTACATGAACCTGGCGCTGCAGAGCATGCGTCGCATCGACGGCCTGGCGATGCTGGCGGGCAAGCCGGGCGCGCTGGCGGCGCAGCTGTTCGACAAGCGCTCCGTGGCGCGGACGCTGGGCTGGCTGAAGACCTATCCCTTCGACGTGCTCTGCGTCAGTGCCGGCGGCAACGATGGCCTTTCCGAACGGCTGGCGAAGATTTTCCCGAAGAAGGACGCCGGGCGGATGAGCGCCGAGGAGGCCTTCGACCGCGTGGTCGACGCCGGCCTGTTCGGGACGATCGCCGCGCATTACCACCGGCTGCTGGACGCGCTGGAGCCGCTGCATCGCAAGCGCCCGGCCTTCCGCGTCGTCGGCCACGGCTATGCGCTGGTGCAGCGCATCGGCGCGAAAGCGAAACTGACGACGAGGAACATCGGCCTGGTGGCCACGTTCAAGCGCGACACCGGCCCATGGCTGTGGCCACCGATGAAGCCGGTGCTGGGCGCGATGGACGAGGCGCGACGCTTCGCCCACCTGCTGATGCGCGAGGGCTTCCGCGACCTGGTGCTGGCCGGGCTTGCGCATGACTACAAGGGTTTCTTCAACTACGCCGATTTCACGGATGAGCCATCCGCCGCCACCGACGCGTTCTGGAACGACGAGATCCATCCCACCGAGCAGGGATTTGAGGCGATCGCACCGGCCCTGAACGCGGAGATCCGCAAGGCGTTGCCGGCAGCCAAGCGCGCCGCCGTCAGCTGACCTGCACCGGCGCACGCCGCCTCTGCGATGCGGTCGACGGCGGCGCATCGCCGGATGCCTGTAGGCTCACCGTCGCATCATCCTGCGGGGAGGCGTCATGAACGACCCGAAAGAACGCAGCGCGCCGCATCGCGAATCCCGCCGGCGCATCCCGATGCGTCCGCAAGGTGCTGCCCGACGGGGCGCTGCCGACCGAATGCGACCTGGTGATGAAGGGCGGCATCACCAGCGGCATCGTCTATCCGCGCGCGATCGCGGAGTTCGCGCGGCGCTTCCGCCTGCGTTCCATTGGCGGCGCGTCCGCCGGCGCGATCGCCGCCGCCGCGGCGGCCGCGGCGCAATACGGTCGCAACAACGGCTGCGACCGCTTCGACGAACTGGAACAGCTGCCTGAGTGGCTGGCCGGCGACGAAGGCATGCCTCACACGCGACTGCTGCGCCTGTTCCAGCCGCGCCAGCGTCTGCGACCGCTGTACCGCTGGTTGCTGGGCGGCCTGTCGGAATCGACCTACAGCCGCTGGCGCACGGCGCTGCGCTGGGCATTACTGGCCGCGCGGCGCTTCCCCCTTCCGGCGCTGGCCGGACTGGTCATCGCACTGGCGATGGTTGCCGGCTTGCGAGGCTGCGCGGGATTGCCGCTTTGGCCGTCATCGCACACGGGCGTCGTATTGCTGGGCGTGCTGGGCGTGCTCGCGTTGATGCTCGGTGGCTGCGCCGGCGTGCTGCGCGCGTTGACCCGCACCGTGCCACGACACTTCTACGGCATCTGCGACGGCATGCCGCACGACGCCGACCGCGCACCGGCGCTGACGCCGTGGCTGCATGGCCTGTTGCAGCGGCTGGCCGGACGCGACCGCGGCGGCGCGCCGCTCACCTTCGGCGATCTGTGGGGGCCGGCCGGCACGCCACGCGGTCGCAGGCGCCATCCCGGTGCGACGCGCACTTCCGCGCGCGACATCGACCTGCGCGTGATGACCACGGCGTTGTCGCAGGGCCGGCCGTACAGCCTGCCCTTCGAGCCGAAAGACCGTTTCCATTTCGACGAGACGGAGTTCCGGCAGCTGTTTCCCGCCGATGTCGTCGACTGGCTGCTGGCGCACCCGGCAGCCGTCCGGGATGCGCGCATGCGCCTGCCCGGCCTGCACCCGTTGCCGGAGATGGAACACCTGCCGATCCTGGTCGCCGCGCGCATGAGCCTGTCGTTCCCGCTGCTGGTCTGCGCGGTGCCGCTGTACCGCTGCCACCCGGTCACGCGCGAAAGGGAACGTGTGTGGTTTTCCGACGGCGGGCTGTGCAGCAACTTCCCGGTGCACTACTTCGACGCGCCGCTGCCATCGCGTCCGACCTTCGCCATCAACCTGACCGACGACGTGTTCCTGCCACGGGACCGCGAGCCGGCGGAGCCGGACGATTTCGTCTTCGTGCCGGAGCACAATGCCGGCGGCCAGGACCACCATGTCGTCGACCTGGAACCCAAGGGCCGGCCGCGGCTGGGCGGGTTCATCGGCGCGCTGCTGGAAACGCTGCACAACTGGACCGACAACACGCAGCTGCGCGTGCCGGGTTTCCGCGACCGCGTCGCGCATGTGCGGCTGCGCCGGAACGAAGGCGGACTCAACCTGCGCATGCAGCGCGAGCTGATCCTGCAACTGGCCGAACGTGGCCGCCATGCCGCGAAGCGGCTGGTCGGCGCCTTCTTCCCGCGCGCGGAATACGAGCACGACACGACCTGGCAGAACCACCGCTGGGTGCGCTTCCGCACCAGCTTCACCCTGCTGGAGGAAGCGCTCGCCGGCGTGCTCGCTTCGCACAGGCGCTTCGAAGGACAGGACACCTCGATCGAGGCGCTGCACGCCGAACCGCCGAGCTATCCCTACACGCCACAGCAGGCGCAGCGTTCGCTGGCCGCGTACGGAAAGATCATCGCGCTGGCGCATGAACTGGCTCGCCTGCGCGGACGGCGCGGCAGCGTGTTCGACCCGCCCTCCTCGCCCGCGCCCAAGCCACGCTCACAATTGCGCATCCGCCCGCGGATGTAGCCTCGCACCCGCCTTGTTTCGCGGCATCGTTCTGGCGTGGGCCAGTCGTCCCGGCGCAGGCGGGGATCCAGTGGGTCCTGCACCGAGGCCTCGTTCGCTGGATTCCCGCCTTCGCGGGAATGACGGCGTTTGAACCATCTGCGAGCGTGAGTGCTGCCGCTGATGGTTGGGGCAGTTATGCACGCGCGTGTGAGCGTTGCGGTGGCGCTTGTGGAGCTGTGCTGGTGCGTCGTGGCGGCAGCACTACGACATCCTGACTGCATGGGCTTGTCATCCCCGCGGAGGCGGGGATCCAGTGGGTCCTGCACCAAGGCCTCGTTCGCTGGATTCCCGCCTTCGCGGGAATGACGGCCATCAAGTCATGGGCACGCGTGAGCGCTGAGGCGGCGGCCGGGTGAGCGCACGTGTGCGCGCTGCATCGAGCTTGTCATCCCAAGTCGTGTGCCAGCGTAAGCGCTGCGGTGGCGAATGGGTTGAGCACGTGTGCGGGCTACGGCGTGGCTGCATGGGCTTGTCATCCCCGCGCAGGCGGGGATCCAGTGGGTTCTGCACCGGGGCCTCGTTCGCTGGATTCCCGCCTTCGCGGGAATGACGGCCATCAAGCCATGGGCACGCGTGAGCGCTGAGGCGGCAGTCGGGTGAGCGCACGCGCGAGCGTGGAGGCGGCGGTCGGGTGAGCGCACGTGTGCGCGCTGCATCGAGCTTGTCATCCCAAGTCGTGTGCCAGCGTAAGCGCTGCGGTGGCGAATGGGTTGAGCACGTGTGCGGGCTACGGCGTGGCTGCATGGGCTTGTCATCCCCGCGCAGGCGGGGATCCAGTGGTTCCTGCACCAAGGCCTCGTTCGCTGGATTCCCGCCTTCGCGGGAATGACGGCGTTTGAGCAATCTGCGAGCGTGGGTGCTGCCGCTGATGGTTGGGTCAGATATGCACGCGCGTGTGAGCGTTGCGGTGGCGGTTGTGGAGCTGTGCTGGTGCGTGGTGGCGGCAGCACTACGACATCCTGACTGCATGGGCTTGTCATCCCCGCGCAGGCGGGGATCCAGTGGTTCCTGCACCAAGGCCTCGTTCGCTGGACTCCCGCCTTCGCGGGAATGACGGCGTTTGAGCCATCTGCGAGCGTGGGTGCTGCCGCTGATGGTTGGGGCAGATATGCACGCGCGTGTGAGCGTTGCGGTGGCGGTTGTGGAGGTGTGCTGGTGCGTCGTGGCGGCAGTCCTACGACATCCTGACTGCATGGGCTTGTCATCCCCGCGCAGGCGGGCATCCAGTGGGTCCTGCACCGGGGCCTCGTTCGCTGGATTCCCGCCTTCGCGGGAATGACGGCCATCAAGTCATGGGCACGCGTGAGCGCTGAGGCGGCGGTCGGGTGAGCGCACGCGCGAGCGTGGAGGCGGCGGTCGGGTGAGCGCACGTGTGCGCGCTGCATCGAGCTTGTCATCCCAAGTCGTGTGCCAGCGTAAGCGCTGCGGTGGCGAATGGGTTGAGCACGTGTGCGGGCTACGGCGTGGCTGCATGGGCTTGTCATCCCCGCGCAGGCGGGGATCCAGTGGGTCCTGCACCGGGGCCTCGTTCGCTGGATTCCCGCCTTCGCGGGAATGACGGCGTTTGAGCCATCTGCGAGCGTGGGTGCTGCCGCTGATGGTTGGTGGAGATGTGCACGCGCGTGTGAGCGTTGCAGTGGCGCTTGTGGAGCTGTGCTGGTGCGTCGTGGCGGCAGCACTACGACATCCTGGCTTCCTGGGCTTGTCATCCCCGCGCAGGCGGGGATCCAGTGGGTTCTGCACCGGGGCCTCGTTCGCTGGATTCCCGCCTCCGCGGGAATGACGGCCATCAAGTCATGGGCACGCGCGGGCGTTGAGTCGACGGTCGGATTATGGGCACCCGTGTGCGCTGGGGTGGCGGTTAGGCAAGATCGCGAACGTGGGCGGTGCGGCGGCGTTTAAGTAATGAGCACGCGGGTGCGCGCTGCGGCGTGGCCTGCTGGGGCTTGCCATCCCCGCGCGGGCGGTGATCGGGTGGTTCCTGCACCGGGGCCTCGTTGGCTGGACGCCAGCCGTGCGGGAATGAGGGCGCGGAGAGAGCCGGGTGGTCAGCGCGCGACGCGTTCGACACGGTCGAGGCGGTCGTCGTGGAAGATCGCCAGGCGCACGAAGCGTGAGCCGGGCATGGCATAGCGCCATTCTTCCAGTCGCACGCTGCGCACGCGGGCGTTGCCGAAGCCGTCGCGTTCAATGATGTCCTCGAAGCGCCGGCTGCGCGACAGGGGTTCGCCGCAATGCAGGTAGACCTCGCCGGTGCTGGCGCCGCGTGACAGCGCGACGTCGCTGCACTCGCCGCCCACCTGGCGCACGCCGTATCCGGCGGTCTGGATCGACACCACGCGGCCATCGCGGAACTCGAGCCGCTGCACGAGGCTGCGTGGGCCGAAGTTGTAGTACCAGGTTTCCAGTGCGACCTGGCTGCGGCGTTCCAGCGGACCGTCCAGCCCCTGCACCAGCCATTCGTCGCTGCGGTCGATCCAGTACGGGTCGCCACAACGCTCGCGGACCTGGAAGTCGTAGTCGCCGGTCCCGACGACGCGATTGCCGCAGCGCAGGGCCTGCGCTTCGCCGGCGAGGAGCAACAGCAACGCCACGCCAGTCCACATTCCGATCCGTGACATCGTTCTCTCCATGTACCCGCCCCGCGGAAGACGATACCGTCGGACCGCTGAATGGCCCCGGCGTTCCCGCCAACGGCGCCGATGTTGCGATGCGGTAAAGTACCGTCATGGCCCGACGACGCACCCACCGCCACCCGCGCGGTTTCGATCCGATCAAGCCGCTGCGCTACCTCTGGCGCACGCCGCTGCTGGTGATCCTCGTGTTGCTGGGGATCCTGCTGACGCTGTTCGTCTCCAATCCGGTGACCGGGCGCCGCAGCCTGCTGCCGATGCGCTGGTGGGAACCACTGGTCAACGCCTGGTCGCGCGGTGCGCTGCGCCTGTTCGGTTTCCGCACGCGCCTGGTCGGCACGCCGGCCGCGAACCCCGCCCTGCTGGTGGCCAACCATGTTTCGTGGATCGACATCCAGGCGCTGCACGCGGCGCGCGGCGCCAGCTTCGTGGCCAAGGCGGAGATCGCACGCTGGCCGCTGTTCGGCTGGCTGGCGGCGCAGGCCGGCACGCTGTTCCACCAGCGCGGCAGCAATGATTCGCTCGCCCGGGTGATGGACGACATGCGCGACCGCCTTCGCGCCGGGACGTCGGTGGCGGTGTTTCCCGAGGGCGGCACCGGCACCGGCGAACGCCTGCGCCCGTTCCATGCCCGCATCTTCCAGGTCGCGATGGACACCGGCGTGATGATCCAGCCGGTCGCCATCATCTACGGCGATGGCGGCCGCATGGACCTGGGCGTGCCGTTCCAGCCGCGCGAGAAGTTCTTCCCGAATGCGCTGCGATTGCTCGGGCAGAAGCCGATGGCGGCGGAAGTGCATTTCCTGGAACCGCTGCAGCCCAGCGCCGATGGCCGGCGCCAGCTGGCCGAACAGGCACGCGCGCGCATCGCCAGCGTCCTGCAGCAGGACGCGGTGATCGACGCCGCGGAAGCGACCACCGGGGCGGCTGCCGATGTCCACGCCTGAGTTCCGGCCCGCGCCCCTGCTCGGCAATCCGCACCTGCAGTCCATCCTGTCCAGCCATCGCCTGCGACAGTGGCTGCGCCGGCGCGAACTGGCAGCGCTGAACGGGTCATCCCGACACACGCTGCTCGACTGCGGTGACGGCGTGCGCCTGCAGGGCTGGTACACGCCGGCGACGTCGACGGATCCGCGCGGCCTGGTCGTGCTGCTGCACGGCTGGGAAGGCAGCGCGCGTTCCAACTACATGCTGAGCACCGCGCTGGCGCTGCGCAACGCCGGCTTCGCCGTGTTCCGCCTGGAATTCCGCGACCACGGCGATGGCCAGCACCTCAACGAAGGTCTGTTCCATTCCGGACGCATCGGCGAAGTGGTGGGTGCCGTCGGCGATGTCGCGCGCCGCTGGCCGGTCGGGCCGCTGATGGTCGCCGGCTTCTCGCTCGGCGGGAATTTCGCGCTGCGCGTCGGCCTGCACGCCGAAGCGGCGGGACTGGACCTGCGCCACATCGCCGCGGTCTGCCCGGCCATCGATCCGGCCAACGTGCTGCGCGCAATGGAAACCGGGCCGTGGTTCTACCACTACTACTTCATGCAGAAGTGGCGGCGATCGCTGCGTCGCAAGCAGGCGGCGTTTCCGCAACGCTATCGCCTGGACGAGCTGCTGCGCCGGCTGAACATGCGCCAGCTCACCGAAGCGCTGGTGCTGCGCGAAGGCGAGTTCGCTTCGCTCGACGACTACTTCAACAGCTATTCCATCGCTGGCGAACGACTCTCGCGCCTGCCGGTGCCGGCCAGCATCCTGACGTCCGCCGACGATCCGGTCATTCCCTTCGATGATTTCCGCAACCTCCAGCTGCCGGACCACGTTCGCCTGCTGGTGACGCCGAACGGCGGCCACTGTGGCTTCCTCGAGAACTGGCGCCTCGGCAGCTGGGCGGAACGCTTCGTCGTCGACGCCTGCTCGCGGGCCTGAGGCCGCAGCGTGACATGCCTGCGCCGTGGTGCACGCGCCTTGCGCGCGTGGGACGGAATTGGGGCCGGCGACGGCTTTCGCGCGCAGGTCGAAATTGCGCGCGGTGACGTGGTCGTTGCGGGCGCTGACGTGGTCGTTGCGGGCGGCGATGCGGTCGCGGCTGTGGGTCCTGCTCGGGCGAAGCGCGCCGCGACGCATTATTAGGCCGTCATGCCCGCGAAGGCAGGCATCCAGCGAACGGGGCCTCATCGCATGGAATGCTGGATACCCGCCTGCGCGGGTATGACGGAATGTGGGTTGCGGTGACTCCTCGACGGCACGGCGAAGCGGCGGATCGCCGCGGCCCTTCGAGCGCGGACGAGGTGAAGTCGACCGCGAGTTCGCGCGAAGATCGAAGTTGCGCGCGGTGACGTGGTCGTTGCGGGCAGCGATCCGGTCGCGGCTGTGGGTCCTGCCTGGGTGAAGCGCCCCGCGACGCATTATTAAGGCGTCATGCCCGCGAAGGCGGGCATCCAGCGAACGTGACCTCATCGCCTGGAATGCTGGATACCCGCCTGCGCGGGTATGACGGAATGTGGGTTGCGGTGACTCCTCGACGGCACGGCGAGGCGACGGATCGCCGCGGCCCTTCGAGCGCGGACGAGGTGAAGTCGACAGCGAGTTCGCGCGCAGGTCGAAGTTGCGGGCGGTGTCGTGGTCGTTGCGGGCGGATGCGGTCGGGGCTGTGGGTCCTGCGTGGGCGAAGCGCGCCGCGGCTCATTTTGGCCGTCATGCCCGCGAAGGCGGGCATCCAGCGAACGGGGCCTCTTCGCATGGAATGCTGGATACCCGCCTGCGCGGGTATGACGGAATCGGGGGAGCGGCGAGTCTTTACAGGTGCGGAGATACGGCGGCATCCAGCGAACGGGGCCTCTTCGCATGGAATGCTGGATACCCGCCTGCGCGGGTATGACGGAATCGGGGGAGCGGCGAGTCCTTATAGGTGCGACGATACGGCGGCATCCAGCGAACGGGGCCTCTTCGCATGGAATGCTGGATACCCGCCTGTGCGGGTATGACGGAATCGGGGGAGTGGTGACTCCTCGACGGCACGGCGAAGCGGCGGATCGCCGCGGCCCTTCGAGCGCGGACGAGGTGAAGTCGACCGCGAGTTCGCGCGAAAGTCGAAGTTGCGGGCGGTGTCGTGGTCGTTGCGGGCGGATGCGGTCGGGGCTGTGGGTCCTGCGTGGGCGAAGCGCGCCGCGGCGCATTTTTGAGGCCGGGATGGAGGCGGGCCGTCAGGGCGAGCGCTTGCGGCCGAGCTTGCGGGTCAGTGTGTTGCGGCTGAGACCGAGGTGCTCGGCGGCGCGCACGCGGTTGCCCTCGGTGAGGTCGAGGGCAGCGTCGAACAGCGCCTGCTCGAAGGCCTCCAGTGCGACAGCGTGCAGCGTGCCGGGCTCCGAATCGCGCCAGCGGTTGCGCAGCCAGTCGCGCAGGCCGTCGGTCCAGTCCTGCGCCGCGCCGCCGCGCTGCGGCGCCACGGCCGCATCGCTGCGCAGCAGTTCGTCGAGGTCGGCGGCATGCACGTCGCGACCGGGCAGCAGCGCGGTGATGCGCCGGCACAGGTTCTCCAGCTGGCGCACGTTGCCGGGCCAGCCGTAGCGCTGCATGCGCGCGACCGCGTCCGGCGTGAGCCGCTTGCCGAGCATGCTCAGTTCGCGCGCGGCACGGGCGAGCAGGTATTCGGCCAGGCGCGGGATGTCCTCGCGACGGTCGCGCAACGGCGGCAGATGGATGCGCACGACATCGAGGCGATGCAGCAGGTCGGCGCGGAAGGTGCCGGCGGCAACCTTGGCGTCGAGGTCCTGGTGCGTGGCGGCGATGACGCGGGCCTGGGTGCGGATCAGTTCGCGGCCACCAACGCGGTAGAACTCGCCTTCGGCAAGCACGCGCAGCAGTCGCGTCTGCATCGCCAGCGGCATGTCGCCGATCTCGTCGAGGAACAGCGTGCCGTCGGCGGCTTCCTCGAAACGGCCGATGTGCCGCCGCGCCGCGCCGGTGAAGCTGCCGGCCTCGTGGCCGAACAGTTCCGATTCCAGCAGCTCGGCCGGCAGCGCGGCGGTATTCAGGGCGACGAAGGGCTGCGCCGCGCGCGGGCTGTGGCTGTGCAGCGCGCGCGCCACCAGTTCCTTGCCGGTGCCGGTTTCGCCGGTGACCAGCACCGGCAGGTTGAGTTGCGCCAGCCGCCCGACCGCGCGGAACACTTCCAGCATCGCCGGGCTGTCGCCGACCAGTCCCGGCGTGTGGGCGACCGCGGTGCGCGCCGGCGGCTCGATGTCGCCGAGCGCACGGCGCACCACCGCCATCATGTCGTCGAGGTCGAAGGGCTTGGCAAGATAGTCGAAGGCGCCATGGCGGAACGCACCGGCGGTGGTCGGCACGTCGGTGAACGCGCTCATGACGATCACCGGCAGTTCGGGATGGGCGGCACGCACGCGCGCCAGCAGTTCGATGCCGTCGCCATCCGGCATGCGCACGTCGGTGACCAGCAGGTCGGGCACGCCCTCATCCAGTGCCGCCACGACTTCGGCGACATCCTGGAATACCTGCACGCGCAGGCCGGCATCGCGCAGGCTGTCGCCGAGGACCAGGCGCAGCGACGCGTCGTCGTCGACGAGCCAGGCCAGCCGGCGCGGTTCGCCGTTCATGCCGGCGCCACCGGCAGCCAGGTGGAGAACACGGTATGGCCGGGCCGGCTCTCGAAGGCGATGCGGCCTCCGTGCTCGCTGGCGATCTCGTGCGCCATCGCCAGGCCCAGGCCGGTGCCGCCTTCGCGACCACTGACCAGCGGCAGGAACAGGACGCTGCGCAGGGATTCGGGCACGCCGCGACCATCGTCGATGAGGTCGACGCGCAGCGCCGGCGCGCGACCGGCCGGCAAGGCGGCGGCATGTTCATGGCGCGTGCGCAACCGGACGCGCGAGGCGCCGGCTTCGACGGCGTTGCGACCGAGGTTGAGGAACATCTGCAGCAGCCGGTCGCTGTCGCCGAGGCACTCCGGCAGGCTGGGGTCGTAGTCGCGTTCGACCTGCACGCCATCGGCGGCAAGCAGCAGACGCAGGCGCTCCAGCACGCCATTGACGTTCACCGCAGCCATCGGCTTGCGCGATTCGGCGGCCAGCAGGCGACCGGTCAGTGCCGCCAGCCGGTCCACTTCGTCGACGATGACCTGTGCGTAGGTGCGCAGGTCGGCATCGAGCACGCGACGGGAAATCAGCTGCGCGGCGCCGCGCAGGCCGCCGAGGGGATTCTTCAGTTCATGCGCAAGGCTGCGCAGGCTGGCGGACACCGGCACGGCGGAAGGCGCCTCGCCGGGCCAGGCTTCCAGCAGCACGCCGCCTTCGTCGAGGCGGGTGAGCTGCACGACGGTGGCGGGGCCGCCGGCGCGCAGGCGCAGGTCCGGCAGGCGCGCGGTCGACGGCTCGCCGCTCAGGCGCGCAAGCGCATCGGCCAGACGCGGGGCATCGTCGAGCAACACATCCAGGGCCAGACCGGACGCCGGCAGTCGCGAGCGACCCAGCATCGCCAGCAGCGCCATGTTGGCCCAGGCCAGGCGCATGCCGTCGAGCCAGCCCAGCGCCGTGGTCATCTGGTTGAGCAGCGGCGCGGCCGTGCCCACCGCGGAGGGCGGGACACAGGCCTTTGCCGGCGTTCCGGTGTCGGGCATCGCCATCACGCCGCCCACGCCAGCGGCATCAGTCCTTCGCCGCAGTCAGCTCGGCGATGATCTGGCCTGCCTCGTCGAGCAGCAGCAGCGCCGTGCCGCGACCGCGCACGCTGCGCACCTCGTCGAGCATGCGCATGAAGGCGACTTCCGAGGCCATCTTCCCGTCGTCGACGCAGGCCATCTTGGTGCCCGCTGCAGGCGTGAAGCGCAGCGTGCCGTTGCCACCCTGCTCGACGGTGCTGACATAGCGGTTGCAGCCGGCATGGCCACTGACGCGGCCGTCGGCGTCGACCGTCATGGTCTGGCCCGCGGCCGGCTGGCCGTCAATGCGAACGACCTGCCACTGGCCCTCGATGGAGCGCGGCGTGCTCGAGTACGCGGGTGGACTGCTCGCGCAGGCCGACAGCCCGGTCGCCAGCGCGGCGACCAGCGGCGCGGCGACGCCCGGCAGCCCGGGCAGGCGGAGAAGGGCGCGGAGTGGATCGGGAATCCGTTTCATGGCGGGACCTCGCGGCGTTGTGCCGCCATGCTACTACCGCCGCAGTGGCGGTGGCGTCGGCCGGTCCGGTGTCCGGGGTTCGTTTGCGCCGTGCGTACAGCCGCACGCGACGCGGCGGGCGGCCCGCACCATCAGGTCCGCACTTTCAGGTCCGCACTTTCGGGTCCGCACTTTCGGGTCCGCACTTTCAGGTCCGCGCTATCCGGCCCACACCACCCGGCCCGCGCTATCGGGTCCGGCCGCGACTTGCGACGGACGCCGATGCGCCTCGCCACGCTGGCCGTCGCACGCGCATACCGGACCGTGTCACGCGAACGCCGGTCAGACCGCGCGTGTCCGCTCCGGTGCGGGGCCCATTGCCGGCCGCATCATGCCGGCCGGTGGACACGCCCGCATCGGCGGGCGTATCCCCTTGGCGGAAGGCAGACGCCTCAAAGGCAGGCCGGCGTGGCCGCTTCCTCGAATCCGTCGGCGAAGAGGGTGTCGTCCTTGTCGGCGACGACCAGCACCGACACCGAGCCGCTGTTGTTGGCCGGATCCGGGTCGGCCGTGCTGGATGTAACGCTCGCCGTGTTCACGAGTTCACCCTTGGCTTCCGGCGCCAGCACCGACAGCACGATGGCATCGGCAGGGCCGGTCAGCGCTGACGGCAGCGTGCAGACGAGAACGCCGGCGCTGATGCCGCAGTCCCAGGCGCCGGCATCGATGGCGGTCACGCAGACGCCTTCGGGAATCGCATCGCTGACGACGACATTCCCGGCGCCGTCGCCATCGCTTTCGACCTGCAGCGTATAGGCGAAGGCGCCGCCGGGTTCGATCTCCTCGACGTCGGCGGTCTTCGTGATCGACAGATCGACTTCCGCCGGCTTGCCGGTTTCGACATGCAGGTCGCCCGTGGCGACCAGCGCGTAGGGCTGGCCCGGCTTGCCCTGTGCGACGGCGACGCCACGCACGCGCACGCGGTAGTCGCCCGGCGCCGGTGACGGAAACACGATCTGGTGCACCGTGTTGCGCTCGTCATAACCGCTGGTCGCGGTGTCGGCGAACGGATCGGGCGTGCCGCTGGCCGGCAGTTTCTGCGTCCAGACGCCGCCGTCCGGCGCTTCGACTTCCAGGCGCAGGCGGTTGACGATGTGCGGATTGGCGGACACGGCGGCCGGGTAATCGCTCCACACCAGCGTCACCTTAAGCGCCTGGCTGTCGCTCCCGACGGTCAGCGTGTGGTCCTTGACCTGTCCGGTTTCAACGCCATCGGTGTCGTCATGCAGCCAGGTGCGGCGGGCGTCGCCAGCGAAATACAGCACGTCGTCGAGATGGATGCGGCCCCAGCCTTCGACCTGGTTCGGCACCGCGCCGGTGGCGCCGCTGCCGCTCATGTCGCGCGCACCGTTGATGATCATGGCCTTGACCAGCGCGGCCGAAGGCTGGGCGATGGCATCGCCGCTGCTGGCGGCACCGGAGGGATGGAAGCCGCGGTTGAGGTATTCGCGCACCAGCGCGGCCAGCCCCGCCGCGGTCGGCGTCGCCATCGAGGTGCCGCTCATCGTGCAGGTGGCGCAGCTGCTGCCGGCGGCATTGCCGTCGGACGCGGCGGAAACGATGCCTTCGCCCTGCGCCATCACGTCCGGCTTGGTGCGGTTGTCGAAGATCGGACCGCGCGAGGAGAACGAGGCGGCATCGTTGCCGGCCGTGCCGGCACCCGATGCACCGACGGTGAGCGCGTTCTTCGCCAGGCCCGGCGAGCCGACAGCGCCGCCGCTGCTGGCGCAGCAGGTGCCGTTGTTGCCGGCGGCGATCGCGATCAGCAGGTCCGGGAACTCCCAGGTCGCCGCGTCGGCGTCGTGGGCGAATTCGTCATAGGCCGGTGCGCACAGGAATGTCGGCAGGCAGAACAGGCCGAGGAAACAGCAGCTGCCGCCCCAGGAATTCGAATGCACGCGCGCGCCGTTCGCATAGGCCGTGGTGGCGGCGTGGTAGATGCTGCCGCCGAGGCTGTTGACGTAGTCCAGGCCCTCGCCCATCTCCTGGGCGATCAGGTGCGCGCCCGGCGCGGTGCCGTTGAGGTTGCCGGCCGGCGGTGCGGCGCCGGCTTCGCAATCGACGGCGGCGGCCCAGTCGTTGCCGGTGATCGACGCGGCGACATGGGTGCCGTGGCCGGCGCCGGTGCTGGCGTCGCAGGCGCCGTCGCCGAGCGCGTCACCGCTGTCGGACCACTTGTAGTAATGCGCGGTCTTGCGCTGCAGGAAGTCCGGCGCGCCGGGCAGGCAGAGGTCGCCTTCGTTGCAGTCGCTGACCGGCGGATCGCCGTTGGCGGTGTCCTCGAAGGCGCAGTGCGAGAAATCGACGCCGGAATCGAGCACGCCGATGACCTGGCCGCAGCCGAGCAGGCCCTGGTCGAATACCGGCCGCTCGTCCGGCGTGCCGCTCTGGTGCAGCCAGCCGGCGCGGGCGTTGAGGTATTCCATGCGCTTGCGCACCGTGATCGCGGCGACGTCGGCGCGCGGCGCGATGGCCGACACCACCGCCTCCAGGTCGCGCGACGCCAGCGTCAGCACGACGCGGTCGCTGCGCGCGCCGGTAACGGTAAAGCCGTGGGCGACGCCATCCAGTTCGCGCCATTGCGCCAGCAACGCGTGGGCATTGGCGCCGGCGTTCAGGGCGATGCTCAGCGGAACGGCGGCGGGACGGTCCTCAAGGGGTGCGCCGAGCAGTCCCGACAGGCCGCCGGCGAGCTTCCAGTCCGGTGCCATGGCACCCGACCAGACCAGCCCGCGCACGGCTTCGGCGGGTCTGGCGTCGGCGCCGAAGCGCACGCGATAGGCATTCCAGGGCAGGTAGTCGAGGATCTGGCCGCCGGCCGCTTCGATGGCCTGGCGTTGGCTCCGGTCGAGCGGCGCGTCGAACTTCAGCACCCAGTAGCTATGTTCGCCCGCACGTGTCTGGCCGGCCAATGCGGAGAGTGGGCCATTCGCGCCGACGCTGCGCTGCGTACAGGCATCGAACCGCGCCGCTTCGAACGACAGCAGGCAGCCTTCTTCCCCGGATGCGACGGCAGGCACCGTCCACTGCACTGCGGCCGACAGCAGGGCCGCGGTCATGATCGCTTTCATCGTCTGTCCTCCCTGGACTGGCAATGGCGGAACCGTAGCACAGGGATGTGGACGATCAGCAGGTCCTGCGGGACGCCGACAGCCGGCGTGCCCGCGCCTGGAATCGGTGCCCTGGAAGAGGTGGCGGCGCATCGCGAGGATGCGTGATATCGCGCCATGGCATGAGCGACGTCGGACGCTGTCGACGACGCCGCATCGGCCGGCGTTGTGGCATCGCGTCCCCGGCACGCAAGCCAATCCCGGCCGTCGCCTTCGATGACGGCAGGTGTCGGCGACGATGCCGGCTCGGGGCGGAACCAGGGCCGTCGCCGCGACCAGGGTGAGGGCGGCATACACGCCCGCGGCGAGATCGTCGCCGACGATGCCCGACTCAGGGCGAAATCAGGACCCGCGCCGCGACCAGGATGAGGGCGGCATAGACGCCGGCGGCAAGGTCGTCGGCGACGATGCCGATGCCGCCGGGAAGGCGCTCCAGCCTGCGCATCGGCCAGGGCTTGCCAATGTCGAAAATCCGGAACAGCACGAAGGCCGCCAGCCACCATGGCCAGGCGTCGGGCACGCACAGCAGTGCCAGCCATTGGCCAGCAAGTTCGTCGCTGACGATGCAGCCTGGATCCTTGCGCTGCAGCCGCCGCGAGGCCCAGTCGGCCGACCAGGTGCACAGCGCGATGGCTGCAGCGAGGAAAACCAGCCGCAACGTCATGTCCGGTGCCGCCGCGATCACGAACAGGGCCCACAGCAGCACGGCCACCATCGAGCCGAAGGTGCCCGGCGCGAAGGGTGCCAGTCCGCCGCCCAACCCGAGCGCGATCCAGCCATGCGGATGCCGCATCAGCTGCCGCGGCGAGGTCGGGGCGGGAGACGTCATGGTCGACCCCCGGATGTCGTGTTCCCGGTGTTCCCGGTGTTCCCGGTGGTCGCGGTGGTCGCGGTGGTCGCGGTGGTCGTGGTGGTCGCGGTGGTCGTGGTGGTCGTGGTGGTCGCGGTGGCGAAATGGTCCCAGCCGCTTCCGGCGCCCGGCAAGACCCGGCCCGCGACGTCGCTGATGCGCTCGCCGGCGCGCTCGACGATGTCACCGATGCGGGTGATGCGCAGGTCGCAGGCACGCGCCACGGCACACAGTTCGTGTTCGCGCGCCACAGGCACGGTGAAGCACAGCTCGTAGTCGTCGCCGCCGGTGAGCGCGCAGCCTCGCGCCGCATCGGCATCGACCACCGCCAGCAGGTCCTGCGACAGCGGCAGGCGCCCGCTGTCCAGACGCGCACCGACGCCACTGGCGTCGAGCACATGGCCGAGATCGGCGAGCAGGCCGTCGGAGATATCGATGGCGGCACTGGCCAGTCCGCGCAACGCCCGCCCCAGCGCCAGCCGCGGCGTCGGCCGCTGCAGGCGCGCCAGCAGCGGTTGCCATTCCGGCTGCCGTCGCTCTGCCCAGCCCTGCAGCGCAGCGGCGGCGTCACCGGGCGTGCCGGACACGTAGAGCGCATCGCCGGCACGGGCGCCGTCGCGGCGCAGGGCCTGTCCCGCCGGAACCTGGCCGAAACAGGTGACAGTCAGCGCCCGCACAGGGCCGCGCGTGGTGTCGCCGCCGGCGAGCGCCACGTCGTGTTGCGCGGCCAGCGCCGTCCAGCCGTCGCAGAAACGGTCGAGCCAGTCGCGATCCGGCAGCGCCGGCAGGCTCAGCGCCAGCAGCGCGGCCACCGGCTCGGCACCCATGGCGGCCAGGTCGCTGAGGTTCACCGCGAGCGATTTCCAGGCGATGTCGGCCGGATCGCTGCCGGCATGGAAGTGCCGGCCTTCGATCAGCGTGTCGCAGCAGCTGACGACCTGGTGCCCGGACGGCGGCGTCCACAGCGCGGCGTCATCGCCGATGCCAAGGTCCAGGCGCGCGCCACCGGTGTCGCCGAGGCGGCGGCGCAGGTGGGCGATGAGGTCGAATTCGGACATGGCGACGCGATGCCCGCGTGCCGTGTCAGGCGCGGTATTCGGCCGCGCGTTCGCGGGCGGCGAGCTGGTCGAGCACGCCGTTGACGTAGGCATGGCCCTGGTCGTTGCCGAAGCGCTTGGCCAGTTCCAGTGCCTCGTTGATGACGACGCGGTAGGGCACGTCCATGCGATGCCGCAGTTCCCAGGCGCCCAGCCGCAGGATGGCGCGCTCGATGGCGTCGACGAGGTCGGGATCGCGGTCCAGGAACGGACGCAGCGCCGCATCCAGTTCCTCGCGCTCGTTCTCGACGCCGAAGATCATGGCATGGAAGTACTCGAGATCGGCCAGTTCCTCGGCCTGCTCGTGCGCGAACTGCTGCTCGACCTGGCGCATCGGGTAACCGCTGAGCTGCCATGCGTACAGCGCCTGCAGGGCCCGGCGACGGGCGCGGGTGCGCAGCATGCGTTCGTTGCGGTCGAGTCCGCCACTCATGGTGTTCAACGCTCCGCCGCCAGCCTGGCCATCGTGATCGCGGCCAGCGCGCATTCCTCGCCCTTGTTGCCGAGCTTGCCACCGGCGCGCTCGCGCGCGTGTTCGTACTGCTCGACGGCCAGCACGCCGTTGGCGACCGGGATGCCGGATTCCAGCTGCACGGTCATCAGGCCGCGCGCGCATTCGTCGGCGACGTGTTCGAAATGACGGGTTTCGCCGCGCACGACGCAGCCCAGTGCAATCACCGCGACGACGTCCTCGTCATCGGCGACGTAGGCCGCGGCCAGCGGCAGTTCCCAGGCGCCCGGGACTTCGGTGACACGGATGTCACGCTCGCCAACGCCCTGCGCCTTCAGCGTGTCGCGCGCGCCCTTGACCAGCGCTTGCACGATCTCCGCGTTGTAACGGGAATGGACGATGGCGAAGGCGCCCTCGGGCACGGCGGAAGATGGCTTGGTCATGGCGGCGTCAAAGAGCGGAAACAGAGCCCCTCAGGGGGTCGCGAAGTCTACCACCTCGATGCCGAAACCGGCCAAGGCGGGGTGTTTGCGTGGGGTGCCGAGCAGGCGCAGGCGGCGCAGGCCGAGGTCGACAAGGATCTGCGCGCCCAGTCCGGTGCGGCGCCACTGCTGCACCGGATCGTTGGCGGCGCGGCCGCTGTCCGGCGCCGGCATGCCCGGCCAGGGCGGTGTCGCGTCGCCATGCGGCGCCAGCACCAGGACGGCGCCGCGTTCCTCGGCGGCGATGCGTGCCAGCGCCTGGTCGAGGCCGATGCTGGCGTGGTCGCCACGCAGGCGCAGCAGGTCGGCGACCGGATCGTGCACGTGCACCCGCACCAGCGTCGGCGCTTCGGCGTCGGGCGCTCCGCGCAGCAGCGCGTAATGGTGGTGGCCTTCGATGCGGTCGCGGTACACCACGAGACGGAACGGACCGTGCGCGGTGTCGACGTCGGCCTCGTGCACGCGCTCGATGCTGGTTTCGTGCTGCAGGCGATGGCGGATCAGGTCGGCGATCGTGCCCATCTTCAGGCCATGCCGCTGCGCGAACACTTCCAGCTGCGGGCGCCGCGCCATGGTGCCGTCCTCGGCCATGATCTCGACGATCACGGCTGCCGGCTCAAGGCCGGCCAGGCGCATGTAGTCGACGCCGGCTTCGGTGTGGCCGGCACGCACGAGGACGCCGCCGTCCTCGGCGATCAGCGGGAAGATGTGGCCGGGCTGCACCAGATCCGTGGCCACCGCGTCCGGACGCACGGCGGTGCGGATGGTGTGGGCGCGGTCGTGTGCCGAAATGCCGGTCGTGACGCCTTCGGCCGCCTCGATGGACACGGTGAACTTGGTGCTGTGGCGGCTGCGGTTGTCGCGCACCATCAGCGGCAGGCCGAGGCGCTGGCAGCGTTCGCCGGTCAGGGTCAGGCAGATCAGGCCGCGGCCCTCGCGGGCCATGAAGTTGATGTCCTCGGGACGCACGAACTGCGCCGCCATGAGCAGGTCGCCCTCGTTCTCGCGGTCCTCGTCGTCCATGACGACGATCATGCGGCCGGCGCGCAGTTCGTCCAGCAGTTCCTCGACAGGGGCGATCGCCATGGTTGCAGACCTTGCTTGGGCGCGGAGGCAGATGGACCAGGCCGCAAATTCTAGTCGAGTCATCATGAATGCCTGTCGCGAGCCCGGGGTGTTCCGGCGTCGTCCTGGGGCCTGCGCCTGCATCGCGGTCGGTTTGCCCGCTTCGCATGCGGCCGCCTCACCCGCACCGCTCGCACCTCACCTCGCCGCTCGCACACCTCACCCGCCCGCTCGCACACTTCACCTCGCCGCTCGCACACTTCACCTCGCCGCTCGCACACCTCACCTCGCCGCTCGCACACCTCACCTCGTCGCTTGCACACGTCACCCGCACCGCTCGTCACACCCGCGAAGGCGGGTGTCCAGATTCGCCGCGAGACCGTCTCGCCACGCCTGCTCGTCACACCCGCGAAGGCGGGTGTCCAGGGTCGTGGCGGGATTGTTGCGGTTCGCGGGTGGTCGTTGCCGCGTGCTGCGGACAGGTTCCTGCCGGATCACTGGATGCCCGCCTTCGCGGGCATGACGAGGTTGGGGGTTGCGGTCCTTCTTTGCAGGGGATAGGCGGTTGCGCTGACTGCTCGTCACAC
>NZ_SMAF01000003.1:0-192895 GCF_004343305.1 Pseudofulvimonas gallinarii | reverse complement strand
TGCCGGATCACTGGATGCCCGCCTTCGCGGGCATGACGAGGTTGGGGGTTGCGGTCCTTCTTTGCAGGGGATAGGCGGTTGCGCTGACTGCTCGTCACACCCGCGGAGGCGGGTGTCCAGGTGCATCGCGGGACCGTCTCGCCACGCCCGCGCGTCCCGCGAAGGCGGGTGTCCAGATTCGCCGCGAGACCGTCTCGCCACGCCTGCTCGTCACACCCGCGAAGGCGGGTGTCCAGATTCGCGGCGGGGATCGTTGCGGTTCGCGGGTGGTCGATGCCGCGTGCTGCGGACAGGTTCCCGCCGGATCACTGGATGCCCGCCTCCGCGGGCATGACGGGGTTGGGGGTTGCGGTCCTTCTTTGCAGCGGTTCGGCGGTTGCGCAGACTGCTCGTTATACCCGCGGAGGCGGTGTCCAGGGTCGTGGCGGGATTGTTGCGGTTCGGGGGTGGTTGTTGCCGCGTGCTGCGGACAGGTTCCCGCCGGAGCGCTGGATGCCCGCCTTCGCGGGCATGACGGGGTGGGGTTGCGGTGAGTTCTGGACGCAGCGCTGGGTGTCAGCCTTCGCGGGCATGACGGGGATGGGGTTGCGGTCAGTCCTGGCGGCGGCTGTTCGCAGCAGAAGAGTGCGACAGGCAGGCGGCCGTCATGCCGGAGTGGCCTGCAGCAGGCGCTCGACGTAGCGGGCGATGCTGTCCACTTCCAGATTGACGGCATCGCCGGCGCGAAGCGCGCCGAGCGTGGTCTGCGCCAGCGTGTGCGGGATCAGGTTGACGGAAAACCCCGTTTCGTCGACAGCGTTGACGGTCAGGCTGACGCCATCGACGGTGATCGAGCCCTTGACGGCGATGTAGCGGCGCAGCGCTTGCGGCGCAGCGAAGGTGAAGCGTTCGGACAGGCCGTCCGCGGTCCGTGCGCGCAGGCTGCCGATGCCATCGACATGGCCGCTGACCAGGTGGCCGCCGAGGCGGTCACCGGCGCGCAGCGCGCGCTCGAGGTTCACGCCATCGCCGACGTCGCGCCGGCCCAGCGTGGTCAGGCGCAGCGTCTCACCGGACACATCGGCATGGAATCCCTGCGCGGTGATCGCGGTGACGGTGAGGCAGACGCCGCTGACGGCGATGCTTTCGCCGAGCTGGAATGGATCGCCGGCATCGGCCAGCGCACCGCTGGCGACCTGCAGGCGCACGCCGCCTTCGTGCGGTACGGTCGATTCGATGCGTCCGACGGCGGTGACGATGCCGGTGAACATGCGTGGTCAGCCCGGCGGACGCAGCAGCAGGCGCAGGTCGCCGCCGACGGTGCGCACGTCGTGCCAGTGCCAGTGCGCGGCATCGTCGAGCGCGGCCAGCGCCGGCAGGTTGACCAGTCCGCGCGCCTGGTGGCCGAGCAGGCGCGGCGCCACGTACAGCAGCAGTTCGTCGCAGAGTCCGGCGGCGATGAAGGCGCCGGCCAGCGTGGCGCCGGTTTCGACCTGGACTTCGTTGCAGCCGCGGCGCGCCAGTTCGGCCATCGCCGCCTGCAGGTCGAGGCGGCCGTCGTTCTCGGCAACGGCGACACGGTCCACCTGCGCGAAATGCGCAGCGTTGCGCGCGTCGGGCGCGTGGATGAACAGCGTCGGCACGCTGCCGTCGAGCAGGCGGCTGCCGGCCGGCGTCGCCAGGCCGTTGTCGAGGACAACGCGCAGCGGCGGCACGAATGCCGGCTGCGGCGCATCGCCAGCTTCAGGAATCTCCCAGCGCACGGTCAGCGAGGGATCGTCGGCACGCACGGTGCCGCTGCCGGTGAGCAGCGCGCTGCTGCGCGCCCGCCAGCGCATGACGTCGGCGCGCGCTTCCGCACCGGTGATCCACTTGCTGCGGCCATCCGCCAGCGCGGTGCGGCCATCGAGCGTCGTGCCGAGCTTGATGCGCAGCCAGGGTCGGCCGCGTTCGATGCGCGAGAAGAAGCCGCGGTTGAGGTCGCGCGCGGCGGCGCTCATCAGGCCGACATCGACCTGGATGCCGGCGGCACGCAGGCGCGACAGGCCTTCGCCCTCGCCCTGCATGCGGTCCTCGCAGGCGACGACGACGCGGGCGACGCCGGCGGCAATCAGCGCGTCCACGCACGGCGGCGTGCGGCCATGCGTGGCGCAAGGTTCCAGTGTCACGTAGGCGGTTGCGCCGCGCGCACGCTCGCCCGCGGCGGCCAGTGCATGCACTTCCGCGTGCGCTTCGCCGGCACGCTCGTGCCAGCCCTCGCCGACGGTTTCCCCGCCGTGCGCCAGCACGCAGCCGACGGCGGGATTGGGCCGCGTCGTGTACAGGCCGCGCTCGGCCAGGCGCAATGCGCGCGCCATGTGGGCGTGGTCGGTGGCGGTGAACAGAACCGCTGTCGTCATGCGCTGCGTCCTTTCCTGCGCGTGCCCTCGCCCACTGGCACCGGTTCGTCGAGCAGCGTCATCTGCTTGCCTTCCAGCACCGGGATCTCGCGCTCAAGGCGTTCGATTTCCTCGCGGAAGGCCTGCACGTCCTCGAAGCGGCGATACACCGAGGCGAAGCGGACGAAGGCGACCTGGTCGATGGGCCGAAGCGCTTCCATGATCCAGTCGCCGAGGCGGCGCGAGGGAATCTCGCGGTCGGCGCTGCGGCGCAGGGACTCGATGATCTTGGCGACGACGACGTCCACCGCGTCGGTGGCGACCGGGCGCTTGTGCAGCGCCAGCTCCAGGCCGGCGCGCAGCTTGCGCTCGTCGAACTGCTCGCGGCGACCGTCCTGCTTGACGATCGCCGGCAGCTTCAGCTCGGCGGTTTCAAAGGTGTTGAATCGTTCGCTGCAGGCCGGGCATTCGCGGCGACGGCGCACCGTCGCGCCATCCTCGCTCAGGCGCGAGTCGATGACGCGGGTGTCTTCATGCTGGCAGAAGGGACAATGCATCCGCGCTGCGTGCCGGCGCCGCCGCTCAGCCGTAGACCGGGAAGGCCTTGCACTGGGCCGAGACCTTCTCGCGCACGGCGGCAATCACGGCCTCGTCTTCGGGCGCATCCAGCACGTCGCACAGCCAGTTCGCCAGCTCGCTGCAGTCGGCCTCGCGGTAGCCGCGCGTGGTCACCGCCGGCGTGCCGATGCGCAGGCCGGAGGTCACGAACGGCTTCTGCGGATCGTTCGGCACCGCGTTCTTGTTCACCGTGATGTGGGCGCGACCCAGTGCTTCCTCCGCGGCCTTGCCGGTCACGCCCTTGCCGATCATGTCGACCAGCATCAGGTGGTTGTGGGTGCCACCGGAAACGATCTTGTAGCCGCGCTCGATGATGACCTTCGCCATCGCCTGCGCGTTCTTCACGACCTGCTGCTGGTAGGCCTTGAATTCGGGCGCCAGCGCCTCCTTGAAGGCCACGGCCTTGGCGGCGATGACATGCATCAGCGGGCCGCCCTGGATGCCAGGGAAGACGATGCCCTGCAGCTTCTTCTCGATCTCCTCGGCAGCATCGCCCATGCCGGCCCGGCTGGCGACGATGATGCCGCCGCGCGGTCCGCGCAGCGTCTTGTGCGTGGTCGAGGTCACGACATGCGCGTGCGGCAGCGGGCTCGGATAGACCCCGGCGGCCACCAGGCCGGCGACATGCGCCATGTCCACGAACAGGTAAGCGCCGACCTTGTCGGCGATGGCGCGGAAGCGCGCCCAGTCCACCACCTGCGAATACGCCGAGAAGCCGGCGACGACCATCTTCGGCTTGTGCTCCAGCGCCAGCCGCTCGACCTCGTCGTAGTCGATCATGCCGGCATCGTTGACGCCGTACTGCACGGCATTGAACAGCTTGCCGGACACGTTCACCTTGGCGCCGTGCGTGAGGTGGCCACCGTGCGCCAGCGACATGCCGAGGATGGTGTCGCCCGGCTGCAGCAGCGCCAGGTACACGGCCTGGTTGGCCTGCGAGCCCGAGTGCGGCTGCACGTTCGCGTAGTGGGCGGTGAACAGCTCCTTCACGCGGTCGATGGCCAGGCGCTCGGCGACATCGACGTGCTCGCAGCCGCCGTAGTAGCGCTTGCCCGGATAGCCCTCGGCGTACTTGTTGGTCAGCACGCTGCCCTGCGCCTCGAGCACGCAGGGACTGGCGTAGTTTTCCGAGGCGATCAACTCGACGTGGTCTTCCTGCCGCTGCGCTTCGGCGGCGATCGCAGCAGCCAGTTCGGGGTCGAATCCGGAAATGGAACAATCCTTGGAAAACATGCCGGCAGGTCCTCGGGAGGAAAGCGCCCATGATAGCGTGTTGCACTGCACTTGGACTTCCCGCCGACGCCGATGACCGCCGCCACCCCATCCCCCGCCAGCCAGCGCTACGACCAGGCACGTGCCGCCTTGCCGCCCGGGCACCCGGCACGGGTGACGGCGGCGGAAATGCGCGCGATGGCTGGCGGCAATGCCGTTGCCTGGCTGGACCTGGGGTTCGAGCAGTTCAGTGCATTCCGTTTCGATCGCGGCCATGCGGCGTTGAACGAATCGCTGAAGCGCGATGGCCAGTTGCTGGCCGCGCACTGGCTTCGCTTCCAGTACCCACTGTCGCCGGCACCGCTGAGCACAGCACATGCCCGGCAGTACCGTGAATACTGGTCGGCCGGCCTGGCCGCGTTCGAGGCGCTGGACTTCCGCCATCCGCACTTGCGCGCGCAGGCCTGGGGCTGCGTTGGCTCCTGCACGGCGTTCTACCGCCACTACATCGACGACGACCTGCGCGCCGAACAGGCGCGTTACGGCCGCCTGCTGAACCGGATGATGGCGGTGCTGGACGCCGGCGAACCGCCGCGACCGATGCGCAGCGAACGCCGCCGCATCCTGGTGTGCTCGGCCTACCTGTACCAACACACGGTGGCGCGGCTGTTCCTGCCGCTGTTCGAGGCACTGGATCGTGAACGGTTCGACCTGCACATCGCCCACTTCGGCAGCGACGACGACGCGATGACCGCACGCGCCCGGGCGACGGGGACGTTTCATGGACCGCGCAATGCCAGCGCCTGGCGAACGCTGATCCGGACGCTGGCGCCCGACGTGATCGTCTATCTCGACCTGGGCATGCACCCCTTCGCCCAGGGACTGGCGGCACTGCGCCTGGCACCGGTGCAGTGCTCATTGTGGGGCCACCCGGTTACCTCTGGCCTGCCGACGATCGACTACGCACTCAGCCCGGACGCATTCGAACCGGCAAATGCGCAGGACCACTACACGGAGAGGCTGGTCCGCCTGCCCGGTTTCGGCCACGGCCTGGACCCCATCGACACCGGCGCGCAAACGGTGGCGACCGACCGGCGCGAGGCGACCGACCTGCTGTGCGCGCAAAGCATCTACAAGCTGATGCCCGAACAGGACGAGGTGTTCGCCCGCATCCTGGCGCAGGTGCCGGGCACGCGCCTGCACCTGATCCCGCATCAGGACGAAAGCGTGCGCCAGTGGCTGCTGGCACGCATGCGGCCGCGCCTGCTGGAGCACGGCGTGGATCCGGACACCCGCGTGGTGCTGCATGGTTACCGACCGCTCGCCGAATTTCTGGCGCTGGCCGACGGTTGCGCGGTCAATCTCGACGCCATCGGCTGGTCCGGCGGCATGAGCGCCATCGACCTGCTCCGGCGCGGCATTCCCACCGTCACACTGACCGGCCAGACCATGCGCACCCGGCAGACCGCCTGCCTGTTACGCCACGCCGGCCTGCCCGAACTGGTCGCGAACGACGTGGACGGCTATGTCACCACCGCCGTCGCCCTGGCCACGCAACCGGCATTGCGGGAACGGATCGGCCAGCACCTGCTCGACCATGGCGACGGCGGACACGACAGGCAGGCGGTGATCGCGGCGCTGTCGCAGTTCCTCGCCAACTGCCAGCCGCCTCAAGACCATTCCGTGCCGGCGTAGCCGTTCCCTGCAATAATACGCGGCCTTCGTGTTTCGACTGGCGCCCGCCTGGCGCCGCCTCCGCCTGTCCGAGAGCCACCATGCAATACATCTACACCATGATCGGGGTGAGCAAGACCGTTCCCCCCAGGCGCGAGATCATCAAGGACATCTCGCTGAGCTTTTACCCCGGCGCGAAGATCGGCCTGCTGGGCCTGAACGGCGCCGGCAAGTCCACCGTGCTGCGGATCATGGCCGGCGTCGACAAGGACTACCAGGGCGAGGCGCGGCCACAACCGGACATCAAGATCGGCTACCTCGAACAGGAACCGCAGCTGGACCCGGAAAAGACCGTGCGTGAAGCCGTCGAGGAAGGCCTGGGCGAAATCCTCAACGCGCAGGCCGCGCTGGACCAGGTCTATGCCGCCTATGCCGAGCCGGACGCCGATTTCGACAAGCTGGCCGCCGAGCAGGCCCGCCTGGAAGCCATCCTCGCCAGCGGCGACGCGCACATGATGGAGCAGCAGCTGGAAATCGCCGCCGACGCCCTGCGCCTGCCGCCCTGGGACGCGAAGGTCGGCAACCTGTCCGGCGGCGAGAAGCGCCGCGTCGCGCTGTGTCGCCTGCTGCTGTCCAAGCCGGACATGCTGCTGCTGGACGAACCGACCAACCACCTGGACGCCGAATCGGTGGAGTGGCTGGAGCAGTTCCTGACCCGCTTCCCGGGCACCGTGGTGGCCGTCACCCATGACCGCTACTTCCTGGACAACGCCGCCGAGTGGATCCTCGAGCTCGACCGCGGCCGCGGCATTCCCTGGAAGGGCAACTATTCCGAGTGGCTGGCGCAGAAGGATGCGCGCCTGAAGCAGGAAGAGAACCAGGAAAAGGCGCGGCAGAAGGCGATCGCCCGCGAACTGGAGTGGGTGCGCCAGGCCGCCAAGGGCCGCCAGTCCAAGGGCAAGGCCCGCCTGGCCCGCTTCGAGGAGCTGAACTCGGTCGAGTACCAGCGTCGCAACGAAACCAACGAGATCTACATTCCGCCCGGCGAGCGCCTGGGCGACAACGTGATCGAGTTCGTCAACGTCAGCAAGGCCTTCGGTGACCGCCTGCTGATCGACGACCTGAGCTTCAAGATTCCGCCGGGCGCGATCGTCGGCATCATCGGTCCGAACGGCGCCGGCAAGTCGACGCTGTTCCGGATGATCACCGGCCAGGAACAGCCGGACAAGGGCGAAGTGAAGATCGGCCCGACGGTTAACCTGGCCTACGTGGACCAGAGCCGTGGCGCGCTGGAAGGCAAGAACAACGTCTGGCAGGAAGTGTCGGGCGGCTCGGACATCCTCAACATCAACGGCGTGGAGATCCAGTCGCGCGCCTACATCGGCCGCTTCAACTTCAAGGGCCAGGACCAGCAGAAGCTGGTCGGCACGCTGTCCGGTGGCGAGCGCGGTCGCCTGCACCTGGCGAAGACGCTGCTGCAGGGCGGCAACGTGCTGCTGCTCGACGAGCCGTCGAACGACCTGGACATCGAGACGCTGCGCGCACTGGAAGACGCCCTGCTGGAGTTCCCGGGCTGCGCGCTGGTGATCTCGCATGACCGCTGGTTCCTGGACCGCATCGCCACGCACATCCTCGCCTTCGAAGGCGACTCGCACGTCGAGTTCTTCCAGGGCAACTACCAGGAATACGAGGCCGACAAGAAGCGTCGCCTCGGTGCCGACGCGGAGCAGCCGCGGCGGATCCGGTTCAAGAAGCTGGCTTGAGGGCCGGGACCCGGGACTCGGGACTCGGGACTCGGGGAGAGTCCCGCTTTACGGGTTCTTTTCCCCGGGTGCGCTTCGCTTACCCGGGCTACATTTTTCCGTGAAGGTACGGTGCTCTTGTAGCCCGGGTAAGGCCGCAGGCCGCACCCGGGGAGAGGTGCCGCGATGCTTGTGTTTGCGGCGGCACGTGAATCCATCCCGGGTGCGCTGCGCTCGCCCGGGTCCACGCTTGCTTAACGGTTTTTTTTCCCGGGTGCGCTTCGCTTGCCCGGGCTACGGCCTGGCAGGAGCTGCCGCGGTAGTTTCAGGGCGAGACGCAGGGCGAGGCCGAGGGCGATGACGGCGGCGATGCCGCGGCGGCCGGCGGCGGGATCGTGCTTGCGGAAGTAACGCCACAGCGAGCGGGTTTTCCACCATTCGACCTGGAAGCGTCGGCGGCGGCTGGAGACGCCGCCAACGTGGGTGACAGGGATCGCGGGCGCCATGGCGACGCGCAGGCCGGCATCGCGGATGCGCCGGCACAGGTCGAGATCTTCGGCGTGCAGGCGGAAGGCCTCGTCGAAGCCGCCGATCTGCTCGAACACCGGGCGTGGCAGCAGCATCAGCGCACCGTTCACCGCGTCGACATCGACCAGTTCCGTGTCGGGCAGCGGCGTGCGCACCTCGACACCAGCCAGTGCCCGCCAGCGGTTTTCCAGCCGCGACAGGCCACACAGGCTCATCAGGCTGCGTCGCCAGGTCGGCTCGCGACGCCGCTGCGGGCCGTGCGGCCGGCCGCCTTCATCAAGCACCGAACAGCCGAGCAGCCCGACATCCGGGTGCGCCGACAGCAGCGTGCGCAGACGCCGCACCGTGTCGGCCTCGACGAAGGCATCGGGATTGAGGAACAGCAACGCATCACCGCGGGCCAGCGCCGCGCCCTGGTTGCAGGCGCTGGCGAAGCCGCGGTTGTCGTCGTTGAGTTGTACTGTCAGGAACGGCTCGGCGCGTTGCTGCTCGGCCAGCAGCAGGCGCGTGGCGTCATCGGAGGCGTTGTCGACCACCACGACTTCGACCGGTGCGGTGCTCGACAAGGCTGCACGCAGGCAGGCTTCTATGGTCGCCGCCGAACAGTGGCTGACAACGACAGCGGTGGTGAGCGGCGGATGGTCGCTGCGCGTATCGGTGGCGGCGCCGGACTGCGGCACTGGCGTTGCAGCGGTTGTGGCGCGCGCGGACTGCACGGCTCAGGCCGGGAGCAGCGTGTCACCCATCTCCGCAGCCGTCTGCCATAGCGCCGGCCAGTGCCGGTAGGCATCGGCGAGTGCCTGGCAGCGTTCGGCCAGGCGTTGTGCGCAGCCGGCGGCATCGATGTCCTGCGGCCATTCGTCCAGGCGCGGCGCACCGCCGGCAAGCAGCGCTCGGCCGTTGGCTTCGACGATGCGGCGCACGTCGGCCGCCCAGTACACCGGCGCCTTCGGCTCGGCGAGCAACTGCTGTTGCAGCTGTTCGATCAGGTCGGCACGTACGTAGCGCAGGTATTCGTCGAGAACCTCGACGCGGTGGGCGACACTGGCGCGCGCAAGGTCTTCCATCTGCGCCGCTAGCAACTCCAGCCGCGCCGCCGGATCGCCGGCACGTGCCGGCACCGCCTGGTTGCGCACCCAGTCGCGCAGGAAGCGGTTGAACCCGGGCGTCAAGGCCTGCGTGGCGCGCTCGAAACGGCCGCGCGCGGCCTCCTGGCGATGACCGATGGTGATCGGCAGATGCAGGCTCAGCGAGGCTGGATGCATGTAGTTGCCGACCACGCCGAACAGGCCGTCCTCGCCGCGCCCCTGCACCGATGTGCACGGCAGCAGCTGGCTGTTGTCGAGCATGAACGGCGTGAACAGGCCGAACTCCCGCGCAACCAGACGTGCCGGAGCGAACTCGACGGCATCGGCCTCGATATTGCGCAGGTAACGGTCGCGATCGGCCCAGAAGTCGTTCCTTGAATCGGCCGGCAACTGGTAGAGCCAGGCACTGTCGCTGGTGAACGAGGCGCCGCGGCTGCCGGTGAAGGTGGCGATGATGCGGGCGTCGGCGCGCAGGTGCGACAGCCGCGCCAGGCTGTGGCCGCGCAACTGTTCGCGCTGCAGGCGGTAGCGGCCGGAGGGGTCGCCGAGCACGGCGGCCAGCGGCGAACCCAGCAGCTCGTGCTGCATCGCCAGGCCGTCTTCGACCAGCAACTCGCCACTGCCCAGCGCCGCTTCTCCGTTGTTGTGGAAGCGGGCGGAGAACGGTGTCCAGGGCATCGGCTCGATGCCGTCGCGGGCGACGCTGGCGCGATGGAATGGCAGCAGGTAGTCATCGTCGATCAGGCTGAGGGCGCCGCCAGCGGTGAGCAGCAAGGCCAGGTTGTAGCCACGACCGCCACCGAAACCCGAGTGCGTCGCGTCCTGCTGCAACAGGCCGGGCAACACCGCGGCGGCGTCGGGTCGCGCTTTGGCCAGGCGTTCGGACACCGCACGAGCCTGCGCCGGGCCGATCCAGCGCACCGGCGCGCCGGTGGCGGCGCCATGCTGTGCCAGCAACTGCTGGTGTTGGCGCTGGTTGTCGGCATTGCGCGAGTCGTCGACCAGCAGCACGCTGTCGCGACGATCGAAGCGCGCCTGGTGCGCCTGCAGGCTGTCGAGCAGGGCCCTGACCTGCGCCGGCCGGTCACAGGCGCGGATGACCAGCGCCCGCAGCGGCAACGAGGCGCGCGAGCCACTGGCGACCAGGCCATCGAGGAACTGCTGGTCGGAGCGCATCACGCCGCGCTCGATCAGTCCACCCAGGACACGGCGCACCGCCTCGCCCTGCCCGGCCAGACCGGGAATGACGCTGGCGACGCGGGCGACATGTTCGTCCAGGGTGCGGAACTCGCGGCACTGGTCCAGCGCCTGCAGCACCTGGTGCGTCATCACGTGCAGCTCGCCACCATCGCGGGCCTGGAAGATGCACTCGCTGTTGGACAGCGAGGCCACCCTTCCATCCATCGATGCGAACATCGGACCGGCCGGTTTTGCCGGCGCGGCGGCCTGTGGTTGCGGAACGGCGATGCTGCCGTAGTCGATGTTGAATTCCATGACGATCAGAACCGGTCAGCTGCGGTCGAGTGCCGCACGTAGCGCCGCCACTTCGCGTTCAAGTTCGATGATGCGGTGGTCGGCGTGGATCATCCGGCGGATTTCGCTGTGGTAGTGACCGTAGACCGAAGCCTGGCGGTCGGAAAACACAGACAAGCCGGGAAGAGCGGGAAGCAGTGCGCCGTCGCGGGCGCAGACGGCGACATAATACACCGGCGCCTCATGCGCCGTCGCCAGCGCCCCGTCCTCGGCCAGCAGCAGGGTCTGCGCCGAACCATCGCCGTGCGGCAGCCGCCAGAGCGTGGAGTGGAAGGCCAGTTTCTGGCCATACAGCGCCAGCGCCGGGAAACGGCTGCGCAACAGCGTCTCGAACTCGCCGCGGCTCAGCTCGCGGACGTGGTACGGGTTGGGCGCGGCGCCATCGGCGTTGTAGGTCTCTCGGTCCGGCGAGGAGATCACCAGCAGGCCATCGGCGGCGAGCACGCGGCGGAACTCCGCCAGCATCGCCTCCTGTTCGGCCAGGTGTTCGATGGTCTCGAAGGAAACGATGACATCGACCGAAGCGTCATCCAGATCCAGGGCACTGACGCTGCCGTGCCGGAAGCGCAGGTTCGCCAGGTCACGGTACTTCGCTTGCGCGTGGGCGATGGTGGCCGCGTCGACATCGACGCCGATGACCTGCGATGCCAGCGGCGCGAGCATGGCGCTGCCGTAGCCTTCGCCGCAGGCGGCATCGAGCACGCGCTTGCCGCTGCACAGCGTGCGCGCAAAGGCATAGCGGTGCCAGTGCTCGTACCAGATCTCGCGCACGCATTCAGGGGTGAAGCGTTCGCCGGTAAAGGGCAGGACCGGTTGCCCGGCGATGGCGGAAGGGTCGCTCATTGGCAGCTCAGCTAGGCGGCGGGTGCAGCTGCGCCAGGACGGCGCGACGACGCCCGGCCAGCGGGTCGGCGTCGATGAAGGTGGCAATCAGGTCATTGTAATGCGGATAGCGCGCCAGCAGCCGGGCCAGCTGTTCGCCACCGGGACGGTGGCCGGTGCCGGCAAACGACGCGCCGCCCACATGCACGACATAGGCATCGTCGCAGAGCACATGCCGCCAGCCATGCGCGCTGGCACGCAGGCACCAGTCGTTCTCCTCGCCATAACCGCGGCCGAAGGTCTGCGCGTCGAACAGGCCGATCGCGTCCAGGGCGGCGCGGCGCAGGAACATGCAGAAGCCGACAGCGGTCGGCAATTCCGGATAGGTCGGCGGCCCGGCGGCGAGCGCCGCACGCGCCAGGGCTTCGGGATCGGCCGGCACCGGATTGGCGCGACAGAAGTCGGGCAGCGAACAGATCTCGGCGTTGTTGGAGAACGGGGTGATGCTGGCGATACGCGGATCGCTGCCGGCACAGGTGACGATGCGGTCCAGCCAGCCGTGCGTCACCACGGTGTCGGTATTGAGCAGAACCACATCGCCATCGCAGGCGGCCATGGCGGCGTTGACGGTCGCCACGAAACCGAGGTTCTCCGCGTTCCGCCGCAGCGTGACCGCGCGGCGTGAGGCGAGCACGTGTGTGGACAGCAACTGCTGCACTGCCGGATCGGGCGAAGCATCGTCGATCAGATGCAGACGGGCGTACAGCGGCAGGCGGTCGACCAGCGCATCCAGGCAATTGGCCAGCATCGCCGGCGCGTTGTAGACCGGCACTATGACATCGACGAAGGATCGCTGCATGGCGCTGTGGTCGCCCTCACTCACGCCACTGGTGCGGCAACCTGACCGCGCCCATCTCGCGGGTTTCACCGCGAATCACCACCGCCACTTCGTGCGTGGCGAACAGACGCAGGCCCTGGCTGTCCATGGGATGCAGCTTGAGCAGGTATTCACCCGGCAGCAAGGCGCCCAGATCCAGTTCGAAGCGGAACCGGTAGCGGTGCGCCGACAGCGCCAGCGGCCGCACCTGGTCCATGTCGCTGCTGACGCCGTAGATCGGCAGGCCGTTGCCGTGGGCGATGCCGAACAGCAGCACCGGCGCCTTGTTGTCGCGCGCTTCCATCTCGACGTCGATGTCGATGTGCCGCCGTTCGTCGAGCACGATGTGCTGGCAGTCTTCGGCGCCGTCAATGCTGTAGTGGACGATGCGGTAGGGACTGTCGCTTTGCGCCGCCGTGCTGTCGTCCTGCTGGCGCTGCCGCCGCTCATGGTAGGCCAGGTAGGCCTGAGTCACCTCGAAGACGTCGCCGCGCGCCGCAACTTCGCCCTGCCGCAGCCACAGCGCCTGCCGGCACAGCTTCTGCACGTGGTACATGCCGTGCGAGACCAGCATCAAGGTGCCGCCACCGGCGAGGTATTCCTCGATCCAGGCGATGCACTTTTTCTGGAAGGACTCGTCACCGACGGCCAGCACCTCGTCGGTAATCAGCAGATCCGGCTTGAGCGCGGCGACCACGGCAAAACCCAGGCGAACCACCATGCCGCTGGAGTAGTGCTTGATCGGCTCGTCGATGTACTGGCCGATGTCGGCGAACTCGATGATCTGCGGCAACCAGTCGCCGACGGCACGTGCATCCAGGCCGGCCAGCGCCGCCGCCATGCGCAGGTTGTCGCGACCGCTGAACTCCGGGTGGAAGCCGGCACCCAGCTCCAGCAGCGCGCCGATGCTGCCATTCACCTGGATCGAGCCGACGCTGGGCGTGAGCACGCCGGTGACCAGCTTGAGCAATGTCGACTTGCCGGCGCCGTTCTCGCCGACGATGCCGAAGGACTCGCCGCGACGGATTTCCAGGTCCAGCGGCTTGAGCACATCGACACCATCGGGCGCACGACGGGTGAACAGCAGGCGTCCCAGTGCGCGCATGCGGGCATCGCGACGGCTGACCAGCGGGTAGTGTTTGCCGATACCCTGGGCGCTGACCAGCACCGTACTCACTGGAAATCCTCGAAATGTGGCGCCAGGCGCTGGAACACCAAGTAGCCCGCGGCCAGCGAGGCGAGTGTCAGCACCACCGCGAGCAGCCAGTCGCCGGGTCCGTAACTACCCACGCCCAGCACCGATTGCCGGAACAGACCAACGAAGAGCGCCAGCGGATTGGCGTCGGCCAGCGGCAGCAGCGTTTCCGGCACCAGGCTACGCGGATACAGCACCGGCGTCAGGAAGAACATCAGCAGCAGGGCCTGCGGCAGGCCATGGGCGATATCGCGCACGAACACGGTCAGCGCCGAGAACAGCCAGGCCAACCCCAGCGTAAACAGCGCCAGCAACACGAACAACGGCAGCGTCAGCAGCGCCTGCCAGCGTGGTTCGAACCAACCGCCCAGGTACAGGACCAGCAGTACGGCCGCAAAACCGGCCACCTGCAACATGAATGCGGCCGCGACAGGCGCCAGCACCAGCAGGAAACGCGGGATGGCAACCTTGCCCAGCAAGCCGGCGTTGTCGGTGATGGTGGTGCAGGCGCGCGAAAGGCTCTCGGCGAACGCATTCCACGGCCACAGGCCAATCGCCAGGAACGCCAGAAACGCCAGCTCACCGAATTCCTGCTGCGGCAGACGGGCGGAGAAGATTCGCCCGAACACGTAGCCGTAGATCGCCAGTTGCGCCAACGGTTGCAGCAGCGCCCAGGCGCCGCCGGACAGGCTGCCGAGATAGCGCTGGCGCAGTTCGCGCCTGACCAGCTCGCCTACCAAGCGCTTTTTTGGCGTTGTCATGCTCGCCAATTCGCCCCACCACGGACAAGACCAAACAGTACCCGAAGCAAACCCGCCGACCCCGGCCACAACGAAATTGCAAACGACCATCGCCAACACAACGGCGTCAACGACAGACAACTCCTAGGAGCCTGCGCGGCAGAAGCCGTCCGGGCTGCAAAGTCGCCGGACGCGGCCCATATTTCCGGTGCTTCTTGCCCCATAGCGGTGCTATGCGGCGGCGAATCCCCGAAAATCTGTCCTCGCGCCAGCGACTTTTCGCCTCGAACATTTCTGCCGCGCAGGCTCCTAGCGCGCGAGCGCGATGCGACGCCACACCGACCATCCTGACAGATGAGGTTCCGCGCCAACACCAAGGTTTCCAGGCAACGATGCTGAACACGTAGCACCGCCTCCCTTCGGCCCTTGCAAGGTTTCATCGCGACTCGAAATCACTCCGCCAGTTGTACATGGTGATGACACCCTTCGCTGCAACAAACGCCAAACGCGCGTCGAAAACCTAACGAACGCTAACGAACACCCTGCTCGATCTCGGGTCGCCCCCCATAGCGGACAGGCAAGCTCATGAGCAACTCCTCGTTACCCTCCTCGGCGCCCATGCGTGACCGCAACATCCGCAGATAATCCTTGCGCGCATTTTCCCGATACTGATTCCTCAGGTCACGCTCGATGGACGAGCGAACGTCGGAAAACTGCGCCTTGCGCGCTTCCGAACGCCTGATAAGCTTGATGATGTGATAGCCGTAAGCAGACCGAACCGGCTCACCCACATCGCCATCGTTCACCAACGCGCGCGCGCCAGCAACGAATGCCGGATCAAATCTGGTGTCATCGACGATAACGAACCGACCCTTGTTCTCCAACTTGCTCGGATCATCCGAATACTGCTCGACCAGCTTGTCGAAATTCGTTCCCGATCGTGCCTTGTCAAGCACCTCCCGGGCAATTTCAGCAGCATCGTCGTCCAGTCGCTCCCCGACTCGAATCAACACGTGCTGTACGGCGAGTGACTCGGGAGAGTCCCATTTTCCAGAATCAGCCAGGAACTGCTCCTCGGCCAACGCCCCGAAATCAGGCATTGCGTCGTCCCTCAACAACAAATTGAGACGATGAATCGCCAACAGCTCCTCGACAGCAAACTGAATATCCTTTTGGACCTCCGGATCCTTGTCCAACCCCAGTTCGCGCGCCTCCTCGGCAAGAGCACGATTGACCAGCAGCTGATCGAGCAAGCGGGCTATATTGGACGTGTCGCGCGTGTAGGTTGCGCGTTCCCCATCAGGCAAACGATTGAGACGCGCATCCAATTCCTCAAGCGTAATGACGGTATCGCCGCGCCAGACGAGCGGCTGCGCCAGAGCTTGCGCCGAGATCGCGTTGACAAGGGCCAGAACGACAGTACACCAGCGTTTCATCGATACACTCCAAGATTGACTGTTGACGACACTTGAGCCGCCCGACCCGAACGATCCCCCATGCCTGCTTGTGTCGGTGGCAATATACGCCATCGCCAGGCATCAGATACGGCGACATCAATATATCCACGTGTTGCTCGAACCGAGCTCGACCCTGCCTACTGACGATCAATGCCTAGCAGGCGATGGTCAGTTCGTAGTGGCGCTCGACGTCGGAATAAAACCCGACAGGACACCATTCAGGCCGGCGCTGAAAAGACCGATGGCGGCAGAATAAGTTCCCAACTCACCGTACCAGGCAATCCGGCCGACCAAGAAGGTCTGCCGGCCATTGACATCAGGGTGATTCCGGCACGAACCGGAGCAGCGACCTTTCAACTCCCGGCAAACCATTGCCTGACGATTCGCCGGAATGGAATGCGGCTGAATGAATGGTGCCGGAAAACGATTCAGGACTTTTTTCGGCAGCATGCGTCCACTCGCGCGTCACCTCCAGAACCACGCATCCCTGATCTTCCAGAGCCAGATTATCTGCTGAAATGTATCCCCTGCCGCTGATCACACTACAATACCCCCGCCCCACGCCTCCATCCACGGCCCCCCCCGGCTGACAGGTCCAGTACGAATCGAGCGCCAAAGCATCACGAAAATCGGATGGCGAGCCGAAATAGTGCGGAAACTGTTCGCGAAACCGGATGCCGTCCACCGCGCCACCCTGCGCGGAAAGCGTATGACGATAACGCAACAGTCCAGGCATCACACCGGAAGGTGGATCACTGGCCACCAGTGCCGTTGTCACCTTGAGCTCACCCGCCTCGAAGCTGCCGCGATGAACCACATCGTGTACGCCATCATGCGAATGCACGATACACGTTGGCTCTTCGCTAGGCGGCGGAACCTGCTCCAATCCCGCCACACAGAAACCCTGAACACTGTTTACGCCGAGGCGATAGGTCTGGTCGGTCGGGTCGATATTGTAGTTGGCGCCAACAAACAGCAGCTGTTCCACCCCGTAGGACAAGGGCGCCCGACCCGAATCCATCCATTCAGAATAGTAGAAATTACCCAGAGGCACCCCGGAGTACTGTCCCCTGGGGCCATTGGGATCAACGACTAGACGCGGACCGATCGCACTTCCGGAATCGGCGGCACATAGAACCGCGCCCCTGGATCTAGCCGACAGAACAAACAAGCCGTCGTCGAAACGACGATAGGAAACAGCACCAAACTGATCCCTGGACGTCAGCTCCACCTGCAAACCCGAGAATCCGCCATGAAGCCGATCGTAAAGATCGGCTTCAACGGCAAAGGAAGGACAAACACCACCAATCGACGCGCATACGCCGACTACCGCCAGTAGGCTGGTTTTCATATTCATGAGGATCTCCATTCTACTCGGGGTCGATCAGCACGCCGCCATGACACAACCCGGTACAGCTAGATGAAACCGTGCCGTTATTGAGATACGGGCCGATATTCAGATACGCGTAATTGACGTAATAGGTCTGACCCGGCACCAGGTGGCAAAGACCCTGTGGATCCGAGGAAACGGTCGTCCACTTCACAGGGCCGCCCGCTATACCCAAACAGTTGAGCGGGAGATCGAAACGGCCGCACTGGGAGCTGATGGAAAACACGGCGGCGGGATTGGACGATTCGATCTTGTAGCTGGCGCGTTCCCCCGGAGGCGCTTCGAACCTGAAGGAACGGACACCAACGACCAAAGCACCGCTCGCCGTCGAATTCTGACTGCCCAACGAGAACCAAGGTTGACGCCCCTGACCAGGCTCGATACCGAAACCGCCCGATTGGGCGCCTGAGTATGGCGCGGAGTGCTCAGAGACGCCCGCGGATGTAAAGCCGGCAGGCAGGTTGTCGCAGCCCGTCGGCACTGTCGAGGAATTGACTAATACCGACGTAAGCTTGGGGAAGTTGTGCAGAACAATCCCCTGCCCCGATACAGTTCGGGAACAGCTCAACTTGACATTCCATTGACCGGCAAGCGAACCCGAAGGAAATGTCAAGGACGACAACGCACCCGATGCCGGCGGGGGATTGAGTGGGATAGTCTGGTGTGCGGCATTATCGAGATCTGTATTCGCGCCGGGCTGATAGAGCCTGAGCACGCACTGATCGCCGGCCGCAATATTCTGAAACTGGCCAATCACATCTACGGCCGGGCCGCCGGCCACTGCCGGCTGCGGATCAACGGCAAAGCCCTGGATATCCAATTGCTGAGGCAGCGTACCCCCACCCCCGGTTCCACAGGAAATCCCTGATTCCATGAAGGTAATCGCGCCATTGGCATCGATGACGAATCCCGCACTGGGAACGGAGGCCGATCCGGGCGCGCAATGAACAGGCACCGTCGCGTGCAGATCCTGAACAACGCAGCCCATGCCCACGAAAGCGCCGAGCCCCCACGTGGCGAGAGCCCCAAGACGAACTATCGATTGGTCATTCACAACAAATCACTCCAAGCAAACAATGGGTTTTTCAAGATCTCCAGCCACCCATGCAAAAACCGATACCGGCGGGCAGGCGGCTTCCAGAACGACAAGACCAGCCACCATTTCTGGCGGCTGGTCTCTTGGCACAGCGCCCCTCTCTACAACCAGAGGGAGAGCCTTGGCTCATAAACCACCCTGATGAATCAGGAGCAGGTTGCCTGGCCGGTGTCTTCATCCACACAGTCACGCATGGTGCGGTGACGGAACAACGAGGTGTAGTTGGCCAGAACGCCGCTGTCGTTCACACCATTGTCGTAGTTGGCGACAAAGAAACCGGTGACCGGCAGACCACGGAACACTTCACCGTCACGGGCAGCACGCATACGCGGAACCGTCGCCGACGAGTTACCGAAGGAGATGCGAGCCCAGCCAGCCGAGAACGGGGTCGCAATATTCTGGAAGTAGGTGGAGCCCAGAATATTGGAGCTGTCGCCAGACTGGTTGAAGGTCACGACCTGGGCTTCCCAGCACAGAGCGGAACCACCCGGGCGCGGCGGCGAGAAGTTGTTGCGACGCTCGGTGCGCTCTTCACGGTCATAGACAGTGATCTGAACACTTTCGCAAGCACCGTTGTTCCAGAACGTATTCGCGAACGGCGCGATCGGAGCGTTGGGGCTATACGAGGGCTGGGTGTTTCCAGACGCATCGACGAAAGGATTGTCATCGACATAGAAACGCTTCGTCGGGAAGGTGACGACCCATTCACTCGTACCCTGGATCGTCTCGTTACCGTCCAGATAGTACTCGTTGATCACGTGCGGGGTAGCGTACAGCGCCGAAATCGCGTCCACCTTCGGGAAACCAACGCCGGTGGTGAGGTCATAGGTCGCGCTGATCAGCCTGCCGAACTCGAACACATTGGCGGTGGCCTGGAACGCCATGCCAAGATCGTTCACGTCGTTGAGGTTCGGCTCGACGTTACCCGGCGCCTGGTGCAGGTCGGCCGAGTAATTGAAACCCTCGATCGCATCGGCGGCATAGCCGACCACCGTGCCGCGAGCGGCATTGACGATCATGGCGTTGCCGAACAGCTCACCCTGACCCGTCGGGTTCTCCTGAAGAGCCGGCGGCCAACCACCCGTGTCCCAGGCGGCCCGCGCAGCGGCGCAGTTCGTCGGCACACCCGTCGCGCCGTGGGTGACCCACGTGGCGCCGGCACCGATGATGTTGGCCATTTCGATCATCTCGATATAGCCTTCACGGGTACGCTCCACACTGCTCAGCAGATCCGCCGCCGCGGCCGAATGGTCGAGGTGAGCATAGGCGTAATTCACGAACGTGGCGTAGGTGACATCGCCGATCTGGCCGATCATGTCGCCATCGGGCGTGGCCGTGACGATATCCGGCACGGTGCAGGAACGGTCACGGGTGTAGACACCGGCGCCCGGGTAACCCAGCGCACCCTCCGGAATGGAGAAGATGCCAGCAGTCCAGACATCGAAGCGGGACAGATACAGATGGAAGTCGAGGACTTCGCGGCTGTTCCGGCCTTCCAGGAAACGCACCTTGACAGCCTTCGCCACATCGGAGGTGTTGACCACCGAGATCAGCGTGTCGTTGCCCGACTGGGTGGTGTAGTACGGATAGATCAGGACCTGACCCAGACCATCCGGGTTCAGGTTAACGGCATCGGCAATGCTGCCGAAGCCCGCCACACCGGCGATACCGGCAATGACGGCGCTCGTCAAACCATTCTTTTTCATCACAGACACTCCTAATGAACCACAGGGCTTTTTTGCTTGGCCTTGCCGGCCGACTCTCGGCGATTACCCCTACGAGAGCCCGACAAAGGCAACAGCGCCGCAAGGATAGGACAAAGCTCCGCGACAATGCAAGAGCCCGGCCCGGCCGATTTCAGCGCTCCGGCAGATAGTACCACTGCCCCCCCAACCGAAGCCAGCGCTCCTTCATCTCCGTGATGGCGGGCGCCTCACCGGCGCCTGGCATCTGGATGGTGTATTGCAGCAGCAGGCGCGCGAGGCAGCTATCTTCCGTGTCGCACGTCACCCCCAGCCATTGGGCCGATGTGTATGTCATGATCGGCGGCTTCGCGCCCGCCGCATAAGCTGCCACCGTCCGGGTCGACCTGTAGCCTGGGCTCAGGTAGTCGTAGGCTGCATGAAAATTGTTGTCAATCAACAGGTTCCAGCGCTCGACGGCGCGCCGCTCGATGGTCGCCTCGGGGCTGGCATCGACCTTGCCGGCGCCGGGGCCGCTGGCGCAGGCGGCCAGGATGAGGGTGAGGCCGAGCCCGGCCCAGCGGAAATTAGCGGTCATTGCGGGGTTCTCCTGGTTCATGACAGGCCGCCCGGCGCTGCGGCCGTGCGGCGGATAATGTGTGGCGCTGTGACTGCCCGCCGGCCGACGAGTTCCCGACTGCCCGGACACCCGGCGGCCGACTGGCGGTGTCGTCAGAAACCACCGTCCTGCTCCGGATCGGGATCGCGGCCCACGGTTCCGGTCTTCACCTCGCGCTGCAGGCGCTCGATGTCGACCCCGGTCGGCTGTCCGGTGCGCAGGTCGAGCGGCCGCAGCTGGCGGAAGTTCTCCTGGTATTCGCGGGTCAGGTCGCGGGCGTCGATGACCGTCTGGATGACGCGCGGGGTGATCAGCACGACCAGTTCCGTCCGCTTCGCCGACCGTACCGTCTTGCCGAACAGCTTGCCCATGATCGGTATCCGGCTGACGCCCGGCACGCCGGAATCGTCACGCGTGTTGTCTTCCGAAATGAAGCCACCCAGCAGGACCGTCTCGCCGCTCTGCACCGCCACCTGGGTCTCGACGGTGCGCTTGTTGATGGCGTAGTTGCCCGAATTGACGTCCAGCTGGCCGCGCTTGCTGACTTCCTGGGACAGCTCCAGATAGACCAGGCCACCCGGATTCACGCGCGGGGTCACCGAGAGGATCACGCCGGTGTCGCGGAACTGCACCGAGCTGGTGTTGTAGGGATTCCCACCGCCGATGCCACCGCCGCTGATGCCGCTCAGGTAGGTGGTGACCACCGGGATCTGGTCGCCGATATTGATGTTGGCTTCCTGGTTGTTGAGCACGGTCAGCGAGGGCGCCGAGAGGATGCGGATCTCCGCCTCCTTCTGCAACGCACTGACGGCCACATCCAGCTCGGCGCCGGTCAGGCGGTAGAAGAAATTGCTGCTGGCCGAAGGCGCGGGCGCGCCCAAGCCACCGCCGAAGCCCCAGCGCTGGCGGTTGCCCGGCTGGTGCCAGCCGACTTCCGGATTCGTATCCAGGCCCTGGCCCAGCAGGCCTTCCAGGAACCACTGCACGCCGAACTCGAAGTCGTCGGTGAGGTTGACCTCGATGATCTGCATTTCCACATGGACCTGCAGCGGCTGGATGTCGAGCTTGCGGATTGCCGCCTGCACCGCCTGGTACTGCAGGGGCGTGGCGCGGATCAGCAGCTGGTTGTTCTCTTCGACGGCGGTGAAGCTGATGTCGTCGCCCCCGGTGCTGGCGATGCCGCCCTCGGCGCCCTGGCGACGGCGCTGCGCGCGCGGCTCGGCCGGCGCGCCGGTGCTGCTGATCTCGACCGCTTCCTGGCCCGGCGCGACATTGGCGCGAGGCGCGCGCCGCTGGCTGGGTCCGGACGGCGTGCCGCCGCCGGTGAAGATGGCGCCGAGGTAATCGGCCAGGTCGACGGCCTTGATGTTCTTGACGTTGTACACGTACAGCTGGGAACCGGCGATGGACGCATTGTTGCGGTCCAGTCGCTTCAGCCAGCGTCGTGCCTCTTCCAGGTATTCGGGATTCTGGGTGATGACGAACAGGCCGCCCAGGCGCTCCACCGGCAGGAAGCGGAACATGCCGGCCAGAGGCGAGCTGTTCGGATCGGTGAACAGCTTCTCCAGCTCCGGCATCACTTCGCCGACTTCGACGTTCTCCAGCGGATAGAACGCGATCGACATGCCCTTCAGCCAGTCGACGTCGAAGATCTCGATGGTGCGCAAGTAGTTCTGCAATTCCTCGCGCGTGCCGGCCAGCACCAGGATGCCGCGCGAGTTGTCGGCGCTGACGACGGCGGTCGGGCGCGCGAACGGCGCCAGCAGGCGCTGCATTTCCGACGGCGAGATGTAGCGCAGCGGCACGATCTGCACCTGGTAGCCGCGGCCGGTGGGGATCGGCCCCATGCGCGGCGACAGGTTGCCGGGCACCGCCGCAGCCACCGGCAGGACCTCGTAGCGCCCGTCCTTGAAGACGATGCTGGCGTTGTTGAGGGCGAGCAGGTATTCGAGGACGCCCATCGCCTGTTCGGCGCGGATCGGCTTCTGGGTCACGTAGGTGACGTTGCCGGCGACGCCCGGGGCGATGATGTAGTTCTCGTTGTAGATCTCGCCGATGATGGCCTGCACCACCGCCTGGATCGGCTGCTCCTGGAAGTTGAAGCTGACCTCACCGTCCGCAGGCGGCACCGGCAGCGAGCGACTGGCGGCCTGGCGGTTGAACAGGTCGGAGGTGCCGATCTGGATGACCTCCTCGCGGATCATGTCCTCGTCGTCGCCGGCGCCGCCCTCTTCGCCGTCCAGGCGGATGCCGCCGTCGTCGAACTCGGCGGCGCGCGATTCGGCGGCGTCCTGTTCGCTGCCGCCGGCATACGAAAGGGCACGCCGCGGCTGGTTCCAGTCCTGTGACGGCGGCGGCACCGGCTTGGCCTGCTGCGTGGCGCAGCCGGCCAGGAAGGTCACCAGTGCCAGCAGCGCGGCCAGGCCGGATGGGAGACGGTGGGGATTCATTGCGGTCATCGTTTCTGGCTCTCGGCTTCGCGGCGCAACTGCGCGCGGCGCTCTTCGATTCGGCGACGGATCTCGGCGGCGCGACGCGCCACCTCATCCTCCGCATCTGCGGTCTGGGGTGTACCGGCGCTGGGCTGCGGCGGCGCGCCACGTGCGTTCGACGCCGCAGGCGCCGCCGCGGCCCGCGGCGCCGGCGCCGGATTGCTGGGTGCGGCGCCAATGGCCAGTTCCAGCACGGTTTCGTTGTCGCTGCCGCTTTCCTGGAAGACGACGCGGCGCGGTTCGATCGACTTGACGATCCAGGCACCCTGCTCGCCCGGCAAGGGCATGTTCTCGGTCAGGTTGAGCGAACGTCCGGTCATGTTGTCGCGCACCAGCACCACGCGCGTGCCGGGCGTATGGATGATGCCGGTGAGTGCGACGTTCAACGCGACCGCCGGCGGCGCTTCGACGGGTGCTTCGGGCTCCTGCGCCGTCTCCTTGGCGTGCGGACGACGGTCATCGGCGAACAGTGGCCGATTGACGATGTCGTCGAAGACATCCAGGCCGGGCAGTTCGACCTGCGCCTCGCTCAGCTGCAGGGCCGGGATCGGCTCGATCTCGCCGGCGCCCACGCCCGGCACGCCGCGACCGAAGCCCGCCAACAGCAGCAGGTAAAGCGCGCCCAGCAGTGCGACGGCGACCATCAGCACGCGGGTCATCTGTTGCGCCTGCGTCCGCGTCATGTCGACCTCCCGGCGCCCGGGCCCGGTCGGCGCAGATAGCCGTACAGGTCGAAGCGGATGTCCAGGCGGTAGGCACCTGGCTCGACGCCGGTCTGCGGCCGTGCCGGGAAGGTGCGTCCGGCACGGCGGCCTTCCTGCTGGCGATGGATGTTGAGTTCGTCGACAAACAGCAGCGGCTTGCTGCTTTCCAGCGCGTGCAGCACTTCGCCGAAGTCGTCGATGTCGCAGCGCAGGTGCACCGAGATGGTGACGCGCTCGTACAGTTCATCGGCGATGCTGGTGCGCTTGGGATTGTGGCTGGCGACCTGGCAACGCTCCACCACTTCCGCCTTTTCGGCGACCAGCGCCTTCAGCCGCGAGAACAGCGCCGCCGCCGCGGAATCGAAATCGGCTTCCGGCAGGAAGGAAGGACTGCCCGATTCGAAGGCCGAGACTTCGCGCAGTCGCTCCTCGATCTGCTGACGGCTGGCGATCGCGGCGCGGAAGGTCGCTTCCTGTTCCTTGAGCTGGCTGATCTCGCCCGCCATCTCGGCGTGGGGCGCGACGAACCACCAGTGCACGAGCAGGAAGTAGCCCGCGATCATCGCGATCGCGAACAGGACCAGCGCCAGCAGGCGGCCCTCACCCGGCGGCGGCAGCATCCGCATTGGCGGTCTCCTTGTCGTCGTCGGCGGGCTTCTCCGGCGCGGCCGGCGCCGGTTCCGGCGGCAGATCGGCCCCGGGGCGCAGCTGGTAGCGCGCGCCCAGGGTGAAACGCTCCTTCTGGGTGCGCGCGTCAGGAGAGATCTGGCCCATGAAGGCCGGGTTGACCAGCACCTTGGAATCCTGCAGCAGCGCGATCAGCTTGGTCGATTCGGAACTCTGGCCGGCAACCTCGAGGTTGCCGTCGCGGAAGGTCAGACGTTCCAGCCAGGTGTCGTCGGGCAGGCGGCCGCTGAGGTCGCCGAGGACGCGGAACACCGAGGCGACCGTGCCCTTGCGGGCCGCCAGGTAGCCGGCGCCGTTGACGGCGTTTTCAAGCTGGTTGCGCAGGGCGACGACGGCGCGCGCCTCGGTTCGCGCCTCCTCCACCTGGGCGCGCAGGCCTTCCAGCGCCTGCGCGCGGTTGGCGACCGACTGGTGCATGACCATCACCAGCAGCAGCACCGCACTGGCGGCGAGAATGAGGTTGAGGCGTCTCTGCGGATCACGATGGCGCGCGCGCTGCGATTCGGGCAGCAGGTTGAAGCCCTGGCGCACGGGCGCCGCACCGCCGCCGGTCAGATCGATGCCGTCGAGCGCCAGGCCCAGGGCGCGGCTGCGTTCCACTACGGCATCAAGCGCCGGCTTCGGCGCCAGCGCCATGTCCACGCGGATCTGCTTGCCACCCGGCAGCGGCTCGACCTGGAAATCGAAGTGCACCTGGTCCGCCTTGAACGGCGTTTGCCGGTCCATCTCGAAGGCCAGCACCTGGCGCAGGTTGGGCTCGACCGCGACCGGGAACTGCAGGCTGCGCCTCAGCACCGCGGTGGACGGCGCCGCCAGCAGCAGCCGGCGTTCCGGGCTGGGCCCGGCGCCCAGCAGGCGATTGACGTCGGCGCGGACGATGTCATCCGGCTGCCCGCCCAGCTCGAAGCGTGCGAAAGGTTCGGCCTGCCCTTCCTTCTGGAAGCGCAACTGCCCGTCGTCGAGCACGGCGAACCAGGTTTCGCGCCGATCCTGGAACCAGACCTGCCATTTCGGCGGCAGGCAACCGACGAGTTCGGCCTTCCACCAGGCCAGGAAGGCCGGGATCGCCGAGCGTCGGTAACGGGCCGTCCATTGGGCCACGACGGGTTTGAGTGAGTCGAACAGGGGCATCAGGCGTTTTCGTTGTCGCGCCAGCGCAGGATGACGAACGGACGGCCGTTCGCCGCGGCACCGCCGATGCGGATCGTGGCCTCCAGCAGCCCGGTCGCGCCATTGGGCAGCGTGGCCTTGGACCGCACACTGTAGGTGAAACCGCCGCCGCCCGCCATCACCGGGGTACCGTCGGGCAGGGTCAGCAGGCCGGCCATCGAGGGATCACCCAGGGGCAGGCTGCGGCGCTGTTCGACGAATTCGGCGGCGGATTCGGGGGTCATTCCGGGCAGGGCCAGCAGGGCATCGGCATTGGCGTAGGCGGCGTTCGGTTGATTGCGTCCGGCGTAGACCGTCACGGCCGGCTCAAGTTTCCTGAACAGCTCGTAGTCCATGCCCATCACCTGCTGCAGCTCGGCAACGGTGTCGAAATAGGCATCCTTGGCGCCGTAGGGATAGCCGGCGGAGCGGTAGTCGCCGTCTTCGGCACCGAAGGGCTGCGGCTGGTCGTCCGGGTCGCGCCAGTCGATGATCGCCTGTGCCAGCGCCACCGCCTGCTCTTCCTCCTGGCCCTTGCCCTTGAGGAAATTCACCAGCGTCCTCTCATCGGCGACATTCAGGTCCAGCTTGCCGCTCTCGTCGGTGATCTGGACTTCGACCTCGGCCTCGTCCAGCTGGAACACATACGGACGGCCATCGGCGATCCAGCGGATGGTCGGATCCGGCAGCCGCATTTCCAGGATGGTGCGATGCAGGCCGGCCTCGGCGAGATAGCGCGCACGCGTGGTGTCGAACAGGTTGCGCGCCTGCATGTATTCGGTATGCGCGATCAGCGAATAGCCGCCGATCACCAGCGCCAGCAACGCGGTGGCCCAGACGACGAACAGCAGCGCGGCGCCGCGCTGGTGCGTCATGGCGACTCGGCGCTCAGCGACGGACACCGCGGTTCCCCGTGGAAGTGGCGGGCGATGCGCCCGGAACGAACTGGCCCTCACCCATCAGCCCGCTGTTGTCCTCGGCGGGGCCGAAGAAGCGGTAGGCGTTGTTGACGCCGCCGACGTCGATCAGCAGCGGCACCTCGAGGACCGGCCAGCGCATGTAGGTGCCGTCCTGGAACTCCAGGCTCAGGCGCACCATCATCGGCGTGCGCGAAGGATCTTCCCAGTCGTCTTCCCAGTCGCCCAGCTTGCCTTCCTCGTCGATGCCCCGGTATTCGAACCGGCCGCGACGGATGCGGTCGAGCAACGTCACCGGCTCCTCTTCCCCGTCGTCCTCGCTGATCAGCATGCGGTGGTAGAAGTTGAGGCGGTCGCGTTCCAGCGCCAGGCGCTGGACGTAGGGCCCGCCCTTGCTCAGGTAGCCGGGCATCGGCGCCACGAACGTCACCTCGCGGTCTTCACCCACGAAGACATGGTTTCTGCCTTCGGTGCGGTCGACGTCGAAGGCCAGCGGCAGGGCACGCGCCAGCTGCTTGCGCAGGAATTCCTGAGTGGTGCGCACGGCATTGATCGCCTCGATGCGGTGTTCGCCGGTTTCCGCGGCCTTGCGGCTCATGCGGATGCCGCCGACACCGATGCCGATGATCAGGCCGACGAGGATCATCGCCAGCATCACCTCGATCAGCGTGAAGCCCGCGCTGCGATGGCGCCCTGCCGGGTTGCCACGGCCGTTGCTGCCGGCGAGTGTCATTGCGCTTCCTCCAGCGAGATCTCGCCGGTCAGCCAGGCGACGTTGACGATCCATTCGCGTGTGCCGGAACTGAGGCGGACACGGCCACCGGTGGAGCTGCCATCCGGGAAGAAGCGGATGCGGCCGGCGGTCTCGCCCGCGTGGCTGAGCTCCTGTCGGGTCGTCAGCAGCCGCAGGTGCATGTCGTCGGGCAGCTTTACCGGTCGCTTGCCCGGCGCCGTGTAGGTCTTGTTCTCGACATCGACCTCCAGCGCACGCTCCTGGCGTTTGATGATCGCCTGCCCGCGGGTGTAGCGCATCGCGGCGGCAAGGTCGCGGCTGGCGGCCTTCACCTTGGTGCTGGAAAGGCCCCGGACCAGGCTGACCGACATCGCGACCGCGATGATGCCGACCAGCGCCAGCACCGCGATCATCTCGATCAGCGTGAAGCCCATCCGGCGGGAGCGCGGCGCGATCATTTCCGGGCGGTCCCGTCGTTGCCTCCCTGGACCGGACGGCTGTTGCCGCTGCGCGCCTGGCCGGCCGTGCCCGACCTGCCGGACGCACTGGCCGCATCGGCGGCGCCGTCGAGCTGATTGAACAGCACGGCCTGGTCGGGCGAGTACGCGCGCAAGGTGGTGAAGCGCGCCCTGCGGGCGTTGTCGCGATCCCCCCAGATGACATCCAGATCGACGCGGTACAGGCGCATGCCCAGAGAATCCAGGTCGAAGGGAATCTCCGACTCGACCTCGCGTTCGGCGATGTACTCCTCCACGTTCATTTCCCAGCGGAAATCGTCGTCGAATTCGCCCCGCGTCGAGCCTTCTTCCAGCTTCTCGCCGATGCCGACCAGGTCAAGCTTGCTCTGCGCCCACTGCGCCGCCAGCGATTCCTGTTCGGCGCGGATGGTGTTGCGCATCGACACGCTCAGGGACGACATCAGCACGCCGAGGAACAACGCCAGCAGCACGAAGGCGGCGATCGCCTCGATCAGCGTGAAACCGCGTGGGGTCGGCAGCGGTCGCGTCGTGCCGCGCGGGCAGCGTGACGTTTCCGCACGGTCGCCGGAACGGGCGGCCACCCGCTCAGCCGGACCGTGCCGGCCGCGTCCGTGCCCCTTTCCCGGAAAGCCGGGCCAGCGCGCGGATGCGGTGGCCGGCGTCCGCTGCTCTCGCCTCGGCTCGCTCATGGTGATGACCTGACGGGACGGGGCGGAAGGACAACCCGGTTACCAGTTGCCGATGTCGGCGTTGTTGCCGTCACCGCCAGGCTTGCCGTCCTGGCCATAGGAAATGATGTCGAAATCGCGGCCACCTTCGCCGGGACGGCGATAGACGATGTCGGTTTTCCACGGATCCTTCAGCTGCGCTTCCTTCAGGCCCTTGCCGACCAGCTCGCGCAGGGTTTCCGGATAGCGGCCGTTCTCCATGTAGTAGGCCTCGACCGCCGTCGAAACGGTGTTGACCTGCGCCTTGGCGGCATTGACCTGGCCGCCGGTGAAGCCCGGCATCACGTTGCGCACCACCAGTGTGGCGACGATGCCGATCAGCACCAGAACGGCGATCATTTCGATGAGGCTGAAGCCCGCGGCGCGTTGGAATCGGGGCAGTGGATGTCGCATGTTCAAGCTCCTACGGTGGACATGATGGTCATGATCGGCAACAGCAGAGCCATCATGATAAGGCCGACGGTCAGCGCCATGACCAGGGTGAGCACCGGCGTCAGCGCCGCCAGCAGGCGGTCGATGGTGGCGCGGCTCTCGCTGTCGAAGGTGTCGGCGACCTTCAGCAGCATGGTGTCCAGCTCGCCCGACTCCTCACCGACCGCCACCATCTGCAGCGCCAGTTTCGGGAACCGTTTCTGCTGGCCCAGTGCATAGGCCAGGCCGTCACCGGTCTTGACCAGTTCGGTGGCCTCGTCAACCGCTTCGGCAAGCACCGTGTTGCTGAGCACGTTGCGCGCGATCGACAGGGCCTGCAGCAATGGAACGCCACTCTGCAGCAAAGTTCCCAGCGTCCTGGCCAGGCGCGCCGTATCCAGGCGCAGCACCAGCGTGCCGAACATGCCCATGCGCAGGAAGCGCTCGTCCCAGGCCCGCCGGCTGTCCGGCTGCGCCATCTGGCGCTGGAACCAGACGGCGACCAGGACGACACCGCCTATCAGCAGCCACCACCAGCCGGTGAGCAGGTCGCCGAAGGCCAGCACGATGCGCGTCATCAGAGGCAGCTCGGCGCCCATGTCCTCGAACATCGGCACGAACTGCGGCACCACGAACATCAGCAGCATGAAGATGGCGCCGAGCACGGCAACGACCAGGATCGCCGGGTAGATCAGCGCGCTGATCACCGAACTGCGCAGTTTCTGCGCGCGGTCCATGTACTCGGCGAGGCGGCGCAGCGTGCGTTCCAGCGTGCCGCCGATCTCACCGGCACGGACCATGTTGATGTACAGGCGCGAGAACGAGCTGTGCTGGGCTTCCAGTGCATCGGACAGCGACGAACCTTCGCGCACCTGGTCGCGCACGCGACCGATCAGCTTCTTGGCCTTTTCGCTTTCCGGCAGGTCGAGCAGGATCTGCAATGCACGGTCCAGCGGCTGGCCGGCACCCATCAGCGTCGCCAGCTGGTCGGTGAACGCGGTGATCTGTTTCGGCGACATGTCCTGCTTGCGCAGCAGCCCGCCGATGCCCGCGCCGCCGGCGGCATCGGCCTCGACGGCGGACAACGGGATGTTGCCGGCGTCCTGGACCTTGGCGATCACCTCTTCGGCGCTCGCCGCCTCCATCTGCCCTTCAAGGGTGTCGCCGGCTGGCGTGACGGCGGTGTAGCGGTACAGCGTCATGGCGCGTTCCGGTCAAGGCGGCGATCAGGATTCCTGCGTGACACGCAGTACCTCCTCGATGGTGGTCAGCCCGTCCAGGGACTTGGCGACGCCATCCTCGAACATCGTGCGCATGCCGTCGGCCTGCGCCTGGGCCTGCAGCTTCAGCTCGTCGGCGTGCTGCATGATCAGCCGGCGCAGCGGTTCGGTCATGGTGAGGAACTCCATGATCGTCGTCCGGCCGAAATAGCCGGTCGGTGTCAGCGCCGAGGGCATCGGACGGTAGAGCTGCGGCGTGCGGCCCTCGCAGTAGCGCTCCAGCTGGTACTGCTGGATGACTTCCGGCGACGGTGTGTATGCCTGTGCGTGCTCGGCGTCAAGGCGGCGCACCAGGCGCTGCGCGAGGATGCCGTTGACGGTCGAGGCGAGCAGGTAGTCGTCGACGCCCATGTCGAGCAGTCGGGTGACGCCGCCGGCCGCCGAGTTGGTGTGCAGCGTCGACAGCACCAGGTGGCCGGTCAGCGCCGACTGGATGGCGATCTTCGCCGTTTCCAGGTCGCGCATTTCGCCGATCATGATGACGTCCGGGTCCTGGCGCACGATCGAGCGCAGCGCCTGCGCGAAGTCGAGGCCGATCTGCGCCTTGGCCTGGATCTGGTTGATGCCTTCGATCTGGTATTCGACCGGATCCTCGACGGTGATGATCTTCACGTCGGGCGTGTTCAGCTGCGACAGCGCCGTGTACAGCGTCGTGGTCTTGCCGGAGCCGGTCGGGCCGGTCACCAGCATGATGCCGTGCGGCAGCTCCAGCACCTTGAGGAACCTGGGCAGGAAGTGGTCGGTGAAACCGAGCTTCTTGAAATCGAAGACCACGCTTTCGCGGTCGAGGATACGCATGACCACGCTTTCACCATGCGCGGTCGGCACCGTGGACACGCGCAGGTCCAGCTCCTTGCCCTGCACGCGCAGCATGATGCGGCCGTCCTGCGGCAGGCGGCGCTCGGCGATGTTGAGCTTGGCCATGATCTTGACGCGGGAGATCACCGCGGCCGTGCTCGATGCCGGGGGCGACTCGACCTCGTGCAGCACGCCGTCGATGCGGTAGCGCACCTTCAGGCGGTTCTCGAACGGCTCGATGTGGATGTCGCTGGCACGGCCTTCGACCGCGCGCTGGATGATGATGTTGACCAGGCGGATGACGGGCGCTTCGGACGCGAGGTCGCGCAGGTGCTCGACATCATCCTCGCCACGCGAGCCGTCTTCGCTGAGGCTTTCGACGATGGTGCCCAGCGCGGAGCGGCCCTGGCCGTAGTAGCGTTCGATCAGGTCGTCGATCTCTGAACGCAGCGCCACCGCCACCTGCACCGTGCGCCCGGTGGCCAGGCCCACCGCCTGCACCGGATAGTCTTCCTGCGGATCGGCGACCAGCAGCTCGACCGTGTTCTCGCCCTCGGCGATGGGCACGACATGGTGCTGCTTGAGGAACCGCAGCGGCAGCTGGATGTTCTCCGGCGGCGATTCCGGCGCATCCTTCGAGGACTTCAGCGGCAGGTCGAGCACCGTGGCGATGGCCTCGGCGACGTCGCGTTCCGACGCCAGGCCCAGCCGCGTCAGCAGCGCCACCAGGCTGCCGCCCGATTCCTCGTGCAGGCGCCGCGCGCGGGCCAGGTCGGTTTCCTTCAGGCGGCCGCGTTCGACCAGCACGGCGCAGATGTGCGCCTCGTGCTCGCCGGTGCCGGGCGGCGCCGGATGGAACTCGGATTCAGGCAGGACTGCCGACATATCAGGGTTTCTCGACATCGGCGGCGGGCACGGGTCCGCCATCGGGATGGACATTGACCGGCCGCGCCGCCAAGGGTTCCGCGCTGGCGACCATCGATTCGATGAACCGGCGGTTCATCAGCATCCACAGTACCACCGGCACCACTGCCGGCAGGATGAGGTAGCCGAACTGGTAGAGCCCGGCGACAAGGTCGGGATTCAGACCGTTGGCGCGCAGGCTGTCGGCGCCGAGGAACTGCAGGGCATTGGCCAGCGCGCCGGTAACGACGCCGAATGCCTGTACCAGCGCAATGGCGAGCCAGCCGATCGCCATCTGCAGCCAGCGCCGCCGGGCCGGCAGCGGCGTCGCCAGCACCAGGCCCCAGATCAGCGCCAGGCCGTAGCCGAAGATCATCGAATTGACCATCGCCAGCGGCTCCTCGCCGCTCCTGCGCTTTTCCGCCAGCATGGGCGCCGGCATCGCGCCCTCGGCGAAGCGCACCACCACGATGTGGTCATCGCGCGCGGTCGCGCCCTCCATCGGCGTGCCGGGCTGGACGGGCAAATGCGCGCCGGCGGCGACGACGCCGCGGGGCATGCCCAGGTAGGTGGAGTGGAAGATGTCGCCGAAGCCGCGCTCCAGGACGGTGCGCGCCATCGAGGTCGCCGGCAGGGCGAAGACGCTGGACCAGTACACCCAGACGAAGAACATCGCCGGCAGCCAGAGCGCGGCCGCCAGGACGAGTCGCCGCAAGGGACGGGTACCGGTGTTCGTCATCAGCCCACCGCCTTGCGGGCATTGCGGAACAGGCGCAGCCACGGCGACGCCTCGCCCCAGCTGGCCGGCGCCCAGCTCATCTGGGCGCTGCGGAACACGCGCTCCGGGTGCGGCATCAGTATCGTCACGCGGCCGTCCTCGTTGCACAGGCCGGTGATGCCGGCTGGCGATCCGTTCGGATTGGCCGGATAGGCCGAAGCCACCGCGCCATGGCCATCGACGTAGCGCAGGCAGACCTGCGCCTGCGCTGCATTGGCCCCCGTGGCCTTGAAATCGGCCCGGCCTTCGCCGTGGGCGACGACCACCGGCAGGCGGCTGCCGGCCATGCCGTGGAACAGCCATGAAGCCGACTCCGCGACTTCGACCTGCGCCAGGCGTGCCTCGTACTGTTCGGAGCGGTTGCGCAGGAACGCCGGCCAGTGGCGGCTGCCGGGAATGATCGAGCGCAACTGCGACAGCATCTGGCAGCCGTTGCAGACACCCAGCGCGAAACGGTCGCGACTGGCGAAGAACGCCGCGAACATGTCGTGCAGCGCCGGGTTCTCGAGGATCGCCGTCGCCCAGCCGCGACCGGCACCGAGCACGTCGCCGTAGGAGAAACCGCCACAGGCGGCCAGTCCGGCGAAAGCGGACAGATCGCGCCGTCCTTCGGCAAGGTCGCTCATGTGCACGTCGATCGGCCTGAAGCCGGCACGCTCGAACGCCGCCGCCATTTCCACCTGGCCGTTGACGCCCTGCTCGCGCAGGATCGCGACCATCGGCCGGACGCCACGGGCGATGTACGGCGCCGCGATGTCCTCGTCGGGATCGAAGGTCAGCAGCGGCTGGATGCCGGGCTCGGTGAGGTCACACCGCGCCAGTTGTTCCTCGTCGGCGCAGCGGGGCTCGTCGCGCAGTCGCTGCATGGCGTGCGTCGTGCGCGTCCAGGCCTGCATCAGCGAGGTCCAGCTCCACTGCTCGACGCGGTCGCCAGCGGACAGGCGCAGCACCGGCTCGGCGATCGGCGTCGCCACCGGCCGCGCCAGATCGAACAGCGAATGCTCGCCGAGCAGTCGCTCGAATGCGGAACGATCCTGGCGCCGTACCTGCACGACAACGCCCAGCTCTTCGGCGAAGGCGGCCGCCAGGCTGTTCGCGCCGGCATGCGAAAGGTCGATGTCGAGTCCGCAATGGCTGGCGAAGGCCATTTCCGCCAGCGCCACCAGCAGGCCACCGTCGGAGACATCGTGGTAGGCACGCACCAGGCCACGGCTGCGCGCCTGCGCGAGCAGGGCGAACAGGCGGCGCATGCGCTCGGGTTCATCCAGATCCGGCGGCTCGCCACCACGGCGGTCCCAGGCCTGCAGCAGGCAGGAGCCGCCCAGGCGGGCGCGACCGGCCGACAGGTCGATGTGCCACAGGTCGCTGGGCGCATCGACCGACAGCAGCGGCGTCCACACCTCGCGGACGTCGCCGATGCGGGCGAATGCGGACACGACCAGTGACACCGGCGACACCGTCGCGGCATCGCCGTGCCGCACCTGCATCGACATCGAATCCTTGCCGACGGGAATGGACAGGCCCAGCGCCGGGCACAGTTCCATGCCGACCGCGCGCACGGCGTCGTACAGCGCGGCGTCCTCGCCCGGATGCGACACCGCCGCCATCCAGTTGGCCGACAGCTTGACGTCCTGCAGGCGGACCACCGGTGCCGCCATCAGGTTGGTCAGTGCTTCGCCGACCGCCATGCGCGCGCTCGCTGCGGCGTCGATCAGCGCCAGCGGCGTGCGCTCGCCCATCGCCATGGCTTCGCCGGCATGGCCGTCGAAATCGGCCAGCGTGGCGGCACAGTCGGCCACCGGGACCTGCCAGGGACCGACCATCTGGTCACGGGCGCACAGCCCGCCGACAGTACGGTCGCCGATGGTGACGAGGAAACCCTTGTGGCCGACGGTCGGCAGCGACAGCACGCGCGGCAGCGCCTCGGCAAGGTCGATGCCGGCCAGATCGGCCGATCCCCTGGCCGCCGCCCCGTGCCGGCTGTCGCGATGCATCTTCGGCGGCTTGCCGAACAGCACCTGCATCGGCAGGTCGATCACCACACCGGCGACGTCATCCCGCAGCAGCAGGTGTTCCTCGGCGGTGGCCTCGCCGAGCACCGCAAAGGGCGCGCGCTCGCGACGGCACAGTGCCTGGAAGCGTTCGAGGTCGGCGGGTGCCACGGCCAGTACGTAGCGTTCCTGCGACTCATTGCACCAGCGCTCCATGGGGCTGAGCGCGGGATCGGCGCAGGGCACGGCCGCCAGGTCCAGGCGGCCACCGACGCCGGCGTCGTGCAGCAGCTCCGGCACGGCGTTGCTGAGACCGCCGGCACCGACGTCGTGGATGGCGACGATGGGATTGTCATCACCCAGTGCCATGCAGGCGTCGATGACTTCCTGGCAGCGGCGCTGCATTTCCGGGTTGTCGCGCTGCACCGACGCGAAATCGAGTTCGGCGCTTTCGCCGGCCGCCTTCGACGAGGCGGCGCCACCGCCCAGGCCGATCAGCATGGCCGGGCCACCCAGCACGATCACGGCGTCGCCGGGTCGCACGCGCCGCTTGGCGACATGGCCGGGACGCACGGCACCGAGCCCGCCGGCGATCATGATCGGCTTGTCGTAGCCGCGCACCAGCGTGCCGCTGTCCGCCTGCTCGAAACTGCGGAAATAGCCGGCCAGGCAGGGCCGGCCGAATTCGTTGTTGTAGGCGGCGGCGCCGATCGGGCCGTCGCGCATGATCTCGAAGGCGCTGGCGTAACCCGGCGGCGTCGGACGCGCCTGCTCCCAGGGTTCCGGCTGCCCGGGAATGCGCAGGTGTGACACCGAGAAACCGACCAGCCCGGCCTTCGGCTTGCCGCCACGACCGACCGCGCCCTCATCGCGGATCTCGCCGCCGGCGCCGGTGGCGGCACCCGGATGTGGGGCGATCGCGGTGGGATGGTTGTGCGTCTCGACCTTGATCGCGTAGGGCGCCGCCTCGCGCTGGCGCACGAACTCGCCGGAGTCCGGATCAACGCGCAGGCGCGCGGCGACATGGCCTTCGATGACGGCGGCGTTGTCGCTGTACGCCGACAGCGTGCCATCCGGCGTCACCGCGTGCGTGTTGCGGATCATGCCGAACAGCGACTGCGACTGCGGTTCGCCGTCCAGCGTCCATGTCGCGTTGAAAACCTTGTGGCGGCAGTGTTCGGAGTTGGCCTGCGCGAACATCATCAGTTCGGCATCCGACGGATCGCGCCCCAGTTCGGCGTAGCGGTCGCGCAGGTAGTCGATCTCGTCCGCGCTCAAGGCCAGGCCCAGTGTCCGGTTCGCGGTCGCCAGGTCGGCCAGCGCGATCGAGACCAGTGGCCGCGGCACCTCGCTGGCGAACAGCTCCGCCGCGGTGGGCGCCTGCACCAGCAGCGTCTGCGTCATCGGGTCGTGCAGGATCGGCGGCGCCGCCGCGGGCAGCGTTCCGACGACGCCGCGCAGGCGCAGGCACAGGCCGCGCTCGATGCGCCGCACCGGCAGGCCGCAGCCACGCAGGATGTCCGTCGCCTTCGATGACCAGGGCGAAATGGTGCCCAGCCGCGGCACCACATGGACATCGCCGGCCTGGTCGTCATCGGCCTGCACCGGGCGGCCTTCGACGATCCGCCCGATGCGCGCCAGCGGCCCGGCATCCTCCTGGGTTTCAAGATCGACGTAGTAGCGCCAGTACGTCCCGGCGACACGCACGAGGAGGCCGGCCTGTTCGAGCGCCAGGTTCAGGCGCTCGAGGCGGAACGGGGAAAGCGCTTCGGCGCCGTGCAGGACGATCATTCAGGCAGGGTCGGGCCGGGAAGGCGCAATAGGATAGCCGAGGCCGGCTCCCGCCGGCCTCAAACCTGCGTTCCCCGGGGATACCCGGATCCCGGGTGGTCAGAGCCAATGGCGCGGGGACAGCACCAGAAGCGCCAGCCGACGCGGAAAATCGGGTCCGGCGCCGCGGCCGTTCGTCAACACCAGGCGCAGCCCGTCCCGCGACATGCCTGCCACATCCAGCACTTCCCATTGCGACGGCGCGGCACCGGCAGGATCGAGGATGTCCCCGATCGACACGAGTCCCGTCAACGGTGTCCAGACATAGCCGTCCAGCGTACGTCTGTCTGAGGCGGGGCCGCCTCCGTCGCCGGAGAAGGTCGCAAAACTGCCATAGCTGCCGGCGACAACGCTGCCGTCAGTGGCGACGGCCGCAATGCGGAACGCAGGCGGATGTTCGACCGGGCCCAGCCGGCCCAGATACCGCGTTTCCCCCGACGCCGAATCCCACACCCAGGGTTCCCTGCGCAGCTCGCCCCCCGCAGGCGACTCCGGATCCCCCCGCCCCGCCGCTGAACCGAACACGAGCCCGCAGTCCCGCGCACAGGCTCGTGGCGCCAACAGCCACCAGTCGTCGTCGGTCAGCATTCGCGGCGTATCGTCATCGCGCCAGAAAAATGTCCGGTAAGCATCAATTGGAGCGGTTGGAGGCAGGCCGCCGACTGTTCCCACGACAAGAGACCCGACTTCATTGGTCCACAACGGCACCAGCAGCGGTGGCGTGGACGGGTCGCCGGCGTCGGACCCACGCAGCCAGTCCAGACCGGTGTCGGCAGCCCATTGCCAGGGCTGTCGAAGCGCGCCCGCCGTGGACACCATCCCCACGCGGTGCGCACCCGAAGCGCTGATTCCCGTCATGTACGCCCCGTCAGGCAGGGACATGTCCAGCGGCCGCCACGCGTTGTCCACGAAGTGCACCGGCAGCAGGCTGTCAGCATCGCCCGGCAGCCTGCCGCTGCCATAGACGGTGTCATCCTCGGCCAGCATCAACCGGTTGAAATGCAGGCTTTCCATTTGCAGCTCGCCCGCCGTCCGCCAGTGCGGCTCGCCCGCTTCGAGCCTGAGCGGCAGCCCGAAACCGATACTGGAGGAATCCGTCCACAGGGTGCCATGGCCATCGACCAGCGCATCGAAAGCGTAAACCCGCTCGCCTGACGCCCCGTCAATGGTCGTTGGCAGCGCCTGGACATCAATGTCGTAGAGATCGGCCAGGGTGGGCCGCTGCCAGGGGCAGCCGACTTCGTGCAGCGAGGTCAGGCGCTGCAGGTCCAGGATACCTTCGCCGAACGCCGGCAGCACCGATTCGTAACGCACCGCACCGCTGCCGCACTGAAGCTGGAAGGTCAGTTCACCCCAGGCGAAGCGCTCGACATGGGCCGGATCGAAGGCCGTGCCGAATCGCGCGCCTCGTGTCGCATGCACATCGCTGAAAAGAATCCGCCCGTCGCCATCGCGATGGCCGGTGCCGAGCATCCAGTACTGCCGGCCCTGGTCGTCGTAGCTGTACCAGGTGACGATCGCCTGCTCCGGCGTCGACCAGTGCAGCGCGTAGCCTTCGCCGTTGTGCGCCGGATCGAACCAGGAGCCGCTTTCGCCGGCGAAGGCCGCGGCCTCGCGACCGGCAACGCCGTGCGGCGTCTCGCAGCGCGTGCCCATGACCCGCGCCAGGCGCTGGACGGCGAAGGTCTGGCTCTGGTTGAAGGCGTTGTAGCTGAACTCGCCGCTGTCGCAGCCATCGAAGCGCAGGCTGGCCGAACCGACCGCCTCGCGGACCACATCCTCCGGATCGAACGCGGCACCGAAGCGGGCGCCATGCGTCACGACCAGCTGCGGAAACTCGATGCGCTGGCCGCCTTCACCGTCGTCCACCACCTGCCCTGCCGCCGTCAGCCAACGCTGCCCGCCGGTCTCGTCATAGGTGAACCAGTACATCCAGGCATTGCCCGCATCGCGCAGTTCCAGCACCCAGCCTTCACCGCTGCGATCCGCCGCGAACCAGTGCCCGGCATGGCCCGAGCGGATCGACATGCCGGCATCGGCCCGCGCCAGCGCGGCGCAGAGCAGCAGGCCCGACACCAAGGCATTGCGCAGGCGTCGTGGCATCGGAACGTGACTGGCAGACATGTTTCCTCCTTGCCGTTGCGGCATGCACACCATGCATTTGCAATGAGTGTACATCAGTGCAGTGGCGGATGTTCCGCGCCGATCCATCTCGCATCGGCGCGAAGAGCAGAATTGCCAGGATTGCCCAATCGCTGAATCCGGAGGCATGGCCGCGACCGAAGCTTCCCGGCGCATGCACTTGCCGGGCACGACCGCAGGAAAACTCAAAGCGATGGCGACGGTCTGATCGACAGCCGGTCGATCCAGGAAACCGGAGGCATGTTCGGCACCAAAAGACACTCCCGCGCGCCCATCGCAGCGGCCAACGTGGATCGGGTGGCCGATACCTTTGCCCCGTTCACCAGTTCCGTGGCGTCAACCGCAGCAGCGCCAGACGGCCGGCCCCGCCGTTCACCGAATCCGGATGATCGCCGATGACCACGCGCCGACCGTCGGCGCTGACTCCGAGTACGGCGAGGTCCTGCCACGCCGCCACCTCCGGTTCCAACCCGTTGATGGGCGCTCGCAGCTCGACCAGCCCGGTGAACGGAGTCCACACGAAGGTTTCCCACGATTCCGCGCCCGATCCTGCCGCGGGTTTCTGCAGCGAGCCGGCGAGCAGGTTGCCGTCAGCACTGGCTCCGCCGATCCGGAAGCGCGTGCCCGCCGGCGCGCCATCGATGAAGGCGGCGTGGTCGTGATCAGCAAGCCAGTACCACGGCCGCCGGCCCGCACTGGTGCCGGCCCCGAACACGACGCGTCCGTCGCGGCCTGCGGCAGCCGCTCCCTCCAGCGCGTGGCCCGCGCCGCCGGCGACGAGGTGAGGCGCCGAAGGCCCGCGCCATACGCGGGTTTCCCGTGGTTCGAGGACACCGATGTCGGCATGGCTGCCGATCACCAGGCCACCATCCGTGCTGGCGAAGCGCGGCAACAGCTCGCCTGTTCCCGCGCTGTCATCGGGAGCCGGCAGCTTCAGCAAGCCGCGCGCCCCTTTGTATTGCCAGGCTGCCACGCCGGTCGCGCCCGCGGTTGCGCCGAGCAACCGCCCATCGGGACCTACGCCGGTAAGGACTGAATTCGGCGGAATACCGGCGGCGGCTGGCGTCCACGCGCCTGCGCGCCTGCGCGCCTGCGCATTGGCAACGGTAGATGGGTGCCGTCCAGCGAGCCCGTTGCGAAGATGTCGGCATCCGCGACCCAGACCCGATGGCTCAGTAGCTGCCGGAGCTCTCCGACCAGCATCCATGATCCGGCGCCCGGGGCCAAATGTATGACGCGTTGCGCGCCGTCGACGGGCGTTGAGGCCCACAGCCCACCCTCGGCATCGACCGTCACCCGTTGCACCTGGAACGAGTTCGCCGGAAGAGCCTCGATGGCGGCGGGCAGGACCTGCAGGGACAGGTCGTGGAGATCGGTGAGGGCGCGAACGGTGGGATGCCACATGCAGGCGGTTTCGAACAGGCCCGTGAGGCGGGCGAGACTGAAACCGCCGCTGCCGAAGTCGGGCAGGACCGATTCGTACGCCGCACTGCCGCCGAGGCAATCGGCGTTGAATTCGACGTGACCCCAGGCGAAGCGCTCGACATCGTCGTCCTCGAAGGCGGCGCCGAATCGAGCGCCGCGGGTGGCATGCAGGTCATCGAAGCGGATGATTCCTTCACTATCGCGCTGCCCGGTGCCCAGCATCCAGTACGGGTTGCCCTCGCTGTCGTAGCTGTACCAGGTGAGAATGGCCAGGTCGGCCGAAGTCCAGTGCACGGCGAAACCTTCGCCGTTGTGTGCCGGATCGTAGAACGAGCCGGACGTACCGCTGAAAACACCCTCGTCGCGCCCGGTGTAGCCATGCGGCGCCTCGCAGCGCGTGCCGAGGACGCGGGCGAGCCGCAAAACCGGGAAGGTCTGCTGCTGCCCGAATGCGTCATAGCTGAAACGGCCATGCTCGCAGTCAACGAAGACCAGCCGTGCCGAACCGACGTCCTCGCGGATTACGTCTGCAGGATCGAAGCCGGCACCGAAACGGGCACCACGCGTCGCCACCAGCTGCGGGAATTCGATGGCCTGTCCGTCCGGTCCGTCGACCACCTGGCCGGTCGCAGTCATCCAGCGCTGGCCACCTTGCTCGTCATAGGTGAACCAGTACAGCCAAGCGGTCCGGGCATCGAGCATTTCCAGCACCCAGCCCTCGCCGCTGCGCTCGGGGACGAACCAGTGGCCGGCATGGCCGGAGCGGACGGTCACCCCGGCCTGGGCAACGGATGCAAGCCCTGCGAGCACGAGGACTGCCGCTAGCGACAGCGGGGTCGGGCGGCGTTGAAATGGCGTGACCATACAGTCTCCTGTCCTTCGCGGCCGCGGCCACGGGCCGGCGGAACCCAGGCGGATTCCTGGCTTCGACGCACTTCCATGGATACGTCAGGCGCGCCCGGATGCTGTCAGGGACATGCCAGGTAAATGCTGTCCACGCCAACAGAAAAGAAGAAGGCCCGCCGAAGCGGGCCTTCTTCATGCATCGGGCGGTTGCCCGACGCGCCAGGGTTACTGTGTGGCGGCCTGCTTCAGGCCGTCCAGGCGCTGCAGCAACGCGTCGGCCGGCATGTAGCCCGGCAGCAGCGTGCCGTCTTCGGTGATCAGCGCCGGCGTGCCGGTCAGGCCGATCTGCTGGCCGAGCTGGAAGTCGACGGACACCGGATTGTCGCACTCGCGCTTTTCCAGCGTCTCGCCGGCCTTGGCGCGCGTCATCGCGGCGTTGCGGTCCGGTGCGCACCAGACGTTGACGGCCTTCTGGAAGGATTCACTGCCCAGCCCGGCGCGGGGATAGAACAGGTATTCGACGGCGATGCCGCGGGCGTTGTACTCGGCCATTTCCTGGTGCAGGCGACGGCAGTAACCGCAGTCGATGTCGGTGAACACCGTGATGCGGTGCTTCACTTCCTTCGGTTCGAAGACGATGCGGCGGTCGCGCGGCACCTCGGCCAGGGCCGCGACGCGGGCACCGTTGCGCTTCTGTTCGGTCAGGTCGACCTTGTTGGCGATGTCGTAGACGTTGCCCTGGACCAGGTAGCGGCCGTCGGTGGTGACGTAGATCAGCTGGCCGCCGAGACTGACTTCATAGAAGCCCGGCAGCGCCGACTCGGCGATGCTGTCGATGCTGGCGTTGGGCACCAGGGTCTGGATGGCTTCACGCACGACCTTGTCATCGGCCTGGGCGGAGAAAGAGGCGGCCGCGAACAGGCTGGCCAGGACAAGGGGCTTCATCATGTGCAGGATTCCGGAGGGTCGTGAAAATCGTCGGACAGCGGCGGGCCGGAATGGTTCCGCAGCGGCGAACAAGGGGATTCTAGTCCGGCTCGGCCCCGGCGGTCCCGTCCGGCGCCGGCCGACGGGTGTCGCGCCTTCGTCAGCCACGCGGATGGTGGCGGGCATGCAGGCGCTTCAGGCCTTCCCGCGCCACCAGGGTGTAGATCTGCGTGGTCGACAGGCTGGCGTGGCCCAGCAGCAGCTGCAGTGCACGCAGGTCGGCGCCGCGATTGAGCAGGTGGGTGGCGAAAGCGTGCCTCAGTCCGTGCGGCGACAGGTCGCCCCGGATGCCGGCCACGGCGGCGTTGCGTTTCACCACCGCCCAGAAAGCCTGGCGGGTCAGCGCCTTGCCCCCGGCGGCCAGGAACAGCTGCTGGCTGGCCGCCCGCCCGGCCAGGCTCGGGCGCGCCTCCGCGAGATAGCGCTGCAACCAGTGCGCCGCCTCGTCTCCGACCGGCACCAGTCGCTCCTTGTCGCCCTTGCCGGTGACCCGCAGCACGCCCTGGCGAAGGTTGATCTGCGCCAGTTCCAGTCCGACCAGCTCCGAGACGCGCAATCCGGTCGCGTACATCAGCTCCAGCATCGAGCGGTCGCGCAGGCCTTCGGGCTGGTCGAGGTCCGGCGCCGCCAGCAGCGCCTCGACCTCGCCCTCGCCGGGCGCCTTGGGCAGCCCGCGGCGCAGGCGCGGCCCGTCCACCAGCGCCGTGGGATCGACGCTGATCGCGCCGGTCCGCAACTGCCACTGGCAGAACCGGCGCAGGCCGGACAGCAGGCGGGCGTTGCTGCGCGCCTGGTAGCCGGCCTCGAGGCGGGCGGCGAGGAAATCGTAGAGATCGGCGCGTTCGAAGCCCGAGAGCGAACGGCCACGGCCACTGAGCCAGCGCGCGAAACCACCCAGGTCCTGGCGGTAGGCGGCCAGCGTATTGGCGCTGGCGCCGGTTTCGGCCCAGTACTGGTCAAGGAAGCGCTCGACCAGCGCCGCCTGGTCATCCGGCAGCGGGGGCAGCGGCAACGCCGGTTTGTCGTGGAGCTGGACCATGCGCGATGTCCGGAGGATGTGTCGTTCGCGCGGCGCGGCCGCGCGTGCAGGCGGGATACTTCTGCAGTATGGTCCCCGCCCCGCATTGCCCTTGCCAAGTCCCGTGGACGAACGTCTCCCTGCTGCCCCGCTCTGGCGCCGCCTGTGCGCCTTCGGATACGACCTGCTGGCGCTGATCGGCATCTGGGTGTTCATCACCATTATCGCGGTGGCGCTGAACCACGGTCCGGTGGGCGCGGCGATCGTCGACGGCGAAGTCCGCGTGCAGAACTGGTGGGCGCAGGCTGCGCTCTACGCCGGCCTGTGGGTGGCGACGGGTTTCTACTACGCCCTGTCCTGGCGCTACGGCGGGCAGACGCTCGGCATGCGGCCCTGGCGGCTGCAACTGGAACGCGCCGGCGCCGGCACGATCGGTTTCGGCCTGGCCTGGCTGCGCTACCTCTACGCCACCCTCGGCCTGCTGTTGGCCGGCACCGGCATGCTGTATTGCCTGGTCGACCGTGACCGGCGCGCGCTGCACGACACGCTGGTCGACACGCGCATGGCGGTGTTGCCGAAACGGTCTTCGTGACCGTCGCGGCGAGGGCGCGATCGCGTATGCTCGGGGCATGAACACTCCCGTCACCGTCGATTACGCCGCCCTGCTGGAAACCGCCATCGAGGAAGCCCGCACCGGGCTGTCCGAAGGCGGTGTTCCCATTGGTGCCGCCCTGTTCCGCCGCGATGGCCGCCTGCTCGGCCGCGGCCGCAACCGCCGCGTCCAGGAAGGCGATCCTTCCATCCATGGCGAAACCGATGCCTTCCGCAAGGCCGGGCGCCAGCGCAGCTACCGCGACACCATCATGGTCACCACGCTGGCGCCCTGCTGGTACTGCAGTGGCCTGGTGCGGCAGTTCGGCATCGGCACTGTGGTCGTCGGCGAATCGCAGACCTTCCAGGGTGGCATGGACTGGCTGCAGTCGCTGGGCGTAAAGGTGGTCGACCTGCACAGCCAGGCCTGCATCGACCTGCTCGGCGATTTCATCGCCCGGCATCCGGAGATCTGGAACGAGGACATCGGCGAGGACTGACCGGCCGCTGCCGTCATGCCCGCCGGGCATGGGCAGGGCGGCCGCTCAGCGCTTTTCGGGCTTCAGGCCCCGCGCCTGGTAGCTGCGCCAGCGCGCACGCGCCGCCGCCTTGCCGGCCTCGTCGGCCGGAATCAGCTCGATGATCCGCGAGCACGGAACCTCGACGGCGTCCTGGCGAAGGTTGAGCACCACGGTGCACGGAGCGACCGGATGGCCGGGTGCGGCGACGACGACACGCGCCGCCGCGACGTCGGGATCATCGGCCAGAGCATGGGGAACGAAGACGTCGGCGCCGACGTCCCACAGACGACCATCCAGCGCCTGTGCCTGCGCCGGATCGGCCGCCAGCACCAGCGCGTCGCCCCCTTCGGCGGCGACGGCGGCGACAAGGTCCACCGCCGTGGTCACGGCATCGGCGCCCTCATGGAACTCGACGCGCGTCTGCGCCATGGCTGCAACCCGGACCGGCTCAGGCCTGCGCCTGGCGGCTCAGGTATTCCACCAGAAGCGGCACCGGGCGTCCGGTCGCCAGGCCCTTGCGGCCTTCGTCCCAGGCGGTACCGGCGATGTCCAGGTGCGCCCAGCGCTGGCCTTCGGTGAAGCGCCACAGGAAGCAGGCGGCGGTGATCGCCCCACCCCACTTGCCGCCGAGGTTGGCCATGTCGGCGACCACGGAATCCAGCTGGTCCTGGTAGTCGCTCCACAGCGGCATGCGCCAGGCGCGGTCCAGTGCATGGTCCCCGGCGTCGAGCAGATCGCGCGCCAGTTCGTCGTCTGCGGTGAACAGGCCGTGCGGATACTTGCCGAGGGCGACCACGCAGGCGCCGGTCAGGGTCGCGCAGTCGATCAGCACCTTGGGCTTGAAGGTCTGTTGCGCGTAAGTGAGCGCGTCGCAGAGGATCAGCCGGCCCTCGGCATCGGTGTTGAGCACCTCGATGGTCTTGCCGGACATCGAAGTGAGGACATCGCTGGGTCGATAACTGGCGCCGTCGGGCATGTTCTCCACCGCCGCCGCGACCACTGTCAGGTTGACCGGCAGGCGCGCGCGGGCGACGGCGTTGAAAGCGCCGAGCACGGTGGCGGCGCCACACATGTCGTACTTCATTTCCTCCATGCCGGCGCCGGGCTTCAGCGAGATGCCGCCGGTATCGAAGGTGATGCCCTTGCCGACCAGTACGTAGGGCGCGTCGCCGTCGTTGCCGCCGCGCCAGTTGAGCACGATCAGGCGCGGCCGGTTGGCGCTGCCGCGGGCGACCGCCAGCAGCGAACCCATGCCCAGCGCATCCATCTGCGTCTCGTCGAGGATGTCGCAGGTGACGCCGTCCAGTTCGTTCGCCAGGGCCTGCGCCTGCGCCGCCATGTGTGCCGGCGTGCAGAGGTTCGGCGGCAGGTTGGCCAGTTCCTTGGCGAAATCGATACCGGCGCTGATCGAGCGCGCGTGGGCGATGGCGGCATCGTCCCCTTCGCGGCCGGGCAGGTCGATGCGCTTCAGCGCGAAGTTGCGCGGCTTCTTGGTGGCGCTGTACTGGTACATGCCGGCGGCACCGAGCTGCACGGCCTGGGCCACGGCCCAGGCCCGGTCACGACTCTTCACGTCCAGATCGACCAGGGCCAGAAAGGCATCGGCGGCCGGTGTTTCGCGCACGGCCGCGACCGCGGCGCGCAGCGCCTTCTGGAAGGCGAAGCCGTCGAACTTTCCGCGGTCACCGAGGCCGACGACGAGCACGCGAGGTGAAGCGATGCCGTCCAGGCGATGCAGCAGGCTCACCTTGCCGGCCTTGCCGCTGATATCCTCGGCGTCGACCAGCGCCTTGATGCGTCCGCCAGCGGCCTGATCCAGTTCCTGGGCGGCGGGGCAAAGGCTGCGGTCTTCGTACAGGCCCACGATCACGGCGCCGACGGCGGCAGTGGAAGGACGGGCCTGGCTCAATGCAAATTCAATGGACATGGCGTACCTGACTTGGCGTCGACACCGGGTCGGCGCTACGGTGAACGGAAGACGGTGGAAGCTGGCGGCGCGGGCTGCCAGTCGAGCCGGACAGATCGGCTTCGCCACAGTCTAACAGCCACGCCGCCGCCCACCGGGCCGGATTCCGCCCGCTGCACAGGTCGTTTTCATGTTGCGTCGCCTTGATCGTTACGTACTCGTCGAGCTGTTCCAGGCCTTGCTGGCGGTCACGCTGGTGATGCTGGTCGTCGTGCTCGGCGGCGTGATGGCCGACACCCTGAGCAAGATCGCGCGCGGCAAGGTGGCTGCGACACTGCTGCTGTCGCAGATCGGCCTGCGTTCGCTTGAGGCGCTGGTGCTGATCCTGCCGCTGGCGCTGTTCCTCGGCGTGCTGCTGGGACTGGGCCGCCTGTATCGCGACGGCGAAATGGCCGTGCTGGCGGCTGCGGGTTACGGACCACGGCAGCTGCTGCGGCCGATCGCGCTGGTCGCCATTCCGGTCGCACTGGTCCTGGGCGCGCTGGCGTTCTGGCTGGCGCCCAGCGCCGCCAAGACCGGCAACCGGATGATCCAGGAGGCCAGCCGCTCGATGCTGGTTGCCGGACTGGAGCCGGGGCGGTTCGTCGAAATCCCCGGCCGCGAGGCGGTGATCTACATGGGCTCGATGAATTCCGAGGGCAACCAGTTCGGGCAGCTGTTCGTGTATGCCGAGAACGAGGAAGGCGTCGACATCATCACCGCCGAATCCGGCCACTATTTCCGCGATGCCATCGACGAGCGCTACCTGCAGCTGGACAACGGCTTCCGCGTCGAGGGCACGCTGGACAACGCCGCCTTCCGCACGATGCGTTTCGAGCGCAACACGCTGCGCATTCCCGATGCACCGGAAACGCCGCTGAAGAACCCGACCTCCGAGCAGGACACGCTGACGCTGCTCGGTGATCCCACGCCGGCCGCGCGCGCCGAGCTGCACTGGCGACTCAGCGCGCTGATCGCACCGCTGCTGCTGGCCTGGCTGGCGCTGCCGCTGTCGCGGGCGGCGCCACGTCGCGCCCGCTACGGGAAGATCCTGTTCGCGCTGCTGGTCTACCTGCTGCTGACCAATCTGCTGAGCCTCGGCCGCGCCTGGCTGCAACAGGGACTGCTGCCGACCGGCCTGGGCCTGTGGTGGATCTATGCCCTGGCCATCCCGCTGATCGCCTGGCTGTACCGGCGCGATGCGCGCATTCCCGGCGGAGGCGTAGGCTGATGTCGGTGTTCGCGGTCAAGCGCGTCGACTGGCTGATCGCCGGCAGCATCGCCGGCAGCATCGGCGCGGTGCTGGCGGTCCTTGTCGGCTTCGACGTGCTGCAGGCGCTGTACGAGGAATTCCAGGACATCGGTGATGGCGACTACACCGCGCTGAGTGCGATCGTCCATGTCGCCTACACGGTGCCGCGACGCATCCATACGCTGTTCGGCATTGCCGCCGTGGTCGGCACGCTGCTCGGCCTGGGCATGCTCGCCGGCCAGGGCGAACTGACGGCGCTGCGCGCCGCCGGCCTCTCCAAGCGGCGCATCGCTCTGTCGGCGACCGGCACCGTCGCGGCGCTGGCGCTGGTCGTGTTCGTGATGGGCGAAACGGTGGCACCGGAAGGCGAACGCTGGGCCCAGACCATGGCGGTGCAGGCGAAGAACCGCGACTACGCGGTGTCCGGCATCGGCCTGTGGGCCCGCGACGGCGAGACCGTCGTCAATGCCAAGAGCGTACTGGTCATCGAAGGCAAGCTGCAGATGCGCGACGTGCGCCTGTTCCGCTTCGAACCCGACGGCCGCCTCGCCGGTATCACGCGCGCCGAGCGCGCCATGTACGACCAGGGCGCATGGCGGTTGGAGAAGGTCCGCAGCTTCGGCCTGGAATCCACGCGCATCGCCGCCGGCCTGGCCGACGAGGAAAGCTGGAGTTCGACGCTGGACCCGGAAGTGGTGAGCCAGGGCGCCATCCGCCCGCATTACCAGGGCATGTGGGCGCTGTGGGAACAGTACCGCTACCTGTCGGCGAACCAGCTCAACACCCAGGCCGTGCGCTCGGCGTTCTGGGCGCGCGGCTTCACCCCGGTGACCACGCTGGCGCTGGTATTCGCGATCACGCCCTTCGCCTTCGGCGCGCTGCGTTCCGGCGGCTTCGGCAAGCGCCTGTTCCTCGGCATCGTGATCGCCGTGAGCTTCTTCTTCCTGCAGCGATCGCTGATCAATGTCGCCGACGTCTATGGCTACAGCCTGCCACTGATCAACGCGCTGCCGGCGGTGCTGCTGCTGGCGATAGGCAGCTGGTACTACCACCGCCACGCCTGAACAGTTTCCGGCGCCGCGTTTCCGGGACGCAGCATTGTTGCGATAAGGTGGAAACGACCCCGTGCGACGAGGTGAACCGCATTTCCACTGTCACGCCAGCCATCATGCGCCGGGCCGCCCCGTCGGCGGCGCCGGCGCCTGTGGCCGACCTGCATGGCCGCGCCTTGTTCCTGGACGTCGACGGCACGCTGCTGGACATCGCGGCGCGGCCGGACGCGATACGGGTTCCGGCCGGACTCGTCACCGTGCTGGCCCGGTTGTCGGACCGCCTGGATGGCGCGCTGGCGCTGGTCAGCGGCCGCGCCATCGATGAACTGGACAGCCTTTTCGCGCCGCTGCAACTGCCCACTGCCGGCCTGCACGGCCTGGAGATCCGCCTGCCCGATGGCACGCGGTCGTCGCCAGCCGGCGAAGCCTTGGCCGGTCCGGTGCGCGCGGAAGCCCTCGCCTTCGCGGCGGGCAGACCGGGCGTGATCGTCGAGGACAAGCGGCACACGCTGGCGGTGCATTTCCGGCTGGCGCCGGATGCGGAAGGTGCCGTCGATGCGCTGGCGCGAGGCTGGCTGGCCACGCTCGGCGCGGGCTGGGAGATCCAGCGCGGCAAGGCGGTGGTCGAGATCCGGCCCGTCGGCCGTGACAAGGGCACGGCACTGGCAACACTGATGAGGCAGGCGCCCTTCGACGGCCGCGTTCCGCTGATGGTCGGCGACGACCTGACCGATGAACACGCCTTCGACATGGCGGCGACGCTGGGTGGACACGGCGTGCTGGTTGGCCATCGGCAACCCAGCGCGGCACGCTTCCGCCTGCCCGATCCAGCCGCTGTCCGTGCCTGGCTGGCCGACATGGCGCAACCGCTTCAGGAGAGTCGCCGATGAGTTCGCTGGAACTGGGCATCGTCGGCAATGGCACGCTGACCGCGCTGGTCGATGGCCGTGCCCGCATCGTCTGGTCCTGCCTGCCGCGCATGGATGGAGACCCGGCCTTCTGCGAACTGATGCAACCGGCTCACGATGGCCATGGCGTCCATGCCGTCGTCCTGGAAAACCTGGTCGCCAGCCGGCAGTACTACATCGACAACACCGCCGTCCTCGTGAGCGAGCTGGAAGACCGCGACGGCGGCATTGTCGAAGTGCTCGACTTCGCTCCTCGCCACTGGCAGTACGGACGTCTCTACCACCCGCTGGCGCTGCTGCGGCGGCTGCGCGTGCGCGCCGGCACGCCGCGCATCCGCGTGCAGCTGCGGCCACTGACCGGCTGGGGCGCGCGCGTCCCGGAGCGGACCTGGGGCAGCAACCATGTGCGCTTCCTGCTCGACAGCGTGTGCATGCGATTGAGCACCGACATCCCGGTGTCGTACATCGTCGATGAATCTCCGTTCGTCCTCGACCGCGAATGCTGGATGGTGCTGGGACCGGACGAAACCCTGCGCGAAAGCGTCGCCGAACATGGCCGCCACGAACTGGAACGCACGATCGCCTACTGGCAGGACTGGGTGCGCTACCTGGCCTTGCCGGTGGACTGGCAGGACGCGGTGATCCGCGCCGCCATCACGCTGAAGCTGTGCCAGGACGAGGACAGCGGCGGCATCATCGCCGCGCCGACGACCTCGATCCCTGAAGCCGCCGGCAGCGGGCGCAACTGGGACTACCGCTACTGCTGGCTGCGCGACGCCGCATTCGTGGTGCGCGCGCTCAACCGGCTGGGCGCGACACACAGCATGGAGCACTACCTTCGCTACGTATTCAACATCGCTGTCGATGCCGACACGCTGCAGCCGATGTATGCGCTCAACGGCGACAGCCGCCTGACGGAAACCAGCGTGCCGCACCTGGCCGGCTATCGCGGCATGGGTCCGGTTCGCGTCGGCAACGCAGCCTATTCGCAGCGCCAGCATGACGTGTATGGCAGCGTGATCCTGGCATCGACGCAGCGCTTCTTCGACCACCGCCTGATCCAGCGCGGTGGCGAACCGGAATACCGGCGACTGGTGCCGCTGGGCCATGCCGCGGCGGCGCTGTTCGACCAGCCGGACGCCGGCATCTGGGAATACCGCGAGCGCGCGCAGACCCATACCTATTCGGCAACGATGTGCTGGGTCGCCTGCGACCGCCTCGGTCGCATCGCCCGCCATCTCGGGCTCGAGGACGAGGCCGAGGCCTGGGCAGGCGTCGCCAACGGCATGCGGCAGACCATCCTGGCGCGCGCCTGGAACGCGGAGCGGGGCCATTTCACCGATGACTTTGACGGCCAGCGCCTCGACGCCAGCCTGCTGCTGATGGCCGACGTCGGCCTGGTGAGCGCCGACGATCCACGCTACATCGCGACCGTCGAAGCGATCGGCAGCGCGCTGCGCCGTGGCAACAGCCTGTTCCGTTACGTCGAGGCCGACGACTTCGGCCTGCCGGAAACCTCGTTCATCCTCTGCACGTTCTGGTACATCGAAGCGCTGGCCACCATTGGCCGCCGCGACGAGGCGCGCGAACTGTTCGAATCGATGCTGGCGCGTCGCAACCGCCTCGGCCTGCTCTCGGAGGACATGGACGTGGCGTCGGGCGAACTGTGGGGCAACTTCCCGCAGGCGTATTCGATGGTTGGCCTCATCCACGCCGCCATCCGCCTGAGCCGGCGCTGGGAAGATGTGCTGTGAGCCGGCTCGTCGTCGTCTCCAACCGCGTCGGCGATCCGCGGCAGGCCAACACCGGCGGCCTGGCGACGGCGATGCTGGCGGCGCTGCGCGAACGCGGCGGCGTCTGGCTCGGCTGGAACGGCCGCTTCGATGACGCCCGCGCCGGCACGACGCAGCACTACAGCGACGACGGCATCGAGTTCGTGACCTTCGCACTGGCCCGCAGACAGGGACAGGCCTACTACAACGGCTTCGCCAACCGCGTGCTGTGGCCGCTGCTGCATGCCCGCGGCGACCTGGTGGACTACCAGCGCGAGGAATACAGCCACTACCAGGACGTCAACCATCTGTTTGCCGATGTGCTGCAAAAACGCCTGCAACCCGGCGACACGCTGTGGATCCACGACTACCACCTGCTGCCGCTGGCGCAACGCCTGCGCGAGCGCGGACTACAACAGGCCATCGGCTTCTTCCTGCACACGCCGCTGCCCGGTGTCGACCAGTTGCGCGCCCTGCCGCGGCACACCGAACTGATCGGCGCCCTTGCCGCCTGCGACCTGATCGGCGTGCAGACCGATGCCGACTTGCACGCGCTGCACGACTACGTCACCCGTGAACTCGGCGCCCGCCTGCTCGATCGCGAGTCCGGCCTGTACGAATCACGCGGGCAGCGCTTCCAGTGCGACGCGTTCCCGATCGGCATCGACGTCGACAGCGTGCAGGCCGCCGCCGCGCGCGCGCCACGGCTGCCGGCGGTGCAGCGGCTGCGCAGCAGCATGGGCGAGCGGCAGATGGCCATCGGTGTCGACCGCCTCGATTACAGCAAGGGCATCCCGCAGCGCTTCCGCGCCTTCGGCGAATTCCTGCAGCGGCACCCGCAACGGCAGCGCCAGGTGTCGCTGCTGCAGATCGCCCCGCCATCGCGCGGCGACGTGCGCGAATACCGGCTCATCCGCGACGAACTCAACCAGCTGGCCGGCGCCATCAACGGTGCCTGGGCCGATCCGGACTGGGTGCCGATCCGCTACGTCAACAAGAGCTTCGCGCAGAGCACGCTCACCGGCTTCTACCGCATGGCGCGCGTCGGCCTGGTCACGCCATTCCGCGACGGCATGAACCTGGTGGCCAAGGAGTTCATCGCCGCCCAGGATCCCGCCGACCCCGGCGTGCTGGTGCTGTCGCAGATGGCCGGCGCGGCACGGCAGCTGGATTCGGCGCTGCTGGTCAACCCGCACGACCTCACCGGGGTGGCGCACGCCGTCGAAACGGCACTGGCGATGCCGCAGGCGGAGCGCCAGCAGCGCTGGACGGCGGCGATGGACACGCTTCGCCGACATTCGCTCGAGCAATGGCGACAGGGATTCCTCGACCGCCTGCGCGATGCCGGTGCCGCACGCCGCGCCACCGCCCGCCCGGCAGCAGCGAAGGAACGTCATGGGCGCCGGCGCATCCCGGCCGCGCCCGGGTGACCGGCAGGGATCGGCGAAGGTGGCCGGCGCGGCTGCAACTCAGTCGCGGAAGCGGCGCAGCTGGTCGCGGTAACTGCGGCTCAGCTTGACCTCGTGGCCACCATCCAGCGTCAGGAAGTATTCGCCATTGATGTGCGGGCGCAGCTCGCGCACGCGGGCGATGTTGACGATGGTGGAACGGTGGATGCGCGCGAAACGGTCGGCATCAAGCTTGGCTTCCAGCTCGCGCAGGGTGCCGCGCAGGATGTGCGTGTCACCCTTGGCGTGGATGCACATGTAGTCGCCGGCGGCATCGATCCAGTCGATGTCGGTCTCCTCGACGAGGACGGTCTTGCCGCCGTCGCGGATCGCCAGGCGCACCGGCCGGCGCGAATCCGGCAGCGCGGCGCCGGCGGCGAGCGCGTCTTCCAGGCTCAGTTCCGGACGACCGGTCACGCTGCCGAGCAGCTCCAGGAGCTGGTCGCGCTGCTCGCTGGCGGCCCTCGCCTGCGCCTGTTCGCGGACGCGGAACAGCGCCTGGCTCAGGCGCGCCTCCTCGACCGGCTTGAGCAGGTAATCGACGGCACTGGCCTCGAAGGCACCGATGGCGTAATGGTCGAAGGCGGTCACGAAGACAACCATCGGCAGGTTCGACAGTGGCAGGCGACGAAGCACGCCGAATCCGTCCAGGCCGGGCATCTGCACGTCCAGGAACACCAGGTCGGGCTTCTCGGCGGCAATCACGCGCACGGCTTCCTCGCCGTTGGTGCACTCGCCGATGATGTCGATGTCGGTTTCGCCCGCCAGGCGCAGGCGCAGTCCACGACGGGCCAGCGGCTCGTCGTCGACGATCAGGGTTCTAAGGGTCTGGTCGCTCATGACAGCCATCATGCCACCAAGCCGGTCTCGTAGGGCAGCACGATGGTCGCTTCGCAGCCACCTTGTTCACGATTCCGGATGGTGAAGCTGCTGCGTTCGCCATAGAGCACGCGCAGGCGCTCGCTGATGTTGGCGAGGCCGACGCCGTTGCCCGGCGGCAGGCCGCCGTCGGCGGGCAGGTTGACGACGCCCGGTCCGTCGTCGGCGACGGTGATCTCCAGGCGGTCGCCTTCAACGCGGGCGCTGACGTCGATGCAGCCACCCTCGATGCGATGGGCGACGGCATGCTTGATCGTGTTCTCGATCAGCGGCTGCAGGATCAGGCTGGGCACCAGCGCGCGGTAGGCCGGCTCGTCGATGGACGAACGCAGGCTGAGGCGTTCGGCGAAGCGGATCTTCTCGATGCCCAGGTACAGGTTCAGCGCGTCCAGTTCCTGCTTCAGCGTCACCCGCTGCATGGGATCGCTGTCCAGCGAATGGCGCAGGAAGGCGCTCAGGCTGGTGACCATCTGGTTGGCGGTATCGGTGTCCCGCTCCATCACCAGCGTCGAGATCGCGTTCAGCGTGTTGAACAGGAAGTGCGGGTTGAGCTGGTAGCGCAGCATCTTCAGCTGCGCCTGGTGCGCGGTGGCGTTGGCGCGCAGCGTCTGCTCTGTCTGCTGGCGCATCTGCCGGTAGTACTTGATGCCCAGGTACAGGCCGGTCCAGCTCAGGCAGACATACAGCAGCGAGCCGATGTAACCGACGTAGCCCCACGGCGCCTTCATCACGCATTCGTTGGCCGGGTGCAGCCAGAGGCAGTACGGCGTGGCCACCTCCACATAGGCGACGGCCCAGATCGTCGAGACCACCAGCACGCCGACCGCGACCGCGGTCGCCAGCCAGCCGGGTGGCGCTCCCCAGAAGCGCTTCCAGGCCGCCCGCAGGCCCAGGGTCAGCACGAAGCCCATCGCCGCCGAGGCCAGGCTGACGACGAAATAGCTCCAGTGCTTGCCGTAGCTCAACGCCGACAGATAATGCAGGGCACCGTAGCCCAGCCATCCAAGCGTATGCAGCAGCCAGAACTGACGCCGCAACCCCGCCGGGGTGGTCGGATGGATTTTCGGGGAGACTGCCATTCGTGCATGATACCGTCCACTTCGCCGTGGCCCGTTCGCCCCGGCGTGATCGCCCGTCCACCTGACGCTGCCACCGGTCTGCCGGCCCTTGCCGGGTCTACATTCGCCGCCTGCCCGACCTGAACCCGTCCGGAGACCGCCCGACACATGCTGTCGATCCGAATCGCCACCCGCCGCCTGGTGGCCGAGCTGCGCGAGCTGCTGTCCATGCCGCCGCTGTGGTGGTCGGCCCTGTATTTCTTCTGCCTGCTGACCGGCTACTACGTACTGCGTCCGGTGCGCGACGCCATGGGCGCGACCAGCGAGGTCGCCGCCGTGTTTCCCGCCGGCGTGGTCGAGTGGTTCGCCGAACGCGGCATCGCCCTGGGCGAATTCACCCTGCAGGTGCTGTTCACGCTGACCTTCCTGGTCATGCTGGTGATCCAGCCGGCCTACGGCGCGCTGGTCAGCCGCTACGCGCGGCGCGTGTTCCTGCCGGTGATCTACCTGTTCTTCATCGCCTGCCTGGTCGGCTTCTACTTCATATTCGACAGCGGCATGTCCGGCCGCGGCGTGCTGTTCTTCGTCTGGGTCGCCGTCTTCAACCTGTTCGCCGTAACCGTGTTCTGGAGCTTCATGTCGGATGTGTTCGACAACGTCCAGGCCAAACGCATCTACGGCTACATCGGCGCCGCCGGCACCATCGGCGCGGTGACCGGCCCGAGCATCACGCGCCTGCTCGCGGAGCGCATCGGCACGGCCAACCTGCTGCTGATCTCGGCCGCCCTGCTCGGCCTGTGCCTGTTCTGCATCATCCGCCTGCGCTGGTGGGCCAGGCAGCGCGAACGCGAGCGTGGCGAGCGTGGCGGCCAGGACTTCGCCATGGGCGGCGGCGTCCTCGCCGGCATCCGCCTGGCGTTCCGCGAACCGGTGATGCGCGCCTTCGCCATCCTGATGTTCTTCGGCGTCGGCGTCGGCACGCTGCTGTACAACGAGCAGGCGGCGATCGCACAGCGTTTCTATCCCGACAGCGACGCCCGGACGGCGTTCTATGCCGGCATCGACCTGGCCATCAACATCGTCAGCCTCAGCATCCAGCTGCTGCTGACGCGCAGCCTGCTCAACCACCTGGGCGTGGCGCGCGTGCTGCTGCTTCCGCCGCTGGCCATCCTTGCCGGCTTCGCCCTGCTGACGGCATCGCCGGTGCCGGCCATGGTCGCCCTGGTGCAGATCGTCACCCGCGCCGGCGAGTTCTCGATCGGCAAGCCGGCGCGCGAAACCATCTACACGCGGGTGTCACCGGAGCTGCGCTACAAGAGCAAGGCGATGATCGACACCGTGGTCTATCGCGGTGGCGACCTCAGCTTCGTCTGGCTGCACAAGCTGCTGGCGATGGGCGGTTCCACCGTCGTATTCGGCGCCGGCATCGTCACCGCGCTGGGCATGGGCTACGGCGCCTGGCGGCTCGGTCGTACGCAGGCAGCGCTGCCGGAGGGTCGGAATCCCGAAACCGGCACGGCGACGGCAGCAGCGACCTGAAGCGCCGCAGCGGGGGTGCCGGCATCGCGGCAACAACGGTGGAGGCGGGTTCCCGACCGCCATAGTGACGGCGTACCGGCGAGGATCCGCCGCGCATTCCGGTGCACCGGAATGGGCCCCTGCGGACGGGGCGCCATGCGGGACGATGCGTTCCGGGGGAGGAACGGCGGGCCAGAACGCGCGAAAGCCGGCGGCCCTCGCGTGCATCCAGCTCAGCCGCCGCAGCGTCCGCTCGAGGATGCGCCCGTGCCATCACGGCACGAGGCGCTCAGCCACACTTGGAATTGCCGCAGGACAGGCAGGTGGCGCAACCGTCCATCATCACGACGGCCTTGGCGCTGCACTTGTTGCAGACGGTGGCGGACGGCGGGAAGACCTCGCCCGAGCCGCCTTCCGCTTCTTCGCTCACGGCGGCAGCGGGCGCGCTGGCGGCGTTACTGTTTTTTTTTGAACGCGCCTCGTAGGCGGCACGCTTCTCGGCGATCAGCTTGCGCTGCTCGGGCGTCAGCTCGTCGCCGACGATCATGCCGATCTTCTTGAGGTGGTCCTCGATGACCACGCCGAGCTCGGCGATGATCGACGGCATGTACACGCCGCCGGCGCGGAAATAGCCCCCGCGGGGATCGAACACGGCCTTCAGCTCCTCGGCCAGGAAGGTGACGTCACCGCCCTTGCGGAACACGGCCGAGATGATCCGTGTCAGCGCCACGGTCCACTGGAAGTGCTCCATGTTCTTGGAGTTGATGAAGATCTCGTAGGGCCGGCGCAGCTCGTGCTCGGTCCCCTCGTTGAGCACGATGTCATTGATGGTGACGTACAGCGCGTGTTCGAACAGCGGCGACTTGATCTTGTAGGTGTGGCCTTCCAGCCGCTCCGGGCGCTCGACGCGCTCGTGCATCTGGATGACCTCGGCGCAGGGCACGTCGATGCTGTCGGCGGGATCCGGCTGCACGGTGGGCGGCACGGCGGCCTTGGCGTCGTCCGGCTTGACGACGGTGTATGCCTTGATCTTCTTGTCGATCCTGATGCTCATGGTCTCTTTCCTGCCCGGCCGCCCTTGGCGGGCGGCCGCGCGTTGGCCGGGACTGTCCCGGTCGATGTGGAATCAGCGCCGCCGGCTGCCGGCTTTTTTCGCCGGCCGGCTGGCGGCACGTGTCGCGGAGTTCTTGCGCGCGGGCGCCTTCTTCGCCGCGGGCCGGCCACCGCCGGCCTTGCGCGCCGGCGTCCTGGCGACCGCCGCCTTTTTCGGTGCCGCCTTTTTCGGTGCCGCCTTTTTCACCGCCGCCTTCCTGGCGGCTGGCTTCTTCGCGGCGCCCTTCTTCACCGGCGACCTTGAGGTCGCCGCCTTGCGGACGGCGCCTTTCTTCGCCGCCGCCGTCGCCTTTCGCGCCGTGGCGGTGGATTTGGCGATCGCCTTCTTCGCGGCCTTCTTCACCGGCTTCGCCGCCCGCGTCGCCCTGGTTGCCTTGGCGGCCTTTGTCGCCTTTGCCACGACGGTGGCGCCGGCCTTGCTGACCGCCTTGCCGGCCTTGGCGACCTTTTTCGCCGCCGCCTTCTTCACCGCCTTGCCGGCCTTCTTCGCCGCCGCGACCCTGGTCGCCGCCGCTTGTTTGACGCCCTTGGCGACCGCCTTCCTGGCGGCGACCTTGGTGGTGATCACCTTGCGCACCTTGCTGGCGACCTTGCCGACGGCGCCGGCGGCGTCTTCGGCCGCCGCTGCGGCATCGCCGGTGACCCGGGCGCGCACCTTGCGGACCACGTTGGCGACGGCGCCGGCGGCGGCTTCGCCGACCTCGCGCGCCTTGCCGGCGACCGCGCGCACGGTGGGCTCGACCGCTTCGCGCACGTCATCGGCCTTGTCCTCGACCTGTGCCTTGCGCAACTTCACCTGGGCCTTGACGGCTGTCGCCGCGGTGACGGCCACGTCGCGCACGCTGCCAGCGATCAGGCCCAGCGAAGCCTTGGCGTGATCCAGGGCTTCCTTGATCGCGTCGGTTCCGTGTGCAACCTCTTCCTCTGCAGCAACAGCGGGTTCAACCTTGTCCTTTGACTTGCGTGCAGCCATGTCGGCGACTCCTGGCAGTGGCGTGGGCGACCGGCGAAGCTGCCGGCCGCGCCCTGATCGGTCGGGCGATCAGAATTTACCGTAATAGCCTTCCTTGAGCGCATCGAAGAGATTGGCAGCGGTGTGCATCTCGCCGTCGTACTCGATTTCCTCGTTGCCGCGCGCCTCGATGACCGAACCGTCTTCCAGCTCGAAGCGGTACACCGTGTTCTCCAGGTCGGTTTCCTTGACCAGCACGCCCTGGAACGCGGCGGGATTGAAGCGGAAGGTGGTGCAGCCCTTCAGGCCCTGCCGGTGGGCGTAGGTGTAGATGTCCTTGAAATCCTCGTAGGGATAGTCGGTCGGGACGTTGGCGGTCTTGGAAATCGAGCTGTCCACCCACTTCTGCGCCGCGGCCTGCACGTCGACATGCTCCTTCGGGCTGATGTCGTCGGCGGCGATGAAATAGTCCGGCAGCCGCGACTGCGGGTCTTCACCCTGCGGCATGGCGCGCGGATTGACCAGCTCGCGGTAGGCGAGCAGCTCGTAGCTGTAGACGTCGACCTTTTCCTTGGACTTCTTGCCTTCGCGGATGATGTTGCGCGAATAGTGGTGCGCGAAGCTGGGCTCGATGCCGTTGCTGGCATTGTTGGCCAGGCTCAGCGAGATGGTGCCGGTCGGCGCGATCGAGGAATGGTGGGTAAAGCGGGCACCGGTTTCCGCCAGCTCGTGCACCAGCTCCGGCGCGACGCCGGCGATGCGCTGCATGTAGCGCGAATACCTGGCATGCAGGACGCGGCCCTTGACGAGGTCACCGACGCGATAACCGTCGGCGGCCATCTCCGGCCGCTGGCGCAGCATCTGCGCGGTGACTTCGAAGTCCTCGTCCATGATCGGCGCCGGACCCTTCTCGCGCGCCAGCTCCAGGCCCATTTCCCAGCCGGCGACGGCCATTTCGCGGGCGACCTGCTCGGTGAAGGCCAGCGACTCGGGCGAGCCGTACTTCATCCTCAGCAGCGTCAGCGTGCTGCCCAGGCCGAGGAAGCCCATGCCGTGACGGCGCTTGCGACGGATCTCCGCCTGCTGCTGCGGCAGCGGCAGGCCGTTGACCTCGACGACGTTGTCGAGCATGCGCGTGAACACGCGCACGACCTCGCGGTACTCGTCCCAGTCGAACGAGGCCTTGTCGGTGAACGGATCACGCACGAACGTGGTCAGGTTCACCGAGCCGAGCAGGCAGGCGCCATACGGCGGCAGCGGCTGCTCGCCGCAGGGATTGGTGGCGCGGATGGTCTCGCACCACCAGTTGTTGTTCATCTCGTTGACGCGGTCGATCAGGATGAACCCCGGCTCGGCGTAGTCGTAGGTGGACACCATGATCATGTCCCACAGGTGCCGGGCGCGGATATGTCCGTACACCTTGCAGGCGACGCGACCGTCGTCACGGGTGACGTAGTTGCGCGTCGTCGGCCAGTCGCGCCACACCACCTGGCTGGCGTCTTCCAGGTCCAGCTCGTCGCGCTCCTTGACGTGCACCGGGAACACCAGCGGCCAGTCGCCGTCGCTTTCCACCGCCTTCATGAAGTCGTCGGTGATCAGCAGCGACAGGTTGAACTGGCGCAGGCGGCCGTCCTCGCGCTTGGCGCGGATGAAGTCCTTCACGTCCGGGTGCGAGACGTCGAAGGTGCCCATCTGGGCGCCACGGCGACCGCCGGCCGAGGACACGGTGAAGCACATCTTGTCGTAGATATCCATGAAGGACATCGGGCCGGAGGTGTAGGCGCCGGCGCCGGCCACGAACGCGCCGCGCGGGCGCAGCGTGCTGAACTCGTAGCCGATGCCGCAGCCGGCCTTCAGGGTCAGGCCGGCCTCGTGGACCTTCTCGAGGATGCCGTCCATCGAATCCTCGATGGTGCCGGACACCGTGCAGTTGATCGTGCTGGTCGCCGGCTTGTGCGCCTGCGCACCGGCGTTCGAGGTGATGCGGCCGGCGGGAATCGCGCCGCGGCGCAGCGCCCACAGGAAACGCTCGGCCCAGTAGGCCTGCTTCTCGCTGCCTTCCTCGGCTTCGGCCAGGGCCTTGGCGACGCGCTGGTAGGTCTCGTCGATGCTGCCGTCGATCGGTTCGCCCTGCTTGCTCTTCAGCCGGTACTTCTTGTCCCAGATGTCCCAGGAAGCGGGCTGCATGGGGACGGTACGCGACGAGGCAACGGCTTCCAGGCGGACGGTGCTCATGTCTGGGCGGGCTCCCTGTATTCAAGACAATGCTTTAACTTGTTCTCACAACTTCTAGTGTCGGCCCGACGGGAGCGCCACTAGATGTTGGGGCGGAACGGGACATTACGCTGCTCCGGGGACCGCGTCAACGATCTGGACGAAAGTGCCGCTCCGCGGCGACTTGCAATGCGCGACGCCGGCCCCACCGTCGGCAACGCACACTGACCCGGAAGCCCGGCGTCCGGAACCTTGCAACCGGCCCGCCTGTCCGTGCAGCCTGCTTTCCATTGCCCGCCAGGATCCGCCATGACCGCCAACCGCCCACGTCTCCCCACTCTGGTCTTCGCGCTCGTTGCCGCCGGCTTCGGCTGGCTGGGCGCGGCGCTGCACGACGGGCGCGCGCCGGCGCCGCTGCAGTCGCTGGTCGCGGCGCCCGCCCACGCCGCCGGACTGCCGGCCAGCATCGATGGCCAGCCGCTGCCGTCGCTGGCGCCGATGCTCGAACGGGTGATGCCGGCGGTGGTCAACGTCTATACCGCCAGCCGCGTGCAGGTACGGCAGTCGCCGATGTTCGACGACCCCTTCTTCCGGCACTTCTTCGGCATTCCCGACATGCCGCGCGAACGCATCGAGCGCTCGCTGGGATCGGGCGTGATCGTCGATGCGGCGCGAGGCCTGATCGTCACCAACCACCATGTGATCGAGGGCGCCGATGACATTTCGATCACGCTCGCCGACGGCCGCACGCTGACCGCCGAGCGCGTCGGCGCCGATCCCGGCACCGACATCGCCGTCGTCAAGGTGCCGGCCGAGAACCTCACGGCGCTGCCGCTGGCGGTGTCGGACGAACTGCGCGTCGGCGATTTCGTCGTCGCCGTCGGCAATCCTTTCGGCCTCGGCCAGACCGTCACCTCCGGCATCGTCTCGGCGCTGGGTCGCAGCGGCCTGCGCGGCGCCGGCTACCAGAACTTCATCCAGACGGACGCCTCGATCAATCCCGGCAATTCCGGCGGCGCCCTGGTCAACCTGCGCGGCGAGCTGATCGGCATCAACACGGCGATCTACTCGCGCAGCGGCGACAGCGCCGGCATCGGCTTCGCCATTCCCGCGACACTGGCACGCGAGGTGATGCGGCAGCTGGTCGAGCATGGCGTCGTGCAGCGGGGCAGCCTGGGCATCGAGGTGCAGGACATCGACGAGTCGCTGGCCAGCACGCTGGGCGTGCGCGCCGGCCGCGGCGTGGTGGTCACCCGCGTCGGCGCCGACAGTGCCGCCGCACGCGCCGGCATGCAGGTCGGCGACGTGATCACCGGGGTGGACGGGCAGGCGGTGAACACCGTGCGCGACCTGCGCAACATCGAAGGCCTGCTGCCGGTGCAGCAGGACCTGCCGGTCTCAGTGCTGCGCGACACGCGGACGCGGCAGCTGCGCGTGCGCCTTGTGGCGACGCTCAGCGAGCTGCTGGGCGACAACCTCGATGCCCGCCTGGGGGGTGCGCACTTCGTACCGGTGCCCCAGCAGTACGTGGCCAACGGCATCACCGGCGCCGCTGTCAGCGCGGCGAGTGGGCGCGCGGCGCGTGCCGGCCTCCGCCGCGGCGACATCGTCGTGCGCGTCAACGACACCGAGATCGCCGACCTGGAAGCCCTGCGCGATGTGCTCGCCGGCAAGCCGCCGCTGGTCAACCTGACCATCCTGCGCGGCAATCGCCTCTACCAGGTGCCGATGCCCTGATTCCGGGCGGCGGCGACGCGCGGTTACAGGCCGCAGTCGCCGACGCCCAGCGGCCGGGTCAGCCGCTGCAGTTGCAGGCGGCCGCTGCCCCACTCCGCGTCCGGGCCGCGATAGCGCAGGACGGCGTGGTCGCAGTCCGGGAAGTCGATCTCGATGCGGCCCCAGTCCCGCAGCTGCAGCGTGCCGCCCTGTTCGCGATCGAAGCGCGGACCCAGCGCGCGCTGCACGCGTTCGAAGCGGGCGCGGCCGAGGAAATCGATGTGCCCGCCCGCCTGCAGCCATGCCGGCTGGCCCTGGCGCGGGTCGTAGCCCATCAGCACGAGGCGGGCGCTGCCATTGACGTCGATGTTCAGCGTCGCGCCCTGGCCCGGACGCTGCGGGTCGTACCAGCTGCCGCTGAGCGCGGCCAGGCCCTCCGCGGCCTTCGCCCCATCGTTGTCGCAGTCGCCGCCAGCCAGTCCGCGTGCCTGCAGCAGGCGCCGCTCGCCGCGACCGAAGCTTGCGCCGGCGCTGTAGCGCAGGCGTGCCACACCGCAATCGTCGAACACCATGCGCAGCATTCCCCACGGCCGGAAGCGCGCGTGCGAGGGATCGAAATCCTCACCGAAACCACCGCCCTGCAGGCTGTGCACCTCGTCGAAGGCGATGCCGTTGCCATCGGCGCGACCGCTGCCGATCAGCCAGAACTGCTCGCCCCCTTCGCCGGCAGCCGGGAAGGTCAGTCCATAGATCAGGGCGCCGCCACCCTCGAGCAGTTCCAGCGACCACTGCTCCCCGGGATGGTCCGTATCGATCCAGTCGCCGCTGAAACGTGCATCAAGACGGTCGACGGCCAGTCCGCGCGAGCGGAAAGCGGCACCGTCCACGTCGCCCTCGAAAGCGGGATCGATGCGGCACTCGCCGGACGAGTCGCCATTGGCGATGCGTTCCAGGCAACGCGCCTGCAGCTCGACGGCATCGGGCGCCGGTGCCTGTGGCGCGTCCACCCAGGCCAGCAAGGTGTCCCAGGCCGACTCGATCTCGGCGGCCGAGAGGCCGCAGCCCGCCGGCTCGGTGGTGGCGGCATGCGCCAACAGCAGCCGGGCATCCGGCCACAGCGCACGCAGCGAGGCCTGGTGCGCGGCACCGACCACTTCGTCGGCCTGGCCATGCAGGCTGACCACGCGCGCCTGCCCGCCCGGCCGCAACCCGGACTGCAGGCGGAATTCCAGGGCCGCGAAGGCGTCGGCGGCGACCCGGTGCACGCGCGCATTGATGGCGGCATCGCCATAGTCGACGCCACTATTGCCGACCGCCGCCGCGCCCGCCAGCTTGCCGCGATCGCGCAGCAGGTCGCTCAGCCCGACGGTGGCCCAGGCAAGCCGCGGCAGCACGGCGGCATCGTCCGCAAGCCCGCTGCGCGCCTTGAGAACGTCCAGCCGCGCCTGCTGCGCCGGCTCGCGCTGTTCCGGGCGCACGTCGATGCCGAGGCAGACCCCGGCGCGGCCGACGATGTCGGCCAGTCCGGCGGCGGAGATCTGGCCGGCCTCCAGCAGCCAGGACTGGTCGGCGGCGGCCGGCAGTCCGCCACCAGGCACGCCATTGCAGACCGCGTCATAGACGACGCGCAGGTCCAGCGCCTCATCCCAGCGACGGTGGCCGGCTGCCAGCGGACACAGCGCCAGCACGCCGTCCACGGCGATGCGCGGATCCTGGGCCATCTGCAGGGCGATGTACCCACCCATCGCCGTGCCGTAGGTGAGTACCCGCCCCGGTTCGCCGACATCGGCCGCAAAGCGCTCGACCAGCTCGGCATTGTCCCGGCCGCTGGCGAAAACGGCCCAGCCGGCCTGGCTGTAGCCGGACGCCACCACCGCGTAGCCCTGCTCCAGCTGCAACTGCGCCAGCGGCCCGAGGTCGGGCGCCAGGTCCAGTTCGAAACTCAGATCGCGCTGGAAGACCACGAGGCCATCTCCGGACCGCCAGCCTTCCGGCACGGCCATCCGGTAGACCGCGCCGGACGGCGTCTGTCCCTGCCGCTCCCAAGCCGCTCGCGCCACCCCGGCCGCCAGCGCGAGCGCTGCCAGCAGGAGGAGACCGGAAACGTGACGAAGGTGCACGGTGTACTTCCGCTCAAAGTGAAGCGACGGTTTACCGCAGTTCACCGCCGCGCGCCAGCCGCGGGCGCGTCGCGGTTAAGGCTGGCGGCGCGCAGGTACAATCGCGGACATGAACGAGGACGCCCTGAATCGCGACGTGCCGCAACGCGCGCTGGATGCGCTGGCCGGCGTGGTGGAGGCCGCGCTGGACCGCTTCCTGCGCCTGGATCCGGGCTCGACCGGCACCCTGCAGCGCCTGGACGGGCGGGAACTGCGCCTGCGTCTGCGTGGCGCCCGTCGCGGCCTGCGCCTGCGCATCGCCAGCGGACGCGTGCGGCCGGTTCCCGACCATGACGGTGACGCCGACCTGGGCCTGGCGCTGGAGCCGGCCGGCCTGGTGACCTGGCTGGCGACGCCGGGCGCGGATCGTGGCCTGCCCAGTGGCGTCCGTATCGATGGCGACCTCGAACTGGCGCGCCTGCTTGAAAGCGCGCTGCGCGACTTCGATCCGGACTGGGAACTGCCGTTCGTCGAGGTGTTCGGCGGCACCTTGGGTCCGCAGATCGCGCGCGGATTCGCTGGCGCGCTCGCTTGGGCGCGGCGCCAGGCCGGCGAACTGGCGGCCAGCGGCGCCGAGTTCCTGACCGAGGAAGCCGGCGTGATCACCCCGCGCAGCGAGATCGATGCCTTCGTCGATGCGGTGGACCGCCTGCGTGACGATGTCGAGCGCCTGGCGGCGCGCGTCGGCCGCATAGAACGCGGGCTGCCGCGCGCATGAGCAGTCGCCGCGCGGCAACCGGCGTCATGCGCCTGCTGGTGGTGGCACTGCGCTACCGGCTCGACGGCCTGCTTGGCGATCGCCAGCTGCCCTGGCCGCTGCGCCTGCTCAAACCGCTGGTCGGCAAGGCGCGACCCGATATCGACGCGTTGCCGGCCGGGCAGCGTGCCCGCCTGGCACTGGAACACCTGGGTCCGATCTTCGTGAAGTTCGGGCAGATCCTGTCCACGCGCCGCGACCTGCTGCCGCCGGCGGTGGCCGACGAGCTGGCCGCGCTGCAGGATCGCGTCGCGCCGTTCCCGGGCGACCAGGCGCGCGCCGAGGTCGAGCGCGCACTGGGCAGGCCGGTGTCGCAACTGTTCGCGGCCTTCGACGAAACCGCGCTGGCGGCGGCCTCGATCGCCCAGGTCCATCCAGCCCGCCTGCATGACGGCAGCGATGTCGTCGTCAAGGTGCTGCGACCCGGCGTGCACGGGCTGGTCCAGCGCGACATGGAACTGCTGCACGCCATCGCACGCGTGGCCGAAAGACGCCATCCGCGCGCCGACCGGATACGGCCGCGCGAAGTCGTGGCGGAAGTCGAGGCGACGCTCGCGAACGAACTGGACCTGCAGCATGAAGGCGCCAACGCCAGCGCCATCGGGCGCATCTGGAACGCCGGCGGCGCCGTGGCCGTGCCGCGGGTGAACTGGGACCTGACCGCCGAAACGGTGCTGACCCAGGAACGCATGCACGGCATTCCGATCGCCGATGGCGCCGCGCTGGATGCCGCCGGGATCGACAAACCGGCCCTGGCACGGCGGCTGATCGAGCTGTTCTATACGCAGGTGTTCCGCGACAACCTGTTCCATGCCGACCTGCATCCGGGCAACCTGCTGGTGCAGCCTCGCGAGGGTGCGCCGCCACGCATCGTGCTGCTCGACTTCGGCATGGTCGGCACGCTGTCGCCGGCCGACCAGCGCTACCTGGCCGAGAACTTCATGGCGATGTTCACCATGAACTACCGGCGCGTGGCGGAGCTGCACCTGGAAGCCGGCTGGATGCCGCGGCACATCCGCGTCGAGGCGCTGGAAGCCGGCGTGCGCGCGGTCTGCGAACCGTACTTCACGCGGCCGCTGTCGCAGATCAATCTCGGCGAAGTGCTGTTCAAGCTGTTCCGCATGGCGCAGCGCTACCAGCTCACGCTGCAGCCGCAGCTGATCCTGCTGCAGAAGACGCTGCTCAATGTCGAAGGCCTGAGCCGCTGGCTGGATCCGCAGATCGATATCTGGTCGGTCGCGCAACCGGTACTCGACGACATCATGCGCCAGCAGTACGGCCGCGTCGGTTCGCTCCTGCGCGCGGCGAAGATCCGCATGCCGGACTGGATGGAACAGGCGGTATCGCTGCCGCGGCTGGCACGCGAATCTCTGGAGCGCCAGCGCGAGCAACTGGCGCTGGTCGCCGTGGCGCAGGCCCAGGCGCAGCAGCAACGTCAGTCGCTGCTGCGCCGCCAGGTGCTGGCGATCTGCGGCGCCGGGCTGCTGGTGGCGGCGGCCGTTCTCCTGGCCGGCGATGCCGGCGGACCGTCCTGGAACGGGCTGCCGCTGCTGCCGTTGTCGGCACTGGGCGCGGGACTGGCCGCTTTCGCACTGGCCCTCCGCCGCCGCGGCGACTGAGGCCGCGCGCACACCCACTGCGCGCCGACCGAGCTATGATCGACCCATGATCGATCCGTCGCCCGCGATCACCCTCGCCCTGGCCGAAGCCGACCAGCCGGCCGGCCGCGAACGTTTCCTCGGACTGGTCTACAACGACCTGGTGCGCATCGCGCGCGCTGAACTCAACCGGCATCGCCGCGGCGCCACGCTGGACACCTGCGCGCTGGTCAACGAGGCCTACCTCAAGCTGTTCGAAGGCGCCGGTCTGGATTATGAGAACCGTCGGCACTTCTATGCCACCGCCGCGCGCGCCATGCGCCAGGTGGTGATCGACCATGCCCGCGCACGACTGGCCGAACGTCGGGGCGGCGGCGCCGAACACGTCGCGCTGGATGCGCTGGAAGGCCAGCCGCTGCCGGTCGATGCGCAGGCCGAGCAGCTGCTCGCCATCGACAAGGCGCTGGAGAAACTGGCGGCGCTGGACGAACGCCTGGTCAAGGTCGTCGAACTGCGTTTCTTCGCCGGCCTCGAAGTGAAGGACATCGCCGAGCTGCTGGGCGTGTCCGAGCCGACCATCAAGCGCGACACGCGCGCGGCCAAGGCGTTCCTGCACCAGCAGCTCGCGCTCGGCGCCTGACGCCACCGCGCAAGCCCACAGACCTCGCCGTCGAGCGCGCGCCTACGGCACCGGCTGGCGCCCGCCGAAGGAACGCAAGGTGCCCATGGACGGTCCGGTGGACGACGGCCTGCGCAGGCAACGTCAACGGCGGCGGTCGCGGAGGATTTCGCGCGCCGCGTTGTGTCCGGGCGCGCCGGTGACGCCGCCCCCGGGATGGGTGCCGGCACCGCACTGGTAGAGGCCGGCGATCGGCGTGCGGTAGTCGGCATGGCCCAGCATCGGCCGCGCTGAAAACAGCTGGTTGAGCGACAACGCGCCGTGGAAGATGTCACCGCCGACCAGGCCGAAGGTGCGTTCCAGGTCCAGCGGGCTGTTGATCTGCCGGCCGATCACCGACGCCCTGAAGTTCGGCGCGTAGTCGTTGACGGTGTCGATGATGAGGTCGGCGACCGCCTCGCGGTGGTCGTCCCAGCTCGACCCGTCCGGCAGCTGCGGCGCGAACTGCTGGCAGAACAGGCTGGCAACATGCGCGCCGGGCGGCGCCAGCGAATCGTCCAGCGTCGAAGGTATCAGCATCTCGACGATCGGCTGGCGCGACCAGCCATGCGCGCGCGCATCCAGGTACGCGCGATCCATGTAGTCGAGGCTGGGCGCCATGATGATCCCCGAGCCATGGTGTTCGGCGGCGACCTTGCCGGGCAGCGCGCGGAAATCGGGCAGCTCGCTGAGCGCGACATTCATTCGGAAGGTGCCGGAACCGCATTTCCATTGCCCGATGCGCACGCGGAAATCGGCCGGCAGGACTGCCGGATCGACCAGCTGTTCGAACAGCAGGCGCGGATTGAGGTTCGAGACGACGCGCGACGCACGCAGCGTTTCGCCCCCGGCGGTGACGACGCCGGTGGCGCGGCCGCGCTCGACGATGACCTCGCGCACGCCGGTGCCGGTGCGGATGTCGACGCCGCGCGCGACGCAGCAGCGCGCCATCGCCCGGGTGATGGCGCCCATGCCGCCGATGGCGTGGCCCCAGGCGCCCTTGCGTCCGTTGACCTCGCCGAAGACGTGGTGCAGCAGCACATAGGCGGAGCCGGGTGTATAAGGACTGGCGTAGTGGCCGACGATGCCGTCGAAACCGAATACCGCCTTCACCGGATCGCTCTCGAACCAGCGTTCCAGGTACTCGGCCGCCGACAGCGTGAACAGGTCGAGCAGCTCGCGTTGCCCATCCAACCCCAGCGGCCGCAGCCGCCTGGCCAGCTTCGCCGACTTCAACAGCTGCGGCAGCGCCTGCAGCCAGCCACCTTCGACGACGTTGGGTGGGGTCTCCATCACCAGCGCGCGCAGGACGTCGGCGATGGCGTCGAGGCGTTCCCCGTAGGCCGCCAGGCGCTCGCCATCCCGGCGTGAGAACCTGGCGAATTCCGAGGCGGTGCGCCCACCGCCGACCTTCAGGTAGCGGTCGTCCGGCAGCGGCAGGAAATTCGCCAGCGGCCGCTCGACGATGCGCAGCCCGTGCTGGTGCAGCTGCAGGTCGGCGATCACCTTCGGCTGCAGCAGCGACACCGTGTACGACGCCACCGAATTGCGGAAACCGGGATGGAATTCCTCGGTGACCGCGGCGCCACCGACGACATCGCGGCGCTCCAGCACGGTCACCTTCAGGCCGGCGGCAGCCAGGTACGCGGCGCAGACCAGGCCGTTGTGCCCGGCGCCGATGACGATGACATCGCTCATGAACGCATCCGTCAGGGTGCCGTCGCTTTCTTGGCGGCGCGACCGCGACGCGCCGGCGCCGCCTTCTTCACCGGCCGCGCCAGGCGAACATGGATCATCCGGCTGCCGGCGCCGTCCTGGACCAGCTCGCGCAGTTCATAGCGCTGCGGATGGGCACGGAGCAGGTCGCTCAGTTTCTTGAAGCCGTAGAGGCGCGGATCGAAATCCGGGCGCACCTTGGTGAGATAGCCGCCGACGGGACCGAGGTGCGCCCAGCCGTCATCGTCATCGGATTCGCCGATGGCGCGCTCAATGAGGTCGAAGGGCACTGGCGCCTTCTGCGCCGCTGGCCTGGCGATGGCCGAGTCCGCTGCCACTGGCGCGGCGTCGCCGTCGCTTTCTCCGGACGTCGCGGCAGCCGGCGCGTCGCGCCCTGCAGTCAGCACTTCCGTGTAGATGAACTTGTCGCAGGCGGCGACGAACGGCGCCGGCGTCTTGCGCTCGCCGAATCCCAGGACCAGCAGGCCTTCCTCGCGCAGTCGCTGCGCCAGGCGCGTGAAGTCGCTGTCGCTGGACACCAGGCAGAAACCACCGAAGCGGCGCGTGTACATCAGGTCCATCGCGTCGATGATCATCGCGCTGTCGGTGGCGTTCTTGCCCGTGGTGTAGGCGAACTGCTGCACCGGCGCCAGCGAATGATCCAGCAGCACCTTCTTCCATCCTGCGTGCCGCTGCGAGGTCCAGTCGCCGTAGAGGCGGCGGACGCTGGCGATGCCGAAGCGCGCGACTTCCGCCAGCACGCCTTCGATCACTGCCGGCGAGGCATTGTCGGCATCCACAAGCAGGGCCAGCCGCAACTGGTCCACGGCGAGGTCATCGGCGTCACGGCGATCGCGGGGCATGCGGCGATGCTAGCACCGCCGGGCCACCCTGAAGTGCGGCACCGCCCCCGATCCCGGCATCCGCCCGGGCCGGCGGAATCACCTCTACACTGCCGGCCATCGCGCCGGACCGGCGCGCATACCTGCAGGTTCTACACGTCGACATGGACTTCCCCGATCCGCCCCTGACGCTGGTCTTCGAGGACGGCGGACTGATGGCCGTGGACAAGCCGGCTGGACTGGCCGTACACCGCAGCCGGATGGTCGCGCGCGACGGCGATTACCTCATGGACCGCCTGCGCACGCAGGCCGGGGGACCTCTGTTCCTGGTCAACCGCCTGGACCGCGCGACCAGCGGCCTGGTACTGGTGGCGCGGTCGCGCGAGGTGGCCAGTGCGCTGGGCGAACAGCTGATGTCGCGCAGCGTCGACAAGACCTACCTGGCCGTGGTCCGCGGCTGGCCCGACGAGGCCGGCGAGATCGACTATCCGCTCAGCGTCGGCGGCATGACCGGCGAACGCAAGCCGGCGCTGACGCGCTGGCGCCGGCTGGCGACGGTCGAAGTTCCGATCGCGCTGGGACGCTATCCGCAGCAACGCTATGCACTGCTGGCGCTGTCGCCGCAGACGGGTCGCTACCGCCAGCTGCGCCGGCACCTGCACCACATCCACCATCCGATCATCGGCGACAGCACGCTCGGCCGTGGCGAGCACAACCGGCTGTTCCGGCAACATTTCAGCTGCCACCGCATGCTGCTGCATGCCTGGAAACTGTCGTTCGAACATCCGGTGTCGGGCACCCGGCTGTGGCTTGAAGCACCGCTGGATGCGACCTGGACGGGACTGCTGGAGCGCTTCGGCTGGACGTCGGCGCTCGCCGGCGACGACGCGACCACGCACTGACGGCCGGCCGACGGCACCTGGGAACCTGCCCGCCGTGCCGGCACCGGGGCGCCGGCGTCGGCATGCAAGCCAGAGCCGGCAGGCGTGCCGGGCGGCCTGGATGAAAACCCCGGCGACACCGGGTGGATTTCCCGATCCGACCGTCAGCGAAGGACTGGATGGAATGCCATGAGCCGTTTCCGTCGCGGGCCACGACGATGGGCCATGCCCGGCACCCGCGGCGTCCGCGCAGCCGCGTCGCGTATCATGCGCGGCCATGTCCTGCCGGTTCCGCCAGCCCTTCGCTCCCGCGAGCGCGTCCTGCGCGCCGCGTCGGCGTCGGTGCGCCGCATTTGTTGAGGCCAGCGGCGATGGGTACTGATGCCGTCGACATCGCGCCGGGCATTGCGATTCCGGAAGGCGAGCTGTCGGAACGCTTCGTCACCGCCTCGGGACCGGGCGGCCAGAACGTCAACAAGGTCGCCAGTGCGGTCGAGCTGCGCTTCAGCATCCGCCTGTCGCCCTCGCTGCCCGAACCCTTGCGCGAACGCCTGCTGCGCCGGCGCGACCGGCGACTGACCGATGACGGCGTGCTGGTCATCCAGGCACAGCGCTATCGCGACCAGTCGCGCAACCGCGAGGACGCCCGCGAGCGCCTGGCGGATTTCATCCGCGCCGGACTGCACGTGCCGAAGGCGCGCATTGCCACAAAGCCCACGCGCGCCTCGCAACAACGCCGTGTCGACAGCAAGGTCGGACGTGGCGCCATCAAACGCAATCGCGGCCGACCGCGACTGGATGACTGACGAATGAGTTCGAAGTTGCCGCTGCCCTACGCGCCACCCCTGCCGCCGCAGGCGCCCCGCGTGCGCGCGCCCATCTCCGGCCGGCTCGGTGCGTGGTGGTTGCGCCTGTCCGGCTGGCGCATGGTGGACGCGTTTCCGGACGTGCCGAAAGCCGTGGTGATCGCCGCGCCGCATTCCAGCAACATGGATGCCCTGCACGGACTGGCGGTCAAGCAGGTGCTCGGTCTCGATGCGCGCTTCCTGGCCAAGCGCCAGCTGTTCTGGTGGCCGTTGGGATCGATCCTCCGCCATTTCGGCATCATCCCCATCGACCGCGGCAGCGGCGGCAGCGCCTTGATCGAGAGTGCGGTCCAACGCTTCGCCGAGAACGAGAAGTTCTGGCTGGGTGTTGCGCCGGAAGGTACGCGCAAGGTCGTGCCGCGCTGGAAGACGGGTTTCTGGCGCATTGCCAAGGCCGCCGGCGTGCCCATCATTCCCGCCTATTTCCACTATCCCGACAAGCGCATCGGGTTGGGGCCGATGCTGTGGCCGGGTGACGACATGGAAGCGGACATCGCGACGCTGCGCGCGTTCTACGAACCCTGGCGCGGCGCCCGCGGCAAGTCGGCCGTGGACACCGGCTGAGCGGCGGAAATCCGGCCGCGCGACGGCGCCTGCGCGATCACGCGATCCGCTTGTCGGCCCCGTTGAGGCCGCCTACACTCCGCCGCTGCAGGGATGCCCCCCGAGGGAGTACAGGGATGGACACACCAGAGCGTGTCGGCACGCACCCGCTCGACCTGGAGCTGGACGAGACGCCGATGCTGCAGTGGCTGGCGCCGACGTTCCAGCTGCTGGGTCGACGCTTCAGGCAGATCGCGCCGTTTGCCGCGGCCGTCGTGCTGCTGACATGGTTGACGCCACACATCCGGCTGGCCGGCCCGTTCGACGACGGCTGGCGCAGTGTCTTCGACGACATCCTCCAGCACGCACTGCTGACCGGCGTGATGATGACCGGTTTCGCGGTTCTGGCGCGCAGCGAAGGGCGGCCTTGGGGTGTCGGCGCCCTGCTGCCACCGCAAGCGGCGCTGGTCCGCGTGGCCATTGTCACCGCCGCGTGGGCGGCGATCACCTGGGTCATCGGCCTGCTGCTGCGGGAGATCCTCTCCACCCCCTTCATCGCGCAGCTTTTCATCCGGCTGCTGTTCCGGTTCGACGTCTATGGCGTCTACCTCTTCACCCTGATCTTCTCGCCCCTGATATTCATGCTGTCCGCCACCGGCGTGATGGCGCATATCGCAGCGCTGCGAGGCAAGGAACCGATTGCGGACCTGTTCGTTCAGAGCTTCCGCGTCGTGTTCGGGCAGGCAGGACGGTTCGTGAAATCGTCCCTGGCCATCACCTCGTCGCTGCTGGTGGTCATCCACGCCATCATCAAGATGGTGGGCGGGAACCTGATCATGCTGGCCGCCCGCGATGCCGCGTCGGTGGTGCTGATCGTGGTTGGCATCCTGAGCCTGATCTCGCTGCCGTGGTGGTTCGTGATGGAGCGCGCCCTGCGTCCGCAGCTGGGTGTCGAGGATGACCTCGATCCGGTGGACGACGTCGAAGCGGCTGGCGTTGTTGTCGCCAGTGCACCTGCCGCGATGGCGGCAATGTCAGCGGCCGTGCCGGCGAACGAAGGCGACGTGACCGCGGCCGTCGCAGCACCGCCGGCTGCCCCGTCGGCGGCGGAACTGGCGCGCGCACGGGCCGGCGCCCTGGTTGACGCGGGCGACGTGGACGCCGCCGCGCGCGAGCTGGTCGCCGCACTGCGCGAGCGGCGGCTGGGCCGTCCGGATTTCCTTTCCGCCGTCGAGGTGCTGCCGGCGGATGCGGCGTTGCTCCCGGAGCTGGCTGACCTGGCCTCGCAGTGGCAGGCCGCCGGCCGCGCCGACGATCTGGCCTGGCTGGTGCGCTTCGGGCTGAAGCGTGACAAGGGCTTCCTGATGGATCGCCCGGACGCCGCCCTGGCCGTCGCCCGGCAACTGGTCGCGGCGGAACAGCCGCAACCGGCCAGCCACCTGCTGCTGGCGTTCGTGAACCGGCACCGCGCCCATGCGGCGCATCGTGACGCCGGCCTGCGCCTGGCGCGTCTGCTGGCGTTCCGCCTCGACAACGTCGCCGCGGCCCGGCCGCTGATCGACAAGCTGGCACAGCTCTATCCGGACGACGTCGACCTGGCGAAGCTGCGCGCGCAGTTGCCCTGAGGGCCACTGCGCTTCCGCCTCTACACCCGGCTCGGCGACATCCGCAGGCTGCGGTAGCTGACCGCTTCCGCCAGGTGCGCGCGGTCCACGCTTGCGGCGCCGGCCAGGTCGGCGATCGTGCGCGCCACGCGCATCAGGCGATGGCAGGCGCGTGCCGACAGCTCCAGCTTCTCCGCCGCCTGTTCCAGCAGCGCGGTCGCCGCTGGATCGAGCACGACATCCCGACGCAGGTCGGCGCCGCCCAGGCGCGCGTTGGCCACGCCCGCGCGCGCCCGTTGCCGCTGCCGCGCGGCGCAGACGCGATCGCGCACGGACTGCGAGGATTCCCCGCGCATGCCTGGCGCCAGCAGTTCCTGCTGCGGCAGGCGCGGTACTTCGACATGCAGGTCGATGCGATCCAGCAGCGGGCCCGAGACGCGTCCGCGATAGCGGGCGATGGCATCCGCGGAACAACGGCATCGTCCAGCGGGATCGCCGGCATAACCGCAGGGACAGGGATTCATCGCGGCGACCAGCTGGAACGCGGCCGGAAATTCGGCCTGCCGTGCCGCCCGCGAAATGACGATGCGACCGGATTCCAGTGGTTCACGCAGCACTTCCAGCGCCTGCCGGTTCCATTCCGGCAACTCGTCGAGGAAAAGCACGCCTTGATGCGCCAGGGAGATCTCGCCCGGCCGCGGCCGACTGCCGCCGCCGACCAGTGCGACCGCCGAAGCGGTGTGGTGCGGCGCGCGGTACGGCGGCTGCCGGAAAGACCGCGCGTCGCGCGGCGGACGCCCGGCGACGGATGCGATCGCGGCCACTTCCAGGGCCGCGTCTTCGCCCAGCGGCGGCAGCACGCCCGGCAGGCAGGACGCCAGCAGCGTCTTGCCACTGCCGGGCGGCCCGATCATCAGCAGGTTGTGACCGCCGGCGGCAGCGATCTCCAGCGCACGGCGGGCGCGCAACTGGCCGCGGACCTCGGCCATGTCCGTCGCCGCCCGCGTACTGTCATCGACAACCGTCGACGCCTCCAGCGATGCCGCGTCCGGCAGGCCAAGGCCGTCCCGCAGATAGCGGCAGACGGCCAGCAGGCTGTCCGCCGCCCGCGCCTGGGTATTGCGGGCCAGCGCCACTTCCCCGGCGTTGCCTCCCGGCACGATCAGCGTGCGGCCTTCGGCGCCGCAGCGGATCGCGGCCGGCAGCACGCCCTGCACCGGCCGCAGGGCACCGGACAGCGCCAGCTCGCCGAGGAATTCGTGGCCATCCAGGCGCTCGCGGGGAATCTGCCCGCTGGCGGCAAGGATGCCGAGGGCGATGGCAAGGTCGAAGCGGCAGCCGTCCTTGGGCAGGTCGGCAGGCGCCAGGTTGACGGTGACGCGGCCGGCCGGGAATTCCAGCCGCGCGTTCTGGATGGCGGCGCGGACGCGGTCGCGGCTTTCCTTCACCGCCGTTTCCGCCAGGCCGACGATGGTCGTGCTGGGCAGTCCACCGCTGAGATGGACTTCCACCGCGACCGGTGGGGCCTGGACGCCGAGCTGCGCCCGGCTGGCGACGACGGCCAGGCCCATGCGGTCAGTCGCCGCCGCGGAGGCGGGACAGCTCCGCCTCCAGCGCATCGACGCGCGCGCGCAGCTGGTCGAGCTGCTCGCGCGCGTGCAGCAGGACTTCCCGCTGCACCTCGTAGTCATCGTTGTTGACCAGGTCGAGCCGGTTCAGTTGCGCACCGATGGCGGCGCGCAGGTTGCGGCGCAGGTCGCCGGCGCCTTCCTTGAGGCCTGGCGGAAGCAGCTCGCCGATGCGCTGGCTCAGGGCTTCGATGTGGTCGGGACGGATCATGGCGGCCTCGCAGGGATGGACAGCGTGCTTGAAGGATGGACCACGGGCGTCGGCGCCGTGGCTAGAATGGCCTGGGAATTTTCCGATATCCGCGCAGGACAGGCACACGATGAAGATGGTGACGGCCGTGATCAAGCCCTTCAAGCTCGACGACGTGCGCGAGGCACTGTCGGAAATCGGCGTACAGGGCATCACCGTCGGCGAGGTGAAGGGCTTCGGGCGCCAGAAGGGCCACACCGAGCTGTACCGGGGCGCCGAATACGTCATCGATTTCCTGCCGAAGATCAAGCTGGAAATCGCGATCCCGGACGAACTCACCGACCGCGTCGTCGAGACCATCACCCAGGCCGCCCGCACTGGCAAGATCGGTGACGGCAAGATCTTCGTCACGGCGCTGGAGCGCGTCGTGCGCATCCGCACTGGCGAAGAGGATATCGACGCGCTCTGAGCGTTCGCTGCGACGATCAGCCTGCGTACCAGCGTTGTCGCAGGCGTTCCGCGACGCCGACATCGGCGTGGGCCGACAGCGCCGCGGCATGTTCCTCGAGCAACGGCGACCAGGCCTGCGCCAAACGGCGCCGGCGCGCCAGTTCTCCACGGCCGAACTCGCCGACGATACCGTCGACCACGGCCTGCGCCCGGGCAAAGGCGACCACCGCCTTCAACGGCTGCGCATGGGCGAGCCGACACCGCGCCTCGATCCAGTGCGCGCGCCAGCGCTCACCGGCACCGAGGCGCTGCAATTGCACGCATGCCGGTTCGCAGATTTCGAGCGCCGGTTCCGGATCGCCCAGTTCCAGCTGCGCCGCCGCCGCTTCCACCTGCGCCAGGGCCACGCCGGTGGGACTACCCAGTTCCGTCGCGATGGCCGCGGCTTCCCGTGCACAGGCCAGGGCCGCCTCCGGTCGCCGTTGGGCACGGCGCAGTCGCGATTGCTCGGTCAGGAAGCGGAATTCATCGTCGCGGTCGCCGATTTCGACGATCAGGGCCAGCGCGCGCTGCAGATGCGTTTCGGCTTCGGCGAGCCGGCCGAGTCGGATATCCGCGGCTGCCAGCAGCCACAGGGTTTCGGCATGACAGTGACGGTCGCCGACCCGATCGAGGTCGTGCAGCGTGCGATGCAGGAAGCCGATGGCCTCCTCCATCAGGCCCTGTTCCAGGCGCACCTGCGCCAGGCCCATCCGTGCCTTGGCCTGACCCATGGCATCACCCAGCCCGCGATACGACTCGTGCGCATCGAGGGCGGTCCGGTAGGCCTCCTGGTATCGTCCCTGGCACAGCAGCACCCAGTGGTAGCGCCGCAACAGGTCCGCGCGCGCCGCGGTACGGCCGCGCCGCTGCCGCGCCAAAGCACGCTGGAAGACCTCGCCGGCTTCGTCGAGGCGGTCCTGCAGCGCCAGGCACCATCCGTACAGCGCGAGTGTCTGCGCCTGCCGGTCGCGGCCCGATGGGCCGTCGAGCAGATCCGCCAGGCTGCGTTCCGCCGTCCTGTAGTCACCCAGCGCCGCCTGTGCCTGGACCTCCAGCAGGCGCGCCGCACGCCGCAGCGTCGACGAAGGCGCACCGGGCCGGGCGGCGAGGAGGATCGGTGAAAGTTCGTCGAGCACCTGGCGGTGCTCGCCGAGCGCGAACGCGGTGCGCGCGCGCTCCATGCGCAGCAGGTCATCGTATCGACTGCCCGCGCGCGGTCGCATCGCCGTCCCCAGCCGGGCTGCAGCCTCCTGCGCCGGATAGAGGCGACCGAGATCTCGAAGGGCGCGGATGCGCGCCAGACCGAGGGCCCAGCGCGTTTCGGCGCCGGCCATGACCCCGCTGTCGACCAGTTCCTGCAGTCGCTGCAGTTCGCCTGGATCGGCCTGTTCCAGACCCGCCTCACGCAGGGCGGCATATCCCGCGCGGAAGGCCAGGTCGCGATCACCGGCATGACCGGCGTGGATGCTCAGCGCGGCCAGCTCGGCGCGGGAACCGGCGTCCGCGAAAATGCCCATGCAGCGACGGTGGAGGTCCGCCCGATGCGCGTCGGCCAGCGAACGGTAGAGCGCCTGCTGGATGAGCCCGTGCCGGAACAGCCATCGGCCTGGCGCCTCCTGTTCGACAATGCCCAGATCGGCCACCGCCTGCAGCGCCGTGGCCACGTCCTCCTCATCCCGGTCCAGCAGTGCGGCCAGGCGGGACTGCGAGAAGCGTTCGCCGAGAACGGCTGCCGCCTCGACGACGCTTCCATGGCCGGCCGGAAGCGTGCGACAGCGTTCGAGGAGTGCCAGCTCCAGACTGGACGGCAAGGTTTCAGGCATGCCCTGCCAGTGCCAGGCCGGTGGCGTGTCGTGGAGTTCCAGGCTGCCGCAGGCGATCAGGTGCCGAAGCAGCTCGACCAGGAAGAACGGCCGCCCACCGGTCAGCCGGTACAGCGCATGGCTGACCTCATCGGGGACGTCGTGGCCGCACTGGGGTGCACCGAGCAACTCGTCGATCGCCAGGCGGACCTGAGGCGGCGAGAAAGGATGCAGGCGCAGCACACCGACCGGGCCGTCACCGAACAGCGACGCCACAGGCGGCGTTTCGCCGGCGTCCGTGCGCACCAGTCCGACCGGCAGCACGGGCAGGCCGCGCAGTTCGACGGTGAGGCGACGCAGCCAGGCGCGGTCGGTTTCATCGGCGTGCTGCAGGTCTTCCAGTGCGAGGACGACATGTCGCCGGGCGCCGCGGAACGCCGCCGCCAGTTCAGCCGCGTCGTCGGATCGCGGCGTCGCCGCAGCGGGCAGCATGGACAGCGCCCGGCGCACCAGCGTCGCCAGCCGTTCCGGTGCCGGATGCGCCGCGGCCGCCACGCGCAGCAGCACGCCACCGCGCACGGACAGCCAGTCGCCCAGGTGCGCGATGACCGAGCTCTTGCCGGCGCCGGACTCGCCCGCCAGCAGCACCGGCAAGGCATGGCCGGCGACCGCACGCTGGAATTCCTGGCGCAGGTAGGCGAGCTCGGTGTCGCGTGCCACCAGCCGGTCGAAGCGCGCCGGCCCGGAGGGCGCCGCATGGGTCGGAAGCCGTCGTGGCGTCACCGCCAGTGCGGTCGGCACGCGCTCGGCGAGGACGCGTCCGACCTCGTCGGCGCTGGCCGGCCGCTGCCGGGGATCGGGATCGAGCAGTGCCTGCACCAGGTCGGCCAGCCCGGAGGGCAATGCGCCCGCCAGGCCGTTGCCCTCCTTTCCTGAATGTCTGCGGCCGTGGAGGGCGATCAGCTCCTCGAGACTGCTCGCCGACACCGGGAGGGTCGCCGTTGCCAGCCAGTACAGGACCACGCCCAGGCTGTAGAGATCCGACTGCACCGTTCCGGGGGCGCCTTCCAGCACTTCGGGCGCCATGCACAGTGGCGTTCCGCGCGCGATGCCGGTGGCCTGGCCGGGCATGAGGGCGGCGCCGAAATCGGTGATCAGGATGCGCCCGTCACGGCTGCGCATCAGGTTGGCCGGCTTGAGATCGCAGTGCAGGACGCCGGCCTCGTGGATCGCTGCCAGGCCACGGCAGATGTCCGCGGCGATCTGCCGGACATCGTCCGCAGGCAACGGCCCATCGCGGCGCACCAGGGCGTCCAGGCATTCGCCTTGGACCAGGTCGAGCCAGATGCCGCTGCGGCCGTCGTGGCGATCGACGCCATGGACGGCGACGACGTTGGGGTGGCGGATGCGCGCCAGGCTGCGCGCCTCGGCGATCCAGTCGCCGGCGCCGGCCCAGCCCTGTCCCGGCCGGCTGAGCTTGAGCGCCACTTCGACGGCAAGCAGCGGATCGAAGGCGCGGAACACCTCGGAAGTGGCACCGCTGCCGATCTGTTGCAGCACTTCCAGGTGGCCCCACTGGAACCGGCCCGGCGAAGACAGCGTTCCGCGTGCCCGGCCACCCGCGGCGCCGAGGCGTTCGGACAGATCCGCGATCAGCGCCAGTCCGCTGCGAATGCGCGAATCACCGCCGGAAGCGCGCGGCAGCGGCGCACCATCCGCCACCGCTTCGGCCAGTGCCAGCAGTGGCGAACCGGCGTCGGGCCCTCGCGGCCGCGTCCGTTCAGGGCCGGATCGTTTCGACATCGATCAGCTCCGCCAGTCTCAGCAGCGCGCGGCTGACGCGCATGCGCGCGGCATTGGCGGTTTTGAGGCCACAGAGGCCGGCGATTTCCTCATAGTCGAGACCGAACTCGACACGCAGGCTGACCGCATCGCGGTCATTGGCCCGCAGCCGCGCCAGTGCCGCCTCGTAGGCGGCGAGCGCCTGTTCCGTCAACACGCCCTGCATGGGTGATGGCGAGGCATCGGCCTGTCCGACCAGGACCTCGTCGCTCACGCGGAGCGGCGAACGCTGTCCGCGCCGCAACTCGTCGCGCAGCGTATTCATCAGCGTGGTGCGCAGATACGCCAGCAGGCCGCCGGGGCCCTGCGGCTGGAAGTTGTCGAGGACGTTGAGCGCCTTGATCGCCGTGAGTTGCACCAGGTCTTCGGTACCGGCCAGGTCGCGCGCACGTGTAGGCAGGCGGTTGTGGGCCAGGCGGCGAAGGATGGGCAGGTAGCGGGCCATGAGTGCCTCGCGGGCGGCATGGTCCCCCGCCTGCCAGCGTTGCAGCAGCGCTTCGGTGGACAGGGACTGCAGTCCGGTGGCGCTCATTTTCCACCCCTGTAACCCGAAGTCGGACTATACAACGGACGGGCAGGTCGTCCGATCTGTGCGTTTTGCTTCGCTGTGGTCGTCTCCACTGGGCAACCGGTCACAAATCCATCCTGCCGCGACCTCTCAACTGTGCAGAGGCAACGGGCAACGGACCGGGCACGTCACCCTCCCTCATCCATGGAGCCCATCATGTCCCGACGTTCCACCGCCTCCCTTTCCCGAATCGTGCTGGCCTGCGCCGTCGCTGCGCAGGCCGGATCGCCCGCCCTCGCGGACGATCGCGGTTCGGCCGTTCTCGATCCCGTCCACGAACTGGTGGCCTCGCTCGAAGGCGATTTCAGCGGCCTGCCGGAGCAGGATGATCCGCGCTTCGGCCATTCGGTGGCGCTGCGCGGCGACACGCTTGTAGTGGGCGCACCCGGCACCCTCACCGGAAGCAGCGGCAATATCTTCGCGCGCGGCGCGGTATTCATCTACCGTCGCAACGAGTCCGGCCTGGGCTGGTCGCTGCACCAGCGCATCGCGTTCGGCACCGGCGGCGACGGGCAGTGCGGCCACACCGTCGCCCTGAGCGACAACTTCCTGATGGTCGGCTGCCCCTGGCATCAGGTATCGGGCAACGCGCGCGGCCGCGCAGTGATCTACAACCGCGACGGCGCCACGGGCAATTATGTCGACGCGATAAACCTCGTCGGCACGACGAACGGGGACACCTGCGGCTACAGCGTCGCGATCATCGATGGCGCGCCGGGCACTGACAGCCCGTTGCCGATGGCGGCGATGGGCTGCCCGGGACGCACCTTTCCGCTCGGTGGCGGGCTGGGCGCCAACACCGGCGCGGTCGAGGTGTTCCGCTGGCTGCTGGCCTGGGACCAGGCCGCAACCCTGGCGCCACCGGCCATTGCCGCGAACAACGACTCCAGGTACGGTCACTCGCTGCTGTTCAACCGGGCGGGTCCTTCGCCGGGCATGACGCTGCTGCTCGGCGTGGGCATTCCCGGCAAGGACCGCGTGGAAATGCGCGCGATGGGCGCGACGGTGATGGACTGGCCCGTTGAGCGCACCATCGATGGACCTGCGAACAGCCGCTTCGGCCACAGCATCCATATGCATACCGGACGCCTGGTCATCGGCGCACCGGAAAGGCTGGTGCCGAACCCGACCTTGATGCCGCCGACGGCGACGCCCTCGGGCAGCATCACCATCATGTCGCGCAGTTGCACCATCGTGGGTGGCTGCGGCTGGTCCCAGAACGCGGACGAGATCCTCGCCATACCGACGGCCCAGGTCGTCGTCAGCCAGAACCGCATGGGACACGCGGTGCACGCATTGACGCCGAACCGGGTCGTGGCCGGCGCACCGCACTTCCCGTATTCGACCTACTTCGGCCAGGTCATCCACTACCTGCTCGACGCGGGTGCCTGGATCCGCCACAGCGACGAGCCGTTCGACCCCCTCGCCGCCAGCTTCCCGACCTCGCAGGCCGGCTACGCGCTGGCCGGTGACGAGGCCTGGCTGGCGGTCGGCCTGCCCGGTGAGCCGACCGGTTTCGGCCGCGTCAATGTCTACGGCTGGGACCTCAACGACGCCATTTTCGCCGACGACTTCGAATGCCACGGCCCGGCGCCAGGCTGCATTCTCTGATTCTCCCCGATGGTCCGGCGACCGGCCCCAGGGAAGGAGCCGGTCGCACCGGCGGGCCAAGGGATATCGCGTTCAGTCGCGCCGGCGCAGGATGCGCCGGCGCTGTTTTTCGTATTCGCGTTCGTCGAGCAGGCCCTGGTCGCGGGCGCGCTGCAGGTCGATGAGCTCCTGGCCTACGGTCGTGGCCTGGTTGCTGTTGCGCACCTCGGCGCCCCCGCCCCAGCAGCCGGCCAGTGCCATGGACACGAGCAGCGATACCGCCGCCAGCGTGCGTCCTGCGCCCGCCGTCATCGCCCGACGACCTTGCGGATGGCGGCGACGGTGGCCTCGACGGTGATGCCGAAGTGCTCGAACAGCTGCGGCGCCGGTGCCGAGGCACCGAAGCCGGCCAGGCCGATGACTTCGCCATCCAGGCCGACATAGCGCCGCCAGTAATCCGGATGGGCCGCTTCGACGGCGACGCGCGCACGGCACCACGAGGGCAGCACGCCTTCCCGGTATTCCAGCGGCTGCGCGTCGAAGACGCTGGTGCACGGCATCGAGACCACGCGCACGCCGATCTCGCCGGCCAGCTGGCGCGCGGCCGACATCGCCAGTTCCACCTCCGATCCGGTCGCCAGGACGATGGCTTCGACCTTGGCATCTGCGGGATCGAGCAGGATGTAGCCACCGCGTGAAACGGCCGACAGCGTGTCGGCATCGCGCGACTGGCAGACCAGGTTCTGGCGCGAGAACACCAGGCAGGTCGGTCCGTCCCGGCGCTCGATGGCGCGTTGCCAGGCAACCGCGCTTTCGACGGCGTCGGCCGGGCGCCAAAGCTCGTTGTTCGGAATGTAGCGCAGCGAGGCCAGGTGTTCGACCGGCTGGTGCGTCGGGCCGTCCTCGCCCAGGCCGATGGAGTCGTGCGTGTAGACATGGATGACCGGTGCCGGGATCAGCGCGCTCATGCGCACGGCGTTGCGGGCGTAATCCGAAAACACCAGGAAGGTCGCGTCGTACGGCAGGAAGCCGCCGTGCAGCGCCAGGCCATTGGCGATCGCGCTCATTCCGAATTCGCGCACGCCGTAGTAGACGTAGTTGCCACGCGCCGGATCGGTGTTGACGTCTACCGATCCCTTCCAGAGCGTCAGGTTGGAACCGGCGAGGTCGGCGGAGCCGCCGACCATTTCCGGCAGCAGCGGCGCGAAGGCTTCGATGGCCTGCTGGCTGGCCTTGCGTGAGGCGACTTCCGGCAGCTTCGCCTGCACCGACTCGATGTAGGCACGGGCTTCGGCCGCGAAGCCTTCAGGCAGTTCACCACGCAGGCGCCGCGTCAGTTCGGCGGCCTCGGCGGGATAGACGCGGGCATAGGCGTCGAAGTGGCGCTGCCATTCCTTGCTGCGCATGCCTCCGGCAAGGCGCGCGTCCCAGCCAGCCATGATCTCGTGCGGAATCTCGAACGGTGCATGCGGCCAACCGAGCAGTTTGCGCGCGCCGGCGATTTCCTCGGCGCCCAGCGGCGCGCCATGTGAAACCTCCTTGCCGGCCTTGTTGGGCGCGCCGTAACCGATCGTGGTGCGGCAGCAGATCAGCGTCGGCCGGTCCTCGTCGTCAAGTGCGGCGACGATCGCCGACTTGATGGCTTCGGCGTCGTGGCCATCGACCGCCGGGATCACCTGCCAGCCATAGGCTTCGAAGCGCTTGACGGTGTCGTCGCTGAACCAGCCCTCGACTTCGCCGTCGATGGAGATGCCGTTGTCGTCATAGAACGCCACCAGCTTGCCGAGCTTGAGCGTGCCGGCCAGCGAGGCGGCTTCGTGGGAAATGCCCTCCATCAGGCAGCCGTCACCGAGGAACACCCACGTGCGGTGATCGATGACCGGATGCTCGGGGCGGTTGTATCGCGCCGCCAGTAGCTTTTCCGCCAGCGCCATGCCGACGGCGTTGGCGAGTCCCTGGCCCAGCGGGCCGGTGGTGGTTTCCACCCCTGGCGTCTCGAAGGCTTCCGGGTGTCCGGGCGTGCGGCTGTGCAACTGGCGGAAGCGCTTCAGTTCGGTGATCGGCAGGTCGTAGCCGGACAGGTGCAGCAGCGCGTAGTGCAGCATCGAACCGTGGCCGTTGGAGATCACGAAGCGGTCGCGGTCCGGCCATCCCGGATTGCCCGGGTCATGGCGCAGGAAGTCGTTCCAGAGCACCTCGGCGATATCGGCCATGCCCATGGGCATGCCCGGATGGCCGGACTTGGCCGCCTCCACGGCATCCATGGCGAGGGCGCGGATGGCATTGGCGAGGTCGCGACGACTGGGCATTTCGGGCACTCCGGGACAGGGCGGCAGGCGGGATGCCTATTGTCGCCGAGAGTGGCGCCTGCGCCCAAGCCGCGCCGTGTCCGGAAACGCACCGATCGCCGGGCGTTGCCTGAATGGCGTGTACACGGCGAGGCCGGCGACTGATGGCTTCGCCGCAAGCGCCGCGTAGCTCCCGGCACATCCCGATTCACTTCAAGCACGGATTTCACGCATGAAACGAGCCCTGAGTTGGCTGTGCCTGGCCGCACTGGCTGTCCTTACGCTGTTGATCGGCGCATTCGCCTTCGCCTGGTGGAGCAGCGAACGCGTGCTCTCGTTGCGTATCGACGTGGCCGATCCACCCCTGGCCAGGGTCGGCGACGACGGCCGCGCGCACGGTCGCCACCTGTTCCACAGCCGGGGCTGTTCCGACTGCCACGGCGAGCGCGGCGAGGGCCGCGTCGTGTTCGACGTGCCCCCGGCCAGGGTGGTTGCCAGCAATCTCACGGCCGCAGGCGAAGGCCGTCATTACGACCGGGACGCCTTCGGTCGCGCCGTCCGCCACGGCGTCGCCCATGACGGCCGCGCATTGCGCTTCATGCCGATCGAGGACTACGCGGAGCTGAGCGACGCCGATGCCGCCGCGCTGGCCGCCTATCTGGAAAGCCTGCCCGCCGTCGACAACGATCCGGGTACGACGCAGGTGCGTCCGCTTGGCCGTCTGTTGCTCGCCTTCGGTCAGCTGGAGCTGGTGCCTGCGCGCCATGTCGACCACCGCCCGCGCGAGCGCGCGGCGCCGGCGCCCGCCGCCACCGCCGAATTCGGCGCCTACGTCGCCCGCACCTGCAGGGGCTGCCATGGCGGCGGCTACCGTGGTGGTCGCGTCCCGGGCACGCCGCCGGAGATGCCGCCGGCGTCCGACCTGACGGCGTTGCATGACTGGCAGGCCGAGGACTTCCGCCGTCTGATGCGCGAAGGTCTGCGCCCGGACCGCACGCCCGTGCATCCGCTGATGCCCTGGCAGGCCTTCAGGACCATGACGGATGTGGAACTGTCCGCGATGTGGCTGTTCTTCCGCGAGCTGGCTGCGACGGGACCCTGAGGCAGCGGCCTTCGTCGGATCCTCGCCGTTCCTGCGCGACATCGTTCCGCGGCTTGCGCTACGGTGTCGCGCGGGGGTGCGGGGTGCACCAGGGAGGACGGGATGGCAGGCGGGAGCCGCTTCGGATTGATTCCAGTATTCGCAATGCTGCTGGCTTCACAAGCCGCCCGGGCGCAGCCGGTGGTCGTTCGCGATGGCGAAACCGGCCGCGGGATTCCGGCGCGGGTCGAACTGGCATCACTGCCGAACGACATCGCCCCGACCGCCGCCGCGCTGGCGGATGTATTCGATCGGACCGGCGATGTCCGCATCCACCGGATTGAAGCGGGCGCCCGTGCCGCCATGCCGGTTGAAGGCCGAACCGCGGCGCGCGTTTCCAGCGACGGCTACAGGACGCTGCTCACCGTGATCGAACCCTCCACCGGTATCGAAGGCTGGACGCTCTGGCTGCAACCGGCGCGGATCCCCGCAGTGGCGCGGCATGCCGCGGCGGCCCTGCATGGCTTCGTGATCGATCCGGACAGCCTGCAGCCGATGAAAGATGTCCGCGTGCAGTGGGCCGGCGGCAGCGAAAGCGCCATCAGCGACGCCCAGGGCGCATTTTCGCTGCCGCTGCCCGAAGCTCCCGCTGACACCGCGCTGGTCCGCCATCAGCTGGTCGTGACCGCAGCCGATGGGCGTCGCATCGAACGCGCGGTGGCGGTCGCTCGCGGTTCGGACCTGCGGTTGATCATCGACTTTTCCGCTGCCGGCGCGGACGAGCCCGGGCACCGTCACCTGTTGCCGGCGGACACGCTGTCGCAAGCGATCGAGGCGGGTCGCGAAATGCAATGGCCGGCCGGCACGCCCGTCGAGCCGCCGGCGAGCGTGCGTGTCGGTTACGCCGATGCCAGCTGCAGCACCACCTGCTGTACCGGCAGCTGCAATCACGTCTGCGTCTTCGATCTGGAGACCTATGTCCGCCGGGGCCTCAATGACGAATGGATCGCATCCTGGTCCACACAGTCGCTGCGAGCCGGCAGTGTCGCCTACCGCAGCTACGGCGCCTGGCATGCCCTGAATCCGGTGCCAGGGCGTGCGTTCGACATCTGTTCTTCCGCCTGCTGCCAGGTCAATGACGGCGATACTTCGGCGAACACCGATCTGGCGGTGGCGCGCACCGCCGGACTGATGCTCCAGCGCAATGGCGCCGTGTTCCGCAGCGAGTATTCCGCGGAGAACAACTGTCGCCTGGGAACCCAGAGCTGCGCCAACCAGGACCTGTCCTGCGGCAATGGCTTCGCCGGCTCACCGGCGGCGAACTGGCCCTGCCTTCCCGATGCTGTCGGTCTTGACCGCGACTGTTTCGGACACGGCCGTGGCATGAGCCAGTGGGGTACGCAGCGCTGGTCGCAGCCACCACATCTGCAGACATGGCGCTGGCAGGTCAATCACTATTACAACCAGCATGGCGCCGGCAGCGGGCTGCGCACGGCAACAATGACGCAGGTGCTCGCACTGGACATGGTGCGCCCGCGCCAACGCACCCTTGTGCCTGGGGCAACGCTGGTGCTCGAGTTCAACGCGCGCAACCTGGCCAGCACCGCGCACGAACGCGTGCTGCTGGGCGCCAGCCTTCGCCGGCCGCCTGGCCCCTTTATCGACGATCCGGGTAACGACGCACCGGCCGTGCTGCCATCCGGAGGCTCCCAGCACCAGCGCGTGTTCGAGCTGCCTTCCGGATCGGGCGCCGGCACGTACGATGTCTACGGCTCGCTGTATGTCGACATCGACGAGGACGGTTCGATCAGCCCGGACGACCTTGCGCAGGATCTGCTGCTTGTTCCTGCTGCCCTCCGCGTGGTCGCCAACGGTGACCTGATCTTCTACGACGGACTGCAGTGAACGCGGTCAGCGGACCGGATCGAAACCATCGGCGTGCAGCAGATCGCCAGGTGGCGCGAGCAGCGTGTATGCCGCCTCGGTGAACAGTGCTGCGCTGTCGATGGGGACGATCCGGATGTCCAGCATCGAGCCCGCAGGCTGCGGCGGCATTGCCAGGGGCAGATCCACTTCCTGCCAGCGCCGCCACGGCTGTTTCGGCGCATATGGGAACCTGCCGGCCTCCTGGCCATTGACGACCACGATGGCCGCCTGGCCACCCTCCAGCGCGTCGAAGCGTCTTCGCAGCCACAGCCTCTGCGCCCGATTGCGCAGATGGAACCGGAACGATGAAGTTCCCTCGCTGAAGCGGCAGACGCGGCCGCTTCGCTGGGTCGGTGGCTCGTCGATGTAGTGCGATGACAGGTCGCTGCATGACGCCGACGCCGGGGCAACGTAATGACTTGCCTGAATGCTCGAAGCCGATACCAGGTCCAGCGTCGAGACCGGTAGCATCGCCCGCCCGGGTTCGTGATAGAACCAGGCCGTCGCGTCGGCGCACATGGCCTGGTCGCCATAGGCGCCGCGTTCCAGCCGGACATCAAGGCTGGAGCGGAACGGAACGGCATCGGCCAGCAACAGGCGATACATGCGCGACGCCACCGGCGTACCAGCGACGCGCTGATGCCAGGGGGCGCCGGTCATGGGCGCGGCAAAGGGGTAGCCGTAGCCGCCATGATCGAAATAGAAGCCGGCGTTGTAGAAGTCCTCGTTGCCGGTTCCGTGCAAGGCCGGATGGGCGCTGCCGTCGATATGGATGCGCTCGTCCCCTTCGAGATAGTTCGCGTTGTCGGACAGCAGGTTGTGCTGGCGGGTCGACAGTCCGAGCCAGCGACCGCGGCCACCAAGGGCAAGCAGCGACAGGTCACTCTGGTGCCGGCCGGTGCCGATGCACTGGTCCGCAACGCGGATACCGAAATGCATGGCGTCTTCGGGCGCAGGTCTGCCGTCCAGCACGTAGGCGTAATCGACAGTCACTTCGCCGCCTCGTCCGGCTTGCAGAAGGCGCACGCTCGCCTGACTGTGGAATGGCATGGGCCAGAACAGATAGGCGAATCCGTCGTCGTCCAGACCGACCAGCAGGGACCTCGGCGCCTCGGTCGGTTCGCTGCCCATGCCGAACCAGTCGGTCAGTGGATGGTCGATGTCGGAACCCTCATCGAAGCGCATCCGAAGACGGAGCGACGACCCGTCCACCCCGTCGGGAACGCGCAACCGGAGGCCGAGCAGCGAGTCGGACCCGGCCTGTTCGAGCAGCGTTTCCTCGACACCCGGCTTGATCGTGCGCTGCCCGCTCACCCAAGCGGGTGCCCCGGGCCACGGGTACGCCCCCGGTGTCGTGCTGATGAATGCGTGCAGCGCCGGCCAATCGGCCGGAAATCCGGACGCGCCGATTTCGACGTCAGCCGCTACACGATGGATGTTGAACTGGTACCAGACCCTGTTCGCATCGATCGCCTGATCGCCACCGGCGAGGCTGATTGTCATCCCGGCATTGAACACTACCGGTACGAGATTGAAGCCGGCGCCGGCCGCAGAATGCCTGTTGCCGGCAAGGGGCGCCAGGTGCGGGGAGACATCGCCTGCGAACCAGTCGTTCAGCGCGATATCGACGAACGGATCCGGACTCCCGTCCAACCGGATACGCAGGCGCAGTGCGGCGGGAAAGTCGGCACTGAAGCCATCGCCGGTCGTCAGCCACGCGCGGACGAGTGCGCCGGCGCCTTGCTCATCCACCAATAGCAGCTCGTCACCTTCTAGGCGCAGCTCGCGATGCCGTCCAAGCGGGCGATACAGATGGTCGTAGCGGCATTCCAAGGCGCCCGGCTCGACTGCGCCATCGGGGCCGTATGCGCACGGCACCGGACTGAAGGTGGAATACAGGACCACCGCATGGTCATCGCGATGGCGTGACAGGACGAGCGGATCGGACCAGTAGGCCCAGGGTGGTGGCTCAGGGCTGGCGATGCGTGGGCACAGCAGCCCTGACAGGAGGACTGCCGTGCCCGATGCCATCCGCAGCCTAGCCAGTCGTCTCCGCCACGGCTGCATCGGGCAGGTCCGATTCGCCACGGGAAACCACCACCGCTGCCGTCAGATCACCGGTGACATTGAGCACGGTGCGCGACATGTCGAGCAGCCGGTCGACGCCCAGGATCAGACCAATGCCTTCCGGAGGAATGCCAACCATCGCGCAGATCATGGCAATCACCGGCAGTGAGCCGGAAGGCACACCAGCGGTACCGATGCCACCGAGAATGCAGACCATCATGACCAGCAGCTGCTGCTGGAAACTCAGGTCGACGCCAAAGAACTGGGCAAGGAACAACACCGTCACACCTTCAAACAGCGCGGTGCCATTCTGGTTCGCGGTCGCGCCCACAGTCAGGACGAAACGCGAGATCTTGTGCGGCAACTTGAGGTTCTCTTCCGCCACCTTGAGGGCGGTTGGCAGCGTGGCATTGCTGGACGAGGTCGAGAACGCGACCAGCACGGCCTCCTGCACGCCGCGGAAGAAGAACCCCGGCGACATGCCCCCGAGATACTTCACCGCCAACGTATAGACAACAACGAAGTGCAGGGCCAATGCCAAGAGGACGACACCTGCATACGCACCCAACCGGATGAGCAGATCCCAGCCGAACAGCGCGGCAAGGTTGAAGACCAGGCAGGCCACGGCGTAGGGCGCGAACCGGATGACCAGGTTGATCAGGGTCATCATGACCTCGAACAGCCCTTCGATGGCACCCTTCAAGGCTTCGGTCCCCGGGCGCCCACGCGCCAGCACCAGCCCGATGCCGAACATGAGCGCGAAGAACATCACCGCCAGGACGTCGTTGCTTGCGGCGGCACGGATGACATTGTCCGGAACGATCTGCACCAGCATCATCACGCCACTGGCCCCTTCGCGCGCCGATGTCACGATGGATTGCGCCCGATCCGCGGCATCGCCCAGCAGGCGCTCGGCAACGGCCGGATCGACACCATTGCCCGGTTTGAGGACGTTGACGAGGGTCATGCCGATGACCACCGCGACGGCGGAGACCAGCGCGGAATAGGCCAGCGTCTTCCAGCCGATCCGTCCCAGTGCACGGACGTCGCCCATTTCCGCCACACCGACCACCAGCGCCGAGAACAGCAGCGGTATGACCAGCATGAAGAGCAGGCGCAGGAAGATGGTGCCGACGGGCTGCGTGACGTAACCGGTCAGCCAGACCACCCAGTCGGCGTCACCGCCAGCAGTAAAGTTCACGATCAGGCCACCGATCAGGCCAACAAGGAAGCCGATCAACAGCTTGGTGTGCAGTGCCATGGACTCTCTGTGCCTCGCTCCGGAGAAGCGAATGTAGCAAAACGGCGGCCATTGGCCGCCGTTCCGTTACAACCGTTCACCGCTTTTCAAAGACTACGGCACGAAGTTCGCAGTGCAGCTGCGATCGCCGTTCATCAGCTGCGACACTGTCGCCGCACCCCCTGCACAGTCACCCGACCAGGCACCGAAGGCACTTCCGCCGGTGGGCATTGCGGTAAGCCCGACGCTGCGCCCGAGGACGATTTCGTAAGTGCAGGTCGTGGTCGGAGCGGCCGTACTCGTCCTTTCGCAGGTTGCCAGACCACTGGGGCGCGGCGGCGAGAAGCTGTTTTCCGAACTGCTCAGCTGCACGTTGCCGGTCTCGCCGGTGATGTTCACCGTCAGCGTAACCGTTTCAGTGGAGCCTGGGTCTTCCGGTTCCTCGCCGCCGACGATTTCGACAACCGCTTGTGCACCGCCAACGAAGAACACCAGAGACGGGTTGCCACCACCCGCCTGGATACCCGTCGTCACTGCGGTGACGCCGACACAACCGCTCGCATCCGTCGGACCGACCACCCCGCTGGAGCCCTGACCGGTGATGCTGCCACTGCCCGAGGTCAGGCCCTGGAAGGCAAAACCGATGCTCGCACCACGCATGGCTTCACCACGCGCATCGCTCAGGCACACCATGACATGCGACGCCTGATTGGCGGTGATGGACTCCGGTGCAGCCATCAGCTGCGCCGGCGCCAGGCCTGCGAAGCTGTAGAACTCGACATCACCAACCGTCTTCGGCTCGCCGGACACCACTGCGCCATTGCCCTGGACCCAGACGATGGCTGCGCGGCCCAGATGGGTCACGGGGTAGTTCATGTAGACCGTTGCAACGCCATTGGCGTTGGTACGGGCGGACTCGTGGATGTTGCCGACCTGTGCGCGTCCGATGGCATATGGCACGACCGGCCCGCGGTTGACGCTCTGGCCCGTGTGGTCGTTGAAGTTGAATCGACGCGTCACGCTCAGGCTCGTCGCGCTGCTGACAGACTGCACCACGCGCGATCCTTCAAGGTCTTCATTGCCGGTGACATCCTTGCCGAACAGGACAAGGGTGTCGCCCGGGCCGACACCACCGCCGGCGGTGGTGAAGGCGCCATTGGATGCGCTGAAGAGCGTGCCGCCCTCTTGCGGATCGCCGTTCATTCCAAACAGCGCGAAGTTGCCGTTGGCGGCCAGCGGGCTGTCGATCAGGCCGAACTGCAGGGTCGTGCCGGGCAGTACCGGATTGCCCATGCGGTCGGTGGCGATGGCGCTCACGATCAGGCTGTAGGTGCCATCCGCGGGTGCATTCTCGTCGTCGTCTTCGGGCAACAGGACATGGGTCCTGTTCACGAAGAGGGAATCCATGACCGGGGTCGTCAGGGTGACGCTGAAGAGCTGGCCGTCGGATACGACGACCGAGCCCTCGCCGACGACCGGATCGGTGATGCCGTTGTCGACGTTGTTGTCAGCGCGATCAGCCGTCGCGCGGATGCGGACGATACCCTGCCGGTTGGCGGTCCGGAAAAGTGCGCCGGCAACGCCGTTGAAGGTGCGCGTGGACACGGTGTGGCCTTCCTGGGTCACCCCTGCCGCGGTCGTGACGCTGAGGCGCTCACCCTCCTGATCGAGAATCTCGAGACGAACATTGTTGTAGCTGGTGCTGCCCGACACCGGGTTAGGGACAGGATTTCCCGCACCGTCGTCGACGAAGATCCGCAACTGCCGGCTGGTGCTGCCGCCGGAACCCTGGACGTAGGCCGGGGGACCTTCCTGCGCGACACGAACGGTACCCGGGATTCCCGGCACGCCGGACGTCATCGTGAACGGCATTTCCGCACTGAGGTTCTCACCGGTATCCTGGTCGACAACCGATACGGTCAGGCGGCCTGAGCCGGCATTCCCCAGAGAGCGGACCAGCACCGTACCCCGACCGGCGTTCATGACGACACGGGTCGAGGCGAAATACATCTCGCATTCGTTCTCGTCCGTATCGGGATCGTCCGGTGTCGATAGCGCGCCCACGTTGTCCTCGGAAGTCCACACGGCACGCATGGCTTCCTCGTCTTCCGGCGCGGTCACGAGTTCGCCACGAAGGTTACGCCAGGTAACGGTGACCTCTGCCTGATAAGGGAAGTCGCGGCAGGATGGCGGCAGGCCTTCGGCATTCACCGGAATGGTCTGACGATTCGCCTGCAGCGTAAGGCGGGTGTCGTTGCTCGGACCGCCATTCAGGCTGATCGTTGCGGTGGCGGGCTGGGCCCCCGGATCCGCAATCGATGCACGCAGCTGGACGGTACCCGTCGCCGTGCTGCTCTTGAAGCGGAATCGCGCCTGCCCACCCGTCGTTGGCGCGCTGGCCGAATTGTTGAAGCTCTGGTTCTCGCCGGTCGCCGCACCAACCTGACCCATGCTGGGCTGATCGACGCTCAGGGTCACGGGCGTGCCGTCAGGCACACCGGTTCCCCTGCGGGAGACGTTTACCACTACGTCAGTGATCGATGTGACACCGAGGCTGCTGCTGCCAACGTTGACACTCAGGGCGACAGGCTGGGGCGGCTGCGCCGCACCACCGCTGTCACCACCACCGCCGCCGCAGGCTACCAGCCCGAGGCAGGAAAGAATTGGAACGAGCCTTAGGAGGGCGCGCATCATCGTGTTCTCCAAACCTGTCAACCAAATGGGTACCGACAAACCGTCACTGCAGCGTGTCACGCAACAGCTTCGGTGTCACGAAAATCAACAGCTCCGCCTTGGAGGTGCTCTTGTTCTTGTTCCGGAACAGGTTGCCAAGCAGCGGCACGTCTCCAAGGAACGGTACCTTCTGCAGGTCCTCGCGCGAGCTGATCTCGTAAACGCCGCCCAGCACAACGGTCTCGGCATCCTGGACAAGCACTGCGGTATTGATCTCGCGCTTGGTGATGGCGGGCACCACACCCTGGGGCGTCTGCAGCAGCTCGGCGACTTCATCCTTCTTGACCGCCAGCGCAAGGAACACGCGACCGTCGTTCGTGATGGTCGGCGTCACCTTCAGCTCCAGCACCACTTCCTTGAAGTTCACCGTCGTCTGGGCGACACCACCCGATACCTGAGTCGTCTGGTAACCGATTTCGTCACCCTGCTTGATGATGGCTTCCTGCTGGTTGGCCGTGATCACGCGCGGGTTGGAAACCACTTCACCGCGGCCTTCCGCCTGCAGCGCGGACAGTTCCAGATCCAGCAGGTAGTCCGCACCGAGGATCGCGAGCGCGAAGCTTCCGGCGCCAGCCGTCTGCACGGGCAGATTGAAGTTCAGGCGCTCGCCCAGGCCTGGCGAAGGCATCGGATCACCGGGCTCCTCGGGCGCAACGTACACCGGCAATCCACGGCTCACCCCGGTATAGCGGTTGCGAACAGCCATTGCACTCATGCGGTCCGTCCCTGCCGCACTGCCCGCCGTGCTGAACACATTGCCGTTGCCATCTTCCTTGGCGCCACTTATGCCGAATCGGGCACCCAGTTCGCGGGCGAAGTTTTCGTTTGCGATCACGATGCGCGATTCGATCAGCACCTGCTGGACGGGTCGGTCAAGCAGCGCGACGAGCTCACGGATCTCCTGGATCTTCGACGGGATGTCACTGACCAGCAGCGTATTGGTGCGGCGGTCGAACGAGACACTGCCTCGGGGGGACAGGAATCCGCGCGACTGCGAGCCGCCGCCGCTGCCCGAGGCGCCCTGGGTCTGCTGGCTTTCGACCGTCAGCAGTTTGGCGATGTCTTCGGCGTTGCCGAAGCTGACCGGAATATAGTCGGTGACCAGTTCGGCGCGCTCCTCGATGGCGATACGCGCATCTTCCATCTCCTTCTCACGCGTCGCGATCTCCTGCTGCGGCGCGACCCAGATCACGTTGCCCTGGCTGCGCTTGTCCAGACCCTTTGCCTGCAGAATGATGTCGAGCGCCTGGTCCCAGGGCACATTCACAAGGCGAAGCGTGATGTTGCCCTGCACGCTGTCAGCGACGACGACATTGAGTTCCGAGACGTCGGCGATAAGCTGCAGGACCGAGCGCACGGGAATATCCTGGAAGTTGAAGGTCACACGCTGGCCGGCATATTCCGGCGGGCGGTTGCGCCGCTCCGCCGCCGAGACCTCGCGCTTCGGCGCCACTTCGACCACATACTCGCTGCCGGTCTGGTAGGCCAGCGTCTCCACTGAGCCACTGGTCCCGATTTCAATCCGCGCGCCACTGTCACCGACGGGCTTGATGTCGACGAACTGGACCGGCGTCGCGAAGTCGGTCACATCCAGGCGGCGCGCATTGCGCTCCGGCACCCGGACGTTGGCGAGTTCAAGCTGCAGACGGTTGCCCAGTTCGCGCATGTCCGCGGCGACATTTTCGCCGGTGAACACGAACTGGATGCGACCCTCGCCGTCCTTGCCGCGACGGAAGTCGACGCGGTCGAGTTCGTTGCTGGTCGCGATGGCCGCGCGTTTCGTCGGATCGGTGACGGCGGCCAGGGCTGCGGAGCCGCCGGCCGACACACCCGGGTCGACCGTCAGAAGGAGCGCGGTGCCTTCCTGCCGGAGTGAATAGCTGGCCGGCCTCAGCAGGTCGACAACCAGTCGGGTGCGCCCACCGGATTCGACTGCCGAAACCGCACTGACCGCGCCGCTTCCAACCGGGAGGCGACGGTCACGCCAGGCATTGCTCGTATCGAGCAGGTCAACGGCGATTCGTGCCGGGGAGTCGGTCGCGAAATCGCGCGAATCGATGGTGCCATTCGCGAGATCCAGGCGGATGTCGATCCGGCCACCACTGATAGCGGTGTAACTCACCGACTGGAGGACGTTTGCCGCGAAGGCTGGCATTGCTGCCAGCAAGGCGATCAGGGCGAGGCCTAGACGGCTGCGGAAACGCTTCTGGGGCGAAGTGAGGGCTGTCATAGGGCTCTCTCTCACTGATTCTCAAGAGGGATCTGTGCCGGCTGCTCGTTCCAGCCACCGACTCCATTGGGGACGAGTTCTACCAACTCGATGCGGTCTTCACGGACACCAGTGATCCGGCCGTCACTCTGACCCAGGTAGTTGTTCGGCCGAACGCGGTAGACCACGCCATCGGGCGCCTTGATCAGGCCGAACATGTCCGCACCCAGACCGATGGTGCCAACCATATCCAGCGCGTCGAGCGGGAACGACTCGAGCGCCTCCTTGCGGCGTGTAGGATCAGGCCGGGGCCCTGCGGCCACCCCGGAAACAGAGCGCTGGTCTTCGCCGACATCCCATGCGGCGAAGGGTTCGCGCAGGTCGTAGGCCGAATACTCGAAGGCATCGAACGTCTTGAGGACAGGTAGAGGCTCAAGCGGAGCGCCGCGGCGAGATTTGACTTCCGCGACCCAGTCCTCCAGATCACCCATGCCCGCTGCACAGCCGGTGAGACCGACTGCGACGGCGCCGGCCAGCAACAGCGATTGCGTCAGCTGCCTGTTTTGATTTTTCCCCTGACGATACATGTCAGCGCCTCCGTGCCGGTGCTGCTGCCGCGGCGTTCTCCGCCTCCAGCTGTGCCTGCTCGCTTTCATCCAGGTAGCGGAAGGTCCGGATTGTTCCTTCCAGCTTCAGCGCATCACCTGGTGCATTCGAAGAGTTTGGTCGCCGGCGGACTGGAGCACGCCCCCGCTGATTGCCCGCCGGGGCCGCCTCGGGCGTAATTTCCTTGACCTCCAGGATCACGACGCGTGGCAGCGCGGCAATGCGGCTGATGAAATCGCCAAACTGGTGGTAGTCCCCGAACATGCGGACGGTGATCGGCTTTTCGGCATAGAAGTCGCGCTTGCTTTCGCCGCCAGGCGAAAACAGTTGGGTATCGATACCCGCGGCCAGAGCCGACTGGGAGATATCCACCAGCAATTCAGGCATCTCGGTCGCGCTCGGCAGCTGCTTGACCATCTGCTGGAACATGTTGTCCATCTCGGCGAGCTGCTCGCGATAGGCCTCGAGATTGACGACGCGGCCCTGCTTGACGGTGAAGTCATTGCGCAAGCGCTGCTCCTCGGCAGCAACCCGTTCGAGCTCCAGCTGCTGGTTGCTGATCTGGAAGTACCAGCCGGCGACACAGATCAGGATGACCAGCAGGAAGGCGAACGTATACTTGACGCCAGTCGGCCACGAGCCGACGTTGCTGGTATCAAGGTTGCGGAAATCGGCAAGATTCATGGCGAACCTCCCGGACCTGCCGAGGCAAAGGTATCCGCCTCTTCCTTCTTCTCACTCGCGCCGGGCGTCGTCATCTGGACACGCAGCGTGAAGGCGAAGCGGCTGCGCTGGTCCTCACCCTTGGCATCGATGATGTTCAGGTCGGGACTCGTCAGCCAGTCGGAGTCTTCTAGGCTTCTCATGTACATGGAGACCCGCGAGTGGGACTCGGCCAAGCCTTCCAGGGTGAGCTGGGGACCTGCCTGCTTGATGGCGGTCAGGCGGACACCTTCTGGAATGGTTCGCACCAGCTCGTCGAAAAGATGGACCATCCGCGTACGGTCTGCCTGCAGCTTTTCGATGACTTCCTTCCGGGCAATGAGCTGGCGGCGTCGTTCTTCCAGCTGCTCGATCTCCTTGATCTGTTCGTTCAAGGCCTCGATCTGGCGGGTGAGATAGGTGTTGCGTGCCTTCTGGTGATCGATGCGGGCGTTGTAGAAGAAGATGCCCGCGAGCACCAGCAGGACGCCGAGGATCGCGGCAAATCCGAGCAGGGTGTAGAACTCGCGTTCGCGCTGCTTGCGGCGCTTCGCGCGCCATGGCAATAGGTTGATATTCGCGGCCATCAGTCGAAGCTCCGCAAGGCAAGACCACAGGCAATCATCATCGCCGTGCCCTCTTCGATCGCCCGCGCGGGCACCCGGCCCGCCCTGGTCATTTCGGCAAGCGGGTTGCCGATATGGCAGGGCACGTCGATCTCGGCACTGATGGCGGCGGCCAGATCCGGCACGACGGCGATGCCGCCGGAGACGATGATCTGGTCGACCCGGCTGAATTCGCTGCCGGCGTAGAAGTACTGGAGGAGGCGGCCGATCTGGACGGCAACGTTGTGCCGGAAGCCGGGAAGAACGTCCTCGGCATAGCTTTCCGGGAGACTGCCGCTCTTGATGGCCGACTGCGCCTCTTCGCCGCTCAGGCCATAGCGGCGCTGCACGTCTTCGACCAGCGAGCGGCCACCGAAGGCATGCTCTCGCGTGTACACCAGGCGACCTTCGCGCAGGACGATCATCGTGGTGGTCATCGCGCCGATGTCGAAGATCGCGCTCACCGCGTCCATTGGCGCCTGCTGCATGACCGGCAGCAGCTCGGCGGCCCGGGCGATGGCGAATGCTTCGACGTCCACCTTCTCCATGGTCATGCCTGCGGCCTCGATGGCTTCGACACGGGCATCCACGGTTTCCGTCCGGCAGGCGGCCATCACCACATCGACCAGTTCGCTGCCGCGATTGCCGAGGACCGCGAAGTCCAGGCTGATGTCTTCCAGCGGATATGGGATGAACTGGGCGGCTTCGACCTGCACCTGGCCCTCCAGATCGTCCTCGCTGAGGCCGCTCGGCAGGGTCATGATCTTGGTGATCACCGCGGATCCGGCCACTGCGGCCGCGGCATGCTTGAGCTTGCAGCCGGATCGCTCCAGCGCACGCTTGACCGCTGCGGCCACCGCATCGTTGTCGGTGATCTGCTTGTCGCGGATCGCATCCGCAGGCAAGGGTTCGATCACCCACGATTCGATGCGATAGCGACGATCACTCCGGCTGAGCTCGAGGAGCTTGACCGAAGTGGACGAAATATCGATACCGACCAGTGCCGGCGAGCTTGGCTTGAAGAGACCCACGCCGTTCCCCCCTGTTGAGACGGCCTCTTACGGCAGTTTGTTCTGTCCGTGGATTAAAGGCCAAAACCGGAGCAGAACGCAACACCTTTTTTACAACCTGAAGCGAAAAGACCCGTTACGTGTTGTTTTTCCTGCCCTTTTGCGACCCGGATCACTCTCCTGACGTGTGGTTCACGCCCTTTTCAGGCAACATCCGGACCCTGAAACCCCGCGGCCTGGCCACACTGCTGGTCCGCGACACGCCCGATCCAACGCCCCTGGTACCTTTCCGGGAACCGTACACGCGGCTCCTACGCGCCATCATCCCTATATAATCCGCGCCGTGTCCACACCTTCCTCTCCCAACGCCGCACCCGGGCGGCGCTGGCGCCGAATCGCGAAATGGCTGCTGATCTTTTCCCTGTGCATGGCGCTGCTCGGCGCCACGGCATTGGGCGTCCTTTACTGGATGATCGCGCCAACCCTGCCTTCGGTCGCCACGCTCCGCGAAGTCCAGTTGCAGGTGCCCCTGCGCGTCGAAACGCGGGACGGTCGCCTGATCGCCAATTTCGGCGAAATGCGCCGCATACCGGTGCGGATCGACGACATTCCCGACTGCGTCAAGCATGCATTCCTCGCCGCCGAGGACGCACGCTTCTACGAGCATCCGGGCATCGACTGGCGCGGCATTTTCCGCGCCGCCTGGATGCTGGGCAGGGGCCATGAGGGCCGTGTGCCCGGCGGTTCGACGATCACCCAGCAGGTTGCGCGCAACTTCTTCCTGAGTTCCGAATACAAGCTGAAGCGCAAGGCCGCGGAGATCCTGCTGGCGCTGCGCATCGAGCGGAACCTCAGCAAGGACGAGATCCTCGAGCTGTACCTCAACAAGATCTTCCTCGGCCACCGCTCCTACGGCATCGCTGCCGCCGCCGACTTCTATTACGGAAAGCGGCTGGCCGACCTGACGCTGCCGGAATGCGCGATGCTGGCCGCGCTGCCCAAGTTCCCGTCCACCGGCAATCCGATCACCCGTCCCGAGCGCGCACTGGTACGCAGGAATTACGTCCTCGACCGCATGCTCGAGGTCGGATACATCAACGCCAGCCAGCACGCAGCGGCCATGGCCGAGCCCGAGCGGGCACGACCTCACGAATCGCCGGCGGAAGTGGACGCGCCCTACCTTGCGGAAATGGTCCGCCAGGACGCACTGGAACGACTGGGCGAACGGGCGCTCACCGACGGTTACGTCGTGGTGACCAGTATCGACGGCGACCTGCAACAGGCTGCGAATGCCGCCGTGCGCGAAGGCATCCTCGATTACGATCAGCGGCACGGCTACCGCGGGCCGGAAGCGCAGCTCGACCTTGCCGGCAGCGATCCCGCCCTCCGCTGGCGTCTGGATCCGCTCGCCGGACGCTACAACATTGCCGGCCTGCATCCCGCGCTGGTCGTCGAAGTGGGCGACGATTCCGCGACCCTGGAAATGCGCGACGGCCGCACGGTCTCCCTGGACCTGGAGGGCGTCCGCTGGGCGCGCGAATACCGCAGCGTCAATGCGCGAGGTCCGGAACCCCGTCGGATGGGCGATGTGCTGGCGCCGGGCGACGTGGTCCGCGTCGTGTTCGACAACGAGAACCGCCGCTGGCGACTCAGCCAGATGCCGGCCGTGCAGTCGGCGCTGGCTTCCATCGACAGCCGCGACGGCGCCATCCGTTCGCTGGTCGGCGGTTTCAGCTTCGCGCTCAACAAGTTCAACCGCGCCACGCAGAGCGCACGTCCACCGGGTTCCAGCTTCAAGCCGTTCGTCTATTCCGCGGCCTTCGAGCGGGGATTCAATCCCGGCAGTCTGGTCAATGACGCACCGGTCGCATTGCCCGATCCGTCGCAGCCGGACGGCTGGTGGCGCCCGGGCAACGACGATGGCCGTTTCATGGGGCCGATGCGCCTGCGCGACGCGATGGTCCGCTCCCGCAACCTCGTCTCGGTCCGCCTGCTCGAGGCGATTGGCGCCATGGCCGGTCGCGACTACATCCTCAAGTTCGGGTTCAGCGCCGAATCCATGCCACCCAACCTGTCACTGGCGCTGGGCACCAGTGCCGTGGCGCCACTGCACATGGCGCGCGGCTACGCGACGTTCATCAACGGCGGCAAGCTGGTCGATACCTGGTACATCGACCGCATCCTGGACCGCGACGGGCAGGTGGTCTTCCAGGTCGAACCACTGACGGCCCGCGAGGACTGTGGCAATGCCATGACGCCCTCCCGCCCGGCCCCACAGGCCATCGACCCGCGCAATGCCTACATCATGGTGAGTCTGCTCCAGGATGTCGTGAACCGCGGAACCGGTTCCGGCGCCAAGGTGCTGGGACGCACCGATCTTGGCGGAAAGACCGGCACCACCAACGATTTCCGTGATGTCTGGTTCTCCGGTTTCGGCGGCGACCTGGTGACGACGGTGTGGGTCGGTTTCGACGACTTCACCAGCCTGGGCCCGGGCGAATTCGCCTCGCGCACCGCGTTGCCCATCTGGATCCAATTCATGCGCACGGCGCTGGAAGGCGTTCCCGAACGCGAGTGGACCATGCCGGATGGACTGGTCCGCGTCGCCATGAATCCGCTGACCGGCGCCCTGGCCGAAAACGGCGAGCCAGGCGCGATCGCCGAACTGGTGCGTCGTGAGGACATCGACAAGATCCGCCACGGCCAAGGCATTCTTGGCGGCACCAGCGCCGAGGAAGAAGCGGCGTACGACATATTCTGACCTGGCGGTCCAGCTTGCTGGCCGCGCCGGTCGCCTCCGTCATGGATTCGAGACTCCGGGAACGCCAGCGCATCGCCGCCGAGGTCGCCCGCCGGCTCACCGAATACGGCTGCCGGGACGACCCCGCACGGGTGCGCGCCGAGGTGGCGCGCGAGCTGGGCATCACCGACCCGCGCGCCCTGCCTGGTCGCAACGAAATCGACGCCGCCCTGTCAGCGCACCTGGCGCTGTTCGGGCCCGCTGGCCAGGTGGCGAAGCTGGAGCGGCTGCGCCGGGCCGCGATCGAAGCGATGGAGGCGCTGTCGCTGTTCGATCCCCGGCTGGTCGGCCCCGTGCTGGACGGCCACGCCGGCCCCGGGAGCATTGTCGAAATCCACCTGCACGCCGACGATCCTGACCAGGTCGTGCTGTGGCTGTCGGAGCGCGGGGTTCCGGCCAGCCGCGGCCAGCACAGGATCCGTCTCGACGTCGACACCGAGACCCGCGTTCCAGCCTACGGCTTCAGTGCCGACGGCATCGCGATGAGTCTGGTGCTGCTGCCGGAAAGAAACCGCCACCTGTCGCCGATCGACCGCATCAGCGGCCGACCGATGAAGCGGGGCACACTGGAGCAGGTCCGCCGTCTCGTTGGCGCGACGTGAAAGACGCCAGGCAAGGGCCTCGACCTGGCCGGAACGCTCGGCGCCTGCCCCTCAGGGCAGTGGTCGTTGCGCACAATCGTTCGCCGTAGCCGGTGGACCGCCTGCACGTATCACCCAACCGAGGTCGCGAAGCAGGTCCAGCGTCATATCCAGCTGGTCGCCCAGCCCGGGACTGACGCCCGGTTCCATCAGCAGCGACGGCGTCGCCTCGCTGTGGAAGTGCGTGACCGACGAGCCGCTGGAAATGCTGGCCGGCGCGTACATCCGCATGCAGCCGGCCCGGGTCCCGCTCAGGGTTTCGTCGCGGCTGGGTTGCGCACTCGCTACGCCGGCTGGCGAGCGCTTCAGGCGCGCCCCTTCCTCGCGGGTGATGCCCAGAACCGGAATGGTGATGTCGCTGGCCACGCCCCCCATGGTCGGCGGCGTGCCTTCGACATTGTTGGCAACGAGCAGCGCCACTGCACCCTGTTCCTGAGCATTGCGGGCCTTTTCCACGAAAGTGCAACTGCCGCGGTCGACCAGCGCGATCCGGCCCTGGAGCCTGTTGCCGTTCAGGAACGGATATTCGCAACCATCCGTGAAAGTGCCCGGCGGATCGCCGGCAGCGGCGATGCCGTCATTCACGGTGACGACGGCTGCCGCGGGGCCACCTGACGACGGAATGCTGCCGCCGAATTCGGCGGTGGCAACGCTCAGCCGGCGCTCGCCGCCACGCACACCTTCAATGTCCAGACGCAGGATGCCCAGCAGCCAGTTCGACAGTTGCCGGTTGACGTTGTCGCCTGTCCAGACGAGATAGGGGTCGTTGCGCGCCGATGCGGCGCGTTCTGCTGCCGTCATGTTGCGCCAGTGCTTGCCGGCCTGCTGGTCATAGAGATAGTTGGACCAGAGGGTAGGCATTGAAACGTAGTACTCGCCCGTGCCCGGGTTCACGCTCGAGAGGAAGCCGAGACCGTGTGCGATCTCGTGCAGGACGACCGGCAGGAGCGGGTAGCGGTCGGCCGGACCCGGGTCTGCCGGATCCAGCCCGTACCACCATCCAACGGTGCCGTCCATGCAGCCGTTGTCGACTGAGATATTCAGGTCGATCCGGATGTCGGCCCCATTGTCCAGGTCACGACGCGCCAGCGCGTTGGCGAGCGCGATCGGATAGGCGGTATCGCGACGGGGCGCGTTGGAGAAGTTCCAGGCCATGTAGAGAGGCCCGCCCTGGCCAAGGATGTTGCTGGCTGGGCTGCAGGGCAATTCGACCATCCGCGCCTCGATCCGGATCGGGACCGGGGAATCCAGCGCAGCGGCCCAGATTTCCGCGGCGCGTTGCAGCACGCGCAAACGCTGGGCACCCAGCGTCGTGCCGCCGTTGACGCCCGCCTCGGGTCTTGCCGGCGACGGATCATTCAGTCCGGCTCCGCCGGCATTGGTGTTGACAATCACCATCTCGGCCGCCGGCACGGGCGTCGCGACGAGCATTGCAGCGAGCAGCAAGTAAAACCGCGCCATGGTCACTGCTCCTCGCTGCGGCGGCGGGCGCGGAAATCGAAGCGATCGGCCACCTCGCCACAGGACGTGAGCAGTCGCCCGTCGCGGACGAGTGCCTGGATGGGCGCCATCGCGTTGCCGTTGAGGGCCGCCACGACCGTACCGTCGGGCATCCGTTTTTCGGTCACGGCGCCCACCGCCATGGGATCGGCGTCGCTTCGCTTCGGTGCGTACTCGACCCGTACGCCGGCGAAGCCTTCATCCGCCACTGCCACAGGGTTGCCCGCCACCAGTGCCAGCGCGCCGGAAAGAGCGAGACCGACCATCCGCATACATGACCTCCGTGTGTTCCGCGTTCCACAGCCGAGCGAACCCGACAGCGCTTGGCTGGATACTACCCCAGCATTCCCGGCCTGTTGCAGGCGGCCACACGCGACCGATTCATCCGCCGCGGGGTCGCTGGCGATCCGGAAAGCAGAAAGCCCACGCACAGGCGTGGGCTTTCCATGTCGGGCCGCGTGCAGGCAGCCCGTGTCGATCAACGACTCAGCGCTTGTCGATCGACACGTAGTCGCGGCTCACCGGGCCGGTGTAGACCTGGCGCGGACGACCGATCTTCACGGTCGGATCGGCACTCTGCTCGAGCCAGTGCGCGACCCAGCCGGCGGTCCGGGCGATCGCGAACATGACCGTGAACATCGAAGTCGGGATACCCAGCGCCTTGTAGATGATGCCGGAGTAGAAATCGACGTTCGGATAGAGCTTGCGCTGCACGAAGTATTCGTCCTTCAGTGCCACCTGCTCGAGCTCCATGGCGATGTCCAGCAGCGGATCGCTGACACCCAGCTCGTTGAGCACCTTGTGGCACATCTCGCGGATGATCGTCGCGCGCGGATCGAAGTTCTTGTACACGCGATGGCCGAAGCCCATCAGCCGGAAGCCGGAATCCTTGTCCTTGGCACGCTCGACCGCCTGGGCGACGTTCTTCGCGTCGCCGATTTCCTGCAGCATCGTCAGCACGGCCTCGTTGGCGCCACCGTGTGCCGGCCCCCAAAGCGCGGCGATGCCGGCGGCGATGCAGGCGTACGGATTGGCCCCGGTCGAACCGACCAGGCGGACCGTCGACGTCGAAGCATTCTGCTCATGGTCGGCGTGCAGAATGAACAGCAGGTCCAGCGCCTTGGCGGCGACCGGCGGCAGGTCCAGCGGCTCGCTCGGCACTTCGAACATCATGTGCAGGAAGCGGTGGCAGTAATCCAGGTTGTTGCGCGGGAAGCGGATCGGCCAGCCGATCGAATAGCGATAGGCGGCCGCGGCGATCGTCGGCATCTTCGCGATCAGGCGGATGGCCGCCAGGCGACGGTGCTCAGGATCGTCGATATCCAGCTTGTCGTGATAGAACGCCGCCAGCGAACCGATGACGCCGCAGAGCATCGCCATCGGATGGGCGTCGTAATGGAAGCCCTGCATGAAGGTCTTCAGCGACTCGTGCATCATCGTGTGATGCGTGACCTCGTGCTCGAAGGCCTTGAATTCATCGGCAGTCGGCAGCTCGCCATTGATCAGCAGGTGCGCGACTTCCAGGAAGTTCGAGTGCTTGGCCAGCTGTTCGATCGGGTAGCCGCGGTAGAGCAGCACGCCTTCATCACCATCGATATAGGTGATGGCGCTCTTACAGCTTGCGGTGGCGACGAAGCCCTGGTCGTAGGTGAAATGACCGGTGTCGCGGTACAGCTTGCCGATATCGATGGCGGCCGGGCCCATCGAGCCACGGAGCAACGGCAGCTCGGAGGACTTTCCGGTTTGCTTGTCAGTCAGGACGACGTTGGATTCAGACACGAGGACCTCCAGCGAATTCGATGCACCGGCAGGCACTCTTGCGGCTTCGGGAGCGGCGGGAATGCAGGCGGCGGGGAGTTTTCGAGGACGGGCACACCGGACGGCGCGACCGACATATTGCATCGCGGCATTATCGCATACGCGAGCGCACGGGGCGCCGGCGACTGCTTGTCCGTGGCCAAAACGCGACGACCCGAGTCGCCCATCAGGGCGCCCGGGTCGCTGTGAACGTTGGCCGCGACACCCCCGGCGGGGGGCATCGCCAACAGCGTCCTGCGCTTACTTGCCGGCGTAGCGGCGGCGGAACTTGTCGACGCGACCGCCGGTGTCCACGGCCTTGTGCTTGCCCGTATAGAACGGATGCGACTTGGACGAGATTTCGACCTTCACCAGCGGATATTCCTTGCCATCTTCCCAGGTGATCGTGTCCTTGGTCTGGATGGTGGAACGCGTCAGGAACGCGAATTCGGCGTTGGCGTCCTGGAAGACGACTTCGCGGTAATTGGGGTGGATGTTGGGCTTCATGGCAAGGCCTTGCGCAGAATCAAGCATGCAAGCATAGCCTGTTCTGCCGCCCCGCTGCAAGTGATCAGCCGCCGCAGGCGACCGGGTTGGCCTGCAGGTCGGCGGTCGAGACCAGCGTCCGCCAGTCGGCGGCCGGTTCGGGCGGCTGTGCCAGCTTGAGCCAGTACACGCGCTGTTCCTCGACCCGCTCGCTCATGTCGGCCTGGTAGCCGCGGCTGCGCATCTCGCCCTGGCGGCGCTCGGCATTGCCACGGTCGCGGAACAGCCCGAGTGAAATGGTGTTTTCCTGGTCGCCGGCGGTGACCACGTAGTAGTCACGGACGCCCGCCGCCGCCAGTTCCCGGGCCGTGGTCAACGCCCGGTCGCGGCTGGCCGATGCCGGCAGGAACACCCAGTAGCCACGGAAGCGGCGCTCGACGCTTTCGCGACTGCCGAGCGTCTGGCCGATCGCGACCAGCGCCGACTCGGCCTGGCGCAGGTCGGACTGGGTCTGGAAGGGACCGATCTCGACGCAGGAGAAGCCTGTCGAGGCCACCGCGGTCTGAACCGGTTCAGGCGCGGAAGCCAGTTCGGCGCTGGCATCGCCGAGGCTGGCCATGCTCTCCCCGAGCAGGACCAGGGCCGCGACACCGGGATCGCTGGTGGCCGGCCGCGAGGCCGCCGTGCTCGGCGCCAGCCACAACCACATGGCGGTCGCCAGGTTCATGGCCAGCAGGATGACGAACAAAGCGCGCGAGAGCATGGGCCTAGTCTACGTCAGGCGATGGGGTCTTCGCGGAACGATAGGCCCAGATCGCCAGACCCTCAAGCACCAGCGCAGGCCGCAGGCGCAGGTCATACGCCAGATGTGGCGCCAGCAGCGGGGCATCGCCGCCGGACAACCACACCGAAGGCGAAAGCCCTTCATCCAGCATGTCCTGGACTGCGTGCCGTATCAGTCCGAGGGCCGCCTGCAGGCAGCCGCTTGCGATGGCGTCGGCACTGTTGGTGGCCATGCTGCCGCCGGCTTCGCCCGGACCATGCACAGCCAGGCCGGGGGCCGCGGCGACCAGTCCGGCACGCATTGCCGCCAGGCCGGGCGCGATCACGCCACCGCGATGCCGGCCCCCTGGGTCGAGGCGATCGACCGTCAACGCGGTGCCGGCACTGACCAGCAGTGCCGCGCTGGCCGGATCGGCATCATGGGCGGCGATGACCGCCAGCCAGCGGTCAATGCCCAGCTTTTCCGGATTCCGGTAAGCGCACCATAGCCCCTGCCATTCGGCCTCGACGCGTGCACTGCGCACGGGAACACGAAGCCAAGTGGCCAGTGCATCGAGAAGCGCATCGCGCGCCGGGTCCGGTGCCACCGATGCAATGACGACCTCGGCCGGCGCCGCCGAGCACCAAACGTCCCAGGGCAGACGCCCAAGGTCGAATGGCATTGCCCCTGGTGGCGCAGTGAATTCCCGCCCGGACGCCAATACCCACTTCAGTCGGGTGTTGCCGAGGTCGATCAGCAGCCGGGGAGCCCTGGCGCCGGGCAGGCAATCGGGATCGACGGTCATGCGAGGACCACGCTGACGTCGGCACTGTGATACACGGCCCGGGTGCCACCGTGATCGACCTTGAGACCGCCATCCGGCGCCAGGCCGCAGGCCGTGCCATAGCGGGACATCGCGTCGGCGGTCATGACCCGTACGGTACGGCCCGCAAGTGCATCGTGCCGGGCGAACGCCGGCAGGAACGGCCTGAGGCCGTCGTCCGCAAAGCGCTGTACGTCTTTGACCAGCGCTGCCAACAGTGCGGCGGCAACCCGGTTGCGATCGACACCGTCCGGCAACGCCGGCTTCAGGGCCGCCACCGGGCGCCCCAGCCGGGCCGACAGGTCCGCCGCACCCGACCAGTTCATGCCGATGCCGACCACGAGCTGGCCGGCACGCCCGGTGCTCTCGACCAGGATCCCGGCCAGTTTCGCGTCGTGCAGCAGTAGGTCATTCGGCCACTTGACCGCCAGGCCCCCGGCGCCCAGCTCCGACAACGCGCGATGGACGGCCAGCCCGGCGACGATGGCCACCCCGGGCAGCTCCGCCAGCGGGCGCGCGCAGTGGAGGAGCACGGACATCAGGATCGACTCGCCGAACCGGCCCTGCCAGACCCGCTGCCGGCGCCCGCGTCCGGCGCGCTGGCATTCGCACAACAGCGCGCTGGGTGCCGCCACCGCTCCGGCTGCCGCATCGGCCAGCAGCTGCGCGTTGGTGGAATCCGTCAGCGCCTCCACCCGGACGGCACAGGAAACGTCAAGGGCCGACAGATGACCGGCGATCCGGTCGGCACTCAGCCCCAGGATGTCCGCCACCCAGACCAGTTGCGCCGCCCGCTCCCGGATGGGAAGGCCCAGCGCATCCCAGTCCTGCCGGAGCGCGTCGAGTTCGCGGGCACCGCCGGCGCGCTCGCGCGCCGAGGCGAGGCTGATGCCCTCGCCCTCAGACAGTGCGAAAAGCATCGCCTCGGCCTCCGCGGGCCAACCGCGCGCGCTGCCATCCACGGGACGCGCGGCGTTGGATTCGTCCAGTCGTTCTCTCACAGCGTCCTGCCGCATTCGTCCGTCCCGGCCGCAACGGTGGCCGTGGCCCGCACATCCTAACGAAGAACCCGGACACAGAGGCCTTTGCCCACGCCATCGGCACTGTCCGTGCGGACTGTCCGGCATGGGACGACTCGACCACTTCGCGGACAGCCGTCAAGATCGATCATCTCAATCAATTCAGTGACCTATGCGCCAGCAAAGCTTTGGCACGACGTTTGCATTCGATGTAGCGCGAACCCCTGGAGTAAAGACATGAACCTGCTCGCCGTCCGTTTTGTCATCGCCATAGTGCTCGGCCTCGGCCTGACCGTCGCCGCGCTGACCACGACGCCGCGCCTTTCCGGAAGCGAAGTCGTCGCGGACAGGGATATCGTGCTCCGCACCGCCGACCTCACGCCCGCCACCGTGGTGGTGGCGCAACCGCGGACCACCATGAGCTGGCGTACGCTCCTGCCGGGAAGCATGCGGTAATACGGCCCGGCGTCCGGCGCCGCTCGCGCCCGGACGCCGCCTGCGGCACACTGCCAGCCATGTTGGGCTGGTTGAAACGGCGGTCGGAGCCGCCTGTCATCTCCGATGAGGCCTGGTTCGACGCCTGCGCCGACATCCGCTGGCTCGACAGGCTGCCACCGGGCCTCCTCGACAGCCTGCGCGCGCTGAGTGCACGCTTCCTCCGCGACAAGTGCATCACCGGCAGCCACGATCTGGAACTGGACGACGACGACCGCCTGCGGATCGCCATCCTCGCCTGCCTTCCGGTCACCCGGCTGGGCTATGACTGGCTTCGCGGCTGGTCGCAGGTGATCGTCTACCAGGGTCAGTTCCGCGTACGACGCAGCTGGCACGACGATGACACCGGCGTCGTCACCGAGGACGAGGACTGGCTTGCAGGCGAGGCCTGGCACCAGGGTCCACTGATCCTCTCGCTGGAGGACATCCTCGCCGACCTGGACGCGCCCTACGACGGTTTCAATCTCGTCGCGCACGAGGTCGCCCACAAGCTGGACATGCTGGACGGCGCCTGCGACGGCGTGCCGCCGTTGCCGGACCGGGCGACCGCACTGCGCTGGCAGGCGATATTCAGTGATGAATACCGGCGCTTCTGCAAGGCGGTGGATGCCGGCGAAGAGACCGTGATGGACCCCTACGCGGCGGAGGCACCGGACGAGTTCTTCGCAGTTGCCAGCGAGACCTTTTTCTCCGCGCCGGACCTGCTTGCCGCGGGGCACCCGGCCCTGCACGCGGAACTTCGCGCGTTCTACGGCTTCGAACTCGTCCTGCCGGAACGTGAGGGTGTCGACCGCTGACGGTTCAGTTGCTGATCAGGGCAATGGGCTTGAACGGCTAGAATCACGGGTCACGCGTGTGAGGAGATGCAAGGTGAGAGTGAGTCCAACCCAACCGACCGGCCTGTGCCTGGCACTGGCCGGCCTGCTGGCCATCCCGGAAGCGATCGCCGCCCCTGCCAGCGTGCTGGTCGAGATTCCGGACACGGGGGCTTACCGCCTGAGCTACGAGCAGATTGCCGCGGTCGTGCCCGAGATGGGCGAGATCGACAGCGGTCTCCTGCGCCTCAGCACCCGCGGCGAACCCCGCGCCATCCACGTCCATGACGGCGGTGACGGCCGCTTCGGCCCGGGCGACAGTGTGAGCTTCCACGCCGTCCGGCTGTCCGGCCCGCAGAGCTGGTTCGACACCTACGCCGTCAACAATGTGTACAGGCTCGACTTCGACGGCAGTGCAGCGCTGCCGCCTGCCAGCCCTGCGGCGTCGACTGGTGCGATGGCTGCCCTGCGTCGCAGCCTGCATCTGGAAGAGGAAAACCTGCAGATCCGGCTCAACAACCGCTGGATCCAGCCGGGCGAGGAACCGGACCTGTGGTTCTGGAGCAAGCTGACCCAGATCGATCCCGAACCGTTCCGCAGCCAGTTCGACCTGCCCGATCTGTCCACGGGTGGCGGCACCGTGGATATCGAGCTGGGCTTTCGTGGCCTGTCCGAAGTCCGCGCCGTGCGCGGCTCGCAGAAGCCTGCCGATCACGTCGTCGAAATCCGCGTCAATGATGCCCTGGTGACGACCGTCGAGTTCGAGAGCCGTAACGAGTTCCGCACCCGTCTGTCACTTCCGGCGCACACGCTCGCCGCCACCGGAAACACGCTGGAACTCCGCGTTCCGCAACGCCGGTCGGAAACGGCCGATGCACTGGTCGACGTGGTGATGTTCGATTTCGTCGACGTCGACTACCCGCTGGACACGAACCTTTCCCATGCCCTGCTGCCCCTGACTGTCCAGGGTGGCGGGTCGGTCGCCGTGGCTGTTGCCGGAGAACCGCGGGAACTGGCGCTGTACGGCAAGGACGGCAGTCGCCATCTGGCCGAAAAGCGGAACGGCCACTGGCACCTCCCGGCGCTGGCGCCGGGTGAATACCAGCCGGTTCCCGATGGTCATTACCGTGAAATCGCCGCCATCCGCACGTTGCCGGCCTCGGACTGGCACAACGTCGACCAGGGTTACGACTACCTGCTCGTCTCGCATCCGAGCCTGCAGCAGGCCGCCCGTCCGCTGGCCGAACACCATCGCAGCCAGGGCCTGCGCGTGGCTGAAGTGGATGTCACCCACCTGTACGACCAGTTCAACCACGGCATCGTCCATCCCCGCGCGATCCGCGATTTCGTCGCCCACGCCTACCACCACTGGCCAGCCCCGCGGCCGCGCTTCGTGCTGCTGGTCGGCGACGCCAGTTTCGACATCCGCTCGGATCGTGCCGAAGACGCCCGTTACGCGAAGTGGGCGAACATGGAGCTGCTGATTCCCGGCCAGTTCGGCACGATTCCCGGCGGGATGTACGAGGGCACCGACAAGCTGGCGGCGCGCCGCAACCTGATCCCGACCTGGCAGTACCCGTCCGAGGAAGGCCACTCGGCGGCGGACAACTATTTCGTCGCTGTTGATGGTGACGACTGGCTGCCGGATCTCGCGCTCGGCCGGTTCCCGGTCGTCGAGCCGGAAGAAGTCGAGGCGATCGTCGCCAAGACGATCCGTTACGCCACCCGCGTCGATTTCGGCGACTGGCGGATGAACACATTGTTCACTACCGACACGACGCCCCATTTCCAGAGCGAGAGCACGCGTCTCGCCGACTCACTCGTCAACGAGGGTTTCCTGTCGCAGCGCGTGTACGCCGACGCCGATGCCCAGGACAACGAACCGCAGATCAATGCGCTCAACGAGGCCATCAACGAAGGCCAGCTGCTGGTGCACTTCATCGGCCACGGCGGCCGTTACATCTGGCGTACCGGCCCGCCCGACCTGACCCGCAACCACGACCTGTTCACGCTGGATCATGTCGCGCAGCTCAACAACGGCGACCGCCTGCCGATGGTGCTCTCGATGACCTGCTATTCGGCACCCTTCGACCATCCCAGTGCCGATTCGATCGGGGAGCGATTCCTGCGCGAACCCGGCAAGGGTGCAATCGCGGTGTTTGCCGCGTCATGGCGCAATTCGCCTGCGCCCGCATTCAGCGACGCAGCAGTCAGGGAGCTGATGGTCCCGGGGGCCACGATCGGTGAAGCGCTGATGCGGGCGAAGCATGCCATTCCCAACCAGTGGCAACGCACGCTGGTTGAAACGTACAACCTTCTTGGCGATCCCGCTGTTGTCCTCAAGCGTCCCAGCCTGCCGCTGCAGCTGCGGGTCCAGGAACGGGGCGGCCGAAGCAGCCTGGAACTCGCCACCGAGCAGGCCGTCAACGGACGCGCGACCGTGCAATGGATGGATCAGGACGGGCAGCTGCTGGCCCAGCGCCAACTTGAGATGCGCGGACGCACTGCACGCGTCGAAGCACCCGCCGAGGCAACGACCGCGACCGAAATCCGTGTCCACCTGGCCGACTACGCCAGCCGGAGCGACGGCATCGGACGCCTCGACCTGGTTGCCCTGGCGGAAGCGGCGCGCCGCGAGGCCGAGGCGGAAGCGGAGCGGACGCGCCTCGCCGCCCTGCCGCCGCCAACGCCCCGCGACCGCAGCTCGGTCGACGAGGCTGACGTGATCACCTACAGCGGTCTGGATTCGGCGCACTGACGCCCCAGCGGTGGTGACGGCAGGGCAAATCGATCAGGGGCCGGAACGGCGGCCCCGCCGCCACAACTCCTGCCACGCCCGTCGCAGGAAATCGCGTTCGTAGAGGCGCGGTTCCACCCAGCTCCACCACGCGCGTGCCCGGATCCGTCGGCTTCGCCGGATGATCCGGCGGTCCCGCCACATCGCCGGCAGCCCCCGCAGCGCATCCCGGTAAAGGCGCCAGAGGGTGCCCGCGCGCCCCTTTCTCAGGTTGCGCGCCCAGATTCCCGCGTGTGCCACCAGCAGCCAGGGCGAGAAGACCACCAGCCAGACCGCAGGCGCATTGCGTACCAGCGCCCAGATCGAGTTGCGGATGCCGTGATACAGGACGAACTCGTTGTCGGGTCCACCACTGGACAGCGAGCCATGATGCAGTGCGTATACGTCCTCGGCGAAGGCGCAGCCATAGCCCAGCCAGCGCGCGCGCATCACCAGGTCGGTGTCTTCGGCGTAACAGAAGAAACGTTCATCGAACCAGTACCCCTGCTGGGCGTCCAGGTCTTCAAGCAGGCGCCGGCTCAACAGCATGCAGCCGCCGGTCGGACCGAGCAGGCGCTCCTCGGGGTGCTTCCGGTTGGAGGCCAGGCCCGAGCGGTAGAGCGTGATGCCGAGGCTGTCGATCTGTGTCGGCCTGTCCGCGCGCAGCATCCGGGTCGCCACCATGTCCGCATCGGCCCGGGTCGTGCGCAAAGCGAGCAGCGCATCGACCAGCCCCGGGCCGGCGCGCACATCGTTGTTAAGAAGCAGCACCGTGTCGACGGCGGGATCCTGCAGCGCGTGGTCGATCAGCCGGTTCATGCCACCGGCGAAACCCAGGTTCCGGGCACTGGCGACCAGTTCCACCCGACTGTCCGCCAGCGGCGGCGTCCAGGTGCCGCTCGCATTGTCCAGCAGCAGCAGCCGCGCGTCGTCGGGCAGTTGTGGCAGGACGGACGAGATCGCCTCGGCCGTCACCGATGCCTCGCCGAAATGCACGATCAGGACCGCGAGCATCAGACCGTCCTGCCATACCGACCCGCGAACGCTGGGGCGCATCCGGCCGATGCCCGGCCCATCGTCGTGCCGCTGTACGGGCCATGCATGTTCCTAGACCGGCAGCGTGGCGGTATAGCCCGGATCGACCTCGTAACTGTTGCCATCGCTCCGGAAATTGATGTTGTAGAACGGGTCGCCACGCTCCAGGAGCGCCCGATGACGGCGCCGCATGTAGCCTGTCTCGGCCTCGAACCGGGCCTTTTTCGCCTCGTCATTCTCGCTGCCACGGGTCTTGGACTCGTGGTGGTACAGCTCCGCATGCGGCGTGTACACGTTGAGGTAACCCTTCTCCATCGCACGCAGGCAGAAATCGACGTCGTTGTAGGCCACGCCGAGGTTCTTTTCGTCCAGCCCACCCAGCTCGCGGTACAGGGACATGCGCATCATCGCGCAGGCGAAGGTCACGGCGCTGACGTTCTGCAGCAGGTGCGGCTTCGCCATGTAGCCGGGATGGTCGGCGGGAATCAGGTGGTGCGCATGGCCGGCGAAGGAGCCGATGCCGATGATGACGCCGCCATGCTGCACCGTCTCGTCCGGATACAGCAGACGACAACCGACGACGCCAACCTCCGGGCGCTGCGCGTGCTCGACCAGTGACTCGATCCAGTCGTTGCTGATGACCTGCGTGTCGTTGTTGAGCAGCAGCAGCAGGTCACCCTTGAGCTGCGGCACCACCCAGTTGTGCAGCGCCGAGTAGTTGAACGGCCGGTCATAGCGCAACGCCCTGACTCGCGCGTCACGCTGCTGCAGCTCGACAAGGAGGGCGGCGGTCTCCGGCAAGCGGCTCTGGTTGTCGACCAGTACCAGCTCGAAATCCTGCCAGGTGCTGCGCTCGAGGATCGACCCGACGCACTGCCGCAGGAGGGCGGGCTCATCGCGGAAGGGCACGACGATGCTGACCCGCGGCTTCCCGAGGATGTCCCGGCGGACGTGGTAGGTATTCGGATAGGGGCCGAGGTCGACGCGACCGGCAATGGCACGTCGTGTCAGCGCATCGGTCAGCGCGCGCCGCCCGGCCTCCCAGGTGTAGGGCTTGGCGCCGGCCGTCGCCGCCGTCGAGCTGGGCACCATGCGCCAGTGGTACAACACCTTGGGAATGTGGTGGACCTTGCGCGCCCGCTCGGTCAATCGCAGCACGAGATCGAAATCCTGCGCCCCGTCATAGCCATAGTGCAGGCCGCCCACCTCGTCGACGAGCTTCCTGGCTACCACCGTGAAGTGGCAGAAATAGTTGTTGGAGAACAGGTAGTCGGGTGAATAGTCGGGCTTGTAGACAGGGCCGTGGCAACCACCGTCGACATCCATCTTGTCCTCGTCCGAATAGATGAGGTCGACCTGGGGATCCTGCAGAACAAGGACGTTCTCAAGCAATGCGTCGCGGGTAAGGACGTCGTCGTGGTCGAGGAGTCCGATGTACTCGCCGGTCGCCAACGCCAGCGCCGCGTTGGTCGTCCGGGCGATGCCGGCGTTGCTCTCCATGCGCTGCTGGCGGATACGGGGGTCGTCCAGCTGCGCCAGGTACTCCAGGGTCTCGGGTTTGTTGGAGCAGTCGTCGACGATGCACAGCTCCCACTTCCCGTAATACTGGTTGCGCAGCGACTCGATGGCATCGTGCAGCCAGCGCGGGTCGGTGTTGTAGACCGGCATGATGATCGAGAACACCGGCTGCCGCGCCAGCGTCTTCAGCACCTCTGCGGCACGCGCGGCATCCATTCGTGGTACCGGCGGGATGTCGCTGGGACGGCTGGCGCCCTGGTTGAACAGGGTGTAGGACTGCGTCGATCGGGTGAGGAACGGCAGGCGGCGATGCAGCCAGAGGATGAGCTGCCGCTTGCGGCGATAACTGATGCCGGGGAACCCGTAGTACATCCTGTACAGGCGCTGCTCGAACCGCCACGACATCCGCGGCAGGCGCAGCTTTCCCGCGACCCAGCGCAGTGGCGCGGTAATGCGCCACGACAGCGACCGCTGCATGTCCTGTACGCTCCGATGCGCCTGCTCGCAGCGGGCATCGGCGGCCTGCAGGCCCAGCTGCGCCTGTTCCAGTTCCTGCTGCAATCTCGCCCGCGTTTCCAGATCGGCACCCAGGCGCTCACGCAGATCGTGCTCGCCGTCCTCCAGGGCGCGAATGCGCTCGCGCAGCGCCTCGTTGTTCCGGCGCTCGTTGTCGAGCCGTTGTTGGACCATCTCGCGCATCTCCGCCGTTGCCGCATTGATCGCTGCAATGGCACGGACGTTGTCGTCGGTGGCCAGATGCCGCCCGATGGCGATGCGCTGGTCGAAGGCATCCTGGAACAGGGCCAGGATCCCGTCCGGCTCAGGGTCATCCGGCTGCACGGCCTGCATTCCCGGTTGACGGGCAGCATCTTCGACCTGTGCCCAGAGTCGCTGCTGCGCCGCCGTCATCAACCCGTCCGGATCGCCTTCGCTGCGCTGCCGGTAGAGCCCGGGCTTGATACGTTCCGCCAGCTTCCCCGGATCTGGCACGGCCAGTCCGCGGAGGCCTGCGGCGGTCAGCGCCCCGACGACGCGTGCAAGTTCGGCGGCGGGATCGGCCATCAGGCGGCGGTAGGCCAGGAAAACCGCCGGCTGGCCATCAAGGCCCGCCAGCGTCCTTCGCAGGTATTTTTCCCACAATGCCAGCAGATAGGCGGTCGGATAGACACCGCGCGGCGAGCGGGCCAGCGAGCCGGCGATTTCCAGTGGATGACGGATGACGACCACGGGTACGAAGTCAGCCCCGGCGTCGCGCCAGGCCGGCAACACGAGGCCCAGTCGCGGATCCTTCACCAGCCATGGCGAATGCGGCTGCAGCCTGCCGACGATGGCCTGCAGTGCGGCGCGCAGATCATGCGCGGCCACGGTGTCGAACGCATCGCCCGGATAGCCGGCGAGCCGGTCCCAGTCGCGACCCAGCGCACGGAGGAAATCTGCCTGGGCCTCGTAGACGTCGCGGCGCTCCCAGTAGCCATCCGGGTTGTCCTGCGGATGTGCGGGCAGGAAATCATCCTCGCTGCCGAGCCACAGGCCGGCATCGCCCAGCAACCGCGTGGCCAGCGACGTGCCGGAACGGTGCATGCCCAGCAGCAGGACACCGGGCGCGGTGCGGGGCTCCTTGCGCGCAGGCGAGGCGGCCGCGCCGGACGGCACAACTGAACCTGCGGCCGGCTCGATGGGCGGGTGCCCGGCACCGGGACCGGGCCCGGTGGCGCCCGGTCCGGAAGCGGCGCAGTTCTGATCGCCGGTCATCGACACAGCAGGACCGATACGCCAGACAGAGAAATCCTCCACGCCCGTTTCGTCTCCGACACGCTCGTACACACAGGTCGCCGCGACACCGAAATGCTGGAAAGCGCGCTCCAGAAATGCCCGGAAGTCCGTGCTGTCCCAGACGTGTACGGCTTCGCGTCGTTCGCGCACGCGTTCGAGAGCCTGCGCGACCCGCCGCGCCGGCCCACGCAGTTGCCCGACATCCAGCACTTCAAGCAGGTCGACGTAAAGCTGGTCCTCCGGCGAAGACCGGCCTTCGGCATGCGCCTGCAGCAGTGCATCGAAGGACGTCGAGGGCCGGTCCCGGTCATGGGTGAAGCGCTTGTCGGCGGCCGAGACGACGATATGCCCGCCGGGCTTCACGACGCGCACCATCTCCTCCAGCAGACGCAGCGGATTGCCCAGGTGGGCAAGAACCATGTTGGCAATGACGAAATCGAGACTGTGCCGGGCGAACGGAGCCAGGCCGGCCAGATCGACATCGACCAGGTGATCGGGCTTCGCAAGTGCCGCGCCGGCCAGTTCGGGGAACCGCTGCCGTGCCGTCTCCTCATCCATGGCATCGCAGTATTCGACATGCAACGCGGGGGACAGGGGCGTCGCAGCGTGCAGTGCGCCGATTTCGATACCCCTGCCGCGCAGGAGCCTGCAGCCTTCTTGACGATGAAGCATGGGCGCAATCCGTTGAACAACACAATGAAGCGCCGGCCACGGACGAGGAGGCACAAACGCAATCGGGTATGCTAACAGGGACGGGCGCCCGGAGCGGATGGCGGCATCACCGCCGTACGCGTCCGCTTTTCCCCGGCACCTTGCCCATTTCACTCATCTCCGACCACGGTCCGCCATGAATCGCAACGACAGGATCTTCGCGCACATCGATCGCCGCGGCTTGGGACTCGAGATAGGTCCCAGCTACAACCCGATTGCGCCCAAGCGTGCGGGTTTCAACGTCGAAACGGTTGACCATATGGATCAGGCTGGACTCGTTGCCAAGTACACCGGCCACGGCGTCGACACAAGCGCCATCGAAAAGGTCGATTATGTCTGGCAAGGCCAACCCCTGAGCGAACTGATCGGCCAGGAAGGTCGCTACGACTGGATCATCGCTTCACACGTGATTGAACATGTGCCGGATCTGGTCGGCTTCCTGGGCGAATGCCGGAAGTTGTTGAAACCAACGGGGACCCTTTCCCTGGCGATCCCGGACAAGCGTTACTGCTTCGACTATTTCCGCCCCCTGAGCTCTACCGGTGACGCCCTCCAGGCACATCTGGAAAAACGCTCCCGACACCCCGCCGGGTGGGTGTTCGACTATTTCTCGTCCGCGTCCGCGCTTGATGGCGCGATCACCTGGGTTGCAGGAACGCGGGGCGACGTCAGGCACCTGCATTCGTTGGAGGAGGCGCGCAACTTCTTCCAGCTCGCACAACAGACGGACGCGCCATATATCGACATCCATGCATGGCGGTTCACCCCGTCCAGCTTCCGGCTGATCGTCCACGAGCTGCAACAGTTGGACCTGATCGACCTTGCCGAATCGTGTTTCTTTGATTCGGTGGGCTGCGAGTTCTATGTGTCGCTGAAACCCGGGCCGGCTGCCAGCCAAGTTGATCGCCGGTCTCTTGCCCGCCAAATCCAGAAAGAGCTGGCCCTCGCGGCCATCTGACTTGTCAAACCGCAATCAGGCGGCGTGATAGGCCGACAGCACCGCGCCGACGTCATCCTGCATGACCAGCTTGCCATGCTCGATCCAGGCGGCGCGGTGAGCGAGTTCCTCGACCGTCGAGTCCTGGTGTGACACCAGCACGCAGGTCATGCCGGAGCGCATTCGCTGGCGCAGGTCCCCTTCGGATTTCTTGAGGAATTCGGCATCGCCGACGCCCAGCACCTCGTCGATGAGCAGGACGTCCGGTTGCGACTGCATCGCCACCGCGAAGCCCAGACGCATCACCATGCCGCTGGAGTAGGTACTCAGCGGCATCTCGAAGAAATCGCCCAGTTCCGAATAGTCCTGGATTGCCGGCAGGCAGCGCTCGATCTTGCGACGGCGCAAGCCCAGGAGCATACCGCTCAGGAGCGCATTGTCACGCCCGGACAGGTGCGGGACGAAACCCAGCCCCAACGCCAGCATCTGGATCCGCAGCGGCCGCTTCACCACCACGCGGCCGCGATCGGGCCGCAGGATGCCGGCGATGACGCGCAGCAGCGTGCTCTTGCCGGCGCCATTGCGACCGATCAACCCGAGCGTCTCGCCCTCGCGAAGGTCGAGGCTCACGTCTTCAACGGCCCAGAAGGCGCCGGCGCCGACGCGGCGAACGCCGTGATAGGCGACGCCGACGTTTTCAAGGCGCAACAGTATTTCGCTCACGGCCGGCCCGCCCTGTGACATCGCATCGCGGCGCTCATACGGCCAGTTTGGCGTAACGCGGCGCCAGGCGATGGATGGCGAAGATCGCGATGACCAGCAGCACGATGGATCCGCCCGCGGCCTTGGCGAGAAGGATCCAGTCCGGCCATTGCCCACGCATCAGGATGTCGCGCGCCGACTCCAGGATGCCGACCAGCGGATTCAGCGCCACCCAGCTGCGGTAGGGCTCGCTCAGCGAGCCCAGCGAGAAGACGACGCCGGACACGAACATCATCGCCATCAGCGCGTTCTCGATGACGAAACGGATGTCCGGCACGAACGGGACGATGGCGGCAGCCGCCACGCCGCAGGCGGTCGCCAGCAGCAGCAGCACGCCGAACACCAGCGGCAGCGCCACGTAGCCGCGCCATGGGCCATAGCCCAGCGACCACAGGATCAGCAGCAGCACGGCGAACACAAACAGGAACTTGACAGTATCGCTGACCACCACGGTCAGCGGGAAAAGCAGCACCGGCAGGCGCACCTGGCGCATCATCGGTATGTTGAGCCAGATCGCGTAGCCGCCGTGGCTGATGCAGGACTTGAACCACTGCCACAGCGTGAGGCCGATGATCAGGAACGGGATATAGTCCGGGTCGCGCATGCCCATCAGCACGCCGAAGGCGACATAGAACACGGCCATGAACATGGCCGGCTCAAGCAGCCACCAGACGAACCCCAGGTAGCTGCGCGCGGACTCCGCCTTCAGCTCCGCGTAGGCGCTGAACCAGAGCAGCTCGAGGAAACGCACGGTGGCGGGTGCGGCTTACTCCGCGGCGCGGCGCTTGGCCGGTGCGCGGAAGGTCGGCGTGAACTTCTCACGGGCACCGGACGTGGAGATGGCCTCGACGTAGTACCAGTAGTCCTTGCACGGGTCGATGCTGTCGTCACGGAAGCTGTACTGGTGCGGTTCGTCGGACGTGCCGGCCCCGAGGATCGGCGATCCGGTAAGGCGCTCGAAGGGACCTTCCTCGCTGTCACCACGATAGACATCGAAACCGAAGTTCTCCAGCTCGCTGGCCGTCGACCACTTCGGAGTATTGGCGATCCGCTCCTCGGCGGGACGCGAGCCCTGGTCGCCACACTCGCCCACCGGGATTTCCGGGGCGGCGGGTGCCGCGGGCGCGGGCGCCGGTGCGCTGGCCGTTTCCGTTGCCGCCTTGTCCGCCGCCGGTGCCGGAGCGGGCGATTCGGACGAGGAGCAGGCAGCCAGCACGAGGCCGGCGGCGAACAGCGCGATCAGGCGGGACATGGGCGACTCCGGTGAAGGTCTGCAATCCAGACGCGCACCATAGCGGAATGCCGCGGTCAGCGGCAAACGGACCCGGCTCGTCGGCGTTGATTGCCTGGCGCGAAAAGCAGACCGGCGCGTGCCGGTCAGGGCATGCGCACCAGGAAGCGCGCACCACCCAGTGCGCCGGAACGGCCGACGTCGAGGCTGCCACGATAGGCGCGCAGGATGTCCTGGACGATGGCCATGCCGATGCCATGTCCTTCGACGCGCTCGTCACCACGCACGCCGCGCTTGAGGACATCGGCGATACGGTCTTCCGGAATGCCCGGCCCGTCGTCCTCCACGGCCATTTCAAGGCCGGGACGGCGGCCGCCCGGCAAGTCGACCCGGCTGACGCTCAACAGGACACGGCCACGCGCCCACTTGAACGCGTTTTCGAGCAGGTTGCCCATCAGCTCCAGCAGGTCACCGCGCTCGCCATGGAAGCGCGCTTTCGGGTCGATCTCGAATTCGCAGATCACGCCGCGACTGGCGTAGACCTTCTCCAGGCTGCGCACGATCTCTTCCGCCGCCGGCTCGATGGCAAGCGGAGCGGCGAAGGTCTGGTGGCCGGACGTCGCCGCGCGCGACAACTGGTAGGCGACGATCTCGTCCATGCGGCGGACCTGCGCCAGCAGTTCCTCCTGCTCGCCCGCACATGGACCCTCGGCGGAAGCCTCGAGACGCGTGCGCATCACTGCCAGCGGTGTCTTCAGGCTGTGTGCAAGGTCACCCAGCGTGTTGCGATAGCGGACCAGGTGTTCGCGTTCGGTGACGATGAAATCGTTGACACTTTCGGTCAGGCCCTTGAGCTCGCGCGGATAGCGGTCGGAAAGGCGCTGCGCGGTCCCGTCCTCGATCCGCGCCAGCTCGATCTGGACGCGACGCAGCGGCGACAGACCCCACCGGAACATCAGCAGCATGAGGACCAGCAGCATCACGCCGGCCGCCCCCAGATAGAACCACAGCGTCTGGCGGAACACGACGACCTGGCCACGCAGGCCGGAGGCATGTTCGGCAATGTGGATCGTCAGGCGCAGTTCGTCCTGGTCGGCCAGTTCCCAGACGACGCCGTAGCTGAGCAGGTAGATCTCGCCGACCGGGCTGGGCAGCGGCCCCTGGAAACTCATCTCGCCCGGCGCGAGCTCGCCCTCGAACGGCAGGTCACGCGCCAGCGCCGACGCCGACTCCCAGCGCAGTTCTTCGCCGGTGATGCCGGCATACAGGCCCGAGCCCGGCTGGTCGAAACGCGGTTCGGGCGCCACTTCCGGCAATACCAGCCGGCGGGAAACCGTGGGATCGGAGCCGGCGATATAGGCCCAGACGTAACTCTGCAACCGGTCGCGCAGCGCGGTCAGCGCGCTTTCGCGGAAGGCCTGATCTAGCGCGAAGCCGGTCAGGCCGAGGAAGGCGACCAGCGCCGCCGCCACCACCAACAGCAACCGCGATTGCAGCGACCATGGTCGCACCGGCCTACCCCTTGAAGACCCGCCCAGCCGGTGCTGGTGCGGATCGTTGCTGAATGTCCGGCGGCGGGTCGCCGCCGGTGTGCCGTCGCATCAGGACCCGCCGCGGGCGGGGCCTGACGGCTACTCCGAACGCGGGATGGAGAAGCGGTAACCGCGACCACGCACGGTGTCGATCGGCTTCAGCGTGCCTTCCGGGTCCAGCTTGCGACGCAGGCGGCCGATGAAGACCTCGAGCACATTGGAGTCGCGGTCGAAGTCCTGCTGGTAGATGTGTTCGGTCAGCTCCGCCTTCGACACCAGTTCGCCGGCGTGCATCATCAGGTATTCGAGCACCTTGTACTCGTAGCTGGTCAGCTCGACCATTTCGTCGTTGACACTGACGGTCTGCGCCGTCGTGTCCATGACCACCGGCCCGCACTGGATCAACGGCTTGCTCCAGCCGCTGGCGCGGCGCATCAGCGCGTTCATGCGCGCCAGCAGTTCCTCGACGTGGAAGGGCTTGACCAGGTAGTCGTCGGCGCCGGTCTTGAGCCCTTCGACCTTGTCCTGCCAGCTGCCGCGGGCGGTCAGCACGAGGATCGGGAAGCGGCAGTTTTCCTCGCGCAGCTTCTCGATCAGCTCCATGCCGTTCATGCGCGGCAGGCCCAGGTCGATGATCGCCAGGTCGAACGGCACCTCCTTGCCGAGGAACAGTCCTTCCTCGCCATCGGCGGCGGTATCCACCGCATAGCCTTCGCGCTTCAGTCGTGCCGCCAGCGTCTCGCGCAGCGGGGCTTCGTCTTCAACCAGCAGGATGCGCATCGATCGTCTCCCTGTCGTTGCAGCGGCTCAGCGGCGTGGCCCGCCACGGCTCTGTTTGGTGATAACCCGGACGCGGCCATCGGGCGTCAGGACCTTGATACGGTACAGCTCGCGGGGCCCTGCGCGGACGATATCCGCAGCCAGGACCCGGCCGCCGGTTTCGCGCTGAACCTCGTCGATGGCTTCCTGCAGGCTCCCCGAGCGATCGCGCGCCTGCGCGTCCGGCACGGCAACGAAGCCGGCGGCACACACGAGGAAGAGGATTCGAAGGACAAAGGTCATGGATGGGGCGGCATTGTTGTGGGCCGACCGACGCAGTGCAAGCCGGTACCGGGTCCGGCCAGACTACGGCAAGGGATTGAATTCGTGCTGAACTTGTTCAGACCCGAACCCGTTTGGTTCAGAACCGGGGCACGCCAGGCCAGCATCAGAACAGCTCCGCCACGCAGCATCGCAGCGAACCGCCGGCTTTTTCGACCTCGTCCAGCTCGACGTCCCGGATGCGCCAGCCCATGTCGGCGAATCGCTCCCGGTTCGCCGCGGTCAATCCGCCGGCCGCGGCGGCGCTCATCCAGACGCTGTCATCGCGCAAGGCAATGCAGTTGCCCGCGAATGCATTCTTTTCCGCAGCCGACAATTCGATCACCGACCCCGCGTAGGCCGACTTCAGCGCCACGGCGGCATCGGCGTCGGCGAAACCTTCGCGGCACAGGACCAGGGTCCGCCCGGCAAGCACGCTCATCACCACGTTGGTGTGGTATTCGCCTGCCGCCAGTTCGAATGCATACGTCAGGCGCAGGCCGAAGGCCTCGTGCATGGCCCGCGCCCCGGCCAGGTCGCAGCGCTCGCCGAGGCCGCAGTAGCCGACGCCATGTCGACGGTCGATCACCAGCGAGCCGGTCAGCTCGGCCACCACACCCTGTCCCGCCAGATCGACCTCCATATAGCCGAGTACATCGCGAAAGAACGCGCGGATGTCGCCGCGACCGGTTTCGCGCTGCCGCTCCGGGTAGCGCATGGCGCCCCGGATGAGGCGTCCGGGCACCGTCGCGAAGGCGTTGTTGAGGAAAGTCGCATCCGGCGTTGCCTCGTCGCCCGGGAATACCCAGGCAGGCAGCTCCGATGCCAGGGCTGCCGCCAGTGAACGGTGCTGTTCGTGCAGGCGCGCAGCATCCACCGAACGGGAGGGGTCCATGTAGCGGTTGTCGGCGCTGGTGACGGCGGCGGCAGTCAACCCGTCCGGTGCCAGCAGCATGGCGCCGCGTGCAACCGGGGCGCCCCAGTCCTCGGCCGGCAGCGCCTGCCAGGCGGCGCTGAATTCCCCGGGACGCGTGACCAGCATCAGGCCGCTTCCGCCAGGCCGGGATCCAGGGACGCCAGTGCGCGTTCCACAACCGCCCAGCCGGCACCGGCGAGACGGCCCTCTTCGGTGAGTATCCGGCGGAAGCTGCGGCCACCATGCAGGCCGTGTCCAAGTCCCAGCCAGTGCCTGACGATCATGGCCAGGCGGTCGCCTGCCGCCAGTCGCGCCTCGACATACGGGCGCAGCTCGCGGACCAGCGCGATGCGATCCGGAAGCGGCCGCGAATCGAGCGCTTGCGCCAGTTCGGCGAGGATCCACGGCGTGTGGTAGGCCGCGCGTCCGAGCATCACCCCATCGACCTTGGGCAGCACCGATTTCACCGCGCCGACGGTGGCGAGGCCCCCGTTGAGCACGATCGTGAGCTGCGGGTGTTCATGCTTCAGCCGGAACACGCGTTCGTAGTCCAGCGGTGGAATCTCCCGGTTTTCCTTCGGACTGAGGCCCTTCAGCCATGCCTTGCGCGCGTGCACGATGAAGGTGCGGCAGCCCGCCTCCGCCACCGTGGCGACGAAACGCTCCAGGCCCTCGTAATCGTCCTGGTCGTCGACGCCAATGCGGCACTTCACCGTCACCGGCACCCGCGAAGGAACGGCGGCGATCATCGCCGCCACGCAGTCTGCGACACGCGCGGGTTCGCGCATCAGGCAGGCGCCGAAGGTGCCTTCCTGCACACGTTCGCTGGGACAGCCGCAGTTGAGGTTGATCTCGTCGTAGCCCTCATCGGCACCGATGCGGGCGGCCTGTGCCAGCAGTGCCGGCTCGCTGCCGCCCAGTTGCAACGCCAGGGGATGTTCCTCGTCGCTGTAGCCGAGCAGGCGTGCGCGGTCGCCGCGGACTACCGCCTGCGCGTGCACCATTTCGGTATAGAGCAGCGCAGCGGGCGCCAGGCGACGGTGCAGGACGCGGCAATGCCGGTCTGTCCAGTCCATCATGGGCGCGACGCTCAGCTGGCGGTTGACGGGGTCCATCGGTCCGGGCTCATTCGGAAGCGGGCTAGTGTAACCGGCCTGCCTGAACCGGCCCGGCCGCGTGCCGGGCATCGCAGATCCTGCCGCTGGCCGCGCCTGTCCTTGGCGACGCCTACAATGCCGGCATGAGCACACTCCTGCTGATCGACGGATCGTCCTACCTGTTCCGCGCCTTCCATGCCCTGCCGCCCTTGACCAATCGCGAGGGTGAACCCACGGGCGCGCTGTTCGGCGTCTTCAACATGCTGCGCAAGCACCTGGCCGATCGACCGGACCATGTCGCCGTGGTCTTCGATGCCTCAGGCCCGACCTTCCGCGAGGAACTGGACCCGCAGTACAAGGCCAACCGGCCGCCGATGCCGGACGACCTGCGCGTGCAGATCGAACCGCTGCACGCACTGGTGCGTGCCCTGGGCCTGCCGCTGTTGCGCATCGAGGGCGTCGAGGCGGACGACGTGATCGGCACCCTCGCCCGGCAAGGCGCCGCGGCCGGCCTGCAGGTGACGATCTCGACGTCCGACAAGGATTTCGCCCAGCTGGTGGACGACCGCATCGGCCTGGTCAACACCATGTCCGGCAGCGCCCTGGACCGGGACGGCGTGATCGGCAAGTTCGGCGTGCCGCCCGAGCGCATCATCGACTACCTCGCCCTGATGGGCGACAGCATCGACAACGTGCCCGGCGTCGAGAAATGCGGCCCGAAGACCGCCGCGAAATGGCTCGCGGAATTCGGCAGTCTGGATGCGATCATGGCCGCGGCCGACACCTTCAAGGGCAAGCTCGGCGAAAACCTGCGCACCGCCCTTCCACGCCTGCCCTTGAACCGCGAGCTGGTGACCATCCGCACCGACGTGCCGCTGGAACTCGGCCCCGGGCAGCTGCGCCCGGGCGAACCCGATCGCGAAGCATTGCGACAGATCTACACGCGCTACGGTTTCACGGCGGCGCTGCGCGAGCTCGATGGCGGCGGCGCCGTTTCCGAAACCGCGGGCGCGCCTGCGGCGACCGGCGCCGCGGCCGTCCCGACGCCCGCTGGCGACAGCATCGAACGCCACTATGACCTGGTGCTCGACGAAGCGACCTGGGCCGGCTGGCTGCAACGGCTGCGCGACGCCGACTGCTTCGCCTTCGACACCGAGACCACCGGACTGGACCCGCAGCGCGCGACGCTGGTCGGCCTGTCGCTGGCGGTCGCGCCCGGCATCGCCTGCTACGTGCCGCTGGCGCACGACGGTCCGGGCGTCGCCCCGCAGTTGCCGGCCGCGAAGGTGCTGGCGGACCTTGCACCCCTGCTGGCCGACCCGATGAAAAAGCGCGTCGCCCAGAACGGCAAGTACGACCTGCACATCCTGCGTCGTGCCGGCATCGAGGTCGCCGATGTCACCTTCGACACCATGCTCGAGTCCTACGTTTTCAACGCCACCGCGACGAGGCACGACATGGATTCGCTCGCCGCCCGCTACCTCGGTGTCACGACGATCAAGTACGACGACGTCACCGGCAAGGGCAGCAAGCGCATCGGCTTCAGCCAGGTCGACCTCGGGACGGCGACCCGCTACGCCGCCGAGGATGCGGACGTCACCCTGCGCCTGCACCAGGTGCTGTGGCCGCTGCTGCAGGACGAGCCCGGTCCGCGCGATGTGTTCACGCGGATCGAAATGCCGCTGGTGCCGGTTCTCGGCCGCGTCGAGGCCAATGGCGTGCTGATCGACCGCGACATGCTCGTCGAACAGGGACGCCACCTGCGCCAGCGCATGCTGGAACTGGAGCAGCAGGCCCATGCCATGGCCGGCCGCGCTTTCAGCCTGGATTCGCCGAAACAGCTGCAGGCGATCCTGTACCAGGAACTGGGCCTGCCGGTGGCATTCAAGACCGCCACCGGCCAGCCGTCCACCAACGAGGAAGCGCTGGACGCCCTGGCCGACCAGCATCCACTGCCGCGCGTGATCCTCGATTACCGCAGCCTGGCCAAGCTGGTCTCGACCTACACCGACAAGCTCATCGAACAGATCAACCCCGATACCGGGCGCGTGCACACCTGCTACCACCAGGCGGTCGCCGCAACCGGCCGGCTGTCGTCGTCGGATCCGAACCTGCAGAACATCCCGGTGCGCAGCGAGGAAGGCCGCCGCATCCGCCAGGCCTTCATCGCTCCGCCGGGCTGGAAGATCCTCGCCGCCGACTATTCGCAGATCGAGCTGCGGATCATGGCGCACCTCAGCGACGACGAGGGGCTGCTGGCGGCGTTCCGCAGCGGCCTGGACATCCATCGCGCCACCGCCGCCGAAGTGCTGGGCAAACCGCTCGACGAGGTCAGCGCCAATGAACGTCGCGCCGCGAAGGCGGTGAACTTCGGCCTGATCTACGGCATGGGTGCGTTTGGACTGGCGCGCCAGCTCGGCATCGACCGCGGCGAGGCGCAGCACTACATCGACCGTTACTTCGCCCGCTATCCCGGCGTCCGCGCCTTCATGGAAAGCACACGCGAACAGGCGCGCGAGCGCGGTCATGTCGAAACCGTCTTCGGGCGCCGCCTCTACCTGAACGACATCCGCGCGCGCAACGCGAATCTCCGCCAGGCCGCCGAACGCGCCGCCATCAACGCACCGATGCAGGGCACCGCCGCCGACATCATCAAGCGCGCGATGATCGACCTGGACGCCTGCGTGAGGCGGCGTGAGTTTCCGGCGAAAATGATCATGCAGGTGCATGACGAACTGGTATTCGAAGTGCGCGAAGATGCGCTGGAAGAGGCTCGCGCGTTGATCACCGAACGCATGTGTGCCGCGGCGGAACTTAAGATTCCGTTAGTCGTTGACGCAGGCATCGGCGACAACTGGGATCAAGCCCACTGACAGCTGAACACCCCAACTTCTTTCACTGGAACTTCGCCGCCGAACGCGCGTCAATATGCGCGACTGGCCGTGAGGCCCGTCAGGTTCACCCTCCTCCCTGGTGAACCGAAAAACGATAAGGCTGTTTCCTCCCCTAGGCAGCCTTGTAACCGGCCCCGGACGTTGACCCCTAACGTCCGGGGTTTTTATTTGCAGCATCCGTTACGGCCGTCCGGTTCAGGGCAGTTCCGCCAGCCAGTCGCGCGGACGCAGGTAGTCGGCCAGGCGGGCTTCGGCAGACCCGGCCTCGGGTTGGTAGCCATATTCCCAGCGCACCAGCGGCGGCAGGCTCATCAGGATCGATTCGGTGCGGCCACCGCTCTGCAGGCCGAACAGCGTGCCGCGGTCGAACACCAGGTTGAATTCGACATAGCGGCCGCGGCGGTACAACTGGAACTGGCGCTCGCGCTCGCCATACGGCGCGTCCTTCCGGGCGCGGACGATCGGCAGGTAGGCATCGAGGAAACCTTCGCCGACCGCTCGCGTGTAGCCGAAGCTGGCATCGAAACCGTCCTCGTTCAGGTCGTCATAGAACAGGCCGCCGACGCCGCGCGTCTCGCCGCGGTGGCGCAGGTGGAAATACTCGTCGCACCAGCGCTTGTGCGCCTGGTAGCGCGCTTCTCCGCCCCAGGGTTCGCAGACCGACCTGGCCACTTCGTGCCAGTGCCGGATGTCGGCATCGACCGGATAGAACGGGGTCAGGTCGAAACCGCCACCGAACCACCACACAGGCTCGCCTTCGCTCGGCCTGGCCTGGAAGTAGCGCACGTTCATGTGCGTGGTGGGGACGTGCGGATTGCGCGGATGGAACACCAGGGACACGCCGACGGCCTGCCAGGGAGCGCCCGCCAGTTGCGGCCGGCGCGCACTGGCCGCCGCCGGCAGGGCTTCGCCGCCGACGCTGGAGAAACCGACGCCGGCCTGTTCGAACACCGCACCCTGCTTGAGAACGCGCGAACGCCCGCCGCCGCCTTCCGGCCGCTGCCAGGCGTCCTCGCTGAAGGCGGCCCCGCCGTCCAGCTGTTCGATGGCAGCGCAGATGCGGTCCTGCAGGCCCTGCAGGAATTCCGTGACGGCGTGGATGTCGGGTGTGCCCTGCTGCATGACGCTCTCCTTGCATTCTTTTCGCCGCGCCGGAACGGCATTCCAGCGCAGCCATTCCTGACCCGTTGACGCATGACCCCGGCCAACGACGGGTTTGCCGGCAGTGCGCCATGTTAGTAGCGGCGCGCCGTGGTGCGCGGCAGCATGCCCCAGGCGGACGGCACCGTATGCTTGCCGCGCATGAATGCCGCCCTCATCCAACCGCCTACCGTCCCCGCGCTGCTGAGTGGACCCCGCCTGCGCGCCGCGCTGATCGCCGGATGCCGCCGCGTGCTTGCCCGGCGCGACCACCTGAATCGCATCAACGTATTCCCGGTGCCTGATGGCGATACCGGCACCAACCTGGCGTTCACGCTCAATGCCGTGCTCGGCAGTGCGCGGCGCGGTCGCGGCAAGGATGTCGGTGACCTGCTGGCGCGCGTGGCGCGCGACGCGGTCGATGGCGCGCGCGGCAACTCAGGCGCCATCTTCGCGCAGTTCTTCCAGGGTCTCGCCGACGCGCTGGGTCGCCGCAGCGTCGCCGATGCCTCGACGCTGGCGAACGCCACCGAAGCGGCGGCGCGCTCGGCGCGAGGCGCGCTGGCACAGCCGAGGGAAGGCACGATCCTCAGCGTGATCGGCGATTTCGCGGCCGAGCTGCGGCGCCAGGCCGAGCGGGGCGTCGCCGACTTGCGCGCGCAATTCACCCAGGCACTGCATCGTGCCCGGCAGTCGCTGGCGGACACGCCCCGCCAGTTGCCGGTCCTCCGCGCCGCGGGCGTGGTCGATGCCGGCGCCGCCGGCTTCGTGGATTTCCTGGAAGGCGTCGAGGAATGGCTGGAAAACGGCCGGCGGGCGCTGCGCCTTCCGCCAGGGCTGCGCCCGGTCACGACGGTCAACGACACCGACGTGCACCTGGAATCGGTCGAAACCGACAGTCGCTACCGCTACTGCAGCGAGTGCGTGGTGACCGGAACCGGTCTGGACCCCACGCACATCCGCGCCGCGCTGGATGCGCTGCCGCTGGATTCGCTGGTCGTCGCCGGTGGTCGCGAACGCATCCGCGTCCATGCCCATATCGATTCGCCGAACCGGCTGTTCGAGGCGCTGGCGGCTTTCGGCGAAGTCGCCCAGCGCAAGGCGGACGACATGCACGCCCAGGCACGCCTGCGCGCCTCGGCCTTCCAGCCGGTGCGCGTCGTCTGTGACTCCGCCGCCGACCTGCCCGCCAGCGAGGTCGAACGACTCGGCATCGGCGTGATCCCGGTGCGCGTCGTTGCCGGTGAAGAGGATTTCCTGGACCGCATCACGCTGTCGGCGGACGAGCTGTACGCCCGCCTGCGCCAGGATCCGACGCCGTTGCGCACGTCGCAGCCGCCGGCGGGCGATTTCCGCCGTTCGTTCGAACTGACACGGGGCCATTGCGACGACGTCGTCGCCCTCGACGTATCCAGCCGGGTCTCCGGCACCTGGCAGGCCGCCGTCAGTGCCGCCCGCGATACCGACCCCGATCACATCCATGTCATCGATACGCTGTCCGCGTCCTGTGGCCAGGCGCTGGTGACACTGAGCGCCGCCGAATGTGCGGCGGCCGGTGGCGGTGTCGCGCAGGTGCGCGCCGCCGCGGCGCAGGCGATGGAGAACACGCGCGTCTATGCGCTGATCGCCGATCTGCGCTACGGCGTTGCCGGCGGTCGCGTGCCGCCGCTGCTGAAACGGCTGGCCGACCTGCTGCGCCTGCGCATGCTGATCACCATTCGGGACGGCAGGATCAAGCCGTTCGGCGCACTGCGCGCGCGCGGCCCGCTGATGGAACGGTTTGCGGACCGCGTCCTGCGACGGCAGGGCAAGGACCGGCGATGGCGCGCGATCGTCGCCCATTGCGACGCCGGTGACGAGGCGGCCGCCCTGGCGGGGGCGCTGCGTGAACGCATGAAGGGACTCGACAAGATCTGGGTGACGGAGTGCGGACCGGCGCTTGGCTGCCATGCCGGCCCCGGCACCGTCGTCGTCGGCCTGCAGCGGCTGCCGGACTCCGCCAGCGACGATCCGGTGCAGCCTTGATCGCGCTCGCGATCAAGCTGCTGCTCGCCTATCTGGTGGGCAGCATCGTCGGCAGCCTCGTCCTCGGTCACCTGCGCGGCATCGACATCCGCAAGGCCGGCAGCGGCAATGCCGGTGCGACCAATGCATTCCGGACCCAAGGCTGGACATTCGCGCTGATGGTCGCGGCCATCGATGTCGGCAAGGGCGCGCTGGCCGCGCTGGTGATCGCCCGCCTCGATCTCTTCGGCCAGACGCCTGTGGCGATGTCGCAGGCGTCCGTCGGGCTGGCCTGCGCCCTGGCGGCCGCAGTGGGACACTGCTATCCGGTCTGGCATGGATTCCGCGGCGGCAAGGCCGCCGGCACGCTGTTCGGGGGCGTGCTGGCCCTGTCCGCCTGGCTGGCGCTGGCCATGCTGGCGGTCTGGCTGCTGGTGCTGGCCAGCACCGGCTACGTTGGCCTGGCCTCGGTGATGGCCGCGGTGTCGTTCCCGATCATCCTGCTGCTGACGCCGCTGCGCGCCGACGCGGCGCTGGTTCTGGTGGCCGTCGCCGCCGCGGCACTGCTGGTCTGGAAGCACCGCGCCAACCTTGCCCGCCTTCGTGCCGGAAGCGAACCGCGTTTCCAGCGCGCGCGCGTCCTGGCCCGCCTGTTTGCACGGCGGAAACGCTGAACACCCTTCCGTCGGCGGCGACGATCGCCGACACTTCGCCCATGCGCCTGGTGATCAAGCTCGGCACGTCGACCGTGACCGGCGGCGGTGCCGCACCCGATCGCGCCCGCCTCGCCGGCGTCGCGCGCAGCTTGCGTCGCCTGTGCGACGCCGGCCACCAGCCGGTACTGGTCAGTTCCGGCGCCGTTGCCGCCGGCCGCGCCTTGCGTCCGGACATCGCCGCCGGCCGCAACGTGCCGCACAAGCAGATGCTCTCCGCGCTCGGCCAACCCGCGCTGATGGCGCTGTACACCGCGCTGTTCGCCGATGAAGGCCTGCAGGTCGCGCAGATCCTGCTCACCCACGCCGATGTTGAACATCGCCGTCGCTACCTCAACGCGCGCACCACGCTGCTGGGGCTGATCGATGCCGGCATCGTGCCGGTGGTGAACGAAAACGACACGCTGGCGACGGCGGAAATCCGTGTCGGCGACAACGACCAGTTGTCGGCGCTCATCGCCGGACTCGTGGACGCGCCACTGCTGGTGCTGCTCACCGACCAGGACGGGCTGTTCGACGCCGATCCGCGCCGCAACGCGGACGCGCGCCTGGTCACCGACATCTCCGAGGATCCGATCCCCGACGTGCTCTGGGAGGCGGCCGGTGGCAGCACGGGCGGACTCGGGACCGGCGGCATGCTGACCAAGCTGCGTGCCGCCGAGATCGCGCGGCGGGCCGGCACCGACACGGTGATCGCGAACGGACAGGACAGCGCGGTGATCGAACGTCTGCTGGCTGGCGAAGCGGTCGGCACCCGCATCCGCGCCGGCATTGCGCCGCGCGAGGCACGCAAGCGCTACATCCTCGCCGGCGGCCGTGCGCGCGGCGCCATCGTGGTCGACGCCGGTGCTGAAACCGCGCTCGGCGCCGGCCGCAGCCTGCTCGCGGTCGGTGTGACGACGACCGATGGCGACTTCGGCCGTGGCGACACCGTTGAAGTCCGAGGGCCCGCCGGCCGGCTGCTCGCGCGCGGGATCGCCAACTACAGCGCCGCCGAACTGCTGCGCATCGCCGGACGCCGTTCCGGCGACATCGAAACCGTGCTCGGCTACCACTACGGGCCCGAGGCGATCCACCGCAACGACCTGGTCACCCTATGAGCGCACTGGCTCCCCAAATCGCCCGCGCGGCGCGCACTGCGCTGCCGGCGCTGACCGGCGCCGATATCGGCCGGCGCAACGGCTTCCTCGGCTGCCTCTCGCGGCGCCTGCGCTGCGGCAGCGACCGCCTGCTTGCCGCCAATCACGAGGACATGCAGCGCGCGCAGTCGCTGCCGGAAAGCCTGCAGGACCGCCTCCGCCTGACGCCGGCGCGCATCGACGCCCTCGCCACCGCCGTCGAACACCTCGCCGCGCTGCCCGATCCGCTCGGGCAGCGCTTCGATGCCCGGGTCCTCGACAACGGGCTGCGACTGCACCGGCGCCGGGTGCCGCTGGGCGTGCTGGGCGTGATCTACGAGGCACGTCCCAATGTCACGCTGGACATTGCCGCCCTGGCGATCAAGACCGGCAATGCGGCGGTGCTGCGCGGTGGAAAAGAGGCGCTGGCCAGCAATCGCGCACTGGTCGCCTGCGTGCACGACGCGCTGCGCGAGGCGGGATTGCCGGACAGCGCGATCGGCTTCATCGATACCGGCAACCGCGACGAAGTCCTTGCGCTGCTCGGCTGCGGTGACGACGTCGACCTGGTGATCCCGCGCGGCGGCGCCGACCTGCACGCCTTCTGCCGGCAACATGCGCGCATGCCGGTGGTGACCGGCGGCATAGGCATCTGCCATCTCTACGTCGACCGCGATGTCGATGCCGGGCGCGCGCTCGACGTCATCCACAATGCGAAGACGCAACGACCGACCGTCTGCAACGCGCTCGACACGGTGCTCGTGCACCGGGACATCGCCATCCATTTCGTTCCCGCACTGGTCCGCCGCCTGCGTGACGCCGGTGTCGAGCTTCGCCTGGACGCCGCGGCCCTGGCCACCCTCGACGCAGCCGGGCGCGACGAAGGTGTCGTGGCCGCCGTTGACGGGGATTATGACCGCGAGTGGCTGTCGCTGGTGCTCGGCGTCGCCGTCGTCGGCGACATGGATGCGGCGATCGCCCATATCCGCGCCCACAGCAGCGGCCATTCCGACGGCATCCTCTGCAATGACCCGGTGCTGGCGGCACGTTTCCTGGACGAGGTCGATTCGGCGGCGGTGTACTGGAACGCCAGCACCCGCTTCACCGACGGCGGCGAATTCGGTCTGGGCGCCGAGGTCGCCGTGTCGACGCAGCGCGTGCATGCCCGCGGCCCGATGGGCCTGGAGCAGCTGACCAGCTACAAATGGGTCGTCGAGGGCGACTATCACGTCCGCGCCTGAGGGTACCTGCCGGCAGGACGCGGGCGTCGCAGTCGCATTTCGTGACCGGATTCACGTTTCCCCAAAACCTGCGCGTTGAGCGGCGAGCGCACCGCGAACCGTTCAGCGGCGGTTGAATTTTCACCCGGCACTGCTAGACTCTGGACTGCTTTTCGGATGAATTCCGGCTATGACTGTGGTCCCGTGTCGCGCGCTTCCGTTTTCCGCCGCATCGATGCGTAACGCATTGATCCTCCTGCTGGTCTGTGGCCTGACCGCCTGTGCTTCGGGCAGTCGCCAGTTCAAGCCGGAACTGCGTTTCGACCCGCCCAGCACGGAGTTCGAAGGCCTGCAGATCGGGCGTATGGAGCAGTGGAGCGCTCCACTGCCTGCGAACGCCGAAATCGAGGTCATCAACCCCTATGGTGACGTCTACGTCCGCCACAACCGCGGCGGATCCAACTTCGGCGTTTCCGGCGTCATCCAGCGACTGGGCCATGACCCCGCCATCGAGAACATCGACCTGCGCGCCGGCAAGGACCATGTCCGCGTGGAAGTCAGCTATCCCAAGGGCATCGACACCACGCCGGACGGATTCAACCGCCCCGGTCGCGTCGACCTCGCCGTGCTGGTGCCTCAGGGCACCACGCTTCGCGTCCGCACCCGCGATGGCGTCATCACCGGCAAGCGCGTGCGCGCCAACATCGAGGCGCGCTCGGAATCGGGCCTGATCAACCTGTCCACCACCGGCTGGATGGACCTGGCCTCCGACTCCGGCCGCATCCAGATGGTGCTCATCGGCGAGCGCTGGAACCACGAACACAAGGCTGAAACGCGCAGTGGATCGATCGAGGTCGAGTTCCCGACCAAGGCGCCGCTGGCGGTCCACGCGCAGACGTCCGGCACCATCAAGGTCGAGCCGGAAGCGCTGGCCCAGCATCTCGTCCTCGACGGCCACACGCTCAGTGGCCATTGGGGCGACGCCCCTGCCGCCCACCGCATCGATGCGAAGAGCGAGACCGGGGACATCAGTTTCACCCTGTATGGCTGGATGCGTGAATCGGTGGCGGATGCGCCTGCCGGTTCCCGACGCTGAACCGCACGGGGCGGATCCTGGCCGGGAAGGATCGACCGGACCGGCCGACTGTTTCAAGGGAGAGGTTTCCCCACGGAGGGGGAAAAGCGAGTAGCCCGACTGGACGGCCTCGCACCATGGCGCAACCCGTGTCCTGCCGTAACAGGCATGCGCGAGGTCGTTGAGAGTCTGTTTTGCCTGTTCAAGGAGCAACGAAATGGCGTATTCCAATCCACCGCGGGCGCGTTGGGCCTGCGGCCTGCTGTGCGGGAGCCTGACGGCTCTTGCCGCGGCAGCCGCACCGGCCGCGCACGTCCATGCTGCCGGCGTGCCGACCAATGTGACCGGCACCGAGATCCGCACCTATGTGGGCGGTGAAGGTAGCGATCCGGTCTGGCCGACCGTGTTCAACGGCGACGTCCGCCAGCTGCCTACGCCGCGTGCATGGGAGCCGGGCGATTCGATCCGGGAGATTCCCAAGGGCCAGCCCGGCCAGCAGACGCCGAGCAAGAAGCCGCTCTCGGATGCGCCGCACGTCGATCCGCTGCTTGATCTGCAGCGCAACGCCGAGCCGTCGCGCAACCAGCGCGTCTTCGGCACGCCCGACCTGAACTTCGCCGGCGGCGGCTTCTCCGGCGTCAACCCGCCGGACACCGTGGGTGTCGTCGGCCCGAACCACTACCTGCAGGCCATCAACGGCTCTTCCGGTACGCAGGTCCGCATCTACGACAAGAATACCGGCGAGCAGGTCGCCAACTTCATGATGCAGAGCCTGGGCAGCGCCCAGTGCGCGAGCGGCCTGGGTGACCCGATCACCCTGTACGACCAGTTCGCCGACCGCTGGCTCATCAGCGAGTTCTCGAACTCCGGCAACCGCATGTGCGTCTACGTCTCGCAGTCGAACGACCCGGTTTCCGGCGGCTGGTACGCCTACAACTTCCAGGCACCCTCGTTCCCGGACTATCCCAAGTACGGCGTCTGGCCGACGGCCTACTTCGTCGGCACCAACGAGAGTACGCTGGGTCTGTACGCCTTTGATCGCGTGAAGATGCTTGCCGGCCAGCCGGCCACCTTCATCCGCCTGAGCACCACCAAGCTGTCGGGCTTCGGCTTCCAGATGATCCAGCCGGCCGACGCCGACGGCGCCCAGCAGCCGCCCACCGGCGCGCCAGGCATCTTCGCCCGCCACCGCGACACCGAGGCCCATGGCCCGACCGGTTTCCTGTCCGAGGACTTCCTGGAACTGTTCTTCTTCCAGCCGGACTTCACGACGCCGGCAAACAGCACGCTGACCGGTCCGGTGCAGATCTCGATCGCCGAGATCGACTCCGACCTGTGCGGCCTGAGCTCGTTCAACTGCTTCCCGCAGCCGGGCACCAGCACGGCGCTGGACCCGCTGCGCGAGGTGGTGATGCACCGCCTGCAGTACCGCAACTTCGGTACGCATGAAGCGCTGATCGGCACCCTCGTCACCGACGTCGGCACCAATCATGGCGGCAAGCGCTGGTTCGAACTGCGCCGCACCGGCGGCCTCGCCGGCTCCTGGGCCCTGCATCAGGAAGGCACCTACGCGCCGGACGCGCTGAACCGCTTCATGGGCAGCATCTCCATGGACCGCACCGGCAACATCGCGCTGGGCTACGGCACCAACAACGGCACGGCGCCGAACTACCCGAGCCTGCGTTACACCGGCCGGCTGGCCGGCGATCCGCTGGGCACGATGCCGCAGGGTGAGAACACGATCGCTACGGGCGCCGCTTCCAACTCCAGCAACCGCTTCGGCGACTACAGCTCGATGAACGTCGACCCGGTCGACGACTGCACCTTCTGGTACACCCACCAGTACAACCCCACCAACGGCCAGTGGCAGACCCGCATCGCCAGCTTCAAGTTCGACGCCTGCCTGGGTGACGGCTTCGGCGTCAGTGCGGCCCCGAGCAACCACGCCATCTGCGCGCCGGACACGCTGGACCCGATCAACGTCACGGTCACCGCGTTCAACGCGTTCAGCGATCCGGTCACGCTCGCCCTGCAGGGTGAGCCGGCCGGCGTCACGGGCAACTTCACGGTCAATCCGGTCGTTCCGACCGGCAACAGCGTCGCCAACATCTCGGTTGGCGCCGGCACGCCGGCGGGCAACCACACGTTCCAGATTGTCGGCACCTCCGGTGCCCTGCCGCCGAGCAGCGCCGACATCAACCTGAGCGTGGCCACGGCGGCCCCCGCCGCGACGACGCTGACGACGCCGGCCGACGCCGCCACCGGTGTGTCCGCCGGCTCGACGACCTTCGCCTGGAGCGCGGTCGCCGATGCGATCGACTACACGCTGGAGATTGCCGACAGCGCCAGCTTCAGCAACATCGTGTTCACGACCACGGTCGCCACGAACACCGCCACGGTGTCCGCCGGTCTGGACTCGGGCACGGCCTATTACTGGCGTGTGCGCGCGAACAATGCCTGCGGCTCCGGCACCAATTCGGCCGTGTTCATGTTCACCACCTCGACCGAACTGTGCAGCATCGTCAACGCCGCCATTCCGGACAGCTCTCCGGCCGGCCTCAACAATGCGCTGACAGTCAGCGACACGGGCACGGTCGATGACCTGCGCGTGAAGCTCGACATCTCGCACACCTGGGTCGGCGACGTGAAGGTCACCCTGACGAAGGGCAGCACCACGATCGACCTGTACAACCGTCCGGGCGTTCCGGCCAGCGCCTACGGCTGCTCCGGTGGTGACATCACCACCACGCTGAGCGACGCCGCGACCCTGTCCGTCCAGACCGACTGCCAGAACGCGACCCCGGCCTTCCCGGCCGCCGAGTACCGTCCGGCGCAGCCGCTGTCCGCCTTCAACGGCCAGTCCCTGGCCGGCACGTGGACGCTGAACGTCAGCGACAATGCAGGGGGCGACACCGGCACGCTGAACAGCTGGTGCCTGCTGCCGGGTGAAGGCAGTGGTCCTGCCGGCACCGCCGACCTCGCCCTGGTCGTGACCGACATGCCTGATCCGGCAACCATCGGCGGCGACCTGAGCCTGCTTGCAACCGTCGCCAACTTCGGTCCGGACACCGCAACCGGCGTCTCGGTCGAATTCGAGCTGCCCCCGGAACTGACCTACGTCTCCAGCAACATCGTGAACTCTCACAGGGACGAGGGCGATGCACCCCGGGGCAGCGCCTGGAACTGCTCGGCCGCAGGCAGCACCGTTACCTGCGACCTCAGTGGCAGCCTCCCGTCGGTCAGCATGGCACCGGGCCTTGAGCTGATCACCGCTGTCAGCGGAGCGGCAAGCGCCGGGACGATCAGCACCACGGCCACCGTCAGCGGTGACCAGATCGATCCGGACAGCAGCAACGACTCGGTCACCATCACCACCGAACTGGAAGGCAAGACGGACTTCATCTTCGCGAACGGCTTCGAGTGCGCCGCGGGCCTGCCCGACTGCGCCACCGTGGATCCGGACATCGTGGACAGCGGTCCCGTGAATCTGGTCGTCGGTCCTGGCCAGGACATGATGCTCAACCTGGTGACCGGCTTCTTCGGTCCCTATGCCGCGAACAGCGGGGCAGATTTCAATATCTACCCCGGTACCGCCGGCGTCATGTATTTCTACGTGTTCGCCGATGAAGTCGCCGACCAGAGCTCGGTAGCCGACGGTCCTTCAAGCGGGCAGGTGGCGGTGCTGGCTTCCGGGACGGAAATCGGCCCGTCCTCGCCCCTCACCTCGTCGGGACAGGCCAACACCCAGAACTGGATCGGTGGGGCGACCGGCTATGTCGGCCTGTACTTCCGCAACGAGTCCACTGGCCAGTTCAATTACGGCTATGTCGAGCTGCAGACGACCGGGCCCAATGGCTTCCCGGCCACGATCACCCGTTACGTCTACAACTCCGCAGGTAACCCGATCACGATTCCCTGAGTCGTGGTCCCGGGCGGATCGCACCCTCGTGGTGCGATCCACCGGAATCAGCTTCAACTTCACAGGCGGGGCCCAGGCCCCGCCTTTTTCATGGTCCTTCGCTGGTCACCGACGAGCCGCCTCTCCATCCCGTCACGCTGGCGCCCTGTTTGAGGAACCCGACGGAGCGTTCATACCGGGCCGAAAGACGATCCAGGCGTTGGAGGCCGGGCGGAATATCACGTGGAGCCGAATGCGGGGCATCGAGGCGTACGCCGGTCGTGGCGAGCACCTCGATCACACAGCCCGACGATGTACAGCCTGCACCGATGCAACAGGTGCCAACAGGTGCCAACAGGTGCCAACAGGTGCATGCGACGATCTTGCGCCGGCAGGGGACCTGCCACTGAAGGCGCTGCCGGTGAAGCGGTGCCGTCTACAACGGCTGCAACGCTCCCGGGTACTGCGGTTGCAGGACCCCTCGCCGCGGGCCCCATTCAAAAGTGACAGCAATTGCTGTCCGGTCATACCGGAATGTGCGCCGGATTCCGGGAGCTGGCATGCCGATCTCCCCGCCCGCGTCGACCACATCGCAGACGCGCGCTGCCATGCACACGTTTCCGGCCTGGACTGGTCGGAGCGGCGGACTTCCAGGCCGGCCGGCCACCCTGTCCGGAGGCGCGGCTGTGCCGCATCGCGTGCTGGCCAGCGCCCACAATGGACGCGCGCTTCAAAGGCGACGTCACGTCGGGCACCGACGCTTCGTCATTGGTCTTCTCGCAGTCCACGATCATCACCGGGTCTGTGGCGTAACAGCCGGTCATCGCACGGACAGGGGCCAGCCTTGATCAGCGGGCCAAGGTTGGCGAGATGACGGTGGAAGTGTCGCCGACGGCGGCCGCAGGGTTTTCAGCGTCTTGAGCAACGCTGAATGGTCCACTCATCGGTTTGCCCGAGCGGCAGCGACCCAGCAGGCGGGACGACTGCCACTTCCCTGGGGGAGGTTCGACCCCCCTCCGTCCGCCGCTTGATCTTGCCGTGGAACCCTTCCGGCGGGTTGGTGGAGTGCAGCGCGGCGCGGTGCTCCCTCGAAAACGCCACGGGCGCCAGTGCGTGTCCGGCGCGACCATGCGCTCGGCCGCCTTGGGAACCGTGGCCGGGCTGCTACGTGACGCCGCGCAACGACGCGAGCGCGTCCACTGCATTGCCCTGGCCGGGACCGATTCGGAACGGAACCGGACATCCACCCTTCCATCACGTCTGCCGCCCGGAGCGCTGGCACCGCAGGTCGAAGACGCCCGTAATGGAAAGGCCCGCGCCGGAATGGCGCGGGCCCTGCGTGCGTGTACGAAGGATGGGATCACTCGATGTGCAGCGCCTCGGCGCGGCGTTCCAGCGTCGCCACCCCGCCCTGGTCGGTCAGGCGCAGGTCGCGGATGGCGTAGGGCGCCGAATACTCGGCCAGGATACTGGCCGGCCAGTTCAGTGCCAGCGCCTGCGCACCCGGCTCCAGCCACGCGGCCGAGTAGGAAACGCCGACCGGCACCATGCCGCCATGCTTCGCGCTGGTGGCATACATCACCGCACGGACCTCGTAGCGGCCGGCGGTACCGACCTCGACGCCGAAGCGCGTGTCCATGCCGCCGGTGCGCATCACCTGAACCGTGGCATCGCCGGCCAGCCGCGCGGTCGGGGCGACCACTGCCACCGCCGTACGCACGTCACGCTGGAAGGCGCGCTGCCCGTCATTGCCGGCGACCGTCGCACGCACGTCCCACAGGCCCGGTACCGCCGCGATACGGGCCGGCGTGCGTAACGTGCCGACGCGTTCGGACGGTGCCTTGCGGTCAGCTGCGGCGAACTGCAGGTCATAGGCCACGCCGTCCGGTGACACCAGCAGGCCGCTGATGGCGTCGATGGCGGCACCGCCCTCCAGGGCGACGCGCACCTCCAGCTCGCCGCCTGCGTGAACGACATCGACACCCGCCTGCGCGAGCAGGACATTGCGGCTCTGCGGTTCCAGCACATGCAGGACATAGCGTCCCTCGGCGCCCGCGACATGGACACGGGCATCACCCTCGTGGCCGGGACGCAGCTTGAAGGCGATCGTGCCGGCATTGACGTCCAGGCCGGCCTGGCGCAGGGCATCGGCGTCGGCCAGCGTCTCGGTCGCGGTGTCGGCATTGAAGACGCGGCCGCCGCTGGACACCGTCAGCTGCTGACGTTGCAGCGGGTGGGCTTCGACGCCCGGGCTGATCATCACCACCGCACCGGGCGAAGTCAGGGCCAGCGCATAGCCGTCTCGCAGCTGGCCGCCATCGACCTGCTGCCAGTACTCGCGACTCTCGGCCTTGAAGGGTTCGTGGTAGGCCGACACCGTTTCGTCGGCGGACAGCGGATGGAAGAACTGGACCGGCGCGCGCTCCAGGTCGGGTGCGGCGATCCGGCCCGATTCAACGACCCGGGTGGGTACCAGGTCGCCGGATTGAGCCGGCTGCAGGCGTGCGGCCTGCTGGGCGCCAGCCGCGGATGCGAATGCCAGCGCCAGCGTGGCGGCGAGGACGTTGAAACGGAACGAACGGTTGTTTGCGGTCATGGCGTTCGTCCTCACAGATCGTTGCGCAGGATGACATCCAGGCCGAAGCAGTCACGGCGGCTCTGGTTGTGGTTGAGGAAACGGCCGCCGGTGACCGAGGTGTCGTTGAACCACAGCGAACCCGCGGCGCGCTGGCTGGTGCAGTTGAGGAAACCGTCAGAGCAGCTGGCGAGCCAGTTCTGGGTGATCTCCAGCCCGACGCTCTGCATGTAGCCGGCGCAATAGGCCTGGCTGCTGAAGATGCCCGACGCCACGTCCGTCCCGACAACGTTCCAGAATCCACGCGGCAACGACGGACGACCGCTGGTGCCATGCAGGTTGTTGGCGTTGTATTGCGCCATCCAGCTGACCTGCTGCATGCGCACGGCGTCACTCTTGTAGCCCAGAAGCCAGCCCAGCGCCGACTCGAACACGTTGCCCGAGATCACCGCATCCGCCAGCGGCGTGCCGGCGCTCGACGGCGCCAGTGCATTGACCCAGCGGATACGCGAGATGATCGTCGGATAGCGGCTGTCGTAGGTCGGGTTGGAGAGGATCCAGCGCATCACGTTGCCGCCGTTGGAATGCGTGATCACCACCAGGTCGGTGATGTTGCGGCTGGTGACGAAACTGTGCAGCTGGCCGGCCAGGCAACCCGCGGCACCGCTTTCCCACATGTAACGGGTGAAGTCGCAGTTCACGACGACGTAATTGGCCTGGTTCGGCAGACCCTGGCGGACGGAATTGACAAAGGCACTGGTCCAGTAGTCGGCCAGGGCATTGGTCTGGTGTCCGGTGCCGTGCACGAAGGCGACACCGGTATTGGCCATGGCGGCCAGCGGTGACAGCGCAAGCATCAGCAGCGCGACGCGAAGCAGTCGAAGCATGGAAACTCCCTCGGAAAGTGGACATGTCCGCCCGGCCTGCGCCAGGCACCCGGATCCGTCCCTGATCGGCGATCTCTCCCTGACCGCTCGCCTCCGACGTCCTCCCTGTCGGCGCACCGACCCCCTCCAGACGCCGGCGTACGGACGCTACCACGGTGCCCGGACAAAGCCATGACGCAGCGCAAGATCGGCGCCGACGCTAGACTCGACCTCCAATCGACGCCGCGAATCCTGTCATGCCATTCCGATCCCTTGCCGCTTTCGTGCTGACCCTCTCCGTCGCCGCGCCATTGGCAGCGGCCGAAGGTGGCAGCGCGCCACCCAAGGTCGTCGATCTCCGCTACGAAGTGGTGAACACCTTTCCGCATGACCGCGCCGCGTTCACCCAGGGCCTGGTGTTTCGCGACGGCTTCCTCTACGAAAGCACCGGGCTCAATGGCCGCTCAAGCGTGCGCAAGGTCGTGCTCGAGACCGGCGCGGTGATCCGGCAACGGTCGCTGGAGAACCAGTATTTCGGCGAAGGCCTGGCGGACTGGAACGACACGCTGGTGCAACTGACCTGGCAGAGCGGCACCGGCTTCGTCTATGACCTCGATACGCTGGAGCCGAGGCGCAGCTTCGGCTACGAAGGCGAAGGCTGGGGCCTGACGCAGGATGGCCAGCGCCTGATCATGAGCGACGGCACGCCTTCACTGCGCTTTCTCGATCCGGAGACGCTGCGGGAAACCGGTCGCCTCGAAGTACGTTACGAAGGACAGCCGCTGCGCGGGCTGAACGAACTGGAGATGGTCGAAGGACAGCTGTTCGCCAATGTCTGGCCGACGCAATGGGTCGTGCGCATCGATCCGCAGACCGGCGATGTGAACGCCAGGCTGGATCTGGGCGGCCTGCTGCCCACCGGGGAGCGCGGGCGCGTCGATGTGCTCAACGGGATCGCGTGGGATGCCAGGGGCAAACGCCTGTTCGTGACGGGCAAACTCTGGCCGACCGTGTTCGAGATCCGCGTGATCGAAGCAGCGGCCGCGCCGCCGGCAACAGAGGGCGCAGCGAACTGACGTGGCCACCCAGGCACTTCCGCATCCGCCCTCCTGGCCGCGTGTTCGCGGATGCGCAGGACCGGGTGCCAACAGGCCTGCCGCGACGGGCGTACCTTCATGCGACATGGAAGGTCGCGGTCGGCAACGCGCCCGGGAAGTTCCGGCCCGACTAGCTGACGCGCGACAGCATTCGCCGATGGCCGATCAGCAGCGCCCAGCGACGACCAACCACGAACAGCAGGTGATAGCCGGCTTCCAGTGCCATGCGCGCCGCCGTCGCCGGTGACAGGCGCAGCGCCGGTTCGGCCGCGCACAGGCGCACATCCATGCCGAGGCTTTGCGCGAGCACAGCACAGCGCGCAAGGTGGTAGCGGCTGCTCAGCAAGGCCACCGGTCCGGCCGGCAGCAGCGCGCGCACCTCGCGCAGGTTGTCGACAGTGTCGCGCGAGCGGGTTTCGACATGCACGCGCGGAGCAGCGTCGGGATGGCGCGACAGCAACCATTGCCGCGCCACTTCCGCCTCGCTGGGATGGGCGTCTCCCGCACTGTGGCCACCGGTCAGCAGCACCGCGATCTGCGGATGCCGGCGCAGCAGAGCCAGCGCCCGGCGCAGGCGCCAGCGGAATTCCCGGTCCGGGCGCCCTTCACGAAGCTGCTTGCCGAACACGACGATGCTCGCGGCCCCACCCGGCTCGCACGGTGCGCGACGCGCAAGCGACCACGTCCGCCACAGGAACCACAGGTACAGCACGCCGGCCGTGAGCAGCGTCGCCAAGGCACCGACGGCAAGAACGTGGAGGACGTCCGGATCGCGCCACGGTGCGCCATTGCGCCAGCGGGGATTGGCCAGCAAAGGGGATCTCCTCGGTTCCTCGGGCTGGACGGACGGCGATTCACCGTCGAGGTGCTTCTATAATCCCCGACTTTCGCCGGAGCACCGCCCTTGACGCCACTGAAGGTTCTTACGCACACAGCGACCAGCTGCCTGGGTCAGGGCCGCGATGCGCATTATCGCGCATTGACCGAGGGGCGCTCCGGGCTGCGCGAGAACGACTTCACGCGTGCGCCGCTGGCCACCTGCATCGGCCGTGTCGACGGGCTCGAATCGGCGGCACTGCCGCCGCGGTGGATCGACTGGGACTGCCGCAACAATCGCCTGGCCTGGCTGGCCCTGAACCAGGATGGCCTGCTGGAAATCCTGCGCGACCTGCGCGGGCGACTGCCGGCACACCGACTCGGTATCGCCCTGGGAACCAGCACATCGAGCATCGGCGACACCGAGCAGGCCTATCTCGAGCTCGACGGACGTGGCCGGTTCCCGGATACGACGCGCAGCCGGCAGATCCACCAGCCGCATTCGCTTTCGGCTTTCGTGCAGCGGGCCACGGGTTGGGATGGCCCGGTAATGACGATCTCGACGGCATGCTCGTCCGGTGCCGAGGCCTGGGCCGCCGCCGCCCGCTGGATCGAACAGGATCTCTGCGATGCCGTCCTCGTCGGCGGCTGCGACACACTGTGCGGCAGCACGCTGCATGGCTTCGCCTCGCTGGAGCTGACGTCGCCGCGGCCCTGCCGTCCGTTCGACCAGCGCCGCGATGGCATCAGCATCGGTGAAGCCGCCGCGTTCGCGATCCTGGTCCGTGACACGGTCGAGTGCGGCAACGACGGCGCACCCGACCTGCGGCTGACCGGCCATGGCGAAAGCGCCGATGCCCACCACATGTCCGCGCCGCACCCGGAAGGCGCCGGCGCCCGTCGTGCCATCGAGGCGGCCCTTCAACGCGCCGGCCTGTCGGTGGCGGACATCGACTACATCAACTTGCACGGCACCGCCAGCCGGCTCAACGACCAGGTCGAGGCGACGCTGGTGTCCGGCTGGTTCCCGGCAACGACGGCGGCCAGTTCCACCAAGGGCTGGACCGGCCACACGCTGGGCGCGGCCGGCGCCATCGAGGCGACGCTGTGCCTGCTGGCGCTGGAGCATGGCTATCTGCCGGCGACGCTGAACTGCGAGGAGCCCGATCCGGCCTGCGGTCCCCAGTTCCTGCGCGAAGGCCGGCACGCGGCGATCCGCACGGCGCTCAGCAATTCATTCGGCTTCGGCGGCAACAACGCCAGCCTGGTCTTCCAGAGGAGTGCCGAATGACGACGCTGCGCATTCGCGGAATCGGCGTGTGGTCGCCGGGCGTCGCCGACTGGTCGCTGGCCCGCACGCTGCTGGCGAATGGCGACTGGCCGGCCTCCGGCGATGGCCGTCCGGCGCCGACGCTGATGCCCGCCAACGAGCGGCGGCGCGCGCCGGAAAGCGTGCTCCTGGCGCTGGCCGTTGCCGAACAGGCGTGCATGGAGGCCGGTGTCGACGCGGCGACGCTGCCGAGTGTCTTCGCCTCGATCTACGGCGACCTGTCGATCAACGACTACATGTGCGCGACGCTGCGCGATGATCCGTCGACGATGTCGCCGATCCGCTTCCACAACTCCGTGCACAACGCACCTTCGGGTTACTGGAGCATCGCCACCGGTGCGATGGCGCCGACGACATCGATCGCGGCGTCGCGCGAGACCTTCGCGGCCGGACTGCTGGAAGCGGCCTGCCAGGCGGTCGACGCACGCGCACCGGTGGTGCTGGCCGCCTACGACAGCGCCGGCGCCGGCCCGGTCGGCGACATCGCCTCGGTGTCGCGCTCGTTCGGCTGCGCGCTGGTGCTGGACGCCGCAGCCTCCGAAGGCCCGATCCTGCGCATCGAGGCGCGCCCGCGGAACGCGGTCGCGTCCGCCGGCGATATGGCCGGCACGGCTTCGGGCATTGCCCACCTTTGCAGCGCCAATCCGATCGCCGCCGGATCGATCCCTTTGCTGGCCTCTGTCGCCAGTGGCGTGCCGGGCACCTTTTCCCTGCAGCTGTCGAGCGGACTTGAACTGCACCTGGAACTGACTCCATGACCCCATCCGTGCCGCGCGTCGCCGTGCTCGTTCCTGCCCTGAATGAGCGTGCGGCCATTCGCGGCGTGGTCGAGTCGGCGCTGACCGAACTGCCGGACCTGATCCTGGTCGATGACGGTTCCAGCGATGGCACCGCCGACCAGGTTGCCGACCTGCCCGGCGTCACCGTCATCCGGCACGATACGCCACGCGGCAAGGGCGAGGCGCTGCGCGCCGGATTCCGCCATGCACTCGCGCAGGGATTCGATGCCGTGGTGACCATGGACGGCGATGGCCAGCATGTCGCCACGGACATCCCGCGCCTGCTGGCGGCGGCCGCCCTGTATCCCGGCCATATCGTCATCGGCGCACGCCTGATCAATCGCGAGCAGCAGCCGGCCTACCGCCGGCGCGCCAACAACTTCGCCGACTGGGGCATCAGCTGGGCCTGCGGCCAGCGCGTCGTCGATACCCAGAGTGGCCAGCGCTACTACCCGCGCGCGGTGATGGAACTGGCGGACAGCGCCGGCGAAGGATTCGTCTTCGAAACCGACATCCTCATCGAGGCCAGCCGGCGCCGTAAGGCACGCATGGTGTCGGTTCCGATCGCGTCGCGCTACCACAGTGAATTCCGCCGCAGCCATTTCCGCTCGCTGCCCGACTTCACGCGCATCGCTTCACGGGTCGTCTGGCGCATCGTCCGCGCCGGTTTCATGATCGGCAACTTCCGTCGCGTGCGTCGCGAGCCGGCGCTGATCGTCGATCCGCAACCGCCCTTCCTGCAGCCACAGGCGCCGCCCACATGATCCAGCGTGAAGTCGTCATCATGGGGGGCGGCCTCGCCGGCCTGACCCTCGCGCTCCAGCTTCGCCAGCGCTTCCCCGACATCGACATCCTCGTCCTGGAACGCAAGCCACATCCGCTTCCCGCCGCGGCACACAAGGTCGGTGAATCCACCGTCGAGATCGGCGCCCGCTATTTCTCCGAAACGCTCGGCCTTCGCCAGCATCTCGAACGCGACCACATCCGCAAGTTCGGCTTCCGTTTCTTCTGGTCGGAATACCGCCGCGACATCGACGCCGTCACCGAACTGGGCGTGCGCAGCATCTTCCCGACGCCCAGCTACCAGATCGACCGCGGCATCTTCGAGAACTTCCTGGGCGAGGAGGCGCGGCGGCGCGGCATCGAGTTCATGGACCGCGCGAAGGTGCGCGGCTTCGAATTGGCCGACGGTGAGGGCGACCACGCCCTCACATACGAACATGACGGCGTTCGCCACCACCTGCGCTGCCGCTGGCTGATCGACGCCACCGGCCGCGCCGGGCTGATCAAGCGCAAGCTGGATCTGGCGCAACCGAACGACCATGACGCCAATGCCGTGTGGTGGCGCATCGACGAGCACCTGCTGATCGACGACTGGACCGGCAATGACGGCTGGCGTGGACAGTGCACACCGCCGGAGCGCTGGCGATCCACCAACCACATGGTCGGTCCGGGCTACTGGGTCTGGCTGATTCCGCTCTCCTCCGGCGCACATTCGGTCGGCATCGTCTGCGATGCGAAGATGCATCCGCTGGATCGCATGAACACCTTCGACAAGGCGCTGGACTGGCTGCGCGAGTTCCAGCCGCTGATCGCGGACCACTGCGAGCGCACGCGCGACAAGCTGCTGGACTTCCTGTTCTTCCGACACTTCTCCTACGGCTGCAAGCAGGTGTTTTCCGGCGACCGATGGGCGCTCACCGGCGAGGCCGGGCTGTTCCTGGATCCGTTCTATTCGCCGGGCAGCGACTTCATCTGCATCGCCAACACCTACATCACCGAACTGGTCGCGCAGGACCGTGCCGGCGACCCTGTCGATGGCCACGCGCGCATCTATGAGCAGCTGTACTTTTCCTTCTATCGCAACACGCTGGCGCTCTACCAGGACCAGTACCCGCTGTTCGGCGACCCCGTGGTGATGCCGATGAAGGTGATCTGGGATTACAGCTATTACTGGGGCGTGCTGTGCCAGATCGTGTTCCAGGGCCGGCTGACCGACCTGGCGCTGTTCAGCGAGCTGGCGCCGGAGCTGGAACAGGCGCAGCAGCTGAACACGCGGATGCAGGCGTTGATGCGTGACTGGCACCGCGATGGCGACAAACCCGATCGTGCCCACATGCTGGACCAGGGGCGCCTTGAGTGGTTTGCGCAGTTGAACCGCGAGATGCTCGACAGCCTCTCCGCCGAGGAGACCCGCGCCCGCCTGCGCCGGAACATCGCGCAACTCCAGCAGCTGGCCGACACACTGCGCGCCCGCGCCGGCCGCGGACCCTTGCCGGCGCAGGCGCTGGACCTGTTCGACCGCCAGCTGTTCGAGAACACATGAGCAGGACGGCCGCCTGGACGCGGCCACTCGCCCGGGTACACGTTTGCCTCGCACACCGCGGAGGGTCGGCGGCCGCCGCGAGACGGCCGCGTGACCCGTTGCGGATGAGGGTTCAGTAGTCGCCGAGCTCGGCGCCGTCGAGCGGATTTTCCAGCCAGTAGGCGATGTCACGGCCCATCGCCTTCACGGTCCGGCCGAGCACAGAGCAGGAACCCTTGAAGCCGGCGAAGGCGCCGCCCATGGAGAATCGCCGCGCCCTGACGGTGGCGATGCGCTCGCCATCGCGGAACAGCGCACCGCGGGCCGCGGCCCCCTTCTGATGGCCTATCCAGGCGTTGCCGTGGCTGACGGCATGCGTGATCTCCACGCGCAGCTCGGTGCCCGAGCCGGAACGGTTGTCGCCGAACGTGACGTCGATGCGCTTGTCCGCCGCGTACTCGCGGATGTACTGCGCGAAATCCCGGTTCAGCTCGACGCACTCCTCGCGGATCTTGCGTTGCACATCGGCGTCCTCGGCGTAGGGCACCGTATCCGCGATCACCACCGGTTGCGCCGACACGGTCAGGCATTGGCCCAGCAGGGCCACGGCGACAAGCTTCGCTGCAGAATGGGTCACTCGATCCTCCCGAATCGACATTGAGTGAATGTCGATGATGCCACAAAGGGCGTGCCGGGCAGGACGCGCCGCCGCTTCCGGCGGCGCCGTCCAGGATCGAATTACTGGTAGCCGTTGCAGAAGATCGAGTTCACGCCCGGCGCATTGCTGTAGTTGCGCAGGTAGAACGTGGCGACCTCGGGGATGCCAACGCCTTCGACCGTCACGCGGTAGCAACCGGCCTCGCTGTTGGCCTGTGCGCTCACCATGGCAAGGCCGTCGATGTCGGTGACGGCGGTCACCGTGGTACCGGTTCCACCAGTCGGCGAGGTCAGGACCGCGCTGGCGCCGGTCGTGGGGGCGGTGAAGGTCACCGTATAGCCCGGGACTCCGTCACCATCGTCGTCGCGCACCAGCACGATCAGGTTGCCCGAGAACGGCTGGCCGACCTCGGCCTGCAACAGGTCGCCGTGGGTCAGGATTTCGAAGGCCGCCGGATCACCGATGTCACGGACTTCCAGGCCGACATTGCGGAAGGTCACGTCGGAAAGCAGGTCCACAGACGCCACGCCCTGCGGCTCGTAGCCCATCTTGATGTTGATCGGGCCGGTCGCGTTGAGATCGGCGAAATAGCCCAGGCGAACGCGGTACATATCGCTACCCACCAGATCGAGGTCGAGCAGGTGGCCCAGTGCGCTCGTGGAGGAGGCCAGCACATCGTTGCCGGAGCGGAAGGCGATGCCGACGCCGGAGTCGCCCAGGAGGTCGAGGTTCAGCAGTTCGCCGGCGTCGACGTCGGCGCTGAGGACGTAGAAACGTCCGAGCTCCCAGTTCTGCGCCAGGGTCTGCGTGAAGTATCCGCCGTTGTTGACCAGGCCCAGCAGGTTGACGCCGGCGATGCCGCCAATCGTTGCGGTCTGGGTATTGTGGTTGATGGCCAGGGACGGCGGCGCGAGCAGATCGGCGATACCCCAGTAGGTGCCGCGCCAGGGGCCATTGCCGATCAGCGCGTTCACGCCGGAACCCCCGAGGAGCCCACCACCGACCGTGCCGGTGTTTCCGGGGTCACTGAAGTCGCCATTCGGAACCGTGACCGGGTCGGCGAAAGCCGCACCGATCGCGAGCGACAGGCCAGCTGCAGCCAGGGTTCTTGCGAGGACGCCGCATCCTTTCCGCTTGGCACGGGCATTCAGACCCGTTTCTGCGTTCTTTTTCATTGTTGTCGCTCCGTAAGTCCTGCGTAGTTCGCGGGCGCGGTTGGATCCACGCCCAACACGGAGACGGCGACCGTCCAGGGTGCGGCTGCCGGCTCCAATCCCGTCGCCGCTGCCGGACACACTTCTATTGCGCTGCACGACGACAGCTTTACCCTATCAGATGCTCACGCAACATTGTCAACATTCACGTAGGTTATTGTGCGTAATTTTTGCAATTATTATAACGCACCCATTCAATATGGGACGTTCGAACAGGGCCGTTGTCCCACGCGCCCGCGGTTTTTTCGAATTCTGGGCGTGAAGGTCTGTTTGCGTCCAGCGGAACAGCGAACACGCGCAGGAAAGGGACAAGAAGCCGTTTATCCCGGGGCCGTTCGCGCGCGTGGACGCGAAGGGCGAGCCCGTCCACGCTTTTCGTGACGGCGGCAGCTACGGGCGCCGCCCCCGGATAGGCTCAGGCCATGCCGCCGTTGACGCCGATGACCTGCCCGTTGATGTAGCCCGCCTCCGGCGAGGCAAGGAAACGGACCAGCGCCGCAACCTCCTCCGGGCGCCCCGTGCGGGCGGCCGGGACGAGTTGACGCACGAGTTCAGGCGTGAAAAGGCCCGCGGTCATGCGACCCTCGATGATGCCCGGCGCGACGACGTTGGCGGTGATGCCGCGACTGCCCATTTCACGCGCCAGCGTCAGCGTCGCGCCATGCAGGCCGGCTTTCGCGGCGGCGTAATTGGCCTGGCCGCGGTTGCCCGTCACCGCCGCCACCGAGGACACATTGATGATGCGGCCGAAACGCCGCCTCGCCATCGGCAGCAACAGCGGGCGGGTGACGTGGAAGAAGCCATTGAGGCTGACGTCGATGACGCGGCGCCATTGGTCATCGCCCATGCCGGCCATGGGCGCGTCGTCGTGGATGCCGGCATTGTTCACCACGATGTCTATTGGCCCTGCTTCGAGCAGGCCGTCGATCGCCGCCTGCGCCGTCCCGGCGTCGGTGACATCGAACACGGCGACCTCAGCGCAACCACCCGATTCATCGATTGATGCCGCCAGCGCCTCGGCCCGTTCCGGACGGGTACTGGCATGGACGATCACCGCACAGCCATCCGCCGCAAGCGCGCGGCAGATGGCCTGGCCCAGATCGCCACTGCCACCGGTTACAAGTGCCCGCCGTTGCGGCTTCGGATCATGTGTCGCCATTGTCGAGCATCACCATGGCCTGGCCCCGTGCCAGCTCTTCGCCTTCATGCCTGACGCTGAAGCGGTACAGCCAGGCGCTGGAATCGGTGGTCACGCGCACCGCCTGGATCTGCAGCGTGCCGGGCAGGTGGTCGATGCGCTCCACGGCCAGTTCCACGGCGCGCAGGGCGACCAGCAGGCCGGGCAGGGCCGTGGCGCCGCTTGCGCGTGCCACCAGCGCGCCATGCACCGCCATGGCCTGCGCGCCGTATTCGCACAGGTGGACCGCACGCAGCACGCCGTCGCGACGCAGCGGATGCGATGGATCACGGTGGTTGTCGCTCTCCGCATCGAGACCTTCGTTGTCGAAGTGCAGGACACGGTCCACCAGCGCCATGCGTCCCTGGTGGGGAATCAGGTGGAGCCATTCGCTGCGTTCAATCATCGGCTGTCCTCCGCTGCGCGGCGCCGCTCATGCACAGCGCGAGCAGGAATTGCGCCGCCACGCCGATCGCGACCGTCGAGCCGATCGCGCGCAGCACGGGAATGGACGACGCACCGAGCAGGCCGAATACCAGCAGCGTCGACGCCGCCGAGATCAGCACGGCATGCAGGGTCCGCGCCCGCGACCCGGCGCTGTCGGCATGATTGAAGAACAGCGCGTAATCCATGCCCAGGCCCGCAGCGAGCATCAAGGCGATCAGGTGGAACAGGGTGAGCTCGACACCGGCCAGCCTGAGGACGGCAAGGGTCGCCACCAGACCCAGTAGAACCGGCGGCAGAACGCGAATGGCGCGGCGCGGCCGCAGGCAGGCACACAGCAGCACGAGCAGCGCCGCCGCGGCGATGCCGAGGCCGGAGACGACGCGGCTGCGGTAATCGGCCACCATGCCTTCGGCGACCGCTTTGAGGTCGAGGATGCGGGCGTCGGGCCGGCCGTCGAGCGCCGCCTCCAGCGCCTGCGGATCCTGCAACCCGGACAGTTGCACCAGCGCGACGCTGCGGCCCTGGTGTTCGCGGAACATCGCGGCCAGTCGCATGCCGGCCGGACCGTCGGCCTGCGCCGCCGCGATGCGCGCCGCAGCATCCGGCGCCTGCGCGGCGGCGACGTCCTGCACCATCGGCTCGAAGAACGCGGCATCGAAGCCGCTGGCTTCCGATGCGTCAGCCAGGGCCGCGCGCAGGACCTCGGGCGTCGGCAGTTTCGACAGCCGCCAGGACTGCACCTGCCGACTGGGCTGGTAGCGCGACGGCAGGCTGTGGTCGGCCAGCACGCCCTCCTCGACCAGCGTGTCGAAGCGCGGCGCAAGCGACTCGCTCAGGCGCAGCACGCCCTCGCGATCGGCCGCACTCAGCAGCAGCAGGTGGCGGGCGTCGGGACTGGCCAGCTCCGCACGCAGGCGCATGTCTTCGAGCAGCCATTCCTGCGGCAGCGGCGTCAGGCTGGACAGGTCGTTGTTCCACCAGTTGCGCTGTCCACCCGCGATCAGTGCCACCCCGGCCAGCAGCAGCACCGGCAGCAGTGGCCAGAGGCCGCCGTCGATGCCGTCCAGGCGCTGCGCCCAGCGCCGGAAACCGGGACCGTGCAGCACATCGCGTCGCGGCATAGGCAGCACCTGCGGCAGCAGGTAGCGGCTGACGAGGGCGGCGGCGAGGAGGCCGGCAATGGTGAAAACCGCCAGTTGCGCCAGGCCTTCGGCCTGGCCGGAAAACAGGCTGGCGTAGGCGACCGCGGTGCTGGCCACGCCCAGGCGCAGCGCCGGCCAAAGGCGGCGTGCCGCCACCGCTGGCGGGACACCGGGGTGCAGGTGGCTCAACAGGTGGACGGGATAGTCCTGGGCAACGCCGATCAGCGTGAAAGCAAAGGCCAGGGTGATGCCGTGCGCCTCGTCGAAACCCAGACGCAACGCGATCACCCCGGCGGCGGCCGCACAGGCCATGGGCACGGCCGACGCCAGCAAGAACAGCGCCGAACGGTAGGCCAGCAGCAGCATGGCGACCAGGCTCACCAGCGCGATGCCGCCGAGCAGCCCCGCTTCGGCGGCGACGCGTTCGCTCATGCGTGCACTGAAGCTCCCCGCTCCGGTGAGCAGCAGCGTCGCGTCATTGCCGGCCAATGTCTCGAAGGTCGACCGGATGGTCGCGATGGCAGCGGCCTGCGCCTGCGGATCGAATCCGGCCGCCTCCGTCTGCACCAGCAGCAGGGCCTCGCCGTTGCCGGTGAACCAGACGCCATCGCGCAGCGTCGGCTCCTGCAGCGGCTGCCAGCTTTCCGCAAGCGCCAGGGTCAGGAAATGCGGATCGTGCGCCAGCAGGGTATCGAAGGCCTCGCCGCCGGCACCGCCCAGATCGGCGAGCCGTTCCAGCAGTACCTCGTACAGGCCATCGACGTCGAACCGCGCCACGTCCATGCCAGGACTGTGGCTGAAACGCAGCGGCATCAGGGTCGCGAGCATGGCGCTTTCGTCGATCTCGCCGTTGAGCACCTGGGCGAAAGCCGGATCCGTGCGCAGGCGCGCTGCCAGCTCGCGGCTCAGACCCGCCGCGCGCGCTTCGTCGCCGGCAGCGATGGCCAGCAGCAGGATGCGGCTGGCCGGGCCACTGCCCAGCTCACCGCGCAGCAGGCGCTGGTCGGCATCCCGTGCGTCCGGCATGAAGCGCGCCAGGTCGCTGCCCAGGCGCAGTCCCGACGCCGCCCACGCACCCAGCAGCAGCAGCGCGACGATCGCGGCCAGCGCCGCATCGCGCGCCTTCATGGCTGCGGGCATTGGCCGTCGACGACGGCCGCGAAGTCGCCCGCGGCCAGGTCCAATGGCTGGTCGGTGAAGACGGTCAGCGTGTCGGCGCCTTCCTGCTGGAGCACCAGGCAGCGCGCTTCACCGCCACTGCCGCGCAGCTCGAGTTGTGCCACGCGCGCCTGCAGCGCCGGCTGCCGGGGCCGCAACAGCAGCCGCCAGGTCTCCCCGCCTTCGAGCTCGATCTCGAAGGCCTCGCGCAGCGCCTGGACATCACCACCGAAGAGCGCCGACAGGCCACCGAAAAGCACTTGCAGTTCCGGCGCGCGCGCCAGCGGAATGATGCGTTCGGCACCCCGGTCGCGACGCACGACCAGCGTGCGGCCGCTGACCACGCCCGTTTCCCGATAGGGCGTTTCGATGCGCCGCTCGAACTCCAGACCGCCCAGCCAGGCCAGCGTGCCGGACGTCACCAGTGGCGCCTTCAGCGCGCGCCGGAAACGGACTTCCTGGAACGGCTGGCTCAGCGGCGGCGGCTGCCGCAGCGCGGCCAGCAGGGCATCAAGGTCGGCGGCCGGCGCTGGCGCCGGCGTCGACAGCAACAGCAGTGCGGCGATAAGAAAGACTGGGCGCATCATCGATCCAGAAATCGTAGAAGTTGAACCAGTTGTACGGTGCCTCGCGGACATAATGCTGCAAGCGGCTGGCGTAGCGCTGAACATGGTCCTGCAACGCCGCCCGGCGGTCGCCGCGCGGCAGGTCGATGCGCTCGGCGAACAGCTCGAAATGCAGGTCGTAGCGGCGCCCGCCGCGGTACAGGCCGAAGCACAGGCAGACCGGCAGCTTGAGCACGGAGGCCATCAGGTAGGGCGCCACCGGAAACCACGCCTGTTCGCCCAGGAACGGTACCGGCACGCCCGGCTCGCCGGCACGCCGGCGATCGCCCAGCACGCCGATCAGGGCGCCCTGCTCGGCTTCTTCCTTGATGCGCAGCATCAGTTCGGTGGACGGCATGCCAAGGTCGATCACCGAGGCGGCCAGTCGCGGATTCAATTCTTCCAGCAACTGCGTCATCGCCGGGTTCTGGCTGCGCTCCAGCAGCACGGCGACGCGCGCATCGGGTCGTTGCAGGCTCAGCACGCGCAGCACTTCGAAGCTGCCCAGGTGGGCGCCGAGCAGCAGCACGCCCTTCCCCATCGCCATGCATTCGTGCACGGTCTCGACGCCGTGCACGCGGATATCGAAACGGTCGAGCCGGTCGGTCAGCAGCAGCGGGCGGTCCAGGATCGTCGCCGCGAAACAATGGACATGCCGCGCACCATCCAGCAGCGTCGGCTTGCGGCCGAGGGCCCGACGCAGGTAGGCCAGCGACGCGCGCCGCTCCGAGCTGCGCCGCACCAGGAAGTAGGCCGTGATCGGATACAGCAGCAGGCGGCCGAGCGGCCGTCCCAGGCGCAGCACGATGCCGCGGATCAGCCAGATCGCGAAGCGTCCGCCGCCTTCCGGGCGCTGGGTCCAGTGCGGATCACTCATCCCGCGGCGCCTGACTGCATGCGTGCCAGCAGGACGGTCTGCCCCTCGTCCTCCATGCGCAGGTCGAGGCGCCCACCTGGCGCTTCCTCCAGATACATGTCGATGGCCGTCGAAGGTGCACAGGGTTTCAGGAATTTCGCCTGCACGATGCGTAGCGGGCCGCGCAGGTCGAAAGCGGCGATGGCGGCATCCAGGAGCACGACGCCAGGAATGATCGGGCGTCCCGGGAAATGGCCAGCAAGGCAGGCGGCGTCCGGCTCAAGGGTGAAGCGATGGTGGCGCATGGGCATCCTCGCGGCGGGCATCGCGGACGAACTCGCCGGCAAATGTCGGGCCCAGACGGATGATCCGGCCCAGGTAATCGAAGACATCACGGTACTGCTGCACCGGAAACACGCGCTTGCGCCAGGCGTATTCGGCGAGCATGGCCAGCAGCGGCATGGCGTAGGTGGCGATGTTCGCGATCCAGGACCACAGCGCCGGCGGCGCGAACAGCGCCAGCGCGAGGTTGACGGTCGCCATCGCGATGAACACGCCGCACCAGTACACGGTGACCGCGCGCGTGTAGCGGATGTGCTCGTTGCTCAGCCGGTCCGGGCGGCCGTGCATGTGCCAGACGAAGCGCTCGATCAGCGGCTGTCGTCCGGGCAACAGCGAGCGCGCCACCAGCGCCGACATCACCAGCGGAACCAGCACCGGCGGCGCATACATGAGCAGCTGCATCGGTTGCGGCGCCAGCCACAGGCAGCCCGCCAGCGCCGCCAGCAAGGCGATCTGCAGGGGCCAGCGCCCGCGCAGCATGGCAAGCAGCAGGACGACCAGCACGGCCACGGCCGCCGCGCGCAGCGAAGCCAGGCCGGTCAGCGTGGCGGCATGCGCAAGAAGGAAATAGAGAACCGGTGCGAGGACCGCCAGGGCACGCATGGCGATGCCGTTGGCGTGCGGGGTCAGGCGGTGCGGTGCTGCTCGACGTGCGCGGAGAGCGCGCGCAGCGAGGAGAAGATCTGCTTGTTGTCCGGATTGTCCGAGCGCAGCTGGAAGCCGTATCGCTTGGAGATCGCCAGCGCCAGCTCGAGCGCGTCGATCGAATCAAGCCCAAGGCCATCACCGAACAGCGGCGCTTCCGGGTCGATCGAATCCGGCGCGACGCCCTCCAGGTTCAGCGCTTCGACGATCAGTGCGGCAAGTTCCTGCTCGGCTTGAAGGGTCTGGCTCATGGCTGACTCGGGTCCTTCCGGATCGTGGATGTGGGTTCCGACCCCGGCGTCCGCGAGGCGGGATACAGCGCTGGAAGTGTATCATACGCACCCCTCAAGGACCCCGGCAGCACTGGCAATGCAGGAGGCAGTCGAAGAGAAGTGCGATGTGCTGGTGATCGGCGGCGGCCCCGCCGGATCGACCGCCGCCACCCTGCTCGCGCGTCGCGGCTGGCATGTGCTGCAGGCGGAAATGGACCGGCACCCGCGCTTCCACATCGGCGAATCGCTGCTGCCGGCCAACGTGCCGCTGCTTGAGGAGCTCGGCGTGCTCGACAAGGTGCGCGAACTGGGCGTACTGAAACTGGGCGCCGATTTCCCGGGTGCCGGCTCGCAGCCGAACGTGTTCCGCTTCCGGCGCGCGCTCGGCGATACCCCGCCTTATGCCTTCCAGGTCAAGCGCGAGGACTTCGACGCGATGCTGTTCCGGCATGCGCGCGAAAGTGGCGCTGACAGTCGTGAAGGCCTGCGCATCGACAACGTCGAGCTGCTGCCCGATGGCGTCCGCGCCTTTGCCACGGGCGAGCACGGCACGTTGGAAATCCGTGCCCGCTACCTGGTCGATGCCAGCGGTCGCGAGACCTTCATGGGCAACGCCCTGAAGATCAAGCGGAAGAATCCGAAACACCAGAGCGCGGCCATCTTCGCGCACTTCCACGGCGTCGAACGTCGACAGGGCGAGGATGCCGGCAACATCAGCATCTACCGCTTCGAGTTCGGCTGGGCCTGGATGATCCCGCTGCCCGATGACGTGATGAGCGTGGGCTGCGTGTGCTGGCCCGAGTATCTCAAGCAGCGTCGCGGCGACGCCGGGCAATTCCTGCTCGAGACGCTGCAGCGGATTCCGGAGGCGGCGCAACGCATGCGAGCGGCGACCCGGTGCTCGCCGACCCACGTTACCGGCAACTACAGCTACCAGTGCACCGCGACCTGCGGCCGGCACTGGATCATGGCCGGCGACGCCTACGCCTTCCTCGACCCCATCTTCTCTTCCGGCGTGCACCTGGCGATGGACAGCGGCGCGCGCGCGGCGAAGCTGGTGGACACCGTGCTGCGTGAGCCGGGCCGCGAGTCGGCACTGCAGCGGGCGTATGCGCGACGGGTGAACCGCGGCCTGCGGACCTTCGCCTGGTTCGTCTACCGCTTCAATTCCAACACGTTGCGCCAGCTGTTCGCGCACGACAGCCCACCCTGGGACCTGGATCGCGGCGTGATCTCGCTGCTGGCCGGCGACGTCTACGATGGCGGCCGCGTACGCCGCAAACTGCACCTGTTCAAGATGGTCTTCGCCGTCGCCGGCCTGATGAACCTGCCGCGACATGTGCGCGACCTGCGCCACCGCCGGCGCCAGGCGCGCGTCGAGTTCAGTGGCGGCAACACCGCCCAGGACCGCCACTGATGGCGGTCGTGCAGGCTTTCCCATCCGGATGCGCACCGACCTTGAAGGTCGGCTATGAAACCGCGCCCGCGTCCGTGCCCGTGTCCGGCCATGACGTGCTGGCTGTCATCGGCTTCGGATCGCACGCCGCGGGCGCTGATCCGCGTGAAGTCGTGGTGCCGCTGGATACCCTCGACGGCAGCGTCGCGCCCCGCGAGGTGTGGCGTGTCGAGGGCGAGGTCAGCCACGGCCGCGATGGCGACATGGCGTGGTCGGAAGGCGGCGGTTACCTGTTCCTGTCGATGCGCGTCGACGAGTCGCGGCACGACGGACCCGAAGGTGCGGCCGACTATGCCTACCGTCGCCTGCTGGAAGGCGTGCGCCGGCACGACTATCCGCACCTGCTTCGGGCCTGGAACTACCTGGCCGCGATCAACGAGGGTGATGGCGACGCCGAGCGCTACCGCCGTTTTTCCATCGGTCGCACCCGCGGCATGGGCGCCTGGCCGGCGGAACGGCTGCCGGCGGCGACCGCCATCGGCCATCTGGTGAAGGACGGCGACCTGTTCGTCTACGCGCTTGCCGCGCGCCGGTCCGCCCATCCGGTCGAGAACCCGCGCCAGGTGAGTGCCTACCGCTATCCGCGCCAGTACGGCCCGGTGCCGCCGAGTTTCGCGCGCGCCATGCGTGTGGACACGCAGCCGCCGACGCTGCTGATCTCGGGCACGGCGAGCGTCGTCGGCCATGCCACCGCGCATGTCGGCGACGCTGCCGCGCAGTCAGCGGAAACGCTGCGCAACCTCGACACGCTTGTGCAGACGGCAGGACTGGGCGACCGTCTTCGCGGCCGTGGCGCCTGCCTCAAGGCCTACGTCCGCCATCGCGAGGATGCGCCGGTGTTGCGCGCCGTCCTCGACAGCGCCGGGCTGCTGCCCGAGCAGGTGGTGTTCCTGCAGGGTGACATCTGCCGCAGCGAGCTGCTGCTCGAGATCGACGGCAGCTTTTCTGGCGCCTGATGCGCTTGGCGGCCTGAGCTTCGCGCCCTCCGGCGGTGTCGGCCTGTGGTCGAACCCCGGAAGGCCGGCACCATTCGACTTCCTACCGACCCGCCACCCAGGGCCGGCGACGCGCCCCGCTGCTGGCGGCCATCCCGACGTCGCTTGACACCCGACGCGTCCTCATGCACGGCGGGCGCGACTGCCGCTAGGCTGTGGCGGTTGCCGGACGCTTTGATCGTGCCAACGGCAACACCCGGCCAGCATCGGCCCGATCGCTGATCCGGGCTCTTTCCTCCCGCCTGCACGGAGCCCCGCATGAGCCTTCACGACGATATCACCTCGACCATCGGCAATACCCCGATCGTGCGCCTGAACCGGATCGGCCCCGCGCATGTCGACCTCTACGCGAAAGTCGAATCCTTCAATCCCGGCGCCTCGGTCAAGGATCGCCTGGCACTGGCGATCATCCTCGATGCCGAGCGCAAGGGCCTGCTGAAACCGGGCGACACCGTCATCGAAGCGACCAGCGGCAATACCGGCATCGCGCTGGCCATGCTCTGTGCGGCCCGCGGCTACCGCTTCGTGGCAACGATGGCGGAATCCTTCTCGATCGAGCGTCGCAAGCTGATGCGTGCCTATGGCGCCCGCGTCATCCTGACCCCGGCCGCGGAGCGCGGCTCCGGCATGGTCCGCAAGGCCGAAGAGCTGGCGAAGAGGCACGGCTGGTTCCTGGCCCGGCAGTTCGAGAACACGGCCAACCCGGACTTCCACGCCGCGACCACCGGTCCGGAGATCCTGCGCGATTTCGCCGGCCGGCGCCTTGACTGGTTCATCAGCGGCTGGGGCACCGGCGGCACGCTCAGCGGTGCCGGCCGCGTGCTCAAGGCCGCGCGCCCGGACCTGCGCATCGCCACCTGCGAGCCGGTCCAGGCCGCGCTGCTGGCCGGCCAGGGCTGGTCGCCGCACAAGATCCAGGGCTGGACGCCCGATTTCGTGCCCGCTGTGCTCGACCGCTCGATCTTCGACGAGAACCTGGCCATCGACGAGACCCTTGCGCGCGATACAGCGCGTCGCCTCGCTGCCGAGGAAGGCCTGTTCGTCGGCATCTCCGCCGGGGCCACCGTGGCGGCCGCCCTGCAGATCGCCGAGCGCGCCGAGGCCGGCTCCGTCCTGCTGGCGATGCTGCCCGACACCGGCGAGCGCTACCTGTCCACCTTCCTGTTCGAGGGCGTCAACGACGGCTCGGACGACGAGTGGCTGGCATCGCTGGAGAGCGGTTGAGCCGACCGCCTCCGGCCCGCGGCGGAATTCCGCCGGCGGAACCGGAATTTTCCGATAGCCGCCGGCCGACGGCGGGCGCAGGCTTGCCGCGGGCAGGTTAGCCCGTGGACGCCGCCATGAATGTTCTCGACACGCTTCGCAGTGAACTGCGCCGGATGCAGGCGCAGGACTTCGCCCTCCGCCTGCATCGCGAACTGGCAATGACGCCGGACGATCCCGACCTGCGCTGGGCGCTGCGCGAGCTGCAATCCGAAATCGCCACGCGCGGGCCGTCACGTCAGCGGCGCGCCGCGACACGCGGACGCAGGCAGCGCGTTCAACGCGGGACCTCGCTGCTTCCCGGCCACTGACCGCGCGCAGCGGGGATCCGGTGTCCGGATCCGTCCGTGGAACCACCTGCAGGCACAGCGCATCGGGCCGCCGCGGCTCAAGCCCCCGCCGCGGCCGTGGTAAAACGACGCCGCGCCGGTGATTCCACCGGCGCAAGCTGCCGCCACGGAAACAATGCGCCGGATCGTCCACATCGACATGGATGCGTTCTACGCCTCGGTCGAGCAGCGCGATGATCCAGCGCTGCGCGGGCGTCCCGTGGTCGTGGCCTGGCGCGGGCGCCGCTCGGTGGTGTGCGCGGCCAGCTATGAAGCGCGGCGCTTCGGCGTGCGCTCGGCGATGCCGGCCGTGCGCGCCGAACGGCTCTGTCCGGATGCGGTGTTCGTGCCACCGGATTTCACGCGCTACAAGGCGGTGTCGAGACAGGTACGCGCGATCATGGAGCGTTACACGCCACTGGTCGAACCGCTGTCCCTGGACGAGGCCTACCTGGATGTCAGCCAGCATCGTGGCGGCCTGCCGACGGCGACGGCCGTCGCCGAAGCCATCCGCACAGCGGTGCGCGGGGAACTGTCGCTGACCGCCTCGGCCGGCGTCGCGCCAAACAAGTTCCTCGCCAAGATCGCCTCGGACTGGAACAAGCCCGATGGCCTGTTCGTGCTGCGGCCTGCGCGCGTCGAGAGCTTCCTGGTCCCGCTGCCGGTGGAACGCCTGCCCGGGGTCGGCAAGGTGATGCAGGACCGCCTGGCGAAGCTCGGCATCCGCACCGTGGGAGAGTTGCGCGCGGCCGGGCTGGAAGCGCTGCAACAACGGTTCGGGCGCTGGGGCCGCCGCCTGCACGAACTGTCACGCGGCATTGACCACAATGCGGTACAACCGCAACGGCCGACCTTGTCCGTGTCCAGCGAAGACACGTTTGCCGATGACCTGCCGTTGACGGCGCTGGAGCCGCATCTGCGCCGGCTGGCGGAGAAAACCTGGACGGCAGGCCGGCGCGAGTCGCGCATCGCACGCACGGTAGTCCTGAAACTGAAGACGGCCGACTTCCGCGTCCTGACGCGCAGCCTGACGCCGGCGAGTCCGCCTGTCAGCCTGGAGGCCGTGGTCCGCATCGCGCTGGACCTGCGCGACCGGGTGGACCTGCCGGCATCGACGCGCTACCGGCTGGCCGGCGTCGGCCTGGCCAATTTCGCCGACCCGGACGAAGTGATCGCCCAGTCGGATCTGTTCGCGCAACCGGCCTCCTAGACGCCGGGCCGCTTGCTGCCGGTCCGGCGCCCGATCGGGCGGCGACCTCAGTTGGCCGGCGTGTCCGCGGTGGTTTCCGCTGCTTCCTCGCCTTCGGTCGCCGGCGGCGCCGGCAGCTGCGGCGGCTCCGGACGGGTGATCACGCCACAGGCGATGCGGCTGCCGGCGTTGCCGGCCGGCTGGGAGGTGTAGTCGTCGGCGTCGGCGTGGACGACCAGGGCGCGATCGAGGATGTCGAAACGGCCGCCATCACCCAGCGTGAGCCCGGTTACATGAAGGTCGACCGTCGCCTCGCCCTGGGCATTGGCCTTGATGTTGGGCAGGTCGCCGGCGTGATGCGCGCCCTGGCCGTGGCGGCCGTGGTCACTGCCTGCCGGGTTGAAGTGCGCGCCGGCGCTGCTGGCGTCGGCGGCACTGCAGTCGCCGTTTTCATGGACGTGGAAGCCGTGTTCGCTGTTCGCCTTCAGGCCACGCACGGTGCCGGTCAGATGCAGGCCGTGGTTGTCCGGCGACAGGACGATCGTGCCGGTCGCGCGCTGCCCGCTGGCCGATGCCAGTTCGACGGTGACGCGGTTGATCTGCGGCTTTTCCGCCGGCACCTGCTGCGCGGACAACGTCCCGGCAAGTCCAAGACTGGCGAGGGACAACGGGAGCAGAACAGCAATACGCATCGGATGACTCCAAGTAGGAATTTGATCGTAGTTTGACAGAACGGCAGGCGTAACGGCCACGACGCGGCGACGCGGAGGCCCGCCCGGGACACGTCCGGATCATTGGCGATTACCCTGCCACGCGCACCCGGTACATGCAACGCGATCCACCGCAACGTGGGGGCTGTTCGGCAACGTGGGCGGCGGCCCAGGCGACCGGATACCCGGATGCCCACGCTTGCTCACGGCCGCCGATGCCGCAGACGGAAAACCCCGCGCAAGGCGGGGTTTTCCGTGTCGGACCGTTCCTGGACAGGATCAGTCGACGTCAAGGAAGCTGCGCAGCTGTTCGGAGCGGCTGGGATGGCGCAGCTTGCGCAGCGCCTTGGCCTCGATCTGGCGGATGCGCTCGCGGGTGACATCGAACTGCTTGCCGACCTCTTCGAGGGTATGGTCGGTGTTCATGTCGATGCCGAAGCGCATGCGCAGCACCTTGGCCTCGCGCGGCGTCAGGCTGCCCAGCACGTCGTGCACGGTTTCGCGCAGGCCGGTCTCGGTGGCATTCTCCAGCGGCGACTCGACGTTGGTGTCCTCGATGAAGTCGCCCAGGTGCGAGTCCTCGTCGTCACCGATCGGGGTCTCCATGGAGATCGGCTCCTTGGCGATCTTCATCACCTTGCGGATCTTGTCCTCCGGCATCTCCATCTTTTCGGCCAGCTCTTCCGGCGTCGGTTCGCGGCCCATTTCCTGCAACATCTGGCGGGAAATGCGGTTGAGCTTGTTGATCGTCTCGATCATGTGCACCGGGATGCGGATGGTGCGCGCCTGGTCGGCGATCGAACGGGTGATGGCCTGGCGGATCCACCAGGTCGCATAGGTCGAGAACTTGTAGCCGCGGCGGTATTCGAACTTGTCAACCGCCTTCATCAGGCCGATGTTGCCTTCCTGGATCAGGTCGAGGAACTGCAGTCCGCGGTTGGTGTACTTCTTGGCAATGGAGATGACCAGACGCAGGTTGGCCTCGACCATTTCCTTCTTGGCCTTGCGCGCCTTCGCTTCGCCGATCGACATCGCCCGGTTGATTTCCTTCAGCTCGGGGATGGTCAGGTACAGCGACTTCTCCGTCATCAGCAGGCCGTCCTGCTCCGACAGCACGTCGTCCTTGTATTCGCGCAGCGTCGGCGCCCACTTCTGGCGCTTGCGCAGCAGGCTGTCGACGAAATCGGGATTGGTCTCGTTGGTCGGGAAGATGCGCAGGAAATCCTTGCGCGGCATCTTCACGCGATGCACGAGGATGTCGTGGATGCGGCGCTCGTGGGCACGGACGCGGTTGACGACGTCGCGCAGCTTCTTGACCTGCTCGTCGATGATGACGGCCGGCAGCTTCAGCTTGAGGAACTCTTCCGCCATGGCGTCACGCGCCTTGACGGTGGCGCGATGCTCGGCGCCGTGCTTGGCGTGCCCGGCCTGGAACTTGTTGTAGTGCTCGCGCAGCAGCTCCATGCGACGGGCGACCTCGGCGGGATCCGGGCCGCTCACCGGCTCGGATTCGTCGGCGGTGTCGTCCTCGTCCTCCTCGACCACGTCCTCGGCGTCTTCGCCCAGCTCCTCCGCGGCGGCTGCGGCTTCAGCGGCGGCCAGCTCGGCAGCCGCTTCCAGGTCGGCGAAGCCGGCGACCACCTCGCTCATGCGACGGCGGCCTTCGCGGTGCTGGTCATAGGCTTCCAGCAGCAACTGGATCGACCACGGGAAGTTCGCCAGGGCGTTCTGCACCTGGTTCAGGCCTTCCTCGATGCGCTTGGCGATGGCGATTTCGCCTTCGCGCGTCAGCAGCTCGACGGTACCCATCTCGCGCATGTACATGCGCACCGGGTCGGTCGTGCGACCCACCTCGGCGTCGGTCACCGACAGGGCCTGGACGGCCTCCTCGGTGACGTCGTCGTCAACCGACGAGGATCCGCCGGTCAGCAGGGCATCGACGGGTGCTTCTTCATGCACCTCGATGCCCATGTCGTTGATCATGCCGATGATGTCTTCGATCTGCTCGGGATCGACGATGTCATCCGGCAGATGGTCGTTGACTTCGGCATAAGTCAGGAAGCCCTGCTCCTTGCCCTTGATGATCAAGGACTTGAAGTCGGTCGGCTGATCGTTCTGCTCCATGAATTCCTCGCGCGAACGGCGGGCGAAAAGAACCCCATAGTTTATGGGGCCGGTCAGGTATTTTCCAGTCAACCGCTATGGCATCCGGACCAGCAACGGCAGGCATTCATCTTCATAGACGAAGAAAAAGGGCCGTTGAGGTCACTTGACGCCGACAAATGCGGCCAGCGGCCCTGGACACCGGCCAAAGTGGGGCCCGGCGGCCCCGAAACCAAGCCGGACAGCGGCCCATCGGTTCAGACTTCCAGCCAGAACGTGACCGGCCCGCTGTTGACCAGATGGACGCGCATGTCGGCGCCGAAACGGCCCGTCGCCACCTGCGCATGCCGCGCCCGGGCCTGCGACACCAGCACCTCGAACAACCGCTGCGCCTGTTCCGGCGGTGCCGCCGTCGAGAAACTCGGTCGCAGCCCGCTGCGCGTATCGGCGGCCAGCGTGAACTGCGACACCAGCAGCAGGCCACCGCCGGTATCGGCCAGCGAGCGGTTCATGCGGCCGGCCTCGTCGGCGAACACCCGGTAGCGCAGCAGCCGGTCCAGCATCCGCGCCGGTGTATCTTCATCATCGCCAGGCTGCACCGCCACCAGCGCCAGCAGGCCGGCGCCGATTTCGCCCACCGTGTCGCCTTCCACCACCACCCGTGCTTGTTCCACCCGCTGGATCAGGCTGATCATCGCTGTTTACGCTCCACGGCTTCCGCATCCCACAGTGTCCACGAAATCCCCATCCGCTTCCGCTCCAGGCCTGGGCGGTCGCCTCGCCTACATCGCGTTCTGGCTGATCGGCAGCCTGCCGCTGCGCTGGCTGCACCGGCTGGGCGGATGGCTGGGCGGACGCCAGCGCGGCCGGGCCTGGCACATAACCCTGCGCAACCTCGAGATGTGCTTTCCGGAACTGGATGACGCGCAGCGACGGGCGCTGGCCGAGGAAACGATGCGAGAATCGGGCCGCAGCATGCTGGAAGCGTTCCGGATCTGGACCCGGCCACGACGCGCCCTGCAATGGATCCGCGAGGTCGAGGGCGGCGAACTGCTGGTGCAGGCGCGCGCCCAAGGCCGCGGCGTGCTGGTGCTGGCGCCGCACCTGGGCGCCTGGGAGCTGCTGAACCTCTATCTGGCGGGCACCGGGCCGGGCGCGGTGCTCTACCGGCCGCCGTCCAGTGCCGCCGTCGAAGCCGCCATCGTGCGCAGTCGCGGCGCCCTGGGCATGGACCTGATCCGCGCCGACAAGCAGGCGCCGCGCACCCTCATCCGGCGACTGGCGGCCGGCGACCTGATCGGCATCCTGCCCGACCAGCAGCCGAAGATCGGCGAAGGCGTGTTCGCACCGTTCTTCGGCGTCGAGGCGCTGACCATGACGCTGGCGCCGCGCATCGCGCAGCGCTGCGTCGCCGTATTCGGTTGCGCGGAGAGGCTGCCCGGCAGCGCGGGGTTCCGGATCCGGTTCGTGCCGGCGCCGGAAGGCCTGTACGAGGAGGATCCCGTCCGCGCCACCGCCGCCATGAACGCGACCATCGAAGCAATGGTGCGCCGGGCGCCGGCGCAGTATGCGTGGACCTACAAGCGCTTCAGCCGGCGACCTCCGGGCGAGGCGCCGCGCTACGGTGCCAACACCCGGCGCCGACGCAACGCCTGACGGCGGCAGTAGCGGTAACGACCCGGCCGGACTAGGGTCCGGCGTCGGCCGTATCGCGGCCGGCCTGGATACCCAGGTCCTTGAGCTTGCGATACAGGTGCGTGCGCTCCAGGCCGCACAGGCGCGCGAGCTTGCCGACGCTGCCACCCGCTTCGCGCAGGCGGTGTTCCAGGTACACGCGCTCGAAGTCCTCGCGCGCCTCGCGCAGCGGCTTGCCGAAATCGAATACCGGCCCGTCGCCCGCCGGCGCGCTGCGTGGCGCGTCGGCAACACGCGCCAGCGCCGGCTCGACTTCACCCAGCCCGATCTCGTCGCCGCCCCCCAGCAGCAGCAGGCGCTGCACCAGGTTGCGCAACTCGCGCAGGTTGCCCGGCCAGTCGTGCTGGCGCAGGCGATTCTGCACCGCGACACCAAAGCGCCGGTACGGCAGGCGGTCGCGGTGCGCGAAGAAATCGCCAAGGTAGGCGAGCAGGTCCGGCAGATCCTCGCTGCGTTCGCGCAGCGCCGGCACCGCCACCGGCACCACGTTGAGCAGGAAGTACAGGTCCTCGCGCAGTGAGCCCTGCTCCAGGCAGTCCTGGGCGCGCTGGCTGGTCGCGGCGACCACCCGCACGTCGAAGCGCACCGGCGCCTTGCCACCAACGCGCACCAGCTCCCCGCGCGCCAGCGTATCGGCCAGCAAGGCCTGGCTGTCGCCATCCAGCCCGATGAACTCGTCCAGGAAAAGTGTGCCGCCGTGCGCGCGTTCGATCAGGCCGGCCTGCACCGAATCGCCGCTTTCGCTGCCGAGCAGCGCGACCCGGCGCTCTTCGCCGGTCAGCCCGGTCGGCGTCACCACCACGAACGGGCCGGCCCGCCGCGGGCCACGGCCATGCAGCCAGCGGGCCAGGCCTTCCTTGCCGGTGCCCGACTCGCCCTGCAGCAGCAGCGGCGCCGGATGGCCGGACAGCCTGTCCAGCTGCTGGCGCAGCGTCTGCATGACGACGCTGCCGCCGACCGGCTCGTTGGGCCACGCGGCCAAGGCACGCAGGCCGGCGTTCTCCTGCCGCAACTGGCTGGCTTCCAGCGCCCGCTCGATGGTGAGCAGGAGCTTGGCCAGCGAAATCGGTTTCTCGATGAAGTCCCAGGCGCCGAGGCGCGTCGCCTCGACCGCGGTCTCGATGGTGCCGTGCCCGGACATGATGACGACCGGGAACGTCAGCCCCGGTTCCGCCCAGCTCTTCAGCAGGCTCAGTCCGTCCTCGCCGGGCATCCAGATGTCCAGCAGCACCAGGCTGGGGCGCTCACGGCGCACACAGGCGCGCGCCGCATCGGCGCCGTCGGCGGTGATGACGCGGTAACCCTCGTCAACGAGGATTTCCTCGATCAGCCGCCGGATATCGGCTTCATCATCGACAACCAGGATGTAGCCCGGCGACATGGACGCTCCGTTGCGAAAAAACGACAGCGCAGCATAGCGGCCGCGCTGGCGACCCGCCACACAGGCTGGCGCCTTCCATACCCAACGTGGGCAAGTACTCGAATTGACGATCTCGACCTGTATCGGCGCCGCCTTGCCACGCCGCGGACTGTTGGCCGGCCCCGGACAGGTGTGCGGTCGCGCTACTCGCGATGGATGCCGTGGCGCGCGAACAGCTCGCGCGCCCTGGCCGCGTAACCGTCCTGGCTGAAGCCAAGGTCGGCCACCGCAAGGTCGGGCCGCAGCCAGCGCGCCGCCAGCAATGCCGTCGAGCCTTCCCCGAGCAGGGCAACGCCGGGCGGCAACAACGGCAGGATCAACTCCAGGGGCAGCAGCGTGGGCAGTGCGCGGACCGTGCCGTCGCGCAGCAGGCCGGCGGGATCGGGATCGATTTCGCGCGGATGGTATTTCACCGCGACCTGACGGCCCCGGCCGCACTCATCCCGGACGCGATCGCGCAGGCGCTGGAGCAACCCGTGATTCGCGCGCAGCTGGTTGGAATGCGGCAGCACCAGGACCAGGCCGACTTTCGACAGTGCGCGCCGATCGAGTCCGAAGGCACGTGCGGCCTGCAGGCCCAGCCGGCAGATGGGCCTGCCGTCGTACCAGTGCCGCGGCAGGGCGCGACGCAGGTGCGGCGGATAAGGCGTCTCCTCGTCGATGAACACCAGCCAGGCCTCGCGGATCCAGGACGTCGTGCCGGCATGGTCGGCGCGCTGCCACCAGCGTCCGTACCCCAGGCGCTTGACGAAGGCATCGATGCGCCGGACCAGAGGCCGCTGGCGGACATCGCCGAGGTAGCTGTAGAGGCCATCGTCGAGATAGCGCCCGACCGGCTGCCGCGCACGCTGGCTGGCTCGATGCAGGGCCAGCTGCGTTTCCGGCTTGCGGTCATTGCCCAGCCACACCTCGTCGGGGCGAAGACTGGCGTCGATCTTTTCGATTTCCGTCAGCGTCTGCCGGCGAAGCGCGCGCTTCACCCTCAGGCGGTGCAGGAAATGGCGGACGCCGCTGCCGCCATCGCGCGCACCCATCACATGCTCGGTGTGGCGGCCGGGGAGGCGCATGATCGCTTCGAAGGGATTGTCACGCCAGCCTTCGAGCAGATCCTGCAACCGCCCCGCCAGATCGAAATCCTCGATGAGCAGCAGACGGGATCGTCCGGGGTGGGCCAGTGCGGCGCCGGCGCAGGCCAGCGCGATCATCGGGGTCGACGCGATGAACAGCCGCGCCGTCACCGGACGGGCGGTCCGCGGTGGCCGTCGAGGCCGTGCACCGCCCAGACCAGGCGTTCGCGGATGGTGACCGCGCGCAGGGCTTCGTTGGCGTCGCGCATGCCGGGCTGCACGTAGCCGCGGTCATGGTCGAGGTGGACGCAGACCGCGGAAAAACGGATCTGCTTGCCGCGCACGCCGGCGTTCACCAGGCGGTCGCCGAATTCGAGGTCTTCGGCGCCGTAGCTCAGTCGTTCGTCGAAGCCGTTGACGCGCACGATGTCGCTCTTCCAGGCGGACGCATTGTGGCCATGCCAGCGCGGCCGGGTCGGTGTCAGCGCATTGAGCACGCGCTGCCGCCACAGCGGATGGCGGGCGATCTTGAGCGTGCGACGCTTCATGCCGCTGGCACGCAGCCATGCCGCGTCGGTGGCGCGGCCGCTGGCGATGTCGTCGCTGCTGATCGCCAGGCTGAGCGCACGCGGCAGCTTGCAGTAACCGCCAGACAGGAACCGGCCCGGCTCGCGTTCGCGCAGGTGTACCGACACGAAGTCGGGCCGCGGGATGCAGTCGCCGTCGGAGAACAGCAGGTAATCGCCCGATGCCGCGAGGACGGCCAGGTTCAGCGCCCGGCATTTCCGGAAACCGGCATCCTCCTGCCAGACATGGACGAGGTCGAACGGGAGTCGCGGACGCATGGCGTCAAGCAGCGCCCGGGTATCGTCCCGCGAGCCGTCGTCGGCGATCACCACCTCGAAATCGAGGCGGTCCTGCGCGGCGTAACCGAGCAGGCATTTCTCCAGCCATTCCGGCTGGTTGTAGGTGGACAGGATCACGCTGGTCGCCATGGCGGCATTGTATCTTCGGCCACCAACGGCCGCATGACCGGCGGATATACTCCCGCGCATGTCCACGACCCCGATCCGCATCTTCTGCGGTGCCGACCGCAGCCAGCAACTGCCGTTCAAGGTACTGGCCGCCTCGATCCGCCAGTACGCCAGCCGCCCGGTAGAAATCCGCACCATCGACAACTCGCTGGCGCCGCCGGTTGCCGAGCCGCGCTTCGCGCCGTACACCGAGTTCTCGTTCGCGCGCTTCGCGATCCCGGCCCTGGCCGGTTTCCAGGGTCGCGCCCTGTACATGGACTCGGACATGCTGGTGTTCGCCGACATCGCACCGTTGTTCGACATCGCATTCGGACCGGCGAAGGTGCTGATCGAACAGGGCGCCGACCCCGGCAAGGGCAAGCAGGCGGCGGTGATGATGCTGGACTGCTCGCGCCTGGACTGGGACGTCGCCGCGATTGTCGGCGGCCTTGGCGTCAGCTACGGCTACAACCCGCTGATGGCGCTGACACCCCTGTTGTCGCCGCAGGAGATCGGTGACGGCCTGCCGAACGGCTGGAACGACCTGGACATCTATCGCCCGGGCACGACCTGCAACCTGCACTACACCGAAATCCGCACCCAGCCCTGGGTGTATCCCTGCCATCCACATGGCGGGCTTTGGGTGAAGCAGGTGCGTGCGCTGCTCGACAGTGGAGAGATCACCCCTGACGAGCTGGACATCGAGATCGCCGAAGGCTACCTGCGGCCGTCGATCCTGCGCGAGCTCGGCCTGTCGGACAGGCCGGCGAAATCCGATCCCGCCAGTCTCCTTGCCTGGGACCGGGCAAAGGGTTTCGTGCCCAACGGCCGTCTGCTGCGACGCTTCGCCGAACGCAAGAAGGCCGATGCGGCGCGCCGTCGCGACGAAGCCATCCGGCGCCGGCCCTGGCTGGCGTTCTGGTATCGCCTGCGGCACCGGCTGCGTCACGGCGGTTGAGGCGCCGCCCTGCGGCCGGCGCGCGGGATTCGCGTGCGGCGGTTCGCCGAGATCCGGACCTCAGTCGCGCAACTGCCCGGAATCCCTGCGTCGGCCGTGCAGCGCGTCACCGATGCGCGTGGCCAGGCGACGCAGCTGTCGGAAACGACGCTGGCGGGACTTCAGGTCGAACAGCGGTACCGGCACTTCGCCGACGATGTTGAGGAAATAACGACTGCGCGCCACCGGCTGCCGCGGCGTCACCGCATGGATCGCGTCGATGCCGTTCAGGAACATCACCAGTGTATTGCCGGCGTAGGGCACCTGGCGGACGGTTTCGACATCACCGGGATCCAGCTGGCTGCCATCGAAGCGGGCGGAGGAATGGCGGTAGCGCTGCAACTGCAGTTCGCCACCGACGGTCTCGGTGTCATCGTCGGGACGCATGTAGAGCAGCCCGGCGAACAGCTTGTCGGGTTTGTCGACGTGCGGGCCGCGCACCGCAGAGGCGCCGGCGAGCACGGGCGAATTCAGGCAGACCTGCGCGTCGAGCAGGACGTCGGCGGTGCTGAAGTCATCGCGACGACGCACGCCGGCACGCCAGCCGGAGATCGGCCCGAGGCGATCTTCCAGCCACGGATACCGCTGCCGGATCGCCGGCGCGAATGCGGCAAGTACCGCATCGAGGAAATCCTGCGACACATTGGCGGCGATGAAGGACCGCCACGCAGGATCAAGCTCGCCGTCCACCAGCGTATGCCGCGCCGACCAGCTGAAGCGCCGGTTGTCACCCGGCTCGCCGCCCTGGCGGATGCGCACGTCGTCAGGCAGCGCCGCCGCCAGTGTCGAATACACGGATGCCGGCAACGCATCGGGCACGACGAAATGCGGAAAGGGCTGCCCGGCGTAATGCGACGGCGACAGCACGCTGCCCAGATGGATCATGTTCAAAGGTCCCCAATCACCTGGCGGCAAGTGTAGGACCTGGCGCGGCGCGCGACGATCCCGCGGTCAGGCAGGCAGCCACAGCCGGAGATAGGCGCCGCCGCCCTCGGCATTGCCGGCTTCCAGGCGGCCGCCGTGCTCGGCCATGATGCGCTGGACGATCACCAGGCCGAGCCCGGAACCGCGGGGTTTGCTACTGCGGTACGGCTCCAGCGCAGCGATGTCGAAGTCGGCCGGCAAGCCGGGACCATGATCGCGCACTTCCACCATGGCCTGTCGGCCATCGTCCACGGCGACGACCGCCGTGCCGACGGACAGGCGGGGCGCAGGCAGTTCCGCCATGGCCTCGATCGCGTTCTTGATCAGGTTGTGCAGCACCTGGCGCAGGCGGTCGGGATCGGCCTCGACCATGATCTCGCCCGGCGCCAGCGCCAGCTCGACATGAAGGCGCGCATCCTGGCCGTACAGCGCCAGCACGTCGCCGACGAGCGCGTTCAGACCGATGCCGACGCGCCGCGGCGGCTGCGGGCGGGCGTAGTCGGAAAAGGCATTGACCAGCGTCTTCAGCGACTCGACCTGGGACACGATGGTGCCGGTCGCGCGCTCGAGCACGTCGGCATCATCGGGCGGCAGCCGCCCCAGATAGCGTCGGCGCAACCGCTCGGCGGCGAGCTGTATCGGCGTCAGCGGATTCTTGATTTCATGCGCGAGGCGACGGGCGACTTCCGCCCAGGCGGCTTCACGCTGCCCGCGGCCGAGCGCGCCGGCATCATCGAACACGACGAGCTGGCCGCGCCCGCCATCGGGCTCCACCAGTGCCCGCCCGCGCAGCAGCAGCGCGCGTGGCGGCACGGCTTCGTCGAGCCTGACTTCCTCATGCCAGTCGCCGGCGTCGCGGCGGCGTTCGCCGATGCGCCGGGTGAACGGCTGCAGCGCGGGGTAGCGCCCACCCAGCACCGCCAGCTCGGCACCGATCACGTCATGGCCGTTCACGCCGAGCAGCTGCTCCGCCGCGGCGTTGAGCAGGCGGACGCGGCCGCTTCCATCCAGGCCGATCACCGCGCTTGAAATGTGTGCGAGAACGGCGTCGAGATAGGCGCGCTGCGCTTCCAGCAAGGCCTGCTTGCCAAGGATGTCGGCGCGCGCATGGTCCAGTTCGCCGCTCATCCGGTTGAAGGCGATGACCAGGTCGCCGAGTTCGTCGTCGCGCGAGGGTGTGGGCAAGGAGCGGTATTCCCCGCGGCCGATCGCCGCCGTCGCCTCGGCCAGGTGCGCCACCGGCGTCACCAGTCGGCGCGATCCACGCAGCGCCAGCAGCAGCGCGGCCAGCAGCACCAGCATCAGCACCAGGCCGAGGATGATCGCCATGCTGACCTTGAGCGCGCCGCGCAGGAAGTCGAGCTGGCGGTACTCGGCAACGGCGCGGTCGATGCGGTGCGCGAGTGGCGCATAACGCGGTGGCACCGGAAACACCGCCTGCACGACATCGCCGACGGCGAGCAGCGCACCGACATCGACGCGGGCCAGCGCGCGCAGCACCAGCGCATCCCCGCGGCTCTCGACGACGGCGACGTGGCCATCCGTGCTGAGCCGCAGGCGCAGCTGCTCAGGCGGCGTCTCCGGACGCAGCCAGTCCGGATCGGCGCTGGCCGATGCGCGAACCGAGCCATCGGCGGCCAGCACGCCGACCTGCAGCGCCGCCACTTCGTCGATGACGTTGTCCAGTTCCTGCTGCCAGTCCGCCGGCGGCAGCCGCGACAGTCGCCGGGCAATGCCGGCAGTCGCTTCCTCGGCATCGGCGCGCCGTTCTTCCAGGTACAGCCGGCCAACCTCGAGGGCGTCGTCGAGTGCGCTGGTCACGGGTGCCGCGAAGCGGCTGTCCACGGTGCCGAACAGGAAATTCAGCGCGAACACGAACAGGATCAGCGAGGGCAGCACGCCGATGGCGAGCAGCAGCCAGAGCAGCCTCGCATTCAGGCGCGCGCCCGGTTGTCGCGCCCGCACCGCACGCAGCAGGCGCAGGACCTGCAACGCGATGATCGTCCCGAGCGCCAGCGCCAGCACGGCGGCCAGCACCAGCAATGCCGGGTAGTACGGACCCAGGCGGGCGCGACCGACGGTGGCATCGTTGGCCAGGAACAGGCCTGCCACGCTCAGCGCGATGATGGTCGCCGCGACCAGCAGGCCGGCGCCCCAGCGACTCAGCGTTGCCCGGCTGGCCACGTCACCACCCCACTGTCCAGATGCCAGTCGCGGTCGAACACCGCCGACAGCGCGAGCGGGGACGGCAACCGTCCGCGGTCGAGGTGGACGCGCACTCGCACCGCGCCTTCATGGTCGCCGTCCAGCGGCAACGGCCAGCGCTCCAGCGCCGCCAGTGCCGCCGACCGGCTGTCGTAGCTGCGGCTGTAACCGGTCGCCGGTTCGCGCAGCTGGTATTGCCGGCTCAATGGCAGGAAGCGCAATTCACGCCGTTGCGTGCTGCGCCGGCCATCCGCCTGCATCTCGCACTGGAAACCCAGCGGCACGCCGCGTAACAGGCCCTGCACCATCGTCGCCGGCAGGTCCAGTCGCAGGCTCAGTTCCAGCTGGCCGTCCGCGGTGCGGTAGAGATCGACGATGCGCACTCCGGAAGCGGATCCGCCGCAGGCCACCAGCGCCAGCGCGGTGAACAGCAGGGCGCCGATACGTCCGCCGCTTGTCATCCGCGCAGGCATCCGTGGCCGGAACCACCGGCGGCGCGTGCCCGGCCCATCATCGCGCCGGGACGTGGGCATCAGTCGCGCACCAGCAGTGCGTAGGCGAATCCGTCGCCGCCTTCCGGTTCCGGCAGGCACTGTGCGACCCCGCCCTCCATCCGGCGCGCGCGCTCGACCGCGAGCGGCAGGACGCGGGCTTCGGGATGGCGGGCGAGGAACGGTGTGAGCACGGCTTCGCTTTCGGCGCGCAGGACGGAACAGACGGCATAGAGTAGGCGCCCGCCCGGCGCCAGCAAAGGCCAGAGCGCATCGAGCAGGCGCGCCTGCTGCCGCGACAGGTCGGCGATGTCGTCGGCACGGCGGTGCAGACGGACATCGGGTTGGCGCCGGCCGATGCCGGTCGCCGAACACGGCGCGTCGAGCAGGATGCGATCGAACGGCCGGCCGTCCCACCATCCCGACGGATCGCCGGCATCGCCGCTGCGCAGCTCGACGTTCGTGTCGCGCAGCTGCAGGCGTTCGAGGTTCTCGCCGATACGGGCCAGGCGCGAGGGATCGCTGTCGAGTGCGAGGACCGATGCGACATCGGGCCGCCGCTCCAGCAGGTGCGACGTCTTGCCACCCGGCGCAGCGCAGGCGTCCAGTACGCGCTGGCCGGCCTGCGGGTCGAGCAGCTGCGCCGCGTATTGCGCCGACGCATCCTGGACGCTGAAACGGCCTTCGGCGAAACCCGGCAGTTTCGTCACCGGCTGCGGCGGATCCATTCGCAGCGCGTCCGGCAGTTGCGGATGCGCGGTGGCGGGAAGGCCGGCGGCCTGCAGCCGGGCCAGACAGTCGTCACGGCTGCCCAGCCGGCGGTTCACGCGCAACCACATCGGCGCCTCGGCGTTGCCTGCCTCGAGGATGCGCTGCCAGTCACCTGGCCAGTCGTGGCGCAGGGCGTCGATCAGCCACTGCGGATGGCGCCAGAAGGCTTGTTCATTGTCGTCGAGGCGCGCGGCCAGCGCGTCGCGTTCGCGCAGCCAGCGACGCAGCACGGCGTTGCCCAGTCCGGCGAAGGCTTCAAGGCGCAGCGCGCGGATCGCCGCCACGGTTTCGGCCACCACGGCATGGGCGGGCAACTGCAGGGTTTCGATCTGCGCGAAGGCGGCGACCAGTGCCGCTTCGACGGGCGCGGCGCGCGCCGGCAGGGGCTTCTGCAACAGCATGGCCAGCAGGGCGCGGTAACGGATGGCGCCGCGAACGCCGGCGAGGACGATGGCGTGCAGCAGTCCGCGATCGCGCGGATCGGCGATGCGCGCTTCGGCTGGACCGAGGACCGCTTTCAGTGAACGACCGGCCAGCACCTGCGCCAGCACCCGGGCCGCCTGCGCGCGCAGCGGGCCGGAGGCGCTCATGACGACAGCAGCGTCGGACGGCCGTTGAGGTAATCGGCGACGCCGATGCGGCGGCCGCCGGCGCGCTGGACGCCGAGCAGGCGCAGCGCGCCTTCGCCGCAGGCGATGTCGATGCCGTCGCGACCAGCGCGCAGGACGGTTCCCGGCGCCGCCGCGTGCGGTTGATCGAGCGGGCGCGCCTGCCAGATGCGCAGTGCCTCGCCGGCGACGTCGGCCTGCGTGCCCGGCCAGGGCTCGAAGGCGCGGATGGTGCGGTCGAGCACCGCCGCCGGCTGCGACCAGTCCAGCTGCGATTCGCTTTTTTCGAGTTTGTGCGCGTAGGTGACGCCGTCGGCCGGCTGTGCCTGCGCCGCCGGCAGGAGGCCATTCGCCAGTCGCTGCAGGCCATCGCCCAGCACCTGCGCGCCAAGCGCCGACAGGCGGTCGTGCAGCGTCTGGCCGGTGTCGTCGTCGTGGATCGGGGTCGCGGCTTCGAGGATCACCGGCCCGGTGTCTAGCCCGGCTTCCATCTGCATCAGGCAGACGCCAGTTTCGCGATCACCGGCGAGCAGCGCGCGCTGGATCGGCGCCGCGCCACGCCAGCGCGGCAGCAGCGAGGCATGCACATTCCAGCAGCCGTGGCGGGGAATCACCAGCACCTTCTTCGGCAGGATCAGGCCGTAGGCGATGACGATCATCAGGTCGGGCGCGAGCGCCGCCAGTTCCGCCTGCGCCTGCGCGTCGCGCAGCGTCTGCGGCTGCAGCACGGGAACGCCGGCGGCGAGCGCGCGCTGCTTCACCGGCGAGGCAGCCAGCTGGCGACCGCGGCCGGCCGGCCGGTCCGGCTGGGTGTAAACCGCGACGACTTCGTGGCCGGAGGCCAGCGCGGCCTCGAGGCCGGGCACGGCGAAATCCGGCGTGCCGGCGAACACCAGCCGCATGCGTCCACTCATCGGGAGACAGCCTCAGGCGGCGCTGCGTGCGCGTTCGCGCTGCGCCTTGGCAAGACGCTTGCGCACCATCTCGCGCTTCAGCGGCGACAGGTAATCGATGAAGACCTTGCCGTCGAGATGGTCGATCTCGTGCTGTATGCAGACGGCCAGCAAGCCGTCCGCAGTCAGTTCGAACGGCTGCCCGTGACGGTCCAGCGCACGCACGGTGACGGCGTCGGCACGCTCGACATCGGCGTAGATGCCCGGTACCGACAGGCAGCCTTCCTGGTAGACCTGGCTGCCCTGCTTGTCGACGATTTCAGGGTTGACGAACACCAGCGGATGGTCCTTGCCTTCGCTGACGTCGATGACCATGAAACGCTTGTGCACGTCCACCTGGGTCGCCGCCAGGCCGACGCCCGGCGCCGCGTACATGGTCTCGAACATGTTGTCAACCAGCGCCTGGAAGGCGTCGTCGATCTGCTCCGGCGCCACCGCCCTGGCCTTGGTGCGCAGTCGCGGATCGGGGAATTCGAGGATGTCGAGCAGGGCCATGGGCAAGTCTCCTGACGGCAATCTGGTGCGGGTGGCCGTCGATTCAAGGGCAGTCTAGCAGCCCGGCCCTTTATGGCGGTTCCCGCGCGCCCTGCGGTTCAGGCGCGACGTGCCCTTGGACGGGCGCCCCGGAACCATCTGGCCGCGGTCGGTGGCGACAGGCCCGGGTGGCGCGGCGTGCGGCCCCGTGACCGTGGCCCGGCCCGCCTGTCAGGCCCGCTGCCGGCTCAGATCTCGCCGTCGGCGCCGATCAGGACGCGGTCGGCGCGGCGCCGCGCGAACAGGCCGACAGTGACCACGCCGACGATCTGGTTGATCGCCGTTTCCAGCGCCTCCGGATCGGTGATCTGCAGGTGGTGGACGTCGAGAATCCAGTTGCCGTTGTCGGTGACCACGCCTTCGCGCCACACCGGCTGGCCACCCAGGTCGAGCAGTTCGCGGGCGACATGGCTGCGCGCCATCGGGATGACCTCGACCGGCAGCGGGAAACGGCCGAGCACATCGACACGCTTGGCCGGGTCGATGATGCAGACGAATTCGCGGGCGACCGCGGCGATGATCTTCTCGCGCGTCAGCGCGGCGCCGCCGCCCTTGATCAGGCAGCGGCTGCCGTCGCACTCGTCGGCGCCATCGACGTACAGCGGTATTTCGCCGACGCCGTTGAGGTCGTACACCGCGATGCCGCGCTCCCTGAGCAACGCGGTGCTGGCTTCGGAGCTGGACACCGCGCCCTCGATGTCGTGGCGCATGCGGGCCAGTCCCTCGATGAACCAGCGCACCGTCGAACCGGTGCCGACACCAACGACGCTGCCGGGTTCGACCAGCGCCAGTGCGCGCTCGGCGGCGGCGCGCTTTCCGTTCTCGGCGTCGTTCATGGGTTCTTCTTCTCCTGCGCGAGGATGGCGCGCCAGTGCGCCGCGGTCAGCGGCAGGACGGACAGGCGGTTGCCGCGCCTGACCAGCGGTGAATCCTCCAGCGCCGGCAGCGCCTTCAGCTCGTCCAGGCCGATCAGCCGGTCGAGCTTGCGGACGAAGCCGACGTCGACCAGCCACCAGCGCGGTTCGTCCGGCCTGCTGGACTCGTCGAAGTACTTGCTGTTGCGCCGGAACTGGGTCGGATCGGGATAGCTGTCGCTGGCGACTTCGGCGATGCCGGCGACGCCGGGCGTCGCGCAGGCGGAGTGGTAGATCAGCACGCCATCGCCCGGCTTCATCTCGTCGCGCATGAAATTGCGCGCCTGGTAGTTGCGCACGCCATCCCAGGGTTCACGGCCACGCCTGGCCAGGTCGTCAATGGAAAAGCCGTCCGGCTCGGTCTTCATCAACCAGTAGCGCTGGGCACGCTTGCTGCTCATGGGCCGCTCATCGCTGCGTTCGGGGCGCGACAGTCTAACCGCTGATGTCCTGCCAGCCGCGCTCGCTGACGACGGCGTCGAGGCGGACGTCCCAGGGATCCACCGGCAAGGCGTCGAACTGCTGGACGGCGAAGGCGACGCCGATCAGCACCGGCCCGGTCTGGCGGCAGCGGAATGCGAAGCAGCGGTCGTAGTAGCCGGCGCCGCTGCCCAGGCGGACGCCACGACCGTCGAAGCCGAGCAGCGGCAGCAGCACGGCATCGAAGGCATGCGGTTCGATGACCACGGCCAGGCGGTCCGGCTGGGCGATGGCAAACGGTCCGGGTACGAGCGGTTCGCCGGGTTGCCAGCGCCGGAACTGCATCAGGCCGGCATCTTCGATGGCCGGCAGGGCCAGTTCGACATCGAGTTGCGCGTACAGCGGCGACAGGTCCAGTTCGGAAGCGACCGCGGCATAGCCGGCGATGCGGCGCCAGCCGTGCCGTGCGATGCGTTGTTGCAGGATCGAGGCGACTTCCGCCTGCGCCTGTATGCGCTGCGTGACCGCCAGTGCGCGCCGGCGCTGTCGTGCCAGCGTCCGCAAAGCCGTCTTGTCGGGGCTGGCATCCAAGAGAAAGGGCATCCTCCGCCGTGCCGGTACACATCGACGACCTTGATCCCTGTATCACAGGGGGGAAGGCTCGTGGTTCCTTAAGGCTTTCCGCTACCAGGGCGGACCTGCACACCGGACTCCAGTTGCCGTCCCGGGGGCCGACATTAACGGGTCAAGGCAATATGAAGTGTGTTGCCGAGCACCGCAGAGGATACCGGCATCGATTCTAGGCCGAGTGCAACGCGGTTGGAAGCGGAATCTTCGTCGCGTTCAGGAAGACGCGACCGAGGTGCCGGGCGACCGTAAAAACGACGATCAGTCGTCGCCGAGCACGCGGTCGACGCGCTGCAACAGACGCGCGAGTTCCTGGCCGACGTCACCGGACACGGCGTCGGCACGGGCACTGTGCTGCTGCTGTTCGTGCGCGAGGTTCAGGGCGACCATGATCGCCAGGCGTTCCAGCGTCGCGCTGCGGTTGTGCTGGCGCATGTCGCGCAGACGGGTGTCGAGCAGGCGGGCCGCGGCCAGCAGCGCTTCGCGCTCGCCCGGCGGGCAGGCGACCAGATAATCGCGGTCGAGGATGCTGACGCTGACGGTGTTCGGCGCGCTCTCGCTCATGAATGCCCTTCCATCTGCTTCAGGCGCGCGATCATCGCCTCCACCCGCGTGCGTGCCTGTTCGTTCTTGGCCAGCAGGGTGGCGCGCTCGGTGGTCCAGGCTTCCTGGCTGGCGCGCAGCACGCGGTTCTCTTCGCGCAGGCGCTGGCAGACGACGGCCAACTGGTCCAGGCGTCCGCTGAGCTGATCGATCAGTTCGCGGACATCGTGTTCAGTCGGCATCACTACCCCCGGTCAGGATCGGGACAAGCATAGGCAGCGCGTACCCATGCGGTCAACGCACGTCATGGTCGCGCAGCCAGCGGGCGAAATCGGGCGGCGCCATCGGCCGCCCGAACAGGTAGCCCTGGCCTTCGGTGCAGCCCAGCCCGGTGAGGAACCGGGCCTGCTCCCCGGTCTCGACGCCTTCGGCGACGACGCGCAGCTCCAGCGAGCGCGCCATGGCGACCATGGCGGCCAGCAGCCGCGCCGCGGCGGCGTCGCCGTCGATGTCGGCGATGAACTCGGGGGCGATCTTCAGCGCGTCGATCGGCAGGTGCTTGAGGTGGGAGAACGAGGAATAGCCGGTACCGAAGTCGTCCAGCGTGATCGTCACGCCCAGCTGGCGCAGGGCTTCGAGGCGTTCGGCGGCGACGGCGGTGCTGGCGAGCAGCGCACTCTCGGTGACTTCCACCTCGATGACCTCGCCGGTCACGCCGGCCTGGTCGAGACGGCTGCGGAAGCGGTCGAGGAACCGCTCGTTCTGCAGCTGCGCCGCCGATACATTGATGGCCATGCGTCGCCGCGTGTCACCGGCGATGTCGCCATTGCCGAGCCCGCGCGTGGCCTCCCCCAGCACCCAGTCGCCGATGCCCTGGATCAGCCCGGCATCCTCGGCCACCGGCACGAACAGATCGGGCGGCACGTCGCCGAGCTGCGGACTTGACCAGCGCACCAGCACCTCGGCGCCGGCGTAACTGCGGTCGGCGAGCGCGACCTTCGGCTGCAGGACCAGCGTGAACTCCTCGCGCTCGAGCGCCTGGTGCAACGCCAGCAGCAACCGCTGGCGTTCGCGCGGCCCCTGCTCGAGCGCGGCCGAGAACAGGACGCAGTGATCCGGGCTCGAGGTCTTGGCGTGATAGGCCGCGAGGTCGGCGCGGTGGAACAGGGCCGCGGCGTCGTCGCCGTGATCGGGAAACAGCGCAACGCCGACACTGCCGTGGACGCGGACCATCGGGCCGTCGTCCAGACGGAGTGGCGCAGCCAGGCCGTCACGGACGGCGCAGGCGACCGCAAGCGCGGCGGCTGCATCGGCGACCGGCACCACCAGCACGAATTCATCACCGGCCAGGTGCGACGCGATGACAGCGTCGCTGATCGACGCAAGGCGGCGGCCGACGCCATGCAGCACGGCGTCGCCGAGGTCGTGGCCGAAGGCAGCGTTGATCTGCTTGAAACGATCCAGGTCCACGCAGAGCACGGCCAGGCGATGCCCGCGGCTACGCTGGCTCTCGCAGCACTGCTGCAGCTGGTCGAGGAAGTCGCGGCGTTCCGCGAGCACGGCGGCGCGGAACTGGTCCACCCGTGCAGGCGGATTGCGGCTGCCTTCGGCATCGCCGTCATCGGACCATGGCGTGAGCGGGCCGTTGACGGCCATCGTTGGGTTCTCCGCCCGGGCGGCCGCCCCCCTGGCAACCGCACTGGACGGAGTGTGCGCGAACCGGCGTCGCTGCGCCAGTGGACCACCCCGAACGCGGCGCCGGGCCGCCTCGGCTAAACTGGCCGCATCAACTTCACGGCAACCGACGTGCCTTCAACCTTCGACATCGACTACCCCTCGCTGCAGCGCCATGTCGCGCCGCTCAGCATCACGGCGGCGGAGCTGCACGGCAGCCTGTGCGGCTTCCTCTGCGCCGGCGGACAGCCCACGCCAGGGCAGTGGCTCGACCAGCTGCGCATCGATCCCGCCGGCCTCGATGGCGGCAGCCGTGACGACCTGGAAAAGCTGCGCCGCTCGACGATCCACCAGCTCGACGATCCCGAGCTCGGCTTCGCGCTGATGCTGCCCGACGACGACAGCGGCATGGCCCAGCGCGTGAACGCGCTGTCGCAATGGTGCGGCGGTTTCCTCGGTGGCTACGGACTGGGCGCGCCCGCCGTGGCCGGCCGGCTGTCCGACGACGGCAAGGATGCGCTGCGCGACCTGGGCCGGATCGCCCAGTTCGGTTACGAGGCCGGTGAGGAAGAGGAAGACGAGAACGCGTTCGCCGAGATCCTCGAATACGTGCGCGTGGCCGTGGTCCTGCTGCGACAGGAAGGCCTGCCCGGCGAAACGGCCACCAGCGCGACGCGGCACTGATCGATGGACATGCCGGTCGCGGAATTCGCCCGGCGCCGCCGGCAGCTGATGCGGATGATCGGCGCCGACGCCATCGCCATCGTCGCCGCGGCGCCCGAGCGCGTGCGCAGCAACGACACGCTGTATCCATATCGCCAGAACAGCGACTTCCACTACCTGTGCGGTTTTCCGGAACCGGACGCGGTGCTGGTGCTGGTGCCCGGCCGCGCCGCCGGCGAGACGCTGCTGTTCTGCCGTGAACGCGATCCGGACCGCGAACGCTGGGATGGACCGCGCGCCGGCCTGGAAGGCGCGGTTGAACAATACGGGGCCGACGATGCCTATCCGATCGGCGATATCGACGACATCCTGCCCGGCCTCATCGAAGGCCGCAGCCGCATCCACTTCCACATTGGCCGCGACGCCGAGTTCGACCAGCGCCTGATCGGCTGGGTCAACCGCGTGCGCGCCGACGCCCGCCGGGGCGCGGTGCCGCCGCACGAGATCTCCGCGCTCGGCAGCCTGCTCAACGAGATGCGCCTGCTGAAGTCGCGCGCCGAGCTGAAGCTGATGCGCGAAGCGGCGCGCATTTCCGTGCGTGCGCACCAGCGCGCGATGGCGGCGACGCGGCCTGGCCTGCGCGAATACCACATCGAAGCCGAACTGCTGGCCGAATTCCGCCGCGGCGACGGCGTACCGGCCTACGAATGCATCGTCGGTGCCGGCGCCAACGCCTGCGTGCTGCATTACCGCGCCGGCCCGGCGGAACTGCGCGACGGCGAGCTGCTGCTCATCGACGCCGGTGCCGAATTCCGCAACTACGCCGCCGACATCACGCGCACGTTTCCCATTAATGGCCGCTTCTCGCCGGCGCAGCGCGCGCTCTACGATGTCGTCCACGACGCCCAGTCCGCGGCCATCGACTGCGCCCGCGTCGGCCAGCCCTATTCCGCCATGCACGATGCGGCCGTGAAGGTGCTGACGGAAGGACTGATCGCGCTGGGCCTGATCGAGGGCCCGCTGCGCACCGCGCTCAAGGAAGAGCGTTACCGGCCCTACTACATGCACAAGACCGGGCACTGGCTCGGCCTGGACGTGCACGATGTCGGCGATTACCGCATCGACGGCCACTGGCGCGAACTGGAGGCCGGCATGGTCTGTACCATCGAGCCGGGCCTGTACATCGCGCCGGACGCACCAGTGGCGGCCAAGTGGCGCGGCATCGGCATCCGCATCGAGGATGACGTGCTGGTCGGCCGTGAAGGACCGGAGGTGCTGACGCGGGCGCTGCCGGGCGCCGCCGCCGATATCGAGGCGCTGGTCGGCAGCGGTTGAGCTTCGCCGCCGGCGCACGGATGCCGTCTTTCGCACCACGCCGCTGAAGCGACCGGCGCCCGCGCCGTGGTCGCAGCGGCGAGGGCCTACATCTCCGCAGGGGGCGCACCGCCCCGGCTTCGTCGATGGCGTCGCCGCCGGGGTTTTGTTCTCCGCAAACACGTGGGCGCCGTCGCGGGCACGGTGCCGCGGAAGCGCCGAATGCGCGCGCTTCGGCCGCGCCTCCAATGCCCATCGGACGCCGCGACTCAGGCCTCGGCGAAGGCATCGCGGCTGAGGTTCTCCGGCCCCGCGCCGGCGACCGCGCGCACGTTGTCCTCGATGCGCACGCCGCCGAAGCGCGACAGGTGTTCGACCAGCGTCCAGTCGACCCCGGCCGCTTCCGGTCGCGCACGCAACCCGTCCAGCAGCATCGGGATGAAGTACAGGCCGGGCTCGATCGTCACCACGAAATCGGCCTCCAGCACGCGCGTCAGGCGCAGGAAGGGGTGCCCCGCCGGACGGTCGATGCTGCCGCCATCGGGGCCGGCCGCGAAACCGGCGACGTCATGGACCTGCAGGCCGAGCAGGTGGCCGATACCATGCGGGAAGAAGGTCGCACTGACGCCGGTTTCGACCATCCGCCCGGCGTCCATGCGCACGACGCCGAGGTCACGCAGCACTTCCGCCAGTCCGAGATGCGCCGCCAGGTGGATGTCGCGGTAGTCGACACCCGGCCGGACCCGGTCGCACAGCGCCTGCTGGACGCGTTCGACGCCGTCGACCAGCGCCTGGAAGGTGGCGTCGCCATTGCCATGGGTGCGCGTGATGTCACTGGCGTAGCCGATCGCCTGTGCGCCGGCGTCGATCAGGAACGAACGGTGTGCATCGGGCAGGTCATGGCGCTGGTGCTGGTAGTGCAGCACCGCCGCGTGCTCGTTCAGGGCGACGATGTTGCCGTAGGGCAGGTCCAGGTCGCTGTGGCCGGTGGCGTGCAGGTAGGCCTCGTGGATCGCGCGCTCGGAGCGGCCTTCGCGAAACGCCTGCTCGGCGGCGCGATGGCCGCGCACGGCGCGCCGGCTGGCCATGCGCATGGCTTCCAGTTCGTAGGCGGTCTTTGCGGCGCGGGCGTAGGCCAGCCGGCCGATGACCAGCGCCGGGTTGTTCGGAACATGATCGCCCAGCGCCCATTCCGGTTCACCGATGATCGCGCTGCGTTCCGCCGCCGGCAGGTGGCGCGCCGCTTCCTCCGGCGTGCGAACGACGACCACGTCGACGTGCGCCGTCCAATAGCCCTGCGGCGGTGAAGGCGGCAGGTGCCAGTAGTCCGCTGGCTGGCAATAGATGACCTTCGGGCGACGCCCGGGTTCGTAGACCAGCCAGGAATCGGTCAGGTCGGACAGCGGCAGCCAGGCCTTGAACGACGGGTTCACCTTGAACGGCAGGGGATTGTCGTCGTGGAAGGCGTAGCGGAGGCGACCGGAGGCGATCAGCAGGCGGTCGAAACCGGAGTCGTCCAGGGCGGCATCGGCGCGCGCCGTCAGCGTGCGCAGGTGGTCCGGATAAAGCTGGGCGAGCGTGGCGTGGCGGGCATCGGCGTTCATCGCACCATTGTGCCAGCCCGTCACTTCGGCCGCAGGCCGGGCCGCCGGCGCTGGTATCTTGGCGTCCCCTCCCACGCTTTCCAATGCAACCATGGCCCTTTCCGATCTCGCCTCCACGCCCGGCCTGGCCGCCGGCCGCGATGCCGCCACCCATGGCTTCGTGTTCAACCACACCATGCTGCGCGTCAAGGACATCCAGCGCTCGCTGGACTTCTATTCGCGCGTGCTCGGCTTCACGCTGGTGGAAGTGCGGCATTTCCCGGAAGCACGCTTCAGCCTGTACTTCCTGGTGCTGGTTGACGACCCGGCGCAGATTCCCGACGACGACCAGGCCCGCCACCGCTGGATGAAGTCGGTGCCCGGCGTGCTCGAACTGACCCACAACCACGGCACCGAGGACGAACCGGGGCCGGTGTACCACGACGGCAACAGCGATCCGCGCGGCTTCGGCCACATCTGCGTGTCGGTGCCGGACGTGGTCGCTGCCTGCGAACGATTCGAACAGCTCGGCGTGCCGTTCCAGAAACGCCTCCGCGACGGGCGCATGCGCGAGCTGGCCTTCATCAGGGATCCGGACGGTTACTGGGTCGAGATCATCCAGCCGACGCCGCTGGACTGCTGACGTTCTGGCGCGCGGCGGGCACGCGCTAGACTGGCGGCTGCCGCCAACGGACCGATCGATGCCCGCCCCGCTGCCGACCTTCGACAACCTGCGTATCGCCGTCATCGGCCTGGGCTATGTCGGCCTGCCCCTGGCGGTCGCCTTCGCACGCCATTGGCCAACCACCGGCTTCGACATCGACGCCGACCGCGTCGAGGCGCTCAAGGCGGGACACGACCAGACCCGCGAAATCGAAGCCGACGCACTGGCGTCGGCGACAGACCTGGCACTGACGGCCCGCGAAGCGGACCTCGCCGGCTGCAACGTGTTCATCGTCACCGTGCCGACCCCGATCGACGAGGCCAAGCGGCCGGACCTCGGGCCGCTGCTGGCCGCCAGCGCGACGGTCGGACGCGCGCTGCATGAAGGCGGCGTGGTGATCTTCGAGTCGACGGTCTACCCCGGCGCCACTGAGGACGACTGCGTGCCGGTGATCGAGCGCGAATCGGGCCTTCACCTCAACCGCGACTTCCATGCCGGCTACAGCCCGGAGCGCATCAATCCCGGCGATCCGGCGCGACGCCTGGAGAACATCCTCAAGGTGACGTCGGGTTCGACGCCGGAAGCGGCGGCGTTCGTCGATGCGCTGTACCGGCGCATCATCAGCGCCGGCACGCACCTGGCGCCGAGCATCCGCGTCGCCGAAGCGGCCAAGGTCATCGAGAACACGCAGCGCGACCTCAACATCGCGCTGGTCAACGAACTGGCGCTGATCTTCCATCGCCTCGGCATCGACACCGGCGACGTGCTCGCCGCGGCGGCGACGAAGTGGAACTTCCAGCCGTTCCGTCCCGGCCTCGTCGGCGGCCACTGCATCGGCGTCGACCCGTATTACCTGACGCACAAGGCGCAGCAGGTCGGCTACCACCCGGAAGTCATCCTGTCCGGACGGCGCATCAACGACGGCATGGGTGCGCACGTCGCCGGCCGCGTGGTCAAGCTGATGACCCGGCGCGGCATCCATCCCGGCACCGCGCGCGTCCTCGTTCTTGGCCTGGCTTTCAAGGAAAACTGCCCCGACCTGCGCAATACGCGCATCGTCGATGTCGTCGAGGAGCTGCGCAGCTACGGCGCCGACGTCGATGTCCACGATCCCTGGGTCGCTGCCGACGAGGCGCGCGCCAAGTACGGCATCGTGCTGATCGACGCGCCCCCGGCCGGCAGCTATGACGCCATCGTGCTCGCCGTCGGCCACGGCGAATTCCTCGCTGCCGGCGTCGATGCCATCCGCGCACTGGGCAAGGCCCAGAGCGTGCTGTTCGACGTCAAGCACCTGCTGCCGCGCGAGGCGGTGGACGACCGGCTGTGAACACGACGATCCTGGTCACCGGCGCCGCGGGTTTCATCGGTGCGCGCCTGTCGGCGCGGCTGCTGGAACGCGGCGACGCGGTGGTCGGCTACGACAGCCTCAACGATTACTACGAACCGGCGCTGAAACTGGCACGTCTGCAGCCGCTGCGCGATCAGGCCGGTTTCAGGTTCGTGCAGGCGCAGCTTGAGGATCGCGATGCGCTGGAGAAGGCGTTCGCGACGTTCCACCCCACCCATGTCGTGAACCTTGCCGCCCAGGCCGGCGTGCGCTACTCGGTCGAGAATCCGCGCGCCTACGTCAACGCCAACGTGGTCGGCTTCATCAACGTGCTGGAAGCCTGCCGCCACCACGGGGTCGCGCACCTGGTCTACGCCTCGTCGAGTTCGGTGTATGGCGCCAACGCCAAGCTGCCGTTCTCGGTGCGCGATGCGGTCGACCATCCGGTCAGCCTGTACGCGGCCACCAAGAAGGCCAACGAGCTGATGGCGCACACCTACAGCCACCTGTTCGGCCTGCCGACCACCGGCCTGCGCTTCTTTACCGTGTACGGGCCCTGGGGCCGGCCGGACATGAGTCCGTTCCTGTTCGCACGACGCATCTTCGCCGGCGAACCGCTGCAGGTGTTCAACCACGGCCGGCACAGCCGCGATTTCACCTACATCGACGACATCGTCGAAGGCGTGATCCGCGTGCTCGACCGACCGGCGGCGCCGGACCCGGCCAGCGTTGCGGCACCTCCGCATCCGGGGCGTTCGGCGACGGCGCCGTATCGCGTCTACAACATCGGCAACGACCATCCGGTCGAGCTGCTGCGCTACATCGAAGTGATGGAAGACTGCATTGGCCGCCGCGTCGAAAAGCAGTTGCTGCCGATGCAGCCGGGCGACGTGCCGGACACGCACGCCGATGTCGAGGACCTTCGTGCCGACACCGGCTATGCGCCGGACACGCCGCTGGAAACCGGCATCGCGCGATTCATCGAGTGGTACCGCGGCTACTACGGCGTCTGACGGTTCCGCAAAGCGCTCCCGGCAACGCATTCCGGTTGCCGCTCCTCACTCGCGTGCGCGCGCGGACCCAGCCGCCCCGTTGTTCGCGGCGGTGCGCGGCGGCGTGGCCAGCCTCGGCCCACTCCGCTCGCGTCGGCGCGCTGTCGGCGGACGCCAGGCGTGACGATCCGCCTTGCGCCCGCCAATGCGGGCGGTGGCGATCAGACCAGCGCTTCGCGCACGTCGGGATGACCGAGGAAATCGCGCGGACTGGCACTGCGACCGTAGGCGCCGGACTGGAACACCACGATGAGGTCGCCCGGCTGCGCGGCGGGCAGATCGACGCGGTCGCCGAGCAGGTCCAGCGGCGTGCACAGCGGTCCGACCACGGAGGCGCTTTCGACAGAGGTGTCGCCGGCACGGCCGTTCACCGCGATCGGATAGTTGCGACGCATGACCTGGCCGAAATTGCCTGACGCCGACAGATGCTGGTGCATGCCGCCATCGGTGACCAGGAACACCTGGCCGCGCGACACCTTGCGATCGATGACGCGGCAGACGTACAGGCCCGCCTCGCCGACCAGGTAGCGCCCCAGCTCGATCACCAGACGGCTGTCCGCGCCGAAATCACTGCGACTGCGTTCGGCCAGTGCATGCAGCGACTCGAAGACCGGCGCGAGATCCAGCGGCGCATCGCGATCACTGTAGGGAATGCCGAATCCGCCACCCAGATTCAGCGTGCGCAGCGGTGCCGGAAACAGATCCCGCCATTCGCGCACCATGTCGTAACTGCGCGTCTGCGCTTCGACGATGGCTTCGGCCTTGAGGTTCTGCGAACCGGCAAAGCAGTGGAAGCCTTCGAAGCGCAGCCCGCTGCCGGCGATGCTCGCCAGCACCTCGGGCACCTCCTCGGCATCGATGCCGAAGGGCTTGGCGCCGCCGCTCATCTTCATGCCGGAGGCGCGCAGTTCGAAGGGCAGGTTCACGCGCACCGCGACACGAGCCGCGCGGCCGCTGCGCTCGCCGAGCCGGGCCAGCAGTTCGATCTCGCGCCGGGATTCCAGGTTCACGAGGATGTCCGCGGCGTGCGCCTGGATCAGCTCGGCCTCGCTCTTGCCCGGCCCGGCGAAACTGATGTGCTCGCGTGCGCCACCCGCATCGAGGGCCACGCGCAGTTCGCCGGCCGACGCGACATCCAGCCCATCGACGCGCCGCGCCATGTGCGCGACCAGCGCCGGCATGGGGTTGGCCTTGATGGCGTAATGCAGCAGCACCCGCACCGGCAGACCGGCCCGCAGCGCTGCGATGCGCTGGTCGATGCGCCCGCGGTCGTAGAGGTAGCAGGGCGTGCCACCGACTTCGGCGACGACCTGCGCCAGCGGCCGTCCGCCCAGCAACCATTCGCCGTCGTCGTCGCGGGGCCATTCGCGCATCGGTCCGGCCATCGGCATCGCTTGGCTTTCGTCCGTCGTGGCGCCGGGCGGCATCGTCGAAGTTCCCTGTTCCGTCGGCAGTGGATGTTAGCACCGCAATCCGCACCGTCACGCGCATTGGCTGTCGCTTCCGCATCGCTTGCCGCGCCTTTCCCCTGAGCGCTCGCCGAGGGCTGACCCACGTCATCACCCTGCGGGTGCGCAACACTGTGGCAACGACAAGCCGGTCGACGGGGACCGCGGCGGCGCTGCGATCTTCACCAGGGCCCGGTGCTGGCGACGGGCATCCTGGCGCGTGGATGGTCGCGGCTGTTCGGACACCACTACGATAGCCGTCTCCGCTGCCAGGCCTCGACGATCAACCTCACCCTGTTCACCCTTCCCGCCCTCGATATCTTTGCGGTATTCGGATTTTGATATGGGATCACCCGACTGGGCAGCTTACGATCCGATCCGGGCGGCATCTATCCTGACGCCGGTGGGGGTCGCCTCCGAGGCGAACGGCACCGGAAACTGGTGGTCACTCCGACCAGTCCGATCCCGGACCGTCACGAACGACGCACGTTGTCAGGCTTTTTCCTATTGGAACCCGTTGTCGAACAGCGTGTCCGCCGGGCAGCGGCCCGCCAACGGACCATTGCACGGGTCGCTGTTGGACACGGCCGCCAACGGGAACTCCGTCGCGTCCGGTGAACCGTCCCCATCGCTGTCCGCATGCAGGTGGCTGGTGCCGATCACGTATTCCATGCCGTCGATCAGCCCGTCGCCGTCAGTATCCACGTTGGGATAGGCGTAGCCGATATGCTGCGGGAAACCCGCCGGCACTGTCGCGGTGTAACCCAGGCTCTCAAAGGTGGTGCGCTGGCTCTCCAGGAACACAGCGCAGTCATCATCGGCCGTCTTGCACTTCCGCCACAGCTTCTCCGCGCCTGGCGGAATGCAGGAAGGCTCCGGCGTGCAGCGCTGGTAGACGTAGCCCTCGATGCCGCGATAGCGATAGCCCGCCGCGTGCAGCGCTTCAACCTCGCCCATGCCGGTCGCCAGCAGGTAGTCACGGTTGTTCGTGTTGCAGGGCGGAACGGACGGATTGCAGCCGATGGGATAGTTCCGCTCCCTATCCAGCAAGTACAGCGGCACCAAGTCCGGATAGCTGGCGCGGGTCTTGTACTCGGTGGTCATGATGAACGTGTTGGCCCGTGGCATATCGGACGGAAGTATGTAGGGGTCCGGTGGGAACGCCGGATAGCCCTGCACCGCCGTGCCGGTCGTGACGTAGTTGGACACGCCATTTATCAGCAGCGCGGCTGCCGTATGCGGGGATGTCGTGTACGCGTAATCCTTGGCTCCACTCCCATAGACGCTGAACAGCGGTGTCACCCGATTCCGGCTGGCAGTGCCTGCGACCTTGCCGAGCATGCGCTTCGCTGCCGCCTCCACGTCCGGTCGGCCATAACCCAAATCAAAGCCCCAGCTGATCCCAGCTTGTGCCTGATAGGTCGTGGACGACAGCACATCGCGCACGCCGAAGATTAAGGCGTTCTCTGGGTCGCCCGCACCTACGAGCGAATTGATGGAACGCAACAAGCCGAGCACACCCGCGATCTGTGGCGCCGACATCGACGTGCCTGTGCAGTTGCCATAGCCATCGCTGGTACCACCCGGGCCAAAACTGTCGCCGCAACCAAAATCCATATTCCAGTTGAACCCCGTGTAGATGGCCCCATAGACTTGTCGAGCCGCGGCGACGACCTCCTGCTTGGGTTGCAGCAGCGAGAATGTCCGATTGGAGCCGCATTGGTCGCTGAACCCCGGCATCGGGCAGTCGTCAAGATGAGCGGGTGGCGGATCCCGATCTTCGTCCCACAGCTGCAACGTTTCGTCAAAACCGCCAGCTGCCACCACTCGCGGATCAGAGGCCGGGAAATCAAGCCAGTTCCGGTTGTTGCCCGACGCGGCCACAACAATGATCTCTCGTTGCTGTATGTAGTTCAGAGCTTCGCAGAACGGGTTTTTTCCGTAATTAGTGCAACAATCAACCACCCATGGATTGAAGCCATAGCTGTTGCTGATGACTTGGGCACCCGTGTCTCCCAGGAACGTGAAAGCTGCCGCCCCTGCATCCGAGTTGAAATCGGCGAGAACTCCGTAGCCAACGACACAGACACCATAAACGATCCGATACATTGCAACACCGCAGTTCTTGCAGACACCCGCGACAGTTGTACCGTCATAAGCGTTGGCCGCCAACAGTCCTGATACGTGAGTACCGTGACCCACGAAATCGATGGGAGCCTGCCCATTGCCATCCATAGGGCAGTATGGATTGGGGTATTGAACGACACTCGGTGCGCGCTCGTCGACATTGGTGTCAATGCTGTCGGGCCAAGCACCGATGTTCAATGAATAAACCGGAAGGAAGTTTCCGAGCGTGAACGATCCCGATGGCGTGAATGAGCGCAACTCGGGATGATTGGTCTGTAGTCCCGTATCAATCACGCCTATGAGCGAATGCCCGCCCGCGTAGTTCCACGCTCTCCCAAGATTGAGGCCACCCCATCCATAGTTGGTGCCACCGCCAAGGGGAACGGATTGCTCAATCGAGAAACTTTGCAGCGTCGCGGAAGAGAACTGAAACGAAATCGGCGCTGATACGGCCTCGATGTTGGGATCAGCTTGAAGCGCCAACATCCCCGCTGCCGCGTTGGGATCATCCGGATACTCGACAACGATGTATCGCTCCAGTCTTGCCCTGGGCGTATTGGGCTGCTGTTCGAGCAGATCCTTGAAATCTCCGGATGCCCTCAGCGGCAATAGGTACCACGCACCAACCGGACTTCCTACCGCCAAGCCTGGCGTTGGTGACTTGGTTTCGAAGTTCCATCCATTAACGACCTGATCCGGTGTCGGGGCTGCTGGATCGGTGGACAGGAGCACGTGGAGCCTTGGGCGAAGTTCGGCGGGCTGCGCCGAACCAAGAGCCGTTACCAAAAACGAGATCAACGTAAGCGTCCGGCGGTGACACCTTGTTGCGGCGAATCGATCAGTGTTGTCGCAGCGGGAGCAGCGAGTCGATGTCGCGATCGAGCGTGGTGGGC
>NZ_SMAF01000002.1:80136-285399 GCF_004343305.1 Pseudofulvimonas gallinarii | reverse complement strand
CGCGACACCTCGCTCTTGGAGATCCCGCCCATGCCCATCGCCTTCACCAGCGCGTCCACGTTGCGGGTGGACACGCCCTGGACATAGGCCTCCTGGATCACCGCCGCCAGCGCCTTCTCCGCGGTCCTGCGCGGTTCCAGGAACCCGGGAAAGTAGCTGCCCTGGCGCAGCTTCGGGATGCGCAGCGGGATCGTCCCGGCGCGCGTGTCCCACTCGCGGTCGCGGTATCCGTTGCGCTGCACCAGGCGCTCGCCAGGCTTGCGCTCGCCCAAGGCCGCGTTGCAGCGGCCCTCGACGTCCAGATCCATCATCCGCTGGCAAACGAATTGGATCATGTCGCGCAGCAGATCGTTGTCCGAGCCCTTTTCAATCAGTTCCGCAAGGCTCATGCTCATGTCGGTCATCGTGGTGGTCCTAGGTTGGTTGAGTCGGCAAAACCCAACATACCCAAGTCGCCACGATGACTCCTACAACGCTCCTAACCCAATGAACAAGCAGGAGCTATTGGCAGATCTGTTACACCACGTCCAGGGACGCCACCCGTGGTGTTGACATACACCATCGAGGTCACCAATGCAGGTTCGCTGCCCCTCGCCAACGTGCAACTGAGCGATCCCCTTCCCGCCGGCGTAGAGAGCTTCGAATGGACATGTGCCGGCGCCTGGTGCCCCAATGGCAGCGGCAATGGTGCGATCAACGAGCTCATTCCGGATCTGCCCATCGGCGCGCAGCTGGTCTACACCGTTGCGGCCCAACTGCGGACCAATCCGCCCGCCGCCATCGTGAATACCGTGTCGGCGACTCCCGGCAGCATCGTGCGCTGCGCCCCAAGCGGTTCGCCACCGCCGTGCAGCGCTGATGCGGTCGTGCGCCAGAACTACAACGCCATCCCGATGCCGATTGGCGGCCCCTGGGTGGTATTGCTGATGGTGCTCGGCATGGTGTTGGTGGCGACCCGCCTCCGCTTCTGAGCGCGGGCGAGCATCGGGTCGAATCGAAGGGCCCTCGCGGGCCCTTCGTCGTTACGCCGGCTGAGCCGTTACGATGGCCTCCCGAATGCGTGACGGTGCCATGCGTCCCTATCAGCCCAATTCCCAGCGTGGCCTGAATTACGAACGCCGGGTCCTGCTGCTCGCCATGATGGCGGCGGTTCCCGGTCTGGTCGCACTGGCCGGCTGGTTGTGGTGGTCGGGCGCCGACAGCCAGGCCTGGCTGGGCCTGTTCACCCCGGTCTGCCTGCTCAGCATGGCGATGGCGGCCTATCTGCGTCGCCGCGTCGTCTTTCCGCTGTACACGCTCAGCAACCTGCTGGAAGCACTCCGCGAAGGCGACTTCAGCCTGCGCGGCACGCGCGCGCGCCGCGGCGATGCCATCGGCGAGGTGATCTGGGAAATCAATGCGCTGAGCGAGACGCTGCGGCAGCAGCGACTGCGCGTCGAGGAAACGCTGGCGTTGCTCACCAAGGTCATGGCGGCGGTGGACATCGCCATCTTCGCCTTCGATTCGCAGCAGCGCTTGCGCCTGATCAATCCGGCCGGCGAACGCCTGCTCGCGCGAAAGGCGGACGAGGTGCAGGGGCTGCTTGCCTCGGAACTGGGTCTGGACGACAGCCTGGCCATCGACAATGCCGCGACGATCAAGCATGCATTCCCGGGCGGCGCCGGCACCTTCGATGTCCGCCATGCGGTGTTCCGCGAAGGCGGGTTGCGCAACGACCTGCTGACCATCACCGACCTTTCGCAGGCACTGCGCGAAGAGGAACGTCGCGCCTGGCAGCGACTGATCCGCGTGCTTGGCCACGAACTCAACAACTCGCTGGCGCCCATCAAGTCGATGGCCACCACGCTGGCCGACCTGCTGATGCGTGAGCCGCCACCTTCGGACTGGCGCGAGGATGCCGGTTACGGACTGGGCGTGATCGCCGAGCGCGCCGACGCGCTGGCGCGTTTCATGGCCGGCTACACGGCGCTGGCGAAGTTGCCGCCGCCGCGCAAGCGCAGCGTCGATCTGTCCGGCCTGCTGGCGCGAGTACGCACGCTGGAAACGCGGGTGCCGGTCTCCTCGGACATTGCCGAGGGCATCCATGTCGAAGTCGATCCCGACCAGCTCGAACAGGCACTGATCAACCTGGTCAAGAATGCCGCCGAAGCCAGCGTGGCCCTCCAGGGTGGTGTGTCGATCCACGCCATCGTGCAGGCGGCTGTCGTCCGTATCGAGGTCATCGACGAAGGTCCGGGCCTGTCCGGCAGCGAGAACCTGTTCGTGCCGTTCTTCACCACCAAGCCCGGTGGATCCGGCATCGGGCTGGTGCTGGCGCGGCAGATCGTCGAAGCACACGGCGGAAGTCTCCGCCTGCGCAACCGCACCGATCGCAGCGGTTGCGTCGCCGAAGTCGTCCTTCCTGCATGACCCATGTCGTTGTCCACATCGATCCGGGAGTCAGATCAGATGTCCGTGCGCAAGGTTGCACTGGAAGAGGCGGCGCGCGTGCGCTGGCGCAACGATGGTGGCTGGACGCGCGAAATCGCGATGGGAAGCGCGGGGGCCGGCGCCGTCGACGCAGCCGGGGCCGACAGCGATTGGGACTGGCGCATATCGGTCGCCGAAATCGAGCAGGACGGACCGTTCTCCCGGTTTCCCGGCATCGACCGCTGCCTGCTCCTGCTCGATGGCGCCGGCATGTCGCTGCGCCGCGCCGGGCAACCGGACCGGACCGTCGTCCCGTCCGCTCCGCGCATCGACTTTCCGGGCGAGGATGACGTCGACTGCCGGCTGCGCGACGGACCGACGCGTGACCTCAACCTGATGTGGCGGCGATCGCGCCTCGTCGCCTCCATCGACCTCGTCGACATCGACGAAGCCATGGCGTGGACGGTCAATCCGGGTGTCATTGCCGTCGTCGTCCACGTCCTCGTTGGCTTCGTCACGATGGCGGGGGAGCCGCTTGCGATGACCGATACCCTGGTCCTCACGCCGCCGTTCCCGGATCGGTTTCAGGCTGGAGGAAAGACACGCCTGGTTATCGCGAGCTTCCGCAGCCATTGACGATGGACCCGGCCGTCGCGCGGCGGCGCCGGCGGACGCCGCTGTCAGCGCGGCCGATAGGTGAACCAGGCAACGAAGGCGACGCCGTCCTCGTTCACGTCGATCATCAGACCTTCGCCGTTGCGCGCGGCACCGCCGTACCAGGAGCCGGTTATCCATTCCGTCCCGGTCGCATGGGCGAAGCCCTGGGCCTGGCAGCGTGAGGTCGCCGCGCCACTCAGCAGGCGCTGGATGACATGGCCGCCCCGGCCGAAGCCGCCGGAATCCGCACCGGACGAGTTCCAGCTGAGGTGGGCGGTGGTGCAGCTGGTGAACTCGATGCGTGCCGCTCCCCAGCGACGGTGCTGGACGTCGTCGGGAGCGAAGTCATCACCGAATGCGGCGCCGAACGAGGCGACCACGGTGTCGATGTCGATGGCCCGCTCATGAACAGGCGCCGCACCGGTCAGCCAGAACTGGGAACCCATCTGTTCGACATCGATCGGTGTGGCGGCATCGTCCTCAGCGGGTATCAGGCTGAGATAGGTCGGACCGGAGGCCTGGCCGGCGCTGGCCTGTGCAAACAGGCCCAGGTTATGGCCGCTCTGCGGGTCTATTTTCACGACGCCGGCAGCGACAGCGACGAGAAGGTGGCCATCGCGTGTGAAGACCATGCCGGTCGGCCTGTTCAGGCCCGTGGCCAGTGCACCGATGAAGCTGCCGTTCACCGCCGAATAGCGCAGGACCTGACCACTGCCTTCGCTGCTCACCAGGACCGTGTCGCGCCCCGGTTCGAACAGGATACCGCGCGCCTGGTACAGCCCCCCGGAGCGCGGCGCGATGAACTGCGAGGTCGAGCCGGTCGCCGGGTCGTGGCGGACGACGCTGTGGCTGTTGTACCCCGGCACATAGAGTCTGCCGTCGGGTCCGAAAACCATGCCGTTGTCGGCGCCCCGTAGTCCACCCGCATTCGTGGGTACGGCGTCACCCCGGCTGGCGCCTGTGGCGAGGCTGAAACGCCTCACCAGGCTCTGGTTGTAGCTTGCGATCCAGATCTCGTCGTCCCTGAACTCCATTCCGGTCGCACCGAAGCCGTCAGGCAAGCGCACGGGTTCATCGATGGATTCGAGGCTCGCCGCATCGAAGCGGACGATGCGGTCGCGTTCCTCGGCGACGACATAGAGGCGCCCGTCCGGACCGATGCGCGTGGTCTGCGCGCCGCCAAGCTGGCCGCCCGTGCCGAGATTGCGTTGATGCTGCCCGGTGCAGGCATCGTAGATATGGACGTTGCCGCTAAAGTAGGCGCTCATCAGCAGCCGGTCGGGGCAACGGCCGGAAGCCGTCGCAGCCGTGGCGAGCAGGGAAAGGAACAGGAACATGCGCATCGTGGTACCTCCGTGTGACGAAGGTTCCAGCATCGCCATCGCCGTACCCGCCGCCTGACTTCCATGTCCTTTTTTTCTCCGTTTTTCATGAATTCAATGCTTTGCGCGGCAAGGGCATGAGCGACGCAGCGCTGACCGACTACCGCGTCGGCGATTGGCGGGTACGTGTCGATCGCCATGAGCTGGAGCGTGGCGGGGAGCTGCGGCGGCTGCAGCCGCGTCTGGTCGCGCTGCTGGGCTGCCTGGCGGCTGCGGCGGGGCGTACGGTGACCCGCGAGGAATTGCTGGCGCGCGTGTGGCAGCGACGGATGGTCAACGATGAAGTGCTTTCGCGCGCCATCGCCGACCTCCGTCGCGCCCTCGACGACGATGCCCGCCAAGCCTCGATGATCGAGACCGTGCCCAAGCTCGGCTACCGGCTTTGCGTGCCTGTCGAGCTGGTCGCGGAGGAAGCGGCGTTCATCAACTCCGGGGATCCCGGCAGCGACGCGACGGCGGAGTCCTCCGCACCCGCGGCGTTCATCAAGTCTTCCGCATCACGTCGGGTTGTCGTTGTGGCGGCGCTTGCGGCGGCGGTCGCGGTGCTGGTGGCGACCTGGTGGTCTGGCGTGCGGGGGGCCGCGGCCGGACACCACGTCGCCGGGCCTGTCGGCTGCGGATCTGGTCCACGCGCGTCCACTGGCGGGTGCGTCGGAACGCAACCTCATGCCCCGGTTTTCCCGCCAAGGGGGACTTTATGCCTTCAGTGCCGTCACCAACGGGGGCGAGGGCGCGGTCATCCATGTGCGCTCCCGCGATGGCCGGCTTGACCGCCGGTTCGACAATGACGGCGGCTGGGACGTGTGCCCGCAGTTCTCCGCCGATGGCGCGGACCTGATCTGGGCGCGGCACGATGCCTCGGGATGCCGCATCATGCGCGTTCCTGTTGCGGGCGGCACCCTGCAGACATTGGCGACGTGCGCGGGCGAGACACCGAGCTGTCCTGACCTCGATGCTGGTGGTCAACGCCTGCTCTATTCGGCGCCCGATCATCGCGGGCTGGCGGAGCTGCACCTTCCGACGTCTGCACTACGGGCGGTGACGGCCATCGAAGCCGGCACCAGCAATGATGCCGATCCGCGATGGTCACCGGATGGCCGGCATATCGCCTTCCTGCGTGGCCGCTCCTCGGATCGGGATGTCATGCTGCTGGCCCTGGACGAACGTGATGCTTTGCCACGACGCCTGGGCAACGTCCCGGCACGGCATTACGGCCTGGCCTGGCTGGACGCCAACCACCTGCTCCTTGCCACCGACAGCGAAGGGACGCGTGCCCTGGTGTCGCTGGACATCCGGGATGGCAGGCGCCAGCTGCTCGGCGGGCCCGGTGCCCGCCGTCCCGATCGCGCAGCGGATGATGCGCTGATCTGGGAGGTGGCCCGTTACCAGGCGCCGATCTGGCAGCTCGGAGGCGATGGCAGCGAAGGGCGGCTGTCACGACACTCCCGCAGCGATGGTCATCCCGCGCTGTCGCCCGACGGACGGCTGCTGGCCTTCCAGTCCAACCGCGAAGGTCCCGATTCCATCTGGATCCTCGATCGGGACAGTGGCGGGCAACGTCGCCTGCCCTTGCCGGCGAATACGCTGTGGCTGTATCCATCCTGGCTGCCGGACAGCAACGGTTTGCTGCTGGTTGGGCGGTCCGGTGGCGAGAGTGTCGCCTGGCGCTATCGCTTCGACGCTGCTGCGCCGGAGCGCGTGGCGGGACTGCCGACCGGTGTCCATGCGGTCAAGGGCACGGCAGACGGGACGCTGTGGTTCCTGCGCGATGACCCGGCTGCAGGCCAGCAGCTCTGGCGGCTGCGGCCCGGCGCCGGCGCGGCCGAACGGGTGGTCAAAAGGCCGGTCGCGACGTATCTGGTGCAGGACAGCGGCCTGTACGTGCAATTCCGCGACGACGCGATGCTCTGGCGCTGCAACGTCGAAGAAGTCAACTGCGATGGCGGCGGGCTGCATCTTGGCAGCACGCAGCCGGCCACCTGGACCTTGAGCGCTTCACACCTGTTCCTGCAGCGGCCGCAGGCGGACGGCAGCGTGCGCATCATGCGCCGCGCCTTGAACGGAGAAGGTGGGGAGGTGGAAACGCCGTGGACGATGCCGACGCTGCTGCCGCACGGTATGGCGGTATCGGCTGATGGCGGCACGGCCTGGGTGGCGCGTGCCGCACTGGGCGAGGTCGAGCTGTACTGGTTGCCGCCGACTGACCTTCGATTGCAATGAGTGGCGGCGCCGGTCACGGGCCTGTCGCAACCGGGCAGGCCCCCGACCCCAAGGCGCGGATCAGCCGCGCGTGAAGTACCAGGCGGCTGCCGCGCCGGCGGCGACCAGCACCGCGATCACGACCCAGATCGCAGCCGACGGGCCGCCACTCTTCGCCTCACCGGTTGCCGGCGCCGGCTGGGATGCGGCATCGCGCGCGCGCGCGTTGGCATCGCCGATCGATTCGATGAGGAAGCGGTTGCGGTCGAAGCCGATCTGGTCGCCGACCTTGAGTTCCGCGTTGTGCACCCATGCACCATTGACGAAGGTGCCGTTGGCCGAGCCGAGGTCGCGCAGTCGGATGCCGGCGGAGGTCGATTCGATGACGGCGTGATGGCGCGACATTTCCGCTTCGTCGATCACCAGGTCGCAGTCGCTGCCGCGCCCGATGGTCAGGCGCGCGGTGAGCGGGATGACCTTGCCGAAATACGCGCCGGTGACGCCGCGCAGTGCAACCTTCGGCGGCGCGGCGCGGACGACCGTGGCTTGCGGGTCGGCGGCGGAAGGGGTCGGATTGGTGCTCATCGTGGGGTTTCCTATGGATGTGAAAGTTACACAGGCACGTTCAGATCCAGCCGCACACGGGGCAGGCCGCAGGCAGGTCGTCCCGGGTCGACCGGCCGCCCACAGGCGCCTCCGCCAGCTCGGGCCGTGGCCGAACCATAGCAAAGGCGCGGGCAATCGGCGCGTGCCGCGTGTCCTGCGCGCCTGGATGCGACGGCTGGCTCACGCGCGACGACCATCGAGATCCGCGAGGGGGTGCGGCGGCGGACCGGCTGGGTCCTGCCGTGACGCTTGTCGGCGCCGCTGGCCTCGCGGCAGGCGGAAAGGCCACCCATTGGGCAGCCTTTCGGGTGCCTTTCGGCTTCGATCCGCCGGATGACCGGGGCCGGTTATCGCGCCGGCACCAGTTCCAGCGTCCAGTGCGGGGGTCCCGGCAGCAGCGGCGACGCGCGCCCTTCCGCCCAGTCATCGTGGCCGGCGTCGTAATAGGGCGAAAGGGGATGCCCGCTCTGGCCGGCAGGCGCATGCGCGAGCGCGCGTGACTCCGCGCCCGGCGCGATCACCGAACGCTGCGATGCGCCGAAGGCGACGCCCTGCACGCGTGGCATGAAGGCGTCGCCCGGCAATGCCTGCGCCGGCCGGTCGAGATGGCGCGCAAGCCAGCCCGGCAGCGCACCGGAAAGGGGATGACGGATCCGCACGGTGTTGGCTTCGCCCCAGGTGCGAGCCGCAAGGCCACCCGGCTGGTCTTCCAGCGCTTCGGCGACTTCCCGCGCGGCAGCGCGAAGCAGGGCGTTCCAGTCGGCATGCGGAGGCGGCAGCAGGTGCGCCGGGCGCTCGCGCAGGAGCTGCCAGACCACGCCTTCGTTCTGTCCGAGTCGCGGCCAGGTGAAATCGCCATCGTGCGCGCGCACGGGCGCCGCCAGGCCGCGCATGACGATGTCATGCACGCGGCCGCGGAATGCGCGCACCAGCCGGTAGGCGCTGCTGTCGGTGCAGGCGCAGCCATCCCAGATCGCGGTCGCAGCGGACAGCCCGGACAGGGCGCTGTCGTCCGGCGCCGCCTCGATGACCCGGCGCAGAAGGCGCCACCAGCGTTCGAGGAACAGCGCGCGGTCATCGAGCTGGATGGCCAGCAGGTCCGCTTCGCTGAAGCGCTCGCGTGCGAACAGGCCATCGCGGATCTGCGCCGCACGGGCGCCATTGTCATAACCACCATCGCCGATGACGGCCAGCGCGTCGCCATCGACCACGCGCGCATTGGCGGTCCACAACCGACCGCTCGGCGGGTCGATCACGCCCGGTGCGTCTTCCGGGGTGACCCAGCCCAGCCACAGATCGCCGTCGAGCGTGCGCCCGTCGACGGGGCGCGCCGGATCGTGGCCGGCGCGACGCAGCGGAATACGCCCGGCCAGTGTCCACGCGATCCGTCCCGAGGCGTCCGCCACCACCATGTTCTGGGCGGGGATGCCGGCGCGCCTGGCGACATCGACGGCGGCATCCACGTCGGTGGCGCGTTCCAGTTCGGACAGGGTCGCGTTGACCGCGCCGTCCCGATGCGCGGTCCAGACCAGCGCCAGCGCGGAACCGTCGCTGTCCTCGCCGATCACCGGGCCCCAGAGGGTTTCCCGCACGCGCAGCGTTTCCGGGTCGCCGCCGGCGACTTCGAGCGACTCCTCGAATTCAATGAACCGTTCGCTGCCATGGGCCGTGTGATAGGAAAGCCCGTCATCAGTGGTGTCCAGCCGCACCAGGTCCTGCCAGTCGCCATAGCTGTTGGTGAACGACCAGGCGACGTGGCCATTACTTCCGACGACGAGCGCAGGCACGCCGGGCAGACTGAGCCCATCCGCGCGCACGCGGCGCCCGCCCTCCGTGTATTCGAACCCGAGCCGGTACCAGATGTTCGGTGCCCGCAGTCCCAGGTGCATGTCGTCGGCCACCAGCGCGCGGCCGTCGCCGGTGAGCGTGCCGGCGACGGCGAAGTTGTTGCTGCCCGGAAGCATCGGCGTGGCGGCGTCGAGGCTGGCGGCGATGTCGTCGGGCTGCACCGAAGGATGTCGTCGCAGGTCGATGAGTCCGGGTCCAGGCAGGGGCGGGTCGGCCATGGCCTCGCCGGTGACCGGTGCATCCCACTCGGTGCCGCCGCGGACGATGAAGTCGAACACCTCTGTGGACAGGTGGCGGCGTGCACGTTCGAGCTGGCGTTCGCGACGGTTGTCGCCCTCCTGCAGGTCGAAAAACATCGCCAGTACGACCAGCAGTGAATCCTCGCTGCGCCAAGGCTGCGGCTGCTGTCGCAGCAGCAGATAGGGCCAGGGCCGCACGCTCAGCGCGGCGAGCCCGGCATTGACGCCGTCGCCGTAGGCATCCAGCGCGGCGCGCTCCTGCGTCGGCAGCGCCTGCAGCCAGCGCGTTGCACGATCACGGAAGCGGTGCAGCCGGTGGCGGCGATCCAGCGGCAGGGCTGCACCGCCGACCAGTGCCGCCAGCTCACCGGCGGCGACGCGCCGGGCCAGATCCATGTCGAGGAAGCGCTCCTGCGCATGCACGAAGCCCAGTGCGCGCGACAGGTCGGCGCGGCTGCCGGCGCGCAGGGTCGCGATACCCTGGCTGTCGCGCTCGATCGAGACCGTGGCTGCCAGGCCGGGCAGCGGGTGTTCGCCGTCCAGTGCCGGAAGACTGCCCCGGACCAGAATCCAGGCCGACAGAATGACCAGTCCGGCCAGCATCACGACCATTCCCGCAGACCACGCCAGCCGTCGTCGCCATCGATTCACAGGCTTCCTCCGTTAAATGGATCACACTCCGGGCATGTTAGCCGTGTGGTCGGGTCGTTGCCGCCGTGTGTTCCGGGTAGGATGGCGGCAGCAGCATGGATGGATGCGGGGTTGTGGTGAGCACAGGGAAGGCGAACGAGGGACAGGAGACGTGGTTGCCGCTGGTCGGGCGCATCGCCGCGGGCGACCGCCAGGCAGAAGGCCAGCTGATCGGGCAGTTCCGCGCCGGTATCTATGCGTTGGCCCGCCGGCACTGCCGGCCCGGTGATCCGGCCGTGGACGACGTCGTCCAGGACGTGATCTGCCATCTTCTCGAGCAGCTTCGCCGCGGTTCCATCAAGGATCCGCGTGCCTTGCCGGCCTACATCCGCACGTCGGTGGTGAACGCCTGCACCAGCGAATACCGGCGTCGGCGCATGCGCGCGGAGTCGGTCCCTCTGGACGACGTCGTGATGATCGCGCCGGATGCGCATGACCCGGCGATCGCATTCCAGAACCAGCGCGTGGCGCTGGCCATCCGGCAACTGGTGGCCGAGATGCCCGTGCAGCGCGATCGCGAGCTGCTCGTCCGCTTCTATCTCAATGAGGCGGACAAGGAACGCATCTGCACCGAGCTCGGCATCGAAGCCGGACACTTCCATCGTGTCATCTACAGGGCACGGGAACGATTTCGAACCTTGCTGGTAAGGGCGGGTCTTGTCCAGGAGGGTGGGACAACGGCGCCCTTGCCGACTCCTGAGACGCAGGAAGTCCGCCGCGATGGCGGGCAACGGAGTGCATGAACGGATGACGGGGATTTCCGAGTTGAGTGCGGACCTGCCGCACTGGCTGGAGCACGCCTGGCTGGAACGTTATCTGGATGGCGAGCTCGAAGCCCATGAGGAAGAGGCTTTCGAAGCCTACCTTCTCGACAAGCCTCACCTGATTGCCAAACTGGACGCCGACAACCTGCTGCGTGCGGCGATTGCCGAGGATGCCGGCGCGCTCAAGGACGTCCGGGTCTCGGACGTCTCCAGCGGCGTGCGCGAGACGCGTCGTTCCCATCAGGGCCCGACCGGATGGCTTGCGCTGGCCGCCGGCCTGGTGTTCGGTGTCGGCCTGAGCTGGCTCGGCTCCCCGTATCTGGGCGATATCCATGCCGGAACCCATGCGCCGTCGCGGATCGTCTTCGACACCCTGCGCGGCGAGCTGTCCGCGCCGCGCGAGGAGGCCGGTGATCCGGCAGCGCCGGTGCGCGTCTACGAACTGCCGCTCCCTCCGGGTGCCAATGTGGTGTCGGCGCAGGCGGTGCACGATGGCCGGGCGACGCCGCTGCCCCCGGCCTCGCCCTCGACCGACGGCTACCTGACCTACCTGGTTCCGGCGTCCTGGCGCGGCCGCGGCGAATTCCGGATCGAAATCGATTTTGCAGACGGGCGTACTGCCGGAACCCGTCTGACATTCCCGCTGTAGCCACCCTGCACCCCGGAAGGGGCCGGTATTGCCGGGGTGGCGTGGAGGCGCCAGCCGGCTTCGGACCGCCGGTCCTTCTGGTTCCGTGCACCCCCGCAACCGCGGGGCGCGGTGTCGATGCGGGAAACGCGCCGGCCACTGTTCATGACATATGGAGGGAGACATGACCGATTACGTGCTCAAGCGTTCGAGCGGGATCAACTGCGTGGCGTGGGAGACGCTGGACGCGTTGCTGCCGCTGCCCGGCAGGAAAGGCTGGACCCTGCACACGATCGACACGCCGTCGTCGCGGGGCGGTGCCGATTACATCAAGAAGGGCGACCGCATCTGCGTCACACGCGCAGGCCAGGGTTATGAGATGGTGCTGGCGCGCACTGGCATTCCGGATCGCGTGCACCGCAACGTCCGTCTCGAGGGCGTATCGGGATTCGACAACCTCTGGGCGCGGGCAAGCGCTGACGGACTGGATCTCTACCTGTACCTGCTGCGCACGGAAGACGGCATTCGCCAGGTGCATGTCGAAGTGTTCTACATCGGAACCAGCTACGACGGCGAGCGCCCCGCTGCGCCGGGCCAGGTCGAAATCCGCTGACAAACCCGCCACAATCATCCAGGAGACAATCATGAGCAACCGCATCCATGGCGTTCCCGTTCGCCAGGCTGGCAATACGCCGCGTGTGGAAGACGAAGAAGGTCGCGCAAAAGAGGATTGAAGGGCGATCTCCGTTACTGCATGGCAAGGCGGCCCGATGGGCCGCCTTTGTCATGGCCGCTTGTCCGCTGTCGGCAAGTGCGGCGCCCCCCGCCACCGATCTGCATTGCGGCGTCGATGTGGAGGTCGCGATCCCGGCCGGCATCAACACGGTCCTGGCTGTCCGTGACGACACCTCCGCCTTCCTGGAAATCGGCGAACGCGGCCGGGATCTGGCCTGGCGCACCGGCGATGCCGGTGACTTCACACCCGTCTCGCCGCGGCCACCCCGCTGGGGCAAGATGCTGGTACGCGTGGCGGTCGAGGACAGAGTCCAGATCAGGCTCGACGACCGGAACAGCGAGCCGGGGGCGGCACACGTACGGTTGCATTGTGGCCAGGACGCCGGAGTCGAGCAGCTGGCGCAATGCCTGGATGGCGTTGCACGGGGATGGCCCGGCTGGTCCAGCCTGGCGCGGCAATGGCGTGCTCCTGAAGGCACCTGCACCGCCTTCCACCTGCACGAGGCGGCCGCACGGGCGTCGGAACGCGGTGACTACGCTGCGGCAATCACCCTGTATTCGCGTGCCGCCGAAGTCTGGGAAAGGCTGGGCCAGCCGGCGCGCGCCGCAGCGGCGACGCTGGGTCTGTCGGAGCGCCTGGCCGATGCTGGCCATTACGACGCCGCGCTGGATGCGGCCATTCGCGCGGCCGCCATGGCGCGCGAAGCCGCGGCACCCTATTACGCATTGCGCGCCGAATCGGCGCGTTGCCTGATGCTGGACGACATGGGGCGCCTTGCCGAAGCCGCGGCCTGCCTCCGGCCGGTTCCCGATGCCTTCGCGGCGCTGGGGGAAATCGTCGAGGCGGCGAACACCTGGAACAATCTCGCCGCCTTTTACCTGGATCGCGGCGACCCGGCGGCCGCGCGGCGCGACATCGAGCGCGCCCGCGCCTACGCCGATCGGCTCCCACCGCGCATCCACGCCCGGCTGCACCTGAGCGTTTCCCGCGTGGCGGCCGCCGAAGGCCGTTTCCCGGACGCGCTGGCTGCGTTGCAGGCGTCGTTCGACGCCGTCGAACAGGTGGACGACACACGCGGCCGCGCCAACGTGCTGCTGCAGGCGGCGCGCCAGTACCAGCGCATCGCCGCGCCGCTGGAAGCGCGTGCCATGGCCCTGCAGGCGCTGGACCTGTACACGCGGCTTGGCGCACCCGAGCGCATCGCCGCTGCCACTACGGTACTGGCACGCCTGGATTTCGATGAGGGCGACCTCGCCTCGGCGGTGGAGGCGGCCGAGGCAGCCGCAGTGCTGTATGCGCAGGGCGGCCTGCGGCTGGAAGAACTGGCTGCCTGGCTGCTGGCGGCACGCGCCGGCGACGAGCGCGCCTGGCCCGTCATCGATCGCCTGCTTGCGGAAGGCGATCCGGGTTCGCCCTGGCAGTCCATACAGATTGAACTGGCGCGCGGCGAACAGGCGGTGCTGGTGGCAGGCCCCGCCGAATCGGCGAGCCTGGCTGCGCGCATGGATGCGCTGTCCGGGCAGGTGCAGGACATCCAGCAGTGGCTGGACATCCAGCGGCTGCGCGCACGCGCGCTGCTGCGTGCCGGACGCGCGGATGACGCCCGTGCCGGTCTGGAAGTGGCGCTGGCCCGTCACCGCAAGCTGGTGCAGGCGGCCCGGATGCCGTCGCTGCGACAGATGCTGCTGCGGCAGTCACGCTCGCTGGTCGCAACCTGGATCGATGCCCTGCTGGCGCTTCCCGAAGGCGACCGTCCGGAACCCGGCGCGATCCGCGGGCGCCTGCGCTGGATGTACGGCATGCACCTGCTGCAACCCCGCGGCGATGATGTGCGCAAGGCCGACGCGGAACTGGATCGCGAACTCACCGGCCTCTTACGCACCGGGGATGCCGGCGACCCGACCTCGCGCATGCGTGCGCAGCATTCGCTGCTGTATCTGTTCGCTTCCGCGGGAACGTCGGACCTGCCGGCGGAATCGCTGCCGCGGCTGCGTTCGCCCGAGCCGGCGCCCGCCGGCGTGGCACGGCTGACATTCGGCGTCGGCGAGCAAGGCGCGCTGGCGATTGTCGAACGGGAAGGGCAGCTCAAGCTGCTGACGTTGGCGTCGCCGTCTGACCTCGCTGCGCGCGTCCGGACGCTGGCTGGCCTGGTGCAGAAGCGCGACGCATCGGCGGCGGAAGTCCATCGCGTCGCTGCGGAACTGTCCGCCGACCTGCTGCCGCCCGCGCTGGGTGCGCCACCGTCGCAGTTGTGGATCGACTGGGATCCCCATCTCGCCACCGTGCCGTTCGCGCTCCTGCCCTGGCCGGGGCGCGACTGGCCGATGGTCGAGGACATCGCCGTCAGCCGGCGCCTTGGCGACGAACGTGCGCCGCTGCAGCGACCCGATGGCATCGATCTGCTGGTCGCCGCGGCGCCCGCCGGATCCGGTTCGGAGGATCTGCCCTGGCTGGCTGGCGCCGAGCGCGAACCCGGTCTTGTCGCCGCCGCCTTCCCGCAGGCCCCGGTCCGCACCCATGGCGGTCGCACCGGCGGGCGCGCACAGCTGCAGGCGCTGCTGGGTCGAGCCGGGACCTGGCTTCATGTCGCCGCACACGGCGTCAGTCGCAGCGGCATCCAGGGCCTGGCAGGCCTATGGCTGGAGCCCGAGGGCGAAGGCGGCGCGCCGCAGTTCGTCAGCTGGCTGGGCCTGGCCGATACGCCGCTGGCGGCCGATCTCGTCGTGCTCAACGCCTGCCAGCTGGCTGACAGCGATGCCGCCGTCAGCGCCGCGATCGGATTCGCCACCGCGCTGGCTGCGGCGGGGGTGGATCATGTCGTCGCCGCCAACTGGCAGTTGAGCGACAGCGCGTCGGCGGTGTGGGTGCCCGCGTTCTATCGCGCGCTGGCCGAAGAAAACGGCACCCCTGTGACGGCGCTTCGCCAGGCCCAGCTGGCACTGCGCCGAAGCCGCGCCTTCCGGCATCCGTTCTACTGGGCAGGGCTGGGTCACCTGCAGGGCATGGACTGATCCACGACCCTGCGCAGCACCTCGAGGGCCCTCAGGCGCTTGCGGCGCGCTGGAAGCGTTCGACCGGCAGGTCGAGCCAGGACAGCGCGCTGCCGTGGAACAGCCGTGCCTGTTCCGTCTCGTCGAGACCGAGGTTGCGGATATGGCTGCCGGGTTCCTGCTCGCCCAGCGGGAACGGGTAATCGGTACCGAGCATCACCGTGTCGACGCCGGCGACATCGAGCAGGTAGCGCAGCGCGCGATCATCGTGCACGCAGGAATCGAACCAGATGCGGCCGAAGTAGTCGCGCGGATTGCGCGGATTGTCGGTCGCCACCAGGTCGGGCCGCATGCGGAAGCCGTGTTCGATGCGGCCGATGGTGTACGGGTAGCTGCCACCGCCATGCGCGAAGCAGACGCGCAGCCGCGGCAGGCGTTCCAGCACGCCGCCGAAGATCAGGCTGCAGGCCGCGCGTGACTGCTCGGCCGGCATGCTGACCAGCCACGGCAGCCAGTATTTCGGCATCGACTCGCGACCCATCATGTCCCAGGGATGGACGAGGATCGCCGCGCCGAGATCGGCGGCGGCCTGGAAAAACTCGAACAGTTCCGGTGCGTCGAGATTCCAGTCGTTGACATGGCTGCCGATCTGCACGCCCGCCAGGCCAAGCTGGTCCATGCAGCGTTCCAGCTCCCGGATCGCCAGCGTCGGCGACTGCAGGGGAACCGTGCCCAGTCCGATGTAATGCTGCGGCCACTGCCGGCAGACCTCGGCGAGATGGTCGTTGAGGTTGCGGTGCAGGTCGAGGGCGTGATGGCCCTTGGCCCAGTACGAGAACATCACCGGTACCGTCGAGACCACCTGCACGTCGACGCCGAAGCGCGCGTAGTCGGCGATGCGTGCTTCGGCGTCCCAGGCGTTCGGCCAGATCTCCCTGAAGAACTTGCCTTCGCGGTAGATGCGGTGGCGGCCGTCGTCGGTGTGGTGGATCACCGGGAAGCGGGGATCGCCATACCTGGCCGAAAGGTCCGGCCAGTCGCGGGGCAGCATGTGCGCATGGGTATCGATGATCAGCATGGCGGCGATTGTAGCCCGCCGTTTCCGGCAGGGCTGTGGCAGGATCGGACCGGGAATCCGCACCGGCCGGATTGCGCTTCAGGAGCCGTTGCCGACCGCGCCCGCATGCTGTCCGCCATCCGTACCGCAGCCGTGGAGTCGATCATGCGTCATCCTGCCATCGCCATCCTTGCCGCCCTGGTGTTCGCCTTCGGAGGTTCCATCATGTCCGTCCATGCCCAGTCACCCGCTCCGGCGGCGGTCTCCAGTGATGGCACGCTGCTGTCGGTGTCGGCCCGCGCCGAAGCCAGCCGTGCGCCCGATGTCGCGACGCTGTCCATCGGCGTGGTGACGCAGGCCGCCGACAGCGCAGCGGCGATGCGCCAGAACGCCGAGCAGATGAACCGGGTGATGGCGGCGATCCGTTCGCTGCGCATCGCCGACAAGGACGTCCAGACCAGCGGCGTCAGCCTCAGCCCGCAGTACCGCTACACGCAGGGCGAGGCGCCGGCGATCACCGGCTACCAGGCCAGCAACACCGTCAGCCTCAAGGTGCGGGACCTCGCCCGCCTTGGCGAAGTGATGGATGGCCTGGCCGGGCAGGGCGCCAACCAGATCCACGGGCCGGGCTTCCAGATCGACGATCCCGAGCCGGTGTACGACGAAGCCCGCGTCGCCGCCATCGCCAAGGCGCAGGCGCGTGCGGAAACCTACGCCAAGGCGCTCGGCATGCGCGTGCGTCGAATCGTGAGCATTTCCGAAGGTGGCGGCTTCATCCAGCCGATGCCGGTGATGGCCATGGCGAAGATGGACATGGCCGAAACCACGCCGGTGGCGCCGGGCGAAAATACGCTGTCGGTGGAGCTGCAGGTGGTTTTCGAACTCGGCCGCTGATGGAATCCGGCCCCGCCAGCGCGGCCACCGTTACGCTGCAGTGCGGCACGACGGCGTACGCGGCGGGGGTGCCAACGGGACAGGTGTCGCATTAGGCTTTTGAGCCATGGATGAATCCGCCGGTTTGACCGCAAGGACTGGTTCCCCATCGACCCGGCGCCGACTGCGTCAGGCCTGGGTGTTCGCAGTGAACTTCATCAAGCACCCGCGCATGGTCGGTACCTTCGCCGTCAGTTCGCCGGCCCTGGTGCGGCGACTGCTCGACGGCGTGGACTGGTCGAATCGGCGCAGGGTGGTCGAGTTCGGTCCGGGCGTCGGCACCATCACCGGTGCGGTGCTGGATGCGATGGCGCCGGAGGCGCGCCTGCTGGCCATCGAGATGAATACCGACTTCGTGCGCGAACTGGCACTGCGATTTCCCGATCCGCGACTGGAGATCGTCAACGCCAGCGCCGCCGACCTGGAAGGCGAGCTGGCGGCGCGGCAATGGGCGGACACCGACCTGGTGATCTCCGGCATTCCCTTCAGCACCATGCCGGCGTACGTGCGCGACGGCATCCTGGACGCCGTGGCGCAATCGCTGGCGCCCGAAGGCGAGTTCCGGGTGTACCAGTACGCCAACCATGTCCTGGAGCCGCTGCGGGCGCGTTTTGCCGTGGTTGAGCGCGAGACGGAGTGGCGCAACCTGGTTCCGGTCAGGCTGTTCCGCTGCCGTCAACCCCTCATCGGGACGGGTGAAACTGAACGATCCGCGCCATCATCCTGAGCCGGTTCGCTTTTTCAATTGTCTGGCGTTACACTGCCTGCGCTGTGATTGTCAGGGATCACGGTGAATCGTGATCCGATGCGTCAGTTCCACCGAGTGTGTACAACGCTTCGTCCCGCTCACTCCCTGCAACCCAGTATCACCCGACGCTTTTTCGCCTCGGGGTTGTTCCCAACATTGCAAGGAGTTTCACCATGTCCGATCGTCAGACCGGCACCGTCAAGTGGTTCAACGACGCCAAGGGCTTCGGCTTCATCACGCCGGAGAGCGGTGACGACGTGTTCGTCCACTTCCGCGCCATCGTCGGCACCGGCTTCAAGTCGCTGCAGGAAGGCCAGAAGGTCAGCTTCATCGTGACGCGTGGTCAGAAGGGTCTGCAGGCCGATCAGGTCCAGGTTCTCTGATCCACCCTCAACCGGGCGCCCCGTGCGCCCGGTTGAACAGTGTCGCCCCGACTGCCCTGCATCGGGGCGATTCTTTTTAGCGCTTCCGGAATCCGCGGAAGACCCTGTTCGCGCACCGTCCCCGGTATCGGGACCCTGGCGAACCCCATCCGGACACGCCGCAGGCCCGTGGCGATGACGCAGCACGCCGTCAACGCCAGGTGCACGGAACGATCCGCTCCGTACCCAAGGAGATCTCCATGTTGACCATTACCGTTCGCGGCCTGCCCCGTTCCATGACCGAGAAGGGTCTCACCGACCTGTTCGAGGCGCACGGCCGTGTCCGCGGCCTCAAGCTCGCCAAGGATCTTTTCAGCGGCGAGTGCAAGGGCTTCGCCGAACTCCAGATGGAAGGCCACGAAGCCCGTGCCGCCATCGCCGCGCTGGATGGCTCCATCCAGGGCGCCGAGTCGATCCGCGTCAGTCTCGCTTCGCAGGGTCGCGGCCGCCGCCGCTGACCGCAGCCTGCCCGTCAGGTGTATTTCGCCGGCGCCGGATGCACGGCGCCGCACTGCTTGCAGGTGCGATGTTCCATCGAGCGGTAGAAGCGCTCGAACACCGCCGGGAAGTCCTTCTCGATATCGCGCAGCGGGAAGAATTCCTCGTAGACCTTCGCGTTGCAGTCCTGGCAGAACCAGATCAGGCCGTCGAGCTCGTGCCCGAGCCGCCGGCGCTCGATGACCAGGCCGACCGAATCGGCCATGCGCTGCGGTGAATGCGGTACCCGCGGTGGCAGGTAGAAAATCTCGCCGGCGCGGATCGGCACGTCACGCGGCCCCTCATCCGTCATCAGCTTCAGCACCATCTCGCCTTCGAGCTGGTAGAAGAACTCGGGGCCTTCGTCGTAGTGGTAGTCGGTGCGCTGGTTCGGCCCGCCGACGATCATGACGATGAAATCCTCGTCATAGATACACTTGTTGCCGACCGGCGGCTTCAGCAGGTCGCGGTGGCGTTCGATCCAGGCCTGGAAATCGATGGGCGGCAACATGTCCGGCTCCTCAGTCGTTGTCGCGCCGGAGCGCGGCGATGCACTTGAGTTCGATCGCGATGGGCGTTGGCAGCGCGGTGATGCCCAGCGTGGTACGGCAGGGCGCGCGCGCGGGATCCGGGAAATGTTCGGCCCAGACCGCGTTGTAGGTGCGGAAATCGCGCGCCATGTCGGTAAGGTAAACCGTCACGTCGACCAGGTCATCCCAGCCGGCACCGGCCGCTTCCAGCACCGCCCGCACGTTGGCGAACACCGCGCGCGCCTGCGCCGCGATGTCGTATTCGACCATCGTGCCGTCACCGTCGTAGCGGTTGCCGGGAATCTCGTCCGTGCCGGGCGTACGCGGTCCGATGCCGGACAGGAACAGCAGGTCGCCGACGCGGCGGGCATGCGGATAGGCGCCGACCGGCGCGGGTGCCTGTCCGGTGTGGATGCTGCCGCCAGGGGCCTCGGCCGTCTTCGTCATGTCGATCCGGGCGTCAGTTGCACTGCAGGGCGCCGGCATCGGTGACCAGCACCGCTTCACCGACGATCAGCTCGGCCACCGGTCGCGACCAGTATTCGAAAACCGAACCGCCGGCGATGACCGGGCAGCTGGAGGTGTATTCGCCCGCCATGGCGCCCGGTGCGCGGATGAACAGGTTGAGCTTGATCGGCTCGCGACCGTTGTTGCGCACTTCCAGCGCAATGCTGCCGTCGCCGGTCTGCGCGAGCTTGAAGTCCAGCACCGCGTTGCGGCTGGATTCGCGCCGCTCGGGTGCACGCCAGCGGCGGAAAACGTTGTTGTCGAAATCGGCCACCGCCTGCAGCTCCTCCCCGAGCATGATGCTCAGGCTGTTGGGCAGGATGGCCGGGCGGTATTGGGGAATGCGCTCTTCCTGCGTCTGCCCGTCCGCGAGCCGAACCCGGGTGACGACATCGAACCGGCATTCGCCGCGCAGGCACATCTCGCGCAGCATGCGCTCGTCCACCTCCGGCAACTGCTGTGCGGACAGAGGCGTTGCGGTCAAGATCGCGGACGCAACAAGAAAAATGAAATATCGCAGCTTCATGTCGATGCTCCCCAGCTCAGACATACGTTCTTGGCTTCCGTGAAGAAGCGCAGTGCTTCCAGGCCGCCCTCCCGGCCGAGGCCGGATTCTTTCACACCGCCGAAGGGCGTGCGCAGGTCGCGGTTCAACCAGGTGTTGATCCAGACGATGCCCGCCTCCAGCACGCTGGCGACGCGGTGGCCACGACTGATGTCGCGCGTCCACACCGATGCCGCCAGGCCATAGCGGCTGTCATTGGCGATCGCCACCGCCTGCGCCTCGTCGTCGAAGGGCAGCAGGGTGGCGACCGGCCCGAAGATCTCGTCCTGGTTGGTGCGGCATCCGGAAGGCAGGCCCTCGATCACCGTCGGCGCGATGAACCAGCCGTCGGCGCAGCGGCCCTCGACGTGGACCGGTTCGCCTCCGCAGAGGATGGCTCCGCCTTCCTGGCGGGCGGTTTCGATGCAAGCGGTGATCTTCCCGAAATGTTCGCGCGAAACGACCGCTCCCAGGTCGACGTCGGCGTTTTCAGGGTCGCCCACCCGCAGGGCGCGCGCCCGTTCCACGAAGGCCTCGCGGAAGCGCGTGTAGATCGACGACTGCACCAGGATGCGCGATCCGCACAGGCAGATCTGCCCCTGGTTGGTGAAGGCGGCGCGGACGGCGCCATCGATGGCGGCGTCGAAGTCGGCATCCTCGAACACCAGCGTGGGGTTCTTGCCGCCCAGTTCCAGCGACAGCTTGCGGAAGCGCTCCGCATTGGCGGCGGCGATGGCGGCACCGGTGCGGGTGCTGCCGGTGAAACTGATCGCCTTGATGCCGCCATGCGTCACCAGCGCCTGGCCAGTCACCGCGCCGCGGCCCTGCAGGATGTTGAGCACCCCCGGTGGCCAGCCCAGCGCGCGGGTGAGTTCGCCGAGCATGAAGGCCGTCAGTGGTGTCACCTCGGAAGGCTTGGCGACCACCGTGTTGCCGGCTGCGAGCGCCGGCGCGATCTTCCAGGTGAGCAGGTAGAGCGGCAGGTTCCAGGGCGAGATCGCGGCGACGGCGCCCAGTGGCTGGCGCAGCGTGTAGTTCAGGCGGCCGTGGTCGTGATGGCTCTCGCTGGCGAACTGCTCGCCGGCGCTGGCGAAGAAGCGCAGGTTGGCGACCGCGCGGGGAATGTCGAGGGATTTCGCCAGGTGCAGCGGCTTGCCGCTGTCGCGTGATTCGGCGCGGGCGAAGTCCTCCAGGCGTGCCTCGATCGCATCGGCGAGCTGGCGCAGGTGCCGGCCGCGCTGCTCGGGCGCGAGGGCGGACCAGGCGGGAAAGGCGTCGCGGGCCGCCCCGATGGCCGCGCTGACCTGCTCGGCGTCCGCATCTCCCAGCTCCGCGATCACCCGTCCGGTGGCGGGTTCATGGACGGGGAGCACCTGGCCTCGGCCGGGCACGATGTCGCCGCCGATCAGATGGCCGATGTGGAGTTCCATGGGGGCCGAGCATAACGGCATTTGTCCGGCATTACTGCCCGAAGGCCGTCAAATCAAGGGCCTGTCACATGAATTTACGATTCCACGGGCAGTTTTCGGGACAGGCCGCGACGCCACGTTCCGGTGCTGGCCCGTACCCGGAAGCAGCCTGCTCCTCGCACGTTCCAGGTGGCATGGATGCCGGTACCGGCTGCGGAAACCGCGGAAACCAGCGCGCCCGGGCGCGTCCGCGCGACGGGCGAGGCGCTCAGAGCGCGCGGGTCCGGCCGCCGTCGACGGCGAGGGTGACGCCGTTGATGTAGGCGGCGGCGGGCGAACACAGGAAGGCGATGGCGGCGGCGGTTTCATCGGGCGTGCCGAATCGGCCGGCCGGCACGGCGGCGAGCATGCCGGCGGCGACTTCCGCCTCGCTCCTGCCGCTGCGCTGGGCATTGCCGGCGATGATCGCCGCCAGCCGGCCGGTCTGCGTATAGCCGGGCAGCACGCTGTTGACGGTGATGCCGTGCGGGCCCAGCTCGCTGGCCAGCGTCTTCGCCCAGCTCGCCACGGCGCCACGGACGGTATTGGACACGCCCAGGTTCGCGATCGGCTCGCGCACCGAAGTGGAAATGACATTGACGATGCGCCCGAAGGCGGCTTCCTTCATGCCGTCGAGCACGGCCTGCACGAGGATCTGTCCGCCGACCACGTGGCGCTGGAAGGTGCGCAGGTAATCCTCCGGCGAGGCCGTGCAGGCCGGACCCGGTGGCGGCCCGGCGGTGTTGTTCACCAGGATCTGCACGCGCGAGCCGGCGACCAGCGACTGCACCTTGCGTTGCAGCGTCGCGCCGTCATCCATGTCGACGGCCAGCCAGCCGTGGCGCTGCGCGCCGTGTACCTGCGGCAGTGCCTGCGCGACGTCTTCCAGCACGGACGCCCGTCGCGCCAGCACGGTCACGTCGGCGCCAAGTGCCGCCAGTTCATGCGCGGCGGCGCGACCGATGCCTTCCGAGGCGCCGCATACCAGTGCGTGCTTGCCAGTGAGATTGAGGTCCATCGCGTGTCCCCGCGCAGTGTGGTTGGAAGCCGGGCCGGGCAGGTCAGGCCTGCACCAGCAGCCAGCGCAGCACCAGGAGGAACACGCCGGCGAGGGTGAGGATCAGCATGATGCGCGCCGGCAAGGCCAGTGCGCGCAGGCCGGCGTCGCCGAGCTGCCCGTAGCCGCCGCGCAGGATCCACAACAGGCCGGTGGGCGACAGCGACGAGCCGGCCATCAGTCCGGCCTGGCCGCGATCCTGCAGGTGCCGGCAGGTCAGCGGGCCGAAGATGACATAGCCGGTCACGCCCACTGTGGCGAAGGCGATGCCCAGCAGCAACAGTACGAGTCCACCCATCATGGTGATGGCCCTCCGGTCTTCGCATCGAGGACGCCCTGCATCAGCGCGGCGATTTCCCGGCCCTCGTGATTGCCATGTGTGCGCAGGCCGTCGATGGCGCCGCGCAGGCTGGCGGCGTCGTGATGCTGGTTGAGTTTGTGCTTGACCTGGATGCGTGTGGCCTCGAACTCGAAGCCGACGATGCCGGCCAGTTCGCGGGCCGTCTCCGGCGCGCTGCCGGGGAAACGCCAGTCGCTGCCGATGCCTTCCTCGTAGTGCGCGGCGAGGTCGGCGACGAGAGCCAGAAGGCTGGCGGGATCGTCGATCAGTCGCACCGTGCCATACAGGTGCGCGGCCGTGTAGTTCCAGGTCGGCACACTGTGGTCCGGCTGCGCATACCAGGTCGGTGACACGTAGGCGTGCGGCCCGTGCACGATCACCAGTACGGTCTGTCCGGCCAGGCAGCGCCATTGCGGGTTGGCGCGCGCCAGGTGCCCGCGCAACACGAACCGTTCGCCGTCCCGCTCGGCGCGTACCGGCAGGTGCGTCGCGAAGGGCTCGCCTTCGACGCTGCTGACCAGCGTGACGAAGGCGTCGCGGGCGAGCAGCGCCTCCAGCGCCTGCTGCCCTTCGGAGAACCGGGCGGGAACGAACACGGCGCCGTGCTCAGAACTCGGCCGAACCCGGCGCGCGCGGATAGGGAATGGCGTCGCGGATGTTGCCCAGGCCGCAGATATACACCACCAGCCGCTCGAAGCCGAGTCCGAAGCCGGCGTGCGGCACGGTGCCGTAACGGCGCAGGTCGCGGTACCACTCGTAGTGGCTGGCATCCAGTCCGAACTGCTTCATGCGCGCGTCGAGGACGTCGAGGCGTTCCTCGCGCTGGCTGCCGCCGATGATCTCGCCGATGCCGGGCGCCAGCACGTCCATGGCGGCAACGGTCCTGCCGTCCTCGTTCAGGCGCATGTAGAACGACTTGATGTGTTCCGGATAGTTGGTGACGACCACCGGACGGCCGACGTGTTCCTCGGTGAGGTAGCGCTCGTGCTCGGTCTGCAGGTCGGCGCCCCAGGCCACCGGGAAATCGAACTTGCGTGGCGCCTTCGCGAGGATATCGACCGCGTCGGTGTAGTCGATGCGCTCGAAGGGCGAGGCGATGAAGCTCTCCAGGCGGCGGATCGCGGTCTTCTCGATCTTGTCGGCGAAGAACGCCATGTCGTCGCCACGCTCGTCGAGCACGGCCTTGAAGATGTACTTGAGGAAGGCCTCGGCGAGGTTGGCGTCGTCATCGAGGTCGGCGAAGGCGATCTCCGGTTCCACCATCCAGAACTCGGCGAGGTGGCGGGTGGTGTTGGAGTTCTCGGCGCGGAAGGTCGGGCCGAAGGTGTACACCTTGCTCATAGCAAGGCAGTAGGCCTCGACGTTGAGCTGGCCGGACACGGTGAGGAAGGCCTCGCGGCCAAAGAAGTCCTCGCGGAAGTCGATCCGGCCCTTCTCGTCGCGCGGCAGGTTGGCCAGGTCCAGCGTCGAGACGCGGAACATCTGGCCCGCACCTTCGGCGTCGGAGGTGGTGATGATCGGCGTGTTCACCCAGTAGAAGCCGCGCTCGCTGAAAAAGCGGTGGATGGCCTGGGCGATGCAGTGCCGGATGCGCGTGACGGCGCCGAAGGTGTTGGTGCGCACGCGCAGGTGGGCGACCTCGCGCAGGAACTCCATGCTGTGCGGCTTCGGCTGGATCGGATAGGTCTCCGGGTCGTCGACCCAGCCCAGCACCTCGATCGCAGCGGCCTGCAGTTCAAAGGCCTGGCCCTTGCCCTGCGACGGCACCAGCGTACCGGTCGCCGATACCGAGCAGCCGCTGGTCAGGTGGCGGACTTCGCTGTCGTAGTTGGCCAGTTCGGCCGGCGCCACCACCTGGATCGGATCGAAGCAGCTGCCATCGGACACGTTGACGAACGACAGGCCGGCCTTGGAATCACGGCGGGTGCGGACCCAGCCCTTGATGGTGACGGTGGTGCCGGCCTCGATGCGGCCGGACAGGGCGTCCTTGATGGCGACCTGGGACATGTCGTGCGGTTCCATGGAGAGTGGGGGCGCCATGATACCGGGACGTTGAGGTTCAGCGGCCGCGCGCTAGACTTCCGGCCATGAGCATTTCCCTGACTGAAGCGGCGGCGGCACGCGTCGCCGGTTACCTCCAGGAGCAGCCGGGCAAGCTCGGCCTGCGTTTCGGCGTGAAGCGGACCGGCTGTTCCGGCTGGGCCTACGAGGTCGACCTCGCCGAGGCCGGCCGCGAAGGCGACCATGTCTTCGAGGACCGCGGCATCCGTATCTTCGTCGACGACGACAGCCTGCGCCTGGTCGACGGCACCCGCATCGACTTCGTCCGCCAGGGCATGGGCAGCCAGTTCGTGTTCGACAACCCGAACGTGGCGGCGGCCTGCGGCTGCGGCGAGAGCTTCACCACGGAAGCCGTCTGAACGAGCGCGCGTGTCCCGGCCGTCCCTGCTGGCCGGAAGTTGCGCGCCCGCCCGATCCGCGCGAGAATGCGCGACCCCCGGCCCCGCGCCGGGGTCCCTTGCCCTACCGGATGCCCGGAGGGCTGCCTTCCCCGGACACGGGGACGACATCCACAAGGAACAATCCAATGCGTCATTACGAAATCGTGTTCCTGGTCCATCCGGACCAGAGCGAGCAGGTGCCCGCCATGATCGAGCGCTACAAGGGCTTGATCGAAGGCGACGGTGGCTCGATCCACCGCCTGGAAGACTGGGGCCGCCGCCAGCTGGCCTACCCGATCGAGCGCCTGGCCAAGGCCCACTACGTGCTGATGAACATCGAGTGCACGCAGCCGGTCCTGAAGGAGCTGGAAGCCGGCTTCCGTTTCAACGATGCGGTCCTGCGCCACCTGATCATCGCCCGCGAGGACGCGGTCACCGAGCAGAGCTACATCCTGAAGAACAAGGACGAGAAGCCGCGCCGCATCGAGTCCGAGTATGGCTACGGCGATCCGGAGCCGAAGTCCCTGACCTCGCGTGGCGAGGAAGAGGGTGGCGAGGCTGAAGCCGAAGCCGCCACCGACGACAACGCCGCTGCCTGAGGAGCTTGATCCATGTCCCGTTTCTTCCGTCGCCGCAAGTTCTGCAAGTTCACCGCCGAGGGCGTCACCGAGATCGATTACAAGGATCTGGGCACCCTGCGCCAGTACGTGACCGAAACCGGCAAGATCGTGCCGAGCCGCATCACCGGCACCAAGTCGCGTTACCAGCGCCAGCTGGCCCTGGCCATCAAGCGCGCGCGCTTCCTGGCCCTGATCCCGTACACCGACGGTCACTGAGCCCCCGGGCCCGGTTCCAATTCGGACAGCTCACTGGTTGCGGACCGGCGACGGTCCGCTAACGAATTCAAGGAAACAAATCCATGCAACTGATCCTCCTGCAGAAGGTCGTCAACCTGGGTGGCCTGGGCGACACCGTCAACGTCAAGCCGGGCTACGGCCGCAACTACCTCGTGCCGCAGGGCAAGGCCGTTCCGGCCACGCCGGCGAACGTGGAAATGTTCAAGGCCCGCCGCGCCGAGTTCGAGGCCAAGGCCGCCCAGCTTCTGGGTGATGCCAGCGCCCGCGCCGCGACCCTGGAAGACGCGTCGGTCACCATCAAGGCCAACGCCTCGACCGAAGGCAAGCTGTTCGGTTCGGTCGGTCCGCGCGATATCGCCGAGGCCTTCACCGCCGCCGGCAAGCCGGTCGGCAAGAACGAAGTGATCATGCCGGAAGGCCCGATCCGCCGCATCGGCGAGTTCGAAGTGATCATCCACCTTCACGCCGACATCGAGCGTACGGTGAAGGTGGAAGTCGTCGCCGAGGACTGATCCTCGACAACGGCTCCAGCCGAACGACAAGGGCGCCCCAGGGCGCCCTTGTCCGTTTCGGGCGCCGGAAAATCACCGGCGCGATTGCGCCCTCCATGCCGGGAGGAGGTCAACATGGCGCCGGCCGTCGGGGGGCGCGTCGCGTGCACCGGTGCCCTGGTCGCCGACCAGCCGCAGCCCGCTCGACTCCGTGTGCGAGGGTCGTTGGCTTTCCGGCGTGCAGCCGCCACGCTTCCTCCAGCGGCCGCTTCTCCAGCGCTGCCCGCAAGGCCTCCCGCACTTGCGCCGACATCGATCCACGACCGTGCGGGGGTTGCATCCGCCTTCGCCGGTCGCAGCGCGATAAACCCATCCGGGTCGGATAGGGCCGCGCTTCCGGCGGCACGCGATGACCGGTCAGGTCGGCGCGAACCGCGACGCCTGCATGGACACGACGAGGGGCGGACAGTCTGGCCGGCTCACGGTTGTTACCGGTCGGTACCCTGTCGGTCGGGAACGGCCTGGGACGCGGTCGCCGCCTGTGCGGCGCGACCGCGCGGGCCATGGAAGTAGTCGCGGATCCACGGATGGTCGAAGGCTTCGACTTCCGGCAGCGGCGCGCACACCAGCACTTTCCTTTCCGCCAGCACGGCGACGCGGTCGCAGATGCTGTACAGCGTGTCCAGGTCGTGGGTAATCAGGAACACAGTCAGGCCGAGCGCATCGCGCAGCGTGCGGATCAGGCGGTCGAATGCGGCGGCGCCGATCGGATCGAGCCCGGCCGTCGGTTCGTCGAGGAACAGGATGTCCGGATCGAGCGCGAGCGAACGCGCCAGTGCCGCGCGCTTGCGCATGCCGCCGGACAGCTGGCTGGGGAACTTGTCGCCCGCCGACTCCGGCAGGCCGGCCAGACCGACCTTGAGGTCGGCGATCAGGTCGCGCTGGCGGGCATCCAGTTCGGGATGGTATTCGCGCAGCGGCACCTCGACGTTTTCGCCGACGGTGAGAGAGGAGAACAGCGCGCCGTCCTGGAAAAGCACGCCGAAGCGGCGCTCGATCGCGCGGCGAGCGCGGTCATCCAGCGCATCCAGCTGCTGTCCGAACACCTTCACGCTGCCGCCGTCGGGCGGGCGCAGGCCGACGATGCTGCGCATCAGCACCGACTTGCCGGTGCCGGAGCCGCCGACGACGCCGAGGATCTCGCCGCGGCGCACGTCCAGGTCCAGTCCGTCGTGCACGCGCTGCGTGCCGAACTGGTTGACCAGTCCGCGCACCTGGATGAGGGTGTCAGGCGTCGTGCTCATATGCCCAGGGTCTGGAAAACCAGCGCGAACACCGCGTCCAGCATGATGACCAGGAAGATCGCCTGCACCACGCTGGTGGTGGTATGGCGACCGACGGATTCAGCGCTGCCGCCGACCTCGAAACCCTGCAGGCAGCCGACGATGCCGATCACCAGCGCGAACACCGGTGCCTTGATCACGCCGACGAGGAAATGCCGGAACTCGAAGGTATCCTGCAGCCGCGCCAGGAACATCGCCGAGGAGATGTCCAGCGACGTCGCGCAGATCACCAGGCCGCCGATGATGCCGGCGGCCATCGCCACGCAGGTCAGTAGTGGCAGTACGACCAGCAGCGCCAGCAATCGCGGCAGCACGAGGATATCGACCGGGTCCATGCCCAGCGTGCGGAGGGCGTCGATCTCCTCGCGCGCCTTCATGGCGCCGATCTGCGCGGTGAAAGCACTTGCGGTGCGGCCGGCGAGCAGGATCGCCGTCAACAGCACGCCGAACTCGCGCAGGAACGAAAAGCTGACCAGCTCCACGGCGAACACGCTGGCGCCGAACTCCTGCAGCACGGTGGCGCCGAGGAAGGTGATGACGGCGCCGACCATGAAGGACAGCAGCGCGACGATCGGCAGCGCGTCGACACCGGTCTGCTCGACATGGCTGACGATGGACGTGAGCCGCCAGCGCGCCGGCTGCACCATCACGGACGGGAAGCGCACCGCGACCAGGCCGATGAAGCCCAGCATGCGCCGGACCTGGTCCACCAGCACGGCGGTTGCGTGGCCCGCGCGTTCGAACAGGTCGGTCCAGTGCTTCGGACGTGCATGCGCGACCTGCTGGTCCAGGGTCGCCCGCGTTGCCGCGATCAGCGCGCGCTGTTCGTCGCTGGCCTTCTCCAGCGCATCGAGGTCGAGGCCGTTGCGCTTGAGCACGCGCGCGACCAGCAGGGCGCCTGCGCTGTCGAGGCGTTCGATGTCGCCGAGGTCGATCCTGCGGACCGTGGCGATCTGGCGATGTCCGTCTAGCGCCGGCTGCAGCCGGGCGAAGCCGGGCAGCGTCCACGCGCCACGCAGCCGGGCGATGTCGCCCGACGGCGTCGTTTCGATCTGGAATGCCGGCGCCTGGTCCATCACGCAAGCCTAGCAGCGGCGCGCAGGGCGGTGCAGGCGTGTTGCGGGCCATGATCGAAGTCCGATGTCGCCGCAGCCCGGCGACCGCCGCGCTGGCTTCACCGGCCCGCGTAAGGTTGCGCTCAGCGGTCGCGCAGTTGCCGGTCCAGCGCGGCCAGTCGCCCGGGCGTGCCGACATCGGTCCAGGCGCCGTGATGGTGTTCGCCGGTGACGCGGCCGTCACGCATGGCCGCGCGCAACAGCGGTGCCAGTGGAAAGCGCGGAGGCTCGTCACGGGCGCCGGGCGCATGGCCGATCACGCCACGCCAGCCGTCGAGCAGGGCCGGCCGGTAGACACCGATGCCCGAATAGGTCAGCGCCGGCCAGGACTGTGCCGGCGGGGCATCGCGCTCATGCAGCCGACCGTCATCGGCGAGCCGGAAGTCGCCCGCCGGCACGTGCGCGGCGGGATCGACCATGACCAGGTGCGCCAGTCCGCGCGGTTCGCTTGGCAGCCGCGCCAGGTCGTAGTCGGTCCATACGTCGCCGTTGACGACGATGAACGGTGCGTCGCCAAGCAGTGGCAACGCATGCAGCATGCCGCCACCGGTCTCCAGTGCCACGTCGCCTTCGCGGCTGTAGTGCAGATGCAGGCCGTAGCGGCTGCCGTCGCCCAGCAGTTCGGGAAAACGGTCGGCCAGCCAGGCGAGATTGACGACGACATCGGTGACGCCCAGTGCGGCCAGCTTGTGCAGGTGCCATTCGATCAGGCGATGTGCACCGACCTTCAGCAGCGGCTTCGGCAGCGTGTCGGTCAGTGGCCGCATGCGTTCGCCGCGGCCGGCGGCGAAGACCAGTGCCTTCATGGCGTTGCCGTCGATGTGTCGTCGCGGCCGCGGGGGATGCGCAGGTCGCGCCCGCCGATCCAGCGCTGAAGCAGGGTGCGCAGCCCCTCGAATTCCGGATACAGCGCCATCACCTCGTCGGTATAACGCCAGACCAGGGGCAGGTCGCCGAGATAGCTGGCCTTGCCATCGCGATACCAGAGGCGGCAGAAAATGCCCAGCACCTTGATGTGCCGCTGCAGGCCCATCAGGTCGAACCAGCGCCGGAAGCGGCGTGCATCGGCATCGCTGAGGCCGGCTTCGACCAGGCGCCGGCGGTAGCCTTCGACCCAGGCATCGACGCGGTCGATCGGCCAGGCGATGTAGCAGTCGCGCAGCAGCGAGACCAGGTCGTAGGTCACCGGGCCGAGCACCGCATCCTGGAAATCGATGACGCCGGGTCCGCCCTGATCCAGCACCAGCAGGTTGCGCGAGTGGTAGTCGCGATGCACGAAGGTCCGCGGCTGGCTGCGCGCCGAATCGACCAGCATCCGGAACGCCGACTCGATGGTGTCCCACTCCTCGCATTCGGGCACCACGCCGAGGTGTCGGCGCAGGAACCATTCCGGCAGCAGTTCCATTTCCGCCACCAGTCGCGCTTCGTCGTAATCGGGCAGGCCGCCGGTATCGGCACGGGCCTGCATCTGCAGCAGCGTGTCTAGTGCGGCGCCGTACAGCGCGTCGACACTGTGGTCGTCGAGCGCCGGCAGGTAGGTGCGCGTGCCCAGGTCTTCCAGCAGGAGGAAGCCGGCGCTGGTGTCGGCGGCGTGGACCTGCGGTGCGTGCACGCCGGCGCGCCGCAATCGCCCGGCAATGTCCAGCCAGGGCGCCACATCCTCCTTGTCGGGCGGCGCGTCCATGACGATCCGGGTGCCGCCGTCGGCCAGATGCACGCGCCAGTAGCTGCGGAAACTGGCGTCGGCGGAAGCGGGCTCGACTGACTCAATGGCATCGCCCAGTCGGGCATGGATCCAGTCGTGGCGGAGGCGGGCGCGGTCGGGTGCTGTCATGGCGGGCGGAACGGCTGCGGGGCGGCCACGCTAGCAGAAAGCGGCCCCGGATCGTGCCGGCGTCCGGCCGGCATTCTGCGCAACCTGTCGCAATTGGAACCCTTGATTGCGGCTAACCTTTGGCCAACGCGCCAGGGGGGCGCATTGACCACAAGGGACAACCATGCGTGTATCCGCGTTCCTGCTGGCGCTGCTCGCGTCGCCGTTATCCGCCGCCACCTACCAGGTCGGGCCCGCCCGGCCGCACACCACGCTGCAGCAACTGCTGGGGGCCGTCACGTTGCAGCCGGGCGACATCGTCGAGATCGATCCGGGAGACTATCCGGGCGGCGTCATCCTCACGCGCAGCGGTTCGGCATCGCAGCCGATCACCATCCGCGGCCTGCGCGACGGACAGGGCAATCGTCCGCTGCTGTCGGGTGGCACCAACACCTTCGAATTCCGCCGCGCCGACCACGTCGTGCTGGAAGGCCTGGCGTTCACCGGCGGCAGCAGCCGTTGCGTGTTCGTGCACGCCCGCGATGTCGTGCTCCGTGACCTGCTGGTACGCAACTGTTCCGGGCAGGGCATCCTCGCCGCCGACCAGCACACCGGCAACCTGACGCTGGAATACAGCGAGATCCGCGACAGTGGCAACGGTTCCGGCCAGCATTCGCTGTACATCCAGAGCGATGAGGTCAGCAATCCCGGCAGCGTGTTCCGCATGCGCTTCAACTACGTGCACCACGGCACCGGCGGCAACCTGCTCAAGAGCCGGCACGAGCGCAACGAGATCCACTACAACTGGTTCGAGGGTGCGTGGTTCCACGAGCTGGAACTGATCGGTCCGGATCCTTTCCAGCAGTTGCCGGGCTGGACGCCGGGCCTGGCGCGCGAGGATTCGGAAGTGCTGGGCAATGTCATCGTGCATTCCTCGCCGCTCAACAGTTTCGGTGCGGTGATGCGTTTCGGCGGCGATGCCACCGGCGAATCGCACGGGCGTTACCGCGTCGTCAACAACACCTTCATCATCAGCGGCAGCGCCAGTCCCGCCACCGTGTTCCGTCTCTTCGACGGCCTGGAATCGGTGGAGGCGCACAACAATGTCATCTGGCGCAGCAGCCCCGGCGAACTGCGCATCGAGCGCACCGTCGAAGCGGTCTGGGCGGCCGGTTCGCGACGGGTGGCCGGCAGCAACAACTGGATCAACGCCGGCGCCAACCTCGTGCCCGCCGAATGGACCGGTACGCTCAGCGGCCTGACGCCGGCCTTCCTCGATGCCGCCGCGCACGACTACCGGCCGGCGCCCGGCAGCCCGCTGCTGGCAGCGGGCAACGCATCGCCGACCTCGCCGCCGGCCTGGCCGTTTCCGTCACCGACGTTGCTGCCGCAGTTTCTGCCGCCGATCCGCAGCTGGCAGGCGCCCGGCACCGCCACGCCGCGGCCGGCGCAGACACCGCCGACCATCGGTGCCGTCATCCGGCCGCAAGACCTCATCTTCGCCGACGGCTTCGAGGACTGACCGCCTCCGGCAGCAGACCGCTGCCCGGCGCAAGCCCCGATTCTCATGGCGTACGCGGGAGCTTTCCAGTCGTCCTTCCCGCGAAGGCGGGAATCCAGTGCTCTTTGGGCACTGAAGCCACTGGATCCCCGCCTCCGTGGGGACAGCGCCCCGAAGTCAATGAGCATTGGAGCTTGCGCCGCACGATCTCCTGGTCTTGCGACGACGGTCGAGTTGGCGATTCGGCCGAGCGTTGCCTCACTCTTCCGGCAGGATCAGCCGTCGCTGTTCGCGGCTGTCGCAGGTCCAGCCCAGACCTTCCAGCGGCGGGCTGAGACGGTGGATGATGTAGTTTCCATCGGTCCAGTCCGGGTCGTCGGCCTGCCAGGTGACCTGTCCGGTCTGGCAATTGTCCAGGGCGACGCGCAGGCTGCCCCAACGTTCGCGGGTCACCAGAGCCGGGTTGTCGGTCGAGGCGAATTCGCCGCCGGTGGTCAGGTACATCTCCACATCGGCGAAGGCCTCCTCGTCGTCCATATCGGCCATGCCGGCCAGCCATACCTGCTCGCCGCTGCCGTCGGGAGTGAAGGTGTACCAGTACACCAGGATGCGCGGGTTCTGGCTGTCCGCCGCCGGCTCGACGAGTTCGATATTGAATCCCTCGCCGGCGCGCTCCGGGCTGTACCACGAGCCGGTGAGGCTGACCGGTGCCACCCAGCGGCTGATCTGCAACTGCCCGATGCGATAGCCGGGCCGGGAAAAATCGGCGTTGACGGGGTCGTAGAACGAATGTCCCGTGCTTCCGGACGGCACATACGAGGTGCTGCCACCCAGCACGCGCTGCGGCTGGCCGTCCGGATTGCGGTGCGAGCCGTTCAGGCCCGGATGCCAGGTCACCGTCCCGTCCTCGGCGCTGCAGGCCTGCCCGGTGAATTCGGCTACATCCAGGTTCGCCAGTTGTGCCTCGTTGTTCACGCACAGGCCCAAGTCGACGACCTGGTTGCCGTGGATGTTCAGCAGCAAGGGGCCGCGGAACCTGCCCTGGCTGTTGAACAACTCGATCTGGTACGGATCCTCGTTGGCGACCATGGCGTCGTTGGCCGGGTGCAGCAACGAAAAAAACGTCAGGAAACGATGTTGCGCGGGGTTGACCGTCACAACCGTCTGCCAGGGGATCGGGCGGTTGAAGCCCGGTGAAGGGATCGTGGCAGCCAGCGGCGGCTTCGGATTCAAAATCTGGCTGATCTTCGCGTCCGGCCAGGCCGCCAGGAACGCCGCATGGAACTCCGGCACTGGCGTGAAATTGCGTCCGGCCCACTCGGCGAGCACGGTCGGCAGCGGCTTGCCCAGATCGAACACATCGAATTGGCCGTTATGGAAGGCGACCTGCACCCGCGTGTTGTGCAGGGAATCGTCCGGCATGGTGTCGTACCAGCGCAGCAGCAGCTTCACCGGTGCATCGGCCGATTGCGCCAGGGCGGGCGTGGCAAAGGTGCTGGCGGCCAAAGCCAGCGCCGCGCCAGCCATGCTGGCGAGAGCCGCGCCACGCTTGCGCGAACGAAGAAAGATCAGGGAATGGGGGTCGTTCATCTCAATCCTCCGGCAGGATGAGGCGCGCCTCGTCCGGAAGCGCGCAGGGCCAGCCCAAGCCCTCGATCTGTGGACTCAGGCGGTTGATGAAGTAGTCGCCGCTGGGCCAGTCGGGATCGTCGGGCTGATAGAACACCCGTCCATGGCCGCAATCGCCGAAGCCGATACGGATCGTGCCCCAGCGCTGGCGATCCACCAGATCGGGGTTGCCGGTCGAGGCGAACTCGCCTCCGGTGGTGACATACATCTCCACATCGGAGGCGATGCCGCCGTCGGCATCCATCTCGCCCATGCCGGCCAGCCAGACCTGCTCGCCGCTGCCATCGGGCTTGAAGGTGTACCAGTAGACCAGGATGCGTGTGTGTGGCTGGCCCGGCTCCGGCTCCACCAGTTCGATGTTGAAGCCTTCGCCGGCGCGTTCGGGGCTGTAATACGAGCCGGACGTATAGCCACTGGACCAGCGGCGTGTGATCAGCAGGCGGCCGATCTTGTAGCCGGGACGGGAGAAGTCGGCGCGCTGGGCATCATAGTGCGGGTTGAGGGCAGGATTGTCATGATGGAAGTGGCCGGTGCCGCCTAGGACACGCTGCGGCGAGCCATCGGGATTCCGCCATGAGCCATTCAAGCCCGGATGCGGCATGACAACTCCGTTTTCGGGATCGCAAGTCTGTTCATCCCACAAACCGACGTCCAAGCGGGTCAGAACGGCTTCATCGTTCCGGCACAGGCCCGCATCGACAGTCTGGTTGCCGAACACGTCGATATAGAGCGGTCCTTTGAATTTTCCCTCGCTGTCGAACAGTTCGATCTCGAAGGGATCTTCGTTCGCTACGAACGCATCGTTCGCTGGATAGAGACGAAAGACATAGGACAAAAACCGGTGTTTTTCCGGATCCAGCGTCACCAATGCTTTCCACGGGGGAGTTCCTATGATGTGTCCGAGACCGTTTGGCTTGGGATTCCAGATCAGTCCCAGCTCGGCATCCGGGTAGTTCTGAAAAAAGTTCTCGATGAACGCATCTGCGGGGAGGAAGTCGGAGGGTATCCAGTTGCGCAGGAACGGCGGTAAGGGTTGGCCTCGGTCGAATGCATCGAATTCCCCGTTATGGAACGCCAGAACGATGCGGTCATTATTCAGCGAGTTGTCTGGCATCGTGTCGTGCCAAACGGCCAGAATTTCCACTTCGCTTGATGTGCTCTGAACAGGAGGGGGTGTGGCATTGCAAATCATACTGGCAGTTGCCAACAGCACCAGTAGCGGGAACGTTGAAGATTTCATCAGATGCACCATGGAGTATACGTTGCGGATATATCGCCATTCGTCCAGCTGCTGCAGCTTGGGCCGTTGCATGCGCGCACCCGCACCCATGTGGTTCCGGTTACGTCGATATGGGCAAATGCAGCGGTTCCCGAGTACAGCGAGAAGGGGGAAGAGTAGATCGATGAATACGATCCTTGGAGTTCATAGTGGCTGAATGGCCCGCTACTGCCTGACCAGTACACCCAGTTGGACCCATAGCAAAGCATCCGTTCGACTGTGGCAGTAGTGGGTGAGGTAGGTTTTGCCACCGCGTCGCCAAGCTGGATGAGTGGGATCGTGTAAGAGGTTGCGCCTTGGGTGAAGCTGATGGGCAAGCCGGTATCCTTCAAGTGATCGACGATAACATGCACAGGTACGCTGGTCTTCGGCCAAAGGTTGCGGAGTCCAGCAAATGCGCCGGCAACGTGCGGTGCGGCCATTGAGGTGCCGAAGGAATAACCATAACTGGATCCTGGAATGGCAGACAGGACACATTGATGAGTGCCAGTGCAAAGAAAGCTTGCGTTGCCCATTCCGCCGGGCGCAAGTATATCAAGTGCGCTGCTCGCATTACTGTAGTTCGCATGATTATTACTTTTGTCGGTTGCGCCAACCGCCAGAGTGTTCTCGATGCATGCGGGTGCGGCGATTATGTTGGCAAGTCCGTCCATTGCTGAATTCCCGGAAGCCGCTACAACCGCGACCCCCGCGCCGGTGAGAAGGTCTACCAGCTGCGCCAAGTCGGTATATGCGACATCACAATAACCTGGGAACCAGGCAAACCATCCATAACTCATGTTTACAGCAGCAATGTCCAGCGTGGATCGCATTGAGTAGACGTGCTCCAGCGCAGCTTCTGTGTCGCTTATGTCAAACCCCAAGCATGGCCCTGGATCCCAGCCACAGTTGTCGGACAAGGACCCGGTTCTTACCGTCATCAGGTTACCGGCATAGGCAACGCCTTTAAGAACCGGCCCAGATGGCGGAACGGTCTGCTGCGAGCCGATCGCAATGCCCGCCACATGGGTCCCGTGGTCGCAGGCGGCTGAGCCGGTGCACGTTTCGCCAGATCCGGCACTGACCGATCCCCAGCTGTGTCCGGCCGGGCAGCCGGCGTAGCTGAACTTATTGGTTGAAAAGCAGGCTTCTCCGACGATTTTTCCGCTGAACATCGGGTGGCTTCGTTGTACGCCGCTGTCGAGTATGGCGACAGTGTGCCCCGAGCCAGTCGCGCCGCCACTGTGTGCGGTCCCGGCTTGTATCTGCGGCAGGGTCTCCTGCAAAAAGGCTCGCATGGAAACTTCTTGATAGAGAACTTGAATGCCTGCATCAGCGAGGAGCCAAGTCAACCCTTGGGCGTCAGCTTCCACAATTGCCAACGGAAGGGGTAAGAGCTCCTTGATGATCGTTAGCGAATTGTTTGCAAGTTCCTCGGGAACCCGTTCGCGTAGCTGGTGGAAGGTTTCGGCATGACGGGTGCCGATCTGCTCCGCCAACTCGTCGTCTACGCCCATGGCATAGGGATCGTAGCCGGGCCCGGTGTAAACTTGGATGATCAGCCGTTGTGGCGATGACAGACCAGCAAACTCTTCGAGCAATTCGGTTGCAATACGTGGATCGAGCACGTTGCCCTCACCGTCCTTGCGCACGACCAAACGCTCAGGCGGCAACGCCTGAGCGAGCAAGGGGGGGGCGAATACGGAGATGGTGAGCGATGCGGCCAGCAATTTCGAGAAGAGGCGGCTCATGACGATGACTCCATGCAGGAGCGTGGTTCGACCGTAGCCCACTTCTCCACATGAATCAACCTGAAATGATCTTGTGTACGTAAATACTGTGTATTAGCGTCAAGTGCTCCCTTGAGTTGCCCCACCATTCACGACACCTAATCGGCCCTAAAAAAACCTGATGTCATGTCGCAGTTGTTGGTCTCGAGCGATACTGGTGTGCGGCGAGCTTGCCAGCGGCCTTGCGGCCGCAGCGGGCAGCAAGCTACCCGCCTACAGGGGCAGAATCCTGCGGCATGAATTCGACACGTGCGCTGCACGACGCAGGGTGTGCGCGTCAGCGCTTGCCCATGAACAGCAGGGCGAGGCCGCCGACGGCGGCGACGCCGCCGCCGATCAGATACCACATGGTGCCGTCGGTGTAGCGGCCGGTGACGCCTTCGACAACGCGTTCACTCAGGCTGTCAGTGGCGGTCAGGCCGAAATACAGGGCGATGGCGCCGCCGACCAGCAGGGCGATTCCGATAAAGGTGTTCGAGGACATGGGCAGGACTCCTTCGTCTGGGAGGGGTTGAGGGACGTCGTGTTGTGTGTTGCTGCGGCCATGAAGCCGTGCAACGGCTGGCCTGGCGCTGAACGGAGCCGGCAAAGCCCGTGCCTGCATGGCTTGGCGGGGTGCCGGCCTAATCAGTACAATTCTGGTCCCATTTGGAGTGCCGCGATGCTTCGCGTCAGCAAACTCACCGATTACGCGACCATCCTGCTGGCCGAAATGGCGCGCAAGCCGGATGCGCTGCGGGCCGCCACCGAGCTGGCGGAAGCGACACGACTGGAGCTGCCGACCGTCAGCAAGGTCCTGAAGCTGCTGGGTTCGGCGGCGCTGGTGCAGTCGCAGCGTGGCGTCGCCGGCGGCTACCGCCTGGCGCGTCCGGCACAGGAGATCAGCGTGGCGCAGATCGTCGAGGCCATCGACGGCCCGATCGGCATGACGCGTTGCAGTGCGTCGGCTGGCGAATGCAGCCATGAATCGCACTGCACCGCCCGCGTGTCCTGGCAGCACATCTCGCGCGCCATCGAACGCGTGCTCGCCGACATGACGCTGGCCGACATGCTCGGCGGCCTGCCGCCGGCACCTCCACCCGCACCTGCGCTGCGCACGGCCAATGGCGGACGCATCGACATCCGCCTGGGCTGAACCCCGAGCCAGCCAACGCCAGCTTGAGAATCCACGACATGGTTGCCACACCCGAACAGATCAGCGAACGCCTGGGCCAGCGCTACAAGGCCGGCTTCGTGACCGACATCGAGACCGACGTCGTCCCGCCCGGCCTGAGCGAGGACGTCATCCGTGCGATCTCGGCAAAGAAGGGCGAGCCGGACTGGCTGACGGAATGGCGGCTGGCCGCGTATCGCCACTGGCTGACCATGCCGATGCCGGACTGGGCCAAGCTGGAGATCGCGCCGATCGAATTCCAGGCAATCAGCTACTACGCCGCGCCAAACCTCAAGAACCGGCCGAAGTCGCTGGATGAGGTCGATCCCAAACTGCTGGAAACCTTCGACAAGCTCGGCGTGCCGCTGCACGAGCGCGCGCGCCTGGCCGGCGTCGCGGTCGATGCCGTGTTCGATTCGGTCAGCGTCGGCACCACGTTCAAGAAGGAACTGGCCGAGGCCGGCGTGATCTTCTGTTCGTTTTCCGAAGCGGTGCACAGCCATCCGGAGCTGGTGCGGAGGTACCTCGGTTCGGTCGTGCCGCATACCGACAATTTCTTCGCCGCGCTGAACTCCGCGGTGTTCACCGACGGCAGTTTCGTGTTCATTCCCAAGGGCGTTCGTTGCCCAATGGAGCTGAGCACCTATTTCCGCATCAACGCCCGTGACACCGGCCAGTTCGAGCGCACGCTCATCATCGCCGAGGACGATGCCTACGTGTCGTACCTGGAAGGCTGCACGGCGCCGATGCGCGACGAGAACCAGCTGCACGCCGCGGTGGTCGAGCTGGTTGCGCTGGAGCGCGCCGAGATCAAGTACTCGACGGTGCAGAACTGGTATCCGGGCGACGAGAACGGCGTCGGCGGCATCTACAACTTCGTCACCAAGCGCGGCGCCTGCCGTGGTGCGCGCTCGAAGATTTCCTGGACCCAGGTGGAAACGGGGTCGGCGATCACCTGGAAGTATCCCAGCTGCGTGCTGATGGGCGAGGAATCGGTCGGCGAGTTCTACTCGGTGGCGCTGACGAACCACATGCAGCAGGCCGATACCGGCACCAAGATGATCCACATCGGCAAGAACACCAAGAGCAAGATCATCAGCAAGGGCATTTCCGCCGGCCGTGGCCAGCAGACGTATCGCGGCCTGGTGCGCGTGCAGCCGACGGCCGCGAACGCGCGCAACTACACGCAGTGCGATTCGCTGCTGATCGGCAAGAAGTGCGGCGCGCACACCTTCCCGTACATCGAGGTGCGCCGCCCGGATGCCATCGTCGAGCACGAGGCCACCACCTCGAAGATTTCCGACGACCAGCTGTTCTACTGCCGCTCGCGCGGCATCGGCGAAGAAGACGCCGTGTCCATGATCGTCGACGGCTTCTGCCGTGACGTGTTCAAGGAGCTGCCAATGGAGTTCGCCGTCGAAGCCAAGCGCCTGCTGGAGGTGTCGCTGGAGGGCTCGGTCGGATGAAGCTTCGTCCCCACCAGCGCGCCGCCTACGACAACGAAATGGCGCAGGCCCGCCGCGCCGAAGCCGCAGGCGATCTCGACGCCGCCTTCAGTCATCTGGAGCGCGCGCACATCCTCGGCCAGCGCAACACCCGCGCGCATACACGCGCGCACCTGCACATGCTGCGCATCGGCTGGCGCCGTCGCGACCCGCGCGAGCTGGCCGGCCAGCTGCTGCGCATTCCCGCGGCGCTCACCAAGAGCCTGATCTGGGTGCCGGTCGGCAACACCGGTGGCGCCAATGTCTCCGCCATCAAGCCGATGCCGATCCCGGCCGACCTCAAGCCCTACCTGGACTGACCCGACATGCTGACCATCGACAACCTGCACGCGCGTACCGCCGGCAAGGACATCCTCAAGGGCCTGGACCTCAAGGTCGGCGCCGGTGAAGTGCACGCGATCATGGGGCCGAACGGTTCCGGCAAGAGCACGCTGGCCTCGGTGCTGTCCGGACGCGACGGCTACGAAGTCACCGCCGGTTCGGTGCGGTTCAACGGCCAGGACCTGCTGGAACTGGAGCCGGAAGAACGCGCCGCCGCCGGCGTGTTCCTGGCACTGCAGTATCCGGTCGAGATTCCCGGCGTCAACAACACCTATTTCCTGCGTGCGGCGCTGAATGCGCAGCGACGTTCGCGTGGCGAGGCGGAGATCGATTCGGTCGAGTTCCTGCGCCTGGTGCGCGAGAAGCTGAAGGTGCTGAGCCTGCCCGACGACCTGCTCAAGCGCGGCGTCAACAGCGGCTTCTCCGGCGGCGAGAAGAAGCGCAACGAGATCTTCCAGATGGCGGTGCTGGAACCGGCACTGGCCATCCTCGACGAAACCGATTCCGGCCTCGACATCGACGCCCTGCGCCAGGTCGCCGACGGCGTCAATGCGCTGCGTTCGCCGGAGCGCGGCTTCATCGTCATCACCCATTACCAGCGCCTGCTCGACTACATCCAGCCGGATTTCGTGCACGTCCTGGTCGATGGCCGCATCGTCGAATCCGGCGACCGTACGCTGGCCAGGGAACTGGAAGCGCACGGCTACGGCTGGGTCGCCGAACGCCACCTTGCCGACGCCGGGGCCTGAGCATGGACACCGTGCTGCAACAGACCCTGGCGGCGCAGTTGCCGCCACCCTCGGCAGGCTGGCCGGCATGGTTCATCGAACGCCGGCAGCGCGCGCTCGACGCCCTGGTATCCGCGCGCTGGCCGCAGCGGAAGGACGAGGCCTGGAAGTACACCAGCCTGCACGAACTGGCGCAGCAGGCGCCGCAGGTCGTGCAGGCAGCGGTGCCGGCCGCCGTGGACGATGCCGCAATGGTCTTCGTGGCAGGGCAGGGCGCGGTCGGCAATGCGCCGCCCTTCATGCGTCGCCTCGCCGATGCGCTGGCGTCCGGCCAGGCCGGACAGGCGCTGGCACCGGCCACCCCGGCGGCTGAAGGTGGCGACGTCTTCGACCATGCCAACGCCGCGTTTGCCAGCGATGGCGCGCTGATCGACGTGCCGGCCGGTTACGTCGACGACGACTGGTTCCGCATCCATATCCGTGGCGCCGGACAGGCGGCATCGACGCACTGGCACCTCGCCCACCGCATCCAGCTCGGCGAAGGCGCGAACCTGCGCCTGCACCTGGACCAGGAAGCCCTGTCCGGCAGCGGGCTGGCGACCATCGTCAGCGACATCCGCGTCGCCCGTGGCGCGCACCTGGAGCTGGCGTGGACACGCGCTGCCGGTGACATGGCCAGCATCGCGCGCACGCGCATCGAACTGGAAGCCGACGCGCGGCTGACGCTGCATGTCCTCGACGCCGGCGCGTCGCCTTCGCGCCATGACCTCACCGTCGTGCTCGCGGGCGAAAACGTGCAGTCCGATGTCGGTGGCGTGTTCATGCTCGAAGGCCGCCGCGTCGCCGACCTGCAGTTCGACCTGCGCCACGACAGCCCGAACGCCTCCAGCAACACGACCTGGCGCGCGATCGCCAACGAACGCTCGCGCGCCGTTTTCAACGGCCACATCAATGTCGCGAAAGGGGCCGACGGCACCGACGCGCAGCTGGGCTGCAAGAGCCTGCTCGGTTCGGTGCAGGCGGAAGTGGATGCGAAGCCGGTCCTCGAGATCTATGCCGACGACGTGAAGTGCGCGCATGGCGCCACCGTCGGCCAGCTGGATGCGCAGGCCCTTTTCTACCTGCGCAGCCGCGGCATCGGGCTGGACCAGGCGCGTTCGATGCTGACGCGCGCGTTTGCCGCCGAAGCCTTCGGCGAGCGACAGGATTCGCCAGCCGCCCTGCGCCTGGCGCAGTGGCTGGAGGTCGCGTGATCGCCACGGCGGAACGGCCCGGGCTGCCGGCCGCCTCGCGCGATTGGCAGACCCTGCGCGACGACTTCCCGGCGCTGCGCCGGCAGGTGCACGGCAAGCCGCTGGTGTACCTGGACAACGCCAACACCGGGCAGCGGCCCGAGGCCGTGCTGGCGGCGATGGAGCGCTACTACCGCCAGTACAACGCCAATGTCTCGCGCGCCGTGCACACGCTCGGCACCGAGGCGACCGAAGCCTACGAGGGCGTGCGCGACCGGCTGGCCGCGTTCGTCAACGCGCCGTCGCGCAATGAAATCATCTTCACACGGGGCAGCACCGAGGCCATCAACCTGGTCGCCTACAGCTGGGGCGGCGCCAACATCCAGGCCGGCGACGCCATCCTCGTCACCGGCATGGAGCACCACGCCAACATCGTGCCGTGGCAGCTGCTCTGCGAGCGCAGCGGCGCGACGCTGAAGGTGCTGCCGGTGCTGGACAGCGGCGAGCTGGATCTGGACGCGCTGCCGGCGCTGCTGACGCCCGAGGTGAAGCTGTTCGCCTTCACGCATGTCTCGAACGCGCTCGGCACCATCAATCCGGTCGTCGAGCTGTGCCGGCTGGCGCGCGAGCGCGGCATCACCACGCTGATCGACGGCTCGCAGGCGGCGCCGCACCTGCGCATCGACGTGCAGGCCATCGGCTGCGATTTCTACGCCTTTACCGGCCACAAGATGTTCGGGCCGACCGGCACCGGCGTGCTGTGGGCGCGCCATGCGCTGCTGGCGGCGATGCCGCCGTTCCTGTCCGGCGGCGAGATGATCCGCGAAGTGGATTTCGCCGGCACGACCTTCGCCGATCCGCCGCATCGCTTCGAAGCCGGCACGCCGAACATCGCCGGCGTGATCGGGCTGGGTGCCGCGGTCGATTACATCGAAGCGCTGGGCATGGAGGCGATCGCCGCCCGCGAACAGGCCCTGGCCGACTACGCGCTGTCCCGCCTGCAGGCGATGCCGAGCCTGCGCCTGGTCGGCGCCGGCGCGCGCGAGCGCGTACCGGTGTTCTCGTTCCTGGTCGAAGGCGTGCAGGCACAGGACCTCGCCACGCTGATCGACCTGGAAGGCGTGGCCGTTCGTTCCGGCCATCATTGCGCGCATCCGCTGATGAAGCGTTTCGGCGTGTCCGCCACCTGCCGCGCCTCGCTGGCGTTCTACAACCAGGAAGGCGAGGTGGACCAGCTGGTCAACGCGCTGGAGCGAGCGCGCACGCTGCTGGCCTGAGCGGCACAATCGCGGTGTCATGACCGACCCCTCCCGCATTCCGCTGCGCTACCGCTGGGCGACGGCCGGCGATGCCGATGCCATCGTCGCGCTGGCGCAGTCCGCCTACCGTGGCGACGCCAGCCGTGCCGGCTGGACGACCGAAGCGGATTTCCTCGACGGCCAGCGCATCGACCGCGAAGGCGTGCTTGAACTCATCGGTGAAGGGCAGGGCATCGTCCTGGCCGAGCGCGACGACGTCGAAGCCGCGCTGGTCGGCTGCTGCCATGTCAGTCGCGAGGGCGATGACGCCTGGTTCGGCCTCTTCGCTGTCGATCCGGGGCTGCAGGGCCACGGCATCGGCGACCGCCTGCTCATTGAAGCCGAGCGCCGCGTCGTCGAATCCTTCCACAGCCGCCGCCTGCGCATGAAAGTGATCTGGCTGCGCGACAGCCTGATCGCCTGGTACCAGCGCCGCGGTTTCCAGCGCTGCGAAGATACGCATCCGTTTCCCTATGGCGAGCCGCGCTTCGGCCTGCCCCGGCGCGACGACCTCTACTTCATCGTGCTGGAAAAACCGCTCGTCCCGGCGTGATCGCGCACGCGGCGGGTTTGCCCCCGGTTTCCCCTACTTCTATCCTGCCCACCTCCCGACTTTCCGGAAACAACCCATGCGCGTCCTGCCCGGTTTACTGCTGAGCCTGTCCCTCGTATTGCCCGCCATGCACGGCCACGCCGACGAAGGCATGTGGCAGCCGGCGCAACTGCCGGACCTGGAAGTCCAGCTCAAGGCCCGCGGCCTCGACCTGGAACCGGAAGACCTGGCGCGCCTGACCGAATACCCGCTCGGTGCCATCGTCGGCTTCGGTTTCTGCACGGCGTCGTTCGTGTCGCCGGATGGCCTGGTGGTCACCAACCATCACTGCGCCTATGGCGCCATCCAGTACAACTCGACGCCGGAGCGCAACCTGCTCGCCGACGGCTTCCTGGCCGCGACCCACAAGGACGAGCTGCCGGCTGAGCCGACGATGCGCATCTTCGTCACCGAATCCATCGAGGACGTGACCGCGCGCATCACCGAAGGCCTGGACGACAGCGTCACCGGTACCGCGCGCCACCAGGCCATCGACCGCGCCAGCAAGGCCGTCGTCGCCGAATGCGAGGCGACGCCGGGCTACCGCTGCGACGTGTACGTCTTCCATCAAGGCCTGTCCTTCCAGCTCGTTCGCCAGCTGGAAGTGCGCGACGTGCGCCTGGTCTATGCCCCGGCCAGCGCCATCGGCAAGTTCGGCGGCGACATCGACAACTGGATGTGGCCGCGCCATACCGGCGACTTCAGCTTCCTGCGCGCCTACGTCGGCCCGGACGGCAAGCCGGCCGCCTATTCCGAAGACAACGTGCCCTACAAGCCACGCCACCACCTGAAGGTGCAGCCGGAGGGCGTCTCCGCCGGCGACTTCGTGATGGTCACCGGTTATCCCGGTCGCACCAACCGCTACCGCCTGTCGGAGGAAGTGCGCGACGCCATCGAGTGGCAGTACCCGACCACCATCGAGCTGTACCAGCGTTACGTCGATATCGTCGAAGGCCATCCGGATGCCGAGGCGCGCCTGAAGTACGCCGGCAACATCGCCTCGTGGAACAACACACTGAAGAACTTCGGCGGCCAGATCGAAGGCCTTCGCCGCGCCGATGCCGTCGCCGTGAAGGCCCGGGGCGAAGAGGAGCTGGAGCGCTGGCTCGACCGCAACCGCGACGGCGAACGCCTGAAGGCCGGTGTCGCCCGCCTCCGCGAAGAGCTGGCGAAGGCGCGTGGCACGCGCGAGCGCGACCTGCTGTTCCGCCAGTTCAGTGGCCTGGCGATGCTGCGCGCCGGCTACAGCATCGAGCGCCTGGCGATGGAACGCGGCAAGCCGGATGCCGAACGCGAATACGGCTTCCAGCAGCGCGACGAGGCACGCCTGGAAGGATTCCTGCGCACGATCGACCGCCGCTTCGACCCGGCCGTCGAGGTGAAGCTGGGCACCGAGCTGCTGGTGCGCTACGCACGCCTGCCTGCCGACCAGCGCATCGCCGAGCTGGACGCCTGGCTCGATGGCGCCAGCACCGCCGAAGCGATCAGCGCCCGGCTCACCGCGCTGTATGCGGGCTCCAGCCTCACCGATCCGGCCAGGCGCCTTGAGTGGTTCGCCGCCGATCTCGACGCCATCAAGGCCAGCGACGACGCCCTGCTGCGTTTCGTCGATGCGCTGATGCCGGCCTGGCTGCGTGCCGAGGAACAGGACAAGCAGGCCAGCGGCAACGCCTTCCTGTACCGCCCGCAGTACATGCAGGCGATGATCGACTACAACCGAAGCCGCAACCGTCCGATCTACCCGGATGCCAACAACTCGCTGCGCGTCAGCTACGGCACCGTCACCGGCTATTCGCCGCGCGACGGCATGCAGTACCTGCCGTTCACGACGCTGGAAGGCCTGGCCGCCAAGCACACCGGCGAGGATCCCTTCGACGCCACGCAGCGGCAGCTGGACGAGATCGCCGCCAGGCGCCACGGCAGCTATGCCGATCCGGCGCTGGGTTCGGTACCGGTCAACTTCCTCGCCGATCTCGACATCACCGGCGGCAACTCCGGTTCGCCGACGCTCAACGGCAAGGGCGAACTGATCGGCCTGGCCTTCGACGGCAACATCGAATCGGTCAGCGCCAGCTGGCTGTTCGAGCCGGCCATCACCCGTTCGATCCATGTCGACGTGCGCTACATGCTGTGGGTGATGGACGTCGTCGATGGCGCCCACCACCTGCTGCGCGAAATGGGCCTGTCCGCGGCGCGACGCTGAGCCTGCCGCCGCGCCCCGCGGCCATGACAGGCGGCATCGACAACCGGCCCCCGGCGATCGCGCTGATGGGGCCGACGGCCAGCGGCAAGACCGACCTGGCCATCGCACTGGCTGGGCGGTTCCCGCTCGGCCTGGTCAGTGCCGATTCGGCGCTGGTCTATCGCGGCCTGGACATCGGGTCGGCGAAGCCGGATGCCGGCACGCTTGCGGTGCATCCGCACGAGCTGGTCGACATCCGTGAGCCCGACCAGCCGTTCTCGGCCGGTGATTTCCGCACCGAAGCACTGGCCGCCATGGCGCGCATCCATGCCGCCGGCAAGGTGCCGCTGCTGGTCGGCGGCACCGGCCTGTACTTCCGCGCCCTGACACGCGGCCTGGCCGAACTGCCGGTCGCCCAGCCGGCCCTGCGCCAGGCGCTGTCGGCACGCGGGGGCCGCGAAGGCTGGCCGGCACTTCACGCCGAACTGGCAAGGCTGGATCCCGTCGCCGCCACGCGCATCCGGCCCACCGATCCGCAACGCATCCAGCGCGCGCTCGAGGTCTGCCTCAGCACCGGCCAGCCGCTCAGCGTGCTGCAGGCGCAGTCGTCGCAGCGGCCGCCGTGGCGCCTGCTCAAGCTGGTGCTGCTGCCGGCGGACCGCGCGCAATTGCATCGCCGCATCGCCCGGCGGTTCGACATCATGCTGGCGGCCGGCTTCCTCGACGAGGTGAGGCGCCTGCGCGCCGATCCGCGCCTGGCTGGCCGTCCCGACCTGCCGGCGCTGCGGGCCGTCGGTTACCGCCAGGCCTGGTCGCATCTGGACGGCCAGACCGATACCGACGGCTTCCGCCAGCAGGCCATCGAGGCGACGCGCCAGCTGGCCAAGCGCCAGCTCACCTGGTTCCGCGGCGAACGCGACGCCTTCGCCCTGGATCCACTGGCCGCCGACCCCTTGCCGGCGGCGGTCCGCTATGTCGAAGCCTTCCTCGGCGACCGGTCTGAATGAACGGATGCCAATCCGAGTGAAAGTTTCCGTAAGTCACTGAACTATAAGAATTGCCGGGCCGTCGACCCGCTCTCCTGCGTGGCGGCCTCGACGCGATTTCCTTGTCGAACAACGACTTGCGACACAGATCCGGGCGCCCGCGCGCCGGGCCAACCAACGGCAGGGGCAAGGCCGGATCGGATCACCTATACTCGGGCGACTTGAAAAAGCCGGTGCGCCCCTTAGGTCGTGGTCAGTTCGCGGCCCGTATCAGGCAGAAAATACAACAGGTTGCACGCATAAGGAGAAGCACCATGTCGAAGGGCCAGTCACTGCAGGATCCTTTTCTGAACGCACTGCGCAAAGAGCGCGTGCCGGTTTCGGTTTACCTGGTCAATGGCATCAAGTTGCAGGGCACGATCGAGTCGTTCGACCAGTTCGTGGTTCTCCTGCGCAACCAGGTCAACCAGATGGTCTACAAGCACGCCATCTCCACCGTGGTTCCCGCGCGCAACGTGCGCATGACCGAACATGGTCCGCAGGTCGCCCCGGCGCCGGGTGGCAGCCATGACCACGGCAATGGCCACGGCAACGGCAACGACGACGATTGAACGAGTCGAACCCGCAGATCGACCGGCCTGACATCGAGGCCGGTCCCGATCCTTTCAGCCGTGCCCGCGGCGGCGAGCGAGCCATCCTCCTGGTTCCGCTCGCCACGGGCGAGGATGCCGACGGCGAGATCGCCGAATTCTCCGAACTGGCCGCGTCGGCCGGTGCGCAGGTCGTCGCCGTCGTCACGGCGCGCATCAATCGACCGCACTCCGCCACCTACGTCGGTTCCGGCAAGGTCGAGGAGGTTGCGACGCTGCGCCAGTTGCACGACGCCGACGTTGTCCTGGTGGACCAGGCGCTGTCGCCGGTGCAGGAGCGCAACCTCGAACGCCACTGCAAGTGCCGCGTCATCGACCGCACCGGGCTGATCCTCGACATCTTCGCGCAGCGTGCGCGCAGTTTCGAAGGCAAGCTGCAGGTCGAACTGGCGCAGCTGCGCCACCTGTCCACGCGCCTGGTGCGCGGCTGGACCCATCTCGAACGACAGCGCGGCGGCAGCATCGGCCTGCGCGGTCCAGGTGAAACGCAGCTGGAAACCGACCGCCGGCTGCTCGCCGAGCGCGTCAAGATCCTCAAGCGCCGCCTCGACCAGGTGCAGGTGCAGCGCAGCCAGTCACGGCGTTCGCGCCGCCGGGGCGAGCTGCCGACGCTGGCGCTGGTCGGCTACACCAACGCCGGCAAGTCCACGCTGTTCAACCAGCTGACCGGTGCCGGGGTCTATGCCGCCGACCAGCTGTTCGCCACGCTGGATCCGACGCTGCGTCGCATCGAAGGCCTGCCCTGCGGTCCACTGCTGCTGGCCGACACCGTCGGCTTCATCCGCGAGCTGCCGCACGAGGTCGTCGCCGCGTTCCGCTCGACGCTGGCGGAGGCGCGCGAAGCCGACCTGTTGCTGCACGTCGTCGACGCCGCCGATCCCGAACACACCGAACGCATCCGCCAGGTTGATGCCGTCCTTGAGGAAATCGGTGCCGGCGACCTGCCGCGCATCCTGGTGATGAACAAGATCGACTGCCTGGAAGGCCGGGTGCCGCATCGCGACCGCATCGACGGCGACAACCAGCCGCGTGTGTGGCTGTCGGCCGCGAAAGGCGAGGGCATGGACCTGCTGTTCGAGGCCATCGGCGAACACTTCGCCGAACGCCGCCTGCGCTACCGGCTGTTCGTGCCGCACAGCCAGGGTTCGGTGCGCGCCGCGCTGTATCGCCAGCAGGCCATCGAATCGGAAGCGTCGACGGACGAAGGCTGGCAGTTGCAGGTCCGCCTGGGCGACGCCGAGGCCAACCGCCTGCGGCAGCGCGGGGAGGCCGACGGCCTGCTTATCAGGGCCATCGATGTCCGCGCCGCCGACGATGACGACGATGACGCCTTCGACTTCGGCGAACCGCCCGACGACACGCTTGATCCGCGCGGCGGCAGCGACGACGCGGCGGCATGACAGGCAGGACGACACACCCCTTCCCCGGCCGGACGCTTCCGACGGCTGGGGTACAATCAGCAGCCCTGTGGTGCGCCGTAAAGGGCGTACTCCACCGGTCGGCGCCCTGCGCCGGCCGCAACGACGGAGCAGTCGATGGCTTGGAATGAACCCGGCGGCGGCCAGCGCGACCCCTGGTCCGGTGGCGGCAACAACAAAGGTGGCGGTGGAAACGGCGGCAATGGCCCCGATTTCGATCGCTGGCTGAAGAACATGGGCGATCGCCTGAACCGCCTGTTCGGCGGTGGCCGCGGCAAGCGCGGCGGCGGCGGTGACGGCCTGGGTTCCGGTGGTCCCGGTTTTGGCGGTATTGCGCTGATCGCGCTGGCCGCGTTGCTGATCTGGGCCGCGTTCGATTCGGTCGTCGTCATCGAGGAACGCGAGCGCGGCGCCGTGCTGCGCTTCGGCAAGTTCGACCGCCAGATGAATCCCGGCCTCAACTTCAAGTGGCCGCGTCCGATCGAGGATGTGCGCAAGGTCGATTTCACCTCGGTGCGTTCGGTCAACGCCGAAGCGCGCATGCTGACGCGCGACGAGAACCTCGTCGTCATGCGTTTCAACGTGCAGTACCGCGTCGCCGATCCCAACCTCTACCTGTTCGGCAGCCGTGATCCGGACCTCGCCCTGAGCGAGGCGGCCGAAGCGGCCGTTCGCCAGGTCATCGGCGCCAATACGCTGGACGAAGTGCTGATCGGCCAGCGCGCGGTGCTGGTCGCATCGGTGCGCGACCACCTGCAGGAAGCGCTGAACGACTACAGGACCGGCATCGAGATCAGCGACGTCAACTTCCAGGGCGTCGAGCCGCCGCAGGAAGTGAAGGCCGCCTTCGACGACGCCATCGCCGCGCGTGAGGACCGCGAGCGCCTGGTGCGCGAGGCCGAGGCCTACGCCAGCCGCGTCGTCCCGGAAGCGCGCGGTGAGGCCGCCCGCATCACGCTGGATGCCGAAGGCTACAAGGAAGTCACCATCGCCCGCGCCGAAGGTGAATCCAAGCGCTTCAGCCTGCTCGTGGACGAATACCGCAAGGCACCGGAAGTCACGCGCAAGCGCCTGCTGCTGGAGACCATGCAGGAAGTGCTGGCGCGCAATCCGAAGATCATGGTCGACGTCAGCGGCGGCGGCAGCCAGTCGCTGATGTACCTGCCGCTGGACCAGCTGCTCAAGGGCCGCCAGGCCCAGCTCTTCGAGCCGCCCGCCGCGTCCGGCAGCGTCGCGCCCGGCCGCGCCGAACCGTCGACCGGCAGCAGCGCGTCCAGCAGCCGTGACAACCGTTCCACCGGACGGGAGAGCCGCCGATGAGACCCGCCATCCTGATCGTCGCCGCACTGGTCCTGCTGGTGCTGGCCAACAGCCTGTTCACCGTCAGTGAACACCAGACCGCGGCGCTGTTCCGCCTGGGCGCCATCACCCGTTCGGACATCCAGCCGGGCCTGCACTTCAAGGTGCCCTTCATCGAGTCGGTGCGCCGCTTCGACCGCCGCCTGCTGACGCTGGACGCGCAGCCGGAGCGCTACCTCACTTCGGAAAAGAAGGACGTCAGCGTCGACTTCTTCGTGCGCTGGCGCATCGTCGATGTGTCGCGTTTCTACCAGGCCACCGGTGGCAACGAGAGCAACGCGCTGGCGCGCCTGAACCCGATCGTCAAGGAAGCCCTGCGCAACGAATTCAACCAGCGCACGCTGGCCGAAGTCGTCGCCGACGTGCGCACCAACCTCACCGACGTGCTGAAGGCGAAGTCGGACGAGGCGGCGCGCGCGCTGGGCATCACCGTGGTCGACGTGCGCATCAAGCGCATCGAGCTGCCCGAGGACAGCGAAGTCATCGACTCGGTGTTCCGCCGCATGCGCGAAGAGCGCCGCCGCGTCGCCAACGAACTGCGCGCGCAGGGTGGCGAAGCCGCCGAGCGCGTCCGCGCCGATGCCGACCGCCAGGCCAATGTGCTGCTTGCGGAGGCCGAGCGTGACGCCCAGACCCTGCGCGGTGAGGGCGATGCCCGCGCCGCCGAAGTCTATGCCGCCGCCTATGGCAGCGACGCCGAGTTCTACGGTTTCTACCGCAGCCTGCAGGCCTACCGCGAAGCGTTCCGCGGCGGCACCGACGTGATGGTGCTCGACCCGAATTCGGAATTCTTCCGTTACTTCGGCGAAGGCGCGCGCGCCCGCTGACCCGGCCGCCGCAGCCATGAGCGAGCTCTGGGCCGCGCTGTGCCTGGTCATGGTGCTGGAAGGGCTGATGCTCTTCGTGTCTCCCGATGGCTGGAAGCAGATGGCGATGCGCATCCAGGAGCTGCCCTCGCGGCAGCTCCGCATCGGCGGCGCGATCATGATCGTGCTCGGCCTCATCAGCCTGCAGTTCGTGCGCGGCTGATCCGCCCGCACCCGGCCGCGTCCGATCGTCTGCACTCGACCCCGCCCGATCTCCGCATTCGACCCCGCCGATCGCCCGCATCCGATCGTCCGCAATACACCGCATCCGATCAGCCCAACACCGCCGCCACACACCAGCCAACCCCGTCGTCATTCCCGCGCAGGCGGGAATCCAGCGCTCCGGAAGCGTGGTCGTGACTGGATCCCCGCCTTCGCAGGGATGACGAGCCCCAGCGACTCGCCGGGCGACGAATCGATGCTGCCCGCATTGCCGTCATTCCCGCGCAGGCGGGAATCCAGCGCTCCGGAAGCGTGGTCGTGACTGGATCCCCGCCTTCGCGGGGATGACGAGCCCAAATCGATTCGCGAAGTACTGACCTGAAGTGTGCCGAGTTCGAGGGGCCGCCGGAACGCGACCATTGCCGAGCGGGCATGACCGGCCAGGTCTGCTCTGCGCCGTCATTCCCGCGCAGGCGGGTATCCAGCCTTCCAAGAGCGTGATCGTGACTGGATCCCCGCGAAGGCGGGAATCCAGCGCTCCGGAAGCGTGGTCGTGACTGGATCCCCGCGCAGGCGGGAATCCAGCCTTCCAAAAGCGTGATCCTGACTGGATCCCCCCTTCGCGGGGATGACGACCAATCCGATTCGCGGGATGCCAACCAAGCTGATGACGGGATGCCAACCAAGCTGATTCGCGGAATGGAGACGCAGCCTGATTCCAGGATGGGGCGCCCCGGCCGCGCCGCCTCGGTCACGCCACGGTCGCCCAGCCTCGACAACGCCACTTGAACCCGCGCCGACCCGGGATCGGTCGGCGCTGGCATTGCCCGCGGCGAGCCCTCATACTTCCGAAAAGCCGGTCGGGGCAACCCGCCGGCTTTCTCCGTGTCTGGGCCTTGCGTGGCGGGCGCTTCCCCGATGGAACCGCCCAGCGCCTTCGCCAGGACCAGCGCGGCTCACCAGCGCGGCCCCGATGGCCGCACGAATACAGGAGTCAGCGGTCATGGGTCAGTCGGTCGTGGTGTTGGGCGCCCAATGGGGCGATGAGGGCAAGGGCAAGATCGTCGATCTGCTCACCGAGGAAATCGGCGCCGTCGTGCGCTTCCAGGGCGGCCACAACGCCGGCCACACGCTGGTCATCGGTGGCAGGAAGACCGTGCTGCACCTCATTCCATCCGGCATCCTGCGCGAAGGGGCGCTGTGCCTGATCGGCAACGGCGTGGTGCTGTCTCCGGCCGCGCTGCGCAAGGAGATCGAAGAGCTGGAAGCCAACGGCGTCGAAGTGCGTTCTCGGCTGAAGATCTCGCCGGCCACGCCGCTGATCATGCAGTACCACATCGCCCTGGACCAGGCGCGCGAACGCGCCGCCGGCGGCAAGGCCATCGGCACCACCGGCCGCGGTATCGGTCCGGCCTACGAGGACAAGGTCGCGCGTCGCGGCATCCGCGTCGCCGACCTGCACTATCCGGCCCAGCTCGAGGAAGTCCTGCGCACCGCGCTGGACTACCACAACTTCGTGCTGACCAAGTACCTCAACACCGACGCCGTCGATTTCCAGCAGACCTACGACGAGGCGCTGGCCTTCGGCGAATACGTCGAGCCGATGAAGTCCGACGTCGCCGGCATCCTTCACGACCTGCGCAAGCAGGGCAAGCGCGTGCTGTTCGAAGGCGCGCAGGGTGCACTGCTCGACATCGACCACGGCACCTATCCCTATGTCACCAGCTCCAACACGACGGTGGGCGGCGCGCTGGCCGGCACCGGCGTCGGCGCGCAGGACATCGACTACGTGCTGGGCATCTGCAAGGCCTACGCCACGCGCGTCGGTGGCGGCCCGTTCCCGACCGAACTCAACGACGACATCGGCCAGGGCATCCGCGACCGCGGCGCCGAGTACGGCGCCTCCACCGGCCGTCCGCGCCGCTGCGGCTGGCTCGACATCGTCGCGCTCAAGCGCGCCGTCGCCATCAACGGCATCACCGGCCTGTGCATCACCAAGCTGGACGTGCTCGACGGCATGGACAAGCTGAAGATCTGCATCGCCTACGAATACCGCGGCAAGCGCAGCGAATACGCGCCGCTGGACGCGCAGGGCTGGGAAGAGTGCACGCCGGTGTACCTGGAATTCCCGGGCTGGGAAGAAAGCACCCACGGCATCACCGAATGGGACAAGCTGCCGCCGGCCGCCCGCGCCTACCTGCGCGCGCTGGAAGAACTCGCCGGATGTCCGCTGGCCATCGTCAGCACCGGCCCGGACCGCGAGCACACGATGGTGCTGCAGGATCCGTGGGGCTGAGAGGCTCTGATCGAATTTGAAGGAAAAGCCCCGCGAAAGCGGGGCTGTCGCCGTGAGGCGGTGAGCCCAGGTCAAGGCTGCTTCCTGGGGGCTTCTTTCGGTCGGAGAGCTGACCTATATTCGCTATTCGCGAATAGCGAATAAGACCATGGACCTCAAGCCGCAAGAACTACTGGTGATTCTCAAGGTGTCGGCCCATCCGGACCGGCACTTTACCTTTGCCGCCCTGGCCCAGGAGCTGGGAATGAGCCCTGCCGAGGTTCACGCCAGCGTCAAGCGTGCCAAGGGTGCGGGTCTGGTGAACATCCGGGGCAGGGGGGACTGGTCTCCGGTCCGGCCCGCCGTGCAGGAGTTCCTAGTGCATGGGGCGCGCTATGCCTTCCCGGCGGAGATCGGGCCTGTGAAGCGGGGCGTTCCCACGGCGCATGGCGCGGAACCGCTTGTCAGCCTGCTGCACAGCGAGGGCGACCCACCCGTCTGGGCGCATCCCCAAGGCAATGCGCGCGGCCCATCGGTTTCCCCGATCTATCGCACGGCGCCACAGGCTGCCTTGGCGGACCCGGCCTTGCATCGCCTCCTGGCGCTACTCGATGCCTTGCGTATGGGGCGGGCCCGCGAGCGGGAGCTTGCGGCGAAGCTGTTGGCCGATGCTCTGAAGCCTCACGATGCCGCGGCCTGACTCAGACCTTCCCCGCCTTCAGGCGATTGCACTGGCCCTTGGTGATCTCTGCGAGCAGGTTGTATTCGTAGCGGGTTCCACGGCCGGCCTGTTGCTTACCGATCCGTTCGTGGAAGGGATCCGCCCCACCATGGACGTCGATGCCATCGTCCCTGCCGAAACACTCCCGCAGTTCTACCGCGTGGAAGAGCAGCTGGAGCAGCGCGGATTCGTTCGTGACGCCGCCAGTGGGGTCATCTGCCGCTGGCTGCATCGCGAGTCGGGTGTTGTGTTCGACCTCATGCCCACTGCTGGCGCCGTCCTCGGCTTTACCAATCGCTGGTATGAGGAGGCAATCGCAACCGCCTCCCCGTTTGAGCTGGGTAACGGAATAACCATCCGGCTGGTTTCGGCGCCCGCGTTTGTCGCTACCAAGCTTGAGGCCTTCATGAGTCGCGGCAAAGGCGACTTCCTGACGAGCCACGATCTGGAGGACGTAATCCAGGTCGTGGATGGGCGCCCCGAACTCGTGGAGGAACTTGCCGCTGCCTCGGAACCGCTCAGGCGGTCGGTGGGGCAAACATTCGCCGGGCTGCTGGCGAATGACGATTTCAACAACAGCCTGCCGGGCCTGGTCGAAGACCCGGATCGGGCAGATGTAGTCCGCGAGCGCCTGCAGCAGATGGCGCTCCATGCAATTACCAGGAACACCTGAATCATGCCACTGACGTTAACCCAGCTTGAACGCCACCTGTTCAAAGCCGCCGACATCCTGCGCGGCAAGATGGATGCCTCGGAGTTCAAGGAATACATCTTCGGAATGCTGTTCCTCAAGCGCTGCTCCGACGTGTTCGAGCAACGTCGCGAGGAAGTGATCCGCCTGGAAACGGAAAGCGGCAAGACCGAGGCCGAGGCGCAGCAGTCCGCCGAGAACCCGCGCTGGTACAAGAAGGAGAACTCATTCTGGGTGCCACCGCAGTCGCGTTACGCGTTCCTGCTCAATGAGGCTCATCAGAACGTCGGCGACTACCTCAACAAGGCGCTGGCGGGTATCGAGAGTGTCAACGTCAGCCTGGACGGAGTGCTGGAGCACATCGACTTCACCCGCAAGGTCGGCCAGAGCAAGATCCCCGACATCAAGCTGCGCCAGTTGATCTCGCACTTCGGCACCTACCGGCTGCGCAACGAAGATTTCGAGTTCCCCGACCTGCTGGGCGCCGCCTACGAATACCTGATCGGCGAGTTTGCCGACTCGGCCGGCAAGAAGGGCGGCGAGTTCTACACGCCGCGCTCGGTGGTGCGGATGATGGTGCGGCTGATCAAGCCCTCATTGGCCCACGACATCTACGACCCCTGCTGCGGCTCCGGCGGCATGCTGATCGCTGCCAAGGAATACATCGACGAGCATGGCGAAGACGGCCGCAAGGCCAACCTCTTCGGCCAGGAGTTCAACGGCACGGTGTGGTCCATCGCCAAGATGAACATGCTGCTGCACGGCATCAGCACCGCCGACCTGCAGAACGAGGACACCTTCGCCGATCCCAGACATATCGAGAATGGAGAGCTGAGGCGCTTCGACCGCGTGCTCACCAATCCCCCCTTCTCGATCAACTGGGGCAACACCGAGAAGAACGCCGACGGCACGCCCGCCTGGGCGCCGAAGTTCCCCGAGCGCTTCCGCTTCGGCCAAGTGCCGCTGGGTGCCAAGAAGGCCGACCTGATGTTCCTGCAGCACATGATCGCCGTCACTCGCGACGGCGGCATGATCGCCACCGTCATGCCGCACGGTGTGCTGTTCCGTGGGGGTGAAGAAAAGACCATCCGCGCCGGCATCATTAACGAAGACCTGCTGGAAGCCGTGATCGGCGTCGCACCCAATCTGTTCTACGGCACCGGCATCCCCGCCTGCATCCTGGTGCTGCGCCAGCAGGTGCAGAACGGCGCTCAGCGCGTCAGCGGCAAGCCGAAAGAGCGCCTGGGCAAGGTGCTGTTCATCAATGCCGACCGCGAATACTTCGAAGGCCGGGCGCAGAACTTCCTGCTGCCCGAGCACATCGAGAAAATCGTCACCACCTTCGACGAATTCAAGGAAGTGCCCGGCTTTTCGGCCATCGTCGACAACGCCACGCTCAAGGCCAACGACTACAACCTCAACATCCGCCGCTACGCCGACAACGCCCCACCGCCCGAGCCGCACGACGTGCGCGCGCATCTGGTCGGTGGCGTGCCCAAGACCGAAGTGACTGACAAGGCCGCGCTGTTCCAGGCCCACGGGCTGGACCCGCTGGATCTGCTCGTCGAGCGCGATGCGAAGTACTTCGACTTCAAGCCCGGGCTGACCAGGCGCCAGGACCTCAAGCCCGCCATCGAAGGCAACGCCGGCATCACTGCCAGGGAAGCCGCCATCCGTGAAGCCTTCGAGCAATGGTGGCAGGCGCACAGCGGCCGCATCACGGCACTGGCCGGTCAGATGGACAACCCCGCCAGTCTCGTCGCCCTGCGCAATGACCTGCTGGCCAGCTTCAGCCAGAGCCTGGAGGCCATCGGCCTGCTCGACCCCTTCCAGGTGCGCGGCATCGTCGCCGGCTTCTGGTACCAGACCAAGTACGACTTCCTCACGCTGATGGCGCGCGGCGCCAAGGGTGTGGCCGACGCCTGGCGCACCAGCATCGTCACCGCGCTGGAAGACAAGGCCAGCAAGGAAAGCCCGCTGGAGCACAAGCTGGTCAAGTTCCTGATGGGCGATTTCGTCGAGGCCATCAACGAACTGGAGGCAAAGAAGGCCGAGCTGGTCAGCCAGATCAAGGCGGCGGATCCCAAGTCCGCCAAGGATGCCGACGGCGAGGATGGCGAAGCTGCCGACGCTGAGGGTGAGGGCGACGAGGAGAACGCCGTCGACGAAGCCCAGCTGAAGGCCTGGAAGAAGGAGCTCGCCGCCGTGAAGAAGGCCCTGAAGGCCAAGAAGGACAGCTTTGCGGCGCACATCAACGCCGCCGTCGATGGCCTGTCACCCGAGCAAGCCGCCGAGCTGCTGCTGACCATCCTGCACGACGACATGCGCGCCATCGTCGAGCGCTACATCGCCGCCCAGCGCAAGGCCATCGTTGCCGCGTTCGAGAACTGGTGGGACAAGTACCGGGTGACGCTGACCGAGATCGAGGGCAAGCGGGATGCGGCGGCGAAGGCGCTGGAGGGGTTCTTGAAGGGATTGGGGTATGTCTGACTTCAGCTCGGTTCCCGATAACTGGACGTCAAAGAAACTTGCGGAAGTGGTTAATCCTCATCGCAGGATTACATACGGAATCGTCCAGCCAGGCCCTCGATTTACCCCAGAGCTCGGCGTCCCAATGATTCGCGGCCAGGATTACAGCGGCGGCGAAGTTCGTGTCGATGACCTCTACTATGTTTCCCCTCGACTTGCGGCAAGCTTCGACAGAGCCTCGGTTCGAGGTGGCGACATCCTTTTGTCCATTGTTGGCTACGTTGGCCTAGTCGCAGAAGTGCCGGAGATTCTGTCCGGTGCCAACCTAACGCAGACCACAGCGCGCATCGCAATCCAAGAGGAACTCCACTCACGATTTTTCCTTCACTTCTTCCGCTCGAAGGCATTTCACTCTGAGGTGAAGAAGTACATGAAGGGCTCCGCGCAGCCGGGGCTTAACCTTGCCGATGTCGAGAAGATGAAGGTGATCTTCCCGGAGCGTAGGGAAGAACAGGCGGCTATTTCGAAAATCCTCGACACCCTCGACACCGCCATCCAGGAAACCGAAGCGATCATCGCCAAGCTCAAGGCCGTCAAGCAGGGCCTGCTGCACGACCTGCTGACGCGCGGCATCGACGCCAACGGCGAACTGCGCCCGCCCCAATCCGAGGCGCCGAATCTCTACAAGCCGTCGCCGCTGGGGTGGATTCCGAAGGAGTGGGATATCGCCACATTGGAGGCGGTGTCCTCCACTGTCACTAGCGGCTCTCGTGACTGGGCGCGCTTCTATGCCGAAAGCGGCGCGCTGTTCGTGCGCATCGGAAATCTTACGCGCGAGCACATCAACTTTCGGTTTGACTCCACCATCTACGTGTGCCCGCCACACAACGCAGACGGTCAACGAACGCGGTTGGAACCGGGCGATATCCTGATTTCGATCACGGCCGATCTGGGTATTGTTGGAGTCGTTCCAGATGGCATGGGCGAGGCGTATATCAATCAGCATATCGCCCTCGTGCGGCCCAATATCGGTGCCGTCAACCCGCGCTTCGTAGGCCACTATTTGGCCAGCCCCGTCGCTCAAGCCTATATCAGCAAGCTGAACGATGCCGGTGCGAAAGCTGGTCTGAACCTCCCAACCATTCGCGGGCTGCTGACAGCAAGGCCCGAGCATACCGAGCAGAACCTCATCGCCGAGCGGTTGGACGAGATCGACAACCGCATCCAGAACGCGACAAGGGAATCGGCGAAGCTTCGTGACCTCAAATTCGGTCTCATGGACGACCTCCTCATCGGCCGCGTCCGCGTCACCCCTCTGCTACAGGAGGCGCAACAAGCATGACGCCCAGGCTGCCACCTGCCGAATCCCTGACGGTCGAATTCAAGAGCGACCGCCAGCGCCTGTCGGACCACGATCTGGTCGAGGCCATTGTCTGCCTTGCCAATGCAGAGGGCGGCGAGCTGTGGCTAGGTGTTGAAGATGACGGCACGCCTACGGGACTGCATGCGGAGCACCGGATGCTCGATGGCCTGCCCGGCCTGGTGGCGGCACGGACCTCCCCTTCGGTCAACGTGACGGTGCAGGCCTTGGGAGTGGATGGCCTTGTACCGGCTGGGGGAACGGGGATTGAAATTGGATAAAAACGGATGAAAACGGATGCAATTGGCACGCTGCATCCGATTTCACCAGAGGAGTCTTTGATGGGGTGGGAACTCGAAGACGTTGAAAAGCCGCTCGTAGCTCAGCTTGCGGGACTGGGCTGGGTCCATGTCGAGGGCAGCCTGGACGACCCGGAGGTGACGGGGCGCGGCAGCTTCTCGGAAGTGATCCAGGAGGGCGTGCTGCGCGAGCGGCTGCGGGCTTTGAACCCCGGCCCGGACGGCCAGCCCTGGCTGGACGATGCACGCCTGTCGGAAGCCGTGGCCGCCATCACCCGGCTCGGTACGCACAAGCTGATGGAGGCCAACCAGAAGGCCACCGAGTTGCTGATCAAGGGTCTGACGGTCGAGGGCCTGCCGGGCTGGGATGGCGGGCGCGGCCAGACGATCCGCTACTTCGACTGGGATACGCCGGCCAACAACCGCTTCACCGTCGTCAACCAGTACCGCGTCGATTGCCCGCCCGGCTACAACAGCGGCAAGGCTTTCATCGTGCCCGACCTGGTGCTGCTGGTGAACGGCATCCCGCTGGTGGTGGTGGAATGCAAGAGTCCGTCCATCCCCGAGCCGCTGACCGAGGCCGTGAACCAGCTGCGCCGCTACAGCAATCAGCGCAAGACTGCGTTGGAGGTCGAAGATAACGAGGGCAACGAGGCATTGTTCGCCACCAATCAGTTGCTGATCGCGACAAGCTTCGACGAAGCGCGCGTGGGCAGCATTGGTGCGACCTTCGAGCACTACGCGCAGTGGAAGACCGTCGTCGGGCCTGATGGCTCCGGCAGCGAGATCGAGGTGGCGCAGAAGCTGGGCAAGTCCAGCCTGTCGGAGCAGGAACGGCTGGTCGCCGGCCTGCTGGCTCCGGCACACCTGCTGGACGTGATCAAGAACTTCCTGCTGTTCATGCAGGTGGGTGGCCAGACCATCAAGTCGGTCTGCCGTTACCAGCAGTACAGGGCCGTCAACCGCGCCCTTGCCCGGCTCAAGACCGGCAAGACGCGCCTGCAGCACGGCGAACATGACCAGCGCGGCGGCATCATCTGGCACACCCAGGGCTCGGGCAAGAGCCTGACGATGGTGTTCCTGGTGCGCAAGATGCGCGCCGACGCGCAACTGCGGCGCTTCAAGGTCATCGTCGTTACCGACCGCAAGGATCTGCAGCGCCAGCTTTCGGAAACCGCCACCCTGACCGGCGAGGTGGTGGAGGTGGCCGAAAGCACGGCCGGCGTGAAGGCGCTGGCGCGGCGCAAGGGACCGGGCCTGATCTTCGCCACGATCCAGAAGTACCGCGACGCGGATACGGCGGGCGAGGTGCCGCTGACAGCCGACGACCTGCCCAAGGTGGAAGAGCCGAAGGGCGCCTACAAGGCCGGTGAAAAGTTCGAAGTGCTGAACGAGGACGACAGCATCCTCGTGCTGGTGGACGAGGCGCACCGCACCCAGGCGGGCGACCTGCACGCCAACCTGTTGGCCGGGCTGCCCAACTGCGCGCGCATCGGCTTCACCGGCACGCCGATCATCATGGGCGAGAAGAAGCGCACCCATGAGATCTTCGGCGAGTTCATCGACCGCTACACGATCAAGCAGGCCGAGGCCGACGGCGCCACGGTGCCGGTGCTGTACGAGGGTCGCACCGCCAAGGGTGCGGTCAAGGACGGCGCCAGCCTGGATGCGCTGTTCGAGGACCTGTTCCGGCAGCGCACGCCCGAGGAGCTGGAGGCGATCAAGCAGAAGTACGCCACCAAGGGCCATATCTTCGACGCTCCGGCGCTGATCGCCGACAAGGCGCGCGACATGCTGCGTCACTACGTGACCAACATCCTGCCCAATGGCTACAAGGCCCAGGTGGTGGCCTACAGCCGGCTGGCGGCGATCCGTTACTTCGCGGCACTGAAGACCGCGCGCGACGAGCTGCTGGCCGAGGCCGAGGGCCTGAGTCCGCAGGACAAGGCGCTGGATGACGAGGCGTTATGCCAGCGCCCGCCCAAGGTCCAAGCCTTGGTGCAGGCCTGGCGCCACCGCGACACGCTGGCGCGCCTCGAGTTCGCGCCCATCATCTCGGGCAGCAACAACGACGATCCGGCGTGGAAAGCCTGGACCGATGGCGCTGCGCACGAGCAACTGATCAAGCGCTTCAAGAAGCCGCTGTTCCACGCCGATCCTGCGAAGACCGACCCGCTGGCCTTCCTGGTGGTGAAGTCGATGCTGCTCACCGGCTTCGATGCACCCATCGAGGGCGTCATGTATCTGGATCGGCCGATCCGGGAAGCCGAGCTGCTGCAGGCCATCGCCCGCGTCAACCGCACCGGCTTCGGCAAGCGCTGCGGCATCGTGGTGGACTACTACGGCGTGGCGCAGCACCTGAAGGAAGCCCTCGCCGCTTACGCTGACGAGGACGTGGAAGGCGCGCTGGCCAGCCTCAAGGATGAAATCCCGGTGCTGCGCGACCGGCACCTGCGCGTGGTGGACCTGTTCCGCCAGCAGGGCATCGAGTCTCTCGATGACACCGAGGCCTGCGTCGAGGCGCTGGGCAGCGAGAGGCTGCGGGCCGAGTTCGCGGTCAAGCTCAAGGCCTTCCTGGCATCGCTGGACACGGTGCTGCCGCGCCCGGAGGGGCTGCCGTACTCGGGCGACGCCAAACGACTGGCCTACATCTACGCGCGGGCACGCAACCGCTACAAGGACACGCCGGTTCTCGGCAAGGACGTCGGCGCCAAGGTGCGCAAGCTGATCGACGACCACGTGATCTCGCTGGGCATCGATCCCAAGATCCCGCCGATCCAGCTGACCGACGCCGAGTTCGATACCCACCTGGCTCGCGCGGCCAATGATCGCGCCAAGGCCTCGGAAATGGAGCACGCGATCCGCTCGCACATCCGGAAGCATGCGGACGAGGACCCGGTGCTGTACCGCAAGCTGTCCGAGCGGCTGAACGAGATTCTCAAGTCCCTGGGTGAGCAGTGGAACGAGGTCATCGCGCAGCTGCAGAAGATCATCGACGAACTGCGCACGGGCACGGCGGGGGCTGTCGATGTGCCCGGCGACCTGCCGGAGCATTGTGCGCCATTCCTGCGCACGGTGCTGGACGTGGCCTTTGCGGGTCAGGCGCCCACGTCGGCCGAACTGCTGCGCCTGAAGGATGTGACGGTCGAACTCGTCGATCTGCTTGTGCAGGAGCTGAAAGCCAACCCGCGCATCTGGAGTCCCAACAAGATGCCCGATCAGGAGAACCTGCGCGACGGCATCCTGTTCGACCACCTGATGAATCTGAAGCCGCGACTGATCGACGCCGAAATGGCCGGTCTTCTGGCTGACCGACTGATCGAGCAGGCTCGCGCCAACCACGACAAACTGGTGCAGGTATGAACCGATGCTGGCACCTGTGAAATCGCCCAGCCTTCAGGTGGATGACCTGCACTTCGTGCTCCGACGCAGCACGCGCCGCAAGACGATGCAGATCACCGTGGAGCGTGACGGCGAGCTGGTGCTGTCGGCACCGCCCAAAGTGGACGAGTCCGCGCTGCGCGCCTTCGTGTTGGAAAAGCGCTTCTGGATCTATACCAAGCTGGCCGAGAAGGATCGCTTGCAACGCCAGGTGCCACGCAAGGAGTTCGTTGGCGGAGAGGGCTTCCTGTACCTCGGGCGCAGCCATCGGCTGAAACTTGTGGACGAGCAGGACGTTCCGCTGAAGCTGGCGGCGGGCAGCTTCTGCCTGCGCCGGGATGCCTTGCCTGCCGCGCGCGAGCACTTCATCCGCTGGTACAGCGAGCGTGCCAAGGCCTGGTTGTCCAGTCGCGTGGCCGACTACCGGTCGCGTATGGAGGTATCGCCCGCCGGCGTGAAGGTACAGGACCTGGGCTACCGTTGGGGCTCATGCGGCAAGGGCGACTGGCTGTACTTCCACTGGAAGGCAATCCTGCTGCCGGCGCGTATTGCCGAGTACGTGGTGGTGCACGAGATCGCCCACTTGCACGAGTCGCACCACACGCCCGCGTTCTGGCTGCGCGTGGAGCGCGCAATGCCGGACTACGCGCAGCGCAAGGCGTGGCTGGCCGAGTTCGGCATGAACGTTGAAGGATTGTGATCGTTCGCCCGCGACAGTGTGTGCGATCAGCCCAGCAGCTGCGCCACCGCCGCATCCGCGCAGACGCGGTTGCGGCCGGCGGCCTTGGCGCGGTAGGTCTGGACGTCGGCCTGGTTGAGCAGGGTCTGGACATCGGCGCCGCGCGTGCGTGAGGACAGGCCGACGCTGACGGTATAGCGGATGACGCGGCCGTCGGCGAGGACCACGGGCGATGATTCGACGGCACTGCGCAGTGCCTCGCAGCATTCCAGCGCATCTTCCTGCGACAGGTCGGGCAGGATCATCAGGAATTCCTCGCCGCCCAGGCGGGTGCAGGTGCCGCGGCCGGCGACGGTGTCGCGCAGGTGGTCGCCGAGCGCGACCAGCACGCGGTCGCCGGCGTCGTGGCCCCAGGTGTCGTTGATGTGCTTGAAGTGGTCGGCATCGACCAGCGCCACCTGCATGATGCGTTGTTCGTCCACCAGGCGCGCCAGCTCGCGGCGCGCGGCGCGGCGGTTGGGCAGGCCGGTCAGTTCGTCGTGGGTGGCCTGCAGTTCCAGTTGTTCCAGCAGCTGCTGGCGTTCGCGCGATGCCACTTCCAGCGCCTTGTTCTTCTCCTGCAGTTCGGCGGTGCGCTTCTCGACCAGCAGCGACAGCGCGCGCTGGCGGCGGATGTGCACCATCTGCGTCGCCCGCTGCACCAGCGCGAAGATGATCAGGAACAGCGCCAGCATGGCGAAGCGGAACGGCCAGGATTCCCAGAACGGCGGCGAGGCATGCAGCGAAACCGACGCGGTGCCGACGCGCTGGCGCATGCCCCAGTCGTCGGGCCGGATGATCGACTCGACATGGAAGACGAGGTGTCCGGCCGGCAGGTTGGTGTACACCGCCTCGGTGCTGGTGCCGGCTTCGATCCAGTGGCTGTCCACGCCGTCGAGGCGGTAGCGGTAGACCATGTTGCCGAGGTTGCGGAAGTTCAGGCCGGCGAAGCTGAAGATGACGCGGTTGAGGTCGCGCGATCTGGCGTGCAGCGAGTCGCCGGCCGGATGCACTTCGCCGTTGATGGAAATGGAATGGATGACCGTGCGCGGCGCGGTCGCCTGCTGCGCCGACATGGCGCGCGGGTCGACGGTGACGACGCCGTCGGCGGTGGGAATCCACAGGTGACCGTCGCGATCCAGCGCGCCGGCGGGAAAGGTGTTGCCGTTGGCCTGGTTGCTGCGCATGCCGTCGGCGCGATCGACGATTTCCGGCGCCAGGCGGTTGCGCTGGCCGCTGTCGATTTCGGCGAACTGCGTGCGGCTGATGCGGAACACGCCCTGGTCGCTGGTCAGCCACAGCCCGTCTTCGTTCGCGGGCAGGATGCGGAACAGTGATTCGTTCGGCATGCCCAGTTTATGGCCGAAGGTCTTGAACCGGCCATCGCGGAAGCGGATCAGGCCGCCATCGCTGCCGATCCACACCGTGCCGTCGCTGTCGGCGAGGAAGTCGAACGCGGTTTCGACCGGATAGGCCGGATCGGTGCGGCGGTCGTAGTGGCGTAGCGTGCCGTCCGGCGCGCGGTAACCGACACCGTTGGCGGTGCCGATCCACAGTCCGCCGTTGGCATCCTCGTGCAGAGAACGCACGACGCCGTTCTCCGGCAGCGGCATGCCACGGATGTCTTCCAGCCGGCCGTCCGGAAAGCGCCGCACCAGGCCGACGATGGTGCCGATCCACAGGCTGCCGTCGCGGCCGCCGAGCAGTGCGCGGATCTGGTTCGCGGGCAGGCCGTCGGCGCGGCCGATGCGCAGGACGGGCTGCTTCGGGTCATGCGGCAGCCGGATCAGGCCCTGGTTGTCGGTGCCCAGCCAGATGCCTTCGCTGTCCTCGGCCAGGCCCATGACGGAGCCTTCGCGGCCGTCCTGCCAGGGCACGTCGATGGTCTGCAGCTGGCCATCGTGCCAGCGGTTGACACCACGGGCGCTGCCGATCCAGATGCTGCCGTCGCTCGCTGCGAAGGCGCTGCGCACGTAGTTGTCCACCAGCCCGAGGTCGGCGTGCAACGTGCGTGCGACGCCGTCGGCGACACGCACCAGACCATCGCTGGTGCCGGCCCAGACCAGGCCTTCGCGGTCCTGCATCAGCGCGAAGGTGGCGCGGCCACGCAGGCCCATGGCGCTGTCGATGCGCGAGAAGTCGCGGTCGCCGTCCCAGATCAGCAGGCCGTTGTCGTTGGTGTTGGCCCAGATGTTGCCTTCGTCGTCCTGCAGCAGCGCATCGACGCGCAGCGCGGAAATCTGCGGCACCGATTCGAAGCGCGCGCCGGGCGTGTTGCGTACATAGACGCCATTGTCAGCGCCGACCAGCAGGCGGCCGTCGCGCAGGCGCAGCGCCGCCAGCACCATCGACGAGGGCAGGCCGTCGTTTTCGTTGAACAGCGTGCCAGGCGAGGTGTCGGAAACGCCGGTGAACAGGCCGTCCTCGCTGCTGACCATGATGGTGCCGTCGCCATCGGGGGCGATGCCGTTGATCCAGGCGCTGGCAACCACCGCGCCTTCCGGCCACTGGTCGAGGCGGCGGCCATTGCGATCGATGTGCACCAGGCCGCGTTCGGTGCCGACCCACCAGCCGAGCTGGCCGTCGGACATCACTGTCGTCACCCAGAGGTTGTCGAGCGTCTCCGGCGACAGCGCGGTCCAGTGGCCATTGAGATAGCGCCAGATGCCCTGGCGGCTGGAACCGGCAATGAGGTCTCCCTGCGCGTTGCTGGCGACGGACTTGAAGCCGCGCGTGCGCAGGCCGGGCGTGTTGCGGGTGTCGAACAGCGTGAAGCGGTCGCCGTCGAAGCGCACCAGGCCGTTCCAGGTCGCCACCCAGATGAAACCTTCGGCGTCCTGGGTGATGCCATGGATCTTGTTGTGCGGCAGGCTGTCGAGCGTGGTCCACTGCCGGATGTTGTAGCGCCACGCCGGCTTGATCTGCGGCGTGTCGGCGGACACCGGCGGACCGGAAACCAGCAGCAGGCAGAAGGCTGCGCAGGCAATCCGGATGGCGGTGCGGACACGATCCATGGCAGCCATTATGTGAAGGTCCCCAGCGGCAAAGGTACCACCCGATCGGGGGTGGCGCGCTACGGGCGACGGGCTGTTGCCGTGGCGCGTGTGCCCGTAATCGTCTGGACCCGGACTGTGGCTGCGGCGCCGCGCGCGTGTTTTTCAGAAGGATCCCGAGGCGATCGACGCGCTGCGCACGCCTTGATCCGGTGTGGTTGCCAGCCGCACCGGGCATGGCGCTAGACTCGGTGGCAGGGATGTCTGGGGCCGGGAGAGCAATGACGGGCAGGCAGCGGAACATCGGCAGCAGTGTCGTCGTGATGCTGGGGCTGGTGTTGTGCACCTGGGCAACGATTTCGCCGGCGAAGGAGCAGGTGTTTGAACTGGCCGGGTACCGCCTGCGCGCCGCCAGCAACCGGGCCGCCGGCATCGCCGAGGGCCGCGCGGCGCTGGACGCCGACGTCTTCAAGGACGACCCGGTCGGCGAGCGGTCGCTGCTGTGGTACATGGGCGGCGCCGCCCTCGGCATTCCCGACGCGGTGGCACTGGACGAAGTCGTCCTGCGGCTGCGCAGCCTGCACGACCAGAACGGGGATGTGGTGGCCGGTGCCTACGCCGGCTTCCTGCGCGGATCGCGCATGATCGAACTCGGGCAGGTCGGCGCCGGCATGGCCGAAGTGCTGCGCGCGGCGAACGTGCTGGACGTCAACGCCGATCCGGCGCAGCGCTCCATCGCCGCTTCCGAACTGTGCCGCTCCTACCTGCTGGCCGAGTGGCCGGGCCAGGCCATCGACCATTGCCGACGCTACTCCGCGCTGGCTGAAGAGCTCGGCGACCCGGTGACCCTCGCGCGCGCCCGCTATCTCGAGGCCTCGGCGAACAGCAACGCCGGCGAGCTGGATCGCGCCGTCGGCCTGTGGCGACAGTCGCGCGAGGGATTCCTTGCGGCGGGACTGGATACGCTGGCCGGACGCGCCGCCGGCAGCCTTGCCGGCGACCTGGTCGCGATGCATCGATTTGAAGAGGCCCTGGCGCTGGCGCAGGAAGCGATCGCCGCGGCCGAAGCGGCCGGCAATCCGATCAGCGTTGGCCTCGTCCGGGGCGTGCGCGCCGAAGCGCTGGCCGGGCTGGACCGCGTGCAGGAGGCGCTGGCGGACATCGACGCCGCCATTGCCATCGTGGAGGACCTGGACGCGCCGTCGCAGCTGTCCACGCTGCTGCGCACGAAGAAGAATATCCTCCAGGGTCACTATGGCGGCGCCCGAACCGGTGCCGCGGCCGGCGCCGATGCCGGCAAGCCGGAGGTCGCCGCGCTGGGCGACCGCATCCGCGCGCTGGAGGCGGCGATTCCCGATGCCAGCGAAAGCGAGGAGATCGTTTCGCTGGAATCGCGCCACATGCAACGCGAACAGACGTTGCGCATCCGCGAGCTGGAACACGAGAACCGCCTGCGCCAGCACGAACTGCGGGTGGCGGAACTGGAAGCCACCCGGCAGGAACTGCTGTTGCGCGAGCAGCGCCGCTTCATGCTGATGGCCACGGTCGTCGTCGTGCTGCTGGTGATCACCTTGGTGGCGCTGGCGCTGCTGCTGCGCACCCAGCGGCGCCTGGCGCGCAGTTTCCGCGACCAGGCCTACCGCGATGCGCTGACCTCGCTGCCGAACCGGCGGGCGATCATGGAGCGCATCGGCCAACTGCTGCGCGAGCCGCACGCCGCCGAGCAGGGCCAGTGCTGCTGATGATCGACCTGGACCACTTCAAGACCATCAACGATGTCGGCGGCCATCCCTTCGGTGACGCGGTGCTGGCCGATCTCGGCCGCTGCCTGCTGCAGCTGGTGCCGGAAGACGGCATGATCGCGCGCCTGGGCGGCGAGGAATTCCTGATGCTGTGCCCGCGGCTGGGTCGCGAGCACGCGCTGGCGCTGGCCGATCGCATCCGCTTCGCCGTGCACGGCCTGTCACGGCATGCCGGTGAGCGCTTCATGCCGGTGACGGTGAGCCAGGGCCTGGCCGTGTTCGACGGCGTCGACTGCCACGACCAGTCCAGCTGGATGCAGCGGGCGGACCACGCCGTCTATCGCGCCAAGGCCAACGGCCGCGACCGCGTCGAGGTCGCCGTGCCGACAGTGCGAACGGCGGGCGATGCGGTGTGCACGTAAAGGCCGACAACCCAGGCTGGACAGAGGCTCATGCGAAGTCCACTAAAAATGTGAATGACGGCGCATAATTTCCGGTGCACGATCAGGGCCCATGCGGCCGTGGGGGGACGGGTGCCAGCCGGCGCGACAGGGCGTTCGCAGCCTGGTGGGCCCGCAACGGCATGCACATCAGGCTGGGCACCGGGAGGATTCGATATGCGTAACAGGATGGGGGTATGGCTGGCGTCCGGGCTGGTCGCTGCCATGGGCACGGCCGCTGCGGTGCAGGGCGGTCCCGCAATGGACAAGGAAGGGCGCCGTACGGCGGCTGCCCCGGGTGGCGCCGCGGCGCCGCAGGGCTCGCCGGCCGCCGGTCCAGGCGTCATCAGTGACGGCTTCGCCCGGATCGTGTTCGCCGTGGAAGGCACAAGCAGTGACCGTGATGGTGGATTCGAGCTGAATATCGAATTTCCCTATGCCCATGATCACGGCTACGAAGTGGGCTGGTTCATCCGCGGCCCCGGCGATGAAACGCAGGTGCGCCAGCCGTTGCCCGCGACCGCGACCTACCAGGGCGATACCGCCGTCTTCACCTGGACCGATGTCGCCACCATCGCCGCCGAGGCCACGCTGGAAGTGAAGGTGGATGACACGTCGGCGGGCAGGGATGGCAGCAAGGGCGCGACGACGTGGACGCTCACCATTTCCAACACGACCAGCCAGCCGCAGGAGATCAACGTCTTCACCTACGTGGACCTGGACCTGGCGGATTCGTCCTCCGACCATACCGCCACGTTGCTGCAGGCCAACAACTGGATGGAAGTCCTTGGCAATGACAAGGGGCCGACGATCGGTGAAATCCGCGGCATCGGTGCGGATCGATACGCCGTGACCACGCACTCCGACCTGCGCGACGAGCTCAACGGCCCAGAGCCGATCACGCTGGGAAATACCGGACTCCCCTACGGCCCGGGCGATTTCACCGGCGGGCTGCAGTGGCAGAACCGCACGCTGCCGGCGAATGGCAGCCTGCAGTTCCAGTGGGTCATCTCGGTCGACGAATCGGCCTTGCTGGGTGATCGACTGTTTGCCGACGAGTTCGATTGCAGCTGGTTCGAGAGCTGCCCGGGCCAGGTGTTCACCAACCTGCCGGCGCTGGAGGAGGACGATGCGACGACCGGCCTCAGCGATGTGCGCCGCAAGGCCGTGATGTTCTATACCGAGTACTACGAGGCGACCACCATCGACCAGCTGGTGCTGCGTCTGCAGGACTACGACCTGACGGGCGAAGTGGTTGCCAGCCTGAAGGCGTTCGACGTGGACAACATGCAGGCGCCCGGTGAGTTGCTGGTGTCCTTCACCGCGCCGCCGCCGGGCGGCGCGGGAATCCAGGAGTACGTGTTCACCACGGCAAGCCCTTTCGTGCTGCAGCCGAACACCATGTACTGGCTGGAAGTCGGTGGTATCGCGGGTGGCAGCTTCGACTGGATGGCATCGACCACGCAGGGCTACGAGGGGCTGTCGTATTTCTGGCATGCCGCCGCCACCGCCGATGGCGTCAACTGGTCGGATGATTTCTCGGTCTTCAACTATTTCGGATTGACCGGAACGCGTGCGCACTAGGCGTTCTTGACCGATCCGGCGAGCGGCGTGGAGGGCGACCTTCACGCCGCTCGCGTGTTCTGACCCTTCGGCGCCGTTCGGCCGGATCAGCACACCGGTCCGTGCGTCTTCAGGCAGCGGCAGGGCGCACAGTCGCGTCAGCGCGGTCGGTACCAGGCCACCGCGCAGCCGCGGGGCACCGGGGCGCGTCCGGCGCCACGGCTTCGTGATCACGCCCACGGGTACAGCTGCTCGACGGACAGCGGCGGTGCATGCTTCGTCGCGCCGGCGTGCAGGGCGCGCCGGCCTTCCACTGCGTGGATAGAGGCCTGAACGTCAGTGTCCCATGACTGGCGGGAAGCTGCCGCGCGCTCGCGCGTCCAACGGCGATGGAAACATCGGACGGCGGGGACCTGCGATCCCGCGCAGACACATCGAACCGGCATTTAGCCGGCGCTCGCCCTGTCGCCATCCTGATGGGCGACAATCGGGGCTGACCTTTTCCTGCCCCGGACCTGGTGAGACGCGAACGCCTGCTGCCGCTGATCGTTGCCAGCGCCCTGTTCATCGAGAACATGGAGTCGACGGCGATCTCCACCTCGCTGCCGGAAATCGCGGCGGACCTGGGCGTGGAAGCGGTGGTGCTGAAGCTCGCGCTGACTGCCTACATGCTCGCGCTGGCGGTGTTCATTCCCATCAGTGGCTGGGTGTCCGACCGCTTTGGTTCGCAGCGCACCTTCATGGCGGCGATCGCCGTGTTCATGTGCGGCTCGATCGCCTGCGCCGCCAGCCACACGCTGGGCGGGCTGATCACCGCGCGCTTCATGCAGGGCATCGGCGGCGCGATGATGGTGCCGGTCGGCCGACTGGTCCTGTTGCGCAGTATCGAGAAGTCGCAGCTGGTGCGCGCACTGAGCTGGCTGACCGTGCCGGCGCTGCTCGGGCCGATGCTCGGGCCGGTCGTCGGTGGCTTCATCACCACCTACAGCCACTGGCGCTACATCTTCCTGGTCAACCTGCCGATCGGCGCGCTCGGCATCTGGTTCGCGTGGCGGCATATCCCGCAGCTTTACGGTCCGGTCGGACGGCTGGACTGGGTCGGTTTCTTCCTGTCGAGCATGGGCCTGGCGGCAACGATGTTCGGCCTGTCCATGCTGGGGCGGCAGATGGCCGGCACCGCGCTCCTGCTGGGCGTCAGCGTGGTCGGCGTCAGCCTGCTCGTGATGTACGTCCTGCATGCGAAGCGGCATCCGCATCCGCTGATCAACCTCGAGCTGTTCCGCGTGCCGACCTACCGCATCGGCGTGCTCGGCGGCGCACTGTTCCGCATCGGCGTCGGCGCGACGCCGCTGCTGCTGCCGCTGATGCTGCAGCTCGGCTTCGGCTACGACCCGCTTGAATCGGGCCTGATCACCTTCGCCGGTGCGGCCGGGGCCATGTTCATGAAGACCGTCGCGGCGTGGATCCTCAAGCGCTTCGGTTTCCGCCGGGTGCTGGTTTTCAACGCTGTCGTCGCCTCGCTGTTCCTGGTGCCGCTGGGCCTGTTCCGCGCCGACACGCCTTACGTGATGATGGTCGGCGTGCTGCTGATCGGCGGCTGCTTCCGCTCGCTGCAGTTCACCAGCCTCAACGCGATCATCTACGCCGACATCGACCAGGCGCGCATGTCGCAGGCGAGCAGCCTTGCCGCCATGGTCCAGCAGATCGCACTGGCCACCGGCGTCACCATCGGCGGCTATGCGCTGTCGCTGGCCAGCATCGCCACCGGTCAGCCGGTCGGGGACAGCATCAACTTCACGCTGGCCTTCGCCACCATCGCGTTGATCTCGCTGGGCTCGGTGTTCTCGCTGCGCCGCCTGGCACCCGACGCCGGCGCCGAAATGTCCGGCCGCGCCCAGCCGGGCCAGGAAATCGCCGAGCCCAAGCCCACCGCACGGCCGGGCACCTGAGGGTGGCATGGGCTATTTCGTGACGGGGCGAAACGTGAGCTGCGTGCTTCACGGCCTTTCATCCTGCGTGTGTTCGTTGCCGCGTCTGGTCACGGGCGAGTTTGCGCAGCTTCATCTGGGCGACGGCAGGGCATGGCGCTGCCGTGCGTAGTGACGGTAGCGCCGCTGCGAGGACGCGCTACTACGGCGTGCGCCCCTTCGAACTCGTGAGCGCGTCGACAGGTCCATGCCGTGCGGGTGCGGCATCGGTGCCCCTTCGCTCACGCAAGGTTATCCACGGATCGTGTGCGCAACGCTGTGGATGACGCTGTGGGCGTCGCCAGAAAATCCAGTACGGTCAACGCGGTTCATCGGTTTGGCGAGTTTGTATTCACGCCTCGACGCTGCAGTCGTCACAGGGCGCGCGCGGTGAATTTCCGGCGCAGGGATTGACCAGGATCGCGGCGAGGGTGCCGCCGGGGGGGCGGTCCTTGCCCCACTGAGCCGGATCCCGGCCCGGCCGCGATCGTCCGTCAAGGCTGCGATCTGGTCGATGCGCCCGTGCGACGTGGACGCTTGTGCGTGTTGTGAATGCGTGGCGTGGGATGGACGCACGCTTCCCGCTCCATGCCGTCCTTATGCCGGAGCGGGCGACGCACGTGGACGCAGTCGTCAAGCGCAGGGTGCCACCCCGTCGATGCGCATGCCTTGCGTGGACGTGATCGTTCAATCCGGTTGCACCTGCATGGGGCCCGCGCGCGCCTGTTATCCACGGAACGTGTGCGCAACGCTGTGGACGAGTCTGTGCGTGCGCCGGAAAAATCCATGCGCGTCAGGGATGTGTCTCACTTTGGCGAGTTTGTATTCAACCGCGGCCATCCCCTTAAATGTGCGCGGAGGTGCGCGGAAACGCTTGACATCCGCGTGTCGCGCCGCGCCCGGCACCGGGCATCTCGCGGCGGGTGGCCTGTGTGGACGCGACTGTCCAGGCGCGTACACGCGGACGGAGAACGACCGTGCCGATGTTTTCCACGGATCGTGTGCGCAACGCTGTGGATGACTCTGTGGGCGCGCAGGAAAAAGCGAAGCACATCAGCGACGTGCTTCAGATTGGCGAGTTTGTATTCACGCCGTAGCGCCATCGCGGGGTGCGCTGCGGGCTCACGATCCGGTGTAGACAGCCACGGTGGCCGAGTGATCGGGGCGCACTGGCACGATTGCGGGCGCCTCCACCCATTCGAATCGCTGAGCGGGCGCCGCGGGCCGCATCGTCGTGTCGTTACCCGACGTACCGGCAATGGTCGGGTAATCCGGCCGGCAGCGCACGCGGCGGCAATGCCGGTTCGCTGGATCCTGCAGGTTGCCGGCTACTCCGACTCCACGCGCGCCAGTTCGAGCACCCACTTCGGTACCACCGGCTCGCCGGCGAAGAAGTCGCCGCGCCTGCCTTCGCCCATCGCCCAGCGGTGCAGCCAGCTGGGTCCGTAGCGGCCGTCATAGCCTTCGGCGCCGCGATCGTAGGCCGGGTCCCGCATCGCTTCTTCCAGCGTCACAACGCGGTAGCCGCGCCGCTGTACGCCGGAGACGAGGTCTGCGTAGGCGACGGCGTTGAGTTCGTTGGCGTGCAGCAGCCAGACCTGCGGCAGGGCGTAACCCAGCAGCGCCTGCGACTGCTTCTCGAAGTAGTCGACCTTGTCGAGCATGTACGGGATGTAGCCACGACGCAGGCGCTCGAGCGTGGCCGCGCGCCCGGGCGTATCGGGTTCTTCGTCGAGCACGTTGGCATAGGCGAACGCCCAGACCCATTCGCCGTTGTCCACGGTCACCGGCGCGATGCGGTAGTCGTGGCCAGAAAGAAAGGCTTCCAGCGCGGCGCGATCCTCGCGCGTGCGCCCGGCGCGCAGGTAGGGATGACGGAACCAGCGCGGCACCTGGCCGAATCCGGCGAGCAGCGGACGCAACACGCGCTCGCCTTTGAGGATGTCGTCCCGGTAGGCATCGAGGCCGACCGCATGCAGGTCGAGGTGGCCGTGCGTGTGGTTGCCCAGTTCGAAACCGGCAACAAGCCAGTCGCGCAGCATCGCGAGCCGCTCGGGCTGGACGACTCCGTCGACTTCCAGCTTGCCTTCGTTGACGAACCCGGTGGCCGGTACGCCGGCCTGCCTGAGTAGCGCCATCAGCTGCCGGTGCCGGCCGGCGACCTCGCCGGCGGGCGTGGTGCCCATGCGCTGCCAGGGCAGGTCGTCGATGGTGATGGCGATGCGCCGGTCCGGTTCGGTGGCGTGCGCCGCGAAGCAGGCCAGCAGGGAAAGCAGCAGCAGGATTCTCGACATGCGCGCGGTCCGTAAACCAGCGCCGATCATAGTGCCGCCGCCGGTTGCCTGCCGGGGATCCTGATGCACAACCGGCGGCGGCAAGTTATCCACGGATTCTGTGCACAGGCGTGTGGATGACGCTGGGGATGCCGCCGGAAACCGCCCACGGATCAAGGGGCTCGCTCACATTGGCTATACCGTGACCGCCACCCGGATGGCACACGGCCACCCGATGAGGGTGGCCGTGCGGGTGTTGCCGGTGCGGCCGCAGGCGCTCAGGCTTCCGCCGGCTCGTCCTTGAACTCTTCGACCGGAATGCAGGCGCAGAAGACGTTCTTGTCGCCGTGGACGTTGTCCACGCGGGCCACCGGCGGCCAGTACTTCTGCTGCCGCAGGCTGTCGAGCGGGAACACCGCCTGTTCACGCGGATAGGCGTGCGACCACTCGCTGCCGGCGACGGCGGCCGCGGTGTGCGGCGCGTTCTTCAGCGGGTTGTCCTCGCGGTCGAGGCGGCCGTCCTCGATGGCGCGGATTTCTTCGCGGATCTGGATCATGGCGTCGACGAAGCGGTCGAGTTCGTGCAGGGACTCGCTTTCGGTCGGCTCGACCATCAACGTGCCGGCGACCGGGAAGCTCAGCGTCGGGGCATGGAAGCCGTAGTCGATCAGGCGCTTGGCGACGTCCTCGGCGGTGATGCCGGTGGCCTTTTCCAGCGGCCGCAGGTCGAGGATGCACTCGTGCGCGACCAGGCCGTTGCGGCCGGTGTACAGCGTGCGGTAGTGCGGGGCCAGTCGCCGGGAGATGTAGTTGGCGTTGAGCAGCGCGACCTGGGTGGCCTTGCGCAGGCCGGCCTTGCCCATCATGGCGATGTACATCCAGCTGATCGGCAGGATGCTGGCGCTGCCGTGCGCGGCGGCAGACACCATGCCGACCTTGCCCTGCGCGTCCTTGTGACCGCGCGGCAGGAACGGTGCCAGGTGCGCCTTCACGGCGCAGGGACCGACGCCGGGACCACCGCCGCCGTGCGGGATGCAGAAGGTCTTGTGCAGGTTGAGGTGCGAAACGTCCGATCCCCACTTGCCCGGCTTGGCGAGGCCGACCAGCGCATTGAGGTTGGCGCCGTCGGTGTACACCTGGCCGCCGTGCTGGTGGATGATCTCGCAGATCTCGACGACGTCTTCCTCGAATACGCCGTGCGTGGACGGGTAGGTCATCATGATCGCCGCCAGGTTGGCGGAGTGCTTCTCGGCCTGGGCGCGGATGTCGCCAACGTCGACATTGCCGTTGGCGTCGCACTTGGTGACCACGACCTTCATGCCGCACATCTGCGCACTGGCTGGATTGGTGCCGTGCGCCGATTCCGGGATCAGGCAGATGTTGCGATGGCTCTGGCCACGAGAGGCGTGGTAGGCGCGGATGGCGAGCAGGCCCGCGTATTCGCCCTGCGCACCGGAGTTGGGCTGGAAGCTCACCGCGTCATAGCCGGTGATGTCGACCAGCATGGCTTCCAGCGAATCGATCAGTTCGCGGTAGCCCTGCGCCTGCCCGGCCGGCGCCAGCGGATGGATCTGCGAGAACTCCGGCCAGGTGATCGGGATCATCTCGGCCGTGGCGTTGAGCTTCATGGTGCAGGAGCCGAGCGGGATCATCGTGCGATCCATCGCCAGGTCCTTGTCGGCCAGCGAACGCAGGTAGCGCAGCATCTCGTGCTCGCTGTGGTGCGTGTTGAACACCGGGTGCGTCAGGAAAGCGCTGCGGCGTTCCAGCACGGCCGGGACCAGCGACGGCGCGCTGGCGTCCAGTTCGTCGATCAGCGGCAGTGTTGCGTTGTCGCCGGCGAAGATGCGCCACAGCAGCTCGATGTCTGCGCGCGTCGTGGTTTCATCCAGTGACACGCACAGCGAACCGTCACCGCGCACGCGCAGGTTGACGCCATTCGCTTCCGCGCGCTGCAAGATGCCGGCGGTGCGTTCGTCGGCGCCGAAGCACAGCGTGTCGAAGGCGGTGTCGTGCATCGGCGCATGGCCGAGCTGGCGCAGGCCGGCGGCGAGGATCGCGGCCAGGCGCGAGACGCGACGCGCGATCCGCGTCAGGCCTTCCGGGCCGTGGTAAACCGCATACATCGACGCCATCACCGCAAGCAGTACCTGGGCGGTACAGATGTTCGAGGTCGCCTTCTCGCGGCGGATGTGCTGTTCGCGCGTCTGCAGGGTCAGGCGGTAGGCATGGCGGCCTTCGGCATCGACGGACACGCCGATCAGCCGGCCCGGCATCGAGCGCTTGAAGGCATCGCGGCAGGCCATGAAGGCGGCATGCGGACCGCCGAAGCCAAACGGCACGCCGAAGCGCTGGGTGTTGCCGATGACGATGTCGGCGCCCATCTCGCCCGGCGCCTTCAGCAGCGTCAGCGCCAGCAGGTCGGTGGCGACCACGAACAGCGCGTCATGCGCGTGGATGGCCTCGGCATCCTTTTCCCAGTCGGCGACCCAGCCGCTCGACGCCGGGTACTGGACCAGCACGCCGAAGTAGTCGCCGGCAGCCAGCCTGGCGTGGAACTCGTCGGTGGAGCGCGCGATCTCCACCTGCAGGCCCAGCGGCGTCGCGCGGGTCTGCAGCACCTCCAGCGTCTGCGGATGCGTGTCGCCGGCGACCAGGAAGGTGTTCGACTTCGAGCGCGCGGCGCGCTTGGCCAGCGTCATCGCCTCGGCGGCGGCGGTGGCTTCGTCCAGCAGCGAGGCGTTGGCGATGTCCATGGCCGTCAGGTCGGCGCACATCTGCTGGAAGTTGATGAGCGCTTCCATACGGCCCTGCGAGATCTCCGCCTGGTACGGCGTGTAGGCCGTGTACCAGGCGGGATTCTCGAGGATATTGCGCAGGATGACGTTCGGCGTGTGCGTGCCGTAGTAGCCCTGGCCGATGAAGCTGCGGAACACGCGGTTGCGCCCAGCGATGTCGCGGATGCGCGCCAGTGCCTCGACTTCGGTCAGGCTGTCGTCGAGCTGCAGCGTGCCGGTGGGCGCGATGGTGCCGGGCACGATGGCGTCGGTCAGCGCGTCCAGCGAGTCGTGTCCGATCGCGCGCAGCATCTGCGCGATCTCGGTGTCGTTCGGGCCGATGTGGCGGTCGACGAAGGCGTCGTGGTGCTCGAGGTCGCGCAGGGAGGGCTTGGACATGGCGGCGTTCCGGGAAGTGGAGGGGCATCGTCGGCGCACGCAGGCGCGCGGGTGTTGTCGGGATGACGCATGGCTGCGCCGGCTCCCGCGTGCCCCTCTGTCCTTTTGCCTGAGAGTTTGGAGGCGACCGGACCTGCGTCCGCCTGCCTCGTGCCCCTTCGGCGCCGGTTCCGGCCAGGCCGGTCGGTCTCTCCAGAGTGTTTGCCGCTGCGGTGGTATCGGGCCTGAGCGATTACGGGCGTTTGCGCCTTCGGCAGCCGGCCGGACCGGCTTCTCCCACCGTGTGTGTTGCAGCCGGGAGTATAGCGGCAGTGGATGAACCGGGCCGGCAAAGCACAACCGCCGCCCGGGGTGCGGGCGGCGGTTGTGCGACCGGTCACGGCGGGTCCGGCCTGATCGGGCCGGGACAGCCGGTTATCAGGGCATCTGGAAGCCGTTGTCGAAGATCCGGTCTTCGCCGCCAGGCTGGTACTCGACGGCGCCGATGTCGCAGCCGCCACCTTGCGGGCGCGACACGCCGCGCTGGTCCAGTTCGGCGCAGGTGTCGGCATCGCCGGCGTCGATGGCCGGGCTGGGCGGTTGCGGCACCAGGGTCGGGGCGCCGCCGCCGCTGTACGACAGCGGCGCCAGCAGCGGATCGGCGCCCGACACATCCGGCCCGCACAGGCCGCCGGTCGGGCAGCCACCGGCGATCAGGCTGGCGGTGAACGTCGCCAGCGTGTTGTGCAGATTGCAGATTTCCATGTCGCACTCCGGCTCGTCGGGAATCGTCATGAAGCCGCCCCAGGCGATGACGTTGCTGAACACCGGTTCGCTGGTTCCGTTGTACGACGTGTTCATCACCGAAGAGCCACCGAAGCGGCTGCTGTTGTCGCTGAAGGTGACATGGTTGAGCCAGGGGCTGCTGACACCGCCGTAACCGCCGTCATTGACCAGGGCGTTGAAGGTGTTGCCGATGAAGGTGACGTTGCTCAGCAGCGGACTGGATTCGCCGGACTGCCAGCCCTGGTTGTACATGCCGCCGCCGCCATAGATGCCGACGTTGTTGCGGAAGGTGGTGTTGCTGACGGTGGGATTGGCGCGTCCTCCGTTGCCGCCGGCGTTGAAGATGCCGCCGCCCTGAACGCCCATGTTGGCGCTGAACAGCAGGTTGGTCAGGGTCGGACTGCATTCATTGCCGGCGCCGCTGCCACGGCAGTACAGGCCGCCGCCGTCGAAGTCGAAGCTCCTGCCGGCGGTGATGGCAAAGCCGTCCAGCACGGTCGTGGCCAGGATCGGGCCGGCGCCGGTGCTGCCGTCCATCAACACTACCCGATGGCTGTTGCTGCCGACGATATCGGCGGTGCTGATCACGATGCCATGCGCGTCGGTGCTGTCGTCGCCGCCGATGTCGCCGGACAGCACGGTCGGATTGGCCGCCGGGTCACGCTGTTGCAGCGTTGTTTCGTTGCCGGCGAAGCCGCCGTACAGGCGCTGCCCGGGACGGACATTGAAACTGATGTTGATGTCGCTGCCACTGGTCGGCGTGTAGACGCCGCGGGCGACACGGATCTCGCCGCAGCTGCTGTTGGCCAGCGCCGTCTGCAGGCTGGTGTAGGCATTGGTCCAGCTGCTGCCGTTGTTGCTGCCGCCGGCATTGGCGCGCACGTAGCACGGTGCCGCCTCGACCTCGAAGGCGCCGATGTCGCAGCGCAGGCCTTGCGCGCGCGGCACACCGCGCTGGTCGATCACCGGGCAGTCGGCGTCGGCGGCGGCATTGATCGCCGGGCTGCCGTTGCCGGGCTTCATCGTCCATGACCAGCCACCGTTGTCGGCCAGCGCGCCCAGCAGCGGATTGCCGGCAAGCACGCCGATGCACTGTGCTCCGGCCGGGCAGCCGCCGGCGACGATGCTGTGGCGCAGGACCGGCTGCGCGTTCTGGTTGTGGATTTCCGCGCCCTGCTGGCTGGCCTGGTTGCCCCACAGGATGACATTGCTCAGGGTCGGGTTGGCGCCGGTCGGATTGTTGCTGCCACCGATATTGGCGATGGCGCCGCCGCGCGCCGCGGTATTGCCGCTGAACGTGACATGGCGCAGCGTTGCCCGGCCATCGCCGGAGCTGCTCGCATGGTTGTAGATCGCGCCGCCGTCATTGCTGGCCGTGTTGCCCTGGAAGGTGGCGTTGGTAATGACCGGGCGTGCCTGGCCACCGCCTGTGGAGTCGTTGTAGATGGCGCCGCCGTAGGTCGCGTTGTTGCCGCTGAACTGCACCTGGTCGATCAGGGCGCTGGCTTTGCCGCCGGCGGAGGCATCACTGTAGATGGCGCCGCCGTAACTGCCGGCGCGGTTGCCGGTAAAGCGCACATCACGCAGTACCGGGCTGGCGTCACCGGCATTGCTGCCGTCATTGCCCATCCCGCCGCCGTACGAGGTGGCATGGTTGGCGGTGAAATGCACGCGGTGAAGCAGAGGCTGGCTGACACCGCCGGTGATGCCCAGGTTGTACAGCGCGGCACCGTAGCCGGCGACGTTGCCGCTGAACACGATGTCGCGCAGCGTCGGGCTGCATCGGTGGCCGCTGTTGGTGGCGCGACAGAACAGGCCGCCGCCGACATTGAACCGATCGGACGAGCTGCCATTGCCGCGGCCGGCGGTGATGACCACGCCATCGAGTACGGTGTCGCGGTTGATCGGCCCGGCGGCGGTGCCGCCGTCCATCAACAGCACGTGGTAGCTGTTGGAAAAACGCACCCCTTGCGGATCGGTGACGATGCCATTGGCATCGGTGGTGTCGTCGTTGTCGATGTCGCCTGAAAGCACGCTCAGGTGCTGCGCCGGATCGCGCTGGTCGCGGCGGGTTTCATTGCCGGCGAAACCGCCGTACACGCGCAGGCCGGGACGGATGACGAAACTGATGCGACGCTCGGCCTGGGTCGGGTTGCTCGGATTGGCTGGTTGCACCGGCTTGTACAGGCCGGCGCGGATCCAGATTTCGCCGCAGTTCGACGCGGCCAGCGCCGCCTGCAAGGCCATCGGCGACGACCACGATGAGCCGTTGCCGGTGCCGGTCGGCATCACCCGGCAAGTCGCGGCCTCGACCGCGGCGGTGCCGGCAAAGGCAAGAATCAGTACGGATGAAAGCAGATGTGTTCGGCGCACGCCGGTCTCCTGAATATGGGGCAATACTTGCCCGATAGGCAGTACTACGCATTCGCCGCGGCAATCCCATCATGCGGCTGCTGGCAGCGGCCTGGCGGTCGCAGCGGGCAGCAAGCTACCCGTCCACAAGGGCGCAGCGCGGTGCGGGTCGGTACGCAGTCGCCGCTCGTCGCAGCCGCGCCGACGACGCATCGACACCGGAAACGAAAAACCCCGCTTTCGCGGGGTCTTCTGGCGCCGGCTCGGGCTGCTGGCCGGATCGGCGGTCAATGCCATGGTGCCCAGGAGAGGACTCGAACCTCCACGGTTTTACCCGCTAGTACCTGAAACTAGTGCGTCTACCAATTCCGCCACCTGGGCAGGTGAGCGCGGCTTGCGCCGAGCCGCAAAGAATAGGCACTTGCCGCGGGCTTGTCAACGGACATTGAACAGGAAATCCGACCGGCCGGTCGGGACGGGGCCGCCCCTGTACCATCCCCGCCATGACAAAACGAAAAGCAACAGGCGGCGCAGGCCGCGACAAGACACAGCGGGCCGCCAGCAAGGGCGGCGGCATCCCCACCGCGCCTTCGGGCAGGGCGTCGAAGGTGGTGAAGGGCGCCGGCGCGACGGCCGGTAAAGGCCCGGCCGGCAAGGGCGGTCGATCCGTCGGGACCGGTGTCGCAACCGGGGCGCCAGCTGGCGTGAAGGGAAAGCGCGGCGCGAAATCGACGTTGCCACCCTGGATGCCGGAGGTGATGCGCAACGACGCCCCGCCGGCACCCACGGCTCGGAAGTCGTCCCGCAACACGCCGGCCGCCGCGCCGGCTGCCCGGCGCTCGCGTGCCCCGGCCATGCCGGACGCCGGCTGGTTCGATCCGCAGGCCGAACGCGAGCGCCAACGCTACGCCAATCCCATTCCCAGCCGCGAGGCCATCATCGCCTTCCTCGAGGGCGAGGGTCGCCTGCTCGGCGCCGCGGATATCGCCAATGGCCTCGGGCTGACCACGCCGGACCGCCAGGAAGCGCTCGCCAAGCGTCTCGGCGCGATGCTGCGCGACGGCCAGCTGCACATGAATCGCCGCGGAGGCTACGGCGTCGCAAATCGCCTCAACCTGATCGCCGGCACCGTACTGGGCAAGGAAGACGGTTTCGGCTTCCTGCGTCCCGACGCCGGTGGCGACGACATATTCCTGGCGCCGGCGCAGATGCGCCGCGTGCTGCATGGTGACCGCGTCATGGTCGGCGTCACCGGCATCGACCGCCGAGGTCGCCGGGAAGGCGTGATCGTCGAAGTGCTGGAACGGCGCGCGACGCGCCTGGTCGGCGTGTACAACGAGCGCGGTGGTGTCGGCCTGGTCGATCCCGACGACGCCCGCATCCACATGGATGTCGTGATTCCGGTGCAGGATCGCGGCGACGCACGCAACGGCCAGCTGGTGGTCTGCGAGATCGTCGAGCCGCCGTCGGGCACGCGACCGCCGCTGGGCCGCATCCTCACCGTGCTCGGTGATCGCCTGACCGCCAGCCTGGTGGTCGAAACCGCGATCCACAGCCATGGCATCCCGCACGAGTGGCCGGCTGACACGCTGCGCGAGGCGGAAGCGACTTCGCTCGAAGTCGGCCAGGCCGACATTGAAGGACGCGTCGACCTGCGCGATCTTCCGCTGGTCACCATCGACGGCGAGGACGCCAAGGATTTCGACGACGCGGTGTATTGCGAGCAGGACCGCGAAGGCTTCCGCCTGATCGTCGCCATCGCCGACGTGTCGAACTACGTGCGGCCGGGCACGCCGCTGGACCGGGAGGCGACCCACCGCGCGACCAGCGTCTATTTCCCTGGCTTCGTGGTGCCGATGCTGCCGGAGACGCTGTCGAACGGCATCTGTTCCCTGCGTCCCAAGGTGGACCGGCTGTGCATGGTCTGCGAGATGCGCGTCGATCGCGATGGCAATGTCAGTGGCTCGAGGTTCTATCGCGCCGTCATGCGTTCGCATGCGCGCCTGACCTATACGCAGGTGTGGCAGGCGGTGGGCGAGGACAACGCCGAGGCGCAGGCGCAGCTGGGTGACGTGCTGGACCCGGTGCGACGCCTGTTCAAGCTTTACCGTGTGTTCGCGCGCCGCCGCGCGCAACGGGGCGCGCTGGAATTCGAGTCGACGGAAGTCAGCTTCCGCCTGGCGCCGAACGGCAGCGTCGAATCGATGGGTGCCTACGAGCGCAACGACGCGCACAAGCTGATCGAGGAATGCATGATCGCCGCCAATGTCCAGGCGGCGAAGTTCCTGCTGAAGAAGCAGATGCCGGCGCCGTTCCGCGTCCATGACCGGCCGCCGGAAAGCAAGTACGAGGAGCTGCAGGAATTCCTGGCCGAGTTCGGGATGATGCTGCCGTCGCACGCCAGCGTCACGCCGCTGGACTACGCCAGGCTGCTGACGAAGGTACGCAAGCGCGCCGATGCCACGCTGCTGGAGTCGGTGCTGCTGCGTTCGATGAGCCTGGCCGTTTACCAGCCGGAAAACATCGGCCACTTCGGCCTGGCGCTGGACGCCTACGCGCACTTCACCTCGCCGATCCGCCGCTACGCGGACCTGCTTGTGCACCGCGCGATCGGCCATGTGCTCGATGGGGGCAAGCCGTCGAACTTCCATTACGGTGCCCACGACATCGCCGCGCTGGCGGTGCACTGCTCGGAGAACTCGCGTCGTGCCGAAGAGGCCGAGCGCGACGTCGACGAACGTTACAAGTGCGCCTGGATGGAACAGCATGTCGGCAGCACCTTCGAGGGGACGATCAGCGGCGTGACCAGCTTCGGACTGTTTGTCGAGCTGGACGAGTCGCGCGTCAACGGCCTCGTGCACGTTACCCAGCTGCCCAACGACTACTACCACTTCGATCCGGTGCGCAAGCTGCTGACCGGCGAGCGGCGCCGGCGCAGCTTCCGCCTGGGTGACCGCGTCAACGTGCTGGTGCTGCGCGCGAGCCTGGAGGAACGGAAGATCGACTTCCGCCTCGTCGAGGACACCGCCGCGGCGACCCCGCGCGCTGCCGCCCGCAAGGCGGCGCGCTGACATGTCCGCGACGTCCTGGATGGGTGGCATCCATGCGGTCGCGGCCGTGGTCGACAACGATCCGGCTTCTGTGCTGGAACTGATGGTGGCGCGCGAAGCGAAGAATGCCCGTGTCGAAGAGCTGGCCGCTGCGGCGCGCGGCGCCGGCATCGCCGTTCAACGCGCGCCGCGCGCCACGCTGGACCGCCTCGGCGAAGGTGCCAGGCACCAGGATGTGCTGGCGCGCGTGCGCGAAAAGCCGGCACTGGACGAACGCGACCTGCCAGCGCTGGTCGAGGGCGCCGGTGCCGCGGCGCTGTTCCTGATCCTCGATGGCGTCACCGATCCGCACAACCTCGGCGCCTGCCTGCGCTCGGCAGCCGCAGCCGATGCGACGGCCGTCATCGTGCCCAAGGACCGCAGTGCGCCGCTCAACGTGGCCGCGAAGAAGTCCGCGGCCGGCGGCGCCGAGATCGTTCCGCTGCTGCGCGTGACCAATCTGGCGCGCTCGATGGAAACCTTGAAGCAGGCCGGCGTGTGGATCGTCGGGCTGGCCGGCGAAGCCGACAGGTCGCTGTACGCGCACGACCTGCGTGGCCCGACCGCGCTGGTGATGGGTGCCGAAGGCGAGGGCATGCGTCGCCTCACCGGCGAACGCTGCGACTTCCTCGCTCGCATCCCGATCAGCGACAACATGGAAAGCCTCAACGTTTCCGTCGCCGCCGGCGTCTGCCTGTTCGAAGCGCGCCGCCAGCGCACGCACGCTTCATGAGCGTCGACGCCGCCACTGTCGGCGTGCAGTCTGCTGAGCAGTCGTCGCGCAGCAACGGCGCTCGCGTTTGGCCGGTACGCCTGGAGGCGCTGGATGCGTTGCGTGCACTGGCGGCGCTGATGGTCGTCGCCTACCACCTGTTCGAGCTGTCGCCGGTGGTGGTCAAGTACCTGCTGTTGTGGCCGCCCAATCCCTATGGCTGGATTGGTGTCGACCTGTTCTTCGTGCTCAGTGGATTTTTCATCGGGCGGTTGGTTATACAGCCGGCGCGATTCGATGGCGCGCACTTCATGCGTCGCCGCGCCTGGCGCATTCTGCCGGCGTATTACCTGTCGATGTTGCTGATCATCGTGCTGGCGCAGTCGCACCTGCTTGAGAGCGCCTCCGGCTGGTGGCAGATCACCAGCCACGTCCTGCTGATCCATCACATGATTCCCGGCCACCACGGTGGTATCAACGGCGTGTACTGGACGCTGGGGGTGGAATGGCAGTTCTACCTGCTGATGCTGCTGCTGGCGCCCTGGTTGCGTCGGCCCAGGGCCTTGCCCTGGCTGCTGCTGGCCGGTGTGTTGATGTGCTGGGGCTGGCGGGCCTGGATATTCCTGGCGTGGCCAGAGGATTCGGGTGTGCGCTTCCGCATGGCGACGCAGTTGCCGGGCATGCTTGACCTGTTTGTGGCCGGTATTGCAACGGCGTGGATTTCGTTGCGACACCCGCAACGGCTGCGCAGATGGGCGCATTGGCTGCTGCCATGGGCCGTGCTGGCCTGCGTCATCGCCTGCGCCTTCGTGCAGCGGCACCTGGGCGACTTCTGGCATCACGCCGGCGCCATGGTGTTTGCCCGCAGCGGCCTGGCGCTCGCGTTCGGTCTACTGGTGCTGGCTATGTTGTATCCGCCACGCTGGCTGCTCGCCGGGTTTCGCTGGCTGGGCCTGGCCGCCGTCGGGCGCTGGAGTTACAGCCTGTACCTGGCGCACCTGCCCATTCTGCTGGCCTTGTGGTCGCGTGTTCCCGATGGTCTGGACAGCGTCGGCTGGCTGTGGGTCCTGGCCGGATACCTGGCCCTGGTATTGGCGGTGTCGGCACTGGCCTGGCGACTGGTGGAATGGCCGTGCATGGCACGGGGCCGCACTGTCTCGACCGGTGTCGCCGACGCAGCGCACTGACGCTGCGACGAAACCCGAAACCGAATCATTCCCGGCCATCGACTGGCGGCAAACGCTCGTCCCACAGGGCCGGCGACCTCGCGGTCGCCGGCCCTGTCGCCAGACAAGATTCAGCGGTCTGAGGTATCCAGGCCGGTGTGGTGGGCAAGGAAACCGAGGATGTCCGCCCATTCGGCGATCTGCTTCGCAGTCGGCTTGCCGGCGCCATGGCCGGCGCGGACATCGATGCGGATCAGCGCCGGGCGCGGCGGATTCACGGCCTGCAAGGCGGCGGCGTACTTGAAGCTGTGCGCCGGGAATACACGGTCGTCGTGGTCACCGGTGGTGATGAGGAACGCCGGATAGTCCACGCCTTCACGGATGTTGTGCAGCGGCGAATAGGCGCGGATGGCGCGGAATTCGTCCTCGTCGAGGACGCTGCCGTAGTCGCTTTCCCAGGCCCAGCCGATGGTGAATTCGCGGAAGCGCAGCATGTCGAGTACGCCGACGCCGGGGACGGACGCGGCGAACAGGTCGGGACGCTGCATCGCCACGGCCGCCGCCAGAAGGCCGCCGTTCGAGCGCCCATGGATCGCCATGTTCGCCGGCGAGGTGTAGCGGTTGGCGATCAGGTATTCAGCCGCTGCCGCCATGTCGTCGAAGACATTCTGCTTGCGCGTCCGGGTGCCGGCGTGGTGCCAGTCGCGGCCGTATTCGCCGCCGCCGCGCAGGTTGACCGAGGCGTAGATGCCGCCTTCTTCCAGCCACGCCATCGAATAGGCGGCGTAGCCCGGCGTCAGTGCGATGTCGAAACCACCGTAACCGTAGAGGATCGTCGGCTGCCTGCCATCCAGCTGCACATCCTTGCGCGCGGTGATGAACATCGGCACGCGCGTGCCGTCCTTGCTGTTGAAGAACACCTGGCGCGTTTCGTAGTTCGACGGATCGAAGGGCAGCTTGGGCGCGCGGAACAGGGTCGATTCGCCGGTGGCGACATCGAGGCGATGGATGGTCGCCGGCTGGATGAAGCTGGTGAAGGCGAAGAAGGTCTCGCTGCCTTCGGTGCTGCGATCGAAGCCGCCGACGGTGCCGATGCCCGGCAGCTTCACGTCGCCCTGCAGCGAACCGTCGAGGGCGAAGATGCGGGCCTGGCCGGCGGCGTCGCGCAGGTACTGCGCGACGAGGCGGTCGCCGACGCGGGTGACGCTGCCCAGCGTGGCATCGCTCTCGGCGATCACTTCTTCCCAGTTCGCGCGGGCGGGGCGCGTGATGTCGATGGCGATGACGCGCTTGCGTGCGGCGCCGTCGTCGGTGAGGAAAAGGTAGCGGTTGCCGGTATTGCCCACGAAGTCGTAGCTGTATTCGAATTCGGGAATCAGCTCGACGACCGGCGCGGTGCTGTCGGCCACCGGCTTGAGGAACACGAGGTTCTTGTTTTCGGTGCCCCGCCAGACGCTGATCAGCAGCGTGCCGCCGTCATCGCTCAGCACTGGCGCGAAGCCCCAGTCCGGCTGGTCATCGCGCTCGTACACCAGGACGTCGGCGTCCTGCGCCGTGCCGAGGCGGTGGAAGTACAGCTTTTGGAACTTGTTGACCGCCTTCAGGGCGTGTTCGCCCTCGGGCGCGTCGTAGCGGCCATACCAGAAGCCGGATCCATCCCTGGCCCAGGTGGCGGCCGAGAACTTCACCCAGCGGATGTGGTCGTCGAGCGTCTGGCCGTTCTCGACATCGAGGACGCGCCATTCCTGCCAGTCCGAACCGCCCGACGACGTACCGTAGGCCAGGTGTCGGCCATCCTTGCTGGGCACCAGGCCGCTGAGTGCGACCGTGCCGTCCTCGGACAGCGTGTTCGGATCCAGCAGCGTACGCGGCTCGCCGTCGATGCCCTCCTGGATGAGGATGACGGGCTGGTTGCGCAGGCCGTCGTTGTAGCTGTAGAGGTAGTGGTCGCCGACCTTGCTCGGCACACCGAAGCGCTCGTAGTTCCACAGCGCGGTCAGGCGCTCGCGGAACGCATCGCGCTGTCCGATGGTGGCGAGGTGCCCATCGGTGACGCGGTTCTGCGCCTCGATCCATGCCAGCGTTTCATCCGAGTCGATGTCTTCCAGCCAGCGGTAGGGATCGGCGATGCGCTCACCGTGGTATTCATCGAAATGGTCGACGGTGCGGGCCTGCGGATAGTTCATCGCTTTCGAAGTCGTGTCCGTGCCGGCGGGCTGCTCCGGCGTCGAAGGGGTCGGTGCACAGGCGGCCAGCGTCGCGGCGACGGCCGTGGCCAGCAGGATTCTCGGCATTGGATTCATGTGTCTGGGCCTGGAGGGCAGCGAACGGGCTGCCGAGAGTAGCCGCATTGGCTGCCACGGCCCAAGTGCCCGGGGTGATGCAGGCGCCGGCACGGGCGCAATGGACGCTGGACGGTGCTGCGGGCCGGCGCGTGGCCGGAATCAGTCGCCCGGATCGCTGATGATCGCCGGGCCCTTGCCGGCGGTCTTCTCGTAAACGCCTTTCTCGAGCCGCTTGTATTGCGTGAAGCCGTGGTTCGAGAAGTGGCTTTCCTTCATCAGGTGGGCGCCGCCGGTGGCGATGGCCGGCGCGGAAATCTGCCGGGTGCCGGGCTGGCCGCACTGCGGGCAGGGCGCGGCGGTGTCGTCGCCCAGGCGCTGCAAGCGGTCGTAGTGCCCGCTGTGCGAGGGGCAGTCCGGGTTGTCGCAGCGGTATTCGAAGATCGGCATGGCGCATCCAGACGCGGGGTCGTGCCCGCCATTATGGGGTCGGCGACGGACTTTTCAGCCCCGCCAGCCGCCGTGTGCCTTCCAGGTGTTCACCATGGTGCAGAACAGTTCGCTGGTGCGCTCGACGTCGTAGCGCGCCGAGTGCGCGTCGTGGCCGTTCCATTCCAGGCCGGCCGCCTGCAGCGCGCGGCTCAGCACGGTCTGGCCATAGACCAGCCCGGCCAGCGAGGCGGTATCCAGGACGCTGAAGTTGTGGAACGGATTGCGCTTGTAGCCGATACGCCGGATCGCGGCATTGATGAACGCCAGGTCGAAGTGGGCGTTGTGGCCGACGAGGATCGCGCGCTGGCAGCCGCTCTCGGAAAGCGCGGCCCGGACCGGCTTGAAGACGAAATCCAGCGCCTGGCGCTCATGGCGCGCGGCGCGCAGTGGATGGTGCGGATCGATGCCGTTCACCGCCAGAGACCGCGGGTCCAGTTCGCCGCCTTCGTAGGGAATCACGTGCGTGCTGGTGATCGGGCCCGGTTGCAGCAGGCCTTCGGCGTCCATGGTGACGGGCGCCACGGCGATTTCCAGCAGGGCGTGCCGGTCCGGCTCGAAACCGCCGGTTTCCACATCCACCACCACAGGCAGGAAGCCGCGGAAGCGCTCTGCAATCGTTCCGCGCGACGCGGGCTGGCCGTCCATATGGCAGGATGATAACTGAGCCTGCCGTCCCGCCGTCACCCGTTGCGCATCGCCGGTGCGCGAATCCGTCCGCATTCCGTAAGACCATCCTGACCTGCCGCGCCATGTCGATCAAAGTCCTGCCCGATGCCCTGATCAACCAGATTGCCGCGGGCGAAGTGGTCGAACGGCCGGCCTCCGTGGTCCGCGAACTGGTGGACAACGCCCTGGACGCTGGCGCCCGCCGCGTCGAGATCGAGATCGAGAACGGCGGTACGCGGCTGATCCGGGTCCGCGACGACGGCCATGGCATCGCCCGCGACGAGCTGGCGCTGGCGCTGACACGGCATGCGACCAGCAAGATCGCCGACATCGACGACCTGATGCGGGTGGCCAGCCTGGGTTTCCGTGGCGAGGCCCTGCCCTCGATCGCTTCGGTATCGCGCTTCGCCCTGGTGTCGCGTCGCGATGGCGAAGCGCACGCGTGGCGGATCGAGGCAGCGCACGGGCGGCTGTCGGAGACGCAACCGGCGTCACATCCGCGCGGCAGCACGGTGGAAGTGCGCGAGCTGTTCTTCAACATCCCGGCCCGGCGCAAGTTCCTGCGCAGCGAACGCACCGAGTTCAGCCACATCCAGGAACTGGTGCGCACGGCGGCGCTGGCGCACCCGGAAGTCGAGTTCCGCCTGGCGCACAATGGCCGTCCGGCGATCTGGCTGAAGGCCGTCGATGATGCCTTCGAACGGCAGCGGTTGGCGGCCGTGCTCGACGAGACCTTCCTGGACCACGCTGGCCGGCTGGACCAGTCCGGTGCCGGCCTGCGCCTGCGCGGCCTGCTTGGCGCGCCGACATCGGCGCGGGGTCAGGCCGACCTGCAATACTTCTTTGTCAATGGCCGGCCGGTGCGCGACCGCGTCGTCGCCCACGCCGTTCGCCAGGCCTACGCCGATGTCCTGCACCACGGGCGCCATCCGGCCTACCTGCTGTTCCTGGAGATCGACCCCGGTGCGGTGGACGTCAACGTCCATCCCGCAAAGCTGGAAGTCCGCTTCCGCGACAGCCGTCTTGTCCACGACTTCCTGTTCCGCACGCTGCACGAGGCGCTGGCGGGTGCGCGTGCGGGAGCGGCTGTGCCTGCGCACGCCGAGGCGGCTCCGCTCACGTCCATTCCGGTGCCGTCGGCGCCGTCCTTCCAGCCAGGCCGGCAGGCCGGGCTCGGACTGGCGGTGGCCGAGGTGATGTCGGGCTATGCCGCGCTCTATGGCGGCAATGCCGGCGGGGTGGCCGTCGCCGCGACCGGGACTGTCGGAGCATCCGCGCCCGCCTGGCCGGCGATGCCGGCGCAAAGCGGCGAAGCGGCCGAAATTCCGCCGCTGGGCTACGCACTGGCGCAACTGCACGGTGTTTTCATCCTGGCGCAGAACGCGCGCGGGCTGGTGCTGGTGGACATGCACGCCGCGCACGAGCGCATCACCTACGAGCGCCTGAAGGCGAACCGCGCCGGCCAGGGCATCGTCAGCCAGCGCTTGCTGGTGCCGCTGGGCATCGAGCTGAGCCCGCGCGAAGCGGTCGTGGTCGAGGAGCAGGGTGATCGGCTGGCCGCCCTGGGCTTCGAACTGGTCATGGCCGGGCCGTCGCAGGCGCGGCTGCTCAAGGTCCCCAGCCTGCTGGCCGGAGGCGATGCCGCTGCGCTGGCCAAGCAGGTGCTGTCGGATCTCGCCGAGCATGGAAGCAGCCGCCTGGGTGAGGAAGCCGAAAACGCGTTGCTCGCCACCATGGCCTGCCACGGCTCCGTGCGCGCGAACCGGGCATTGACGCTGCCCGAAATGAACGCGCTGCTGCGCGACATGGAAGCCACCGAGCGCTCCGGCCAGTGCAACCACGGCCGGCCGACCTGGGTCGAATGGCCGTTGGCGGAACTGGACAAGCTGTTCCAGCGCGGGCGCTGAGCCATCCTTGCCCCACCGCGGCTGGCTGGAACGCGCCGCGACCCGCCGTGCCGGCAAGCGCGTCGTGGGCCGCGATCGCCCGCAGCTCTGCTAATTTCGGCATTCTCCTCCCCGGTCGACATTGCCCATGGTCGTGCTTCCCCCGTTGCTGCTGGCGCTTGGCCTCGCCGGCGCCCCCGATGCGGTCTACCTGGCCGACCTTGAAGCCTCGCGGATGCAGCGCGCCGCCAACCTGACGCGCGAGGACGGCTGGACCGCGCTGGTCGGTCTGCACTGGCTCGACGCCGCAGCATCCACGAGCATCGGTTCGGATCCTGGCAACGACCTTGTCGTCGCGCATGCGCCCGCTGTCCTCGGCCGCTTCCACCTCCAGAACGGTCGCTGGCTCTTTACCCCTGCAGAGGGCGCCGACGTGGTGGCGCGTGGCGATGGCACCGCCCTTGCGGGACCGGTCGCCATGACCACCGACCGCGAGGCCGCGGCTGCAGGCGGCAGTGCGACGCGCCTTCAGGCCGGATCACTGCACTGGACGCTGATCCAGCGTGGTCTCGGCACCGGCCTGCGCATCTGGGACAGCGAGGCGCCTGGTCGCGTCGGCTTCAAGGGTCTTAACTGGTTTGCGCCGGACCCCGGCTGGCGCATCGAGGCGGCGTGGGTGCCGCACGATCCACCGCGGACCATCGAGATCGCAACCGTGCTCAACACGCTGGAGCCCATGCGCAATCCCGGCGCGCTGCACTTCGAACGTGACGGACGGAAGTACGTGCTGGAAGCCCTGGCCGATGAAGGTGATGCGCAGCTGTTCCTGATCTTTGCGGATCGCAGCAACCGCGCCGACACCTACGGTGCGGGGCGCTACCTGTATGCGGATGTCCCTGCGCTGAACGGAACGGTCCTTCTCGACTTCAATCGGGCTGTAAACCCGCCCTGCGCCTACACGCCGTTCGCGACCTGTCCGCTGCCGCCACCGGAAAACCGCCTGGATCTTTTCATCGAAGCGGGCGAAAAGCGTTACTGATCAGATATTTGCCAAATTACGCTGATGTTGCGCCGCAACACCTCGTTCAATGGAATGCTGTGGCACGTCCAAAGGACTGTCATTCAGGAGTCATCCATGTATGATTCAGCTTCCGCATAGGAAGCGGACACTCCCCGGAAACTCCTCGTGCTCCGGGTACCGATAGAACCACCCTCCCCAGGTTGTTCTTGGGTTACCACATTTCCAGAGGCTCCCGCTAGATGAAACTCACGTATCGTGCGCTCGCCGTTGGCCTGATGGCGGCCGGCCTGACCTTCGGGTCGGGTCTGACCGGTCTGTCCGGCAACGCGTTCGCCCAGTCCCATTCCAATTCCTCCGTGCAGGCGGAAGCGACCAAGGTCTACATGATCGAGTTCGCCGAATCCGGCCTGCTCTACTTCGAGGGCAACAGCGCCGGCTTGCGCGCAACGGCACCGGTCGCGACCGGTTCCCGCAAGCTCGACGTGACGTCCTCCGCCGCGATCGCCTACACCGATCACCTCAACGCGGTGTTGTCGCAGCACCTGGCTGGCATGGAAGCCGTGGTCGGCCGTGAGCTGACGCCGAAGTTCCACTACACCGTGACCCATCACGGTATCGCGCTGGAGCTGACGGCCGAGGAAGCGGCGAAGATCGCCCGCCATCCGTCGGTGGCCTCGATCGCCGAAGAAGAGATCTGGACGGTCGACACTTATCGCTCCGCTTACTATGTCGGCGCCGACACGATCTGGGACGGCAGCAACGTTCCCTCGGGCAGCCTGGGCACGAAGGGCCAGGGCATCACCATCGGCATGTTCGATACCGGCGCCAACACCGACCATCCGTCCTTCGCCCCGATGGGCGCGGAGTGCGGTTATCCGGCCCCGGAGCAGAAGCTGATCGCCAAGGACTGCTCGGCCACCGGTTGCGTGGGTGGCAATCCTGAAGACACCAACGGTCACGGCAGCCACACCGCCAGCACCGCCGGCGGCAACATGGTGCCGGTCACCGCCACTCCGGCACCGCAGCGTCCGATCACCGGTATCGCGCCCTGCGCCAAGCTGATTACCTACCTGGTCTGCCCGGGCGGTAGCTGTCCTGGCTCGGCGGTCACCAACGCGATCAACCAGTCCATCATCGACGGCATCGACGTGGCGAACTTCTCGCTGGGTCCGAACGTCAATGGCCAGCCGAACCCGTGGAATGCCGGCGATACCGTCCGCCGTACGCTGGACATGATGACGGCCGACATCGCCGTCGCCATGTCGGCCGGTAACACCCGGACCCCGCCGACCCAGCCGACCCAGCCGGTCGCCGAAGTCAAGAACATCGGCCCGTGGGTGATCACCGTCGCCAACAGCGGCCACGACGCCACTGCCGCTGGTCCGGGCACCGCCTCGGTCACCGGTCCGACGCCGGTCCCGCCTGCCCTGCAGAGCTTCACCATCCAGGGCGTCGACACCCCGCCGCCGGTTCCGACCGCGCGTCCGGTGATCGACTTCCCGGCGAACCAGCTGCTGTGCACCGGCAGCCCGCTGCCGGGCGCCGGCTACTACACCGGCAAGATCGCCCTGATCGCGCGTGGTACCTGCAACTTCTCCGAGAAGGTGGCCAACGCCGTCGCCGCTGGCGCCGACCTGATCATGCTGTACAACAATGTTGCCGGTGACCTCACCAACATCGCCACCAGCGCGCCGAACGGCGTCAGCGTGGTGACGGCGACCCAGGCAACGGGCAACGCGCTGGTCAGCTTCATCGCCAGCTCCGCGACCGACGTCATCCTCGACATCCACACCCCGCCGCGTTCGGCGGGTGGCGTGCTGAGCAGTGGCAGCCTGCGTGGTCCGAACATGTTCGCCGACTTCACCAAGCCGGACATCACCGCGCCGGGTACGGGCATCTATGCGGCCTACATGAACGGCACGGAGTACGGCAACTCCTCCGGTACCTCGATGTCGAGCCCGCAGGTCGCCGGTGGCCTGGCCCTTGTCCGTGCGGTGCAGCCGACCTGGACCCCGATGGAAGCGATCTCCGCCCTGATGCTGACCGCCAAGCGTGACGGCCAGACCATGCCGGATACCGTGACCCCGGCTGATCCGGACGGCGTCGGTTCGGGCATGCTCGAACTGCGCAACGCGACCCTCGCGGGCTTCGTGCTGAACGAGACGACCGCCAACTTCCTGGCCGCCAATCCGGGCAGCGGTGGCGATCCGCGTACCCTGAACCTGCCGGCAGTGCGCAACACGTCCTGCAACGGCAGCTGCTCCTGGACGCGTACCGTCAGCAGCACGCTGGCCACCAGCGCCAACTGGACCGCCACGGTCGTGCAGCCGACCGGCTTCACCGTCACGGTGAATCCGTCGACCTTCACGCTGGCCCCGGGTGCCGACCAGACGATCACCATCACCGCGACCCCGAATGCGGGCGAGCCGGGTGCGGACATCCGCTTCGGCTACATCGACTTCGCGTCGTCCGCTTCCCCGACCCTGCAGTTCACCGTTGCGGTGAAGGGTATCGGCGGTGTGCCCGGCGGTGATGCCGACCTGATGCTGAGCCTGTCGGCGATGCCGAACTCGGTGGCCAACGGCGGTGCCGTGAACTACCTGGCCAATGTCGCCAATTCCGGTCCGGACGACGCCACGGGCGTCGCCTTTGAACTGGAGCTGCCGGCCGGCAGCCAGTACGTCGGCTTCGCGCTGGCCAATGAGGGCAGGCTGGGTCTGGGTTCCGCGGCTGTCCGCAGTCGGAAGGACTCCTCCGTGCGCGGCGCGGGCTCCTGGAACTGCGGTGCCAGCGGCCAGACCGTGAGCTGCGAATACCTGGGTACGGTGGCTTCGTCGTCGCTGGCGGCTCCGCTGCTGATCCAGACAACGATCAATGCGACGAATCCGGGCACCTTCTCCGCCACCGGTACGGTCAGCGCCGACCAGACCGACCCCAACAGCAGCAACAACACCGCGACTGTTGATGTCGAGGTCGTCGGTCAGCCCGACCTGATCTTTGCCAATGGCTTCGAAGATCCGACCCCGCCCGGTCCGGCGTGCCTCAGTGTGGCCGGTGCCACCGCGGACGGTGAACCGGGCGCTGCGGGCAACACGGTCATGCTGGTCAACATTGGCGTGGGCAACGAGGTGCTGGGTATGTCCGCCGATGTCGTCGTCCAGGCGAACTCGCCGAGCTGGCTGTCCGAGGCGGCTGTGATGTTCGGCAGCACTTCGGACGATGGCCAGATCTACCTCACGGTGAGTGAGACCGACGCCTCTGGAACCGAAGCCACCTCGACGGAAGGTGTGCTTCTCCTGGGCGACTTCGGTTTGCCGAACATCACGGTCGGTGGTGATGGCGTTCTGAAGCTCGAGTTCTTCGAGACCTTCGACGACAGCACCAATCCGGACTCGGAGTGGGACGACATGGATCCGGCCTTCACCTGCCCGGGCATCTATCTCGAGTGCACCGACCAGCAGGCCTGCGACGCTGCAGTCAATGCCGCGAACAGCCGGTAACTGAGAACGCGGACGTTCCGGCCGGCAACGGTCGGAACATCCGCAGCAGGACTGGCCCCGCCCGGTTTTCCGGGCGGGGCTTTTTCATGCCCGCGTCTTTGACGCCACTGCGCCAACGTCCAGCGTACGGATGCGTGCCTGCACTAGACTTGTCGATCTCTCCGCTGCATTCCTGACCTCCCGTCATGCGCGCTGTTGCAGTCAAAGTCCTGTTGGCCACCATCCTTGTCGTGATTGCATGGTCCGCCGTGGCTGTCTACCGCGAGCGGGCGGCGCTGAACGAGCCGGTCGATGTCTCGCAGGCACATTTCACCGGTTCGCAGGCCTGCGTCGATTGCCATGCCGACCGCCACGAAAGCTGGTACGCGACCTTCCATCGCACGATGACCCAGGAAGCGACGCCGGACTCGGTACAGGGCCGCTTCGATGGCCAGCCGCTGGACTACTGGGGCCTGCGCATGCGACCGGTCAGCGAAGACGGCCGCTACTACTTCGAATACAGCGAGATCGACACCGGCGAAGTTGTGGACCGCCGCGAGATCGTGCGCACGGTCGGATCGCATCGTTACCAGCAGTACATGACCTACGTACCGGAAACCGGCAACTACGTCCGCCTGCACTACCTGTGGCACAACGGCGACCAGCGCTGGGTGCACATGAATGCCGCCTTCCTCGGCCCGGACGAGCAGGACTACAGCGCCCAGGTGTCGGTCTGGAACCAGAACTGCATCTTCTGCCACAACACCGGCCCCGAGCCGCGCATGACCAACTACGACGACCTGGTGCGGCGCGCCAGGGCGGGCGAGGCGGTCGATATCCGCACCGAGTCGCTGTTCGAATCGCGCGTGGCGGAGCTGGGCATTTCCTGCGAAACCTGTCATGGACCCGGCAGCCTCCATGTCGAACGCGCCGGCTCGTTCCTCACCCGTACCGCGATGCGCCTCAATGGCGGACGCGACGCGGCGATCGTGAATCCGGAAGGCCTGGCCGCCGAGCAGAGCACGCAGGTGTGTGGCCAGTGCCACGGCCAGCGCCTGCCGAAGACGAACGACATGGTGCGCGAGTGGATCCACGCCGGACCGACGTTCCGCGCCGGACAGAACCTCAACGACCACGTGCAGCCGGTCTGGAAGCACACGCCGGCACCGGCACAGGCGGACGAAAACCTGTTCTCGCTGCGTTTCTGGGCAGACGGGACGCCGCGCCTGAGCGCCTACGAATACCAGGGACTGCTGCAGTCGGCGTGCTACCGCGATGCCGAACTCACCTGCATCGACTGCCACACGGTGCACGGCGGCGATCCCGTCGGCCAGATCAGCGACCGCAACCGCGGCAACCAGCCCTGCCTGCGCTGCCACCAGGATTTCCGCCCCGAATCCGCGCTGGTCGCACACACGCGTCATCCGGCGGACAGCGAAGGGTCGCGCTGCTACAACTGCCACATGCCTGACGCGGTGTATGGCGTCATGGATATCCATCGCACGCATCGCATCGAGTCACCCGACGCGGTGCGGGACGCTGCGGCCGGGCGTCCCAATGCCTGCCTCAACTGCCATCTTGAAGCGACACCGAAGTGGGTCGCCGCGCAGCTGGACCAGGACCCTGACGCCGTGGTCCGGCTGGATGGCGCCGATGCCGGACTCTCCGAAGCCGCGGCCCTGTTGGCGGGGGATCCAGTGCAGAAGGCCATCATCGGCTATCGCGCCGGCCAGCCGGGTGCGCAGACGGGCATTGAACGTGCCTGGCTGGTGCCGTACCTGTTGCAGTCGATGGCCGACAAATATCCGTCGAGCCGACGTTTCGCACGGGACAGCCTTCGCCAGATCCTGTCGGATTTCCCCGATGCCGCCGCAGCGCAGCCGCTACTGTGGAAGCTGGACCAATTCGATTTCATCGCGCCGGTCGAGCAACGCATGCAGACGCTGGACGCGCTGCACGAGCTGTGGCGTTCGCTGGACAAGTCGGCCTGGCCTACGCCAGCACCGGCAACGGCCGTGAGCGCGGAGTACACGCTCGACGAAACCGTCCGTCTTGCATTGCTTGAACTGGGTGGTCGCCAGGACAAGCAGATTTCCATCGGCGAATGAGTGGATGCTGTCGTGAGTAAAGCGTCCGCCTTGCGCCTGTTGGCCATCGAATGCTCCAGCGCCGTCGCTTCCGTCGCGGCCTGGAATCGCGGAACGCTGGCCGGTCGCCGTGGCGTGACCGCCAGTGCCACCGTGGACCGGGTGCTGGGCTGGTGCCGTGAGCTGCTGGACGAAAGCGGCCTGGCGCCCGGTGACCTCGACGCGATCGCCGTGGGCGTCGGGCCTGGCGCTTTCACCGGTGTGCGGATCGCGATCTCCGTGGCGGAGGGATTGGCGTTGGCCTGGGACAGGCCGGTGATCCCGGTGTCCAGCCTGGCCGCACTGGCCATCGCGGCGCCACCGTCCGATGCCGATGCCCCGGTGCTGGCGGTGATGGATGCGCGCATGGACGAGGTCTATGCCGGCTGGTATCGCCTGACGCCGGCCGGAACCACGCTGGCGCTGTCTGAAGAAGAAGTCGTCGCGCCCGAGCACCTGTACTTGCCGCCGGCGGCTGCGCGGGGCTGTCGGGTCATCGGCAACGGACCGCAACTGTACGGCGAACGTCTCGCGGCTGCGCTGCCGTCGCCGCGGGAAACGCTGGATGTCAGCGAGCCGGACGCCATGCATGTCGCGCGGCTCGCTGCGGCGCTTGGACTGGAGGCTGCGACGCCAGCGCACCTGGTCGAGCCAGCCTACATCCGGAACAAGGTCGCGTTGACCACGGCCGAACGCATGGCCGGGCGCGCGAAGGGCTGATCCGCTCGGCCAGCAGGGTACCCGCCAGCGCGCGCTGTCGAGCGTCCCCGGTCGCGCGGGCCCATGGCGGAGCCGACGACTCAGGCCACCATGCACGCCACGCCGGAAAACGTGAGCGTCACGCCGAGCAGGCTGCGCCGCCCCAGCGCTTCGCGCAGGAACAGTGCCGCCAGCACGAGAATGAAGATCGATGCCGTCTCGTTGAGGATGGAGGCGATCGACGCGTCGGTGTACTTGTAACCGGCGAGCCACATGCTCATCGACAGGTACTGGCCGACAAACGCGGCGGCGAGCAGGGTGCCCCAGCGCTGCGGCCGTCCAGTCCGGCGCCAGTCGCTTCGCAGCGCAGGGCTGACAGCGACCAGTGCGACGAGTCCCAGCACCGCACCGCTGACGCGCAGCAGCACCAGCCACCAGAACGGCTCCGCTTCCAGCGTGCGCTTGATCATCACGATGGCGATCGCCATCAGGGCCATCGCGAGCGCGCCCTCCAGGACGCCGCGGCGAAGCGCCGAACGATCCACCTGGTCCAGACGGGTCGGGCCATTGACGACAAACAGGCCTGCCATCACCAGCATGAATCCGCAGATCTGAAGCAGCGACAGCCGTTCGCCCAGGAACAAGAACGACAGCACGATGACGAACGGGCTGTAGAGGTTGCCGACGACGCCCATCCGCCCGGCGCCGACGCGATTCAGCGCACGCAGGTACAGTGTGTCGGCGACGGCGATGCCGATCAGGCCGCTGGCGAGGGCCAGCAGCACCGTCGGCAGGCCGAAATCCGGCCATTCAAGCCGCTGCAGGCCGAAGGCCGTCGCCAGCGGTGACAGCAGCACCGCCACCGTTGCCGTCACCATCAGCAGTACGATGAGGTTCTTCAGCAGGCAAAGCCTGAGCGGCGGAATGTCTTCGCCAAGGCGTTTGTAGATAATGACGCCCACTGCCCAGGTCAGCGCGCAGCCGATCGACAACGTTTCGCCGAGTCCGAATCCCATGACCGCTGCACGCTACCCGAACTCCGTCCGCCCGGCCAGCACCGTGAAGCGGGTGCTTCCGTCCGAACGCGGCGGGATCGTGTCGTGATCGGTCGATGGATCCCGCCGGTGGTCAAGCCGCCTGCGCGGCCGAAGCCGTCTCCGCGCCGAAGCGAGCCGGGCCTGGATGCGCGGCAGGCGGATCTGGTGCGTCGCGCGCGCTTCCTGGTCGCGCTTGCGCGCTGCCTGCACCTGTATGGCGCGCCGGCGCCGCGCCTCGAAAACGCAATCACGGACGTCGCCCGCCTGATCGGCCTGGTCTGCAACATCAATTCGAGCCCGACCTCGATCGTGCTGTCGTTCCGTGAGCCCGGCGGTCCCGAGTCGATGCTCAACGAGATCACCCGTGTGGTCCGGCTGGAACCGGGTGGTCTGGACCTGCGCCGCATGGTCATGGCCGATGCCGTGGTGGAACAGGTGCTGGATGGCAGCCTGGATATCGATACCGGCTATTCGCGCCTGCTGGAAATCGAAGCGCTGCCCGGGCGCGCCGACTGGCTGGTGGTGCTGAGCTTCGGCCTGATCGGTGCCGGTGTCGCCAGCCTTCTGGCGCTGGGCTGGGCGGAACTGTTCGCCACGGGGGTCATCGGTCTGCTGGTCGGCTGCCTGTCTCTGGTCTGCACGCGCCATCCCAACCTCAACGCTTCCACCGAAGCGGTCTGCGCGCTGGTGGCGACGGTGCTGGCCTATGGCATCAGCAGCCTGATCCATCCACTGGCGGTGCAGATGGTGACGTTGGCCAGTCTCATCGTGTTGCTGCCCGGTCTGTCGCTGACCACGGCGATCAATGAACTGTCGACCCAGCATCTGGTGTCGGGCGTCGCGCGCATGGCCGGCGCATTCGCCGTGCTGCTCAAGCTGACCTTTGGCGTTGTCGCCGGCACGCAGGTCGCCCACCTGATGGGCTGGTCACTGGTGATGACCGAAACGGTGCCACTGCCTTACTGGGTCCTGTGGGTGTCGCTGGTGGGCGCCGCCTTCGGCTTCGCCATCAACTTCAGCGCGCCCTGGCGAGACGTTCCACTGGTGATGGGCGCAGCCATGACCAGTTACCTGGTCACGCGGTTCGTCGGTCCATCGGTGGGCAGCGATTTCGGCGTATTCATTGCGGCGCTGATCGCCTGCGCTGCGGGCAACCTCTACGCCCATGTCTGGCACCGTCCGGGCGCACTGATCCGCCTGCCTGGCATCATCCTGCTGGTGCCGGGAAGCGTGGGCTTCCGCAGCCTGTCGCACGCGTTCGAGCGCGACGTGTTCATGACGCTGGATACCGCCTTCACGCTGCTGACCATCCTGATCACGCTGGTGGCCGGCATCCTGTTCGGCAACTTGCTGGTGCCGCCGCGGCGTTCACTCTAGGACGCCAAGCCAGCGGCCCATGCTGAAAGGCCGGACCCCTGCGGGGGCCCGGCCTCCAGGCGTCAGCGGATCAGCAGGCTCGTCTTCGCGGTGCCTGCGTCGATCAGCGCCTTGAACCAGCGCGGCGGCTTGCCCCGACCGGTCCACACCTGGCTGTGGTCGTCCGGATTGCGGTACTTCGGTGCCACGCTGCCGCGCTTGCCGCCACCGCGACGGGCCTTGCCGAACAGCTCTTCGATGCTGTAGCCGCGGGAGCGGGCGAACTCGATGACCTCCTCGCGGACCTTGCCCATTTCCTCTCGGTCGATCTGCTGCTTGCGGACATTGGCCTGCTCGATCAGGGCGTCCAGTTCGGCGCGGGTCAGCTTGCCGATATCTACGGTCATGTTCTGCTCCATCTCGGTTTGATAGCTAAGCGACAGGCGGCCGGCATTGAATTAACGCCAGCTGCAATCAAAAAAAGAATATCCGGCAGTGCTTGCCGGTATGGCCGGGATTATGGGTAATGCCGATTACCCGGTCCAGTATTGGAATCCGCCAGCGCGTCCGTTTTCACCTTGACGATAATGAAATGCGCCCAGCCGAAGGCTGGGCGCATGCTTCGCAGGCAGCGCGACGGGCGGCGGGCTGTGATCTCAGTGACGCAGCCGCTCCAGCAGTGCCGCCTTGTCCAGCGCTTCGGCCGCTTCGGCCCGGCGCGCGCGATATTCGAAGGTGCCGGCGGCAAGACCGCGCTCGGAAACCACCACGCGATGTGGAATGCCCAGTAGTTCGATGTCGGCGAACATCGGCCCCGGCCGCAGGCCGCGATCGTCCAGCACCGTCTCTATGCCCAGCGCCTGCAGTTCTCCGTGCAGCGCTTCCGCAGCCTCTGCCACCGCCGGATCGTTCTTCGGATTGATGATGCAGACGGCGACCTGCCAGGGCGCCATCGGCTCCGGCCAGATGATGCCGGCGGCATCGTGGTTCTGTTCGATGGCGGCCGCGACGATGCGCGACACGCCGATGCCGTAGCAGCCCATGTACATCACCTGGGCGGCGCCGTTTTCGTCCAGCACGGTGGCGCCCAGCGATTTCGCATAGGTCTGACCGAGCTGGAAGACATGACCGACCTCGATCCCGCGGCACAGCGCGAGCGTGCCCTGGCCGTCCGGCGACAGGTCGCCTTCGACGACGCTGCGGATGTCCGCAACCAGCGCCGGTTCCGGCAGGTCGCGACCGAAATTGACGCCGGTCAGATGGAAACCCTCGGTATTTGCGCCGCAGACGAAATCGGCCATCGCCGCGACGGTGCGGTCGGCGACCACGGTGATCTCTCGCTGCGGCGAGACCGGACCGATGAAGCCCGGCTTGCAGCCCAGGTGGGCAACGATTTCCTCTTCGGTTGCCGGACGGTAATCCGCCCCGATGGCCGGCAGGTTGGCGGCCTTGACCTCGTTGACCTGGTGATCGCCGCGGACCAGCAGCAGGCAGAAACCGGACGCGCCGACGACGGCGACGGACTTCACCGTGCGCTCAAGCGGCAGGCCGAGCAGCGCCGCGACGTCCTCGCAGGTCGTCTGTGCAGGCGTCGCCACCCTGGCCATCGCCTCCGCTGCGACCGGACGCGGGCCGGGAGCAGCCGCCTCCGCCTTCTCGACATTGGCGGCGTAACTGGAACCGGTTGAATAGGCGATCAGGTCTTCGCCGGAATCCGCCAGCACGTGGAACTCCTGCGAGGCGTTGCCACCAATGGCGCCGGAGTCGGCCTGGACCGCGCGGAAGCGCAGGCCGAGGCGTTCGAAGATGCGCGTATAGGCGTCGAACATCACCTGGTAGCCGCGCGCAAGGCATTCCGGCGTCAGGTGGAACGAATAGGCATCCTTCATCAGGAATTCGCGCGCGCGCATGACACCGAAGCGCGGACGGATCTCGTCGCGGAACTTGGTCTGGATCTGGTAGACGTTGACCGGCAACTGCTTGTAGCTGGACAGCTCGCTGCGTGCCCAGTCGGTCACCACTTCCTCATGCGTCGGGCCGTAGCAGAACTCGGCGTCCTTGCGATCCCTGATCTTCAGCAGCTGGCCGCCGAACTTCTGCCAGCGCCCGGTCTCTTCCCACAGCTCCCGCGGCTGCACCGACGGCATCAGCATTTCCAGGGCGCCGGCGCGATTCATTTCCTCGCGTACGATGCCTTCCACTTTGCGCAGCACACGCAGGCCGAGTGGCGTCCACGTATAGATGCCGGCCGCGAGCTTGCGGATCATGCCGGCGCGCAGCATCAGCTGCTGGCTGACGACATCGGCGTCCGCGGGAGTTTCCTTGGTGGTGTGCAGGTGGAAGCGGGAAAGGCGCATGGCGGTTGGATTCTTTGTAATGGGGTTCGATCGGGCGGAGTCGCCGGTGCCGGCCTGTGGCGGTCGCGGGCGAAGCCTGGCAAGGGTTGGGAACGCGGGCCGGTCGCCGACGCACGGTGCGGAGAACAGGGTCCGGGCATTCGCGGGAGTGGGATGTTAACCGAGGCGGTGGCAGCCGCGGGCAACGGGCGGGTCTTCCTGGCGATGTCTGCCTTCCACCAAAACGCCGAGAACTGCTGAGGAAGACGCCTCCGGATCCCGAAGAGCTTCTGCCGATGCCTGGCCCCAGGCGAACTCGCGGATCGGCCTGTCGGAGAACAGCGGACGCCTGAGACGGACAACAAGCCACCGGAGCCGTAGGCCGCTCCCCTGGTGCCGTCCGGTAGCCTGTCAGGGTGGCTTGGCCCGTGGTCCGCCGGGCACCGCCTTGTATCCCGCAGCGAGGGCGTGGGGTCAGCATGGAAAGAATCATCCTATACAAATCAGATGGATACGCATCCAGGGGCCGCGCCCGCAAAGAAAATTCCGATCGCCGTGATACGCGGCGCCAACTCCCTGCGTATAAGGTGCTGTCAGCGCGGATGCGACTGGCGGGCGCCGGATCTCCCGGCCAGGACACAGGTGTAAACAAGTGCTTGACTTGTCCTGAATGCCCACCTAGCATGCCAGCGTCGGACATGCGCCGTTCAGCCTTTGCGTGCTTGCAAGGTTGGCCGGCACGAATAAATGGAAGGGCGCGAGCCCGTCATCGACAAAACTCTGATGGGAGATCCAAAGATGTCTCGTAAGTTCAATGCAATGCTCGGGCTGGGCGCTCTGGCCGCTTTCGGTTTCGCTTCCAGCGCTTTCGCGCAGTGCCCGTCGAGCCCGGTTCCGCCGTGGTCGTCGCAGACTGCCTTGGCTGGTTCGCTGGTTATTGCTTCCGGTGGTTATGACAGCACCTCGTGTCGTCTTGATGCGCAGCTGACGGGAAGTCTGACTACTGCCAGCGCCTTCGTCCGTGACGATACTCCGTCCGATGAAGCTCGCTATCGTGCTCAGTTCCTCCTCAACGCCGATAACCTCACGGGCCTGAATCTGCCGCAGTCCGTCAAAGTGTTTGGTGCCTCGACTGAAGCTCCGGCCTCTGGCCTGGGTGACGTCGTTCGGCTCACGATCAGTGGCAACGTCGCTGGTACCCAGAAGAACCTCAACATCATCACGGCGTGCGCAGCAACCACCACTTGTGCGCAGGCTGTCCCGCTCGCTGCCGGTACCAACCGCATCGAGATCGACTGGGTTAAGGGTGCTTCCGGCTCGCTGAAGGTGTGGGTCAACAACACCAATGAAGCCTCGCCGACGGCTACCCTGAATGTTGACAACAGTGCTTGGGGCGGTGTCGACTACGCCACGCTGGGTCTGTCCACTGCCAGCCCGAACTTCCGCTCTGGCCAGACCAACCGCACTGTTGGTTTCGACGAGTTTGACTCGCGCCGCTCGACTTTCATTGGTAATTGATCCATCACTTTGGACTTGGTTTTAGGAGACCAGTATGAAGAAGATTGCATTGACCGCTCTCGCGTTGTCCGTTGCGATTGCGGGTAACGCTGCGGCGCAGACCTGTGCGTCTCCGCTGGAGATTGGTTCGAACCAGACCTATACGCCGGGTGCGAACCAGAACCCCGCCCTGCAGCAGGACCTGTGCACGGCCACCAACTCGCTGCCGAATTATGGTGGAATCGCCAGCTCGCAGCGGGATATCGTGTATAGCTTTGTTGCACAGGGTGCGAACGCGACGGTGACCATCGATCACGTCGGTGCGGCGTTCGGTGCCACTGTTGTGCTGATGCCGTCGCCGTGTGCTTCCGCAACGGACATCATCGGCGCGGGCGACTTTGCTAACCCGATGGTGGTCGATGGCCTTACCGATGGCGCGACTTATTACATCATTGCCACCGCTGATCCGGGCGGTCCGGTCGACGCCTGCGGCACCTTTGGCATCAATGTTACGGGCACTCTGCCGGTCGAGCTGCAGAGCTTCTCGGTCGACTGATCGATGTGACAGGCTGACACCTCAGCCATGTGACTCAGGAAGGCCCGGCATTGCCGGGCCTTCTTTTTTGTCCTTCGCTGATTGCCGGGGAGCCATTTTCCTCCGGGTTTACGCGTCCTGATTTCAAGGCGAGGGCGCTTCCTAGCCGGAACGCAACACGATCCCAGAGTTGGTAGCGGAGGAAGCGGATATCGCGAGGAGCGGATTTTCAGATCCGGGGGTGATAGTCCGTTCGTTACCATTGTCCTCGAACCCACCGCCTGAAGAATTGCGAACATCGACACATCCAGTGCCGGCTGGTGTATGAGGCGAGCGTGTGGCAGGGAAGGGTGGCGTTAAGATTTGGGTAGCCAGTACTCAGCCATGAACTACATGACGCTGTAATGACCCAGTGATTTCCTGCTCAGGTGTAACCTCTTGAAGGAGACACTGATGAGCGTGGTGATGGACGAAGAGATCAAGCGGTGGACAGCCCGTCGGAAGGCGGCGCTTGTGCTGGAAATCATCCAAGGCAAGACCACAGTGGCCGAGGCCAGTCGGCAGTTCGACCTGACGCCCTCTGAACCGCCCCGGGATTCGTGGAGGCTCCAACTCTTGAGTGAATGGAGCCATGAGCAAGTCGAAGCAGTTTTCCCCAGAGGTGCGTGAGCGGGCGGTCCGGCTGGTGCACGAGCACCGGGCCGAGTACCCGTCGTTGTGGGCGGCCATCGAGTCGATTGCGCCGAAGATCGGCTGTGTCCCGCAGACGCTGTTGACCTGGGTGCAGCGGCACGAGATCGACAGCGGCGTGCGTTCCGGCGTTACGACGGCAGAGACCAAGCGCGTCAAGGAGCTCGAACGTGAGAACAGGGAGCTACGCCGCGCCAACGAGATCCTCAAGCTGGCCAGCGCTTTTTTCGCCCAGGCGGAGCTCGACCGCCGGCTGAAGTCCTGAGGGCATTTGTCGATACGCACCGGGGTACGTTCGGGGTCGAGCCGATCTGCAGCGCCCTGCAGATCGCCCCGTCCGGCTACCGGCGTCATGCGGCTCGCCAGCGCGAGCCTGAGCGGCGTCCGGCAAGAGCGCAGCGCGACGAGGCGTTGGCGCCCGAGATTCTGCGGGTTTGGCGAGCGAACCTGCAGGTCTACGGGGCGGACAAGGTGTGGAAACAGCTTGGTCGGGAAGGCATCACGGTAGCGCGATGCACCGTTGAGCGCCTGATGCGCAAGCAGGGCTTGCAGGGCGTCAGGCGCGGCAAGATCGTTCGTACGACGATCAGTGATCGCGGTGCGCCGTGTCCGCTCGACAAGGTCAATCGGCAGTTCCGTGCGGATCGACCGAACCAATTGTGGGTGTCGGACTTCACCTACGTCTCGACCTGGCAAGGATGGTTGTACGTCGCGTTCGTCGTTGATGTCTTCGCCCGCCGCATCGTCGGTTGGCGCGTCAGCGATTCCATGCGCACCGACTTCGTGCTCGATGCACTGGAACAGGCGCTGTATGCCCGGCGTCCGGAACGCGACGGCGGCTTGACCCACCATAGCGACCGCGGGTCGCAGTACGTGTCCATCCGCTACAGCGAACGCCTCGCCGAAGCCGGCATCGAACCGTCCGTGGGCAGTCGCGGCGACAGCTACGACAACGCCCTGGCCGAGACGATCAACGGGTTGTACAAGGCGGAGCTCATCCACCGCCGCGGGCCATGGAGGACGAAGGCAGCAGTCGAGCTGGCGACGCTTGAATGGGTAGCCTGTTTCAACACGCAACGGCTGTTTGCGCCGATTGGCTATATCCCGCCGGCGGAAGCCGAGGCAAACTACTACCGGCGACTGACCGAAACCACGGTCGCTGAAACCGTGTGACTTAAACCAAACAGCCTCCACGAAAGCCGGGGCGGTTCAAGATCGTTCGTACGACGATCAGTGATCGCGGTGCGCCCCGTCCGCTCGACAAGGTCAATCGGCAGTTGATCTTGCCCCCGAATGACGGGCACCCATCTTAGCGGCGTGGGCCCCGGGGACGGGCGAGCAGGCGCAGGTGGACTGGGGTCAGGTGACGGTGTGCCACGGAGAGGTGGCGGCCCCGGGTTCACATGTTCGAGATGACCCTGGGTTACAGCCGCCGTGGGTATGCCGACGGCTATATGAACGAGCGGATGGACAGTCTGCTGTCGACCCATGAGCGGGCATTTGCGCACTTTGGTGGGGTCTGTCAGTCGTTGCTGTATCGTTCGACTACCAGCCCTCGATCGACCGCAAGCAGGGCCTCACACTGGCCAGTTGCCACTACATCGAACACGGCGACAATGTCATCGTGCTCGGACCACCCGGGGTCGGCAAGACCCAACTGGCCGTCTCCCTGGGCTTGAAGGCCATCGGCAATGGCTACCGCGTGTTGTTCGCTGCGTGTCAAGCTCGTTGCCGCCTGAGTCATGTCGATCCAGATCTTGGTCGTGGCGTACACTTCGCGGTGATGCCTTCGCCCCAGCAACGCAACGCATGAAACTGGTCAAGCTGATCGCCAACCTGGGCTATGGCAGCCGCAAGCAGGTCATGGGCCTGTTCCGCGAAGGGCGGATTACGGATGCCGATGGCGAGGTGCTGTACAGCGATGACCAGGTGGCGCACGAACGTATCCGCATCGACGGCGAGCCGCTGGATCCGCCGCAGGGGTTGCTGCTCGCACTGAACAAGCCGACGGGCTACACCTGTTCGACGCGCGATGCCGGACGGCTGGTGTATGACCTGCTTCCGCCGCGCTTCCGTTTGCGACAGCCGGTGCTGTCGAGTGTGGGGCGACTGGATCGCGACACCAGCGGACTATTGTTGTTCACCGATGACGGCAAGCTGCTGCACCGGATCATTTCGCGGAAGTCCGCCATCGAGAAGGTATACGAAGTCCTTCTGGCGGAAGACCTGCGTGGCGATGAGGGCGACCTGTTTGCGGCCGGAACGCTGCTGCTGGACGGAGAAACCACGCCGCTGGCGCCGGCGGCGCTGGAAGTGCTGGGTCCGTGCCATGCGCGCCTGTCCCTGAGCGAAGGGCGCTATCACCAGGTGCGGCGAATGTTCGCGGCGACCGGGAACGCCGTCACGGGCTTGAAGCGCGTCGCCATCGGCAGGCTGCGCCTGGATGAGCTGCAGCTCGCTGCCGGCGATTGGCGGGCACTGGATGCCAGCGAGGCGCAGCGCATCTTCGACTGAAGTCGTAGGCCTGGCGGCGGTTGCCGCTCCGTTTTTGCCCTATTGTGGCGTCTGGAATTCTGCCGGACGAAGGGGGCTTCGATGATCGGGCGACTTCTTTTCGCGGTGTGCGCACTGGCGCTGCCATGGTCTTCGCCAGCATGGGCGCAGGCGACTTATCATGTGGCGACGACGGGCAGCGACGTGCCGGGTGGCGGCAGCGCTGGCCAGCCCTGGGCGACGATTACGTATGCCCTGGGCCGTGTGCCGGATGGATCACTGATCCTCGTGGCGCCGGGCACCTACAACGGTCGCATCCGCATCCGTGGCAATTTCGATCCGCCGGTGACGGTGCGTTCGCAGGTGCCGTATCGTGCGAAGCTGCGACACAACGCCACCGTGTTGACCGTCTACGACGGCAACGGCGTCAGCGGCATCCGCATCGAGGGCTTCGATATCGCGCACAGCGGCAGCGGTGCGGGGGCGATCGTCGTGCATGTGCAGGCGATGGGCGCCGGCAGTCCCGCCGAGGATATCGTCATCACCGACAACATCCTCCACGACAGCTGGAACAACGACATCCTGAAGATCAACAATGGTGCCCGCCGCGTGCGGGTACTCGGAAACCTGTTCTACAACCAGGGCGCGTCCGACGAGCACATCGACATCAACAGCATCGACGACGTGCTGGTCGAGGGCAATGTGTTCTTCAACGATTTCGCCGCCTCGGGCCGGCCGGTCAGCACGGACAGCTCGGCCTTCATCGTCGTCAAGGATTCCAACGGCAACGATGACGGCATCGTGGGGGCGCGCAATACGCGCATCCGGCGCAATGTGTTCCTCAACTGGCAGGGATCACCCGGCAGCAATTTCGTGCTCTGTGGCGAGGACGGCCATCCCTACCACGAGTCCTACGACATGCTGGTCGAGAACAACCTGTTCCTGGGCAACAGTGCGGTGAACATCCGCGCTCCCTTTGGCGTGAAGGGCTGCCGCGAGGTCGTGTTCCGCGCGAACACCATCAGCGGCAACATGCCCGGTACCGCGTTCGCCATGCGCCTGAATACCGAAGGCAGCAACCCTGCGAACCAGAACATCGTGTTCCGGAACAACATCTGGAGCGATCCGACCGGAACCATGACGCGTTTCAGCACAACGCCGGCCGGTGAAACGACGAGCTTCATCCTCAGCCGGAACCTGTACTGGAACAACGGCGCCGCGTTGCCCAATCATCCCTCCGAGCTGATCAACATCGGCAACGATGCACAGGCGGTGACCGGCAATCCGCAGCTGCCCGATCCGGCGGCGGTCGTTCGGCCCTATTGGCAGGAAGGGTCGGGGCAGTTCAACGGTGGCCATGATCGCATCGCCGACGTCTTTACTGCGCTGGCGACGACCTGGGGTACGCCGGCCGGCAGCGGCGCGGGTGTCGGTCAGGCCGACGCCACGCACATGCCACCGGACGATCTCCTCGGACGAGCGCGCGGTGCCAGTCCCGACCTGGGTGCGGTGCAATCCCTGGGCGACCGGATCTTCGCGAGCGGCTTCCAGTAGGCACCGACGGTTCCGGTCATCGCTGTTCGCGGGTGCCGATCGGGTGATTCCAGCGCTCGAGCTGGTATGGTTCCCGAGGCGGCAATGCAGCTCGCAGGCGAAGTGGTCCATGCGGCGATGGAGCGATGCGAGCACCGCGTGCCGCATTGAACCGGGAAGGGCGCCCGCGAACGGCAGGGGCGGCTGGCGTCGACGTCTATGGTCGCGATCGCTGCCTGTACCGATTCGACCCGTGCATCCGCCCTCGCCACGGCCAGCGTTGCAGGTAAAGGCGCGGTCCGCAGCGCGATTGTTGCGGGCAGCGAAACAGCACCATGTGGGCCCGGCTCTGAATGGCGCGGATCAGGAGGCCGATCCGGCCCGTATCAAGGCAGGGCAGGGACTGGGACGGCCATTCCGGGCAATGTCTTCGACCAGCGACGGGTCGAAAGGGGCGTAACGGCCATCCCGGTCCCGGTGGTCAGCGTGCGTTACTGTGCAGCGCCTTCGTTGACCGCCACCGCTGGAGTCGCTGGCGATGAAGGATCCAGCGCCGACAGCGCGAGCAGCACCAGGCCCTTGGCCGCGGCGAGGCTGATCCGCAACCGGATCATGCCCAGTGCGCGACGGTCACCCTTGCGAGCGCGGGTTCTCACGTCAGCCGCCCAGTCCCAGCGTGTAACCGGCTGGCACGTCTGTTGAAAAGGTGTCGGCGGCGACCGGTTCGTCGAAGCGGAAGCGGAACTGCAGGTCTAGCACCGATTGCCCACCTTCGCCGATGGTCAGCGCCAGTGGCAGGCCGCTTTCGTCGGCCCACAGTTCCAGCCGTGCGTCGCCGATGGCCAGCGACCAGCCGCGTGCGGCCTGGCCGTCGATCTGGCGCGTTTCGGTGAACGCGGTCGCGGTGCCCTTGAAGTGGCGCAGCTCTTCGATCCACTTCAGTGCTTCGCGTGCGGGAACGAGTCCTTCCACGCCAATGGGGAAGCGCATGGCGCTGCGGCGGTCATGCAGCAGCATCAGCACCTGGCCGGCGCCCGGGTCGACCACCACGGTCAGTGAGCCGGCGATGTCGGTACGCACCTGTCCGTGCCCGTTCATCACCACGTCGACGGCGGGCAGCAACTTGCCGAGGCCGCTGTGTTCCACGCGCATCGACAGCGTGCGGAACTGCTGGAAATGCCTTTGCACGTCGGCGAACGCGAGACCCCCGCGCTCACCGAGCAGCAAGGGCATCAAGGTGAAGACCACCGCGATCGAGGCGGTGGCGGCGAGGACGAGCCAGCCGCCGCGGCGAGGCCTGCCGGGACGTTCGGCGGTGTTTCCGCGCGCCAGACATTGTTGCAGCCGCAGCTGTGCAGCTTCCACCGCATGCGGGTCGGGCCCGGAGGAGCGCGTCGCTTCGACATGGCTGGCGACTCGGGGATCCAGGGGCTGGGTTCGGAACGTGGTCATGACCGGTCTCCAGGACTGCGGGTGTCGCCCAGGCGTGCGGTGAGCGAGCGGGTGGCGCGATGCAGGTTCACGCTGACGAGGTTTTCACTGATCGACAGCAATGCGGCGATTTCGGGAATGCCGAGACCCTGCAGGTGGCGGAGCGCGAAGCACTGAGCCTGCTTCGGATTGAGCGAGGCCAGCGCGGCGCGCAGGCGGGCGGCGCGTTCGTGCTGATCGGCGTGCTGTTCGGCCGAGGGCGCATGCGCTGGCACGCTGTCCCGCCACAGCGGCAGGATCTGCCACCCGCGCCGTTGCCTGCGCAGCCGGTCGATGGCCAGTCGCGTCGCCATCGCGTTGAGCCAGGCCGGCCACGACGCTACGCCATTGAGATCGCGGGCTTCGAGCAGGCGGACGAAAACGTCCTGTTGCACGTCTTCGGCGAGGGCGTTGTCTCCCAGCACCCGCCACGCGGCGTGGAACACCTGGCGGCCGAACTGCCGGGCCAGCTCGCCGACGTTTACGGCGCTGCGCGATGGGGTCATGGTCGCCTCGAGACTTGCGGCGGGGAAGGGCGGCACGGTGGTCTCCTGTGTTGCTGACACCATGACGAACCGGCAGGGGGCATTCTTGCAGCGCGGCCGATACACTGCCTGGATGCAAGAACACGTCGTCCTGTTGCACGGCATATGGATGCGGGGTTTCACTCTGGGCCTGCTGGCGCGTCGCCTGCGCGGCGCCGGCTACGAGGTGTCCTGCTATGACTACGCCAGTGTCACGCGCAGTCCCGAAGAAGGCGTCGCACGGGTGCGCCACTACCTGGACGGCCTGCCCGATGGCGCCCGCGTGCACCTGGTCGGACACAGCCTGGGCGGCCTGCTGGCGCTGGAGCTGGCCTCGCAGGGCCTCGGTGATCGCCTTGGGCTGGGCCGTGTGGTCTGCCTGGGCACGCCCCTGCGTGGCAGTGCGGTGGCGCGCGTGCTGGCCGGGCTGCTGCCGCTGCGCTGGACGCTGGGGCAGGCGCGCGAGCGGCTGTGCGCGGGCATTTCCGCGCTTCCGGCGGCTGTCGAGGTCGGGCAGGTCGCGGGAAGCCTGCCGTTTGGCCTGGGCGCGCTGGTGCCGGGCCTGGAGCGGCCGCACGACGGCACGGTGGCCGTCACCGAAACGCGGATGGAAGGCCTGGCCGACCATGATGTCGTCAGTACCTCGCACATCGGTCTGCTGGTATCCGACGAGGTCGCGCTCAGGGTCGTCGGGTTCCTGCGGACGGGCCGGTTCCGCGCGCCTGCGGACGCCCATGTCGCGGCCTGAGCCCGGCGGGCGCGTCGGAGGCGTGCCGATGTTCTAAAATCCTCGGGTTCAGTTTCCACCGGATCCGGGGTTCAGACTCTTATGGCAGGTCATTCAAAGTGGGCCAACATCCAGCATCGCAAGGGCAAGCAGGACGCCCTGCGCGGTGCGCAGTTCACCAAGCTCGTCCGTGAAATCCATGTCGCCGCGCGTACCGGCGGCGGCGATCCGGCGATGAATCCGCGCCTGCGCCTGGCGGTCGACAAGGCCGTCGCGGCGTCGATGCCGAAGGAGAACATCGAGCGCGCGATCAAGAAGGCGACCGGCGAGCTGGAGGGCGTGAGCTACGAGGAAGCGCGCTTCGAAGGCTACGCGCCCGGCGGCGTCGCGGTGATCGTCGACTGCCTGACCGACAACCGCAACCGCACCGTTGCCGACGTGCGCCATGCGTTTTCCAAGCACGGCGGCAACCTCGGCACCGACGGCTCGGTGGCCTTCATGTTCCGCAAGCTGGGCGTGCTCTCGTTCGCACCGGGCACGTCCGAGGACGCGGTGATGGAAGCGGCGCTGGAAGCCGGCGCCGATGACGTCGTAGTGTTCCCGGAGGACGGCTCCATCGAAGTGCTGACGCAGCCGGAAACCTTCGAGCGCGTACGCGACGCGATGATCGCCGCCGGCCTGGGGCCGGACGAGGCGGAAGTGACTTTCCGCGCCGACAATGATGTCGCCGTCGAAGGTGAAACCGCGCAGGCGGTGGCGAAGATGCTGGATCGCCTCGAATCGCTGGACGACGTCCAGAACGTCTACTCCAACGCCGACCTGCCGGCGGATGCCTACGTCTGAGCCGGATGCGGGTCGTGATCCGTCCCTGCGGATGCGGCCACGGTTCCAGGGCAGGCGGGTGACCGCCTGCTCGCCTGCCGGAAATCCGCCTGTCGCCCTGTCGCGGTCGGGCCGCCTGGAACCTGCCGCCGCGATCCATGACGGCGCCCCGGTGAAGCCCGCCACAGCGGCGCGGACAGGGCGGCGATGATGACTCCGGCGACCATTCCCGGCCGCGATGCGCGCGCCGCCACGGCGACCACGCGCATCATGGGCATCGATCCGGGCAGCCAGCGCACCGGCGTCGGCATCGTCGATGTCGATCCCGCCGGCCGCAGCGTCCATGTCCACCACCAGACGCTGGTGCTGCTCGACAACGAGAGCTTCGCGCTGCGCCTGAAGCAGATCTTCGACGACCTCGGCGCCCTGATCGAACAGTGGCGACCCGACGAGGTCGCCATCGAACGCGTGTTCGCCGCGCGCAACAACGCCGATTCGGTGCTCAAGCTTGGCCAGGCGCGCGGCGCGGCGATCTGCGCGGTCGTCCAGCACGGGCACGGCATCCACGAATACGCCGCCAGGGAAGTGAAGCAGGCCGTGGTCGGTCGCGGCGCGGCGGAGAAGGCGCAGATCCAGCACATGGTCGGCGTCCTGCTGGGCCTGGCCGGGCGCATCCAGGCGGATGCCGCCGACGCGCTGGCCATCGCGCTCACGCACGCGCATACGCGATCGACGCTGGGCCGGGCCGGCGTCTCGCGCGCCTCCTGGCGCCGTCGCCGCTGATGGCGGCTGCGCCGCTGTCCAACGCGACGACTGTCTGGCGCTGCACGGCATCGCCTACACTGGGGCGAGGGAAAATGCGCGGATGACAACCACCGCGGCCCGACCGCTACGAATGGACCTGGAATCGACATGATCGGCCGTCTGCACGGAAAGCTGCTGTACAAGCACCCGCCCTGGCTGCTGCTCGACGTCAACGGTGTCGGCTATGAGCTGGAATGTCCGATGTCTACGTTCTACGAGCTGCCGGAGGTCGGGCGCGAGACCACGCTGGTCACCCACTACGCGGTGAAGGAAGACGCGGTGGCGCTGTACGGCTTCCATCGCGAAGCCGAACGCGCGCTGTTCCGCGTGCTCATCAAGGTGTCTGGCGTTGGCGCGAAAACCGCGCTCAGCGTGCTCTCGGGCGTAACCGTCGATGCCTTCGCTGCGCTGGTGCAGGCGGGTGATACCGCGGCGCTGACGCGCGTGCCGGGCATCGGCAAGAAGACCGCCGAACGCATTCTGGTTGAACTGCGGGACAAGGTCTCTGACCTCGGCAGCGGTAGCGGAGTCGCCCTGCCCAAGGGCGTGGCGGTGCCCATGGATCCGGAGTCGGAAGCCGCCTCGGCGCTGCAGGCGTTGGGTTACAAGCCGGCGGATGCCCTGAGGATGGTGCGCCAGGCCGTCGAAGAGGGCGACGACGCCGAGGCGATCATCCGCAAGGCGCTGAAAGCCGCGCTCAAGACCTGAGGCGACACCGCGCCCTGACCCTTGTGGCGAGTGCCCGGAAACGCAGCGGCCGGCGAAATGGCCGGCCGCTGACGGGTCAGGCTGTCAGTCCTGGAAGCCGTCAAAGTAGATGATGTCGCTGGTGGCCGCCAGCCGGGTCGTGAACATCGTGCGCGAAGCGGCGTTGCCGACACCGTCGATCCGCGTCTCGCCGGTGGCGACGTAGCGGTTCGAGCCGACGTGGACTACGCCCCACAGCTGGTGTGGCGAGGCGAACGCCGAAGGCTGCACGCGGCGCAGGTGGTTGAGCGTGCCGTTGGTCGCATTGATCTGTGCGAACCACGAATGCGTGCCGCTGCCCAGGACCATCGGGTCGCCGGGGCCGACGGAGACGCCGACCACGCCCAGCGTATTTGCACCCAGCGCAAGGGCGAGCGGTTCGTGCGTCCGCGCCGCGAACGGGACGAGGTTGGGCATGCAGCCTTCGCCAACGCCGTTAGTGGCCGCCGTGCAGCCGCCGTAGGTATTGCCGCCGCTCGGGCCGAAGGTCGGGTTCGGCACGCCGTCACGCAGCTTGAGGATGCCGAAGCCGTCCTTGTACAGCCGCGTTTCCCGGGTGAGCATGAAAACGTCCTCGATATAGTTTGTGCCGGAGAGGAAACCGACGCTTTCCAGGTCGATGACTTCGTCGCTCTGTCCGAACAGGCCGTTGATGGAATGGCAACTCACGCCACCACTGCCATAGCCGGTATCGATCTGGTTGCCGGAAGTGATCCGTGTCAGGCAGCTCGTGTAGTAAGGGGCGCTGGCGGGTGTGCGGGCGGTGAACGCGACATAGAAACCTACCTCGCCGACTGGCGGCAGCAGTATCGTGGAACGGCGGAAGGCGACCCCACCCGGTTTGGATTCGCCATAGCCACCGGGTGTCGAAAACACCGTGATCGAACCGGGCACCAGCGTCAGCGATCCGTTGGAATCGATGGTCAGGCGCATGGTCCAGAAGCCGCCGTTGACCATGGCGGGATCGGCACGGCGTCCGACGACAACCATCCGGTCGCCACGGATGTCCATGGCGACGCCGTCGTTGTCGCGTTGTCCGTCGGGCGTGAATGTCCACCAGCCACCAAAGCTGCCATTGGGCCGGAAAAACAGGATCGCCGGTGCGAATCGTGTCTGTCCCGACTCAATGAATTCGCGCGTCACCAGCACGTAGATCCCGTCGTTCGGACCGATCTTCATGTCGTCGACCGAATAGATCTGCGGCTGCTCGGTCGTCGAGTTCGGATAGCGGATGTACTGGTCGCCGTAGTGGCCGTAGCCGCCGGCAGCGGTCCAGACCTGGCGCTGCCCGCGACCGTTGAGTTTGACCAGGCCCAGCTGGGTGCCGACACTCGGCCAGTCATTGAGCGCGGCGACCACGATCTGTCCCGTGCTCAGCTGCGCAACGGCCCGTCCACTGTATCGGCCTTCATTGGCTCCGGCGAAACGGTCTTCGGCGACACCGTTCGCGCCCCAGCGGGGATCCGTGCGATAGGTGTTGGGCCCGGTGTTGCTCGGCGAAGGCCCCTCCTTGAGGGACGCCTCCACGAAATCCAGGTCGCTGTCACTGAGGCTGGCGAGGGCGTCGAACTGGTGGAGCGCCAGTCCTTCGACATGTTCTGCCAGCGCAGGCGCCTCGACGCGATCGCCCGGCGCCCGTTGGCGCTCCGGGGACTGCGCCAGCGTGCTGCCGGCAACAACCAGGGCGGCAAAGGCAAAGGCGGCCAGGGCACGGCACCGCTTTGCCGGCCGCGATCGCGACATTGATCCGTCCGGCGCCTGCATGCCGGCATGTCGTGCTGAAGAGGTGGTCATGGCGAAACTCCTGTGCGTCCGGGCGATGGGTGGCGTGAGCGGCGCCCGTTGCGCCCACATTCCGGATACGGGGAAGTCGCGTCGAACCCGACAAATTGGCGAACCCGTCATCGGCGTGCGGCTTCCGATGGCGTGGCCAGCCGGGAACCGGAAGCGGTGCATCGCCGCCCGCGGGCCCGAGCCCCGTGCGCATGACAGCGCGGCAGGGCGGGAAACGGGGCGGTGCGGCGCGAGCCGGCCGGTCTCACCGGCCTGAACGGACAGCCCGCCGATCGGTCACAATACGTGCATGTCCGAAACCGCTCGCCCCTTGCTGGACCGTTGCGTCCAGATTTCCCCGCGCCGCCCGTCGCTCCTGCGTCGCCCGTCGACGCGGGCGTCGCTGCGCATGAGCTGCCCGGTGTCATGAGCGACCGCCTGATCGCCCCGCAGGGCAGCAGCGAAGACGAGCGCATCGAGTCTTCGATCCGCCCGAAGAAACTGGCCGACTACCTCGGCCAGGTGCCCGTGCGCGAGAAGCTCGGCGTCTACATCGAGGCTGCGCGCCGCCGCGGCCAGGCGCTGGACCATGTGCTGATCTTCGGACCCCCCGGCCTGGGCAAGACCACGCTCAGCCATGTCATCGCCAACGAGATGGGCGTGAGCATCCGCTCCACCTCGGGTCCGGTGATCGAGCGCGCGGGCGACCTTGCCGCGCTGCTGACCAACCTGCAGGAAGGTGACGTCCTGTTCGTGGACGAGATCCATCGCCTGTCGCCGGTCGTCGAGGAAGTGCTCTATCCGGCGATGGAGGATTTCCAGATCGACATCATGATCGGCGAGGGCCCGGCGGCCCGTTCGATCAAGCTGGACCTGCCGCGATTCACGCTGATCGGCGCCACCACGCGCGCCGGCATGCTCACCAATCCGCTGCGCGACCGCTTCGGCATCGTCGAGCGCCTGGCCTACTACACGCCGGATGAACTCACCGAGATCGTGGTGCGCTCGGCCGGCATCCTCGGCATCGACTGCGAGCGCGAAGGCGCGGCCGAGATCGCCCGGCGCTCGCGTGGCACGCCGCGCATCGCCAACCGCCTGCTGCGCCGCGTCCGCGATTTTGCCGAGGTGCGCCACGACGGCCGCATCGACGCCGCCGCCGCCCGCGCCGCGATGGGCGTGCTGGAAGTCGATGGCGAGGGATTCGATCCGCTCGACCGGCGGTTGCTGTCGACCATCATCGACAGTTTCGACGGCGGGCCGGTCGGCATCGAATCGCTGGCGGCGGCCCTCAGCGAGGAGCGCGGCACGCTGGAAGACGTGGTCGAGCCCTACCTGATCCAGCAGGGTTTCCTGATCCGCACGGCGCGCGGCCGCATGGCGACCTCGAAGGCATGGCGCCACCTCGGCCTGAAAGTGCCGCCGCGTCAGCCCGGCTTAAGCGAAGGCGATCTATTTTCAGCCGGCTCCGACCAGCCGGACGTGCCTTGAGCGCGCCGGCACCCGACTGCTGGCCTGCCGGCCCCAACCAGGACCGATCGACGCGATGAGCGAACAGCCCAGCTTCACCTGGCCGGTACGAGTGTATTTCGAGGACACCGATACCGGCGGCGTGGTCTATCATGCCGGCTACCTGCGTTACTACGAGCGCTGCCGGACCGAATGGCTGCGCGCGCGTGGCTGGTCGCAGCAGGTGTTGATGTCCGGCCAGGGCGTCGCCTTTGCGGTGCGCTCGATGTCCGTCGAATGGATCGCGCCGGCGCGGCTGGACGACCTGCTTGAAGTGCAACTGTCCGTGCGCCAGATGCGCGGCGCGAGCATGCGCGTGGACCAGCGCATCGTGCGCGCCGGCGACGGTGTCGTCCTGAGCAGCGCCCAGGTGCGCGTGGCCAGCGTTCGCGTTCCGGACTTCCGACCCGTTCCCATTCCCGATGCCCTGCTTGAGAGCCTCACCGCATGAGCAATGAACTGAACCTGCTGGAGCTGATCGTCGGTGCCAGCATCCCGGTCAAGATCGTCATGGGCCTGCTGCTGGCGGCTTCGATCGCCTCCTGGTTCGTGATCTTCCGCAAGCGCACGGTGCTGAACCGCGCGCTGGACGAAGCCGAGGCCTTCGAGCAGCGCTTCTGGTCCGGCACCGAGATGGCGACCCTGTTCAAGGAAGTCAGCCACAGTGGCGACCCGGTCGGCATGGCCGGCATCTTCGAGGCCGGCTTCCGCGAGTTCGCCCGCCAGCGCCAGCGCAAGTTCGCCGATCCGCGCACGACGGTCGAAGGTGCCCAGCACGCCATGCGCGCCGCGGTGATCCGCGAGGTCGATCGCCTCGAGCAGAACCTGGAAATGCTCGCGACGGTCGGTTCGGCCAGCCCCTACGTCGGCCTGTTCGGCACCGTGTGGGGCATCATGATCGCCTTCCACGGCCTGGCCAATGTGCGCGAGGCGACCATCGCCATGGTCGCGCCCGGCATCACCGAGGCGCTGATCGCGACGGCGATGGGCCTGTTCGCGGCGATCCCGGCGGTCATCGCCTACAACCGCTACCAGAACAAGGTCGAGCGCATCAACAACCGCTACGAGACCTTCCAGGACGAGTTCTCGACGCTGTTGCAGCGCCAGGCCCACAGCGCCGACGTCGGCTGAGCGGGGGACCGGACGCCATGGCCAGTCGCCGCAAACGCCGTGCCCTCAAGGCCGAGATCAATGTCGTGCCGTACATCGACGTGACGCTCGTGCTGCTCATCATCTTCATGATCACCGCGCCGATGCTCAATCTCGGCGTCGACATCGAGCTGCCGAAATCCAACGCGCGTTCATTGAACGTCGATGCCGAGCCGGTGCTGGTGACCGTGGACCAAGAGGGACAACTGTTCCTGACGCTGGGCAAGGATCCGCGCGAAAGCATCGATCCGGAAACGCTGGTGACCAAGGTCGCCGCATTCGTGCGCAACAATCCCGACGTGCCGGTGCTGGTCGGGGGCGACGGCCGCGTCGACTACGGCCAGGTTTACCAGGCGCTGGTGCTGCTGCAGCAGGCCGAGGTGCCCAAGGTCGGCCTGATGAGCCAGCCGGCAGAATCCGCCGCCGCGCCGCGCTGAGGAACGGATGGAGACGACCGCCGACAAGGTCAAGGCCGTCATCTATGCGGTGCTGGTGCACGCGCTGTGCATCGCGCTGGCGCTGGGCGGCATGTTCTGGTGGCAGACCGGCCAGGTCGTGAGGGCGGCCGGCAGCCCGATCGAGGCCGTGTTCGTCGACCTCGGCGCGCTGCGTCCGGCGCCGCCACGGCCGACGCCCGCCAGGACCGAACCTGCGCGGCCACGCCCGCAACCGCCACAGCCGCCGGCGACGGACCAGAGCGCCCGTGACAATGTCGAGCAGCAGCGCATCGATCGCGACGCCCAGCTGCGTGCCGAGCAGGAGGCGCGCGAGCAGGAGGAAAAACGCCGCCGCGCCGAGCAGGTCCTGCTCGAAGAGGAGCAGAAGCGCCGCGAGGAGGAACAGAAACGCCGCGAGGAGCAGCAGCGCCGCGAGCGCGAGGCGGCGGAAAAGGCCGAACGGGAGGCCCGCGAGGCGGCCGAGCGCGAAGCGGCGGCGCAGGCGCAGCGCGAAGCCGAACAGGCCCAGGCCGGCAGCGGCGGACAGGACGACAGCCTGCTGGCGCAGTACGGCGCCGCCATCACCCGCAGGGTCCACGAGCAATGGCGGGAGCCGGACAATACCGGCAACATCGTATGTACGTTGCACATCGTTCAGGTACGTGGCGGCAGAGTGTTGAACGTCTCCGTCACCAATCCGTGCAACGCCGATCCGGCGCAGCGCCGGCGACTGGAGAACGCCGCCTTGAACGCGCAGCCGCTGCCGTTCCAGGGCTTCGAATCGGTGTTCCGCAGCGATCTTATAATCACGTTCTGCCACCCCAAGGAACTTCCCGAGTGCACTTCGCAATGACCAAGCGCCTGCTGACAGTCCTGTTGCTGAGCCTGGCCGTTCTGGCCGGCAAGGCCTTCGCCGAAGAGCCCTTGCGGCTCACCATCAGTGGCGCCAACGTCGGTGCCGTTCCCGTCGCAGTGGTGCCTTTCGCGCACGAAGGCGCCGGGTTGCCGCCCAGCGTCGACATCGCCCAGGTGATCGCCGCGGACTTCAACCGCAGCGGCCAGATCAACAGCCTTGCCCGCGGTGATGTGGTGGAGTTCCCCGTCCGCGGCAACGAGGTGAAGTACGGCACCTGGCGCCTGCTCAAGCAGGACTACCTGGTGATCGGTCGCGTCGGCGACGCCGGTGGCGGCGTATTCCGCGTCGAATACGAAGCCTTCGACGTCGCCAAGGAACAGCAGATCCTCGCCGGCTCGATCACCGGCCGCGAAAGCGAGTTGCGCGGCGTCGCGCACCAGATCGCCGACCTCGTCTACGAAAAGATCTTCAACATCCGCGGCGCCTTCTTCACCCGAATCGCCTACATCACGGCCAAGGGCCTGGGTGCCAACACCGAATACGCGCTGATGGTCGCCGATTCCGACGGCTACGGCCCGCAGCTGGTCGTGCGTTCGCGCGAGCCGCTGATGTCGCCGACCTGGTCCCCGGATGGCCGTCGCCTGGCCTACGTGTCCTTCGAGCGCGGCAACTCGGCCATCTACATCCAGGAACTGGCCACCGGCAGCCGCGAGGTGGTGTCCGCCGCGCCCGGCATCAACGGCGCACCGGCGTTCTCGCCGGACGGCAGCAAGCTGGCGGTGTCGCTGTCGAAGACCGGCAACCCGGAAATCCACGTCATCGACCTGGCCAGCCGCCAGGTCAGCCAGGTCACCCGCCACTGGTCGATCGACACCGAGCCACAGTGGTTGCCGGACGGCCGCACGCTGGTGTTCACCTCCGACCGCGCCGGCAAGCCGCAGATCTACCAGGTGTCCGCCAGCGGCGGAGAACCCCAGCGCCTGACGGCGCAGGGCGAATACAACGCGAGAGTCACCGTCGCCTTCGACGGCCAGCGCTTCGGCATGGTGCAGGGCAGCGGTAACGTGTATCGTATAGCGGTTTTGGATCGATCCTCGGGGATGGCCCAGTACCGGTTCATCTCGCCCGGTCGCATGGACGAGTCCCCGAGCTTCGCGCCAAACGCCAGCATGCTGATCTACGCGTCACGCGAAGGCGGACGCGGGGTCCTGTACTCGGTCTCCGCCGATGCCAGGGTCCGTCAGCGGCTGGTGCTGGCTGACGGCGACGTCCGGGAGCCTGCCTGGTCGCCCTACCGTCAGCGCTGAGTGTTGCACCCGAGCCTACCCTTGCCCAACAACATCTAACAGCTACTGGGGAATATCGCAATGAACGCCGTTATCCGTATCAGCCTGGCCATCATGCTGGCCTTTGGCCTGGTCGCCTGCAAGAAGAAGACCGTGCGCGAAGAAGTCGTCGACGATACGCCGGTCACCCAGGCGCCGGTCGATTCCTCTCCGGTTGTCGACGAGTGGGCCGACCCGGCTTCCCTCGACCGCATTCCGTGCCTGCGTCAGCGCGTCGTCTACTTCGATCTGGACCGTTCCGACGTCCGTTCGGAAGGCGCCGAGATCCTGGCCTGCCACGCCCGTTACCTGAGCAACCGCCCGAACGCCCGCGTGACCCTGGAAGGCCACGCCGACGAGCGCGGCAGCCGCGAGTACAACCTCGGCCTGGGCGAGCGTCGTGGCAATGGCGTCCGTGACGCGCTGACCGCTTCCGGCGCTTCCAGCAGCCAGCTGACCGTCGTCAGCTACGGCGAAGAGCGTCCGACCTGCACCAGCTCCGACGAGTCCTGCTGGCAGCAGAACCGTCGCGTCGAGATCGTCTACAACGTCAAGTGATGACGAGCCGGCGCTCCCTGACCGCCGCCGTGGTGGCGACCTTCATGGTCGCCACCGCTGGCTCCGTTCCGGCGCAGGATGGCCGGCTCAGTCTGGCCGAGCGCGTCGCGCGCCTGGAACAGTCGCAGCAAACCCAGCCGGCGCCGTCGGCCAACGGCAACCTGGAAATGCTCAACCGCATCCAGGACCTGCAGACGGAACTGCAGGCGCTGCGCAACCTGATCGAACAGCAGCGTTTCGAGATCGACGAACTGAAGCAGCGCCAGGCTGACCAGTACAGCGACCTCTACGAGCGGATCCAGCGCCGCGCCGGCAACGGCGACGACGGCAATGGGTTGCCGGAAGGCGGCGCCGCGATGCCGACGCGCATCCCGACGATGCCTGCCGCGCCTGCCGATCCCAACCAGTTGCAGATGGAGTCGGCCGTCCCGGTCGATCCGTACACCGGTGAACCGCTGGCGCCCTCGGGCGAACCCGCACCCATCGCGCCGATCGCGAGTGCACCGCCCGGTGTCGACCCGCAGGTGGAATACCAGGCCGCGTTCGATGCCCTGAAGCAGGGCCGCTACGACGAATCGTCGAGACTGTTCGGGCAGTTCCTGCGCAACCATCCCGACCACGACCTGGCCGACAACGCCCAGTACTGGCTCGGCGAGTCGTACTACGTGACCCAGAACTACGAGACCGCGCTGCAGACCTTCCGCGCCATGACCGAACGCTATCCCGATGGCGACAAGGCGGCCGATGCGGAACTTAAGATCGGCTACTGCCTGTACGAGCTGGGCCAGTACGCCAGCGCCCAGCAGGCCCTGCAGAACGTCGTCAACCGCTATTCGGGCACCACGGTCGCCCGCCTGGCGGAAAGCCGGCTGCGCGCACTGGCGCTCGAGAATCCCTGAGGCCCGGCTCCATGGACGCGGCCGTCGAGGGCCGCTCCGCGGAGCGGCTGCGCATCACCGAAATCTTCCACTCGCTGCAGGGCGAGGCCGATGCCGTCGGCTGGCGCACGGTCTTTGTGCGCCTGACCGGTTGCCCGCTGCGCTGCACCTGGTGCGACACGACCTACAGTTTCCACGGCGGCGAGTGGCGCGACCTCGATGGAATCCTTGCCGAGGTCGCCAGCTACGACGCCCGCCATGTCTGCGTGACCGGCGGTGAACCGCTGGCTCAGAAGCGCTGCCTCTTGCTGCTGCAACGGTTGTGCGATGCCGGCTACGAGGTATCGCTGGAAACCTCCGGCGCCCTCGATGTCGCCGCGGTCGATCCGCGCGTGCGGAAAGTCGTGGACTTCAAGGCGCCGGCCTCCGGTGAACAGTCACGCAATCTCTGGGCGAACGTCGAACACCTGCTGCCGCATGACCAGGTGAAGTTCGTGCTCGCCAACCGCGACGACTACGACTGGGCCGTGGACTGCCTGCGTGCACAGGCGCTGGCGGAGCGCTGCCAGGTGCTGTTCTCGCCGGTACAGGGACAACTGGCACCGGCGGCGCTGGCCGAGTGGATCCTTGCCGACCGGCTTCCGGTGCGTTTCCAGATGCAGCTGCACAAACTGCTCTGGGGCGACGCCAAGGGACGTTGAAGTCCTTTTTCCTCCGTGGCTGGCCGAACAGCGCCCGCGACCCGTGAAAGCGAAACCCCTCCAAGATTTTTTCCGGCAATGAACGATTCCCGCCAACGCAAAGCCGTCGTCCTGCTCTCGGGCGGCATGGATTCCGCTGTCGTCGTGGCGATCGCCCGCGAAATGGGCTTTGCCGTCCACGCCCTCAGCATCCTCTACGGGCAGCGGCATGCCGTCGAGCTGGCGGCGGCGCGGCGGGTGGCGGCAGACCTCGGCGTTGCCGAACACAAGGTGCTCAACCTCGACCTGCGCGCGATCGGTGGATCGGCGTTGACCGCGGATATCGCCGTGCCCGAATCGCCGAGCGAAGGCATTCCGGTCACCTACGTGCCGGCGCGCAACACCGTGTTCCTGTCGCTGGCGCTGGGCTATGCCGAGGTGATCGGCGCCGATGACCTGTTCGTCGGCGTGAACGCGGTGGACTATTCGGGCTATCCGGACTGCCGCCCGGCCTTCGTGGAAGCCTTCGAGCGCCTGGCGAATGTCGCCACGCGGGCCGGCGTCGAAGGGCACCAGCTGCGGGTCCATGCGCCGCTGATGCACCTGGGCAAGGACGAGATCGTCCGCGAAGGCGTGCGCCTGGGGGTCGACTTCGCGCAGACCGTGTCCTGCTACCAGGCGGACGAGCAGGGCCTTGCGTGTGGTCGCTGCGACGCCTGCCGCCTGCGTGCGCAGGGCTTCGCCGAAGCCGGCGTGCCCGACCCGACGCCTTACCGCGCCGACGCTGGGGCGGCTCCGGCACGCTGAATCCGATTCCAGTGTCCGGAAAGCCGGTGGATACCACCGATCCGGCGTCGAAGGGGACGCTTCAGTGCCGCGCCCTCGCACTGACGCACGGGCACGCATCCGGGCCCGCGCGTCGATCCGCCCTGGTCAGGCGCGACCGGCAAATTCGCCGGTGCTGGTGCTCACCAGGATCTTCTCGCCGTTGGCGATGTACTCCGGCACCATGATTTCCAGACCGGTCGACAGTCTGGCCGGCTTCGGTCGCTTGGTCGCCGTGCCACCCTTGAGCTCCGGCGCCGTGTCGACGACTTCCAGCGTCACGTTCGGCGGCAGCTGCAGGCCGACCGGATCGCCTTCGATCAGCTGCACGTAGCAGCCGGCCAGTCCGTCGGTGATGTAGTCGACGGCGTCGCCCAGCACGTCGGCACCCAGGAGGTACTGGCTGAAGTCGTCGTCATCCATGAACACGTAGCCGTCCTCGTCCTTGTAGGAAAAGGTGGCCTGCCGGCGTGCCAGCTCCACTTCACGCAGGTCGTCGTCGGCGCGCAGGCTGAGGTCCAGCTTCTGGCCGCCCGGCACGCTGTACATGGTGAAGCGGTACGTGGTGTTGCCGCCGCGCGCGGTCGGCACGCTCTTCTCGATATCCCGGATCTGCCACGTCCGGCCTTCGTGCTCGACGACGTTGCCGCGCCTGATCTCGTTCGCTTTCATGTCGGAATCAACCTTTTGGACAATGTCGGTTACTTGGGGGCGAGGCGCACGGCGCCGTCGAGGCGGATGGTTTCGCCGTTGAGGTAGCGGTTGACGAGGATGAAGGCCACGGTATCCGCAAATTCCTCCGGCCGGCCCAGGCGGGACGGGAAGGGAATGGATGCGCCCAGCGATTCCTGCACCTGCGGCGGCATGCCGTCGACCATCGGCGTCCAGAAGATGCCCGGCGCAATGGTCATCACGCGGATGCCGAAGCGGGCCAGTTCGCGCGCCATCGGCAGCGTCATGCCGACGACGCCGCCCTTGGACGCCGAATACGCGGCCTGGCCGATCTGGCCGTCGAAGGCGGCGACGGAAGCGGTGTTGACGATCACGCCGCGTTCGCCGTCGTCGCCGGCCTCGTTGTGCTGCATCAGGTTCGCCGCCGCCTTGGCGACGTTGAAGCTGCCGACCAGGTTCACGCTGATGGTGCGCGCGAACATGTCCAGCGGCATCGGGGCTTCCCTGCCGAGGACACGGCCGGCGCCGAGGATGCCGGCGCAGTTGATGACGGCGTTCAGACCGCCCATCGCGGCCTGCGCCTGCGCGATGATGTCGATGACGCCGCTCTCGCTGGTGACATCGGCCTGGAAGAAGCGCGCGTTCGCGCCCAGCTCGGTGGCCGCGGCTTCGCCCTTGTCGGCCTGGACGTCAAGCAGGCTGACCTGCGCGCCGTGTGCGACGAGATGGCGGGCGACGGCGTTGCCGAGCCCGGAGGCGCCGCCGGTGATGACGGCCTTGACGGTATTCAGTTGCATGGTGGGATCCGCACTGGATGACAGGGCCGGCATTGTAACCGCCGGCCCGCAGGCGCGGCCGGCGCCCTCAGCGCTGCCAGTTCCATTGCAGCCCGGCCAGCCAGGTGCGGCCGGCACCGGGCTCGAAGTAGCGGCCATTGCCTTCATTGACGATGACCGAGCCGACGTACGCGCGGTCGAAGGCGTTGTCCAGGCGCAGGAAGGCGCGCCACTGTCCCTGACCCAGGTGCCAGCGCCGGGAGACTTCCAGGTTCAGCAGTCCGTGTCCGGCGGCCTTTTCGCTGCTGGTGTCACTGACCCGGACGTCGCTCGCGGCCATGCCCTCGACGGCGGCGTTCCAGCTGCCGCCGGTCCAGGCCAGTCGCGCGAAGGCCTGCTGCCGGGCGATACCGGGAATGGGCGTGCCGGCGGGAACCACGGTCGCCGGCACAGTACAGCCGGCGCCGGTGCAGGCCAGGAAGCCGTCGCGGAACGTGGCGTCGAGCCATGTGGCGGCCAGCCGCAGGTCCCATTCGCTGCCCAACGACTGCGACCATGCGGCCTCCATCCCTTCGCGCCGGGCGCGACCGACATTGCTGAAACTGCTGCGGCCGCCGATATTGCTCGCGACCGCCAGTTCGTCGTCGGTATCGGCGCGGAACAGCGCCGTTTCCAGCAGGCCGCCGCCGGCACGGCGCCATTTCAGGCCCGCCTCGATATTGCGGCTGGTCGCCGGACGCAGGTCGAAGGCCAGGCCGGCCCCGCCGTCGGCACGGTAGGAGAGCTCGTTGAACGTCGGCGTCTCGAAGCCGCTGCCGGCGGACGCGTAGATGCGCAGGGATTCCACTGGCGCGAGCACCAGGCCGGCGACCGGCGTCGTACGCGCGTAGCGGACCTGGCCGGAATCATCGGGATTGCCAGCGCTGGCATATCGGTCATCGGATCGGAATCGCACGCTGCTGTGGCGCGCGCCGGCCAGCAGCGACCAGCGCCCGGCGACCTGCCACCACAGCTGCGCGAACTGGTCACTGTTGCCTGCGCGATTCCTTTCATCGCGCCGCAGCACGCCGCGCACGCCAAGCGCGTCGCCATCGAAGTTCTCGAAGCCACGACGATGCTGGTGCTGGCGATCCGCACTGGTGCCGATGGTGAACTCGGCGCGGCGACCGGCCAGCTCGCCCAGCCACTGCCAGCGCAGGTCGGCGCCACCGTAGCGGTTGTCGAGATCGATGACGCCGCCAGCATGAAGGGGATTGGCCTGCGCGGACGCCGGGATCGCAAGGTACTGGACGACATCACGGCCGCCGGCGTGCACGCGCGCATGCAGGGAACCGCTTTCCCCGGCCGGTTGTTGCCAGGCCAGTCCCGCCTGCGTCTGCCGCACCGACTTGCGCGTGTTGAATTGCGCCGCCACCGCCGTGGCCTGGCGCGGATCCTCGCGGACCTGCGCCGCGGTCAGTCCCAACGGGTCCAGTGCCTCGGGGAGGTCGAGATGGTTGAACACCAGATCCAGGCGATGGCCGCCCTCGAACAGCCAGTGCAGGCGTGCGTTCGCGGTGTCGCGCCTGGCCGCGCTGTGATCGCGGTAACCCTGCGTATCGAAGCGCGCCAGCGCGACGTTGTAACCGCCGTGCGCATGGCCACCCTGGAGGTTGGCGGACACCGTCCAGGTGTCGTCACTGCCGAACGTGCTGCGCACGCGCCAGGGATCGCCGGCCTGTCCATCGGCCGTGAACAGTTGCACGACGCCGCCGGAAGAATTGCCATGCAGCGCTGAAAACGGCCCGCGCATCACTTCGATGCGTTCGGCACCGGCCAGTGCGAAGTGCGAGAGCTGGCCCTGCCCGTCGGGCATCGTCGCCGGAATGCCGTCGGCATAAAGGCGCACGCCACGCACGCCGAAGGTCGCGCGCGCGCCGAAACCGCGGATCGACAGTTGCGTGTCCTGGGCGTGGTTCTGGCGGTCGCGCGCCAGCAGCCCCGGTACGCCTTGCAGCAGCTCCGACGCGATCGCCTGCGCGCGGTTGCCCTCCTCGATAAACACGGTGTCGAGCGAGGCGGGGACTTCGAACGCCGGGACCGAGTGCAGCCCGGCGCTGTCGACGATGACGGTGTCCAGCTCGCGTGCGCCTGCCGTTGCCGCCTCGTCGAGAGGGCTGTCGGCGACGATCACGCCGGTGTGTGCGGCCGAGAGTGCGGCGGCCAGCGCGATGGTGGAACGCGTCGTCGCGAGGCGCGCGGGAAAGCTCATGGGCGGACCAGGAGTGCGTCGATGTGCGCGGCCAGCGCGTCGCGCAGTCCGCTGGAATCGAACAGCACGTCTAGATGGTCGCGGATGTGCTGCGAAAGACGGGCGCGGTAGCCGGGGTCACGGGCGACGGCCAGTGCGCGCGCCACCAGTTCATCCGGTGTCGCCACGACCAGCTCATCGAGGCCAATCCGGCGCAGCATCGCCATCGATTGCCGTGCGCGCATGGTCAGACCGGGGCGGGTGACGATGGGCAGGCCTGACAGCAGCGCGTCGAGGCTGGTGTTGCCGCCGGACCAGTACAGGCTGTCCACCATGACGTCGCAGGCCTGGTTGACCTGCAGGAAACGCTCGCGATCCATCATGGGCAGCACCAGCAACTGCCGGTCGGGATCGGCGCCGGCAGCGCGCAGCGCGGCGCCAAGGCGCGCCAGGAAGGGTGCGCGCATCGCTTCGCCTTCGCCCTCGAACAGCACGAGCACGCCATCGCGGTCGGCTGCCGCGATTGCCGCGAACACGGCGTCGTTGTCGGGATGCAGCTTGAACAGCGAATGCGGCAGCAGGTACAGCGGGACGTCGTCGGGCAATCCGAGTTCCGCGCGGCCCGCTGCAGGCGGCAGCGTCGGAACGCGATAGCGGGTGCCGAGTCCGGGCAGCAGGTGAAGGCGCTCGCGGTAGTGCGCCTGCGCGTCGGCCGGCTCCATGTCGGCACAGGAGAAACAGCCGTCCATCGTCGGCAGGCCGGACGTGACCGGATGGCCCCAGGCGCAGGCCTGGCGCGGTGCGAGCCGCAACGCCGCGACCGGCAGCAGCCGTGCATCCATGCCCAGTTCCGGATAGATGATCAGGTCGCAGGCGGCTTCCGCGAGCGCGCCGGCGAGTTCGTCGGCTCCCCCTTCGATGCGATGGAGCATCGCCGGCGCCTGTCCGATGGCTGCCGTCGTGGCATCGAAGTGCGGTCCGAGCTGGAAGACATGGACCTCGTGGCCCAGTTCGGCGAGCAACCGTGGCCAGCTGCCGAAATACGCTCCGGCCGTGCACTCGCGGAAGCACGAGGACACCAGGGCGATGCGCGCCTGACCGGTCGCGTCGGCGCGGCGCGCCGGCCGCGGCAACGGCGGACAAAGCCGTGCCGCCAGCTGTGAGAGCAGGTCGCCCCAGGACGACTGCAGTGCGAGGTCGTTCTCGCCGTGGTAGGCGAGGAAGAAGTTGCTCCAGGCCAGCTGGGCCAGGCTCCGCTCGCAGCGGCCCAGGCGCTCGTGGTCCAGCTGCGAGTGCAGATCTTCCATGCCCTGCACGAACTGTTTGCGGGCCACGGCGATGTCCGACGCATCGATGACAATGGCAGGCAGCGCGAGGCGCGAGGCGATCAGGTCGCGAAGACCCGGCGCGGCGGCGCCATCGCCGCGCAAGGCCGCGGCATGGCGGTACAGCGCCCTGGCAGGAACGGATGCACCGGCATGCGCGAATTTCTCGGCCAGCGAAGCCAGCGGACCGGCCAGATGTGGGCCGTCCTTGCGCGCGAGAAAACCTGCTGCGCGTTCGGCGCCTGGCGCGTCGCCGGCGACCAGGAGTGCTTCGACCTGCCGGATGCGGAGCGCGTCCGGCAGGTCGCCCGGCATCTCCATCCCGGCCAGCAGTTCGCGCGCTTGCCTGAACTTCGCAGCCAGCGCCAGTGCGGACGCCAGTTCGATGGCGACTTCCGGATCGGCGGGTGCCTGCGCGTGGAGTCGTTGCCAGTGGGGCAGGGCCTCTCGGTGGCGGCGCGAGGACATGAAACCCAGCGCCAGGTTGAAGCGCGCCTCGGTGTTGCCGTCCCAGTGTTCGAGCGCTTCGGCGAAGGCGCGCTCGGCCTCTTCCGTCCGCCGTGCCCGTCGCGCTTCGCTACCCAGCCGGTTGAGCGCCTGCGACAACACGCGACGAAGTGCCGGCTGCGCAGGTTGCAGCGCCAGAAGGCGACGCAACGCCTGCACGGCGAGGGCGGGCTGACCTGCAAGCAGGGCGGCGTTCGCCTGCAACCCGAGGGCGGGCACAAGGCCAGGTTGCCGCGCCAGTACGGATGCGAGCAGGCGAAGCGCCTCCTCGGCATGGCCGCGCTGCAATGATGCGGCGGCGAGTGCGATCGGATCGTTGCTGTCCACGACGCGAGTCTAGCGTCGCGTCGCGAAGTCCGGATCAGTGTCCGTTCATGCCGCGGGCCGCGCGCCGACGTTTCAGGCGCCAGGCCCTCAGGTTGCGCAGCAGCACGCCCACCGCCATCACCAGCGGACCGATGACGAACCACGAACTGACCAGCAGCATGCCGTCGCGTTCGATCAGTGCGATGGCCATCGCCAGGAGGATCAGTCCAAAGAGGTAATTGGTGAACGGGATCGGCAGTGACAGCAGCAGCCCGTACAGCACCACCATCACGCCGGTGGCGCGGTTGCCGGCGTTGTCGAACAGCCACGGCAGGCGCGGCTGGCAGAAGCGTTCCATGACCTTCAGCGGGCGGCCCATGCGCCGGGTGAAGGATTCGATCGACGACTTCGCGAGCGTCTTGCGCCGTGCGAACGCCGGCACCCAGGGATGGCGCAGGCCGATGATCATCTGTACGCCGAGGATCGCGATCAGCGGTCCGGTCACGCCGGCGACGCCGGGGATCGGGATGAAGGCGGGTAGGGACAGGAAAAGCAGTACGAAACCGAAGCCGCGGCGGTTGAAGCGGTCGACCAGTTCGCCCAGGGTAATCCGGTCGCTTGCGATGGAATCCAGCATCTGCCGGATCATCTCGGTGGTGCGGATGCTGTGAGCGGCGTCGCTCATCGGGCGCGGTCGCTCAGGGCAGCGCGTGCGTGGCGGCAGGGCCGGGCAGCGGCTCGATGAGCAGCTTGTCGATTCGCGCGCCGTCCAGGTCCACCACTTCGAAACGCCAGTCGCGCCATTCGAAGGCTTCGCCGACGGCGGGAATACGATCGAAGTGCGCGATCAGCATGCCGGCGGCGCTGTGGAAGTCGTGTTCCTCCTCGCCCGGCAGGGCCGACACGCCCAGCAGTTCGCGCAGGTCGTCCGTGGCCAGGCGGCCGTCGACCAGCCAACCGCCGTGTTCGCGTTGGACGATCGGGAGTTCACTGTCGCCCGCGTTGCCGTCACCCGCCGCACTGGCGCGATTGCCGACGATGGCGTCGAGGACATCGTTGCTGGTGACCAGGCCCTGGAGGTCGCCGTATTCGTCGACCACCAGCGCGAAGGCCATGTCCTCCTCGCGGAATTTCTCCAGCGCACGCAGGACCGGGGTGGTTTCCGGCAGGTACAGCGGCGGACGCAGGTGCGCCAGCCACTGTCCGTTGCCGAGGTCGGGCAGTTCCACCACGCGCTTGCTTTCGAAGATGCCCAGGATGCGGTCGTCGCTGCCGCGGCGCACCGGAAAGCGCGAGTGCGGCACCTCGCGCATCACCGCCAGGTTTGCTTCGGTGCCCGCATCGGCGTCCAGCCAGACGATATCGGTCCGGGGTGTCATGAGGCTCTCGACATCGCGGTCACCCAGACGCAGGACGCGGTTGACCATGTTTCGTTCGTTGGCATCGATTACGCCCTGTTCCGCGCCTTCGGCAACCAGCAGCCGGATCTCGTCCTCGGTGACGGTCTGCGCCGGTCCGTCGCGCAGTCCGAGCAGGCGCAGCACCAGCCGCGTCGAGAATGCCAGCACGGCAATGAACGGCCGGGTGACGGCGGCGATCACGCGCATGGGTGGCGCGACCCGACTGGCTATCAGTTCAGGGCGCGTCAGCGCAAGCCGCTTGGGTACCAGCTCGCCGAGGACCAGCGTCGCGAAAGTGATGCCCGTGACGCTGACGGCGACGGCGACGGGATGCGCGTACGCGGCCAGTCCCGGGATGGCTGCGAGCCAGCCGGCGACGTCGTCGGCGACGGCGATGCCGCCGAGTGCTCCGGTCAGCACGCCGACCAGGGTAATGCCGATCTGCACCGCGGACAGGAAGCGTTCCGGCCGTTCGGCCAGCTGCAAGGCCATGCGGGCGCCCCGACTGGTCTGCGCCATCTGGCGCAGCCGGGCCGGGCGCGATGTCACGACCGCCATCTCCGACATGGAGAAGAAGCCGTTGAGCAGGATGAGGGCGAGGATGATGACGAGGTCGGTCGTCATGGGTGTTCGCGGAGTCGTAGTGCCGTCGGATTACCGGTCACAGGTACGTGGCCCGGCGACGGACCGACGGCGTGCCCGGCTGCGCGGTGTGCGGCAGGCGTGCAGGGCACGGGACGCAAACCCGGCGTTGCGGCAAGGCCTGTCAGGCGTATCGGATCGGACGTCCACACAGCCGGCAAATTAGCAGAGGTCCCGGATCCCGGGCATGGGTGGATGGTTGGCTGCGACGCCGGACCCGCGGCGGCGGGCGGCGATGACCCGGTCGCGGGAAGCGGCCAGCGCCAGGCCTTCACCGAGCCCCGGCTCGCTGGACGCCGCGCTGGCGATGTCCTCGTCGAGGCCGTCGGTCTTGTTGACCCGGGCAGGACGCGCCTGCCGGCGCGATGCGTTGTCGGACTGGTTCTGTTGGTCTTGAGCGCCAGACAAGACCTGTCACAAGGGCCCGGCGATGGCGATGGCGATGGCAACGGCGGCGCCGTCGCCATCGCCGGTGCGCATCAGCGCATCTGGCTGGCGACGAAGTCCCAGTTCACCAGGTTCCAGAACGCCTCGACATACTTCGGGCGTGCGTTGCGGTAATCGACATAGTAGGCGTGCTCCCACACGTCGCAGGTCAGCAGCGGCGTGTCGGTGCCGGTCAGCGGCGTGGCGGCGTTGCTGGTCGACACCAGCGCCAGCTGGCCATCCGGACGCTGCACCAGCCAGGCCCAGCCGGAGCCGAACGTGGTCAGGGCGGTCTGCGTGAACTGTTCCTTGAACTTCTCGAAGCTGCCGAAGGCGGCATCGATGGCTTCGGCCAGCTTGCCGGTCGGTGCGCCACCGCCCTGGGGCGACAGGCAGTTCCAGTAGAAGGTGTGGTTCCAGACCTGGGCGCTGTTGTTGAAGACGCCACCGCTGGACTTGCGGATGATTTCTTCCAGCGACAGGGTCTCGAACTCGGTGCCGGCGATCTGCTTGTTCAGGTTGTCCACGTAGGCCTGGTGATGCTTGCCATAGTGGTAATCCAGGGTTTCCTGCGAGATGTGCGGCTGCAGGGCGTCGCGCGGGTAGGGGAGCGGGGGCAGTTCAATGGCCATGGTCGTATCCTCGTGGCTTGCGTGGGCTGGCATGGTTGCAGGACCGGCGAGTCTAGCAAATCGACCCGGATCGCCGATGACCGCCAGTCCGGGCAGGCATTGCAAAGCACCTGCCGGGCCCCCATAGTGGCAGGCTGACTCTCTCCCGCTTCCCAAGGTATTTCCTCCATGGACGTCACCGAGCGCATCCAGCAGGCCATCGATTCGCAGCCCATCGTGCTGTTCATGAAGGGCACCCCGCAGTTCCCGATGTGCGGCTTCTCCAGCCGTACCGTCCAGGCCCTGCAGGCTGTCGGCGCGCAGTTCGCCTCGGTGAATGTGCTGGAAGACCCGGAAATCCGCGCCACCCTGCCGCGCGTCTCGAACTGGCCGACGTTCCCGCAGCTGTTCATCAATGGTGAGCTGATCGGCGGTTGCGACATCACCCTCGAGCTGTACGAGAAGGGCGAGCTGCAGCAGCTTGTCGCCGAAGTCTCCCGCGCCTGATCCCATGGCACTGCCCGTAGCGTCCTGCCCGGCCGATTGGCCGTCGGCAGCGCCGGACCTGTACGGTCGCGTGGTCGTCATCACCGGCGCCAGTGGCGGACTCGGCCAGGCCATCGCGCGCCAGGCGGCGGCTGCCGGCGCCGAGGTCGTGCTGGTCGGTCGCAAGGTGGTGGCGATGGAACGCCTGTACGACGACATCGAGGCGGCGGGCGGCAAGGCCGCCCTGTATCCGCTCAACCTCGGTGGCGCGAACCCGGACGACTATGCCGAGTTCGCCGCCAGCGTGGTCGGGCAGTGCGGCGGCATCGACGCCCTTGTATTCGCATCGGCCCACCTGCGCGGCCTGTGTGGCGTGGAACGTTCGCCAGTCGATGACTGGCTGGCGGCGCTGCACATCAATCTGAGCGCGCCGTTCCTGATGACCCAGGCCTGCCTGCCGCACCTGCAGGCGCGGCCCGATGCCGCGGTCGTCTTCACCGTCAACGGTCCGGAAGCCACGTCGGGTGCCTACTGGGGGGGCTATGGCGTGGCCCAGGCCGGACTGGCGCAGTTCGCCTCGATGCTGCACGACGAAACCGACACCGGTGCAGTGCGCGTGCACGCCCTTGATCCGGGCCCCATGCGCACGGCGTTGCGCCAGCGCGTGTGGTTCTCCGAGGATCCGTCCACCGTGCCGACGCCGGATCGCGCGGCCCGGGCCGTGACCGCGCTGCTCGGCAGCGAGGGCGCCGCCTGGCGCGGTCGCCTGCTGCGGCTGTAAGCCCCGCCCCCGGGGCGCTGGAGTCCGACCATGGAAGTGCTCTCGGCCGCCGTCCTGCTGTTCCTGATCATGGATCCGCTCGGGAACATTCCGGTGTTCCTGGGCCTGTTGCGGCCGCTGGCCCCACGCCGCCGCCTCTACGTCCTGGCGCGCGAGCTGCTCATCGCGCTGGCCATCCTTTTCGTCGTCCTGTTCGCCGGCCAGTGGGTGCTCGCGGGCCTGCACCTGCGCCAGGAATCGATCAGCATCGCCGGCGGCATCGTGCTGTTCCTGATCGGCGTGAAGATGATCTTCCCGACGGCCGAAGGGCTGTTCGGCGAGATTCCCGACGGCGAACCGCTGATCGTGCCGATGGCGGTGCCGCTGATCGCCGGGCCGTCGACCATGGCGGCGCTGCTGCTGCTGGCCAACCAGAATCCCGAGCGCACCGCCGACTGGAGCCTGGCGCTGGTTATCGCGTGGGTCGGCACTGCCGCGATCCTGTTCTCGGCGACCTGGCTGTACCGCCTGCTCGGCGCACGCGCGCTGAGTGCGCTGGAACGCCTGATGGGCATGCTGCTGGTGGCCTTGTCGGTGCAGATGGTGCTCGACGGCGTCGCCGTCTATCTGCGCAGCGCCCTCGCGGCCGGCTGATGCGACTGCTGCTGCTGGCGATCGGGCACAAGATGCCCGCCTGGGTGGACGCCGGTTACCGCGAATACGCGCGTCGCTTCCCGCAGCATCTGAAACTTGAACTCGTCGAACGTCCGGCGTCGCCCTGGGCGTCGCGCGGGGACGTCGCGCGTGGCCAGCGCGAAGAAGCGGACAGCCTGCGCGCGGCCATTCCGCGCGATGCGCGCGTCATCGCCCTCGATGAACGCGGCAGCGCCTGGACGACCCGGCAACTTGCCGATCGCCTCGACCAGTGGCAGCTCGACGGTCGCGATATCGCGCTGCTGGTGGGCGGCCCGGACGGCCTGGACCCGGAGCTGCGCGCCAGCGCCGAACAGCGCTGGTCGCTGTCGCCACTGACCCTGCCGCACCCGCTGGTACGTATCGTCGTCGCCGAGCAGCTCTATCGCGCCCATACGCTGCTGAGCGGACACCCCTACCATCGCGATTGAACCTCGCTGCACGGCGTGGCAGCGTGCCGCGTGCCGCCTCCTGCGGGATCCGATCATGCGGGTGTGGCCCGGCTCCCGTGCGGCCGTTGTGCCACTCCGGTGCGGGCGCCGGTCCGGTCGAGGTTTCGCCGCCATGCGTCACGGCAAGGCTTCAGGCCTGGCCCCATGCCGGCGGTTTCCCGCCGGCGAGCCCTTATCCCGATGGCATCAGGGCCGATCACCACGCTTGCCCGTGTCTCAATGTCAGCCCGCATGCGGCAGCCTGCGCCGTGTGATCATCCGTGTTGCAATGCGCGGCTTCCGCTCGCGACCCGACCGACTTCGTTCAAGCCATGGCCCCGATTCTTTATCTCGCCTCGAAATCCCCGCGTCGCCGCCAGCTGCTCGGGCAGCTCGGCGTCGATTTCGAGGTCCTGGATGTCGATATTCCCGAGGCGCCCGAGCCGGGCGAGTCGCCGGTGGCCTACGTCGAGCGGCTGGCGCGCGCAAAGGCCGCGGCCGGGCGCGCGGCGCTGGCGGTTGGTGCCGGCGGCGACGGCTGGGTGCTGGGCTCGGATACGGAGGTCGTGCTGGACGGGGAAATTTTCGGCAAACCCGTGGACGAGGCCGGTGCCGCGGCCATGCTGAGCCGGCTGGCCGGCCGGGAACACGAGGTGCTGACCGGCGTCTGCCTTGCCGGTCCGCCCGCTGCCGGGCCGCCCACGTCGCTGGTCTGCACGACCCGTGTCCGGTTCGACGCACTGGACGAGGCGGCGATCCGCGTCTATGTCGCCACCGGCGAACCTTTCGGCAAGGCGGGCGCCTATGCCATCCAGGGCCGTGCCGCGGCCTTCACCAGCCACCTGTCCGGCAGCTATTCCGGCGTGATGGGATTGCCTCTGTTTGAAACGGCGCGCCTGCTGCGGGCGGCGGGATTCGCGGTTTGACGGCGTTTTTCGGGCACAATCGGGCGAAGGAACAAGGGATTGCGCCGGTGTCTGAAGAATTGTTGATCAACGTCACGCCCCGGGAGACCCGGGTCGCGCTGGTCGAAAACGGCATGCTGCAGGAAGTGCATGTCGAGCGTGCCGCACGCCGGGGCTGGTACGGCAACATCTACAAGGGCCGCATTGTCCGCGTGCTCCCGGGCATGCAGGCGGCGTTCGTAGAGATCGGACTTGAGCGCACGGCGTTCCTGCATGCCTCGGACATCGTCCGCGCGGCCACGGTGGAAATGCTGACCGAAGAGGGCGCAACGAACGCGCCGCCCCCCGTGCCGCCGATCAACGAACTGGTTCGTGAAGGCCAGGAGCTGGTGGTCCAGGTCATCAAGGACCCGATCGGCAGCAAGGGCGCCCGCCTGACGACGCAGATCTCGATTCCCTCGCGTTACCTGGTGCTGCTGCCGCGCAGCCGCACGCTGGGCGTTTCGGCGCGCATCGAGGACGAGGACGAGCGTGCACGCCTGAAATCCGTCGTCCAGAACTTCAGCGAGCGCAACGGCTGCGGCTACATCGTGCGCACCAATGCCGAAGGCCAGACCTCCGAGGCGCTGGCCGAGGATGTCGACTACCTCGACAAGGCCTGGTCGCAGGTGCAGGCCCGGGCGCCGGCAGCGAAGGTCGGTGCGCGCCTTTACGAAGACCTCTCGCTGCCGCTGCGCGCCGTGCGCGACCTGATGCGCGCGAACATCGAGAAGGTGCGCATCGATTCACGCGAGACCTGGGATCGCACGATCGCCTTCGCGCAGACCTTCATGCCGGACCAGATCGAGCGCATCGAGCACTATCCCGGCGAGCGGCCGCTGTTCGACCTCTACGGCGTCGAGGACGAGATCCAGAAGGCGTTGACCAAGGAAGTGCCGCTGAAGTCCGGCGGCTACCTGGTCATCGACCAGACCGAGGCGATGACCACCATCGACGTGAACACCGGCGGCTACCTGGGCCATCGCAACCTCGAGGAAACGGTGTACCGCACCAATCTCGAGGCCGCGCAGACGGTGGCGAGGCAGCTGCGCCTGCGCAATCTCGGCGGCATCATCATCATCGACTTCATCGACATGGAAGACGATGAGCACAAGCGCCAGGTCCTGCGCACGCTGGAAAAGTTCCTTGCCCGCGACAACGCCAAGACCACCGTCTACGCGATGAGTCCCCTCGGGCTGGTTGAAATGACGCGCAAGCGCACGACCGAGAGCCTGGCGCGGCAGCTTACCGAGTCCTGCCCCGAATGCGGCGGCCGTGGCGTCATCAAGACCGCCGAGACCGTCTGCTACGAGATTTTCCGCGAGATCACACGTGCCGTACGCCAGTTCGAGGCGCGCACGCTGTTGGTGTTGGCGTCGCCCAAGGTCGTCACGCGCATCACCGAGGAGGAATCCGCCGCGGTCGTCGAGCTGGAGGAATTCCTGGGCAAGAGCATCCGCTTCCAGGCCGAGGAGCAGTACGGTCAGGAACAGTACGATGTGGTTCTGCTCTGATGGCGCCCTGGCAGCGGCCTCCGGCCTGGCGGTAATGTGAAGATCTGGCGTCGACGATTGCAGCGCTGGCTGTTATGGACGGTGTCCGGCGCCCTGATTGCGGCGGCGGTCCTGGTCGGTGTGATCCAGCTGGCACTGCCGTGGTGGGCGTCCGATCCCGATCGGGTTGCGCGCCTGCTGTCGTCGCGCCTGGGCTCGCCGGTACGGATCGAATCGACCGAACCCGGCTGGAGCCGGCGCGGTCCGGTGGTCGCGCTGCACGGCGTGCGCTTCGGCGAGGGTGACTCGGCACTGCGCATCGGCCGCGCCGCCTGGGCCGTGGACTTCGCCGGCCTGGTCCTGCCGGGGCGCGTGTTCAACGAATTCCGTGTGCAGGGCCTGGACGTGACGCTGTCGCGACAGGACGACGGCCGCTGGGAAGTGCTCGGATTGCCGGAACTGCTGCGTGGCGAGCGCCGCCGTTCGCTGAGCGAGGTCCTGCAGGCACTGCCCGCGTTCGCCGTGCGCGACAGCCGCCTGCAGGTGCGCTATGACGCGCAGCGGCCACCGCTGCGCGTGCAGCTGGCGGAGCTGCGCTGGATCGGCGGCGAAGAGGGTGATCACTGGCGGGGTCGCCTGCGGCCATCCGGTTCGGACGACGACAGCCATGACATCGAACTCGCGCTCGACCTTGCCCTCGGGCGCGGCCACGCCTACCTGCATGCCGACGACGTACGGCTGTCGCGCTGGCTCGACGACAGCCTGCCGATGCCGGTCCATCCGGACGACGGCCGGCTTGATCTGGAAGCCTGGCTGACGTTCGACGACCGCGGCGTCCATGACGCACAGGCCGAACTGGCGGTCACGGCGTCGACCTGGCGCCGCAGCGTGGACACGAAGGACGCCGACGGCGACCAGGCGCATCCGACGCGCGATGCCGACGCGGCCGTCAGATTGCCTCCGTTGGCCATGGGCACGCGCTGGCAGCGCGAAGGCGCCAACAGCCGTCTGCTGGTGGATGACCTGCGCATCGACGGCGTGGCGATGGGGCGCGTGGTGGGTGTCGTCGCCGACGGCGGGCTGCGTCTGCGCGCCACCGGTCTGGCGCTGGCGCCGCTGCAGGGTTTCGCGGAACTGGCGGCAGCCGGATCGCCGGCGGCGCGGCGTGCATTGCGCCAGGGCCAGCCCGCGGGTGCCATCGATGTCATCGACGCCGAATTCGCCGGCGGCCGCCTGCGCCAGTATGCGTTGCGGGTGTCGGGCCTGGTTTCCAGCGGGGCGCCCGGACAGCCGGGCCTGCGGGGACTCGACCTCGGTGTCCTCGGCGATGCCGAGGGGTTGGTGGCGTGGCCGGAAGCGGAAGGTCTGGTCGTCGATTATCCCGGCGTCCTGGCCGCGCCGGTCGCGATGGATATCGGCCGTGGTGCGATCAGCGGCTGGAAGGACGATGACGGCTGGCATTTCCATGCCGACCAGTTGCCGATCGCTGGCGACGGTTTCCAGTTGCGGCTGGCCGGCGGGGTCGACATCCCGCGTGATGGACCGGTGCAGCTGGACTTCGGCGCCCTGGTCGGGCCGACGCAGATCGAGGCGGTCAAGGCGTTCTGGCCGCTCAACCGGATTCCGAACACGGCGCGCTGGCTCAATCGCGCGCTGCGCGGGGGTGAGATCGTCGCCGGATCGGCCTGGTTGCGCGGTCCGGTCGGACCGTTCCCTTTTCCGCCCGGCACGGGGCATTTCGAAGCCACCGCCAGCGTCGCTGAAGCCGGGCTCGACTACCACGAGGAATGGCCGGCGCTTCGCGGCATTGACGCCGACCTGGTATTCGAGAACATGAGCCTCGCCGTGCAGTCCCGGCGCGCGCGCATGGCCGGCGTGCCCATTGATCGCGCCGGTATCCGGGTCGAGAACCTGAAGCTGCCGGTACTCGAGGGTCACGGCTCCGGTCGCGGCGACGGCGTCGCGCTGCTGGACCTGCTGCGGCGTACCCCGGTCGAAAAGCGCTGGGGCGAGCATCTTGAGGGCATGAGCCTCGAAGGCCCCGCACGCGCGGACGTCGATCTGCGGGTGCCGCTGAAACCGGAACTCGGCAACGCCTCCGTTGACGGCCGCGTGACCTTCGCCGGCGCGCATTTCCGCGACCGCCAGCGCCAGCTGGATTTCACCGACGTGCAGGGCGAACTGCAATTCACCCGCCATGGCATCTCCGCCTCGGGGCTGGCCGTCGGCGTCGCCGGTGAACCGGCGATGCTCGACCTGCGCATCGGCGACGACGTCGTTGATTCGCGCCATACGCTGGAAGGCCAGCTGCGCGGACGCCTGCCTGCCTCGGCGCTGTTCGGCGACTTCGACTATGTGGCGCCGATGGTCGCGCGCATGGATGGCCGCGCCGAATGGCGGGTCCGCATCGAGGTGCCGCATGCCGATGCCGCGGGAAGCGAACCCGGCGCCCGCGTCCGTGTCGACAGCGACCTGCGCGGCATCGCACTCGACCTGCCGGCGCCGCTGGCCAAGAGCCGGGGCAGCGCGCTGCCGCTCAGGCTGGAGACGCGACTGTCGCCGGAAGGGCAGCCGCGTCCGCTCGAGTTGCGCATCGGCAGCCTGGTGCACATGAAGGCACGACTGCCCAGTGCCGGCCTTGGATTCGCCGGCGCCGTCGCACTGGGCGGCGCCACGCCCGAGCAGGTGCCCCGCCTCGGCCTCAGCATCAGCGGGCAGGTGCCCGCCTTCGACCTTACCGGCTGGCTGGCGCTGTCCGCGCGTGGCGACGATTCGGCGACGACCTGGCCGCCGATCATGCTGCGGGCAGGTGAACTCGGCGTGTTCGGTCGCGCCTTCCGCGACGTCGACCTGCAGATGTTGCCCGCCGATGGCACGGTGAAGGTGCAGCTGCGCGGTCCCGATATCGATGGCGAGATCGTCTGGCCGAAGGCGAGCGAGGGCCGCGTGGTGCGCGGCCGCTTCAGCCGCGTGCATGTGCCGGAGGCGGGCAGCGCTTCCCTCGGCGGCGACCTTGATCCAGCGGCGATGCCGGCGCTGGACGTGGAGGCCGAAGACGTCCGCATCGGCAGCAAGCACCTGGGCAGCACCCGGCTGCTCGCCGAGGTGGCCGATGGCGCCTTCCGCGTCGAGCGTTTCCAGGCGCGCAATTCCGCCTTCGAGCTGGATGCCACTGGACTATGGCGGCGCGTGGCGACCGGTGACCGCTCCGACTTCGACATCGCGCTGCGCGCACCGGACCTGGGCCGCATGCTGGAGAGTTTCGGCTTCGCGGCGCTGATCGAAGGAGGCCGCACCGACAGCACCATCCGCGGCAGCTGGGCCGGTTCGCCCGCTGCCTTCGCGCTGGAAAACATCGAGGGCGTGCTCACGCTGAAGGTGGGCTCCGGTCGCATCATCGACATCGATCCCGGCGTCGGCCGCCTGTTCGGCCTGCTCAACCTGCGCGAGATCCCGCGCCGCCTGGTCCTGGATTTCCGCGACATCTTCAGCCAGGGCATGCGCTTCAGCTCCATCGAAGGCAGCTTCCAGCTCGACGTCGGCGAGGCCTATACCGACAACGTGCTGCTCAAATCACCTTCGGCCGACATCCTGGTGACCGGTCGCACGGGCTTGATACTGCGCGACTACGACCAGACATTGGAAGTGACGCCGCGCGTCGGTGGCACGCTGCCGGTGGTCGGCGTGATCGCCGGCGGCCCGGCCGGTGCCGCCGCCGGCCTGTTGATGCAGGGCCTGATGCGCGCGCACAAGGTCAGCCACATGGTGTATCGCGTCACCGGCCCCTGGGACGATCCGGTCATCATCAAGCAGGAGCCTATCAGTGGCACCTCGCCCCGCCCACGCGCCGAGCGCGCAGACATGGAACCCGCAACATGAGTACTGACATCCTCGCCCCGATCGAACTGGCAGAGCGTTCGCTGCTTGCCCCGGGCGGGCTGGGCCAGGCCGACCTCGAGCGCGTCTTCGCGCAGGTGATGGGGCCCGGCATCGACGCCGCCGACCTGTATTTCCAGCGCAGCCGCAGCGAGCAGTGGGTGCTCGAGGACGGCATCGTCAAGGACGGCACGCACAGCATCGAACAGGGCGTCGGCATCCGTGCCATCAGCGGCGAGAAGACCGGCTTCGCCTATTCCGACGAGATCATGCTGCCGGCGCTGGTGGAGGCCGGGCGCGCCGCGCGCGCGATCGCCCGCGAAGGACAGTCGTCGCCGGGGCAGGCGCTCAAGGTGGCCGGTGGCCGCAACCTGTATGCACCGGTCGATCCGCTGGACAGCCTCGACAACCACGACAAGGTGAAGCTGCTGCGCGAGGTCGATGCCTTCGCCCGCTCGCTCGATCCACGCGTGCAGCAGGTGATCGTCAGCCTTGCCGGGAGTATTGAAACCGTGCTGGTCGCCGCCAGCGACGGCACCTTGGCCGGCGACGTCCGCCCACTGGTCCGCTGCAACGTCCAGGTGATCGTCGAAAGCAACGGTCGCCGCGAGCAGGGCAGTGCCGGCGGGGGCGGTCGCCACGACTACGCACGCTTCACTGCCGGCGACCTGCCGTTCGCGTTCGCGCGCGAGGCGGTGCGCCAGGCGCTGGTGAACCTCGAGGCCGTCGACGCGCCGGCCGGCGAGATGACCGTCGTGCTCGGCCCGGGCTGGCCCGGCGTGCTCCTGCACGAAGCCGTCGGCCATGGGCTTGAAGGCGACTTCAACCGCAAGGGCACCAGTGCCTTCGCCGGCCGGATGGGCCAGAAGGTGGCCTCGTCGCTGTGCACGATCGTCGATGACGGCACGCTGGACGGTCGCCGCGGTTCGCTGAACATCGATGACGAAGGCGTGCAGACCCAGTGCACCACGCTGATCGAGAACGGCGTGCTCACCGGCTACATGCAGGACAAGCTCAATGCGCGCCTGATGGGCTCGCGACCAACGGGCAACGGCCGCCGCGAGTCGTTCGCGCACCTGCCGATGCCGCGCATGACGAACACCTACATGCGCCCAGGCGAAAGCGATCCGGGCGAGATCATCGCCTCGGTGAAGCGCGGCCTGTACGCGGTGAATTTCGGTGGCGGCCAGGTGGACATCACCTCCGGCAAGTTCGTGTTCTCCGCATCCGAGGCCTACCTGATCGAGGACGGCAAGGTCACCGCGCCGGTGAAGGGCGCGACGCTGATCGGCAACGGACCGGAGGCCATGGGCCGGGTGAGCATGGTCGGCAACGACCTGAGGCTGGATACCGGGGTCGGCGTCTGCGGCAAGGATGGCCAGAGCGTCCCCGTCGGAGTCGGCCAGCCGACGTTGAAGATCGATGCGATGACCGTGGGCGGCACGCAGACGTGACCCGCCTGGCGGGTCGCCCGTCCAGCGTCGGCCTGCGCTAAAGTGCGGAGATAGTTCAGGGTCGACCCTGGCGAGGGAGGAATGGGGAACATCGTCGCCGACCAGTCCGGTTCGAGGATGAGTGCACGGGTGTGGAGCCTGGTGGCGCTGGTCCTTGGCCTGGCATTGAGCGCGCTCGTCGCGCACTGGCAGCATGGCAAGCTGGTCGAGGACCGGCACATGCAGCTGGCGCGCATCGCCGCGCGCAGCGCGGAGACGCTCAACAGCGAACTGGCGTTCGCCAGCCAGATGATCCGCTCCCTGCAGGCGGCCTTCCTGTCCGCCGACCGGGTGTCGCCGCGCGAGTTCGCCACCCTGCACCGGATCCTCGACAAGGACCACTTCGTCCCGGCGCTGCGCCTGCTCGAATACGCGGCGCGCCGCACCGCGCCGGATGGCGGCAGCCGCTACATCACCGAGATGGTGGCGCCCGCCGCCGGCAATGACGCGCTGATCGGACTGGATGTGTCGGCACGACCGAACGACCTGGAAGCGCTGCACCGTTCCGCAGGCAGTGACCAGCCGGTGCTGTCGGCACCTTTCCGCCATGGTGACCCGATCCGCGGCGAATGGCTGGCCGTCAGTTTCCGCCTGCCGGTGTTCACCCGCGGCGCGCCACCGGCGACGCAGGACGAGCGCCAGGATCGCCTGGCCGGTTCGGTGGCCGCGATCTTCGATGTTTCGGCGCTGCTGAAGGTCGGCCTGCCGCCGGACGTGCTCGCCAACTTCAATGTCGACGTGCGCGACGCCCAGACCGGCACGATGCTGTTCCAGAGCGTCATCGACGATCCGGGTCCGCGGGAACCGCACATCGAACTGGTCGAAGACGTGCGTTTCGGCGAACGGATCTGGCGCCTGCACCTGACGGCGATGCCGTCGAACACGTCGCGCTCGACCGAGGCGGGGCTGACGCTGGCCATCGGCCTGCTGGCAAGCGTGATGATGGCGCTGGCCGTGTGGTCGCTGATCGGCATGCGCCAGCGTGCGCAGCGCCTGGCCAACAAGCTGGCCAGCCAGTACCAGGCCAGCGAAACGCGTTTCCGCGCCCTCAACGACCTGCTGCCGGTCGCCGTCGCACTCGTACGTGCCGACGATGGCCGCCTCGATTACATCAACGATGCTGGACGCCGGCGTTTCGGCCAGCACCTGACACCACTGCTGTCCACGCTCGACCAGCTCATCGACGATCCGGAAATGGTGCGCCAGGTCCGCTCCGTGGCGGACACCGGCCAGGCGCTGATCGAGCAGACCATCCACCTTGGCCACGCCGGCGGCTTCTGGGCCAGCCTTTCGGTGACGCGCGTCGAACTTGACGGGGAATACAAGCTGCTCATGGTCGCCAGCGACGTCAGCGAACTGCGCGAGCTGACCGAACGACTGCGCTTCCAGGCCATGCATGACGATCTCACCGGTCTGAACAACCGGCGCGGCTTCGATACCGAACTGGATCGCGCGATCGCCGCGGTCGATGCCGGCGGCATACCGCGGGCGCTGCTCTATCTCGACCTCGACCAGTTCAAGGTGGTGAACGACAGCAGCGGCCACGCCGCCGGCGACGAACTGCTGATCCGGATCGCCGCCTGCCTGCGCGACCAGCTCGGCCCCAGCGACCGGCTCGCGCGCCTGGGTGGTGACGAGTTCGGCATCCTGCTTGCCGACGGCCGCGAGGCGAACGCGCGCGCGACCGCGCAGCGCCTGTGCGAGGTGGTCGCCGGCAATATCCATCGCCTCGACCAGCGCAGCGTGGCGGTCACCGCCAGTATCGGCCTGGTGATCCTTGACGAGCCGGGAATGACGCGCGGCGACGCGCTGTCGATGGCGGATACCGCCTGCTTCCTGGCCAAGGAACACGGACGCAACCGCTATTACCTGTATGCCGAGAGCGACGCCGAGAGCGCGCACCGGCGCAGCGAGATGGAATGGCCGGGCCGTATCCGCCAGGCGATGGCGGATGGCCGCCTCAGCCTGGACTACCAGGAGATACGTTCGCTGCGCAAGGAAGTGACGGGTGCCGGCGCGCGCGTCGAGGTGCTGCTGCGCATGCGCGATCCGTCCGGGACGATGATCTCGCCCGGCAACTTCATTCCTGCCGCCGAGCGTTTCGGCCTGATGCCGCTGCTCGACAAGTGGGTGGTGGAAACCGCGCTGTCCAATTTCGACCGCCTGCATCCAGACGGTCCGAATCTGAGCAGTTGCTCGATCAACCTCTCCGGCGCCAGCGTCGATTCCGAGGGTTTCGCCGACGTCATCATCGATGCCATCGAGCGCCATCGCGTCACGCCCGGCAAGCTGTGCTTCGAGATCACCGAAACCTCGGCGGTGGGCAACCTGCGCCGCGTGCAGACCTTCATGCGCCGCCTGCGTGCCATCGGCTGCCGATTCGCGCTCGACGATTTCGGCGTCGGCATGGCCTCGTTCGGCTACCTGCGGCAGTTGCCGGTGGACATCATCAAGATCGACGGCAGCTTCATCCGCAAGATCGATACCGATCCGATGAGCCTGGCCATCGTGCGCGCGGTCGCCGAGATCGGCCACCACGCCGACCTGCGCGTGGTCGCCGAATCGGTGGATTCCGTCGAACTGCCGGCACGCCTGCGCATGCTCGGCATCGACTACGTGCAGGGTTTCGCGCTGCACCGGCCGGAGCCGGCGGTCTACTGCCGGGACCGCTTCGCCGCGCCACCCATCGAGGAGGAAGCGGGCCAGGGCTTCGACGCCGTTCCGGACAGCACCGCGCGATCCCCGTCACCCGACGGAAGCGGTTAGGCCGGCAGCCAGTACGCAGGGGCCTGCGTTGAGGGCCGCATGTTGGAGCGGGCCCGGATTTCGGTGGCGTCCCGGACGGCACCGCGCGCTCTCGTCCCCAACGACAGCGACTAGGCCGGCAGTGTCGCCGCGCAGGCGCGCCGCGTCGCCGTTCGGGCGTTGAACAGCGGGCCAGGGTTTCGGCGCTGTCGCGAACGGCACCGCGCGCTCCTCGTCACCCAACGCCCGCGAGCAGGCTGGCAGTGCCTCTGCGCAGGCGGGCTGTGTCGCCGTTCGGGCGTCGAAAATCAGGCCAGGGTTCGGCGCTGTCGCGCAGCCCCGCGCGCTCCTCGTCACCCAACCACCGCGACTAGGCCGGCAGTGCCTCCGTGCAGGCGCACCGCGTCGCCGGCCAGGCGTTGAACAGCGGGCTAGGGTTTCGGTGGGGTTCCGAACAGCACCGCGCGTTCCTCGTCACTCAATGGACGCGAGTAGGCCGGCAGCGCCTCCGCGTAGGCGCGCTGCGTCGCCGGCCGGGCGTTGATGGCATCGAACCAGCGGCGCAGGTTGGGGAAGTCTGCCAGGTTCTGGCCGTGCGCCTGGTGCGGCGCGATCCACGGATGGCAGGCCATGTCGGCGATCGAGTAGTCGCCGGCGATGAACTCACGGTCGGCGAGGCGGCGGTCGAGCACGCCGTACAGGCGCGTGACCTCGCGCGTGTAGCGGTCGATGCCGTAGGGCACGGTTTCCGGCGCGTAGATGCGGAAATGACCCGCCTGTCCCGCCATCGGTCCGAGGCCGCCCATCTGCCAGAACAGCCATTGCAGCACTTCCGCGCGGCCGCGTACGTCGCCGGGAATGAAGCGCGACGTTTTCTCGGCCAGGTAGAGCAGGATCGCGCCGGATTCGAACAGGCTGACCGGTTCGCCGCCACCGACGGGATCGTGGTCGACGATCGCGGGGATGCGATTGTTCGGCGAGATCGCCAGGAACGTCGGAGCGAACTGCTCACCCTTCCTGATATCGACCAGGTGCGGCGTCCAGGGCAGCCCCGTCTCTTCCAGGAGCAGCCGGACTTTCATTCCGTTCGGCGTCGGCCAGTAATGCAGGTCGATCATGGTGGCGTTCCTTGTCGATGCGCTCAGATGTCCAAGGCGGCAAGGTTGCCCTTGCTTTCCAGCCAGCTCTTGCGATCGCCGGCACGCTTCTTCGACAGCAGCATGTCGACCAGTGCCTTCGTTGCGACCGGATCATCGACATCCAGGCGCAGAAGGCGACGCGTGTCCGGATGCAGCGCCGACTCGCGCAGCTGCGAGGGATTCATTTCACCCAGGCCCTTGAAGCGGGTGACGGAGACCTGGCCGCGCATCTTCTCGCGCTCGACGCGTGCCAGCAGTTCGTTCTTCTCGCCCTCGTCGAGCGCATAGAACACCTGCTTGCCGACATCGACGCGGAACAGCGGGGGCATCGCCACGAAAACATGGCCGGCCTCGACCAGGGCCGGGAAATGGCGCAGGAACAGTGCCGACAGCAGCGTCGCGATGTGCAGGCCGTCGGAGTCGGCGTCGGCGAGGATGATCACCTTGCCGTAGCGAAGGCCGGTCAGGTCAGGCTTGCCGGGATCGACGCCGATGGCGACGGCGAGGTCGTGCACTTCGGTGCTCGCCAGCACGCTGCCGGACTCGACTTCCCAGGTGTTGAGGATCTTGCCGCGCAGCGGCAGGATGGCTTGGAAGTCCTTGTCGCGTGCCTGCTTGGCACTGCCGCCGGCGGAGTCGCCTTCAACCAGGAACAGCTCGGTACGCGACAGGTCCTGGCTGCTGCAGTCGGCGAGCTTGCCGGGCAGCGCAGGGCCCTGCGTGACCTTCTTGCGGACCACCTGCTTCTCGGTTTTCAGGCGCGCGGTGGCGCGTTCGATCGCCAGCTGCGCGATGGCCTCGCCCTCGGCGACATGCTGGTTGAGCCACAGTGAAAAAGCATCGTGGACCGTGTTCTCGACCAGCGCCGCGGCAGTGCGCGAACTCAGGCGCTCCTTGGTCTGGCCGGAAAACTGCGGATCGGCGATCTTCACCGACAGGATGAAGCACAGCCGGTCCCAGACGTCCTCCGGCGCCAGCTTGACGCCGCGCGGCAGAAGGTTGCGAAAGTCGCAGAACTCCCGCAGCGCTTCCGTCAGGCCGGTGCGCAGGCCGTTGACATGGGTGCCGCCCTGCGCGGTCGGAATCAGGTTGACGTAGCTTTCCTGCACCAGCTCGCCTTCCGGCAGCCAGGCCAGCGCCCATTCGCAGGCATCGGTCTCGCGCTCGACGCTGCCGAGGAAGAGGTCGGCGGGCAGCACCACCTGGTCCACCAGCAGGCCGCGCAGGTAATCGCGAAGGCCGTCGGCGTAGCACCATTCGTCGCGTTCGCCGCTGGCCTCGTCGTGCAGGCGCACGGTCAGGCCGGGGCAGAGCACCGCCTTCGCCCGCAGTACGTGGCGCAGCGCACGCAGGCTGATGCGCGGCGAATCGAAATATTTCGGATCCGGCCAGAAGCGCACGCGGGTGCCGGTGTTCTTGCGGCCGACCGTGCCGACCACGGCCAGCTCGCTGGTGCGTTCGCCGTCGGCGAAGGCCATGTGGTATTCCTGCCCGCCGCGCTTGACGAACACTTCCAGCTTCTGCGACAGCGCGTTCACGACCGACACGCCGACGCCGTGCAGGCCGCCGCTGAAGCGGTAATTGCGATTGTTGAACTTGCCGCCGGCATGCAGTCGCGTGAGTATCAGCTCGACGCCGGGAATGCCCTCCTCGGGATGGACGTCCACCGGCATGCCGCGGCCGTCATCGGCGACCTCGCAGGCGCCGTCGCGGAAGATGGTGACCTCGATCGTGCGGGCATGGCCGGCCAGCGCCTCGTCGACGGAGTTGTCGATGACTTCCTGCGCCAGGTGGTTGGGACGCGCGGTATCGGTGTACATGCCAGGCCGGCGCTGGACCGGCTCAAGACCGGAAAGGACTTCGATATCGGCGGCGTCGTAACGGCTCATCGGTTGCAGGCGTATGCGGGTCAAACGGGTGCGCAGCATGGCCCGTGCCGGGTCACCGCGCAACACCCGACGGCGGCGCCGGGTCCAGTTTCCGACCGCAGGCGTGTGCCGCTGACAGGATCGGTGTGTCGGCCCCGTATTCCCCGCAAAGGCGCACAATCGGCGCCACGGGCGGGGGTGGTGCGATGGCCGGTTGGAAGGTGTGCCTGTTGGGCGTGGTCGTTCTGTGCACTCCAGCACAGGCCGCCCAGTATTTCGTCAACACGGTCGAGGATACGCCTGATGCGACACCCGCCGATGGCCTCTGTGCCGACAGCGCCGGGCGCTGCAGCCTGCGCGCGGCGGTCATGGAGGCCAATGTCGCGCCGGCGCCGGTTCCAGCGATCATCCATCTTCCCGCCGGCGATTTCCTGCTGGCGCTCGCCGGCACCGGCGAGGATGCCGCGCACAGCGGCGACCTCGACATCCTTCACCCTGTCACGGTGATTGGTGCCGGTCCGGCACTGACGCGCATCGATGGCGCGGCCCAGGACCGCGTCTTCGAGGTCCATGCCGGTGCGACGCTGCGCCTGCGACGCCTTGCGGTGTTGAACGGTCAGCTTGACGGCAGCGCGTCGGGCGGCGGTGCCGGCGTCAGGGTCGGCGACAGCGCGGCCCTGCACCTGCAGGAGGTCGAGGTGGCCGGACACCGGATGCGCGATCGCCCTGGCGGCATTGCGCTCGACGTTCGCGGTTGCGTGCAAGGCCGATACGTCCGGATCCGCGACAACGGGGACAAGGAAACGCCGGCGGCAGCGGGTTCGGTCACCATCCGGGTCGGGTCGCAGCCAGGCGATGAGGGTGCCTGCCTGCTGCTGGACGACAGCGAGATCAGTGGCAATTCCGCCGACGCCGCCGGCGCGATCCAGGCCGGTCCGGCCGGGGTGGTGCTGAGGCGAAGCCTGCTCAGCGGCAACACGGCTTCGGGCGCGGGCGCGCTGCAACTCGCGGCCGGCGTCGAGGCCCGGCTGGAGAACGTCACGATCAGCGGCAACCGCGGCGATCCGGGTGCCGTGCTGGTGGCGGTGGGCGCCCGGGTGGAAGTGCAGGGCAGTACCGTCACCGCGAACGGGCCACGCAGTGGCACGGCATCGCAGGTCGGCGGCATCCGTGACCTCAATGCGCCCCCCGGCCAGACCAGCCTGGCCAATTCCATCCTCGCCGGCAACGGCCCCGGCCTGCTGGCCGATGACTGCGCCGGCGTGGTTTCGTCAGGTGGCGGCAACCACTATGGCGACTGCAGCGGCCTGCAGTCGCTGCCCAACGATCGCCTGGAGGTCGCAGTGGCGCTGGGTCCGCTCGGCGACCACGGTGGCTTCACGCGCAGCCATCTTCCGCATGCCCAGGCGATCGATGACGGCTGGGCGGCCGGCTGTCTTCGCACCGACCAGCGCGGACAGCCGCGGGCGTTCGACCATGATGGCGACGACGACCCCGGCTGCGATGTCGGTGCGGTCGAGATGCAGTCGCCGCAGCCGACCTTCACCGTCAACACGCCGGACGACAGCGCGGACATCCTTCCCGGCGATGGGCACTGCGACGAAGGGCGGCAGCGCTGCAGCCTGCGCGCCGCGATCCATGAGGCCAACGCGCGGCCCGGTGTCGATATCGTCGCGTTGCCGCCGGGCATCTTCGTGTTCGGGCTGGCCGGCCAATCCGAGGATGCGGCGGCGACGGGCGACCTCGACGTCACCGATGACCTGGTGCTGCTCGGCGCCGGCTCGGCGTTGACGACGATCGATGCCGGCGCGCTGGATCGCGTCATCGATGTCCATGATGTGGGCGGTGGGCGTCATGTCGCCCTGCGCGGTGTCCCCTTGCGCAATGGCAGGTTCGCAGCCGGCGCAGGCCTGCAGGTCGCGGCCGGCGCCCAGGTCGATCTCGAGGACATCATCCTGCGTGACCACCGGAGTGACGGACCCGTGGCGGCGACGGCCTTGGCTGTGGGGGGACGGGTTTCAGGGCGTCATGTGCGGATCCTTGGAAACGTGGATGAGGGATGGGGTGCGACCATCGCGGTGGGAACGCTGGCAGGCGCCTGTGATGCAACCGGCGAAGAGGATCCGGACGCCACCCTAGATCTGGAAGATTGCGAGATCAGCGGCAATGTGGCCCTGCTGGCCGGCGCCCTGTCCGCGCGCTGCGGCCGCACGGTTCTGCGTCGATGCCTGGTTGCCGGCAATCAGGGGGGGGCAATGTCGGGGCGATGGTTTTCGACATCGGTGCGGCGGCGCTCCTGGAGAACGTGACGCTGACGGGAAACGGCGGCGGCGCGGTCGGGGCGATCTCCAACGACGGCTTCTCGCGGCTGGACATCCTCAACGGCACCATCACGCTCAACGGCGGCGTCGCTGGCATGCCGCTTCCGCTGACCGGCGGCATACGCGACGTCCATGGCGGTGCCGGCCTGACCTATCTGGCGAACACCTACCTGGCCGGCAATTTCGCGCAGACGGTTGCAGGCGTTCCGGACTGCAACAACGGCTTTTCGATGGGCGGCAACATCATTGGCGATGCGCAGCGCTGCCAGCAGTTCGCGCCGCAGCCGGACGACCAGCTCGACGTGGTGCCGCCGCTGCTGGCGCTGGCCGATCACGGCGGATTCACGCAGACGCACCGTCCAGCACAGGGCGCCAGTGCCATCGACCGTGGACGTGAGGCGCACTGTGCCACGGCGGACCAGCGGGGCGTGGCGCGGCCGCAGGATGGCGATGGCGATGGCACGCGCGCCTGCGATGTCGGTGCCTTCGAAGTCGAGGTCGACACGATTTTCGCAAGCGGGTTCGAGACGTCTGCGCCGGCGCGGGACCTTCCACCCCCGTAGCGGACGGCCCCGCGTGTTGTCGCGCAGCATCGGCAACGGGTTCGTTTTGATGGCGGGTGCGCTGCCGGTCCTGGTCGCTCGCATCCAGGGGTTCTTCTGGCGACCATGACCGGTGTCGACTCGCCCGCATTGGAGCGGTGCCATCGTCACGCGGGTTTGAACGGCGATCGACCACGACGGTCAACGCCGGCAATGTCGGCATGCCGGTATCGAGCCGGTGTCGACTGTTTCGAACGCCCGATCGCCTGCATCGGAACGATGATGCTTTTTGCCGGCGAGGTTCGCGTCGGTTCGCCTGCATCCTGTGGGCTGGAATCCTGGCGTCGCGAACGCACCGTGCGCAGCCGATGGATGCATGTGGAGGGCTATGCGACTAGTCTTTGTCCAAATCCAGGTGAAGCGGAGTACGCAGCATGCTGTCCACATTGCGGTGTCGAAGTTCACGAGACCATTGCGGTGCCGTTCCGGTCCGGTGGTTGGCTGGCTTGCTTCTGATGCTGCTCAGTGGTGCAGTCCCCGCCGCCGGCATGCCGATCACGTCCGGCCATGCCGGCCACTGGTTCGCGGTGGATCGCAGCGGCGAGGGCTGGGTGCTGGAAATGCGCAGCGCAGACAGTGCCTGGCTGTACTGGTTCACCTACGACGAAACCGGCGGGCAACGCTGGATGACCGCGACCGGGCAGGTGGTGGACGATGGCGAGGGTGGCCAGCGGATCGACTTCCCGCAACTGGTGGTGACGCGGGGAGCGCGCTTCGGCGCCGACTTCGATCCGGATGACGTCGTGCGCGAACTGGCCGGTTCGGCGCGGATCGAATTCAGCGGCTGCGACCAGGGCCATTTCAGCTACGAGGCCTTTGGGCAGGCACAGGCGTTTCCTGTGCAGCGACTGGCGCGGGTGATGGGCAGCCGCTGCGAAACGCCGCATGGCGTGACGGGCCGCGAGGTCGCCGATCACGCGGGGCAGACCGGTTCCTGGTACGACCCCGCCCACAATGGCGAAGGCTTCGCCGTCCATTGGTCGACGCCGACGCAGGCAATCGTGACCTGGTACAGCTACGACAGCGAGGGCCGCCAGCACTGGGTGCTGGGCACCGGCCGCCTCGATGCGGAAGAACGCCTCCGGATCGATGACCTGCACTCGACGCGTGGCGCGCGTTTCGGCGCAGCCTTCGATCCGGATGATGTCGAACGGTTCGCCTGGGGCACGCTGGACTTCGGGCTGCGGTGCGACGCGGGCGATGCCCGTTGCGCTTCGGTGATCCCCGCCTTCGGTGAAGGCGTCGCTTGACCTGCAACGCCTGACTTCACCGCACGAGGTGGCCTGTCCGTGGCAGCGCCCGAAGCTGGAGGACCTCTACGACGTCGAACAATTCGAGTCGCCGCACCTGGAAGATCCGCACACGGCAGGCGTGCGGATGGACGTGCTCGTCAACGACGGAAGAGTTCTGGGTGTCGAATTTGTCGAGCACAAGCTCTATGCGTGGCAACCGGGCAGCGGGCAGCTGGCCGTGGAGGACGACGATCTGCCAGAGGGAGGGATCGTCTTCGCGCCCTATGGCCAGCGCACATCGACGCTGGCCTCGTCCGACGGGTCGACGCTGGCCGTCACTGTCGACCATGCGGGACGGCAGCTGCCGTATCTCAAGCAGGCCGATGGCTGGTCGCTTCTGCCGGGGCTGCCCGAGGATGCCTGGCAACTTCACGCCATGAACGTCTCGCCGAACGGCGAGTGGGTCGTGGGCGGACAGATCGCAGCTGTCGTTGGTAGATCGTGGATATGGGGAGGCACGGAAGGTTTCGCATTCCTGCCGCCTTTGCAGGCTGCTGACTCGCAGCTGCTCCACACGGGCGCCTGGCTGCCGCTCCACGTCTCTGCCGACGGCCAGGTTCTGGTCGGCCATGGCTATGTTCCAGGACCTTTCACGGCGTCATCGATTCCTGCCTACACGGTGCGATGGAACAGGCGCGAAGAACCGGTTCTGCTTCGCGATGGCGAGGGGAAATTGCTGGACCAGGCGCGAGCGGCGAGTGGTGACGGACGTATCGTGTTCGGCGCGGGCCGTGAGCGGGGGAATCCGTTGCATCCCTATTGGGGCAACCCCTGGTACTGGATCGAGGGCGGCCAGCACGCCTGGCTGGGTCGGGACCTCGACGGTGAGGGAATGGGGGAATGGCGGTACTGCATGCCGAAAGACAGCAGTGCGGACGGCAGCGTGATGGTGGGGGTGTGTTCGCGCAACGACGGCAGCCATCGAGAGCGGGCATTTATGTGGACTTCCCACACGGGCCTGGTTTCGCTTCCGGTCGATGGGGATCCGGACATCTTTGTGGACATACCAACGTGGGCGTGAGTGCCGATGGGCGCGACATCCTGCTGGTCGACCGCATCAACGATGCGCCACCACGTTGGCGCAGCCGCGTGATCCGGCTGAAGCCGCGAGGATTCGCCGGCACGCCCTGACCACCAGCGTCGGGGCCTGCCGATGTACCGTCGCCTTCCCTGAGGTGGCGCGGCGCAGGCTGAGCGCCGAACGGCTCGAATCGGGCGCGCCATCGCTGGCCAAAAGGCTGTCTGGTTGCCGGGGATCGGCAAAGCCACACCCAGGCGTCGCCCGGTCGCGTCGCCTTCAGGATACACAGCAGTGCATGGGTGGTGGGCGTGGTGCTCGCCTTGACGTTCCGTCCGGGCGATCGACGAGCTGTGCTGTTCGTCACGAAATGTGGTTCACAGTTGTGTCTTGCGACACAGCTTTTTCCATGCGTTCCGGTATGGTCAATCGCGGCGCACACGGGAGGTGTGGCCACGGTCCATAAGATCAGAGTGCCGAGGGAGATACTTCATGGTTGGACGTACACATGTATTCGCCAGCATGGCGCTGGCGTTGGGCTTCGCCTTTCCGGTGATCGCGCAGGATGAGGACGCGGCGCTGCTGGCGCATCTGATGGCAGAGGAAGCGCAGCTGGTTTCCATCCGCGCGGCGTTCCCGCCGCTGTTCGCCGAAGCCTACGCGCGCTATCCGCAGATTCCGGCCGGCGTGCTTGAAGCCATCGCCTATTCGCAGAGCCGCTGGCTGCCGCTGGCCGGTGATCCTGGCCACGAGAACCATCACCACATGCCGACGGCGTGGGGCGTGATGGGCCTGTATGGCGGCGAAGGTTTCACCGACCAGCTTGCCCGGGCCGAAGCATTGATCGGCGTGCCCGCCGAACGCATCGCCAGCGACCCGCGTTACAACATTCTTGCCGCCGCAGCCCTGCTGGCGCGCGAGATCGATGCCGACCAGGTCGGCAAGCGCGGCGGCACGCCCGACGTGGCTTCCATCGCCCCGGCACTGGCGCGTTACGCCGGCTTCACTCCGGACACGGCGAAGAGTGCGGTCGGCGATTTCGCGCGCGACAGCTTTGCCTACGACGTGCTGCTGGCGATCGACCGCGGCGTCAACGAAAAGGGCATGGTCGTGCCCGAGCGGGCGGTCGAATGGGAAAACGCCTTCCCGGTCGAGAAGCTCGTCCAGCTGAAGGCGCCGTTCGTCCGCCTGGACGTGACGCGTGACGTAATCGATACCGGCGGCTATGCGCTGGATCCGGTGAGCGAAACGCTGGTCGACCTGGAAGCGCTGAAATCCGGCGAGCCGGCACCGGCGCTCAAGAGCACCGACTATGGTCCGGCGATCTGGGATCCCGCGCATTCCACCAACTACACCGCGTCGCGCAGCGCGGCGGTCAGTGCCGTGACCATCCACACGGCGCAGGGCAGCTACGCCGGGACCATCTCGTGGTTCAAGAACTCCACGGCCAATGTCAGCGCGCACTATGTCATCCGCAGTTCGGATGGCCAGGTGACGCAGATGGTGCGTCACGCGCACACTGCCTGGCACGTGGGCAGCCACAACTCCTACACGCTGGGCATCGAGCACGAGGGTTACGTCAACAACAGCTCCTGGTACACGACGGCGATGTACAACGCCTCGGCGGCGCTGGTCCGGCACTTCTGTGCGACGTACAGCGCGATCACCTGCTCGTCGGCGTACAAGGGTGCGGCCAGCAGCGGCATCAACGTGCTCGCCACCAGCGTGAAGATCAAGGGCCACCAGCACTTCAGCAACCAGACCCACACCGATCCGGGCATCAACTGGAACTGGGCGAATTACTACAACCTGCTCAATCCGGGCAGCGGGGGTGGCGGTGGCACCGGCACCACGCGCGTCCTCGACTCCTTCGAGAGCAGCGTCGGCCACTTCAACACCTCGCCGGCCTACTCGGGCAGCACGACCGGCATCGCGACGTCGTCCACCGCGCAGCGCGACTGCACCATGCGCCGGAACGGCAGCTGCTCGCTGCAGGTGAAGCTGGTCGACAACGCCAGCAGCTCGGCGGCCTGGGCGGTTAGGCTGCTGTCGGGTGGCGGTACGCCGTCCGCCAACACCAGCCTGTCGAAGGCCAACGGCCGCATCGGCTTCTGGGTGTACTCGGGTGGTACCGGCATGACGGCCGCCGTCGGCATCGACGACAGCGACGGCACCGAGCGCTCGATCAGCCGCAGCATCCCGGCCAACACCTGGACCTACCTGGAGTGGAACCTGGCGGATGCCGCGCAGTGGAACGCCTGGGTTGGCGGCAACGGGGCGATCACCGCCTCCACGGTGACCCTGGACGCGATCTGGCTGTTCCGCGCCCAGACCAGCTACAACGTCTTCGTCTATATCGACGACGTCCAGATCAGGAACTGACCGGACAGCGGGGGTGAATTCGGCCGCGTCCGGCGGGGACTCGGCCTTTTTCTTTCCGATCAATGAATTGCGGGGCGGCCAAGGCGGCTGGCCGGGCGCGGGGAGGCGCGCGGCGCGGCGGGAACTGCTAGAATTCGCCTTTCCCGGCGCATCTCCCATGACTCCACTGATATTTGTGACCGGCGGTGTCGTGTCCTCCCTGGGCAAGGGCATCGCAGCGGCGTCCCTGGCGGCCATCCTCGAATCACGGGGGCTGAAGGTGACGCTGATGAAACTGGACCCCTACATCAACGTCGATCCGGGCACCATGAGCCCGTACCAGCACGGCGAGGTCTACGTCCTTGACGACGGGGCCGAGACCGACCTCGACCTGGGTCACTACGAGCGCTTCGTGCGCACCCGGCTGACGCGCCGCAACGCCATCACCACGGGGCGGATCTACGCCAACGTGCTGCGCAAGGAGCGTCGTGGCGACTATCTTGGCGCCACGGTGCAGGTCATTCCGCATATCACCGACGAGATCAAGCGCTGCATCGACGAGGCCGTTGCCGGCTACGACGTCGGCCTGGTCGAAATCGGCGGTACGGTGGGCGACATCGAGTCGCTGCCGTTCCTGGAGGCGATCCGCCAGCTGCGCAGCGAGCGCGGTCCGGAGAAGACGCTGTTCATGCACCTGACGCTGGTGCCCTACCTGAAGGCCGCCGGCGAGCTGAAGACCAAGCCGACGCAGCATTCGGTGAAGGAGCTGCGCTCGATCGGCATCCAGCCGGACGTGCTGCTGTGCCGTTCCGAGCAGCCGATCCCGGAAGGCGAGAAGCGCAAGATCGCACTGTTCACCAACGTGCCGGAGAAGGCGGTCATCGACGCCATCGACGTGCCGAACATCTACCGCATCCCGATGTGGTACCACGCCAAGGGTCTGGACAACATCGTCATCGAGCGGCTGCATCTGGCTGGCAAGGTGCGCGAGGCGGACCTGTCCGAATGGGAACGCGTCGTCGAGGCCTTCGAACATCCGCGCGAATCGGTCAGCATTGCCATCGTCGGCAAGTACGTCGAGCACAAGGACGCCTACAAGTCGATCGCCGAGGCACTCACGCACGGCGGGATGAAGCAGGGCGTGCGCGTCGACATGCGCTGGATCGAGGCCGACGACATCGAGGCGCAGGGCGTCGGACTGCTTGCCGGCGCCGACGGCATCCTGGTGCCGGGCGGCTTCGGCCAGCGCGGTTTCGAGGGCAAGGTCATGGCGGCGCGTCATGCGCGCGAGCGCGGCGTGCCGTATTTCGGCATCTGCTACGGGCTGCACGCCGCCGTCGTCGAGTTCGCCCGCAACGTCGCCGGACTGGGCGGCGCCAACAGCACGGAGAACGACCGCGCATCGCCGCACCCGGTGATCGCGCTGATCACCGAGTGGCGCACCGCGACCGGCGCCGTCGAGCGCCGCGACGAAACCTCCGACAAGGGCGGCACCATGCGCCTGGGCTCGCAGCTGTGCCGGCTGCAGCCGGGCACGCTGGCGCAGCGCCTGTACGGCGCCGATGAAGTCCATGAACGTCATCGTCACCGCTACGAGTTCAACGACCACTACCGCGAGCAGCTGGGCGCGAAGGGCATGGTCATGAGCGGCGTGTCCGAGGATGGCAGCCTGGTCGAGATGATCGAGCTGGCCGACCACCCGTGGTTCCTGGCCTGCCAGGCGCATCCGGAGTTCACCTCGACGCCGCGCGACGGCCACCCGCTGTTCGTTGGATTCATCAAGGCCGCGCTGGCCGAGCGCGGGCGCCGCCAGGCTGCCGCCGCGCCGGCAGTCGCAGCCGGCAAGGAGGCGGTGGCGCCATGAAACTGTGTGGCTTCGAGGTCGGCGCCGACCGGCCGTTCTTCCTGATCGCCGGCCCCTGCGTGGTCGAGTCCGAACAGCTGCAGGTCGATACCGCCGGCAAGCTGAAGGAGATCACCGGCCGCCTCGGCATTCCCTTCATCTTCAAGAGCAGCTTCGACAAGGCGAACCGCTCCTCCGGGCAGAGTTTCCGCGGGCCGGGCATGGAGGAAGGGTTGCGCATCCTCGCCGAGGTGAAGCGCCAGCTCGACCTGCCACTGATCACCGACGTGCATGAATACACGCCGATGAACGAGGTGGCCGCGGTCGTCGACGTGCTGCAGACGCCGGCCTTCCTGTGCCGGCAGACCGACTTCATCCAGAACGTCGCCCGCGCCGGCAAGCCGGTGAACATCAAGAAGGGCCAGTTCCTGGCGCCCTGGGACATGAAGCACGTCGTCCAGAAGGCCTTCGACGTCGGCAACCACGACATCATGGTCTGCGAGCGCGGGGTCAGCTTCGGCTACAACAATCTCGTTTCCGACATGCGCTCGCTGGTGGTGATGCGCGAGACCGGTTGCCCGGTGGTGTTCGATGCCACCCATTCGGTGCAGCTGCCGGGCGGGCAGGGTGCCAGTTCCGGTGGCCAGCGCGAATTCGTGCCGGCACTGTCGCGCGCCGCCGTCGCCGTCGGCGTCGCCGGTGTGTTCATGGAAACCCATCCCGATCCCGACAAGGCGCTGTCCGACGGCCCCAACGCCTGGCCGCTGGGCAAGATGGAAGCGCTGCTGGAAACGCTGCTCGAACTGGACCGCATCGCCAAGCGGCCCGGATGCCTTTGAGATGAATCGCCTTGCCGCGCTCGCACTTGTGCTGCTCGTCCTTCTGTCCGGTTCCGTTCGGGCGGCGGAAAAGATGGCCGACCCCAGCCGCGTCCGGGTGACGGGCACGCGGATCGCGCCGGGCGAACAGGACAACAGTGGCGCCGTCGCCCATGTCGGCAAGCGCGGCATCATGGGCGTGCTGTCCGAGGGCGTCGACAACTGGTGTGCACGCGACTCGCTGAGCGTCGCGCACGAGGAGGCGTCATTCCAGCTGGACGGCCAGACCTTCGATGCCGCCGCCTTTGCCGATCATGTCGCGACCCGCGCCGACGGAATTCGCTGCATCGTGCTGACCGGCGAGCGCGCCGGACAAGCCGACATGACCCTGCTGCAGGAAAAGCTGGTTACCGGGCTGGGATTGACGATCCAAATCAAGACGGCGGACTGATGGCCGTCGAACCGGTCGGGCGTGTACCAAAAAGGGGTGCGCGCCGGCGGGTCGTGTCAATACGGATTCTTCAACAGATTGGATGGGAAGCCATGACTGCAATCACCAAGATCCACGCGCGCGAGATTCTGGATTCGCGCGGAAATCCCACCCTCGAAGCCGAAGTGATCCTCGACAACGGCGTGACCGGCCGCGCCGCCGTGCCGTCCGGCGCATCGACCGGCGCCCGCGAGGCGATCGAGCTGCGCGACGGCGACACGTCGCGCTACCTGGGCAAGGGCGTGCGCAATGCGGTGGCCAACGTCAACGGCGAGATCGCCAAGGCGCTGGCCGGCTTCGACGCCGCCGACCAGCGCGGTCTGGATGAAAGGCTGATCGCGCTGGACGGCAGCGAGAACAAGGGCCGCCTCGGCGCCAACGCGCTGCTGGGTGTGTCCATGGCGGCCGCACATGCGGTCGCCACCGCGGCCGGCAAGCCTCTGTGGGCGCAGCTGCTGGGTGACCGCGAGGCGGTGCTGCCGGTGCCGATGATGAACATCATCAACGGCGGCGCGCATGCCGACAACAACGTGGACATGCAGGAATTCATGATCCTGCCCGTGGGTTTCGACTGCTTCTCCGAGGCGCTGCGTTGCGGCGCGGAGATCTTCCATGCGCTCAAGTCGGTACTGAAGAAGCAGGGCCTGAACACCGCCGTGGGTGACGAGGGCGGTTTCGCGCCGGACCTGAAGTCCAACGAGGAAGCGGTGGAGGTCATCCTCCAGGCCATCGACCAGGCCGGCTACAAGGCCGGTTCGCAGGTGATGCTGGGCCTCGACGTCGCCAGCTCGGAGTTCCACCGCGAGGGTCTTTACGACCTGGCCGGCGAAGGCCGCAAGCTGGATGCCGACGGCTTCGCTTCGCTGCTGGCCGGCTGGTGCGACCGCTATCCGATCGTCACCATCGAGGACGGCATGGCCGAAGACGACTGGGCCGGCTGGAAACTGCTCAGCGAGCGCCTCGGCGACCGCGTGCAGCTGGTGGGAGACGACCTGTTCGTCACCAACCCGGCGATCCTGCGCCAGGGCATCGACCAGGGCATCGCCAATGCCATCCTCATCAAGGTCAACCAGATCGGCACGCTGACCGAGACCTTCGACGCCATCGCCATGGCCGAGCAGGCCCGCTACGCGCAGGTCATGTCGCACCGCTCCGGCGAAACCGAGGACACCACCATTGCCGACCTGTCGGTGGCCACCAGCGCCACGCAGATCAAGACCGGCTCGCTGTGCCGCTCCGACCGCGTCGCCAAGTACAACCAGCTGCTGCGCATCGAGGAGGCGCTGGGCAGCCGGGCGCGCTACGCCGGCCGCCAGGCTTTCCCCAATCTGAGCCGCCTGCCGGGCTGAGCGCGACAGTGGCGACATTGGCTCTAAACTGCGATCTGGTCCGATCCGGCCCCGCGGCGGAGCTGCCGGGGCCGGCCCCACGTCGTCAGCGGAGCCGCCATGTCGCCAGCACCGATGCCGCACGCTCCGTTCACCCGCGATCCCCCGCCATGCAGCGCGTGCTGATTGTCGTGATGCTGTTCCTGATCGTGTTCCTGCAGCTGAAGCTGTGGGGACGCGACGGCGTGCCCAAGGTGCGGGCGCTGGAGCAGTCGATCACCGCGCAGCAGGCCGAGAACGCCCGACTGAAGGCGCGCAACGCTGCCCTGGAAGCCGAGGTACGCAACCTCAAGGAAGGACGCGAGGCCATCGAGGAGCGCGCCCGCGCAGAGCTGGGCCTGATCGGCCGGGACGAGACCTTCTATCACGTCATCGATGGCGCGGCGGTGCCCGCACGGCCAGAACGCAAGCCATGAGTGGCGAGGTGTGGGTGGTGGTGCCGGCCGCGGGCATCGGCCGTCGCACCGGACTGGACTACCCCAAGCAGTACGTCGAGCTGGCTGGCCGGCCGCTGCTGTACTGGACGCTGGAAGTCCTGTTGCGGCATCCGCGCATCGCCGGCGCCGTGGTCGCTCTGTCTGCGGACGACAGGCACTGGCCGGGCTGGTCGGCGCTGGAGGGCAAGCCCGTGCTCACCGCGACCGGCGGCGATGATCGCGCGGCTTCGGTACGCGCCGGCCTGGAGGCGCTGGAAGGGCGCGTGGGCGGCGACGACTGGGTGCTCGTCCACGACGCCGCGCGCCCCTGCCTGGACCATGCCGACCTCGACCGCCTGCTGGACCTGGGCTGCGCGCATCCGGTCGGCGCGCTGCTGGCCGCGCCGGTGGCCGACACCCTCAAGCAGGCGAACGACCGCGGCGAATCGCTGGGCAACCTGCCGCGCGAGCGCGCCTGGCGCGCGCTGACGCCGCAGCTGTTCCGTCATTCCGCGCTGTGCTCGGCGCTGGATCGCGCCCGTGCTGACGGTGCAACGGTGACCGACGAGGCCAGCGCCTTCGAGCATCTCGGCCTGGCGCCGCTGCTGGTGCCCGGCAGCGCCCGCAACCTCAAGGTCACCACTGCCGGGGACTTCGAACTGGCGGCGTTCCTGCTCCGCGCCGCCGGCCGTGGCGGCTGAACCTGCGCACTGATCTAGACTTGCCGCAACATCGCATGCATTGTCCGCCCTGCCGGCGGATCCAACGACGATAGGTTGCCATCGCATGAAACCGCCCCGCATTGGCCAGGGTTATGACGTCCACGCCTTCGGACCCGGCGACCACGTCGTCATCGGCGGCGTCCGCATCGCGCATTCACATGGCGTCGTCGCGCACTCCGATGGCGACGTCGTCATCCATGCGCTCTGTGACGCGGTGCTGGGTGCGCTGGCGCTGGGCGACATCGGCAAGCATTTCCCGCCCGGCGACGAGCGCTGGCGCAATGCCGAAAGCCGCCACTTCCTGCGCCATGTGCGGCAGCTGGCCGCCGATGCCGGCTACCTGGTCAGCAACGCCGACGTGACGGTGATCTGCGAGCGGCCAAGGATCGGCCCGCATGCGGAAGCCATGCGCGTGAACCTCGCGTCCGACCTGAGCATCGGCATCGAGGATGTCAGCATCAAGGCGACGACGAGCGAAGGCCTGGGCTTCACCGGACGCAATGAAGGCATTGCCGCGCTTGCCGTGGTGCTGCTGTGGCCGCACCGATGATCACCGCGCGCATCCGCGTCAGCCCCGAGGATTTCGAAGTCGAGGAACAGCTCGGCTTCGAACCGGATGGGCAGGGTGAACACCTGCTGCTTTGGATCCAGAAGCGCGGCGTCAACACCGCGTGGCTGGGCACGCAGCTCGCCGCCTGGGCCGGGGTGCCCGCGTCTTCGGTCAGCTGGTCGGGCATGAAGGACCGCCACGCGGTGACACGGCAGTGGTTCAGCATCCACCTGCCGCGACGCATCGCGCTCGAACACGGGCCGGCGCTGGATGGGGTGACGGTGCTGGCGCGCAGCTGGCACGGCCGGAAGCTGCGCCGCGGCAGCCATCGCGGCAACCGTTTCGTCATCACGCTGCGCGAGGTGCAGGGCGACCGCGATGCCGCGGAAGCGGCGCTGGTGGCGGTGGCAGAGCGCGGAGTGCCCAACGCGTTCGGCGAGCAGCGCTTCGGTCGCGACGCGGGCAACCTGGCGCGTGCGCGATCCTGGCTGGCGGCGGATCGGCCGCGCAGGCTGCCGCACGAACAGCGCGGCCTGCTGCTGAGCACGGCGCGTTCGCACCTGTTCAATCTCGTTCTGGCCGAGCGCGTCCGACGCGACGACTGGGACCGTGGCGTTCCCGGTGACTGCTTCCAGCTCGACGGGAGCGGCAGCTGGTTCGGCCCCGAAGCCGACATCACCGACGAACTCCATCGACGCGTCGGCAGTGGCGACATCCATCCGACCGGCCCGCTGTGGGGCGCCGGCGCATCGCCAGCCACGGCCGAGGCGGCCACGATCGAAGCCGAGGCCCTGGCGGAAGAAGCAGTCCTGTGCGAAGGCCTGGCGCGCTTCGACCTGCGCCAGGAACGGCGTGCGCTGCGACTGCGACCCATGGGTTTCAGCCGCGAATGGCTGGGCGACGACGTGCTGCGCGTCCGTTTCCAGTTGCCCCGTGGCTGCTTTGCCACCGCGGTCCTCGCCGCTTTCTGCGACACCGTCGATGCCAGCCAATCGGCGGACTACCAGCGATCCGGGCCATGAGTCGTCGTGGCGCACCGCCACCCGGACAGCCGGGCCTGCCCATCGGTGACGAAGCGGTGACGTCCGCCCTGCGACCGCTGGCCGATCGCATGCGGCCGACTTCGCTGGATGATCTGGTCGGCCAGTCGCATGTCGCCGGCGCCGGCACGCCGCTGCGTGCGGCACTGGAGTCCGGCAAGCCGTACTCGATGATCCTCTGGGGACCGCCCGGCTGCGGCAAGACGACGCTGGCACTTCTGGTCGCACGTTATGCCGAGGCCGAATTCATCGCCATCTCCGCCGTGCTTGGCGGCATCGCCGAGGTACGCGCGGCGACCGCGCGCGCGGCGGCGAACTTCGAGCAGGGTCGGCGAACCGTGCTGTTCGTGGACGAGGTGCACCGCTTCAACAAGGCGCAGCAGGACGCGTTCCTGCCGCATGTCGAGCGCGGCACGCTGGTCTTCGTCGGCGCCACCACCGAAAACCCGTCGTTCGAGCTGAATTCCGCGTTGCTGTCGCGCTGCCGCGTCCATGTGCTGAAGGCGGTCACCGCCGCGGACATGGTGCCGGCGCTGCGCCGCGCGCTGGTCGATCCGGAACGCGGCCTGGGCGATCGCCCCTGGCAGGTCGATGACGCGACGCTGGCGCAGATCGCGGATGTCGCCGACGGCGACGTCCGCCGTGCGCTGACCGTGCTGGAAATCGCCGCCGAACTGTCGGGAGACGCCGATCACTTCGACGAAGCGCTGCTGCAGCAGGTGCTGGCCGACCGCGGTCGTCGCTTCGACAAGGGCGGCGAGCAGTTCTACGACCAGATTTCGGCACTGCACAAGTCGGTGCGCAGTTCCGATCCGGATGCGGCGGTGTACTGGTTGGCACGCATGCTCGACGGCGGCGCCGATCCCGGCTATGTCGCGCGTCGGCTGTTGCGCATGGCCAGCGAGGACATCGGCCTGGCCGATCCGCGCGCGCTGGATCTCGCGCTCAATGCCTGGAACAGCTATGACCGACTGGGTTCGCCGGAAGGTGAGCTGATGCTGGCGCAGTGTGCGATCTATCTGGCCGTGGCGCCAAAGAGCAATGCCGCCTACATGGCCTGGAACCAGGCACTGGCCGATGTCCGTTCACAGGGCACGCTGGAAGTGCCGGTCCACCTGCGCAACGCGCCCACGCGCCTGATGAAACAGCTCGGATACGGTCGCGACTACCAGTACGACCACGACGTCGAAGGTGGCGTCGCGCTCGACCAGCAATGCCTGCCCGATGCGCTGGCCGGGACGCGCTATTACGAGCCGGTCGCCCGCGGCCTGGAAATCCAGATCAGGGACAAGCTCGGGGCCTTGCGCGCCGCACGCGACAAGGCGCGGCGCTGAAGCTTCGACCGGATCCGGTGGGTGAATCGCCAGGTCGCGAGATGCCAATCCCGCACCGGGCGCGTCCAGGCCGCCACGAAGCCGGCCACGAACGCCATGGCCCGCCATTGCTGTATTACGTTTGCCACGGCGTTGGCCGACCCCCTGCAGGTCGGCCGTGAAAATCGCCGGCAGACGCGGGTGAGGCGCGGTGCCGGATGCGCCGTTTGCCGGAAATCCCGGGTTCCACCTGTAACAAAGCGGCATTGGAGGGATGGTGCGCTTGCGGCGACCGCTACGATGCCGGTACTGTTTTTCGGAGCAGGCGGTACAGGGGATCTCAATGAAATCTTCGACGGTTCGACGCCGGACGCAGGAGGAGCGCCGCGCTGAAACCCGGGCACGCATCGTCAAGGCGTGCGGTGCGCGAGCTGCGCGGCAAGGGCTACACGGGTTTCCGGGTCGACAAGGTATCGGTGGCTGCCGGTGTTTCCCGTGGCGCACAGACGCATCATTTCCCGACCAAGGAAGCGCTGGTGCTGGCCGCGCTCGAGAGCCTGTGCGAGGCCTCCGCAAGGGCCAGCCTGAAGGTGGCGGAATCCCTCCAGCCCGATGACGATGTGCTGGCGCACGCCCTTGCGGACGCCGGGCGCTTCTACCTCGGCACGAATTACCCCATCGCGTTGTCGATGCTCAACCTCGGCGACCACGAATCCGGTCTGCGCAGGAAAGTGCAGGCGATGGCGCGCAAGTATCGCCTGCCGATCGAGCGCGCCTGGCGGGAGGCACTGGTGCGCACGGGGGCGGATGAGGACACGGTGCGTACCGTGCTGGATCTCTCCTTTGCGGTGTACCGCGGCATGGCGGTGGGGCGCCTGTTGTGCAGGAACGCGGCGGACATGGCGGCATTGGAGCACTGGGCCGGGATTGCACGCGCCTGCCTGGAAGGTGAGATAGCCCTTTAGCCCGTCCAGGGCGTGGCGCGCGGAAAGCGGATCAGTACCCAGCGTTCGTGACTGCATGCCTGGCCAGCGCCCAGGTCACGTGCTCGCGCACCAGTGCCGACGGATGCGTGGATCGTGCCTGCAGCGCGGCAATGACCTCGGGCGTGCCCTTGGCATTGCCGAGCGCCACGGCGATGTTGCGCAGCCAGCGCTCGTGGCCGATGCGGCGGATCGGCGAGCCTTCGGTCCGACGCAGGAATTCCGCCTCGTCCCAAGCGAACAGTTCGACCAGTGTCGCCTGGTCGAGGCCGTTGCGCACGGCGAAATCCGCTTCGCGCGTTGGCTGCGCGAACTTGTTCCAGGGGCAGACCAGCTGGCAGTCGTCGCAGCCGTAGATGCGGTTGCCGAGCAACGGCCGCAGCGATTCGGGAATGGCGCCCTGCAGTTCGATGGTCAGGTACGAAATGCACAACCGCGCGTCGAGTTCGTAAGGTGCGACGATGGCGCCGGTCGGGCAGGCGCCGATGCAGCGTGAGCAGGTGCCGCAATGGTCCGTGGCGCGTTCGTCGCTGGCCAGTGGCAGGTCGGTGTAGAGCTCGCCGAGGAAAAACCAGGAGCCGGTCTTCGAATCGAGCAGGTTGGTGTGCTTGCCCAGCCAGCCCAGTCCGGCATTGCGTGCCAGCGGTTTCTCCAGCACCGGCGCCGAATCGGTGAACACGCGATAGCCGAACGGGCCGATGTGGTCGGCGATCCGGTCCGCCAGCTTCTGCAGTCGGCCGCGCAGCAGCTTGTGGTAGTCGCGGCCCAGCGCATAGCGGGACACGTAGGCGCGCTGCGGATCGTCCAGCGTCTCCTGCATCGGTGCGGCATCGGCGGGCAGATAGTCCATGCGCGCACAGACCACGCTCATCGTGCCGGGCACCAGTTCGGCCGGCCGGGCGCGCTTGAGGCCGTGGCGGGCCATCCATTCCATGTCGCCGTGGCGGTACAGATCCAGCCAGCGCTGCAGCGCCGCCTCGTCCTCGCGCAGGTCGATGTGCGCGATGCCGACGGCCTGGAAGCCCAGTTCGCGGCCCCATTGCAGGATGGCCGGTTTCAGTGTCGCGGGATCGATGGCGGACATGGCGCCATTGTAGGTGCCGACGTACGGGTACCGCTGAACCTACAATCCCCGCATGAACCTGTCCCTGTACACCGCCGCCGAGGTCCGTGCCTTGGAGCGACGCCTCGCGGACGAAGGCCTGCCGCCGTCGGTGCTGATGCAGCGCGCCGGCGCCGCCATCGCCGCGCAGGTGCACAGCCAGTGGCCGCAGGCGCGCCGCGTGCTGGTGCTGGCGGGCGGCGGCAACAACGGCGGTGACGGCTATGTGTCGGCCCGGCTGCTTCGTGAGCGCGGCATCGAGGTGACCGTGATCGCGACCGCCGAGGCGAAAGCGCCGGAAGCCGCCGAGGCCGCCGCCGCGTGGCGCGCGGCGGGCGGCCAGGTCCGGCGGTGGCGGTCGCAGGCGCCGCTGCCGGAAGCCGATCTGGTCGTCGACGCGTTGCTCGGCATCGGACTGGCACGCGCACTGGATGGCGATCTGGCAGCGCTGGTCGGCGTCGTCAACCGCAGCGCTGTGCCCGTCCTCTCGGTCGATCTGCCCAGCGGGCTCGACGCCGACAGCGGCCACGCGCCCGGCGCGGTCATCGCGGCGACGCGGACGCTGTGCCTGCTGGCGCGCAAACGCGGGCTGCATACGGGCCGGGCACGCGATGTCACAGGGGTCGTCGCCTTTGACGGGCTGGGTGTGGAGGGGCCGCAAGACGGCGACGCGGCGCGACTGCTGGATCCAGCCGATCTATCCCGGCTGCTGCCGCCCAGGCGTCCGGGGACGCACAAGGGAGAGCAGGGCCATGTCCTGGTCCTCGGTGGCGACAGCGGCATGTCGGGCGCGGTTCGACTGGCCGGCCAGGCCGCACTGCGTGCGGGTGCCGGCTGGGTGAGCATCGGCAGCCGCTCCGCCCATGTCTCGACCATTGCATCGGGCCAGCCGGAACTGATGGTGCATGGCATCGACGCGACCGATGCGCTGGAACCGGTTTTGCGGCGCGCCGACGTGCTGGCGCCTGGTCCGGGACTGGGGCAGGGGGCCTGGAGCCGCGCGTTGTTCGAAGCCGCGCTCGCAGCGGATCGACCCATGGTCATCGACGCCGATGCGCTCAACCTGCTGGCGCAGGCGCCGCGGAAACTGTCCCACACCTGCATCCTGACGCCGCATCCGGGCGAAGCGGCGCGTCTGCTCGAAAGCAGCGTGCGCGACATCGAAAGCGACCGGTACGCCACTGCGCGCGCGCTGGCCGATCGTTACGCGTGTACCGTCGTGCTCAAGGGTGCCGGAACGCTGGTCGATGATGGCCGGCGTGTCCGCGTCTGTCCTTTCGGCAATCCGGGCATGGCCTCGGCCGGCATGGGCGATGCGCTGACTGGCACGATCGCCGCCTTGCTCGCGCAGGGGCTGGCGGCCTTCGATGCGGCCTGCGCCGGCGTCCTGGCCCATGCGCTGGCCGGGGATCGTGCCGCCGCAGCCTCGCCGCGCGGATTGCTGGCCTCGGATCTGATCGCGCAGCTGCGCGAGGTCGTGAATCCATGACGACGTTCGATATCGACCTGCCCGACAGCGCCGCCACCGAAGCCGAAGGCGCGCGCCTGGCATCGCTGCTGCGCGATGGCGGCGTCGTCTTCCTCAGCGGTGAACTCGGCGCCGGCAAGACGACGCTGGTGCGCGCGCTGTTGCGTGCGCTGGGGCACGAGGGCGCGGTGCGCAGCCCGACCTACGCGATCGTCGAGCCGTACCGCATCGGTACGCTCGAGGTCTATCACCTGGACCTCTACCGCATCGCCGATCCGGATGAACTTGAATACCTCGGGCTGCGCGAGTGGCTGCGGCCGGGCGTGCTGGTGCTGGTGGAATGGCCACAGCGCGGTGCCGGGCTGCTGCCGCCTCCGGACCTGCACCTGCATCTCGACTACGCCGGCGAAGGCCGGGTCCTGCATGTCCAGGCCGGTGACCGCCTGCGCCCGATGTCCACGGTAACGCGCAGGTGAGGGCAAGGGTGCCTTGCGCACGCTTCGCTGCCGCCACCGCCGCTGTCGCCCAACCGGATCCCGATGCAGCCGTACTTCCGCGGCAACGCGGTCGTCGCGAGGCGATCCCTGCAGAGCCGGGCCGGCAGTCGTCAATCCCGGTGACCATCGCCGGGTCAGTACGGTCGAGGTGACGGCCGGAAACGTGCTCGAAGTGGCAACGGCCGGCAACGCCAGCACCAGATACTGCGGGACGCGCGACGACAGCGGTGAGTGCATCGGCATTGATGGCGGCGTGCGCAGCCTCACGCGGGGCGAAACCGCGGCGCTGGTCGAACCGCGGCGCGTCGGTAGCGGTCGCGGCGAATCGCGACGGCTGCAGGCCGTCCGTCGCGCCCGGCAGGCGGTGACGTTGGGCTACTTCCGCCCCTGGGTACAGGGCAGGCCGCCGATCCTTGCCATGTCATGGGCGATCCGGGCCACCGACTGAACGGCAGGCTCGCCCTGTCGCGGCGAGTGGCCGGACCATCGCGGCGTGCGCCCTTCGGCATTGGCCGGTCGCGGTGGCTGGCATAGCCTGTCCTCGTTCTCCGTGATCCAAGGACGTACCGATGCGCGTGACCCGTCTGCTCGTTCCGCTGCTGATCGCCGCGGCCGTGCCTGTCCTGCAGGCCGCCGACCTGCATCGCAACCCGCAGCACCTCCAGCCCCGCGATGTCTTCGACCTGGAATGGGCGGACAGCCCCGCGGTGTCGCCGGATGGCCGGCAGATCGTCTACCAGCGCAACCACTTCGACATCATGAAGGATCGTCGCCGCAGCCATCTGTGGCTGTTGAGTGCCGACGGTTCCTCGCACCGGCCACTGACCAGCGGCCAGGCCGGCGACGGCCCGGCGTCGTGGTCACCGCAGGGCGACCGCATCGCCTGGGTGTCAGGCCGTGATGGCTCCAGCCAGATATGGATGCGCTGGATGGACACCGGACAGACGGCGGTGATCTCGCAACTCACCGAATCGCCGGGCAACCTGGCGTGGTCGCCGGACGGCAAGTGGCTCGCCTTCACCATGCGCGTGCCGGCTGACACCAGGCCGCTGGCGCAACTGCCGCGCAAGCCGGCCGGCGCCGAGTGGGCGCCGGAAGTCCGCGTCATCGACAGCCTGACCTATCGCGCCGACGGCGGTGGCTATATCCGTCCCGGCCACTCCCATGTGTTCGTGCTCGCCGCCGAGGGCGGCACGCCACGCCAGGTCACGCGCGGCAACTTCCAGCATCGCGGTGCGCCGGCGTGGAGTCCGGACGGCAAGTCGCTGTACGTGTCCACCAACTACCACGAGGACTGGCAGCACCAGCAGCAGGAAAGCGAGATCTATCGCATCGATGTCGCCACCGGCCAGGCCACGGCCCTGACCAGCCGGGCCGGCCCGGATCGCAGCCCGGCCGTGTCGCCGGACGGTCGCCAGATCGCCTACCTCGGCTATGACGACCGCAAGCTCGGCCACCACGTCACCAAGCTGTACCTGCTCGACCTCGCCAGCGGCCGCTCGACGGCGCTGGCGGAAAGTTTCGAATACAGCATCGACAACGTCGCATGGGATCGGGACGGCCGCGGCCTTTTCGTCGGCTACGACCGCCATGGCAAGGGCCACATCGGCTGGATCTCCGCCCGCGGCGGCGAGGTCCAGTCGCTGGTCGACGACCTCGGCGGCACGTCGATGGGCCGTCCCTACACCGGCGGTCGCTTCCATGTCGGCAATGGCCGCATCGCCTATACGCGCGGCACCGAATACCGGCCCTCCGACATCGCCGTCTTCGAACGCGGGCGACCGGCGCGCGTGCTGACCGACCTCAACACCGACGTGCTCGGCAGCAAGAGGCTGGGCAAGGTCGAGGAGTTCCGGGTGAAGTCGTCGGCTGACGGCCTCGATATCCAGGCCTGGATCGTCACGCCCCCCGATTTCGATCCGTCGAAGAAGTATCCGCTTCTTCTGGAAATCCACGGCGGCCCGCATTCCGCCTATGGCCCGCAGTTCGCGCCGGAGACACAGCTGTACGCTAGCGCCGGCTACGTGGTGGTGTACGTCAATCCGCGTGGCAGCACCAGCTACGGCCAGGCCTTCGCGGACCACATCCACCACAACTATCCCAGCCACGACTACGATGACCTGATCACCAGCGTCGATGCCGTCATCGCGCGTGGCTACATCGACAGCGAACGCCTGTATGTCACCGGTGGTTCCGGCGGCGGCGTGCTGACGGCGTGGATCGTCGGCCACACCGACCGCTTCCGCGCCGCCGTCGTCGCCAAGCCGGTGATCAACTGGACCAGTTTCGTGCTGACTGCCGACTTCTCGCCGATGTTTGTCAACTACTGGTTCCCGATGAAGCCCTGGGAGCCGGGCGCGCAGGAGCATTACTGGCGCCGGTCGCCACTGGCCTACGTCGGCAATGTCAGCACGCCGACCATGCTGATCACCGGCGAAGAGGACTACCGCACGCCGATTTCGGAGACCGAGCAGTTCTACCAGGCCCTGCAGCTGCGCCGGGTCGAGACGGCGATGGTCCGGATCCCCGGCGCCTCGCATGGCATCAACGCCCGTCCCAGCCACATGCTGGCGCAGGTGCTCAACACCCTGGCCTGGTTCGAGCGCTACAAGCCGGAGTCCGGCAAGGGCGACTGACCGGCTGCGGTCCCGGACGGCCGGTTCATGGACCGCTGAATCGTGATGCAGGTCTCCGTCACCCAATACATAGGGGCGACGGGCACTTGCAAGGGGAACATCTGGTGGTCGATCAGAAGTATCAGGTGACGAAGAGCTCGTAGGGTGCGGATTCTCAAGCAAAAACTGCTTGCAATCCGAAAATGGACTGGCGTAGAGTCCGCCGCATGGGCCTCCTTCGCCGTCTGTCGTGGTTGCTGTCGATCGGCTTCCTGCCGACGGCGCTCCTGCACGCGGCGGAAATACAGCGCCTGCAGACGCAGCAGCAGGACGGCCTGACCCGCACCATCGTGCATCTGGACGGCGCGCCGGAATACAAGGTTTTCACCTTGGCCAATCCGGACCGCGTGGTCATCGACATCAGGAACGGTCGCCTCGCCGGCGGTTTCAACAGCTCGCCGGCCGGCCTGGTCGAAAATGTCCGGCACGGCCGCCAGGGCAGCGACCTGCGCATCGTCCTCGACCTCGCCGCCACCGCGCAGGCGCGCAGCTTCGTGCTCAGCCCGAGCCAGCGTGACGGCCATCGGCTGGTGGTGGAACTGGAACAGCAAGGCACCGCAAGCGAGCCCGGCCCGGTCCTGACCGTTGCCAATGCGGCGCCCAGTGGCGAGCGCGACATCATCATCGCCATCGACGCCGGCCATGGCGGCAAGGACCCCGGTGCCATCGGTCCGACCGGCGCGCGCGAAAAGGACATCACGCTGCAGGTCGCGCGCGAGTTGAAGGCCGTCATCGATGCCGAGCGCGGCCTCAGCGCCATCCTGATCCGCGACAGCGACGTGTACCTGCCGCACGCCGAGCGCTACCAGAAGGCGCGCCGCGAGGAGGCCGACCTGTTCGTGTCGATCCACGCAGACGCCTTCACGCGTCCGGATGCGCGCGGTTCGTCGGTGTTCGTCATGTCGACGCGTGGCGCCAGCTCGGAAGCGGCGCGCTGGCTGGCCGAGCGCGAGAACGCGGCCGAGCTCGTCGGCGGCGTATCGCTGAGCGACAAGGACAACATGCTGGCCACCGTGCTGCTGGACCTGTCGCAGGGCGCGACGCTGGAAGCCAGCAATGCCGTCGCCGAAAACGTCATCCGCGCGATGGCGAGCGTCGGCAACGTGCACAAGAACGAGGTGCAGCGCGCCAACTTCATGGTGCTGCGTTCGCCGGATGTGCCGTCGCTGCTGATCGAGACCGGCTTCATCAGCAATCCGGTCGAGGAACGCAACCTGAAGGACGCGCAGTTCCGGCGCCGGCTGGCGCTGGCCATCCGCGACGGCATCAAGGATTACTTCAGCGTCGCGCCGCCGCACGGCACCTGGTACGCGGCCAACGTGAAACCTGTCGAACGCCACCACACCGTGAGTCGCGGCGAAACGCTCGCCGTCATCGCGCGGCGCCATGGCGTTTCGGTCCAGTCCATCCGCAGCGCCAATGGTCTCGCCTCCGACCGCATCCTGGTCGGCGCGGTGCTGCGCATTCCGGTTTCGTCCTGAGGGACGGGCATGGGGGGGAAGGGCAGGGCGCGCCGAAAGGCGCGCCCTCAGCCTTTCGTCCAGGGCGGTCCGCGTCATCGAACGGCCGGGTCCCATTGCCGAACAGCACATCGGCCGTGATCGCTCCACAGCATGCCGTTCGACGGCCGTTGCATGGCCAGGAGCAGGCAACGAAACCGATCGCCGACGGCATGGATGTCGCTTGCCGACGCTTGGGGGCGCCTTCCGCAACGCGCGCCCAGGGCCTTTGCCGCATTCGCGAGGGCAGCCGAAATGGGGAAGCACCACACAGTACCGATGCCGAAACGTGTGGGCCGCGGCGGCCGCAACCGCTACCATCGCGTTCCTCCCATGCCTTGAACGCTTCCGCACCGCATGTCCGGATTGAAACTCATCGTCGGCCTGGGCAATCCCGGTCCCGAATACGCACAGACACGCCACAACGCCGGTGCCTGGTTCGTCGAATCGCTGGCCGAGTCGGCGGCCGTGCGCCTGGGCCGTGACGCCAAGCTGCACGCCGAGCTCGGCAAGGCCGGAATCAACGGACACAACGTCTGGCTGGCGCGGCCAACCACCTTCATGAACCACAGCGGCCGTGCGGTCATCGCGCTGCTCAACTATTACCGCATCGAACCGGAGCAGATGCTGGTGGCGCACGACGAACTGGATCTGCCGGCCGGTACGGTCAGGCTGAAGTTCGATGGCGGCCACGGCGGCCAGAACGGCCTGCGCGACATCATCGGCCAGCTCGGCCACGGACGGTTCCACCGCCTCCGGGTCGGCATCGGCCATCCCGGCCACAAGGATCGCGTTACCGGCTGGGTGCTGGGCCGGCCCGGGCAGGACGACGAGCGCGCCATCCGCGACGGTGTCGATGCGGCGCGCAACGAAATCGGACTGGCTGTCGCCGGGGATTTCGAGGCCGCGATGCGCCGGCTGCATACGCCGCGAACCTGAACCCGGGCGCATTCCGCGTTCATCCACGCTGCCGTACCATCCGGCGACGTTCCCGGAGATCCGAAGATGTCCCGACTGCGCCTGGTGATCGGCAACAAGAACTACTCGTCGTGGTCGCTGCGGCCCTGGCTGTTCATGCGCCATCACGGCCTGGATTTCGAGGAAGTGCGGCTGCCGCTGGACAGCGACACTTTCCGCCAGCGCATCGTCGAACTCTCGCCGAGCGGGCGCGTCCCCGTGCTGCATGACGGTGAACGCGTGGTCTGGGATTCGCTCGCCATCCTGGAATACCTCGCAGACCTTCAACCGCCGCTGCGCGGCTGGCCGGAAGAGCAGGGCGCCCGCGCGCTCGCGCGCTGCATCAGTGCGGAAATGCATGCCGGCTTCGCCGACCTGCGCGGCGAACTGCCGATGAACTGCGGCCGCCGCAGCAGCCTGCATGCGATCAGCGCAGGCGCGCGCCGCGACATCGAGCGCATCCAGTCGATCTGGCGGCAGACACGCCAGGCGCACGGCGATGGCGGACCCTTCCTGTTCGGCCACTTTGGTATCGCCGACGCGATGTACGCGCCCGTCGCGGTGCGCTTCCGGGGCTATGGCGTGCCGCTGGATGCGGACAGCCAGGCCTATGTCGAGGCGATCTACGCCCTGCCGGCGATGCAGGACTGGCTGGCTGGCGCAGCCGCCGAAAGCGAGCGCCTGGCGAAGTACGAAACCATCGGACACTGACCGGAGAGAAAGCACATGTTGGGAATCGGAGCCAACCGGGAGCGGATGGTGGCACCGGAGCGGGCGCTGGCCGGCCGCGACGAGCCGATGCCGCTGGAGAACAGGCATTTCGTCCTCGATGCACCGCTGCGGGATGAATTCCCCGGCCTGGCGCGCGCCGTGTTCGGCATGGGCTGTTTCTGGGGCGTCGAGCGCGTGTTCTGGCAGTTGCCGGGCGTGGTCAGCACCGCGGCCGGCTATGCCGGCGGCTACACCCCGAACCCGACCTACAAGGAAGTCTGCAGCGGCGAAACCGGACACACCGAAGTCGTGCAGGTCGTGTTTGATCCGTCGAAGATCGGCTACGGTGACCTGCTGCGCGTATTCTGGGAAAACCACGATCCGACCCAGGGCATGCGCCAGGGCAACGACCTGGGCACGCAGTACCGCTCCGCGATCTACACGCTGGACGCTGCGCAGCACGACGCCGCCGTCGCCAGTCGCGAGGCCTACCAGGCGCGGCTGTCACAGTCGGGCTTCGGCGCCATCACCACGCAGATCGAACCGGCCGGCCCGTTCTATTTCGCCGAGGATTACCACCAGCAGTACCTGGCGAAGAACCCCGACGGTTACTGCGGCATTGGTGGCACCGGCGTGAGCTGCCCGATCGGCCTGGGCGCCTGAGGAATCGATGGCGTTTCCCTGGAAGCCGGTCCGCTACTGGCTGTTGCGCGTCGCATTGCTGGGCCTGGGCATCGGCCTGGGCTTCGCGCTGCCTTATGGCTGGTACCTTGACCGGCAGGTCGCGCAGCACTTCGCCGCCTTCACCGCGAGCAGCCAGCCCAGCCGCGTCTATGCACGGGCGCTGATACTGCGCCCGAACATGGCGATGACCGCGGCGACCCTGGAAGCGGAACTGCTGGCATCGCAATACCAGTCGCAGCCGCAGGCGATGCGACCCGGCACCTACGAACGCGAGGGTGAAAGTTTCCTGATCCACACGCGCGAGTTCGATGATCCGTCCGGCCGCTGGCCGGCGCGGCGCTTCCGCGCCACGATCGGTCGCCAGCGCGTGCAGACCCTTGCCGAAGCCACCGGTCGACTGCTGCAGGAGGCGCGCATCGATCCGGCGCGCATCGCCACCTTCTATGGCCCGCAGCAGCGCGAGCAGCGCCCCTTGCGGCTGACGGAAATGCCGCCGCTGCTGATCGCCGGCGTGCAGGCGGTGGAAGACCGCGACTTCAAGCACCACCGCGGCGTCGATCCCGTGGCCATCGTGCGCGCGGCGTGGCGGAACCTGACGACCAGCCGCACCCAGGGCGGCAGCACGATCACCCAGCAGCTGGTGCGCAACCTGTTCCTCAGCCTGGAACAGACCTGGACGCGCAAGATCAACGAAGCCTTCCTCGCCGTGCTGATCGAGGCGCGGCAGGACAAGGGACTGATCCTGGAGATGTACCTCAACGACGTTTTCATGGGCCAGCAGGGTGGCCAGGCCGTGCATGGCATGGCTGCGGCGTCGGAGTTCTATTTCGCCCGCGACGTCGACGAGCTGGGCGTGCCGGAAATCGCCCTGCTGGTCGGCCTGATTCAGGGGCCGTCCTGGCACAACCCGCGCCGCCATCCCGATCGCGCACGCAAGCGTCGCGACCTGGTGCTGCACCATTTCCACGAGACCGGCCTGATCAGCCAGGCCGAATACCGGCATGCGCAGGCGCAGCCGCTGGGCGTGACGGCGCAACCCGGCCTGGCGCGTAATCGCCATCCGGCGTTCCTCGACATGGTGCGCGTGCAGCTCGGCCGTGGCCTCGACAGCGCTCAGCTGGGCAGCGAAGGGCTCTCCATCCACACCACGCTGGCTCCGTCGGCACAATCCGCCGCCGAGAACGCCGTGGTCGACGCGGTCGGAAAACTGCGCAACGCCGAACAGCTCGATGCGGCGGTGATCATCACCGACCCGCACAGCGGCGACGTGCTCGCCGCCGTCGGTGGCCGCGAGACACGCGGCAGCGGTTTCAACCGCGTCATGCAGGCGCAGCGGCCGATCGGATCGCTGGCCAAGCCCTTCGTGTACCTGGCCGCGCTGGCGCAGCCCTCGCGCTGGTCGCTGGCCACGGTGCTCGACGATGCGCCGATCCGCGTGTCACTGCCGGGCGGACGCAGCTGGGAGCCGAAGAACTTCGACGGTCGTCCACACGGGCCGACGCTGATGATCGACGCGCTGGCGAAGTCCTACAACCTGGCCACTGTGCAGCTGGGCATGGCGGTGGGCGTGGACCGTGTCGCCGCGCTGATGTCCTCGCTGGCCGGTGGCCTGCCGGTTGCGGCGAACCCTTCGCTGACGCTGGGCGCGATCGATCTCAGTCCGATGCAGGTCGCGCAGATCTACGGGTTCCTGGCCTCCGGTGGCCAGGGACGACGCCTGCGCGCGCTGACCGGCGTGCTCGACGCGCGTGGACGCGTGCTCGCCCGCGTGGCGCCGGCGCAGGCGACTGCCACCAACCAGGCCGCGGTAGCGCTGGTCGATTTCGCCATGCAGGAAGCGGTGCGCAGCGGCACGGCGCGCGCCATCGCAGCGACGCCGCTGGCCGCGTTTTCGCCAGCGGGCAAGACCGGTACCAGCAATGACGGCCGCGACAGCTGGTTCGCCGGCTTCACCGGCAACCTGCTGGCCGTGGTCTGGGTCGGCAACGACGACAATGCCGCCCTCAACCTCACCGGATCCAGCGCCGCCTTGCCGGTGTGGATCGAGGTCATGCGTCGGCTCCCGCAGGCACCGCTTTCGGTCGATGCGCGTGCGGCGGTGGACTGGCAGAGCATCGCCGCCGATGGCCAGGCGATGCCGTCGCGTTGCGACGACACAAGGACGCTGCCCTTCGTACCCGGCTTCGCGCCGGACATGCCGCGATGGGGTGGCTGCATCGACAACGCCGCTGGCGACCTTCTGCGTCGCATCGGCGGCACAAGGGACTGAACCATGAGCAGGATGCGCACCGCGCTAGTTTCCCTGAGCCTCTCCCTCCTCGCCGCCTGCGGCCGCGAGATCGTGCGCGAGACGCCGCCACCGCCTGCGGCGCCGCCCGTCAACGTCATTGCCGTCATCCGCGACGGTGCCGCCGAATACCGCGGCGAGTTCCACGTCGAGGTGATACGCGACGCCGACATCACGCACGCCATCGAAGAGGCCAGCCGGGCGGAAATGCGGGGTGACCGTCGCGCGGCGGAAGAAGCCCTGCGCGGCGCACTGGACGATCCGGAAGCGCGCCAGCGCTATGCCGAACTGCTGCTGGCGCGCGGCCAGGCGGCCGAGGCGGAGCGGCTGGCGCGCGAAGCCTGGGAAGCCGGTGCCAAGGTCGGTGAATGGTGTGCGCGCAGCTGGCTGACGGTCGCCGAGGCGCGCCGGATGCAGAACGCTCCCAATGGCGCCGAGCAGGCGCGTGAGCGCGCCCGCGGCTGCATGCCGCCGAAGGTCGAGCGTTACTGAAGCGATCGGGTCCTGCCGCGTCTCCGCGGCAAGTGCCGCAGGGAAGAACACTCCAGCCTGCCGTGCATCCGGCAGGCCGGTCGGTGCTTTCGTTCAGTGGGCGTGGTCGCGGAGGATCGCCTCGGCCATCTGTTCCAGGCGGGGCAGATCGAGGATGCGCAGTTCGCGGCGGTCGATGTCGAGGACGCCGTCGGTGCGCAGGCGACGCAGCACGCGGCTGACCGTTTCCGGTGCCAGGCGCAGGTAGTTGGCGATATCGGTGCGCGCCATCGGCAGGTGGAAGCGCGTACCGGAAAAGCCCCGGCGCGCATAACGGCGCGACAGCGAGACGATGAAGGCGGCCATGCGCTCGTCGGCGCTGAAGTCACCGGACAGCAGGGCGGCCTTGCCGATGTCCTCGCTGAGCAGCCGGAACAGGCGCGACTGCAGGCCGGGCATCGTGCTGGCCAGCGAGCTCATGCGCTGGAAGGAGAAGCGGCAGAGCACCACGGTGTCCAGGGCGACCGCGTTGCAGGGATAGATCTGCGGATGGATGGCGTTGAGGCCGACCACTTCGCCCGGCAGGAAGAAGCCGAGCACCTGCTCGCGGCCTTCGCGATCGAGGATGTAGGTCTTGACCGTTCCGGCCCGGACCGCGGCGATGGCGTCGAAGGGATCACCCTCGCGGAAGATGTGCTGGCCTTCCTCGTAATGACTGACGTCATCGACCAGCATGGCCTGCATCTGTGCCACCGCGCCGTCGTCGTAGCCTTCGGAACAGCAGGCATCGGCAAAGGCGCAGGTCGAACAGGAGTACGGGCGGCTGCGCGACCCGGAAGGAGGTTCCTGGACGGGCGGCGGCTGTGGCGGTGCGGCGGGATGGACGGACATGGCGTTGTGAACCACCGGCCCGAATCGGGCGTTGATCAAGGTCAACGCCCATCATACGCCGCCGCATGGCAACTGGCTGAACAGACTCACGTTCGCACACGCGGGAAGACGGCCCGCGGCGGACCGTCCTCCCGGATGCGGGCGGCGTCACGGCGTTCCTGCCGTGCGCCGCGTTTTCGGGCCGGGCTTACTCGACGACCAGGTCGCCCTTCATCAGCGACCAGTGGCCCGGGAACGAGCAATAGAAGGTGTAGGCCGTTCCGGCGGTCAGGGCGTTGCCCGGGAACTTGACGCTGGTGGTCTGGCCGCCGCCGATGACCTCGGTGTGCGCGATCACGCGGGCATCGTCCGGGGTGACGTAGTGGTTGGCCGCGCCCGCCTTCATGCCGTCCTGGGCCGCCACCTGCCAGACGTCGGTCGGCGAGATCACGACGTTGTGGCCCATGACGTTGGCCGCCAGCGAACCGCTGTGGGCAAGCTTGATCTCGATTTCGGGGCAGGAGGACGAGACCGTCACGGAGGTCTTGTCGAACTTCATCTGGTCATTGCCGACCAGGTCGATGGTGCAGTTGGCCGCGAACACGGCTGGGCTGGCGATCAGTCCGGCAAGCAACAGGATGGAACGCATGGCGTCATACCTCGGGTTGGTTACGGAAAGGCTGCATGGGAATGTGACTCGCAGTCTGCGCGTGCAAGGCTGCATGCTCCCTGACCTGGATCAGGCTGCCGGTCCCCGCCGCGGTGGTCGGGAACGCCGTTCAGCCGCCGTATCCCTGTCCGTATTTCGGCCGGAACGAAAACGGCCCGCCGGATCACGGCGGGCCGCAGGGTCACAACGGGCCGACAATGATCAGCTGTCGTCGCGGAAGCGGCGCAGCCAGATCGCGGCAGCGAGCAAGATCACGCCAACGACCAGCCCGATCCACGTTTCAGGGGCGACCAGGACCGCGTGCATGCGGTCCCAGCTGACCGCCTGCGCGAACGGATTGTCCGTGCCCGGCCCTTCGCGCCAGTTCCACGGACGGAACAGCATGCTGCCCGGCGAACTGAAGATGCGTCCGACGATGTGCTCCCAGAACCAGCTGCCCGGCGTGGAAAGCCGGCTCGCTGTTTCGACAAAGCCGTAGACCACGCCGGCAAGGCAGGGAATCAGCAGGGCCCACACGAACGGGACGCGCTTGGACCAGCTCGACGCCAGAAGCAGCCAGGCCAGGCCCGGAATCGCCCACAGCATATGCACCGGCACCGTCGCCAGCATCTGCAGCCAGACCTTGCCGAGCAGTGCCGGCTGCCACAGGAACGGCAGCGGATTCACGCCATGCAGGGCCGCGTAAAGCGACACCAGCACCAGGAAGCCGACATGCAGCAGCATCGTGGCGAAGATCGCCAGGAACGGCGCCACAAGCACGGCGGTGGCCAGCTTCGACAGCACCGTCATCGTGTCCGTCGCGGGCAACGACTTCCAGAACAGGATGCTGCGGTCCTTGCGCTCCTCGTACAGCGTGTTGATGCAATAGAACAGGACCACGAAGTACAGGACCATCTGGTTGATGAGCCCCAGGCCCCAGAGGCCGATCTCCAGGCCCTGTCGGAACTGCGCCATCTCCGCAGGGCCCAGCTCCTTCAGGGCCAGCATGCCGAGCGTGCGCACGTCGACGTTGCCGACCAGGTTCATGCGGAAGGCTTCGCCGACCAGCATCGACAGCACGACCAGTCCGAGCAGGACCGCCGCGGTCCAGACCTGCGCGGACCAGAGGCCGCCGCGGTGTTCCCAGTACTCGCGCCTGAGCAGCGCTACAAAGGTCGACAGGGTGGAGCCGGCGCCGCCGGGCAGGCGGCTGACAGTCGCCAGGGCGTTCATCAGTGCTTCTCCTTCATGATGGCGACAAACAGGTCGGCCAGACCGGGCGTGCGGGTCTCGCCCAGTTCGGCCAGGCGTTCGCGCGGCACGCCGTCGAACAGCATCGCCGACTTGCCGAACAGCGAGTTCTCGTGCAGCGGCTTCAATGCCAGCGCCTGCTCGCGGCGGTCGGGATTCACCAGCACCTCGGTGAAGCGTGCGGGCAGCGAATCCATGGTGGCGTCGAGCACGAAGCGGCCGTCCTGGATGAACAGTACGTCGCTGAGGATGTGCTCGATTTCCTCGACCTGGTGGGTGGTCACCAGGATGGTCTTCTCCTGGTCGAAATAGTCGTTGAGCAGTGCCTCGTAGAACGACTTCCGGTGCAGGATGTCCAGGCCCAGCGTCGGCTCGTCCAGCACCAGCAGTCGCGCGTCGATGGCCATGACGATGGCCAGGTGCAGCTGAACCACCATGCCCTTGGACATGGCCTTGACCTTCATCGCCGGGTCGATCCTGGTGCGCTCGAGGAAGGCCATGCATTTGCCGCGCGAGAAGTTCGGATGCACGTGTTCGACGAAGTCGATCAGTTCACGCGCCCGGATCCAGCGCGGCAGGATCGCGGTGTCGGCAATGAAGCAGACTTCCTTCATCAGCCGCTGGCGTTCGCTGTGCGGGTTGTAGCCGAGGACCTTGAGCTCGCCCTGGTAGGGCGTCAGGCCGAGGATCGCCTTCAGGGCGGTGGTCTTGCCGGCGCCGTTGGGACCGATCAGGCCGACGATGCGACCCGGCGGGATGGTGAAGCTCACGTTGTCCAGCGCACGGGTGGCACCGTAGGCCTTGCTCAGCCCGCGTGCCTGGATGATGGCGGTCATGCGGATATCTCCCTTGGAATCAGAAGTCGCGCAGCAGGACGGCCGGATCGATCTCCAGGCGCCTGATGCGGGCGGCGATCTGCGGCCACTCGTCGTTGAGGAAGCGCTCGCGCTCGCGCTTGCGCAGCTCCCGGTCGGCGCCTTCGGTCACGTACAGCCCGAGGCCGCGACGCTTCTCGACGATGCCTTCGTCGGTCAGGGACTGGTAGGCCTTGGTCACCGTGATCGGATTGATCGCCAGCTCCCCGGCGACCTGGCGGACCGACGGCAGCGCCTCGCCGGGACGGATGGCACCATCGAGGATCTGCGCCAGCACGCGTTCGCGCAGCTGGACGTAGATCGGGGTGTTGTCGGCCCATTGGCTCACCATGACCGCTTTCCCCCGGCGGTACCGAAGGAGAAGAACGGCCAGCGGCGGTTCGGTCCCTGTGCCGCGCTGGTCTGGCGGGCGGCCTGGGCAACCTCGGCCACGTCGGCCGGCGCCGCTTCGTGACGCGGTGGCGCGGACGGGCTGGATGCCAGCGCGGCACCGTTGCCGACGGTGGCGTCGAACAGGGCACCGGCTCCGAGTACGGTTCCCAGCAGCGCGGCGGTCAGGGTCAGGCGATGGATGAAGGGGCGGAGCATCGGTGTTCTCCTGTCGTGGTGTGCTGGTAAAGTACAACACCACTGCAATAGCACGCAAGCATGCCGGAAGTCATGCTGCCGGCTTCCCCCGGTCGGCGTATGCTTTCCATTCAGGAAAAGACCGGCTGGAGAAGCGTGATGAAGACATGGATTGCATTTGCCCTGGCCGTGTCGGCCACCCCGGCCGCTGCCGCCTGCCAGGCGCCGCTGCTCGACGTCGAGTTCCGGCCCTTGGCGCAGCGCGACCCGGTGAATCTCTGCGAACGCTTCCAGGGCCAGGTACTTCTGGTGGTGAACACCGCCAGCAAATGCGGACTGACACCGCAGTACGAAGGGCTGGAAGCCCTGCACGGGAAGCTGTCGGAGCGCGGTTTCGCGGTCATCGGCTTTCCCTCCAACGATTTCCTCGGCCAGGAACCCGGTACCGAGGAGGAAATCCAGGAGTTCTGCGCCAGCACCTATGGCGTCCGCTTCCCGATGTTCCAGAAAGTGACGGTGAAGGCGGACAACGCGGTGCCGTTCTACCACGCGCTGGCGGCGCAGGCCGACGGCACCTATCCGGCGTGGAACTTTCACAAGTACCTGATCGGGCGTGACGGCGAGGTCGCCGCCAGTTTCGGCAGCCGCACGCCGCCGGACGATCCGGCGCTGGTGGAGGCCATCGAGGCCGAGCTGGCCAAGGCGGCACCTGAATCGCCCTGAGGGCGCGGGGAACCAAGCGCCGCCATCGCGGTCCAGACCCTCCGTTGCCGATTCCCGGTGCCGCCATCACAATAGTGGACGCGCCGGGCCACGGTGTGCAGCTGCGGCTGCCCAGGCCGTATGCCGGCAGCTGAATTCCCATTCCCAGGAGAAATACATGTCCGTTTCGTTCAAGAGCGTCCTCGCGACGTCCGCCGTGCTGGCTGCCGCCGTGTCGACCGCGGTGGCTGCCGATCTCACCACTGACAAGGACAAGGTCAGCTACATGGTCGGCATGGATGTCGGCCGCAGCCTCGCCCAGATCAAGGATGAGATCGACGTGGACGTCCTGGTCCAGGGCATCAAGGATTCGATCGCCGGCAGCGCCACCAAGCTGACCGAGGAGCAGGCCAACGAAGTGAAGCAGGCGTTCATGCAGCGCATGCAGAACAAGGCGATGGAAGAGCGCACTGCCGCCGCCGCCGCCAACCGCAGCGAAGGCGAGGCCTTCCTGGCCGCCAACAAGAACAAGCCGGGCATCCGCACCACCGATTCCGGCCTGCAGTACCAGGTGCTGACCCAGGGCAATGGCGACAAGCCGGCCGCCACGGACCGCGTCAAGGTCCACTATGTCGGCACGCTGATCGACGGCACCAAGTTCGACAGCTCCATCGATCGCGGCACGCCGGCCGAGTTCGCGCTGAACGGCGTGATCAAGGGCTGGACCGAAGGCCTGCAGCTGATGCCGGTGGGCAGCAAGTACAAGTTCTTCGTGCCGTCCGACCTGGCCTACGGCGAGCAGGGCACGCCGGGTCCGATCGGCCCGAACGCGACGCTGATCTTCGAAGTCGAGCTGCTCGAGATCGTCAAGTAAGACCGGTCCCCGCGCGCCTCGCGCGTAATGGGTCACATCGAACGGCGCACCTGTGGCGCCGTTCCTGTTTGTGGGAGGGGGTGGTTGCGCGTGCGGGGATGTATTCGCCCGCACGAGGGCAATTGCCACGCCGGGCGGTAGACTTGCCGCGGATTGCAGGAATACACGAATGCGGATCACGATTTTCGGGACCGGCTACGTTGGCCTGGTCACCGGTGCATGCCTGGCCGAGGTCGGCAACGACGTGCTTTGCCTGGACGTCGATGCCGGCAAGCTTGCACGCCTTGAAGCCGGGGACATTCCCATCTTCGAGCCTGGGCTGGCGCCGCTGGTGCGCGAGAACCGCCAGGCCGGCCGCCTCGCCTTCAGCGGCGATGCCGCCCGCGGTGTCGCGCACGCCGAGGTGATCTTCATCGCGGTGGGTACGCCGCCCGACGAGGATGGCAGCGCCGATCTCAGCCATGTGCTGGCGGTGGCGCGCAGCATCGGCGCGCACCTCACCCGGCCCGTGGTGGTGGTGAACAAGTCCACGGTTCCGGTCGGCACCGCCGACCGGGTGCGCAAGGCGATCGCCGCGGAACTGGCGACGCGCGGCGTCGTCGTCGCCTTCGAGGTCGTGTCCAACCCCGAATTCCTCAAGGAAGGCGACGCCGTCAACGACTGCCTGCGACCGGATCGCATCGTGATCGGCAGCGACAGCGAACATGCCGTGGCACAGCTGCGGCGGCTGTATGCGCCATTCAACCGCAACCACGAGCGCATCGTCGTCATGGACGTGCGTTCGGCGGAACTCACCAAGTACGCGGCCAATGCGATGCTAGCGACCAAGATCAGTTTCATGAACGAGATGGCGAACATCGCCGAGCGCGTCGGTGCCGACATCGAACAGGTCCGTCGCGGCATCGGTTCAGATCCTCGCATCGGCTACCACTTCATCTATGCCGGCGCCGGCTATGGCGGTTCCTGTTTCCCCAAGGACGTCAACGCGCTGGATCGAACCGCCCGCGAACATGGCTACCGTCCGCGCCTGCTGGAAGCGGTCGAGGCGGTCAACGCAGCGCAGAAGGGCCGCGTGCACGAGTTGATGCGCGGCCATTTCGGATCACTGCGCGGCCGTCGTTTCGCCTTGTGGGGACTGGCCTTCAAGCCGAACACCGACGACATGCGCGAAGCGGCCAGCCGCACGCTGCTGGAGCGCCTTTGGGCGGACGGCGCGCTCGTGCGCGCCTGGGATCCGGAAGCGCTGGCGGAAACCCGGCGCATCTATGGCGAGCGCGACGACCTGGTCCTGTGCACCGATCCCTGGTCCGCACTCGAAGGGACCGACGCCCTGGTCGTGATGACGGAGTGGAAGGCGTTCCGCAGCCCGGACTTCGCCCGTATCCGTTCGGCGTTGTCCGAGCCAGTCATCTTCGATGGCCGCAACATGTACGAACCGCAGGTGGTGGAGGAGGCCGGGCTGGCCTATTACGGCATCGGTCGCGGTCGTTCGGTGGCCGCGCCGGCCTGATTCCGGCCGGCGCGCGCGCCCGCCGGTGCGGCGACCGGTGGCTTCGCCGCCGCTTGCATCGCCGTGCCGCTGTGGGCAATCTGTCCAGCCGCATTCGCGCCGCCCACATCCAGTGTCCGTTCCATGACCAGTTCCCTGCGTGACGCCCTGCGCCAGAGCGGCGTGCTTGACCAGTTCAAACCCGTCGAACGGCGCGACAGCAAACCCGCCCGCAAAGACCCCGGCGGCCAGGGCCCGGGTCGCCGGGGCGCGGAGGCAAAGGCGCGCGGCAAGGGCGGACAGGGCCGAGGCAACAACAACGGCAACGGCGCTGGACGCCCGCCACGGACGGACGAGGAAATCGATCTGGCCAAGGCCTACGCCTTGCGCGCCCAGTTCGAGCAGCGCGAGCGCGAGCGCAAGCTTCAGGAAGAGCGCGAGGCCGCCGAGCGCCGGCGCAGGCAGCGTGAACAGGTCGCGGCGCTGATCGAAGGCCGTACGCTCAACCGCGAAGACGCCGAAGCCATCCGCAACTTCGAATACGGCGGCAAGATCCGCCGCGTCTACGTCACCGACGAGCAGCTGGAGCTGCTGAACAGCGGACAGCTTGGCGTCGTGCAGATGCGCGGCCGCTACCTGCTGGTCGACCGCGCGCTGGCCGAGGAAGTGCAGGCCATCGACGCCCATGCGATCGCACTGATCGTCGATCCGGAGTGATACAGGAACCCACGCCCCCATGCAGATCCAGAGCAAGCTGCCGAACGTCGGCACCACGATCTTCACCGTCATGTCGCAGCTCGCCATGCGCCAGGGTGCGGTCAACCTGGGACAGGGTTTCCCGGATTTCGAGGGGCCGCGGGAACTGTTCGACGCGCTGGCACGCCATGTCCGCGAGGGACGCAACCAGTACGCCCCGATGACCGGCGTGCCGAAGCTGCGCGAACAGATCGCCCTGAAGACCGAAAAACTGTACGGGCGCCGGATCGATGCCGACTCCGACATCACGGTCACCAGCGGCGCGACCGAAGCCCTGTTCGCGGCATTCGCCGCCGTCGTGCGCAGCGGCGACGAGGTCATCCTGCTCGATCCCTGCTATGACTCCTATGCGCCGGCCGTCGAACTCAACGGTGGCCTCTGCGTGCGCATTCCGCTGCGCCTGCCCGACTTCTCGGTCGACTGGCAGCGCGTGCGCGACGCGGTGACGCCGCGCACGCGCATCATCCTGATCAATTCGCCACACAATCCGTCCGGCGCGGTGCTGCATCGCGCCGACATGGATGCGCTGGCGGACATCGTCCGCGACACCGGCATCCTGGTGATCTCCGACGAGGTGTACGAACACATGGTGTTCGACGGCGTGCCGCATTACAGCGTGCTCGGCCACGACGAACTCGCCTCGCGCAGCTTCGTCATCAGTTCCTTCGGCAAGACCTACCACTGCACCGGCTGGAAGGTCGGCTACTGCGTTGCGCCGCCGGCGCTGTCCGCGGAATTCCGCAAGGTTCACCAGTACCTGACGTTCTGCACCTTCAATGCCGCGCAGTGCGCGATCGCCGACGTGCTGGAATCGATCCCGCAGCACTACCTGGAACTGCCGGCGTTCTACCAGGCCAAGCGCGACCATTTCCGTTCGCTGCTGGCCGGGTCGCGCTTCCAGCTGCTGGACGTGCCGGGCGGGTATTTCCAGCTGGTCGACTACTCGGCCATCAGCGAGCTGGATGACCTGGCGTTCTGCGAATGGCTGGTCGCCGAACACAAGGTCGCGGCGATCCCGCTGTCGCCGTTCTACGAGACCGCGCCGGACGCACGTCTGGTCCGCCTGTGCTTCGCCAAGAACGAGGCCACGCTCGCCGACGCGGCCGAGCGGCTGAAGGCGGTCTGACATGCAGCCGCTGCGCGTCTCGCTTGTCCAGGGCAGCACCCGCTGGCACGATCCGGACGGCAACCGCGACTACTACGGTGGACTGATCGCGCCGCTGGCCGGCCAGACCGACCTGGTTGTGCTGCCGGAGACGTTTTCATCCGGCTTCAGCAACGACGCCGTGCACGGGGCGGAGGACATGTGCGGCGCGACGGTCGCGTGGATGGCGAAGATGGCGCACGCGCTGGGCGCGGTGGTCACCGGCAGCATCGTCGTGCGCGAGGGTGACCGCGTGGTCAACCGCCTCGTCTGGATGCGTCCGGACGGCAGCCATGACCACTACGACAAGCGCCACCTGTTCCGCATGGCGCGCGAACACGAGCGCTACGCCGGCGGTTCCCGCCGCCTGCTGGTCGAACTGAAGGGCTGGCGCATCCTGCCGCAGGTCTGCTACGACCTGCGCTTCCCGGTCTGGCTGCGCAACCGCTACGACCGCGAGGCGCAACGCTTCGAATACGACCTCTGCCTGTTCGTCGCCAACTGGCCGGCACCGCGGCGCGAACCCTGGCGCACGCTTCTGCGCGCGCGCGCGATCGAGAACCTGTCCTACTGCATCGGCGTGAACCGCGTCGGGACCGACGGCAACGGCCTGGAATACGCCGGCGACAGCGCCGCCATCGATCCGGTCGGCACCGTGCTGACCGAACTGGCGTGGAGCGAGCAGGTGCATACGCTGGCACTGGACCCGCAGCGCCTGCTGGACCATCGCGAACGCTTCCCCGCCTGGCGCGACGCCGACGATTTCGAACTGCTCTGAGATCGCGTTCCTGTCGCTCCGAGGGCACGGTCAACGGGTCCGGCGCCATGCCGCTGCGTAATAATTTCAACGCGGGCCGCACCGCCGGACCCGTGCGGGATTCCATGCCGCGCGACCGCGCGGAAGCGTGAAGGCCGACTATCTGCCGGTGAGGCTGTGATATTGCCGCCGCGCATCCAGCGGCTATGCTCGCCCGACGCCAGTTCGGCGAGACGGTCGGAGAGTGCGATGAGCGGATCCGGACACGCCGGCAAGACGGTACACCCGGACAACGACAAACCGGCACCGGTCGTGGTCCCGGCTGCGCAGCCGGCGACACTGGAGCCGTCGACGCGCGCCGCCCTCGACCGGCTGGTCGGCATGGAATCACTGCTGCGCGCCGCCGCGGGACTCACCGTCGCCGCGGTGATCGTGCTCGCCCTGTATTTCGGCCGTGAGCTGCTGGTGCCGATCGCGCTGGCGGCGTTCCTGGGTTTCCTGCTCGACCCGCTGGTCACGCGGCTGAAGCGCCTGGGCCTGCCACGAACGGTGGCGGCGATTTTCGTCACCGTGGCCGCCGTGGCCATCATCGCCGGCGTGGCGGCCTATATGCTCAGCCAGATGCGCGCGCTCAGCGCCGACCTGCCCACCTACCAGGGCAGCATCCGTTCCAAGCTGGTGGAACTGCGCCAGCAGCTGAAGGCGCCGAGCGACTGGGATGGCGCGCTGTCGACCTTGCGCGTGGTGAGCAAGGAAATCGAACAGGTGGACGAGCCCCCCCGGCCAACACAGACCGTCGTGATCGCCGATCCGGAGACCGGGCCCGTCCGCACCGCGGCGCTGTGGATGGAGCGCATCGGCGGTCCCGCCGTGACGGCAGGGATCGTGCTGCTGTTCGTCGTGCTCATCCTGATCGACCGCGATGGACTTCGTGACCGCATCCTGCGCGTGATGGGCGGCGGCAACCTGCATGTCGCCACCGATGCGCTGAGCGAAGCGGGTACGCGCATCGGCCGCTACCTGCGCATGCAGCTGATCGTCAATGCCACCTATGGCGTACCGCTGGCGCTCGGGCTGTTCCTCATCGGCGTGCCGGGCGCTTTCCTGTGGGGCGCGTTCGCAATCGTGCTGCGCTTCGTGCCCTATCTCGGTCCCGTGCTCTGCGCGGTATTCCCGCTGCTGCTCGCGTTCGCGGTCGATCCCGGCTGGTCCATGGTGATATGGACGCTGGGCCTGATCGTCATGCTCGAGGTCGTCAGCAACAACATCATCGAGCCCTGGCTGTACGGCGCCAGTACCGGACTTTCGCCGCTGTCGATCATCATCGCGGCGATGTTCTGGACGACGCTGTGGGGGCCGGTCGGGCTGATCCTGTCGACGCCGCTGACGGTCTGCCTGCTGGTGCTTGGCCGCCACCTGCCCGGGCTTTCGTTCTTCGAAACCATGCTGGGCAGCGAACCGGTGCTGGACGTGCCCAACCGCCTTTACCAGCGCCTGCTCGCCGGCAACGTCATCGACGCGACCGAACTGGCGACCGATGCCATCGACGGTTACGCGGCGCAGTACGAGGGTGCGGACGCCACAGCCGATGCCGTGGTCGAGTTCTACGACGCGGTGGCCATTCCGACCCTGCGGCTGGCCAGCGCGAACCACACCGCGGCGGCGACCGCCCAGCACCGCCTGCAGTTCACGACCGGCATGGCGGAACTGCTTCAGGAGATCCAGGACGAATGGCCGGTCCGCGCCGGCGACGACGACGCGCGGCGCGGCGCCCGCATCCATTGCCTCGGCGCACGCTGGGAAGTGGACGCGCTGGCGGCGCAGATGGTCGCGCATGCCCTGGGCCTGCATGGCCTGGACGTGCGCATCACCGCGCTGGTCGGGGGGCGGGTGACCGCCTCCGGCATGGAAAGGCTGCGGCCTGGCGATGTGGTCTGCATCTGTGCCTTCCACCCGGCACCACAGGCCCTGTTGCGCCAGATCAGCCGGCGCGTCCGCCGCCTGCAGAAGGACGTGCGCGTCATTGCCATGCCGCTGGCGCTGGTGGGCCAGCTCGACGACCAGGCGCACCTCGGCCTGACGGTGGACGAGTGCGCGGGCACGGTTCGCGAGATCGCCCGTCGGCTCACGCTGGCGATGCAGGCTTCAGGCGACGCCGCCACCGAGGGTGTGCCTGCGCAGCCGGCGAGGCGGGAACCTGTTCATGCCGGTTTCGAAATCGACGACGCCTTGTGCGAACGGCACCGTGACCTGGTCCGCCAGGTAGCCGATGCCTTCGACGTCGCGCACGCGCAGATCAGCTGGAGGGACGGCGGCGAACTGGCAGTGTCGGGCTCCACGCTGGTCGTTGCCGGTGAGGGCGCCGTCGCCCGGCTGCCGGAAACTGAGACCGCCTGTCGCCTCGTGCTGGCATCCGGTGCGCCCGTGGTCATCGAAGACGTCCTGCGCGATCCGCGAGTCGCCGAGCTGCCGGCTTTCCTGCGCCACCGCATCCGCTTCTACGCCGGTGTTCCATTGCGGCGAGCCGATGCCGGGGTGGTCGGCAGCCTGTGCATCATGGACACCCAACCTGGGCGCCTCGACGACAGTGAGCTCGCACTGCTGACTTCAATGGCGGACAGGCTGTCGTCAACGCTCGACGCCTCCTGATCTACCGCCCGGCGTCAGGGCGTCGGGTTTTACCGGATCAGCGTGGAGCGGCGGGACGCGCGGCGCTGACGGCCAGCGCGGGCGCCGGATCGCAGTTGCGCTTTGGCCGATGTTGCCCCCTGGACCTGCTGCGGGAGCGTGGCATCGTGGCCAGCCACGGCTTGGGCGCGAGCCGTTGCCGCCGGCCGTCCGGCTGCACCACGCGGTTGATCAGATCCCGGCCTGGACGCCCGCCGCGCGCCAGTGCGCGCTTGCCGGCAGCGCCGGGAAACGCTGCACCAGCATGTCGGCCTGCTGCCAGTCGATGCCGGCGACATCGGTGCGGCCGGCGACGAGCGCATCCAGCAGTGCTTCCTGGGCGTGGGTGCGTTCCTCGGCTTCCAGGTAGGGCAGGGCGCTGAAGCTCACCATCGAGTAGTGTGGCATGAAGTGGCCGGGGTGCCGGCGCTGCAGTTCATCGGCGACCAGCCGCTTGAGCTTGTAGTCGGGGTCGTCGACGTGGTCGCGCATTTCCAGGTAGTTGTGCAGCGACATGCGCGCGATGGCGTCGGCATTCGGCTTGCGGTCCGCGGCAAAGCTGGCGAACAGCGCGGCCGGATCGTCCAGTCCGCGTGCCGCGACCAGTTCGGCCAGCGTCAGTGCGTCTTCGAAGCCGCAATTCATGCCCTGCCCGTGGAAGGGCACGATCGCGTGCGCCGCATCGCCGATCAGCAGGGCGCGACCTTCCAGGTGCCAGCGGTCCAGCCAGAGCGTGCCGAGCAGGCCGGTGGGATGGCGGAAGAAATCGCCGGTAAGGTCGTCGATCAGGCCGACGGCATCCGGGAACTCGGTGGCGAAGAAGGACGCCACGGCCGCGGCCGAATCAAGACTGGCGAAACTCGGTTCGCCTTCGCTGGCCAGGAACAGCGTGCCGGTGAAACTGCCGTCGATGTTCGGCAGCGCGATCAGCATGTAGGCGTCGCGTGGCCAGATGTGCAGGGCATTCGGTTCCAGCTTGAAGCCGCCGTCGGCGGTGGGAGCGATGGCGACCTCCTTGTAGCCGTGACCCAGCGGCTCGAACCGTTCGCCAAGGTGGGTGCGCGCGGCCATCGCCGCGCGGACCGCGGAGCCGGCGCCATCGCAGCCGACGATCAGGCCTGCCGCGTGGCGACGTTCGCTGCCATCGGCGTCGACGAGGAGCAGTTCGTTGCCGTCCCAGTCGATGCCGGCGAGCCGGGTGTCGAAGTGCAGCCGTGCGCCGGCCGCTTCGGCGGCGTCGAGGAGCGTGAGGTTGAGCCGGCCACGATGCACCGACCAGATCACTTCGCTGTCGTCGCGGCCGTAACGCTGCAGCGCGGTGGGTCCACCCAGCTCGTGCACCATGCGGCCGCGCATCATGACCGTCTCGGCCATGACCTCGTCGCGCAGGCCCGCCGCATCCAGCGCGCGCAGGCCGCGTGCCGCCAGGGCAAGATTGATGGAGCGCCCGCCTTCATAGCCGAGCCGGCGCGGATCGCCACGACGCTCGAACAGTTCGACCCGATGTCCCTGCCGCGCCAGAAGTATTGCCAGCAGGCTGCCGACCAGGCCGGCGCCGATCAGGGTAAGGACGGGCGTGTCACGCATGCGCTTGCCTCGGATGTGCGGTGGATGCGCCGCCTGCGCTGGCGCCGGGCGATGGTATCAGCCCGGCCGTGAGGATGATCCGCGCAGCCGTTCCTGGCGCTTCGATGTACAGGTCCCGCCAGCGCGGACGAGGCGGGCTGGACGCGCTAACATCGATCCGTCCTGGGGGAGAGTGGGCCATGCGGAAACTGCTGCTGACGGGTGCCTTGCTTTGGGCGGGCCCGGCCTGCGCCGAATCGGCGCATTACATCGTGTTCGAGGTGGACGACGGCGGCTAGCCGCGGCCGATGTTCCATTCACTGGTTGAAATGTCGCTGGCGGACAAGGGCACACCGCAGCAATTGCCGCCGCTGGCATCCGACCGGGAGTTCCGGCGCTTTTCCTGGCGGACGATTCATGAGGGCGTGGCCGGTCCGGACCAGGTCGTGCAGGTTCCGCGTTTCCTGCGTGGCGAGTTCGCCCGTGATCCGGAGGCCGGCGACCATGGGATCGAGCACCATCACCACCTGCAGCCCGAACGCATCGCGTTCGTGGTGCGCGTGCCCGTCGCAGGCGCGCAGGCCATCGAACTGGTCGGCGAAAACAGACTGTCCCGCTTCGACCTCGCGGCGCTTGCACGTGACGGCTCGCGGCTGCCACTGGCGGGCGTCGAGCCGGCGAAGGTCACCAGCCATGCGGCCGCCGGCGTGCGCAGCGGGGCCGGCAATCCGGCCAACCGCGTCGACATCCTCGTGCTCGGCGACGGCTATACCAGCGCCGAGCAGTCCGTGTTCAACACGCACAGCGAAGCCTTGTGGGGCTCGATGTTCAATGTCACGCCGTACAAGGAATATGGGAACTTCGTGAACTGGACGACCGGCTTCGTCGCCTCCGCCGAATCCGGCGCCGACCATCCGCCGTACCAGGCCGGCTGCAACACCGCCAGCTGCTGCGCCGACAGCAGCGCCCAGAGCGACCCGCGCGCCGGCATGGTGGTGGACACCGCCTTCGATGGCCGTTTCTGCACCAGCCAGATCCATCGCCTGCTCACCGTCAACACCAGCAAGGTGCTCGCCGCAGCAGCCGGTTATCCGGACTGGGACGTGATCCTGGTGACCGTCAACGATCCGGTGTACGGCGGCGCCGGTGGTTCGATCTCGGTGACCTCGGCACATGTGCAGGGGCCGCTGGTGGTGATCCACGAATACGCGCACACCTTCCATCGCCTGGCCGACGAATACACCTCCGCGTATCCGGGCTTTCCGGCCTGCAGCGACATTGGCGGCGGCCCGGCCTGCGAGGCGAATGTCACCAACCAGACCGCCCGGGACCTCGTCAAGTGGCGGCACTGGTACGACCCGACCAGTATCCCCGTTCCGACGCCGTCGGGTACGCCGGGCACCGGTCTGTTCGAAGGCGCGCGCTACCTCACCAGCGGCATGTACCGGCCGACCGGCAACAACTGCCTCATGCGTTCGCTGGGCACCGCGTTCTGTACCGTCTGCCGGCAGGAATACGTGAAACGGCTCTACGCCGGCTGGCCCAATGGCGTTCCCGCCGGCGGCATCGACCTGATCGAGCCGGGCAGCGAATCCCCTTCGCCGGCGGTTCCGGTCGCCTATGTTCCCGGCACCAGCCAGATGTTCAGCGCCGCGCTGCTGCGGCCCGAAGGTGGTTCGGTCAGCGTGCAGTGGCTGCTGGACGGGCAGCCGATCGCCGGCGCCGACAGCGAGAACCTGGTGTTCAACGATCCGTCGCCCGCCCCGTCCGCACGCACCCTGGAGTTGCGCGTCAGCGACCAGACTCCGTTCGTGCACGCGCAGATGGCGGATGGACTGCTGGTGCATACGCGTACCTGGACCCTGCAGCCCAGCGACGTGCTGTTCGCCGACGGCTTCGAATGAGTGCGGTGGCGGGCGCCTGCGTTGCCGGACGCCCGTGGCCCGCACGCAAGGCGTCGGGCGGTTGTTTCCCGGGCGTCGTTGCTCAGGCCGGGCGGCGTGCGTCGCGCCAGGCGGCGGTGGCGTCGAGGAAGCGCAGTACGTCGCTGTAGCGGTTGTAGAGCGGTGCCGGACTGATGCGGATCACGTCCGGTTCGCGCCAGTCGCCGATGACGCCGCGCGCCGTGAGCCAGTCGAACAGCGAACGCCCGGCGTCGCGTCCGTCGCGCACGCGCAGCGACAGTTGCGCGCCGCGGCGTGAAGGTTCGCGTGGCGTGACGATGTCCAGCACGTCGTCGAGGCGGGATTCGACCTGCTCGGCCAGCCAGCCTGTCAACGCCACCGACTTTTCGCGCAGGCGCTCCATGCCGGCCTCGCGGAACAGCTGCAGCGACACGCGCAGCGGTGCCAGCGCCAGGATGGGCGGATTCGACAGCTGCCAGCCTTCGGCGCCAACGGTCGGCTGGAAATGCGGCCCCATGCGGAAACGCGTGTCCTTGTCGCTGCCCCACCATCCTGCGAAGCGGGGGAACTCTGCGCCGGCGTGGCGCTCGTGCACGAATGCGCCCGCCACGGCGCCTGGTCCGCTGTTGCCATACTTGTAGTGGCACCAGGCGGCGAAATCGACGCCCCAGTCATGCAGTCTCAACGGCGCATTCGCGAAGGCATGCGCGAGGTCGAAGCCGGCGATCGCACCGACGCCCTGGGCCTGCGCGGTGATGGCGGCGATGTCGAACAGCTGGCCGGTGCGGTACTGCACGCCGGGCATCAGCACCAGCGCCAGCCGTTCGCCATGCTGCGCGATGGCCGCGGCAATGGCGGCATCGGAGATCGTGCCGCCCGGCTCGTCGGCCTCCAGTTCGATCAGGTCGGTCGACGGATCGAAGCCGTGGAAACGGATCTGCGATTCCACCGCGTAGCGGTCGGACGGAAATGCCCCGGCTTCGATCAGGATGGCCGGGCGCTGCTTCGTCGGGCGATAGAAGCTGACCATCAGGAAGTGCAGGTTGGCGGTGAGCGAATTCATGGCCACCACTTCCGACGGCAGCGCGCCGGCGACCAGCGCCATGTCGTCGCGCACGAACTCGTGGTAATGCATCCACGGCAGGTCGCCCTTGAAGTGGCCTTCGACGGCCAGTTCGCTCCAGCAGCGCAGTTCATGCGCAATGGCGTCGCGCACGGCGCGAGGCTGCAGGCCCAGGGAATTGCCGCAGAAATAGGCCCATTCGCGCCCGTCGCCGTCACGCGGCACCAGGAAACGGTCGCGGAAACCGGCGAGCGGATCGAGTGCGTCGCGGTCGAGCGCGAACTGTTCGATGGAATCGAGGCGCATGGGCGGCATCCGGGCAGTTGCGGGACGACACGCCCCGATGTCCGCGATTCTAGCGCAGGGTCGCAGGCCGTCCTTGCGCTGTTGTCAGGCCGGACCGTTGGCGAGGCCTTCAAGCAGCGCGGCGAAATCGCAGGCGAAACCTTCCATGTCGAAGAGGCCGCTTTCCTGCCTCGCGCGCGCCAGCCGCTCGCGAAGCGCCTGCCGCGACTCGCCGCTGTCGGCGATCTCCTGCGCGCGGGCGACGAATCCGTCGTCGCTGTCGGCGTTCATGTCGGCCAGCCCGAGATGGTGGTTGAGGCTGCCGGCGACGCGTGATGCGAATGTCCCGCCGGGCAGGGTCAGCACCGGACAGCCTGCCCACAATGCATCCGACGCCGTCGTGTGCGCGTTGTAGGGGGTCGTGTCCAGGAACAGGTCGGCATGCCTGTAGCACGCCAGGTACACATCGTGCGGTTGCTTGGGCAGGAAGACCAGGCGTTGCGGGTCGATGCCGCGCGCGGCGGTCATCCGCCGGAGGTTGTCCATGGTTTCCGGCTGCCTGCCGGCCAGCAGCCACAGCACCGAACCCGGAACGGCTTCAAGGATGCGCCAGAACCGCGACATCGATTCCGGCGAATACTTGTAGGCATTGTTGAAGCAGGCGAAGACGACGCCGTCGTCGGGCAGGCCCAGTTCGGCGCGCGGCGGCGGCGTTCCGACCACGCGCGTGCTGTCCGAGGGCTGGAAGCAGCGTGGCAGCCAGACGACGTTTTCGCTGAAATGCCCGCGCGCAGCGTCGGGAATCACGAAGGGGTCGGCCACGAGGTGGTCGATCCAGGGCGCGCCCGATGTTCCCGGATACGCCAGCCAGTTCACCTGAACCGGCGCCGGACGCTGTGCAAAGAGTTCGGCCACCGAGCCGCCGCCCCAGCCGCGCAGGTCGATCAGGATGTCGGGCCCGTCTTCGCGTACACGCCTGGCCATCGTGCTGTAACTGTCGCCCGCGAGGTCGCGCCACAGCGCGAAGCCTTCGCGCAGGCGTTGGCGCAGCGCGCCCTGGTCATCGGGCGTGGTCGCGTAGCCGACCGTTTCGATGCGGCTGCCGCGCAGCTTTTCGATCAGTTCGACGATCAGCAGCGCGGTCGGGTGCTGGCCGAAGCCGGACGACACGAATCCCACGCGCAATGCATCGCGGTGCCCGCGAGTCCGGGCCGCCGATGGCGTGTGGCTGCCCCGACCGACCAGCCGTTGCGTGACCTCGCGGGCGGCGAGGGTGGCGACCTGCCGCTGCTGCGCCGCCGTTGCGGTTTCGCTGAGGAATGCGAACGGCGCGATGCCGGGAGCCTCCTGTGCCAGCAGGTCGGCCAGTCGTCGGCTGCCGTTCGCAAGTTCGGCGTGCCGGCACAGGTGTCGGCGCAGGTACTGCGCGAGGCTTGCCGCGGCCGCGTGTGAAGGTTCGATGGCAAGCACCTGTTCGCACAGCTGGATCGCGCGCGCCCACTCGCCCAGTTCGTCGGCGCATTGCGCGAGTCCGTAAAGCGCGTCGGGATTGCCCGGTTCCAGCCCCAGCGAACGGGCGAAGGCCGCAGCCGCGATGCGGAAAGCACCCAGTGCATGCTGTACCTGCGCCAGTGCCAGCCATGCCGGTGCGTAGCCGGCGCCTTCGCGGACGGCGCGCTCGGCCTCCACCAGCGCATCCCTGCCGCGGTCCATCGCCAGCAGGCAGGCGGCGAGGTTGCCGCGGGCCGGCACATAGCCCGGTGCGACCTGCAGCGCGCGGCGGTACTGCTGCTCCGCCTCCTGGAATCGCTGCTGGTCGAACAGGAGCCCGGCGAGATTGTTCAGCGCCGGCACGCAGGCGGGGTCATGGCGCAGGGCCTCGCGGTAATGGCGCTCGGCCGTGGCGTCGTCATCCCGTCGTCGCGCGAGTGCGCCAAGATTGCACAGCACCGAAGTCGAAGCCGGTTCGCACTGGTGTGCGCGAACCAGCATTGCTTCCGCGGCGCCGACATCGCCCTGCTGCAGCGCCAGTACGCCGAGCAGGCGCCAGGGTTCGGCGACTTCCGGGTGGCCCTGCGCCAGGGCCGAAAGTGCGCGCCGGGCGGCGTCGACCTGGCCTGTCTCGAGCAGGCGAAGTGCGTGTTCAAGTGCGGCGTCGGGCAGCATGCTCATGGCCGCAACCCTCCCGGGTAGTGGATCGTCCGGCAAGTGGCATCACGGCACTCAGGCATCGCCGAGCGCCTGCAGTTCATCGGCCTGGTGTTCGCGGGTCAAGGTTTCGATGACCGGATCGAGGTCGCCGGCGACGATCTCGTCGAGCGAGTACAGCGTGAGGTTCACGCGGTGGTCGGTCAGGCGGCCCTGGGGAAAGTTGTACGTGCGGATGCGCTGGCTGCGGTCGCCGCTGCCGACCTGCAGGCGGCGCGACTGCGCCTGCTGCGCGGCCTGCTGTTGGCGCTGCTCGTCGGTGAGTCGCGCCGCGAGCAGGCTCATCGCCCGTGCGCGGTTCTTGTGCTGGCTGCGCTCGTCCTGGCATTCGACGACGATGCCGGTCGGCAGGTGGGTGATGCGGATCGCCGAATCGGTCTTGTTGACGTGCTGGCCACCGGCGCCGGAGGCGCGGAAGGTATCGACCTTGAGGTCGGCCGGATTGAGCTGAACCTGTTCGATCTCGTCCAGTTCCGGAAGGATCGCCACGGTGGCCGCCGAGGTATGGATGCGGCCCTGCGATTCGGTGGCGGGTACGCGCTGCACGCGGTGCGTGCCGGATTCGAATTTCAGGCGCGAATACACGCCTTCGCCCTCGATGCGCACGACCGCTTCCTTGTAGCCGCCGTGTTCGCCTTCGCTGGCGCTGAGCAGTTCGACACGCCAGCCGCGACGGTCGGCATAGCGCGTGTACATGCGCAGCAGGTCGCCGGCGAAGATCGCAGCCTCGTCGCCACCGGTGCCGGCGCGGACTTCAAGGAAGATGTTGGCATCGTCGTGCGGGTCGGCCGGAATCAGCGCCAGGTGCAGGGCGTGTTCGAGTGACCCGCGTTCTTCTTCGAGCCGGGCGATCTCTTCCTGCGCCATTGCGCGCATGTCCGGATCGGCCAGCATTTCGCCGGCCGCGACATGCTCTTCCCGGTTCCGCCGCCAGGCGGCCAGCGTATCGGCCACTGGCGACAGCCGCGCGTATTCGCGCGACAGTTCGCGGAAGCGCGTCGCGTCGCCGGCGACATCCGGTTCGGCGAGCAGGCGGCCGACTTCCTCGTGGCGTTCGGCAAGCACTTCAAGCCGGCGCAGGATGCGCTCTGCGATCACGGGGCTTCCCCGTCCGTGCTGAACAGCCGCTCGGCCGCGTTCAGAAGCGTCATGTCGCCCTGTTCGGCGGCGGCGCGCAGGCGTGCGCTGGGCGCGTGCAGCAGCCGGTTGGTCAGCGTGTGCGCGAGCAACTCGAGGACTTCCTCGGCCGGCCGTCCGGCGGCGAGCTCGGCACGCGCCTTGGCCAGCGCTTCCCGGCGCATGTGCTCGCCATCGGCGCGCAGTCGCCGCAGCGGCCCGGTGCTGCTCTGCGCACGCAGCCAGGTCAGGTAATGGTCGACCTGCAGGTCGATCAGCACTTCCGCTTCGCGCGCACCGGCGCGACGCTGGTCGAGGTTGCGCTCGATGATCTGGCGCAGGTCGTCGACGGCGTAGAGGAAGGCGTCCTCGAGCTTCGAGCAGTCCGGGTCGATGTCGCGCGGCACGGCCAGGTCGAGCAGCAGCATCGGGCGACGGCGGCGCGCCTTCAGTGCTGCGGCGACCTGCGGCTGTTCGAGCACGCGATGCTGCGAGCCGGTGGCGGAGATGACGATGTCCGCCTCATGCAGGTGGCGGTCGAGATCGGACAGCGGCAGCACGAATGCACCGCAGCGCTGCGCCAGCGCCTGCGCGTTGGCAACGGTACGGTTGGCGATCAGCAGCCGACCGGTGCCGGCCTGTTCGAGATGGCGCAGGGCCAGCTCGATGGTTTCACCGGCGCCGATGAGCAGCACTGTGGCGGTGCGCAGGTCGATGAAGGATTCCTGGGCGAGCCGGACGGCGCAGTACGCCACCGAGACCGGATGGCGGCCGATCGCCGTTTCCGTGCGTACGCGCTTGGCGACGCTGAAGCTGTGCTGGAACAACCGCTCCAGCGATGCGCCCAGCGTGCCGACCTCATGGGCCTGGCGCCAGGCGTCCTTGAGCTGCCCGAGGATCTGCGGTTCGCCCAGCACCATGGAGTCCAGGCCACTGGCGACGCGGAAGACGTGCCGTGCGGCGTCGGCATCGACGTGGCGGTAGAGGAATTCGTCCAGGCTGCCGGATGCCAGCGACTGCGAGTCGTGCAACCATTGCATCACCGCCGCTTCCTGGCCCGGTTCGATCCGCGTGATCACCTCGGTCCGGTTGCAGGTGTTGACCAGCGCCGCTTCCTTGACGCCGGGCATGGCGGTCAGCGCCGGCAAGGCGACGCGCGCGGCGTCCTCGCCGAACGCTACGCGTTCACGCCAGGCCAGAGGTGCGCTGCGATGATTGATCCCGAGAACGAATAGAGTCATTACGGCTGAAGGTCCCGGCGCAGCGCGCGGCGGGCTTTGGCAGAATGTGATTGTGCGGGCACAGCGGACCCGCATCAAGCCAAGGAACCCGCATGCAAACGACTCGTATTCCGAAACTGCTCATTCTTCTGGCCGCCGGCACGCTCGGAGCGTGCGCCACGACCGGCCAGCGCGGCGGTGCGGAGTCCACGGCCGGCGGATCCGGGCCGATGCTCGGCATTCCCGAGCAGACCCTTGATGCCCTGCCACTGGAACACCTGCTTGCGGCCGAGTTCGCCCTGCGCGAGGACAACCTGGACAGCGCCGCGGCGGCCTACCTGGAGGCGGCGCAGCAGAGCGACCAGGCCGACATCGCCCGGCGCGCGACGCGTGTGAACCTGTCCGCGCAGCGCTGGGACGATGCGGCCGTCGCCCTGGAGCGCTGGCGCGAACTGGGTGGCCAGTCGCGACCCGATTTCAGCCAGGCCGAGCTGCTGCTGTCGCTGGGTCGTGGCGAGAGCGAAACGGCTTACAGCCAGATCGTCCAGTTGATCGCCGAAGGCGGCATGCCGGCCGCACGTCTGGCCGGCGGCGCACTCGAAGCGGCGCCCGACCGTGGCCTGGCGATCCGCATCCTTGAACGGCTGGTGGCGTCCGGCGACCTGCCGGCAGACAAGGCCACGTATATCGGCCTCAGCCAGCTCGCCCTGAAAATGGAGCGCAACGACCTGGCCGAGCGGCTGGCCGCGCTGGCCAGCGAGCGCCTCCCCGATGCGGCGGAGGTGTGGTTCTGGCGCGCGCGCCTGGCGAATGCCGGCGGCCACGCCGACGAGGCCCGGCGCATCCTCGACCAGGCGCTGGCGACGCATCCGGACGATCCGGAAGTGCGCCGTACCTATGCGGTGCTGCTGCGCACCGAACTGGACGATCCGCGGGCTGCCGCTGCCGCCCTGGCCGATCTGCCGGCCGACGATGAAACCCTTGTCCTGCGCGGGGCCTATGCCCTCGAGGCCGGAGACTGGAAGCAGGTGATCGAGGTCCACGATGCCCTGTCGACATTGCCGCAACCCCATCCCGTGCCGCGCCTGCTGATGCTGGGTGGCATCGCCGAGGCGCTGGGCGAGGTCGCCGCGAATGCGACGCCGCCGCGACAGGTCGAGATCGTCCGCTGGCGGGAAAAGGCCGTCGCCTGGTATTCGGGCGTGCCGGAGGGCGCCGGCAACGATTACTCGCGCGCGCTGCTGCGCCTGGCGGTGCTGGACCAGGAGGCGGGCCGGATCGAGGCGTCGCGGCAGCGGCTGATGAGCATCCGCGACCGGGCCGATCCGGATTCGGAAGCGTTCGCCGACAGTTTCCTGCTTGAAGCCGAACTCCTGTCGCGCGTCGGTCGTGATGCCGATGCCCTGGCGGCACTGGATGCCGGCCTCGCCGCGCTGCCCGACGAGCAGCGCATGCGCTACGCGCGCGGCCTGACTCGGGAACGGCTCGACCAGGTCGACGGCGCGCTCGACGATTTCCGCGCGCTGACCGAGCTGGATCCGGACAATCCGGTTTATCTCAACGCCTACGGCTACACGCTCAGCGATCGCACCGACCGCCAGGAAGAGGCGCTGGTGCTGATCGAACGGGCGCACCACATCGATCCGGAGGATATCGCCACGCTCGACAGTCTCGGCTGGGTGCTGTTCAAGCTGGGTCGTCACGAGGAAGCGCTGGTGCACCTGCAACGCGCGCACGCGGCACAGCCGGAAGGCGAGATCGCCGCGCATCTCGGCGAGGCCCTGTGGACCGTCGGACAAAAGGAGGAGGCACGCAGGGTGTGGCGCGCAGCGATTGAACAGGATCCCGACAATCGCGCGCTCATGAACACCATCGCGCGCCTGAAACCGTGGTGATGCCGGCGTCGGCGGGATTCAGGGTTCAATCTTTTCCAACGGTCCTCGCGACCCGTTCCGCGTCCGAGCAGTGGACTGGTCGCACCGCGAGCGCACCGCGGCGCCCGCCGTTTTTCCGTCCGGCCGTGCTCGCTGTCCTGCTGCTGTTGGCTGCGTGTGCATCGACACCGCGAAGGGACGCGGCGTTGTGGCAGTCGCCCGACGGGGTGGATCCGTCGTCGATCAACGCGTTCCGCATCGCCGGGCGGCTGGCGGTCAGCGATGGGCGTGATGGCGGCAGCGCCAGTTTCGTGTGGGTGCAGCGTGGCGGGCGCTTCGAATTCGAACTGCGGCAGCCGGTCAGCCAGAAGACCTGGCGCCTGAGTGGTGACAATCGCGGCGCAAGGCTGGAAGGTGGCGAGGGCGGTACGCGCCACGCCGGTTCGGCCGAGGCGCTTCTGTCCGATGTGCTGGGCTGGCACGTGCCGGTCGCGGCGCTGCGCGACTGGGTTCGTGGCCTACCGCATGACGGCACACCGATGGAGTCGGCCGAACGTGATGGCGATGGGCGCCTGCACCGTTTCAGCCAGGATGGCTGGCAGGTCGCCTACACGGCGTGGCGCGAGGACGGCGCGCTGCCTGTCCGCATCCGTGCCCGGCAGGCGAACTACAGCGTCCGCCTCAACATCCAGGACTGGGCGGTTGCCCGTGAGTGAGCCCTTTCCGCGCGGGTTGCGACTGACTGCCCCCGCCAAACTGAACCTCTGGCTGCATGTGAACGGTCGCCGCGAGGACGGCTATCACCTGCTTCAGACCGTGTTTCACCTTTTGGACTGGGGCGACCGCCTCGTCCTGCGTCGTCGTGAAGATGGCCGGATCGTCCGCCAGGGTGGCCTGGCCGAGGTGACCGAGGAGGACGACCTGGCGATCCGCGCGGCCCGGCTGCTCCAGGCCGAGTCCGGCATCGACGCCGGGGCGGATATCGAGGTCGAAAAGCGCATACCGGCAGGCGCCGGACTGGGTGGCGGCAGCTCCGACGCCGCCACCGTCCTGCTCGGCTTGAACCGGCTCTGGGGACTGGAGTGGCCGGTCCGCCGACTGGCGGGCCTGGGCCTGCACCTGGGCGCCGACGTTCCGGTGTTCGTCGCCGGCCGCAGCGCCTTCGCCGAGGGCGTGGGCGAGGCGCTGACCCCCGTGGACCTGCCGGAGCAGTGGTATGTCGTCGTCTGGCCTGGTATCCCCGTCGCAACGGCAGCCGTTTTCCAAGCGCCTGAATTGACAAGAAACACGCCAGCTTTGACAATATCGGCCCTTTCCGGCACCCCTGAAACCCGCAACGACCTGCAGCCCGTCGCGATCCGGCTCTGTCCGGCCATTGGCGAGTCGCTGGCATGGTTGTCGCAGTGGGGCCAGGCGCGGATGAGTGGCAGTGGCTCCGCCGTGTTCCTGCCGGTGGTCGACGAAGACACCGCGCGCGGGATTGTCCGCGACAGTGCGTGGCCGGCCTGGGCCGTCCGGGGCGTCAACGTCTCGCCGACACTGCGGGAACTGGAAGCCGTCCCCGGCGCGCCCTGAAGGCGTCTGGCGGGGGCAGGGCAGGATGCCGGGGCGCTGCGGATGATCGCGAGAGCGGATCGACAGCGCGCAATGCGGTACAGGATGTACCGCCACCCGACGCGGCAACGCGGCGGGTGGCGAAGGAGCGGGCTTTGCCCGGCCCTGCGAAGTGGAAGTCGCGGCAGGATGCCGGGGCGCTGCGGATGATCGCGAGAGCGGATCGACAGCGCGCAATGCGGTACAGGATGTACCGCCACCCGACGCGGCAACGCGGCG
>NZ_SMAF01000002.1:0-80128 GCF_004343305.1 Pseudofulvimonas gallinarii | reverse complement strand
CGGCAGGATGCCGGGGCGCTGCGGATGATCGCGAGAGCGGATCGACAGCGCGCAATGCGGTACAGGATGTACCGCCACCCGACGCGGCAACGCGGCGGGTGGAGCAGGAGCGGGCTTTGCCCGGCCCTGCGAAGTGGAAGTCGCGGCAGGATGCCCGACCTTCCACAGAGATTTGGGGCGTCGCCAAGCTGGTAAGGCACGGGATTTTGATTCCCGCATTCGAAGGTTCGAGTCCTTCCGCCCCAGCCACACCGTTTCGCGTCGTCGGTAACGACGCGGGTGCGGATATTCCGCACCGTGCATCTTGGTTTCAACCGGCGACGTCGTCGCCACCACATGCCAGCAGGCGCACCCATGAACACCGACGGCATCCTGATCTTCAGCGGCAACGCCAACCGGCCTCTTGCCGAGGCGATCGGCCATGAGCTGGGCATTCCGTTGGGCAAGGCCCTGGTCGGAACCTTTTCCGACGGCGAGGTCCAGGTTGAGATCGAAGAGAACGTGCGTCGGCAGGAAGTGTTCGTGATCCAGCCCACCAGCGCGCCGACGGCAAGCCACTTCATGGAGCTGCTGGCCATCATCGACGCGCTCAAGCGCGCATCGGCGTCGTCGGTGACCGCGGTGATGCCGTACTTCGGCTATGCCCGCCAGGACCGTCGCCCGCGCTCGGCGCGCGTGCCGATCACCGCCAAGCTGGCGGCGAAGATGATCGGTGCCGTCGGTACCGACCGGGTGCTGACCGTCGACCTGCATGCCGACCAGATCCAGGGTTTCTTCGAGGTGCCGGTCGACAACGTCTATGCCTCGCCGGTGCTGCTCGCCGATATCTGGCGCCAGCAGGGTTCCGACGACCTGATCGTGGTGTCGCCGGACGTCGGTGGCGTCGTGCGCGCGCGCGCGATCGCGAAGCGCCTGGACGATGCCGACCTGGCGATCATCGACAAGCGTCGCCCGCGTCCGAACGAGTCGACGGTGATGAACATCATCGGCGACGTGCAGGACAAGCTGTGCGTGCTGGTCGACGACATCGTCGACACCGCCGGCACGCTGTGCGCCGCGGCGCGCGCGCTGAAGGAGCGCGGCGCCCGTCGCGTCGTCGCCTACTGCACCCATCCGGTGCTTTCCGGCGCGGCGATCGAGAACGTCGAGGGTTCGGTGCTCGACGAGCTGGTGGTGACCGACACCATCGCCCTGAGCCCGCGTGCGCGCCAGTGCAGCCGCATCCGCCAGCTCAGCGTCGCCGAGCTGCTCGCCGAAACCATCCGCCGCATCGCCTTCGGGCAGTCGGTGAGTTCGCTGTACGTGGATTGATTCCGGGGCACGTCGCCCGGACCGGCGTTGCGACGCCGGCCTGGCCGTCGGGTTCCGTTCCGAGCCTCCGCTGGTCGCGGCGGAGGCGCCCAGCCGAAAGGCAACACTGAAGCAAGAGAGAAAACCATGGCAACCAGCCACAAGATCGAAGTCGAACTGCGTGATGCGGGAGGGAAGGGTGCGAGCCGCCGCCTCCGTCATGCAGGCAAGGTGCCCGCCATTGTCTATGGCGGCGACCTGGAGCCGAAGTCCATCCAGATGGATCACAACACCGTCTGGCTGCTGTCGCAGAACGAGTGGTTCTACTCGGCCATCCTCGACCTGAGCCTCAACGGCGATGTCCAGCCGGTGCTGCTGCGTGACCTGCAGCGTCATCCGTTCAAGCAGCAGATCCTGCATCTGGACTTCCAGCGCGTCGACCTGAGCCAGGCGATCCGCGTCCGCGTGCCGCTGCACTTCCTCAATGAGGACAAGTCGCCGGCCGGCAAGACCTCCGGCGTCGTCATCTCGCACGCGTTCACCGACGTCGAAGTCGCGTGCCTGCCGCGCAACCTGCCGGAGCACATCGAAATCGACCTGGGCAACCTGCAGGTCGGCGACATCGTCCACCTGTCCGACCTGAAGCTGCCGGATGGCGTGGAAATCCCGGAACTGAAGCTGGGCAAGGAACACGACCACGCCGTGGTCACCGCCCGCGAAGTCCAGGCCGAGGAAGAGCCGGCCGAGGGTGAAGCCGAGGGCGACAAGAAGTAATTGCTTCGGCGGTCCGCTTCCGGAAGGGCGGGGATCTCCCCGCCCTTTTCATTTGCCGGCGGCACGGCGCGTTCATGCATGGCGCGGCGGATGCCAACGGCCGCTGAGCGCGGACCCCTCTGCGGCGGTCACTGCCGGCGTACTGGGTTAGGCTTGCCCGGTCCTGACAGGAGACCTGCCCATGCGCTTCATCGCCTCGATCATTGCCGCCACATTCCTGGCAGGCCCGGTGCCCGCGCTGGCCGCCGACGCGGTTCATTCCAGCGAGAAAGGCCCGCTTCGCGTCACGACCGTCGCATCGGGACTGCAGTTTCCGTGGTCGGTGGCCTTCATGCCCGACGGACGCATGCTGGTGACCGAGCGTCCGGGCCGCCTGCGCATTGTATCGCCCGACGGGACGGTTTCCGATCCGGTCAAGGGCGTTCCCGAAGTGCACTACCAGGGCCAGGGTGGGCTGCTCGACATCGCCCTTGATCCACGATTCGCCGACAACGGCGTCCTCTACCTGTCCTATGCGGAAAAGCTTCGCAACGGCGCTGGTACCGCCGTGTCGTCGGCGCGCCTGGAAGGCGATGAACTCAAGGACGTGGAGCTGCTGTTCCGCCAGGAGCCGAAGGTCGCGCAGGGCGACGTCCACTTCGGGTCACGGCTGGTTCCCGATGGCCGCGGCCACCTGTTCATCACGCTGGGCGAACGCAACCAGCGCGCCGATGCGCAGCGCCTCGACCGCCACCAGGGCAAGGTCGTGCGCATTTTCACGAGCGGCCTGGTGCCGGACGACAACCCGTTCACGCAAACACGCGATGCCATGCCCGAGATCTGGTCATACGGCCATCGCAACGTGCAGGGTGCGGCGCTGCACCCGGTGACCGGCGAGCTCTGGACGCACGAGCACGGTCCGCGCGGCGGCGACGAGATCAACATCGCGCGCGCCGGCGGCAACTACGGCTGGCCCGTCATCACCTACGGCATCAACTACTCAGGTCAGCCGATCCCGGAAGCCGAGGGCACTGAGCGCGAAGGCATGGAGCAGCCGTTACACATGTGGAAACCTTCGATCGCGCCCAGCGGGATGGCGTTCTACGACCACGACCGCTTCCCGGACTGGAAGGGCAACCTGTTCGTCGGCGCGCTGGCGTTCCAGCTGGTTGCGCGGCTTGAGCTGGACGGCGAGCGCGTGGTGCACGAGGAGCGCATCCTCCTCGACATGAAGAAGCGCATCCGCGACGTGCGCGTCGGGCCGGACGGTTTCCTGTACCTGCTCACCGACGAAGCGGATGGCAAGCTGCTGCGGGTCGCAATCGAACCGCGCGCCTGAGGGATGGAAAAAAGCCCGGCGCATCCTGCGCCGGGCCATGGTCACGCCGGCCACGGCATCGCGACCGGCGTCCTGCCTTGCTGAGAGCAACCCGGCCGGTTATCGCCAGCCGCAGTCGCGGCCGGCGTTCTGCTCGTCGAGCCAGGTCTTCAACGGCGCGAAGTAATCCAGGATCGCGCTGGCATCCATCTGCCCGGTTCCGGTCAGCTCGCGCAGCGTCAGCTGCCATGGCTGGCTGTTGCCCCGCTGCAGCATGGCCCAGAACTTTTCGCCGGCGGCCTTATTGCCATACACCGAGCAGGTGTGCAGCGGACCGGTGTGGCCGGCGGCGTCGCAGAGCGCCTTGTGGAACTGGAACTGCAGGATGTGGGCGAGGAAGTAGCGCGTGTATGGCGTGTTGCCCGGGACATGGTACTTGGCGCCCGGATCGAAATCCTCTTCGGTCCGGCCTTCGGCGCTGATGCCCTGGTACTGGCGGCGCAGCTGCCACCAGCCGTCGTTGTAGCGCTCCGGCTTGATGCGGCCGTCGAACACCGCCCAGCGCCACTGGTCGATGAGCTTGCCGAAGGGCAGGAACACCACCTTCTCCAGCGCCAGTTTCATCTGCTCGTTGAGCGTGGCCTGCGGGTTCTCGGCTGCCGCCGGCACCAGGCCGATGCTGGAGAGGTACGAAGGCGTCAGCGACAGCATGACCGTGTCGCCGATGGCTTCGTGGAAGCCGTCATGCGCGCCGTTCTGGAACAGAGGCGGCAGTGCGTTGTAGGCCAGGTAGTAATAGATGTGGCCAAGCTCGTGGTAGATGGTGCGGAATTCCTCCTCGTTCGGCTTGATGCACATCTTGATGCGCACATCGCCCTGCATGTCCATGTCCCAGGCCGAAGCGTGGCAGACGACCTCGCGGTCGGCGGGCTTGGTGAACTGCGAGCGCTGGTAGAACGACGCCGGCAGCGCCGGCATGCCCAGCGAGGTGTAGAAATCCTCGGCGCGACGCGTCATCGCCGTCGCATCCATGCCACTGGCCTCGATGGCGGCATCGACGTCAAGGCTGGTCACCCCCGGATACGGCTCCACCAGCGGATACAGCGCCGACCAGTCCTGCGCCCACATGTTGCCGGTCACGTGTGCCGGGATGGTGCCGTCCTCCGGCATGCGGTCGCCATAGCGCGTGCCCAGCGCATGGCGGACGTGGCAGTGCAGGGACTCGTACAGCGGCTTCACCTGGTCCCACAGGCGATCGGTTTCCGCCTCGAACTCCGCCGGGCTCATGTCGTAGCCGGCGCGCCACATCTCGCCGCCATTGGCGAAGCCCAGTTCGCGCGAGCCTTCGTTGACCAGCTCCACGAAGCGCACGTAGTCGCGACGCATCGGGCGCGAGATGGTGTGCCAGCCGCGCCAGGCATCCAGCTGTGCATCCCAGTCGCGATCCTTGTACAGCACGTCGGAGAGCTCGCCGAGATCGCGGCAGGTCGCTTCGTTGCCCGGATCGCCGCAGTGCTTGCCGGAACCATAGAGGGCTTCCATGCGCGCCGCGATGGCGGCCAGTTCACTGCGCCGGGCGGCATCGGAGGGCGCAGGCATCGCCGTCTGCAGTTTCAGCAGTCCGAGCGTGCGTGCGCTGGCCGCGTCGATGCCCGGCACCGATGCGAACACCTTGGCCGCTTCGTTGGTCTGGTTGAGCCAGGCCAGGTTGCGCTCGTTCGCCTTGGCGGCGACCAGCTGCGAATCGCCGTTGATGTAGGTCGAGGCGATCCATTGCGCCGACGACAGTTCCGGATAGCTGGCGCGGTATTCGTCATTGATGCGGGCCACGAAGTCGCGTGCGGCCGCCGCATCGACGGACTTTGCGCTTGCGCCACCGCGGTTGCCGGCATCGGCGCTGCCGGACTGCGCAGGGCCTGACAGCGCGACGGCGATCAGCGCGGGAAGCAGGAGGGTTCGGGTCATTCGGGTGTCTCCCTGTAGGTGCCGGCAGGCTAGGTGGAGCAGGGTAGCTGCGCAAGTACGGCCCGGGTGCGGCCGGCGCGATACAGTTGCCTGTCAGGTGATGGAGGTGCGGTGGCGATGGGCTCGCGAATGACTTTCAAGGGCGTGCTCGCAACGGGTCTGGCGTTGCTGATGTGCGCGTGCACCCGGGTGCCGGCCGAGCAGCGGCTGCGGGAAACAATGGCCGCCATGGAGACCGCCATTGAAGACGGAGACATTGCCGGGTTCATCGAGCATGTCGGGCCGGATTTCAATGGCAACGACGGCCAATTCGACCGCCGCCAGCTGCATGGCTGGTTGCGCGCGCTGACGCTGCGTCGCGAACGGATCGGCATCAGCACCGGCCCCTACGAGATCCGGCTCCACGCGGGTGGGCGCGCGACCGTGAAGGTCGATGCCGTGGTCACCGGCAGCGCCGGTGGCTGGCTGCCGGACAGCGGCCGGCATGTGAAGGTCGAAAGCGTCTGGCGCGAGGACGACGGCCAGTGGCGCTGCGTCAGCGCGAACTGGACCGACTGAGCGGCCGGTCCAGTCGCGCCGGGCATTCAGCCGCGTCCGAGGCTGAAGTTCACGGGTATCACGATCCACGCCTCGCGCGGCACGCCATCGACGCGCGCCGGACGGAAGCGCCAGCGCTGTACCGCGTTGAGCGCCGAGCGGTCCAGGCGGGCATGGCCGCTGCTGCGATGCAGGCGGACCTGCGTGGTGCGACCGTCGACGCCCACCAGGACGCGCAGCAGGACTTCGCCTTCCTCGCCACGCGTACGCGACAGCGGGGGGGTAGGCCGGCGCCGGCGCATGGTCGTAGGCGACGGAGGCCGCTTCGCCGGGAGGCACCGCAGGCGTCGAAGCCGTATCGGCCGCCACCGGTGCGAATCGGGAATCCGGCGGCGCTTCGAGGCTTGCCGCGGCGCCGGTCGCGACGGCAGGGATGGCCTCGTCGACCACCGGCAGCGGACGCGGCCGCGGCTCCGGGCGGCTCACCGGTGGCACGGTTTCGGCCACGGGTACCACCGGCGCCTCGATGGGTGGCGGGTCGCGCAGCTCCACGGTCATCGGCGGCGGTGGTGCGCGCACCAGGTCGAGCGGCGTGCGCGGCGCGTTCATCGCCAAGAAGGCGGCGGCGACGGCAAGCACATGCAGGTTGACGGTTGAACTCAGTGCACCGATGCGGCGCCAGCTCAGCGGTTCGGTCGGAGTTGTCCGGCTCATGGCGATCTCCCTGGAGTGACCGGCATCCCTGCCCGTTGGGTCCTTGACATGTGGTACCCCGGGCCCTGACAAAGGGCCATACATGGGAATGAATCCCATTCATGATTCGCTCAGGCGCGAAAACGATTCATTTCGTCGTCGGAAATGGTGCTGGTGCCCACTTGTCAAGAGCGTATTTCATTCACGTATACTTCAGGCACTGGTCCTGGACGGTCGCCTGTGCCGAGGGGTCAGATGCCGGACCTGACGCGTTGCAGCCCGGCATCCGCCGCCTGCTCCGCTATCCGTACATCCAGTAAGTCGGCCGTCCCGATACGGCCTTGTCTACAAATCGTTTCGGAGTGTGTACATGTCTGACCGGCAGATCGGCACCGTGAAGTGGTTCAACGATGCCAAGGGATTCGGGTTCATCAGCCGGGACAATGGTCCCGATGTTTTTGTCCACTTCCGGGCCATCCAGGGAACGGGCTTCCGCAGCCTGCAGGAAGGCCAGAAGGTGAGCTTCAAGGTGGTCCAGGGCCAGAAGGGCCTGCAGGCGGACGAAGTTTCGCCGGCCTGAAGCTGACAGGAGAACAAGAGGCAGGGAGGGAGACCCCGGCTGGAAAGCCGGGGTTTTTTGTTGCCGGTGGTGACTACCGGCCGCGCAGGATCGCCGGCAGTTCAGGCATCAGCGTGTTCGGATCGATAGCGCCATGCACCTCGCCGGGCAGGACCGTCACCTTCTGCAGGCGCTGGCGCTCGCAACCGGTCGAGGACGGGCAATCCGCCATCGGGCTGCTGTAGACGCCGAACAGGCGGTTCGGATTGTCCTCGGTGGCGAACGCCGTGAGGTAGTAGTCACCGGCGGGCAGGTGCTCGATCACGTAATCGCGCTGGCCGGTCGATGTCAGGACGCAGGTGGGTTCGCTGCGGCGATCGACGGGCGTGGCGCACACGCGCATGGCAGGGACGGGCTGCTGACCGCGGAAATCCAGCGTCCCGGCAACGCTGCCGTGTGGCGGCAGATCGCCGGCCATGCGACAACGCACTTCGGCACGACCGTCTTCACGCGTATCCAGTTCGACGTGCATGCCGGTATCGGCGCTCACGCCCTCCGGCACTTTCGGCCTGACCGCCGCCGGGCCGCTGTTGAGGACCACCGAAAGAATGCGGCTGCCATCGGCCTGCCGGGCCAGTTCAAACTCGCGTACCGGCGTGCCGAACGCGCGTGCGGTTCCACCCGTGCAGGACAGTCGCAAGCTGCGCACGCCATTGTGTTCGCGACAGCTGAAGCCGGCTGCGGTGGCGGAGGCTGCGAGGTCCTCGTGGCCCCGCGACCACGCGCCGGCCTCTTCGCAGGCGAGCACCGCGTCAAGCGCTGACGCGGCGCTGGCCGACAGGGCGGTTCCGGAGGCAAGAACGCCGATCAGTAATGCAAAGGTGCGCATGACAGTCTCCTGCGCCCGGGCTTTACAGCGGGCGGGCGCGATTGCCGGACACGCGCACGCGCGAGCCTTCGCGCAGGCTGTAGATGTCGCGCTGCGTGAGCACCAGGCGACGGCCGTCATCCATGGTCACGAACACGTCGTAGGTCGGAGCGCCACGCACGTTCTTTTCGATCTGGTGTCCGGCAACGCCACCGGCGACAGCGCCGGCCACCGTCGCGGCATCGCGACCGCGACCGCTGCCGACCTGGCTGCCGAGAACGCCACCGACGATCGCGCCGACAACGGCACCACCGCCGCCGGCGCGGCGTTCGCCGTAGAACACTTCTATGCGATCGACGACGCCACAGTGCTGGCAATAGGCGTAGCCGCCCGGGGCCGTGCCATAACCGTAACCGGAACGGTTGTAACCGCTGGTGGCGCAGGCCGTCAGCGAAAGGGAAACCAGTGCGAGGGTAAGGATGCGGGCAATCATGGGACGGTTCTCCTGTTTGGGCAGGCGCGGACGCTTGCGTTGCGACTAACCCTAAACCGCGGGATCTGAACGGTCCTCTAAGAAAACCGCCGTCTTCCGCACCCGTTCAGCGGTAGTCGCGATGGCAGGCCTGGCAACCCTTGCGGACCTCGCCAAGCCAGCTGTCGAGGTCGGCGCAGCCTGAAAGTTTTTCAGGGAGGACCGTCGCCGACTGGAATTCCTGGCTGCGTCGTGCGAAGCCCGGGTCGGGGCCTTCCGGCGTCGCGAAAGCGAAGTCGATTTCCCGTGCGGCGAAGTGGATCTGCTGCAACCTTGACCAGGCCTTCCCGCCAGTGCAGGCGGCATCGTCCTGCAATGCGCGCAGGTGATCGACGTGGCGCGCCAGCACGATCATCGTGGCGCGACCATGCGCGCCCTTCTTGGCCAACGCCTGCGCGACGGAAAAGGCGCATACCGCGCCGACGACCAGGCCGATCAGCAGGACGACCAGTGTTTTCTTGCCCATGAAAGCCTCGCTGGATTCACCCGCAGTGCGAACGCGCGGGCGTCCGGCTGCATGACATGACAGAGCGGCAAGGATAGCCGGCTGGTGGCCCGGGCGACGAGCCACCGGGAACCTGTGTGCATTCCACGTGGCCCCTGATCGGCGCGCTCCGCGTTCCAGGTGGTGAAAGGACCGTCGATGGCGAGGCCGCCGCGGTTCCTGCGCACCAATCACAAGCTGGAGCACTTGAATGAAGATGACCGCCCCAACCGGCCGCACACTGCGGCATGCCGCTGTCGCCATGGCCGCCTGCGTCCTGGCCACGCCCACTTTCGCGAATGCGCTGCCGGACGGCATTGCGCCGGATGAATGGCAGCAGGTGGAAGCGGCTCTGCGCGCCGAAAACGGCCTGCCGCCGCCTGCCTCGTTTCTGCCTGCCTCCGAGGCGACGGCCGGCATCACCGACGTCCACGGGCTGGTTCGCACCCATGTCGTGGTCGGTGACTTCAGCGACCTTCCGGCGCAGGGCGAAAATGGCCCCGAGTTCGGTTACAGCATCGCCGCGGACGGCGACTGGCTGGCGGTTGGCGCGCCCGGCACGCGCTGGACCCATGCCACCCACGGCACCGCCGACCACGGCGCCGTGTTCCTGTTCCATCGCAGTGGCGGTGGCTGGACACTGCACCAGCGCATCACCGTGACGAATTCACCGGCGGGATCGCGCTGCGGCCATGCGGTCGCGCTGCGGATGCCCTACGTCGCCTTCGGCTGCCCGGAAACGGACAACGCCTCCGGCACCCAGCGGCCCGGCTGGACACGGGTATGGCGACAGGCGGACACGATGGGGCAGTTCGCGGCGTCAAGCGGTCACCCGGGCTATGCCGATGGCCGATGCGGATTCTCCCTGGCGATGACGCGCAACTATCTGGCCGTCGGTTGTCCGACCGCACTGCGCGCCAGCGACAGCCTCGAAACCGGCAGTGTCGTCATCCACCGTCGCAACGACCTGACCGGTGTGTTCGGGGCCGAGGAGACACTGGCGCCATCGGGCAATTTCGCCGGCGCCCGCTTCGGTCACGCCGTGGCCATGTTCGAATCACCCTCGCCGGGATTCCCGCCGCTGACCGTGCGGCTGGCGGTCGGCGCGCCGAACCGCGTCTATGTCGGCGATGTCCTGCCCAGCGGTGCGGTCTACATGTATTCGCGTCCGCTCAACACGGCGGACTGGTCGCTGACCACTGGCCTGACACTGGCCTCGGCGAGCAACCACCTGCTTTCCGGCTTTGGCACGGCGCTGGCGATGAACCGGACGCAGCTTGTGGTCGGTGCTCCAAACAATGCCGTCGCCGGCAGTGGACTGCCCGGCCCGGGCACCGCGCACCGCTACCAACTCGACGAGGTGACGTCCGGCTGGGCTGCGATGGAAGTCGGCAATGCGGTCAACCTGCCGGACGGATTCCACGGCGGCATGCGTTTCGGCGGCGCGGTGGCCATCGGATTCGACAGCTTGATTGCCATCGGTGCACCGCGAACGGGCGGTACGTTCACGGGCGGTGCCGCCGCGGACGAGGTCGGGCTGGTCGAGTTGCGCCGTTCCAGTGAAGGTTATTCGGTGAATGGCTACCAGGGTGAAGTCCGGCCCGCCCCACTGGGTGCGCTTGCGCTGGACGAAGGCCACCTGGGGCACAGCCTGGCGTTCAGTGTCAACGAGCGGCGGATGTTCGTCGGTTACCCGCGCACGGGGATCACGCTCGCGGGAGCGGGGCGGCGCGGAGCAGTCTGGGTCTATCAGGACGACCGGATCTTCGCCGACGGCTTCCAGTTGCCGTAAGCGTCGACTCTGCCGTGTGGATGACGGCTCCGGTACGCGCCTCATCCACTGCTGCACACCTCCACCATCGGGATTGAAGGAGGTCGGCCAGAAGGCATACTGCTTTCGGGCCGCTGCGCCAACCGGGGAACCGCCCGTTGCTGACAGCCATCCGGCAGCGCGTCCGCGACGCTTGCCCGACGCCGTGGTCACCGCGCCCAGCAAGCCGGGGTCGCCGGTACGCATCGAAACCAGCAACCCGAGGCGCCGCCAGCTGCGATCGGCGGTTCGCCTCGGCGCAGGCGCGGCGAGACCGCCCGTCTGGTGCTTTCCCTCGCCGCTGGAAGCGGGAAGAATGGCGGTCCCCGGAATCGTACGGGTGACACCGCATCGGATCGGCGCCCGCCGTCGGTCCCGTTCCCGCCGCCGACCTGATCGCAACCCATGAACGCGCCCGCTGTTGAAGACCACCACGCCGTCCGCTTTGCCGGCATCGAACGCCTGTACGGTGCCGGCAGCGTCGCCCGGCTCGGTCGTGCGCATGTCTGCGTCGTGGGCGTGGGCGGCGTGGGCTCCTGGCTGGTGGAAGCGCTGGCCCGCTCGGCGGTGGGAGCGCTGACGCTGATCGACGGCGACGATGTCTGCCTGAGCAACACCAATCGCCAGTTGCCGGCGCTGATGGGCAACTACGGTCGCCCCAAGGTGGAGGTGCTGGCCGAGCGCGCGCGCGCGATCAATCCCGACATCCAGGTCAATGCGCTCGAGCAGTTCCTCACGCCGTCAAACCTGGACGACCTGCTGGGCCGTGGTTACGAGCTGGTACTGGATGCCTGCGATGCGTTTCGCGTCAAGCTGGAAACCGTCGCCTGGTGCAAGCGCAACCGGCAACCACTGATCGTCTGCGGTTCGGCCGGCGGTCGCGCCGATCCCACCGCCATCACCGTGCGCGACCTGTCAAAGACGGAACACGACGCGATGCTGTCGCTGATCCGCAAGAAGCTGCGCCAGGACTTCGGCTTCGCCCGCAATCCCAAGCGCAGCTTCGGCATTCCCGCCGTGTTCTCGCTGGAGAACGTGCGTTACCCGCAGCCCGACGGAACCGTCTGCGGCTTGCGGCCCACTTCCGGCGACGCGATGCGCCTGGATTGCGATGCCAGCCTCGGCGCGGCGACGCACGTCACCGCCGCCTTCGGCATGGCCATTGCCGGCCGGGCCATCGAGCGGCTGCTGCAGCCGCTCGCGCCGTCTGCCTGACGACGAACCGTTACGGGCAGCGCAGACCGAACAGCCGGTTCGCGTTGGCGGTCGTGGCATCGGCCACGTCCGCGCTGGACTCGCCGCGCAGTGCGGCGACCGTGGCGAGCACGTCCACGAGGCGGGCGGGCTCGTTTCGGCGGCCCTGGTGACCATGCAGCGGCTGGTCGGGGCTGTCGGTTTCCAGCAGCAGCCATTCGATCGGCATCTCGGCGACGATGCCGCGCAGGCGATTGGCGCGCGGGTAGGTGACCGGTCCGCCAATGCCCACGTGGAAGCCCAGCTTCCATAGCGCCTCGGCCTGTTCGCGACTGCCGGAGAAGCTGTGCACGACGCCGCGCAGCCCACCGATGCGGCGTAGGGCCGCGGTGACTTCGTCCAGTGCCTTGCGCGCATGGAGGATCACCGGCAGGTCGAAGTCGCGCGCCAGTTCCAGTTGGGCGACGAAGAACCGCATCTGCGCTGCGCGATCCAGTCCTTCGACCCAGAAATCCAGGCCGCATTCGCCGACCGCGACGGCACGCTCCTTCAGGAGCCAGTTGCGCAAGTCGTCGAGATGTTCGACACGGTGCCGATCGAGGAACAGGGGATGCAGTCCGTAGGCCGGATGCAGGTCGGCGTGCGTCTGGCAAAGGTTGCGCAATACCGGCCAGCTGTCGGCATCGACCGCCGGCAGGACCTGGGCGACGACGCCGGCCTCGCGCGCTCGGCGAAGCGCTCCCTCGCGGTCCCCGTCGAACTCGGTGGCGTCGAGATGGCAATGGCTGTCGATGATCTGCACGTCCATGCCGGGCATGATCGCATGCAGTGGCCTGCTAAGCTTTCCGCCGGTTGTTGGAGACGATGATGCGAGGACTGGTGTTCGGTCGCTATGCGGCCTTCGTTCTGGTGGTGGTGATGACCGTGCTGGCAGTATGGGTGGCGTGGTCGACGCGGCACTGGGCGGCAGGGTTCTGGCTGGCGGCTTCGCTGGCGCTGGTTGTCCTGGGCATCCACGACATGCTGCAGAAGCGCCGCGCGGTGCTGCGCAACTATCCGCTGCTGGGGCATTTCCGCTACTTGTTCGAAAGCGTGCGCCCGGAGCTCCGCCAGTACCTGATCGAGGGTGATCACGATGAGCTGCCGTTCTCGCGGCAACAGCGCGCGATCGTCTACCAGCGCGCCAAGCAGGAGCTGGACAAGCGTCCGTTCGGCACGCAATACAACACCTACGATTCCGACTACGAGTGGATCAACCACTCGCTGCAGCCGACCACCATTCCCGACCATGATTTCCGCGTCCGCGTTGGTGCGAACCGCGAGCAACCGTACTCCTGCAGCGTGTTCAACATCTCGGCGATGAGTTTCGGTTCGCTGTCGGCGAACGCGATCCTGGCGCTCAACGAAGGTGCGCGTCGCGGCGGCTTCTACCACGACACCGGCGAAGGTTCGATCTCCCGCCACCATCGCGTGCATGGAGGTGACCTGGTCTGGGAGATCGGTTCGGGCTACTTCGGCTGCCGGACGGAGGACGGGCGCTTCGACGCCGAGCGTTTCCGCGTCCAGGCGCGCGAGCCGCAGGTGAAGATGATCGAGCTCAAGCTCAGCCAGGGCGCGAAGCCGGGGCAGGGCGGCATCCTGCCCGGGCCGAAGGTGACGCCGGAAATCGCCGAGGCGCGCGGCGTGCCGGTTGGTGTCGACTGCCTCTCGCCGGCCGCCCATTCGAGTTTCTCGACGCCGACCGGCCTGCTGGAATTCATCACGCAGTTGCGCGAACTGTCCGGTGGCAAACCGACCGGCTTCAAGCTCGCCATCGGGCATCCGTGGGAGTGGTTCGCCGTCGCCAAGGCGATGCTGGAAACCGGCCTGCTGCCTGACTTCATCGTCGTCGATGGCGGAGAAGGCGGCACCGGTGCGGCGCCACTGGAGTTCACCGACCATGTCGGAGTGCCGATGCGCGAGGCGCTGATCCTGGTGCACAACACGCTGGTCGGCTGTGGCCTGCGCGACCGCGTGCGCATCGCCGTCGCCGGCAAGATCGTCACCGCTTTCGACCTCGCCCGGGCGCTGGCTCTGGGCGCCGACTGGTGCAATGCCGCGCGCGGTTTCATGTTCGCCCTAGGCTGCATCCAGTCGCAGAGTTGCCACACCGGCAAGTGCCCGACCGGCGTCGCCACCCAGGACCCGCTGCGCCAGCGCGGCCTGGACGTGCCCGACAAGGCCACGCGCGTGCACCGCTTCCAGCAGAACACGCTGGTCGCCCTGCGCGAATTGCTGGAAGCGGCCGGCCTGCACCATCCGGCGGAACTGGGGCCCGAGCACATCATCCGCCGCCTGTCGCCGTTCCAGGTGCGTTCGATGGCGCGCAACTACGCCTGGCTGGAGCCGGGCGAACTGCTGGACGGAGGCGTCAGCGACCATCCGGTGTTCCAGCGCTTCTGGCCGCTGGCTCGCGCCAACAGCTTCGCGCCGGCCGAACTGATGGGCGCCAGTCGACTGCGTTGAGTTGGGCGATCCTGCCGTTTTGCTTCTGGCCGTATAAGCGAAACGCAGACGGGCCGGCCATCCCGTCCTGCCGACAATCAATCGTCGATGCTTTCGTGCACGCCGGCGGCGCCCAGGCGCCAGTAGCCGGCAGCCTTGACACGGCGCGGGTTCATTCCGCGCGTGTCCACCAGGTGCTGGCGCAACGCACGTGCCTGGCGGCTTTCGCAGGCGAGCCAGGCAAAGCCGTCGCCGGATGGCAGGGACAACGCGGCCAGGGCGTCGGCCAGCACCGTCGAGGTACCGGCGGCGGTGCCGTTGCGATGGCACCACTGTACCTGCAGCGACGCCGGTTGAATCGCCCCGGCTTCTGTAGACACCCCGAAGCCTCAAATTGATTGCCGCTTTTCGAACTCTACCGGAGGCAGGCCATCGTTGTGCCCGTGCTGCCTGCGGGTGTTGTAGAACATCTCGATGTAGTTGAAGACGTCGGCCTTGGCCTCGTCCCGGGTAGCGTAGATCCGGCGCCTGATGCGCTCGCGCTTGAGGAGCTGGAAGAAGCTTTCGGCGACCGCGTTGTCATGGCAGTTGCCGCGGCGGCTCATGCTGCTGACCAGGCCGTGGGCTGTCAGGAAATCCTGCCAATCGTGGCCGGTGTATTGCGGTCCCTGATCGGAGTGAATGAGCAGTCCGGCGGGCGGCTTGCGGCGCCACACCGTCATCATCAACGCCTGCAGCACCAGGTCGGTGTGCAGGGTCGATCCCATCGCCCAGCCGACGATCTTCCGGGAGAACAGGTCCATGACCGCCGCCAGGTACAGCCAGCCTTCGTGGGTGCGGATGTAGGTGATGTCGGTGACCCAGGCACGATTGGCGGCTACGGGGTCGAACTGCCGTGCCAGATGGTTGTCTGCGACCACGGCCGGCTTGCCTCCGCGCATGCCGGGTCGGCGGCGATAACCAACTTGCGCCCGCAAGCCTTCGCCACGCATCAGCCGGGCCACCCGGTGCTTGCCGCAGCGCTCGCCCAGATCACGCAAGTCGCGGGCAACCTTGCGGTAGCCGTACACGCTCCCGCTCTCCAGCCAGGACTGCTTGATCAGGCCCAGTACGCGCCGATCGTCCTTGGCCCGTGCCGACAGCGGTGCCCGACGCCAGGCGTAGTAGCCGCTGGGGTGCACGCCCAACACCCGGCACATGCTGCGCACCTGGAACTCCCGTTCGTGGTCGCGCATGAAGGCGTACTTCACCCGGACTGCTTGGCAAAGTACGCCGCGGCTTTTTTTAGAATGTCGCGCTCCTCCGTGACCCGGCGAAGCTCCGACTTGAGCCGGCGCAACTCGTCCGCCTGGTCCGCCGTCGCTGCCCGCTCGGGCCCGTACCGACCGTACTGCTTCCGCCACGTGTAGAGGCTGTGGATCGACACCCCCAGCCGATCGGCCACCTCTGCCACCGAGTGGCCGCGGTCCGTCACCTGCCTGACCGCTTCAACCTTGAACTCTTCCGTGTACCGCTTGCTGCTCATGGACACTCCTGCTGCTGCCGTGGATTATGGCTGCAAGGTGTCTACGAAACACGGGGCGATTCAGCCTGGCGGAGAAGGGACATGGCCATTGCATCCTCCCGTATGCGGATCCCGTCGATCCGCGGTCACCCTAGCGGCGGTTTTGCCGGCTGACCCTTGTACGTTTGGGCACAAGGTGTGTGCGTCTGCAACAACCCGTTCCCTGACCTGCCATCGGAAACGCAAACGGCGCGGGCTTTCGCCGCGCGCCGTTCGATGGTGCGGGGCGGCGCAAGGTGCGCCGCCGCTGCGCTCAATTGCCCTTGTGGATGGCGCGCTTGTCGACCGACAGGGCGGCTTCGTGCACGGCTTCCGACAGCGTCGGGTGGGCGTGGACGATGCGGGCCAGGTCCTCGGACGAACCCTTGAACTCCATCGCCACCACGCATTCGGCGATCAGCTCCGAAACCACCGGGCCGACCATGTGCACGCCGAGGATGCGGTCGGTTTCAGCGTGCGCCAGCATCTTCACCTGGCCGGCCGTTTCGTTCATGGCGACGGCGCGGCCGATGGCGGCGAACGGGAAGGTGCCGACGCGGTAGGGGATGCCGGCGTCCTTGAGTTCCTTTTCGGTCTTGCCGACCCAGGCGATTTCCGGCTCGGTGTAGATGACCCAGGGAATCGTGTCGAGGTTGACGTGGCCGGGCAGGCCGGCGATCAGTTCGGCGACGGCGATGCCTTCCTCGCTGCCCTTGTGCGCCAGCATCGGGCCGCGTACGCAGTCACCGACGGCCCAGACGCCTTCGACGCCGGTGTAGCAGTGCTCGTCGACGACGACGCGGCCACGCTCGTCCAGCTGCACGCCGGTGCCTTCGGCCAGCAGACCCTTCGTCGCGGCACGACGACCCACGGCGACCAGCAGGCGGTCGACCACCAGCGTCTGTTCGCCCTCCTTGTCCGTGTAGGTGACTTCGACGGCCTTCTTCTTGACCTCGGCCTTCGACACCTTGGCGCCGAGCTTGATGGCCAGGCCCTGCTTGTCGAACTCGCGGCGCGCGATCTTGGCGATGTCGGCATCGGCGGCGCCGAGGAAGCTGTCCATCGCTTCCAGGACGGTGACATCGGCGCCAAGACGCTTCCAGACGCTGCCCAGCTCCAGGCCGATGACACCGGCGCCGATCACGCCCAGGCGCTTCGGGGTGTCCTGGAAGTCCAGCGCACCGGCGTTGTCGACGATGTATTCGCCGTCGAAGGCCATGCCCGGCAGCTCGATGGGCACCGAGCCGGCGGCGAGGATGATGTTGGTGCCGGTGACTTCGCTGGTCGAGCCGTCCGGTGTGGTCACGATGACCTTGCGGCCGGCCTGCAGCTGGCCGAAGCCTGCGATGGCGGTGACCTTGTTGGCCTTGAACAACTGCGCGATGCCGCCGGTGAATTGTTTGACGATCCTGTCCTTGCGGCCCACCATGGTGCCGACATCGATGGCCGGCTTCTGCGCGCTGATGCCGTGGTCCTTGAAGCCATGCACCAGGTTGTGGAACTGCTTGGACGAATCCAGCAGCGCTTTCGACGGAATGCAGCCGACGTTGAGGCAGGTGCCGCCGAGGGCGGGCTTTCCGTCCTTGCCGATGAAGTTGTCGATGCAGGCGGTCTTCAGGCCGAGCTGGGCGGCGCGGATGGCGGCGACATAGCCGGCCGGACCGGCTCCGATGACAACGACGTCGAAATGTTGGCTCATGGTGGCTTCCAGGCAATGACGGGGATTCAGCGCGGCCTGCTCCAGGCCGGTTCCGCCGCGACCGTCGTCACGCTGTGCCCGAACGCCTCCGGCGGACCCGTCCGGAAGCGCCGTTGGAGCGGTCCGGTTGCAGGTTCGCGATCGGCACTGGGTGCGATCCCGACGGCCTCGTGCCTGGCCGGACATCGTCCGGGCCGGGCGCGTGGCGTGGCGCGTATTGTCCCACAGCCGGCCGCGACATGAGCCGCCGTGCAGCGGCCGCGTTTGCCATGTGGTCATCGCTGCGGGTGTGGTCGCTGGCTGGCGCACGCCGTCAGGCCCTCGGCCGGGCCACAGATCCGCGCCGGCCGGGTCGCGCCGCGGACGGAATCGGGAAACGTCGCTTGGACGGGACGCCGCTGCGGGAGATCGAAACCGGTTGCCGCTGGCGTTGCCCTGGATCGTTTTCAGCCGCGGCGAAGCAGGACAAGCGTTGCGCCGGTGCCGCCGTCCTGCGGCCGCGCCGAGGCGAAGGCGAGGACGTGCCCGTGCTGCCGCAGCAGGCCATCGACCATTGCCTTGAGCACCGGGCCTTCCGGTGAGCGCAGGCCCTTGCCATGGATGACGCGGACGCAGCGGTGGCCGAGGTCGGCGGCCTCGGCGAGGAACTCGCGCAGGATGCGGCGGGCGTCGCGCTGGCGCAGGTGATGCAGGTCGATTTCGTCCTGGACGGCGAAGGTGCCGCTCTTCAGGCGGCGCAGCAGACGCGGGTCATGGCCGTCACGCAGGTAGGACAGCACCTCGCCGATCTCGCTGGCGAGGGGGCCGGTCGGCTCGTCGAGCAGTTCGTCGAGCACGCGTGCCTCGTCGGCAAGGAACTGCCGCGGCACCGGCCTGGGTGGCCGGGCGCGCTGGTCGCTGCGCTCGTCCACCGGCCGCAACGGGCGGATGTCGCCGATGGACTGCCGGAACAGGTCGACGTCATCCGCCGTCGCGGAGGGCGCCGGCGCCGGTTTGCCACGGCGGCTGCGTGTTCGGTTGCCGTTTCGCTGGTCGCGCATGGTGCTTGCTATAGTTGTGCTCCTGTTGTGTTTGCGCAAGCCCATGCACGTATTGATCAGCAACGACGATGGCGTCGATGCGCCCGGCATCCGCGTCCTGGCTGAAACGCTCGGCCGCCTCGGCCGGGTGACGATCTTCGCCCCCGACCGCGACCGCTCCGGCGCGAGCAACTCGCTGACGCTGGACCAGCCCATCCGCGTCACCGAGATCGAGCCGGGCATCCATCGCGTTGCCGGCACGCCGACGGACTGCGTGCACCTGGCGCTCTGCGGCCTGCTCGACGATGACCCGGACCTCGTCGTCTCGGGCATCAACAACGCCGCCAATCTCGGCGACGACGTGATCTATTCCGGTACCGTCGCCGCGGCGATGGAAGGGCGCTACCTCGGCCTGCCGGCCATTGCCGTCTCACTGTGCAGCCGCGACCACCAGCCCGAGAATTTCCCGAGCGCGGCGCGCGCGGTGATGCAGCTGATGGAACGGCTGCTCGTCGATCCGCTGCCGGCCGACACCATCCTCAACGTCAACGTGCCCGACCTGCCGTGGGAAGAGATCCGCGGCTTCGAGGTCACGCGCCTTGGGCATCGCCATCGTGCCGAACCCAGCGTCGAGCAGTTCGACCCGCGCGGCCGTCGCGTGTACTGGATCGGTCCGGCTGGCCCGGAACAGGATGCCGGCCCGGGTACCGACTTCGATGCCGTGCGCCGTGGCTTCGTGTCGGTGACGCCGATCCACGTCGACCTCACGCGCTACCAGGCGATGGAAAAGGTCGCCAGCTGGATCGGCCGCCTGGGCGACAACGCCGGAAAGGCCGGGGCATGAGCCTGACCCTGCGGCCGCGCCTCGACGACCACGGGCTGGGCCTGACCGGCCAGCGCGCGCGCGACCGCCTGATCCAGCGCCTGCAGGCCGAAGGCATCCGCGATCCGCGCGTGCTCGAGGTGATGCGCATGGTGCCACGGCACCTGTTCGTGGACGAGGCCATTGCCGGTCGCGCCTACGAGGACAACGCACTGCCGATCGGCAGCGGCCAGACCATCTCGCAGCCTTACATCGTCGCGAAGATGACCGAATCGCTGATCGAGCCGGGCATTCCCGCGCGCGCGCTGGAGATCGGCACCGGCTCGGGCTACCAGGCCGCCGTGCTGGCGGCGCTGGGCATCGAGGTGTTCACCATCGAACGCATGGAGCCGCTGCTGCGGCAGGCGCGCCGCCGATTCCGCCAGCTCGGCCTGGAAGGCGTGCGCAGCCGCCATGACGATGGCCGCCTCGGCTGGCCCGATGCGTCGCCATTCCCGGCGATCATGGTCACCGCCGCCGCATCGCGCGTGGAACCGGCATGGCTGGAGCAGCTGGCCGAAGGCGGGCTCATGCTGGCGCCGGTCGGCGAGGCCGGCGGCGTGCAGCGCCTGCGTCGCATCCAGCGCGTGCAGGGCGAATTCGTCGACACCGACCTGGGTGCGGTGAGTTTCGTGCCCGTGTTGCCGGGAATCGTGTGATGGCGCGTCGCCTTGCAGGAATGATCGCCGTCACGCTGTTGCTGTCCGGCTGCATCGTCACCCGGACCGAAGTGGTCCGCGTGCGCCATGCCGGAGACTCCGCGTCACCGGCGGGTGGCCAGGGCACATCCACCGCGTCGGCAGCGGGGACGCATGTCGTCAGCCGCGGCGACACCCTGTACAGCATCGCCTTCCGTGCCGGCGTGGACTGGCGCGATGTCGCCGCCATCAACGGCCTGGCACCGCCGTACACGATCTACCCGGGCCAGCGACTGCGGCTGTCGCGCGGCGGTGAAACCGCGCAGGTCGCCCATGCCGAACCGCTGCAGCCGGGCGCGGTGGAAACGCGGCCGCTGGGTGAATCGGCAGCGCCGGCCTCGGCACGTCCGCCGGCCTCGACGGCCGGCATCCAGCCGGCACCGCCTGCGGCGTCCGCCCCCGTCAATGCACCCGCGAGCGCACCGCCGCCGGCGCCAGCGACGACCGCGCCGGTCACGACGGCACCGGTCGCCGCGACGCCGCCCGCCTCGAATCCGCCGCCGGCCACCGCGCCGTCTGCACCGGTCACTGCGCCGCCCGCGACGCCCGCGCCCGCATCGACGCCAGCGCCGGCGCCGGCAGGCAATGCCGCCACCAACAATGCCGGCGGCGTGCGCTGGCGCTGGCCGACGCAGGGCGAACTGATCCAGCGTTTCACTGGCAACGACCTGACGCGGCCGGGCATCGCCATCGCCGGCCAGAGCGGCCAGGCCGTGGTCGCCGCTGCCGACGGCGAGGTGGTGTATTCCGGTTCCGGCCTGCGCGGTTATGGCGAGCTGATCATCATCAAGCATTCGCCCGAGTTCCTCAGCGCCTACGGCCACAACCGCAAGCGCCTGGTGAACGAAGGACAGCAGGTGCGCGCCGGCCAGCCGATCGCCGAGCTCGGACGCACCGGGACCGATCGCGACAAGCTGCATTTCGAGATCCGTCGTGGCGGCCGCCCCGTCGATCCGCTGCAGTTCCTGCCGCGCCAGTGATGTGACGGCGGCCTGGACACGGCTGGACTGGCCGGACGGCGATTTCCGTCTCGCACCGTCCTTCTGGTCGACAGCCGAATCCGACGATCTGCTCGCGGCACTCGATGCCCTGCCGGACTGGCGGCAGCATCGCGTCCGCCTGTTCGGTCGCGACGTGCCGTCGCCGCGCCTTTCCGCCTGGTATGGCGATGCCGGCACCGGATACCGCTATTCCGGGCACTACCACGAACCGCTGCCCTGGCCGCCGCTGCTGCAGCGCCTGCGCGAACGGATCGCCGCGACGACCGGCCATCGCTTCAATGCCGTCCTCGCCAACCGCTATCGTGACGGCGGTGATGCGATGGGCTGGCACAGCGACAACGAACCCGAACTCGGGGCGCGGCCGGTGATCGCGTCGGCGAGTTTCGGCGGCGTGCGGCGTTTCCTGCTGCGCCATCGCGACAGTGGCCGGCGCGAAGCGCTCGACCTCGGCCACGGCTCGCTGTTGCTGATGGCCGGGGACAGCCAGCGCTGCTGGCAGCACGCCGTGCCGCGAACGCGGCGCGCCATCGGGCTGCGCATCAATCTCACTTTCCGACTGATCCAACCGCCATGACCACGCCGGACCATTCGCCGCTCGGCCGCGAGACCACCTATCCGCGCCAGTACGACGCCCGCCTGCTGTTCCCGATCCCGCGTTCGGCGCAGCGCGAGATACTGGGTTTCAGCGACGGCCTGCCATTCCATGGCGAAGACATCTGGACCGCCTACGAGCTGTCCTGGCTCGATGCCCGTGGGCGCCCGCAGGTCGCCATCGCGACGTTCCGCCTGCCGGCCGATTCGCCATGCATCATCGAATCGAAGTCGCTGAAGCTGTACCTCAACGGATTCGCCTTTGAAAAGTTCCCGACGGTGGATGACCTGCGCGCCATCATTGCGCGCGATCTGTCCCATGCCAGCGGCGCGACGGTCGAGGTGGTGATCGACGCCGCTGCGGCGATGTCGCGGATGACGGCCTTCGCGGAACTGGAAGGCGAGTGCATCGACGGGCTTGAAGTCAGCCTGGCGCCCGTTGCGGATATCGACCCGTCGAGCCTGGCCGCGGCGACGACGGAAGCCGCGCACGAAGAGCTCCTGGTCAGCCGCCTGTTCCGTTCCAACTGCCCGGTGACAGGACAGCCGGACTGGGCCGACGTGCAGGTGCGCGCTCGTGGTGTCGCCATCGACCGGGCCGGCCTGCTGCGCTATCTGGTTTCGTTCCGGCAGCACCAGGGCTTCCACGAGCATTGCGTGGAACGCATCTTCAGCGACGTGCTCCGGTACTGCGCGCCGGCGGCACTGACTGTCTATGCCCGCTTCACCCGCCGCGGCGGCCTGGACATCAATCCCTGGCGCAGCAACGACGCGCATTTTCCCGCGCCGGCGAACATCCGCACGCCGCGGCAATAACGCCGGCAGCGTTGCTTTCCGTCCGGCCTGATGTGGTGGATGGCCGGATTTGATCCTTGTCTTGCGTTTCATGAGGGGACTGGCTGCCGGACAGCCGCCCACGAAAGCGAGACACGCATGAAACCCATGATGTTGAACCCTTCCGTTCCGGCCGGTGCACGGCCGTTGTTCGGCGCCGCCTGCCTGTTGCTGGGTCTGCTGCCGGCACTGGCACAGGCGCGCAGCCAGGTGCCGGCCCTGCCGACACCGGCGACCGCGCCCCTCGCGGTGGACTACGGCGAGGCCACCCCGCCGACAAACCGGGCGCCGATGGCGCTGTATACCGTCGGCCCGCATGCCAACTGCGATTTCAGCCAGCTGCAGCCGGCGATCGATGCCGCCGCCAGCGGTGACACCATCCGCGTCGCCCGCAGCAGCGCCTACCTGGGCAGTACCTACGACATCTGGGGCAAGAGCCTGACCATCGAGGGCGGTGTCGATACCTGCGATCTGTCGGAAACACCCAATGGCCATACCGACCTGGATGCCAATGGCGTGGCCACATCCGGTCGCCTGATCGACATCTGGGAGTCCTTAAACCCACCGGCGCTGATGCAGGTGACGCTGAAAAACCTGCGTATCCGTCGCGGCGGTGCTGGCGGCATCACGGTAGAAGGCCAACTCGGTCGACTGGCCGTATCGTTGGAGAATGTGACACTCCAGCTCAACAATTCCGCCACCCGTGGTGGCGGCATCTATGTCCGCGCCGTTGGCGCGACCATCAGCAACGCCACCACCGCGCCGCTGTTGACGGTGGACAACACCAGTATCCTGATCGACAACAGCAGCAGTTCGTTCGGCGGTGGCATCGCCTGCGAATCGACGCTGGACCCCACCTCGCGGACCATGGTGCGGGTCGGCTCGGCGTTGATCTTCCGCAACTCGGCACAGGACGGTGGCGGCCTGGCCAATCTTGGATGCCACAACATGTTTCTATACACCGGCTCGCCCATTGTCCTGATCCTTCCTTCGGGCGGCTTCTATCTCAACACCGCCAGCGGGAACGGCGGCGCCATCTATGCAGCCGGCGGCTCCACCCGCGTTCGCGGCGCCAGTTTCTTGGGCATGGGTGAGGTCAATCACGCCGCCATCCTCAGCGGCAACACTGCCGGCAACGGCGGTGCCGTCTATGCCACTGGCGCATCGACACAGGTCGAACTGATCAGCACCGTGGTCGTCGGCAACAGCGCCGACAACGATGGTGGTGGCGTGTTGCTGCTCGACGGTGCCGAGCTGGTGATGCGCCCGTTGTACGATGATGAGCCGGCCTGCCTGCCGGCACAGGTCGGTGGCGGCGTCTCCGCGCAGCCACGCTGCAGCGTCTTCCGCGACAACGAGGCCGGCGGCTTCGGTGGCGCGCTGCGCCTGCTCAATGGTGCCACCGCCAACGTGGTCCGAACCGCGTTCCATGACAACGCGGGCAACAGCTCGTGGGGCGGCGCCGCGGTCGCGGTCAACACCAACAACACCGTCGTGCAGGAGGCGTCGACTTTGAGTATCGAAGGTGCGCTCATCACCGGCAATGCCAGTACTGCCATCGTCTATGCCGGCAACCGGGCACGGGTGCAGCTGCGCTGGAGCACCATCGCCGGCAATACCGCCGATGTGATCGGCCGGATGTGGTCGCCGTCCGGTGTTACCGGGCGGTTCGATTTCCTGGGCAGCATCGTCTACGACAACGGCGGCGCCGAACTGATCGCCACCGACGGCGATGGTTCGATCGCCTACGCCGACTGTGTCATCGGGCCGCAACCCGTCGCCGAAACCGGATTGACCAGCAACAGTTACTACCGTTTCATCGATCCACTGTTTGTCAACGCCGCCGATGGCGACTACCGGCTGGCAGCGGGATCCCCGGGCATCGACTTCTGTGACGATGTGTACGGGCCGACCACCACCGACCTGGACGGCAACGAGCGCGGTGAGACCTGGACCGGTCCGCCTCCGGGCGCCAATCCCGACCTGGGGCCCTTCGACCTGGGCGCCTGGGAAGCGAAGTACAGCGACGTGATCTTCGCCAACGGCTTCGAGTAAGCCGCGGCACAGGCGTGGCAGCCCACAAAGGGCTGCCACGCCCCTGCAACGCAAAGAGCGGTCACCGCACAGTCACCGCCCCGTGCTCTTGCAGGCGGGTAGCTTGCTGCCCGCTGCGGCCGCCAGGCCGCTGTCGAACCCCCTGCACACTGCAACCCCGTCTTGCTCGCGCAGGCGGGCATCCAGCGACCCGCCGAAACCTTTCCGCAGCAGATGCGCGCCGGCCATGCCGCGAACCGCGCCGATCCCGCAACGCCACTGGATACCCGCCTGCGCGGGTGTGACGAGTGATGATGGCGCCGTCACCACATGCAACCCCGACAAAGAGCGTGTGCAGCAAGCCGCACATACGAACTATCCACGCTACGGGGTCGCCGTGCGTTCGCCTTCGCGGATTGTCCATGCCAGCAACTGCGTGCTGAGCTCGGCGGTGGCCGCTTCCAGCGCCTGCACCGCGGCCTGCGCCGAGTCGTCGCGCACCGCCACCCGCGACCGGAACGGTGCCTGGGCGAGGTTGCGCCGGCTGCCGGCGTCGACGAGTCGTGCCTGCACGGCGATCACCGCTTCGCTCTGGCTGCCGTGGTGTTCGATCTGGAAGGCCACCAGGTCGGTCGCCAGCACACGTTGCGCCAGCGTGCCGCTGGGATGGCGCACCACGACACCGATGCGACCGTCGGCTTCAAAGGTGCGCAACCACAGGTCCTGCAGCAGCGCCGGCGCGCTTTCATTCCAGCGCGCGCCGGCAAAGGCCAGGCGTTCGTTGGCATCGGGGGCCACCACCAGGCGGTCACTGGCGAGCAGGCCCAACGCATGCGGCTCGTCGATCGCCAGCTGCCAGTCGACAGGTGCCGCCGCCGCTGCCGTTTGTGCAGGCGGCGGATTGAGGGTGAATACGGTGAACTGGCTGCGCGGGCCGGTGATCGCCGAGCAGGCGCCCAGCAAGGTGCACAGCGTCGCGACGAGGGCAGGGCGGATCATTTCGGCGTGTACTCCCGGGGCCGTTCGCGGCCGAGCAGGTAACCGGAGGGGTTGTCGCGCAGTTCGCGGGTGATCGCCTGCAAGGTGACCAGCACCGCGCGCAGCTCCGCCATCACCTGCGTCAGCTCGCCCAGTCCGTTCTGCGCAAAGTTGTCGATGGCGCCGCGGTTGCCGGTCAACAGGGCTTCGAGTTCACTGGCGGCGCTGCCGAGCGAGGCCAGTGCCTCACGCGCCTCGCCGTCGATCAGGCCGCGGGTATCGGCAATCGTGCGCTCCAGGGTCTGCACGGTCGAGCGCACTTCGGCCAGCGTCTGTGCCAGCTCGGTGGCCGAGCGTGCGCCGTCGCGAAGCAACACACCGATGGCGTCACCTTCGGCGGCGACGGCGCTGGTGAACTGGTTCAGCCCTTCGATGGCGCCGGCGATGCGCTCGGCGTTTTCGTCGCTGAGGATGGACGACACCCGCTGCAGCACCTCGTTGACCGTCACCACGATGTCGGCGCCGGATTCGAACAGTTTGGCCAGGTCCGACGGCTGCGCGCGGATGACCGCGAACTGCCGGCCCGGTCGCGGCTGCAGGCGTGACGCCTCGACGGTGCCGCCGCTGAGCTGGATGAAGGCCACGCCGGTCACGCCAAGATAGCCCAGCTTGGCCTCGGTGTCGGTCTTGATCGGGCTGCCACCGCGGACGCGTATGCGGGCGATGACGCGGCCGGGATTGACGCGGCTGAGGCGCAGGCTCTGCACTTCACCGATCTGGATGCCGTTGTATTGCACCGGGCTGCCCTTGGCCAGTCCGGTGACGGCTTCCTGGAAATACACCTCGTAGAGGTCGAACTCGCGGTCCAGGCTGTGCTTGCCGAGCCAGAGCACGGCGAGCAGGGCGAGCGAGGCGATGCCCAGCACGAAGGCGCCGATCAGGACGTAGTGGCCGCGGGTTTCCATAGGATGGACACTCTAGCAGGGCACCGGCTGGCGACGGCAGCGGGCGGGCCTTCCACACAAGTTGTCCACAGGCTGGGCACAGGTTTGTTGAATGGCTTGAGACGGCCCGGGCGTATATCGTGGACGACCTGATCCGCCGCTCCCGACCATGCCAAGCTCGCTGTCCTACCACGCCGACCGTCCCGCGCCCGACAACGTCGAATCGCTGCGCGTCCCGCCCCATTCCATCGAAGCCGAGCAGGCCGTGCTCGGCGGCCTGATGCTGTCCGGCCAGGCCTGGGACCGCGTCGCCGACAAGCTGAGCGAGGAGGACTTCTACCGGCACGAGCACAAGCTCATCTTCCGTGCCATCGGCGAGCTGTCGGGCAAGAACATGCCCTGCGATGCCGTGACGCTGGGCGAGTGGTTCGAGCACAACGGCACCTCCGACCTGGTCGGCGGCGTCGCCTATGTGGTCGAGCTGGCCAATTCGACGCCCTCGGCCGCCAACATCGAGGCCTACGCGCAGATCGTCCGCGAGAAGTCGGTGCTGCGCCAGCTCATCGACGCCGGCACCGAGATCGCCGGCGACGGCTTCAATCCCAAGGGCCGGACCACGCCGGAACTGATCGAGTCGGCCGAACAGAAGGTCTTCCGCATCGCCGAATCCGGCAGCCGCGGCAGCCGCCAGTTCGTGCGCGTCAAGGATGCGGCCCGCGAGGCGGTGCAGCTGCTGCACGACCGCGCCGGCAGCGACAGCCCGATCACCGGCCTGGCCACCGGTTTCACCGATTTCGACCACATGACCTCCGGCCTGCAGCCGGGCGACCTGGTGATCCTTGCCGCGCGCCCGTCGATGGGCAAGACCGCGCTCTCGGTGAACATGGCCGAGTACGCAGCCATCCGCGAGAAGAAGGCGGTGGCGATCTTCTCGATGGAAATGTCGGCGGTGCAGCTGACTTTCCGCCTGCTGTCCTCGCTGGGCCGCATCAACCAGCAGAACCTGCGTTCGGGCAAGCTGGAGGAAGAGGAATGGCCGCGCGTCACCTCGGCGATCTCGCTGCTGGCCGACGCCAGGATCTTCATCGACGACACGCCCGGCCTGTCGCCGACGGAGCTGCGCGCGCGCGCGCGTCGCCTGAAGCGCAGCAACGACCTGGGCCTGATCGTCATCGACTACCTGCAGCTGATGACGGTACCGGGCAACAAGGAGAACCGCGCCACCGAGATCTCTGAGATCAGCCGTTCGCTGAAGGCGCTGGCGAAGGAACTGTCGGTGCCGGTGATCGCGCTGTCGCAGCTCAACCGTTCGCTGGAGCAGCGCCAGGACAAGCGTCCGCAGATGTCCGACCTGCGCGAATCCGGCGCAATCGAGCAGGACGCCGACCTGATCGTCTTCATCTACCGCGACGAGTACTACAACAAGGAATCGCCGGACAAGGGCGTGGCCGAAGTCATCATCGGCAAGCAGCGTAACGGTCCGACCGGCACAGTGAAACTGACCTTCCGCGGCCAGTACACCAAGTTCGAGAGCCACGTCGGCGAGGATGGTGGCTACTACTGACCGCCGCCGGTAGCGCCGTGCTCCCTGGAAAATTGCCCATGCGCGCCCGACCGGTGGACGCGGGACCGACGGGCGGGCCTGACACGCGCCGCCGTCATGCCCGACAATGACGCACCGCAACCGGGGCCTGCTCGCCGATGAGCCGTCGCGTCACCGCCACCATCCACCTTGATGCCCTGCGCCACAACCTGGCGCAGGTGCGTGCGCGGGTGCCGCATTCGAAGGTCATGGCCGTGGTCAAGGCCGACGGCTACGGGCATGGACTGGAACGCGTCGCGCGCGCGCTGTCCGACGCCGATGCCTTTGGCGTGGCCTCGATCGCCGACGGTGAACGCATCCGCGCCATTGGCCTGCCGCATCGCGTCGTCGTGCTGTCCGGCATCGATGAACCCGGCGACGTCGCGACCATGCACGCGCTGGCGCTGGAGCCGGTGATCCATCACGAAAGCCAGTTGCCGTGGCTGGAAGCCGACACCGATCCGCGGCCGATGCCGGTATGGCTGAAGGTCGACAGCGGCATGCACCGCCTCGGCTTCGAACCCTCGGACGCCGCCGCCGTGCATGCGCGGCTGTCGGCACTGCCGCATATCGCCGGCCGCATCCAGCTGCTCAGCCACTTCGCGCGTTCCGACGAGTTCGGGATCGACGCCACGGCGAAGCAGATCGAGACCTTCAGCAACGCGACGCGGCCGTTCGACGGCGAGCGCTCGCTGGCGAACTCGGCGGCGATCCTCGGCTGGCCGGCGGCGCATGCCGACTGGGTGCGCGCCGGCGGCGTGCTCTATGGCGTGTCCGCGGTCGCCGGCCGCAGCGGCAGCGAGTTCGGCTTTCGTCCGGCGATGACGCTGACGGCGCGGCTGATCTCGATCAAGACCGTCGCCCGAGGCGAAGCAATCGGCTATGGCGGCAGCTGGATCTGCCCGGAAGACATGCCGATCGGCATCGTCGCCATCGGTTACGGCGACGGCTACCCGAGGGTCGCAGAAGCCGGCACGCCGGTGCTGCTGCGCGGTCGTCGTGCCGGCACCGTGGGCCGGGTGTCGATGGACCTGATGAGCATCGACCTGCGTGCCCATCCCGATGCCCGGATCGGCGACGAAGTGACGCTCTGGGGACCGGAGTTGCCGGTCGAGGAAATCGGCGCGCGCGCCGGCACCATCGGCTACGAGCTGATCTGCGGCATGACCCGCCGCGTCGATTTCGTCGAACGCGGCTGAGCGCCGGTATGCTCGCGCCATGAGCCTGCGCCGCATCACCGTCGAACGCTATGTCACGCCGCTGCGCGAGGGCGGTTCGATGCCGGCCGTGGTCGAAGCCGACGACCTCGGGCTGTACGTGCTCAAGTTCCGCGGCGCGGGGCAGGGCGTGAAGGCGCTGATCGCCGAACTGGTGGCCGGTGAGCTGGCGCGCGCGCTGGAGCTGCCGGTGCCCGAGATCGTGCTCGCCGACCTCGACCCCGAACTGGCGCGGACCGAAGCCGATCCGGAAATCCAGGAACTGGTGCGCGCCAGTGGCGGCCTGAACCTGGCGCTCGACTACTTGCCCGGCGCCGCGAACTTCGACGCCGCCAGCACCATCGAGGTGCCGCCAGAGCTGGCTTCGCGCATCGTCTGGTTCGACGCCTTCGTCAGCAACGTCGATCGTAGCACGCGCAATCCCAACCTGATGCTGTGGCACCGGCGCCTGTGGCTGATCGACCACGGTGCCGCGCTGTACATCCACCACGGCTGGGACGGCTCCGCCGACAACGCCGGCCAGCCGTTCAAGCGCATCGCCGACCATGTCCTGCTGCGTTGGGCCGATGCCGTTGGCGAGGTCGATGCCGACATGGCCGCGCGCCTGACCCCGGCCGTCATCGAAGGCGTCCTCGCCCTGGTGCCCGATGCCTGGCTGGAGGCGGATACGACGCTGCCCGGTGCCGCCGGATGGCGGGCCGCCTATACCCGGTACCTGTGCGAACGGCTGCGCCTGCGCGCGGCATTCGTCGCCGAAGCGGAGCGCGCCCATGCTCTGCTATGACTACGCCATCGTGCGCGTCGTGCCGCGTGTCGAACGCGGCGAGTTCGTCAACGCCGGCGTGCTGTTGTCCACGCGCGACGGGGTTTACCTCGGTGCCCTGTTCGCACTTGACGAAGCGCGGTTGCGCGCCCTGGATCCGCAGGTCGACATCGAACTGGTACAGCGCCAGCTCGGGGCCGTCGAACGCATCGTCGCCGGCGAGGCGAATGCCGGCGAGATCGCCCGTTTGCCGCTGCGTGCCCGTTTCCACTGGTTGACCGCGCAACGCAGCGCGCTGATCCAGACGTCACCCGTGCACGGCGGACGCTGCAACGAGCCACGGCTCGCGCTGGAGCACCTGCTGCAACGCATGGTGCTGCCACCGATCCCCACGCGCGGCTGCCTGCCGGCGTGAGACAAGGCGAGAATGTGCGGTAGCGCGCATTGTTTGCTAGGCTTCCGGCGGAGCCATCCGGCCCAGGTGCAAACAGGGGTGAACATGAAGTTGCTGCGCGCCGCCTTCGTTGCCGCCGTTTCCCTGCCGGTACCGGCGCAGGCGTTCTGGATCCTGCAGGACAGCACGGACGGCGTCGCGCGGCTGCCTGCACCTGCGGCGGTTCCGCATGCGCTGATATTTCCTGGCGACCCCGGGTTCGTCGAAATGGCGACAATGGAACTGGCGTTGCCGGACGGGGTCGTGCAGTTTGTCCAGGCGCATGCCCGTCGGCGCGTCGACGGTGCAAGCTGGCACGGCCATGCCGGCGGACAACCGGAAGGCCAGGTCCACCTGACCTTGCACAAGGGCATGCTTGCCGGCCTGGTCTCGCTGCAGGAAGCGACTTACGAAGTGGTGCCCGTCGACGTCGGCCACTCGAGGCTCCAGCGGGTCGATCATGCGATGTACCCGCCCTGCAGCGGTGGCCTGCATGCCGGCGAAGATCTGGAGGCGTCGCCGGCACAGGCGGTCACCGGCAGCGATGCGGCGTTCCGTGATCGCCAGGATGACATCGACGTACTGATCGTCTACACGGCAGCGGCGCGTGAGGGTGCCGGTGGCACCGCGCAGATCGAGGCGACCGCTCAGGCAGCGGTGGACAACGCCAATGCTTCGTTCACCAACAGCCTGATGCTGCCCCGATTCAATCTGGTGGGTGCGTACGAAGTCGAGTACGAGGAAACCGGTTCCGGCAGCCCGGCGCTGGGCTGGCTGCGCGACAGCAAGGCCATCACCGCCTTGCGCGACAAGGTGTATGCCGACATGGTTTCGCTGTTCATCGAGACCGATCCGAACGGTTGCGGCGTCGGCTATGTCCTGAACAGCCTGAATCCGGCGTTTGAACGCAGTGCCGTCCAGGTCACCGTCCGCAGCTGTGCCGTCGGCAACCTGACCTACGCGCACGAGCACGGCCACAACATGGGCATGCTGCACAATCCGGAATCGGCAGGCAGCAGCAACCTGGCACCGGATGCCTATGGCCATTGGGACAACAGCGGTCCAACCACGACGGAGCGCTTCCGGACGGTACTCTCCTACGCCTGCCCGTCCGGTCCCAGCTGCTCGCGTCGCATGTATTTCTCCAATCCCGACGTCAGCTACATGGGACGCCCGACCGGCATCCCGGACGAGCGCAACAATGCCCGCGTCGGCAACTACACCTCGCAGCTGATCGCCAATTTCCGCATCAAGACCATCATGCGGCACGGCTTCGACTGACTGGCGAAAGTCCGGCCGCGGCGGACAGCGCGCCCGGATGTTCCTGTCATGCGTACTGGTCGGTGACGGCCGGCAACGCGCCTGTCGTACGGCGTCGGAAGCGGTGCGGTCTCCTCAGGGCGCCTGGTGATGGCCGTGTTCCGCATCGGCGCCTGCCGCGAACGAAGCGGGCTGTGGCGTCGCCGTTCCGATTGCAGGCCGACAGGATCGCGGCGGTCCGGGAATGGCGCGTACGGCCTGCCGGTCCCGCGACAGTGGTCACGGCCTCTGCCAAACTCCGCCGCTGGACGATCCGCTGGATAGCGAACAGGAGCGCGACGCGACGTGTCCAACCAGTTCAGCCTGCTGCGCAGCCGCCGCTTCCTGCCGTTCTTCCTGACGCAGGCGCTGGGCGCCTTCAACGACAACGTCTTCCGCAACGCGCTGGTCATCCTGATCGCCTTCCGGGTGACCGGCCTGGACGCCGCCGACGTTGATTTCTATTCCAACCTCGCGGCCGGCCTGTTCATCCTGCCGTTCTTCCTGCTGTCGGCGACAGCGGGGCAGTGGGCGGAACGCAGCGAGAAGTCGCGGGCCATCCGGCAGATCAAGCTGCTGGAGATCGGCATCATGGTGCTCGCCGCCTTCGCACTGTGGACCGGCTCGCTGCCGTTCCTGATGGCCGTGCTGTGCCTCAGCGGCGCGCAGAGCGCGCTGTTCGGGCCGGTGAAGTATTCCATCCTGCCGCAGGCACTGAGGCCGGAAGAACTGGTCGGCGGCAACGGCCTGATCGAGGCCAGTACCTTCCTCGCCATTCTGATCGGCTCGCTGTTCGGCGGCTGGCTGATGAATGCCTTCGACAACGGTGAGTGCTATGTCGCCGTCGCCGTGTTGGTCCTCGCCATCGCCGGCTGGCTGAGCGCGCGGGCGATTCCGGTCGCGGCGGCCACCGATCCGTCGCTGCGCATGGACTGGAACCCGGTACGCCAGACCTGGCGCGTGGTGATGGGATTGCGCGGCCATCGCGCCGTGCTCAACGCCGTGCTCGGCATCAGCTGGTTCTGGTTCTTCGGTTCGGTGGTGCTGGCGCAGCTGCCGAACTACACCAAGGTCTATCTGGGGGGTGACGCCAGCGTCGCGCCGCTGGTGCTGACGCTGTTCGCCTTCGGCATCGGCCTCGGTTCGCTGATGTGCGAAATGCTGTCGCGGCGCACGGTGGAGATCGGACTGGTGCCGCTTGGCGCGCTGGGCCTCACCGTGTTCGGCGTCGACCTCTACCTGGCGCGGCCGGAAGCGGCGCTGGTCGCCGGCCTGGACTGGCGCGCCTTCCTCGCCGTCGACGGCAACATCCGGCTGTGCATCGACCTGCTGCTGATCGGCCTGTCCGGCGGCTTCTTCATCGTGCCGCTGTTCGCGCTGGTGCAGCAGCGCGCACCGCGCGAACGGCTGTCGCAGGTCATCGCCGCCAACAACATCCTCAACGCGCTGTTCATGGTCGCAGCCGCCGTCCTTGCCATCGTGCTGCTGCAGGCCGGACTCAACATTCCCGAACTGCTGCTGGTCACCGCCGTCCTCAATGCCCTGGTGGCGATCTACATTTTCACGCTGGTGCCGGAATTCGTCGCCCGCTTCGTCAGCTGGCTGGCGATCAAGGCGCTGTACCGCATCGACATCCAGGGGCTGGAACACATTCCCGACGAAGGGCCGGCGCTGGTCGTCTGCAACCATGTCAGCTACATGGATGCGTTGCTGCTCATGGGCGCGGTGCCGCGGCCGATCCGCTTCGTCATGTACTACAGGATCTTCAACATCCCCGGCATGAAGCAGTTGTTCAAGGCCGCGCGTGCCATTCCCATCGCCGGCAGCAAGGAAGATCCGGACGTGATGGAACGCGCCTTCGCGCAGATCGACGCCGCCCTGGCGGCCGGCGAACTGGTCGGCATCTTCCCCGAAGGCGGGCTCACGACGGACGGCGAAATCGCCCCGTTCAAGCGCGGCGTCGAGCGCATCCTGGCCACGCGTCCCGTTCCCGTCGTGCCCATGGCCCTGCGCGGCATGTGGGCCAGCATGTGGAGCCGCCGCGATTCACGCCTGCACCGCGCCCGGCTGCCGCGCCGCTTCCGCGCCCGCATCGGCATCATCGCCGGCCCGCCGATCGCGCCCGAACAGGCCAGCGCCGCCTCGCTTGAAGCCGCGGTGCGCGCCCTGCGCGGCGACCGAGCCTGAAATGGTGTGCTGCACGAATAGGGGGTACGGCCAGTGCTTGCGGAAAGGTGGCGTCTGACGAAGCCGCCGCGGCGCGGGCTTCGTTGGTCCGGTGCGATCGACGTGCGCGCCTCGCCTATGTGGCGGCGAGGATGTCTTCTTCTGGAACAGGTGCCGGCCATTGCGGCCGGCACCGTCGATGCGGGAAGGCTCAGGCGGCCTGCTGCTGGCTGTTGCCGTCGTCCTGCTTGCGCGGGCCTTCGAGCAGGGCGTGGCGCACGCCGGAGACCAGCAGGTCCAGCTCGGCATCGGTGACGGCGAAGTGCGGCGTGAAGCGCAGCGAGTTGGCGCCGCCGTGGATGACGCCGAAGCCGTGTTCGCGCATGAACTCCTCGGTGCTGTTGGCGCCGTAGCACTTGAATACCGGCGACAGTTCGCAGGAGAAGAGCAGGCCGGTGCCCTGGACCTTGGTGATCAGTCCGCCCAGCTCGTCGGCCAGCGCCTTGAGCTTGGCGACGGCGGACCGACCGCGCTCGGAAATGTTCGCGCGCAGTTCCGGCTTGAGCTGGCCGAGCACGGTGCTGGCGACATCCAGTGCGCGCGGGTTGGCGGTCATGGTGTTGCCATAGGTGCCCTTGCGGTACAGCGCGGCGGCACGTTCGGTCGCGGCGACGACCGACATCGGGTACTGGCCGGCGTTGAGGGCCTTGGAGTAGGTCTCCAGGTCCGGTGCCTGCAGCGTTTCGAAGCCGGGATAGTCGACGACCGACAGCACGCCATGCGCTCGCAGGCCGGCCTGGATGGAGTCGATCAGCAGCAGCGTGCCGTGTTCCAGCGTCAGTTCGCGGGCGACGGAATAGAACTCCGGCGTCAGCGCCATGCCCGGATCGCCTTCGCCCATGACCGGCTCGATGAACATGGCTTCGAAGAACCAGCCTTCGCGCTCGGCCTCGGCGAACGCCTGGCGCAGGGCCTCGACGTCGTAGGGCGGGATGACGACCAGGTTGTCGGAACCGTCGTTCCAGCTGGCGAGGTTGTCGCGATACGCCTTGCGCGTGGAATCCGAGTAACGCGAGGGCAGTTCGGTGCGACCGTGGAAGCCACCCTTGACCGCCAGGCGCTTGATGGTCTTGCCGGCGTGGCGGCCGCCGGGACGGGTCTGCTCGCGGGCATTGACGTCGGCGATGCGGCCGGCCAGCGAGACCGACTCCGAACCGGAGTTCAGGCACATGAAGTGGCTGTACGGGCAGCCGTTGCCGCGGTGGCCGATCTCGGCGCGTAGCGCCTGCGTGAAGCGCAGCTGCGACACAGACGGCGTCATGATGTTGGCCATCGCCTGCGGCTTCGCCATCGCGTCGATCACCGGCGCAGGCGCGTGGCCCATGCCGAGCATGCCGTAGCCGCCGGCGTCATAGATCACCGCACCCTTGAGCGTGACGATCCACGGACCGCGCGCGGTCAGCGCGACGTACGGATTGACGGCGTCATCCGGATAGAAATTGACGAAGCCGGCCTGCAGGTGGCGCAGCTGCGCTTCCTCGTCCATGGCGACCAGGTCGGGATATTCGTTACACAGGCGTGTGAATGCTTCGACGGCGTCGGCGACGGCGGCGTTGAGGTCCGCATCGTCCTGGAACGCGCGCAGCGCCTCATCGGACAGGCCCGGCGTGCGGATGCTGCCGCCGGCGGAACGCAGGGGCTGGAGCTGGTTGAGGATGTGCATGATCGACCTCCGTAAAACGAAACGCGCCGATCACGCGGGATCGGCGGTGGAACGCGGGACGGGCTGCCGCTGGTGACGCGACCGGCGGGGCCAATCCGGCGCCAAGGCATTGATTTAAGGGCTGGGAGTATAGCACGGGCGGCCGCAGGGCCGGTCGGGTCGGGCCGTGGCCGGGTTCGTGGCCAGGCTCCGGAGCAGACCTCCCGGAGAGGCGCGGGCGACGGCGGGGGCGCGGCTTCAGGTCGGGCGACGCCGTGTCAGCGGCCGGAACGGGGGCACGGCGATCTGTTGGCCCTCTCGCGTTGTCGACCTCCGCGGCGGGTGGATCGGCGGGTTCCGACGTGGCCGCGTGTCAACGCAGCGTCCAAATGCTCGCCGGATCAGCGGTTTGCCGGCCTGTACGGGAGATCGCGCGAGGATGTCGAATGGCCGGGTATCGGGTTCGCGCCGTGGCTGCGTCGGTACATTTCGGTGTCCGGAGCAATGCCGAAGGGCCGAACGATCTATCAACTCGACGATCGACCAGACGGCGCACAGGCCGCGGTCGCCACCAAGGGTCACGGGCCGCCAAGGCCAGCACGCCCGATCCGCACAGGCGCCCGGCTGCGCGGCTGACAGCTGTCACCACCGCCGCCTGATCCTTGCCGCTGCCGCGCCCGCCCGCGGATCCGGACACTGCGTCCTGTTATCGGCGAGGTGGATGCAATGGATGAAAACGTGATCGTCAGCCTGGCGGGCATCCGCAAGCGTTACGGCGAGGTCGAAGCGCTGGCCGCCCTGGACCTGAGCCTGCGCCGCGGTGAAGTGCTGGCACTGCTCGGAAGCAATGGCGCCGGCAAGACGACGGCGGTGTCGATCATGCTCGGTCTGGTCCAGCCCGATGCCGGCGAGGCCAGCGTGTTCGGTCGCCCGCCCGGCGACCTCGGCGCGCGTCAGCATATCGGCGCCATGCTGCAGAGCGCCGGCGTGCCCGAGGCGCTTCGCGTGCACGAGGTGCTGCGCCTGTTCGCCAGCTATTACCCGGATGCGATGCCGGTGGCCGAAGCCGCGGAGCTGGCCGGCATCACCGGGCTGCTGCAGCGGGCCTACGGCAAGCTGTCCGGCGGCCAGCAGCGGCGCGTGCAGTTCGCGCTGGCGCTGGTCGGTCGTCCCTCCGTACTGTTCCTGGATGAACCCACGGTCGGCCTGGACGTGCAGTCGCGGCAGGCGTTCTGGCAGGTGATCCGCGCGCAGGTGGCATCCGGTTGCGCGGTGCTGCTGACCACGCATTACCTGGAGGAAGCCGAGGCGCTGGCCGACCGCGTTGCGGTGATCGGCCGCGGTCGCGTGATCGAGGAAGGCGCCGTCGAAGCGCTGCGTGCGCGCAGCGGCCAGCGCCGCATCCGCTGCCGCACGACATTCGCGCCTGACCTGCTGGCGAGCTGGCCGGGCGTGCTGCAGGTGCGCGAACAGTCCGGTCTGGTCGATCTGGAATGCGACCACGCCGAAGACGTCCTGCGCCGCCTGCTCGCACAGGATCCGGCGGTCAGCGATCTGGAAGTCATCCGCGGCGGCCTGGCCGAACGTTTCATCGAACTGACGGAGACGATGGCATGAACACGACGACACTCACCGCGATGGAACAGGGCAGGGCAAGGCAGCCGGGCGTGTTCTGGCGCAGCCTTGGCCTGGAAGTGCGCTACGAATTCCTGTCGCTGCTGCGCACCTTGTCGTTCTCGCTGCCGACGCTGCTGTTCCCGCCGATGTTCTACGTGCTGTTCGCCGTGCTGATGCCGATGGGTCGTTCCGGCAGCTGGCAGGCCGGCGCGTACCTGCTGTCCAGCTATACGGTGTTCGGCATCATGGGGCCGGCGCTGTTCGGCTTCGGCGTCAATGTTGCGATGGATCGCGAGACCGGCTGGCTGCGCATCAAGCGGGTGGTGCCGGCACCGGCGGTGATCTACCTGCTGTCCAAGCTGGCGATGGCGATGCTGTTCGCGACGCTGATCTACGTCGTCATGTGCCTGATCGCGGTGACCGCCGCCGGCGTTCGCATGCCGGCCGCCGGCTGGCTCGGACTGGCTGTGGTCGCCATCTTCGGCGTGCTGCCGTTCTGCGCGCTGGGCCTGTGGATCGGCACGCTGGCGAGCGGCCGTTCGGCGCCGGCCATCGTCAATGTCATCTACCTGCCGATGGGTTTCCTGGCCGGACTGTGGTTCCCGCTGGCGATGCTGCCGGCCTTCGTGCAGGGCATCGCGCCGCTGTGGCCGGCGTATCATCTGGGCCGAATCGGACTGATGGCGATCGGCCAGGCGCCGGCTGATGGACTGCTCGGGCATGTCGCCGTGCTGGCGGCCGTCACCGCGGTGTTCTTCGTGCTGGCGGTTCGCCGGCTGAACCGGCCGCTGTAAGGAACAGGAACGGAAGCAGATGGCGTTGAACCTGCGCACCCTGAAAACGCTGGCGCTGCGCTGGCGGGACCGGCTCGTGCCGCCGTCGAGCGGGCTGGGCTGGGCGCCGATCCTGTGGCTGGGCTACCTCAGCTTCACGCTGCTGCCGATGTTCGCGGGCTGGCTGGGTCCGGCCGGCGTCGCCGCCACGTGGCTGTCGATGGCGCCGTTCCTGGTCGTGTATTTCCTCGCGTTCCGGCAGTCCGGCCTGCGGTTGCTGCTGGCGGTGCTGGCCATCGCCGGGATCGGCTTCGCGCTGACGCCGTTCAATCCGTTCGGCAATGCCTACCTCATCTATGCGGCCGGCTTCCTGCCCGGACTGACGCGCACGCTGCCGCGCGCCATCGCCATGCTGCTGCTGCTGGTCGGCCTGTATGCGCTGCAGACCTGGTGGCTTGGCGGACACTGGCTGTCGCCAGCCATCGCCCTGCTGGTCGGCACGTCCAGCTGCGTCGGCAACTACTACATGATGCAGAAGATGCGCAAGGACGCCGAGCTGCGCCTGTCCGTCGACGAGGTGCGGCGACTGGCGCAGGTCGCCGAGCGCGAACGCATCGGTCGCGACCTGCATGACCTGCTCGGCCATACGCTGTCGCTGGTCGCGCTGAAGTCGGAACTGGCGCGCCGGCTGGTGGAGCGCGATCCGCTGGCCGCGCAGGTGGAAATCGGCGAGGTCGAGCGCGTCGCGCGCGAAGCGCTGGCGCAGGTGCGCCGCGCCGTCACCGGCATCCGCGCCGCGGCACTGAAGCCCGAACTGGCGTCCGCGCGGCTGCTGCTCGACGGTGCCGGCGTCGGACTGACTTACAGTCTCACCGGGCTGGAACTCATGCCGGCGCAGGAAACCGCGCTGGCACTGGCCGTGCGCGAGGCGGTCACCAACATCCATCGCCACGCGCGTGCACGCGCCGTCGAGATCAGCCTGCGCTGTGAAGACGGTGTCGCCCTGCTGACGGTCGTCGATGACGGTTGCGGTGGTGCCGGCGAACCCGGCAACGGGCTGCGTGGCATGGCCGAACGCATCGAGGCGCTGGGCGGCTCGCTGGCCGTCCATTCTCCGCGAGGCGAGGGCACGCGCATCGTCGTGCGCCTGCCGCTGCCGCCGTCTGACGAGGAGGTCGGCGGCAACGTCACGCCGCTGCGGCGGAGCGCGGCATGATCCGTTTCGTGCTTGCCGAAGACCAGGGCCTGGTGCGCGGCGCGCTGGCCGCGCTGCTGCGGCTGGAGACCGACCTGCAGCTGGTCGGCGAAGCCAGCGATGGCGAACAGGCCTGGCGGCTGCTGCGCGACCTCAAACCCGACCTGCTGGTCACCGATATCGAAATGCCCGGCCTGACCGGGCTGGAACTGGCGCAACGCGTTCAGCGGCACGGCCTTGCCACACGCGTCGTCATCGTCACCACCTTCGGACGCGCCGGTTACCTGCGTCGTGCGCTCGATGCCGGTGTCAGCGGCTACCTGCTGAAGGATGCCCCCGCCGAACGGCTGGCCGATGCGCTGCGCACCGTGCATCGCGGCGGCCGCGCCATCGATCCGGAGCTGGCAGTCGAAGCGTGGGGTGAATCCGATCCGCTCACCGATCGCGAGCGCCAGGTGTTGCGCCTGGCCGGCGAAGGACTCGGCGCCCAGGAAATCGCCGAGCAGCTGAACCTGTCGCACGGCACCGTGCGCAATTACCTCAGCGAGGCGATCGGCAAGCTCGGCGTCGGCAATCGCATCGAGGCCTACCGGCTGGCGCACCAGAAGGGCTGGCTGTAGGCATTGCCGTGCGCATCTCCGTGACCGGCTCGCGCGCCTGAAGGGCTGGCTTCAGCACCGCAGGACGCGCCGCCACCCCCGCCGTGGTTGACCGGCGAATCCCGCGCCGACCACCATTCGCCCAGGCTGTCCCAAGGAGATGGATCCGATGAGCGGATCGCGACTGATCGTGCTGGCGCCGTCGAAACCCGATGCGGCATTGGCGCAGCGCATTGCCGCCGTGCTGGCGCGTGCCGACCACTGGCCGGCGGCGGCCGACGGCGGCGCGCGGGTGTACGACGACCTGTTTGCGATCACGCCTACCGGCTGGCCGGAAGCAGCGCTGACACGACAGATCGACGCCGGCGATGCCGAGGACCGTCACTGGCTGCGCGCCGATCCCGCGCATTTCCGCGCGGAGATGGCGAACGTGCGCCTGATGGGCTGTGGCGCGCAGACCCTGCGCCTGGACCTCGATGAGGCGCAGGCGCTGGTCGCGGCGCTGGCACCCGTCTTCGGCGACGAGGGCTTCGAGCTGAGTGCGCCCGTGCCCGGACGTTGGTACCTGCGCGCCTTCGCCAGCAACGCGGTGCCGGATTTTCCGGTGATGGCCCCGCCCGACGACGCCATCGGTCGCGACATCTTCGAGCTGTGGCCGGAAGATCCCATCGGCCGGCGCTGGCGGCGGCTGTTCTCGGAAGCACAGATCGTGCTGGCGCAGCATCCGCTCAATCGCCGCCGGGAACAGGCGAAGCTGCCGGCGATCAACGGCCTGTGGTTCCACGGCGCCGGCCGCCTTCCACGGCGGGTCGACAGCCCGCTGTCAGCCGTGTCGACGCCCGATCCGCTGCTGCGCGCACTCGCCCAGCAGGCCGGCATCGCGCTTATCGACGCCGCCGGGGCGGCGGACCGCAATGGGCACCTCCTGTTCGACCTGCGCAACGACGCGACGCCACTGCCGTCGCTGCTCGACGCCTGGGACAGCGGTCGCGTTACCGAACTGGAATGGCGTTCGCCCGCCGGCCGCTGGCTGCGCAAACGCTGGCACCGCTGGCGCTTCTGGCGCCGCTGACCTCGCGAGCATCGCTGACAGCCACTACAAAGCGAGCCCAATTGGCAGGCTCGCGAAATGTCCCTGCCACGTTTCACGCGCCCTGGTAGCGGGCTCGCGTGCGCTCACCGCGCCGTGCTCGCTCGTCACACCCGCGCAGGCGGGTGTCCAGTGGCGTGGCGGGAACGTCGCCATTTCCGGATTGGCCGGTGCGCATCGAGTGCGGACTCATCACGACCATTCACTGGATGCCCGCCTTCGCGGGCATGACGGAGTCGGGGCTGTGAGGAATGCGCGAAATGTCCCTGCCACCGATTCACGCGGCACTGTTACACGCGGTCAGGTGCTAGCGAAGCCTTACCAGCCGACGCACCAACTCCCAGCCGCGACGCAACAGCGATGCCTCCCAAGCCATTAGTCGAGCAGCCCACTCAGGCATGCCGGCGTCCTGGGCTGCCGAAAGGGGAGGGTTGGCGCCGCTGCTTGAGAATGCTGCCCGATAAATGGCCACGACCAGTTTGAGCTCGATGACCAGCAGGACGGCGAGTCCGACGTACCGAGCGAAGCCAACCGTGCTGATGAGCTCGTGGTGCTGGTCCGGGACGATATGACCGGCGACCCAGATGCCGAGGCAGCTCAGGGCAGCCGCCTTGAGAAGCGCAGCGCGGCCACGTTTCCTGTAGCACCACCAGTAGAGTGCGGGCAGCACGATTGCCAGATCAAAGAGCAGGCCGGCCTCAAGCAGCGCCGGATCCGACCACGAGTCGGCCAGCGCCAGGACGAGATCACCTCCGACCACCAGCATGGCGACCGGAAGAAACCAGTGGGCCTTGAGCACGATCTTGCTTTTCTCCACGATCATGGGGCGGTGCCTCCTGGCACCTAACGCCGCAGTCAAGCGGCATTCGGGCCGCGCCCGGTATGTTACAAGATCGGGAACATGCAGGGTGCGGCCCCAAACCGCTTGACTGATTGGTTAGCGCATGCCGCGCTACTTGCTGGGAGACAGCTCCGGCTATCGACGCCGCCGATAGTGAGCCGATGCCAGATACCCAATCGGCGACCGAGCCCCAATTTGCGACCAGTTGATAGAGAAGCCCAACGGTTGAGTTGAGCGGCGCGCACGCCGGTGTATGGGCTTGGCACTTTATCGTCCCCGCGTCCGCTCGAACGAGGTGTTAGGCGGCAATGCCCTAGATCGTGCGTCATGAATTTGCCTCGGCCTTTGCCAAGACGCGCTGCATCACCAGCGTAGCGATGCGTTGCCATTCAGCGCCCGTGATCGGACGACGCCCAGAGGCATGCCACTGATTCCGCCACTCAGCATAGACCGCCTGGCGCAGATCCGGCCTTGCGTCGTTGTACCCAAAGTGAATTCCACAGGAAGGACAGATCTCGTGCGAAGAGATGCCGTCTGGCCAAGGCTCAAAACCGAGGGCGGACTCACATACTGGGCACGACGTCTCAGACACGGTCTGCCGCCTAACTAATGTTCGACCCCGAAACGGGGTGTAGCGCCTGTTGTAGTGGCTTCGGCAGGAGGCGTCAATCGCAAAATCCCCAAGGGAATCAATACCCGTCGACGATGCTGGCCGCGCGGCCTTGCCGCACGCCGCCTGGATTATCCGGCAAGCGTGCAGTGTTATGCGTTATCACGGCGACGGCGCGGGCATGACAGACTCAGCCCCTTCACGCCGGTGGCTGGCGAATGTGAAAGGAATCATTGGGTTGGTTGACTTTGCACCGCATCCTGATCCGCAGGATTGGCGGCAAAGGGCTGCGCCGTCCGGCTCGCGGGCCGGACCACTGGTGGTCATCGTTATGATCAGCGACCAGCCCGGATTTCCATTTCAAGGTCCGGATGCCCGAGCTCCGGAGAAGGTGCCGCGCCGCGCCTGGATGGCGCGGTGTGCATGCGATGGGCGGTTAGCTCAGTACAACGCGCGACAGCGCAGGGTGCCGGGGATCGCCGCCAGCGCGACCTTGAGCTGGTCCGCCTGCTCGCGGGTGGCCGAGACATCGACCACGACGTAGCCGATGGTCGGATTGGTCTGCAGGTACTGGCCGTCGATGTTGACGCCGGCCTTTGAGAACACGTCGTTGATCTGCGAGAGGATGCCCGGCTGGTTGCGGTGGATGTGCAGCAGGCGGCGGCTGGACGGATGTTCCGGCAGGTTGACCTCGGGGAAGTTGACCGCCGACAGCGTCGAGCCGTTGTCGCTGTAGCGCACCAGCTTGGCGGCGACTTCGCGGCCGATGTTGTCCTGGGCTTCCAGGGTGCTGCCACCGACATGCGGTGTCAGGATGACGTTGTCCATGCCGGCCAGCGGCGAGACGAAGGGATCGTCGTTGCCCTGCGGTTCGACCGGGAACACATCGATGGCGGCGCCGGCGAGGTGGCCGCTGCGCAGTGCCTCGGCGAGCGCGTCGATATCCACCACCGTGCCGCGCGAGGCATTGATCAGGACTGAGCCCTTGCGCATGCGCGCGAGTTGTTCGGCGCCGATCAGGTCGCGCGTCTGCGGCGTTTCCGGGACGTGCAGCGTGACGATGTCAGCACGCTCCAGCAGGTCGTCCAGGCCGTCGCTGGGACGCGCGTTGCCGAGCGCCAGCTTGGTGATCACGTCATGGAAGATCACGCGCATGCCAACCGCTTCGGCAAGCAGGCCGATCTGTGTGCCGATGTGGCCGTAACCGACCACGCCGAGCACCTTGTCGCGCACTTCGAAACTGCCGGCGGCCGACTTCGACCAGCCGCCGCGGTGGCATTGCGCGTTCTTCTCCGGGATGCGGCGCATCAGCATGATGGCTTCGGCCAGCACCAGCTCGGCGACGCTGCGCGTGTTGGAGTAGGGCGCGTTGAACACCGGGATGCCGGCCGCCTGCGCGGCGGCCAGGTCCACCTGGTTGGTGCCGATGCAGAAGCAGCCGATCGCGATCAGGCGGCGTGCATGCGCGAGCACGTCGGCGCTGAGCTGGGTGCGCGAGCGGATGCCGATGATGTGCGCCTCGGCGATGCGCTGCTTGAGCTCGTCGTCGGGCAGTGACTTGGTGTGGTAGTCGATCGATTCGTAGCCGGCGGCCCGGAAGGTCTCGACCGCATTGGCGCTGACGCCTTCCAGCAGCAGGACGCGGATATCGGACTTGGGAAACGAGGTCGTTGCCATGACGGGTGCAGGCGGCAGTGGAGCGGGGGCGGACACTATGCCAGAAGCGCGTACTTGATGCCGCACCGCAGCACTGGCAGGCTGCGTGTTTTCAGCCGGTTCTCACGACATGAGCGATTACCGTTTGCAGGCGCTGGCGCGGCTGGCGCGGCTGGCGCCCGGTCTGGTGCTGAAGACCGATCCCGCCGACCTGGAACATTACGGACGGGACTGGACGCGGCGCTGGACGCCGGCACCGCTGGCCGTCGCCTTGCCGGCCTCGGTCGAGGACGTCCAGGCGGTGCTGCGTTGGGCCTGTGCCGATGGCGTGGCCGTGGTGCCCTCGGGTGGCCGAACCGGCCTGTCCGGTGGCGCCGTGGCCGCGAAAGGCGAGCTGGTGCTGAGCCTGGAGCGCATGAACAGGGCGCTGGACTTCGACCCGGTGGACCGACTGCTGACGGTGCAGGCCGGCATGCCGCTGGAAGCCGTGCAGCGCACCGCTGCCGACCACGGCCTGCTGTATCCGGTGGATTTCGCCGCCCGCGGCTCCTGTGCGATCGGCGGCAACATCGCCACCAATGCCGGCGGCATCCGGGTGATCCGTTACGGCAATACCCGCGAATGGGTCGCCGGGCTGAAGGTCGTGACGGCGCAAGGCGAGGTGCTGGAACTCAACCGCGGACTGGTCAAGAACGCCAGCGGCTACGACCTGCGCCACCTGTTCATCGGCTCGGAAGGCACGCTGGGCGTGATCGTCGAGGCGACGCTGCGCCTGACCGATCCGCCGCCACCGTCGCAGGTCATGCTGCTGGCGGTGCCGGAACTGGATGCGCTGATGCGCGTGTTCGGTGCCTTCCGCAGCCATCTGCGCCTGCAGGCCTTCGAATTCCTCAACGATCGCGGCGCCACGCATGTGGTCGCCCACGGAGCGCAGCCGCCATTTGCCGAAGTCTCGCCGTACTACGTGGTCACCGAGTTCGATGCCGCCAGTGACGACGACCAGAACGCCGCGCTGGCGGTGTTCGAACAGTGCCTGGAGCAGGGCTGGGTCAGCGACGGCGTGATCGCCCAGAGCCAGGCGCAGGCCGCTGCGCTGTGGCGGTTGCGCGAGGGCATCACCGAAGCGCTGGCGCCGCGCAAGCCGTACAAGAACGACATTTCCGTGCGCATCAGTGCCATTCCGGCCTTCATGCACGCGATGCAGGACCTGTTCGAGCGCGACTACCCAGGTTTCGACGTGGTCTGGTTCGGCCACATCGGCGACGGCAACCTGCACATCAACGTGCTGGCGCCGGACGGCATGGCGCAGGACGCGTTCATCGCCCGCTGCGAGCAGGTGACGAAGGCGCTGTCGGAGGCGCTGGTGCGCGTCGGCGGCAGCATCTCCGCAGAGCACGGCATCGGGCTGGTCAAGAAGCCGTATCTGTCCGGCACGCGCAGCGACGCCGAGATCGCGCTGATGCGGGCGGTACGCGCCGCGCTCGATCCTGCGGGTATCCTCAATCCCGGCAAGCTGTTCGACTGATAACGGACCGGAGGGCGAGGCATGACCCTGGATATCGCCCTGGTACTGGCCATCGCCCTGGGCGCGGTGGTGCTGTTCGCCACCGAGAAGCTGCGCATGGACGCGGTGGCCCTGCTGGTGCTGGGCAGCCTCGCGCTGCTGGGCCTGGTCAGCACCAACGAGGCGGTCAGCGGCTTCAGCAGCCATGCCACCATCACCGTCGCAGCCATGTTCGTGCTCGCCGCGGGCCTGCAGAACAGCGGCGCACTGGCCGGCATCGGCTGGCTGTTCAGTCGCGTGAAGTCGCCGACGCTGTTCCTGTTGACCCTGTTCGGCGTCCTGGCCGTGGTGGCGCCCTTCGTCAACAACACCGCCGTGGTCGCCGTGTTCCTGCCCATCGTCATGACGGCAACGGCAGCCAATGGCATGGCGCCGTCGAAGGCGCTGATTCCGCTGTCCTACGTCTCGCAGATGGCCGGTGTCTGCACGCTGGTCGGCACCTCGACCAATCTGCTCGTGAACTCGATCGCCCGGGATCTGGGGCATCCCGGCTTCGGCCTGTTCGAGTTCACTTCGCTCGGGGTGATCTGTTTCGCGGCGGGCAGTCTCTACCTGCTGACGGTCGGCCGCTGGCTGCTGCCGGAGATCCGCTCCGAAGGCCTCGTCGAGGACTACCAGCTGGGCAAGTACATCACCGAGCTGCGGGTCATGTCGGAGTCGTCTCTGATCGGCACCAGCGTGGGTGAATCGAAACTGGGCGAGAAGTTCGGCGTCTTCGTCCTCGAGCTGCTGCGTGGCGAGCAGAAGGTGTGGTCGCCCCGGGCCCAGGTGTTGCAGGAAGGTGACGTCCTGCTGGCACGCGGCGACTGGAGCCGCCTGGACGAGCTGAGGAAAAAGGCGGGCCTGGAGATCGACCCGGAGTTCAAGCTGAAGGCAAGGCAGTTCCGCGAGGTCGACCAGGTCCTCACCGAAGTGATGGTGGCGCCGGCCTCACGCGTCGTCGGCAGCACCCTGGCGACCCTGGACCGGCGCTGGCACCACGACGCCACGGTGCTGGCCATCCACCGGCGCGGCCAGATCCTGCGCGAGAAGATCAAGGATGTCAGCCTGGACGTCGGCGACATCCTGCTGATGCTGACGCCCGAGCGTGAAATGCCGGCGCTGCGCGCGGACCCCAACCTGATCGTGCTGACCGAACGCGAAGCGGAACGACCGCGTGGCTGGCGCGCGCCGTTTGCGCTGGCGACCATGGTGGTGGTGATCACGGTGGCGGCGCTGGGCTGGGCACCGATCGTCATCACCTCGCTGATGGGCGCACTGGCGATGGTGCTGGCGGGCTGCCTCGATGCCGACGAGGCCTACGAATCCGTGGACTGGCGCATCATCATCCTGCTCGCGGCGCTGATGCCCTTGGGCATCGCCATGACCGGTACGGGTGCAGCCGCGTTCCTGGTGGACAATACGCTCGGTCTGGTGGCCGGGTTCGGGCCGTGGGTGGTCCTGGCGGTCCTCTATCTGCTGGCCCTGCTGCTCACCGAGTTCATGAGCAACGCGGCGGCCGCCGTGCTGCTGACGCCGCTGGGTATGTCCACGGCGACCATGCTGGGCGTCGATGCGACGCCGTTCCTGATCGCCGTCACTTTCGCGGCATCGACCAGCTTCACCACGCCCGTGGGCTACCAGACCAACACCATGGTCTACAGTGCCGGCGGATACCGCTTCATGGATTTCGTGAAGGTCGGCCTGCCGCTGAACCTGATCTTCTGGGTCCTTGGCGTCCTGCTGATCCCGCGCTTCTGGCCGTTCTGAGACGTGATTGAGCCACTGCTGATCGAATCCTGATCCTCTGCTGAGATTCGATTCGCCACCGCAGGTACCGGTACAGGCCGGGCCGACGCTATGCTCGGGGCCGGTTTCCGCTTTCGCACAGGGGGTGCGGAATGAAGCGATTGACGGTTCTTGCCTGTCTGTTCCTGTTTGCCGCGCCTCTTCTGGCGGGCATGCACATCATCGGGCAGGGTGACGTCACCCATACGGCGGTGGCGGATGGCAACTGGTTCGACCCGGCGACCTGGCAGCCGGGGGTTCCCGGAGACGGCGCCGTGGCGCTGGTGCCCGCCGGCCGCAGCGTGACCTATGCGGGCCATGGTGACGCCCGCCTGCGTGGCCTGCTGGTCGATGGTCGCCTGGCCTTCAGTCCGCAGCAGTCCAGCACGCTGAAGGTGGACACCTTCGAGGTCGGCATGGCCGGCGAGCTGGTGGTCGGCACCGTCGCCACGCCGGTGGACCCTGATGCGCAGGTGCGCATCGTCTTCACGTCCGGCAGCGACATCGACATCGGCTGGGATCCCGACCTGCTCGGCCGCGGCCTGGTGGCGCACGGCCGCGTGCACATCCATGGTGCGCGCAAGACGGTGCACGGCAAGGTCGCCAGCGATCCGCTGGCCGGCCAGACCAGCCTGGTGATGGCGGAACCGCCGCAGGGCTGGCGGGTGGGCGACACGCTGGTGCTGGCCGGCACGCGCTACTCGGGCTGGAAGTGGGACAACTCGATCTCCGCAGTGCGCTATTTCGGCACCCAGGACGAGGTGCTGACCATCACCTCGATCAATGGCGCGACCGTCGGTTTCACGCCGGCGCTGCAGCACGACCACCGTTCGCCGCGGCCGGACCTCAAGGCCTCGGTGGCGAACTTCAGCCGCAACGTGCGTTTCGAGACCGAGAACGGCGAAACCGCGCCCGTGCATCGCCGTGGCCATGTGATGCTGATGCACCACACCGATTACGACGTACGCTACGCGCAGTTCCACTACCTGGGGCGGACGGACAAGTCGGTGCCGAGCTTCGATCCGGACCAGCTGCCCGGCTTGACGCCAACCAGCAACATCCGCACGCGTTATCCGATGCACCTGCACTTCACCGGCCTGGATCCGGCCGAGCCGCCGGCCATCGTGATCGGCAATTCGGTGTTCCACAGCCCGGGCTGGGGATACGTGCACCACGCCAGCAACGCGATCTTCCACGACAACGCCAGCTACGACACGCACGGTGCCGGTTTCGTCGCCGAGACCGGTGACGAGATCGGCTCGTGGACGCGGAACATCGCCATCAAGGCCAAGGGCAACTCGTCCTTCAATCCGAAGAACGGCGTCGATGTCGAGTCCTACGACATCGGCCGGACCGGCGCCGGCTTCTGGTTCCAGGGTCGCATGGTCCGCAACGTCGGCAACGTCGCGGCCAGCGTCAACCAGGGTTACGTGTACCTGCACCGCGGCACGCGCGTGCGTCACTTCCCGTATCGGCTGTTCCCGATGGGCGATGCGCTGCGCCGTGACCGGCAGAACTCGCCGGACCATCCGCCCATCCTCAATTTCCACGACAACGAGGCTTTCGCCAGCACGGTCGGCCTGTATGTCGTGAAGGCGAACCCCAACCAGGGCCATGACATCCACACGCACATCACCGACTTCCGGGCCTGGGAAGTGCGTGCCGGCGCGGCGATGGAGTACACCTCGCATTACCTGCTGCAGGGCGTGGACATCATTGGCAATACCCCGGAACCGTTCCGCTCCCCCGCCTTCGGCATCGAGTTCGGCACCAACGCCACCGACATGGTGGTGAATGGCGCCCACATCGCCAACGTGCCTGTCGGCGTGATCCTCAGCAAGGAGTTCACGACCAACGATCCGGTGTCGAAGAAGCAGTACGTCACCATCGACGTGACCTTCGACAACGTACCCCAGCATTACGAACACCTGGACCCGGAATTCGACCGGATCCTGACCGGAGCCGACCTGGTGCCGGGACGCTTCGACATCGACATCAACAACGGCCAGATGCTGGAGTACACCGACTCGGGCACCGCCGCGGGTGTTTCGATGCCGTTTTCCGGTACCAAGACGGACGCCATCGGTGAGCAGCCGATTCCGGCCGGCACCGAATGGACCGGCGTCACGCCGCCGGTGATGATCCACATCGTCTCCAACGATGGCTATTACCGCACCGCCGACGGCGTGCCCTACGCGATCGTGCCGCAGTACTTCACCAGCCGCGCCGACGGTGTCATCAGCAAGTACGGGTTGATCGTCCGCCTGGGTCCGGCTGTCGAGGCACTGCTGGGCAATCCGTGGCACGCATGGCGCGACGCCTTCCAGCGCGGCGTCCTCGATCTTTCAAGCCAGCGGCCATCGGCGGCGGACGACGTCGCGTCGGTGGCGGTGAACGGCACGACCCTCGTCGACGTGCTCGCCAATGACAGCGATCCGGATGGAGACGCGCTGGAGATCGACGGATTCGTGCCGCCGCTGTATGGGCTGGCCTGGGTCACGGAAGACGGCCGCATCGGCTACCGGCCGGATCCCGATTACAGCGGCGAAGACCGTATCCGATACTGGGTCACCGACCGGCAGGGACACTTCGTGCCGGCGACGGTGTATGTGGGTGTGGGTGGTGAGTGGATTTTCCGCAACGGTTTCGAAACGCCGTGAGCCATCGGAGTGCGCGTGGCTGGCGCGCGCACGCCATTTTTTTTCAGGACTTGTCGCGGACCACCAGCAGGCGGGTTTCGGTCATGTCGCGGATGGCGTAGCGCACGCCTTCGCGACCCAGGCCCGAATCCTTGACGCCGCCATAGGGCATGTTGTCGACGCGCCATGACGGCACGTCGCCGACGATGACGCCGCCGACATCCAGCTCGTCCCAGGCTTTCATGGCGTGCGCGAGGGAATCGGTGAACACGCCGGCCTGCAGCCCGTAGCGGCTGTCGTTCACTTCGTGCAGCGCTGAATCGAAGTCGTCGAAGGGCTCGATCATCGCGACCGGGCCGAACACTTCCTCGCGATACAGCCTGGCATCGCGTGGCACGTTGTCCAGCAGCGTCGCCTGCAGCATGGCACCGTCGCGCTCGCCGCCCGTCAGGATGCGCGCGCCACCCTGGGTCGCTTCCTCGATCCAGCCGGCGATGCGTTCGGCTTCGCCGCTGTCGATCACCGGGCCGATGAAGGTGTCCTCGTCGCGAGGATTGCCCGACTTGAGTGCCGCGACGGCGGCAACCAGGCGCTCGCGCAGCGCTTCGTACAGCGAGCGGTGGGCGAGGATGCGCTGGACGCTGATGCAGCTCTGGCCGGACTGGTAGTAGGCGCCGAACACCAGCCGGTCGATGACGGAGTCGAGGCGGTCGCGCTGGTCGGCGTCGATGATGCAGGCGGCATTGCCGCCGAGTTCGAGCACGACCTTCTTCTTGCCCGCGCGCGTCTTGAGTTCCCAGCCGACGTCCGGCGAGCCGGTGAACGACAGCAGCTTGAGGCGCGGGTCGGTGGTGAACAGGTCGGCGCCGTCGCGATGGCAGGGCAACACCGAGAAGGCGCCGGCCGGCAGGTCGGTTTCGGCCAGCACCTCGGCGATCACCAGCGCGCCGATCGGCGTGCGGCTGGCGGGCTTCAGCACGAAGGGACAGCCCGCGGCGATCGCCGGCGCGATCTTGTGCGCGGCCAGGTTGAGCGGGAAGTTGAAGGGCGAGATGAACGAGCAGGCGCCAACCGGCACCTGGCGCGTGAATCCGCGATAGGCCTGCGTGCGCTGGCCGATGGCCAGCGTCGGCACTTCGCCGTCGATGCGCGTTGCCTCTTCGGCGGCGATCTTGAAGGTTTCGATCAGGCGGGTGACTTCGCCGCGGGCGTCGCGGATCGGCTTGCCGGCCTCGATGCACAAGGCCAGCGCCAGTTCTTCGGCGCGTTCACGGAAGCGCGTGACGCAGTGTTCCAGCACCTGCTGCCGTCGCCAGGCGGGCAGTTCCCGCATCGGCCGCTCGGCTTCCACCGCGGCGGCGATGGCGCGGTCGATGTCCGCCGGCGACGCCATCGCCACGCGCGTGGCGACCTCGCCGGTGAACTTGTCGGTGACCTCGAGATCGGTGTTCGGCTTTTCCGGCCGGTTGGCGAGATAGAACGGATAGCGTTCTGCAAGCATGGCGGCGCTCCGGGAGTCGGTCTTCCGGCATTGTCACGCAAGGCTGCGTGCAGGTGTGCGCGCCGCGCCGCCGCGTCAGGCGGCGGTCAGGCTGGAGACGCGCGGTGTATGCGAAGAAGGGGCGCCTGTTCGAACGGCGCGTTGTGGCTGACCAGCGCCGGTCCGGCCGAAGCGGGGGCTGCGGCCCTGGCGCAGGCGGGATGCGCGCTGCGCCGGCCGCAGGCCGCGTCAGAGGATTTCGCGGAAGATGAAGAAGATGATGATCGACAGCGTCGCGCCGATCGGCAACGTGATGATCCAGGACACGAAGATGTTGCGGACGACGCCGAGGTTGATGGCGGCGATGCCGCGCGCGAAGCCGACGCCGAGCACGGCGCCGACCAGCGTGTGCGTGGTCGAGATCGGCATGCCGGTGCCGGAGGCGATCACCGTCGTTGCCGCGGCGGCCATTTCCGCGGCGAAGCCGCGGCTCGGTGTCAGCGCGGTGATGCCTTCGCCGACGGTCTGCATGACCTTGCGGCCATAGGTGGCAAGGCCGACGACGATGCCGGCGCCACCCAGCAGCAGCACCCACGGCGGAATGCCGGCGCTCTGCATCACTTCGCCGGTGGAGGCGACGGAGATCACCGCGGCGACCGGACCGACCGCGTTGGAGACGTCGTTGGAACCGTGTGCGAAGGCCATGGAGCAGGCCGTCACGATCATCAGCATGCCGAACACGCGTTCCACCGTGGCGTAGTTGCTGGCGCGGTCGGCGGTGGGGTCGGGCTTGATGCGGCGGATGACCGCCCAGCCGCCGAGCGACACCAGCAGACCGATCACCACGGCGCCGGCATAGGTCAGCGGCAGGCTGATGTCGAGGCCGACATGCTTGAGCCCTTTCAGCATCGTGATCAGCGTGATGTTGAACGCGGCGAAGAACATGTACACCGGCACCCAGCGCTTGGCCTGGCGGAGCGGGTTCTCGTCGTCGAGGATCAGGTACTGCACGGTGCGGAACAGCAGGTAGGCGAGGGCGCCCGCCACCATTGGCGATATCACCCAGCTCATCGCGATCGAGCCGACCTTGCCCCAGTGCACGGCATCCAGGCCGAGGCCGACCGCGGAGAAGCCGACGATGGCGCCGACCAGCGTATGCGTGGTGGATACCGGCCAGCCGTTGCGCGAGGCAACGGTCAGCCAGATCGCGCCCGCCAGCAGCGCCGACAGCATGCCGCAGATGAGCAGGCGCGGATCATGCGCGACCACGCTGGCATCGACGATGCCGCTGCGGATGGTGGCGGTGACTTCGCCACCGGCCAGCACGGCGCCGGCGAACTCGAAGATCGCGGCGATCAGGAAGGCCTGCTTCATCGAGATCGCCTTGGCACCGGTGGAGGTTGCCATGGCATTGGCGACGTCGTTGGCGCCGATGCCCCAGGCCATGTAAAGGCCGAAGATGCCCGCCAGGGCGATGTACAGCGTCATGCTGTCCATGTGTGATCCGGAAAAGTTGGGAAGGGAAACCGGGGCTGCGGAATCAGCGGGCGATCACGCGCTGCAGCAGGCCGCCGACGCGATGCGACTGGTCGCCCAGGTCGCCCAGCCATTCGATGGCCTTGTAAAGGAAGATGACGCTGACCGGCGGAAGGGTTTCTTCCATCGCGAACACGCCGGTGCGCAGCTCGGAGGCGATCTGGTCGGTCTCGTCCTCGATCGCGTCCAGTTCGGTGATCATGCGTTCGACCAGCGTGACCTCGCTGCCGCGGAAGCCGACGGTGAACAGGTCTTCCAGTTCGCCGACGCTTTTCTCGGCCTGGATGACGGCATCGACGCTGCGACGGGCCAGCAGGCGGTACTGGTCGGCCAGCGCGGCCGGCGGCAGCAGCTTGCGATGGAACATCAGGCCGGCGATGTCCTTGGCGCGGTTGGCGATCTTGTCCTGGGTGGTGACGAGGTCGAGGACGTCGCCGCGGTCCACCGGCATCAGCAGGGTGCTCGGCAGGCGGATGCGCAGGTCGGCCTTCTGCTTGTCGGCCTCGTGCTCCAGCTCCTGGATCCGCTTGCGTACGGCAGCGGCCCGTTCCCAGTCGGCGTCGAGCGCGGCATCGATGAACCCCAGCAGTTCGCGCGCGGCCTGGGCGGCGGTGCCCATATGGGCTTTCAGCGGCTGGACGGGCGAGCGCCCGAAGAGGCTGGAGAACAGGCTGGTTGCCATGGGGAGGAAGACCGTTCGGGTGGCGTTTCGAAGGTGGACGGACACCGCGTCCGGCGTCCTTTCGTCTTTCACAGGGGGGCAATGTTACTGAAAGACACCGACCGCCGTCAGGGATTGATTTCAGCGGCGGACGCGGCGGCGGCCGCAATCCAGGCGGGGCGCGGACAGATCGAAGGGCCCGGGCGCCGGAACGCGGCTCCGGCGCGGCGCAGACAGCCGCCCCCTGTGTCCGGTATCGACGGATCATGCGAGCTGCGCGACCCGCGAGGGGTCGCGCCAGCGCACTGCAGGATCGGCGCGCTGCAGCCGGTCAGGTGGGGCTCAATGCCGGCGATCTCCCTGCCAGGCGGGTCGCCGCCAACGTCGCGGCGTGCTTCGTCCCGGCACCCCGCGGCCCCTGTCGCCGGGTCGCGCTGTTATTGCGCTTCCGCCAGGCGGGCCGCGATGACCTGCGCGATGCGATCGGCCAGTGCGCCCAGTTCGGTGATCACACGGTCCAGCTCGCCGGCATCGAGCGCGTTGTAGGGACGGTTCTCGCAGAGTTGCAGGTAGGCGACGCCATCCAGGTCGTTGGCAGCCAGGTAACCCACGCGCTGTTCCCAGTTGAACCGCAGGGCGCGCAGCGGATCGGCGCCGGCCAGCGGTGCGACCGGCGCGGACACGCGCACGCAGCGGCGGCCGTCCTCGATCTCCAGCTCCGAGAGGAACAGGCTCTGGCTGCGCACGCCGTCGGCGACCGGCAGGTCGAAACTGATCAGGTAGGGATCATCGTCCTTGAGCGACCAGCGACTCTGGCAGTGAGCGCGGATGTCTTCGAACGTCTTCATGGCGGATCTCCTCGTGCGGCCAGTGTAGCCATCATTGTCCGAAGGGCCCATACGCCCGATCAGGGCGCCCTGTGCCATCGGCGCTCGGCCGCATCGCGGATCCGGCCTGCAGGGGCCGGGCCGGTATCAGGGTGGCGCGGCCCGCGTTTCCGCGGCGCCGTTACACTCGGGTCAATGAACCCGGCCTCTTTCCCGAGCTGAAAACATGGGCGACGACTCTTCCCGGTCTGCCGTTCCTGCGACGTTTCCCCGTATCTGGGCGGTGATCGCGGCGATTCCGGCCGGCACGGTGCTCAGCTACGGCGAAGTGGCCCGGCGCGCGGGCCTGCCGCGGCGCGCGCGGCTGGTCGCACAGGCGCTGCGTGCCGTGCCCGACGCCATGCCGTTGCCCTGGCACCGGGTGCTGCGTTCGGACGGCCGCATCGCTTTCCCGGCCGACAGCCTCGGGTTCCGCGAGCAGTGCAATCGCCTGCGCAGCGAAGGCGTCGAAGTCTCGGCGACCGGCCGCGTCCGCCTTGCCGCTGCGGCGATGTCGCTGGACGAGCTGCTCTGGCGACCCTGATCCCTTTCCATGGAAACCGACATGCACCCACCGCGTCCCGTTGTCTCCCAGGCCCTGCTCGTCGTGATGGCGATCGTCTTCGGACTGCAGCAGCTGTGGCCGGAACAGATGCTGGCCTGGTTCGGCCTGTGGCCGGATGTCGGGCCGATCCGCGTCGGCTTCGTCGATGGCGTGCCGATATTCGCGCAGTTCGAGACCTGGCAGTACCTCACGCATGGCTTCCTGCACGGCGGGGCCGCGCACCTGCTGATGAACGGACTGGCGCTGTACATGTTCGGCAGCCTGCTGGAGCTGGCATGGGGTGGCACGCGCTACCTGGTGTTCTTCCTGGCCTGCGTGGTCGGCGGTGGCCTGATGCAGGCGTGGTGGATCGGTGTTCCCACCGGCAATGAAGTGAGCGTCACGCTGGGCGCATCCGGCGGGGCTTTCGGCATCCTCGCCGCCTTCGCGCTGCTGTTTCCACGCCACAAGGTGCTGTTGCTGATTCCGCCCGTGCCGATGCCGGCATGGCTGCTGGTCACGCTGTTCGCAATGGCAAGCACGGTGATGGGCATCACCGGCCTGATGCCCGGCATCGCCCACTTCGCGCATCTGGGCGGGCTGCTTGCGGGATTGCTGTTGTACGTGCTGGTGGCGCGGAACTGGTGGCAGCCCGGCCAGGTTCCGGCCGCGCGGCGGATGCCGACGCGGCCGGAGGACTGAGGCTTACCAGATGTGCACGCGGGTCTCGGCCGGCGCGACCATCGGATCGCCGGCCTTGCAGCTGAAGGCGGCCTGGAAGGCGTCAAGGTTGGACAGCGGGCCGTTGACACGGAACTTGGCCGGCGCATGCACGTCGGTGCTGAGGCGCAGCTTCAGTTCTTCCTCGCGGTAGTTGCGGCGCCACACCTGCGCCCACGACAGGAAGAAGCGCTGGTCGGCGCTGAGGCCGTCGATCGGCGCCGGTTCCTGGCCGCCGTTCGCCCGCTGCATCGCCGCGTAGGCGACGGTCAGGCCGCCGAGGTCGGCGATGTTCTCGCCCAGCGTCAATGCACCATCGACGGTCAGGTTCGCCGTGCTGCCGTCCTGGAAGTTGCGCAGGGCGACGTAGTTGCTGGCCTGCTGCACCAGCCTGCCGGTGCGTTCCTCGAAACGCGCGCGATCTTCGGCGGTCCACCACATGCGGTAGTTGCCGTTGGCGTCGAACTTGCTGCCTTGGTCGTCGAAACCGTGCAGCAGCTCGTGGCCGATCACGCCGCCGATGGCGCCGTAGTTCACGGCGTTGTCGGCCTCGGGATCGAAGTACGGCGGCTGCAGGATGGCGGCCGGGAAGGCGATCTCGTTGCGCTGCGGGTTGTAGTAGGCATTGACCTGCTGCGGCGGCATGCCCCATTCGCCCTTGTCCACCGGCTGGCCGGCCTTGGACATCTGGCGACGGTGTTCGAACGCGGATGCGGCGCGCACGTTGTCGTAGTAATGGCCGCGACCGATCTCCAGCGAGGCGTAGTCGCGCCAGCTGTCCGGATAGCCGATCTTCGGCGTGAAGCTGGCGAACTTCTCCAGCGCCTGCGCCTTGGTTTCCTCGCCCATCCATTCCAGTTCCTGCAGGCGCACCTTCAGCGCGGCCTGCAGGTTGTTCACCAGCTCCAGCGCCTTGGCCTTGGCTTCCGGCGGGAAGGTGCGCTCGACGTAGAGCTGGCCGACCGCTTCGCCCATGGATGCGGAAATGGTGTCCAGCACGCGCTGCCAGCGCGGACGCTGTTCGTTCTGGCCGCGCAGGGTGCGGTTGTAGAAATCGAAGTGTGCATCGACGAACGCCTTCGCCAGGTACGGCGCAGCGTCGTCGGCGGTATGGAACGCCAGGTAGGCGCGCCAGTGCTCGACCGGCACTTCCTTGAGCATGAACTCCAGCTCGGCGAAGTAGCCCGGGCTGGCATAGGACACCTTCTCGACATGGTCGAGGCCCTGCGCCGCGAGGTATTCGCGCCAGCCCAGGCTGGGCGACAGCGATTCCAGCGCGTCGATGTCGAGCGGGCGGTAGTAGTTGCCGGCATCGCGACGCTGCAGTCGCGTCATCGACACGCGGGCGAGGCGGTCTTCGATGTCATAGACCTGGCCCGCCTGTTCGGTGGCCTTGTCCTCCGGCACGCCGACCAGCTGCAGCACGCGCGCGATGTGGGCGCGATAGGCGTCCTGCTTGGCGCGCGAATCATCGTCGGTGCGCGTGTAGTAGTCGCGGTCCGGCAGGCCCAGGCCGGTGCCCATCACGTAGGCCATGGTCATTTCGGAGTTCTTCATGTCGCCGAGCACCGCCACGCCATACAGGTGGCTGCTGCCGGTGGCGGCGGTTTCGCGCACGTAGGCGACGACGTCCTGGCCGGAAGACAGGGCGGCGATCCGTTCCAGGTCGCCCTTGATCGGCTCGAAGCCGGCACGCTCGATGGCGCGCTCGTCCATGCCGGAGGCCCAGAAGTCGCCCAGCTGCTGGCGGACCGAACCCTTGGCAGCGCGCGCCGAGGCCGCTTCCTGCAGGATCTCGTGCTGCACGTTGCGGCTGCGTTCCTGCAGCTCGTCGAACAGGCCCCACAGGCTGCGGTCGGCCGGCACCGGATTGGTCGCCAGCCAGCCGCCGTTGGCGTACTGGTAGAAGTCCTGGCAGGCATCCGCACTGGTGTCGAAATTGCGCGGGTCGATGCCGCGCTCGTTGCTGTAGGCGAACACAGTGGTGGAGGCGGCAAGCCCGATGGCGAACACCAGCGGGCGAAGGCGCGGGAAGCGACGCATGGAAAATCCTCGGTATCTGGGAGAAAAAACGACAGGCCGGCCAAGGCTCCCGCCGCGGCCGGCATGGTGACAGTGTCTTAGGTCATGCCCTGTCGGCGTTCTGCGCCGGACGGGCGGCCACGCAGGTCAAAGCGTTTTCGAGAACACGCCGACCAGCAGGGTTCCGAACGCGGCCAGCAGGCACCAGAAGGCGTTGACGCTGAGCAGCGGAATCGTCACGAAGACGGACAGCACGGCCGCCGCCGCGAGCAGCAGCGAGACGATCAGGGCGGGCCAGGTCGGGGGCGTCAGCATGAAGGCATCCTCGTTGATGGGGCGGCGGGCATCTTCCCACAGGCGGGCGCGGCGGGCACTCGAGCGCGCAGAGGCTGTGATGCAGATCGCGTCACAATTGCAAACAATCGTCGTGCTGCACTTGCCGGGTGGCCAACGCACTTGTCACCACGCCTGCCTTGCGTTAATCATTCAGGTTGAGGGGAGGCTTGGCAATGATCGTTACATCCACCGTTCTGGTGAAGACCGAGGTCGGCCGCGAAGCGCTGGCCAAACGCAGCCATGGACTGACGCCCAGGCAACGCGCCCTGCTGATTTCCATCAACGGTGAGCTGGATGTCGCCCAGCTCCGCGCCCGCTTCGCCGGGGGTTCGCCGGAGGAAATGGATGCGGCCATCGAGAAGTTCCTCGACGCCGGGCTGATCGAACCCGTCGGTGAACCTGTCGCGCCTGCGGTCGGCGCCGAAGTCGCCACGCCGGTGCCGCGCAGCCCGGCCAGACCGGCGGCCGCCGATCGCGCTGCGCCCGCCGGGGCCGCCATCGTCGGCGACTGGCGCCGCATCCAGTCGCGCGCCACCGACCTGTTGCGCGAGGTGATGGGCGCGGACGCCGACCTGCTGGCGATGCGACTGGAACGGGCACGCACCGAACAGGAGTTCCTGTCGCACCTGGAGCGCAGTTTCCAGGTGGTGGACACCGCGCGCGGTGCGGATGCGCTGGCCCAGTATCGCGCCAACCTGATCGCGCGCTGATACCCGCTGTTTGCGCCTGCGGCCGGGCGGGTGCCGGTCAGCGCGGCGGTGCCGCCAGTTCGGCGGCATCGAGCCAGCCATCGCCATTGCGGTCCTGGCGCGCGAAGGCTTCCGCCAGCCGTTCCAGATGATCGGCCAGTCGCAGAGGGCGTGCGCCCGGGTCGGGCAGTTCTGCGCCCTGCAGTATCCCGTTGCCATCGAGGTCGCGACTGCGGAAACCGCGACTCATGTAATCGCGGAACTCGGCCAGCGAGACGCGGTTGTCACCATCCAGATCCATTCGCATGACGTAGTCGTCCGGCGTGCCAGGCAGGTCGGATGCCGACGTCGCGGCGACGAAACCCGCCAGGAGCGCTACGGCTGCGAGCAGCGGGGCGGCAGCCGGCCTGGGTGAACCTGTCCGGGGATTGTGGTGATCCATTGCGACGGTCGACAGGCCGTGCGCGGGCGGATGCACGGGTTGATGCCCGCAGGCGTGTCCAGCAGGGTTCGCGTCTATGATCGCTGTCATGTCCCGCATCCTACACACCGTGCTGGCGCTCTGCCTTGCGGCGCCGCTGCCGGCATGTCCGCTGGTCGAAGTCGCCGTGCTTGATGCCGATCCGGGCCTGCAGGGCGCTGAATCCTCCCTGGCGCGAATGGATGACGGCTTCGTGTTGACCTGGCAGTCGCGGCTGGGTGGCAACGAGGCCGCATTGCGCTTCCGGCATCTGTCGCCGGAAGGTCGCAACCGGGCATCCGGAGAAATCGCCCGCGGCAGCGGCTGGTTCCTCAACGGGGCCGACTTCCCGTCGCTGCAGGTCCTCGACAATGGCGACTGGATCGCACACTGGCTGGAGCGGACCGGGGCGGGGCGATACAGCTACGACATCCGGACGACGCGTTCGCAGGACCGGGGCGAAAGCTGGTCGGCGCCGGTTACGCTGCACGACGATGGCACGGCTTCGGAGCACGGCTTCGTGGCCTGGGTGCCGGCGGGTGAGGATGGTGCCTGGGCGACATGGCTTGATGGTCGGGAAACGGTGGTGGCGGAAAGCCGGGCCGGTGAGGGCGGACATGCGCACGGCCACGGCGCCGCCGGCGGCGCGATGACGCTGCGCGTGGCTCGCCTTTCACGCGATGGCGTCATCGGCGGCGAACTGCTCGATGACCGCGTCTGCGACTGCTGCCAGACCGCGGCGGCGCGCGCCGGTACCTCGACGCTCGTGGTGTACCGCGACCGCAGCGACGACGAAGTCCGCGATATCCATCTGCGTCGCCACGACGGTCGCCGCTGGTTGCCGGCGCAGCCGCTGTTCGCCGAGGGCTGGCGGATCGCCGGTTGTCCGGTGAACGGCCCTGCGTTGGCCGCGCGTGGCCGCCATGCCGTGGCGGCCGCCTACAGCGAGGCGGGTGGCACGCCGGCCGTGCGCCTGCGTCGAAGCAGCGATGCGGGCGCCAGCTGGTCCGAAGCCGTCGATGTGGTCGTTGGCGACACGCTGGGCCGCCTGCACCTGGCCGTGTTCGACGACGGTCGTGCGCTGCTGTCGCGCATCGACACCGACGGTGGCGACGCGATCCTCAGGCTGAGCCTGCACGGCCGGCATGGCGAGGTCCTGTCGCAATGCGATGTCGCACGGCGCAAGGCGTCACAACTTGCCGGCTTCCCGCGTATGGCGGTGGGAGGACAGGGCGGAATGCTGTCCTGGACCGAAGCGGTCGGCGGGCAACCCCAGGTCCGCGTGGCGACGCTGCGCGTGCCTGCGGATGGATCTGAAGCGCAGGAGTCGCCCTGACGCGCCGGCACAGGCGGGAAAATTCTTCACTCGAAGGATGCCTGGCTGGCAGAGCGGTTGAAGGGCGCGGTATCGTCCCGGCGACATCCGGCAGCCCGATGGGCCGGTTGGCGGAAAACAGAGGGTCTCCAGGGAATGATGCGGTGAGCACGGAATTCGACAGCAGCGTACTGGCCAGTCATGCCGCCCGCCTTGCCGGCGTGCGACTGGTCGGCCTGTTCGAGCAGGAGCCGACGCGTTTCGCGCGCTTCAGCCGTCGGCTCGGGCCGCTGCTGGTCGATGTGTCCAAGCAGGCCATCGACGGCGACGCATGGCAGGCGTTGCTGCAGCATGCCGCTTCCTGCGCGGTTCCCTTGCGCCGCGATGCCCTGTTCGCCGGCGAGCCGGTCAATGCGTCGGAGCAGCGTCCGGCGCTGCACATGGCCTTGCGCGCGGCCCGCGATGACGAGGGCACGCCGGCCTGGTGCGAAGCCCGCGACCAGGCGCAGGCCTGCCTGGAGCGCATGGCCGCACTGGTCGATGCGGTGCGCAAGGCGCCCGGGGTCATCGGCCTGCCGAAGATCACCGATGTGGTCAGCGTCGGCATTGGCGGATCCGATTTCGGGCCCCGCCTGGCCTGCGCCGCGCTGGCCGGGCAGGGCGGCAGCGGCCCGGCCGTGCATTTCCTCGCCAACGTCGATGGCGGCCGCCTCGACGAGCTGATGAGGCGACTGGATCCGGAACACACGCTGGTGGTGCTGGTGTCGAAGAGTTTCGGCACGCAGGAAACGCTGCTCAACGGCGGCGTGCTTTACGAATGGCTGTGTCGCGCGCTGGGCAGCGAGCAGGCGCATCGGCGCCTGTTTGCCGTCACCGCCAATGCCGAAGCGGCGCGCGCGGCCTTCGCACTCGACGATGCACGCATCCTGCCGATGTGGGATTTCGTCGGGGGTCGCTACTCGTTGTGGTCGGCCGTCGGTTTTCCGGTCGCGCTCGCACTGGGCATGGACGGCTTCCGCCGCCTGCTTGCCGGTGCGCGCCAGGTCGACAGGCATTTCCGCGAAGCACCGCTGGAGGAGAACCTGCCGGTGTGGCTGGCGTTGGTGTCGTGGTGGAACCGCGCATGGCTGGGCCGCGCCAGCCACTGCATCGTGCCCTACGACGACCGCCTCGAAGGGCTGCCCGGCTATCTGCAGCAGCTGGAGATGGAATCCAACGGCAAGCGCGTCCGCAGCGATGGCGAACCGGTTGCGCTGCCGACCGTACCGGTGGTGTGGGGCAGTGTCGGCAGCAACGCGCAGCACGCGTACTTCCAGGCGTTGCACCAGGGCACCGACGTGGTGCCGGTGGATTTCATCGGCGTGGTGAAACCGGACCATGCGCTGGATGAAAACCATCGCGCTCTGCTGGCCAACCTGCTGGCACAGAGCGCGGCACTGATGCGTGGGCGCGACGAGGCGGCGACCTGGGCCACGCTGGCCGGAGTCGCCGATCCGGCGCTGCGGCGCAGCCTGGCGGCGCAGAAGGCGTTTCCCGGCAACCGGCCATCGACGACCATCCTGCTTGATCGCCTCGATCCGGAATCACTCGGGGCGTTGCTGGCGCTCTACGAGCACAAGACCTTCGTCCATGCGACGCTGTGCGGCATCAATCCCTTCGACCAGTGGGGCGTGGAACTGGGCAAGTCGCTGGCCTCGCGGATCGAGCCGGGCCTGCGCGGTGAAACCGCCGTGGTGCCCGATGCCTCGACCGCCGGATTGCTGGCGCATATACGGGCGCTGCGCAAGGCGGCGCCGGAGGCCTGAGCCTCAGCTCAGCAGGTCGAAGGGACCGCCGCGCTCCAGCGCACGCCGGTAGGCCGGACGCGCCTCGATCCTTTGCAGGAAGGCCTGCAGGCGCGGGTATCGTTCCAGGCCAAGGCGCGCACGGGCGGCCTGGACAGGAAAGCTCATCTGGATGTCGGCGATGGTCATCCGGTCACCGGCGAACCATTCCGCGCGGCCCAGCTCGGCTTCCAGGAACCCCAGGTGCGTGGAAAGTTGCGGTTGCACGAATCCGGCGTCGACCTTGTCGGCGATGCGGCGCGCGATCGGGCGCACGAAAAACGGTGCCCTGGCGTTGCGGATGCGTGAAACCACCAGGCTGAGCAGCAGCGGCGGCATCAGTGATCCTTCCGCGTAATGCAGCCAGTAGCGCTCACGGTCGCGCTGCGGCCCTGCTGCCGGGGCCGACAGGTCGTGGTCTCGGTCGTAGCGTTCGGCGAGGTGTTCGATGATCGCGCCGGACTCGGCGAGGACCGCGTCGCCATCAACGACGACCGGCGCCTTCCCCAGTGGATGCACGGCCTTAAGCTCGGGCGGCGCCAGCATCGTCTTCGGGTCGCGTTCGTAGCGCACCAGCTCGTACGTCAGGCCCAGCTCCTCCAGCAGCCACAGCACCCGCTGCGAACGCGAATGGTTGAGGTGATGGACGGTGATCATGGGCGACGCTCCTGTTCGCGATGACCGCGGCTGCGGTCAGGGCGGCAAAAAGGCCCGGCGACAGCCGGGCCCGCAGTGGCCGGTCAAGGAGGCCGGTCAAGGATCCCGGCCATCCGAGGCCGGTTCAGTCCGGATCGACGCAGAGCAGGGCGATCTGTGCGTCGGCGCGCTCGATCTCGGCGGCCTTCTCGTCGTCGGTGAGTTCTTCCGGCGTGCCGTCGCCGTCCTTGTCCTTCATCACCACCGGCATGTTGCGCAGCGTGGTGCGGTTGGCGCGCGCCTGCTCACAGGCGTTCTGGCGCTGTTCCGGCGTATACAGCAGGTCGATCTCGTCGCGGCTCATGCCGCGCTGTTCGACTTCGGTGATCGTCGAGGAGACGTTGCCACGCAGGACGACGCGCTCGGCCTTGACCTTTTCGTCGGGCGGAGAATCGGTGAAATGGACGGTGCCGTCCTCGTCCACCCACTTGTAGACCTGCTGGGCGGCGACGGGCGAACACAAGCCGATGGCGATCAGGACGGCAAGACTGCGGTAGAGCATGTTGGTATTCCCCCTGGTTCTGCCCATAGCATGGCGCAAATCGCCGTGTCAGGCCAACTTCCCGCGAAGGCCGGGGCAGCGGCGGTCGGGATGGGGTCGTCCGCCCCTGCCGGGCCGTGGCGGCGCTGCCCGCGGCAGGTATCCGGGGTACACTGCCACCGTGCCATTTCCGGCGCGCCACACCGGCCCTTGTCGGCCAGGCCTGAATGCGACGCGGCGTCTATCTCCTCCCCAATCTGTTCACCACCGGCGGCCTGTTCGCGGGCTTCTACGCCATTATTTCCGCCGTCCACGGCCGACCCGTGGTCGCCGCGATCGCCATCATGGTCGCCGGCCTGCTGGACGGGCTGGACGGGCGCATCGCGCGCCTGACCAATACCCAGTCGGAGTTCGGCAGCCAGTACGACTCGCTGTCCGACCTGGTCAGTTTCGGCCTGGCCCCGGCGCTGCTGATCTACACCTGGTCGCTGTCGTCCCTGCGCGACTACGGCGGCATCGTCGCCAAGCTCGGGTTCGCCGCCGCGTTCCTGTATGCGGCCTGCGCCGCCCTGCGCCTGGCGCGCTTCAACACCCAGATCGGCGTGGCCGACAAGCGCTTCTTCCAGGGGCTGGCCAGTCCGGCCGCCGCCGGCCTGGTGGTCAGCTATGTCTGGACCTGCCGCGAGTTCGGCCTGGCCGGCGCCGATGTCGCCTGGGTGTCGCTGGGCGTGGCCACGGTCGCGGCCCTGCTGATGGTCAGCAATTTCCGTTACTACAGCTTCAAGACGCTGAAGGTGAACGACCGCGTGCCGTTCTTCTGGGCGCTGGTGCTGCTCGGCCTGTTCGTGCTGCTCGCCATCGACCTGCCACGCCACCTGTTGCTCCTGCTGCTGGTCTACACGGCCTCAGGGCCGATCTACACGCTGTGGGGACTGCGCAACCGTCGTCAACTGCGTGAAGCGGCGCGCCATCAGCCGGCGCCGACGGAGCCGGAGGGATGAATCCGCGTCGCGCCCGGATCCTGGGCGAGCTGGGCCTGGTCCGCTATCGCCTGCGTGCGGTGCCGTCGCCGGCAGCGGTCACGGTGACGGTCAGCACGACGGCGCCTGCTGCGGTCGTCGCGGTTGAGCAGGCTGGCGTCGTCGGGCCCTTGCCGGTGCAGCGGGCGCTTTCGGTCCACGTGCCGGATGTCGGCGTTGCCCTGCCGCGCGATGGGGTGGCGGCGACGATCTGGCGCCAGGTGCTGCAGTGGCTGCGACTCGACGGTGACGACGTCGAGTGGGCGGCAGCGCCGGGCGCCCATGTCGTGTCCTTGCCGCCGAGCAGCGAATGGTCGACGCCGGCCGGCAAGCGCGCATTGTGGACCGCACTCAAGTCCTTCGCATCGAAGCGGATGCAATGACATGGTCGCCGCGCTCGCCGATGCTCCAAGCCTGCGGCCCATGCGGCCGGAAGACCTCGACGCGGTGCTGGCGATCGAGCTGGCGTCCTATCCCTTCCCGTGGACACGCGGGATCTTCGAGGACTGCCTGCGCTGCGGCTACAACGCCTGGGTGGCGGAACGCCAGGGCGTGCCGTGTGGCTACGGCCTGCTGTCGATGGGTGCCGGCGAGGCGCACGTCCTGAACCTGTGCGTCGCCGCTTCGGCGCGGCGCCTCGGACTTGGGCGGCTGCTGCTGCAGCGCCTGCTGCAGGATGCGCGCGAAGCCTCGGCCGAACGCGTGTTCCTCGAAGTGCGGCCCAGCAATGCCGAAGCGGTGGCGCTGTATCACGACACCGGGTTCCACCTGATTACCCGGCGGCCGAACTACTACCCTACCCACGACGGCCGCGAAGACGCCTTGGTGATGGCGATGGAACTGCTGCCGCCGGAATAAGGCTCAGGCGGCGCCGAGTACGGTTTCCAGGACCGCCATGCGGATGGCGACGCCATTGCCGACCTGTTCGAGGATCACCGATTGCGGTCCGTCGGCGACCGCCCCGTCGATCTCGGTGCCGCGGTTCATGGGGCCAGGGTGCATGACGATCGCGTCCGGTTTCGCCAGCGCGAGCCGCTCCGGCGTCAATCCCCATTGGCGGAAATAGTGTTCGCCATCGGGAATGTTGGCGCCCTGCATGCGTTCCTTCTGCAGGCGGAGCGTCATCACGACGTCGCAGCCTTCCAGCGCCGGGCCCAAGGCATCGAAGTGGACAATGTCCGGATCGGAAAGGTCGGCGGCACGCAGCGAGGGCGGTGCCGCGGTACGCAGCTCGCCGACGCCGAGCAGGCGCAGCAGCTTGATGTTGGACCGCGCCACCCGCGAATGCCGGATGTCACCGACGATCAGCACGCGCAGCCCGGACCAGTCGCCCTTGTGGTGGCGGATGGTCATGGCGTCGAGCAGCGCCTGCGTGGGATGCGCACTGGCGCCGCTGCCGGCATTGACGATCGCGACTTCGGGACCGGCGACCTTCGCCAGTTCCGCCACGGCATCGTCGCTGCCATGGCGGATCACGTAGGCATGGCAGCCCATGGCATCCAGCGTCCGCCAGGTGTCGACCAGGCTTTCCCCTTTCGCGGTGGACGAGGTGTGGGCGTTGAAGTCGATGACCTCCGCGCCCAGCCGCCGCGCCGCCAGCGAGAACGAAGTGCGCGTGCGCGTCGAGTTCTCGAAGAACAGGTTGACCACGGTTCTGCCGGCAAGGCGGTCCAGTGCCGGCGCGCGCGCGGTGGCGTGCCCGTGCAGGGCATCGGCCCGGTCGAGCAGCGCCAGCGCGCCGGCGCGGTCGAGGACGTCGATATCGGTGAGTTGCCGCAGGTCGGTCATGGCGGGCAGGGCAGGTGGTTCCCGGGGGCGTCGTAGTAGCGGTCGATGAGGATGGCGGCGGCATCGGCGTCGAGCAGGTCGGCATCGCTGCGTCGCCGGCGGCCGTCGCGACGGGCCTCGGCGAAACGGCGTGCCGCCAGCTGCGAGGTCGAGCGCTCGTCCACCTCGATCACCGGCAGGCCGAAATGGCGCTGCATCGCGCGGGCGAGGCCGCGCGCGCGTTCGCTGGCCGGCTGTTCTTTGCCGTCGAGCGTCAGCGGACGGCCGACAAGCAACGCCTGCGGACGCCACTGTTCAATGAGCGGCGCAATCGCCGCCAGTGCGCGCGCGTGCGAATCGGCGTTGACGACGGTCAGCGGGCGGCCGTCACCGGTCAGGCGCTGGCCCACCGCGACGCCGATGCGACGGCTGCCGACGTCGAAGGCCAGCACCGATTCCGCCACGGGAAAAGGCCCTTCGTTCATCGCTCAGGCGCGCCCGCCATAGCTGGTCAGCCGGGAGGGATCGACACCGATCGACGCCGCCGCCGCGTGCCAGCGCTGCTCGGGCGGCACGTCGAAAAGCAGGGCGCGGTCGGCCGGCGCGGTCAGCCAGGCGTTCTCGCGCAGCTCCTGTTCCAGCTGGCCGGCCGCCCAGCCGGCATAGCCCAGGGCGAACAGGAAGCGCGGAGGCGCCTGGCCCAGCGCAATGGCGGCGAGGATGTCGCGTGAGGTCGTCAGCATCAGGTCCGCGGCCGGCTGGATGCTGGAATCCCAGTTGCGTCCGTCGACGCTGTGCAGGACGAAACCACGCTCGACGCTTACCGGCCCGCCCAGCAGCACCGGCCTGTCGCCGAGCGTGCCCGGCGCGGTGTCCAGTTCCAGCTCGGAGACGATCTCGCCAAGCGAAAACGAGGCGGTCCGGTTGATGACCACCGCCATGGCGCCGTCGGCATCGTGCTGGCACACGTAGGCCACGGTGCGTGCGAAATGCGGATCATCCAGCGCCGGCATCGCGATCAGCAGCTGGTTGGTCAGGTGGGTGCCGTCCTCGGACATGGCGGCATTGTAGGCGATGCGGGGGCAGGCGGCGCCGGAAGCGCCGCAGCCGGACAGCGCGATTCAGCGGTGGCGCAGGGTGTTGCCGGGCAGGAACTGCCAGGTGCGCGTGACGTGCAGGATGTCCACGCGTTCGTTCGGATCGTTGGGGATCGCGTTGTAGGGCGCCGACATGCGCGCGATCTGCACGGCGGCGTCGTCGAGGACGCGATGGCCGCTGGATTTCACGATGTCGATGCTGGCCAGGCTGCCGTCGCGGTTGATGCCGATGGTCAGGATGAGGTCGCCGTGGATCTGCCGGCGCCGCGCTTCCTCGGGATAGTTCAGGTTGCCGATGCGCTGCAGGCGCGTATCGAGGTAGTGGATGTAGGACGCGTATACGTACTCGCGCGCCTGGCCGGAAATGAACTTCCGGCGTGGACGCTCGGCATAGCTCTGGTGCGCCATGTCGCGTTCGGCGGTCAGGCGCGCCTGCTCCTCGCGCAGCTCGTTGAGGTCCACCGCTTCCGGCAACGACTGCTGCGCGCGTTCGACGGGCGCCTGCGGGCTGGTCAGGTCCCTGCTGGGGGCGCGGCTGGCCAGCAGCGGCGACGCGGTTTCCTCGCGCTGGCGCGGGGCGCCCACGGGCCGGGGCGACGGCGAGTTGCCGTCAACGGGGTGCAGGATGTCGGAACTGACGGGCGCCGTCGGTCGCTCGGCGTGGTCGAGCTCACCGCCACCGGCCTGGTTCGCCTGCGCCAGGTAACGGGCCTCCTTCGGCGCCTCGTGCGTCGCCGATGCGACAAGGATGACGTCGAGGCTGGGCATGGCCGGCACCGGCGTCGGTGCCGCGAAGCCGATGCCGAGCAGCGCGGCACCATGCACCAGGGCCGAGAAGACCACGGTGAGGACAATGCGTTCGTTGCCGGTATCGGCGCGGTTCATGGCAAGACGGAACCCGGGAAAAGACGGACGTGTGGGCTGCGGCAGCCGGTCATGTTGCCCGAGCGCCGCGTCCGGCGTCGAGCCGGGCGGCGACCGCGTCCCACAGCAGCCCCGCCACGTTGAGGCCGCACTGGGCGTCGAGCTCGCGCACGCCGGTCGGACTGGTGACGTTGACTTCCGTCAGCCACTCGCCGATCACATCCAGGCCGACGAACAGCAGGCCACGGCGGCGCAGTTCCGGCCCGACCTGCGAGGCGATCCAGCGGTCGCGGTCGCTCAGCGGGCGGGCTTCGCCGCGCCCACCACGCGCCAGGTTGCCGCGGAAGTCGTGGCCCTGCGGAATGCGCGCGAGGGCATAAGGCACCGGCTCGCCGTCGATCATCAGGATGCGCTTGTCGCCGTCGACGATCTCGGGCAGGTAGCGCTGCACCATCGCCAGCGTGCGTCCGCCATTGGTCAGGGTTTCCAGGATGACGTTGAGGTTGGGGTCGTCGGCGTTGGCCTGGAACACGCCACGGCCGCCCATGCCGTCCAAGGGCTTCAGGACCGCACGGCCCTCGCGCTCGACGAAACCACGCAAAAGGGCGGCGTCGCGCGCAACCAGGGTCGGCGGGCAGCACTGCGGGAAGTGCAGGGCGAACAGCTTCTCGTTGGCATCGCGCAGGGATTTCGGATCGTTGACGACCAGTACGCCTTCGCGCTGCGCCAGTTCGGCCAGCTGGGTGTCATACAGGTATTCATTGTCGAACGGCGGGTCCTTGCGCAGCAGCAGGACGTCCATGGTCACCAGGTCGCGCCATTCCGGGGTGCCGATGGAAAACCAGTCGGCCGGGTCGTCGCGGACGGTGAGCGGTGCCATGCGTGCCCGGGCGCGGGCACCGTCGGCGGCCAGGCCGGAGTGCTCGACATAGAAAAGGCGGTGCCGGCGGCGCTGCGCTTCCAGCAGCAGGGCCAGGGTGGTGTCCTTGGCGGGCTTGATGGCGCCGATGGGATCCATCAGCACGGCGACGGCTAGACTCATGGGCAGTTCGGTTTCCAGGCCAGTGCTGGCGGACGGCGAGGATACCATCCGCCCAGTTTGCGGTTGTTTGCTTGACAGCACGTGTCGCGGACCATTAAACAGCCCGTGTCGTCGCGGAAATGCGGTGATCGACAGGGGGTTCAACCGTGGAGCAGGGGTCGGCAGCAGCAAGTATGGACAATACCGGCAGCATTTCAGGTTTGAAGGTCATGGTCATCGACGATTCCCGGACGATCCGGCGGTCGGCGGAGACACTGCTCAAGAACGAGGGTTGTGAGGTCATCACGGCAAACGACGGCTTCGAAGCCCTGGCCAAGATCACCGACTACCAGCCCAACATCATTTTCGTGGACATCATGATGCCGCGTCTGGACGGCTACCAGACCTGCGCGCTGATCAAGAACAACCAGCTGTACAAGTCGACGCCGGTGGTCATGCTGTCGTCGAAGGACGGCCTGTTCGACAAGGCGCGCGGTCGGGTTGTGGGGTCCGACGAGTATCTGACCAAGCCATTCACCCGTGACGAACTGTTGAGCGCGATCCGTCGCCACATCGACCGTGGCTGATGGACTCGTTATTCAAGAGCATGGAGGAGCTCTAAGTGGCACACATCCTGATCATTGACGATTCCCCGACCGAAACCCAGATCTACCGCGGCATCCTCGAGAAGCACGGGCACCGGGTGACGTCGGAATCGGTGGCCGAGCAGGGCATCGCGACGGCCAAGCGCGAGCAGCCGGACCTGATCCTCATGGACGTGGTCATGCCCGGCATGAACGGCTTCCAGGCCACGCGCAGCCTCAGCAAGGACCCGGCCACCTCGACGATCCCGGTCATCATCCTCAGCTCGAAGAGCATGGAGACCGATCGCATCTGGGGCCTGCGCCAGGGCGCGCGCGACTACCTGGTGAAGCCGGCACGGGAAAGCGACCTGATCGAGCGCGTCAACGCGGCGCTCGGCACCTGACCTTGGAGGCGCCATGAGCGGCGAGGTCACAACAACCGCGTATGCGCTGCTGCTCGACTTCGAGCGCCGCGCCGTAGGACACCGTGCGGAAGCACCGGAGGCGCAGACCGGCCCGGCCATGTGGCGCGGCCTGTGTTACGGCGTTTCCGGGGTCGAGGCGGTGTCGTCGATCGGCGAGATCGCCGAAATCCTCGTGCCGCCGGCGCTCACCTACGTGCCCGGCGCACGCCCCTGGCTGCTCGGCATCGCCAACCTGCGCGGCACGCTGCTGACGGTGGTCGATCTGGGCCAGTTCCTGTTCGGGCGCCCGACGGTTCGCGAGGACCGCAACCGCGTGCTGGTGGTCCGCCAGCGCGGCGCGGCGGCGACCGGCCTGCTGGTGGATTCCGTGCTCGGCCAGCGCGGCTTCGAGGAAGGCGCCGCCATCGAAGCGGAGGGCGTGGTGGACAACGACATGCTGCCCTACGTGCCGTTCGCTTTCAGCGACGCCGCCGGAGAACAGTTCTGGCCGGTGCTTTCGCTGCCGACTCTGCTCAGGGCACAGACATTTCTGGATGCGGCGGCGTAAGCCGCGCACGGTACAAGTTTCGGGAGGACAATCTAAATGGCTAGTACCACCGCACGGACGCCGGGTTCTGGTTCGCGGGGATTCAACTTCTGGTTGATCCTGCTGATCGCCTCTCTGGGTATCTTCGTTGCCAACTTCTTCCTCGGCCAGCAGCTGACGGCGACGGTGTCGGAAGCCACCGCGAACGCCAGCCGCCTGCAGGTGACCGCCCTGCGCGTCGCGGGCTATGCCGACCGCGCCGCCCGCGGCAACGACGTCGCCTTCGAGGAGCTGAGCAGGGCACTTGAAACCGGCGGCAACATCCTCGGCGAACTCGACGCGGTGAAGGGCTCGGGTGACGGCCAGGTCCTGCAGAGCCAGGAAACGCTGGCCGCCGCCTGGGGTGCGCTGAACAACGCCGCCCGCCAGGTGCTGGATCGCCGCCAGCCCGTCATTGACGCCACCCAGGCCGCGCAGGCGCTGCAGGAACGCCTGCCGCGCGTCCAGGCGCTGATGGACGACGTGGTCCGCGCGCTGACCGAGCGTGGCGCCTCCGCCTCGCAGGTGTTCGTGGCCTCCCGCCAGTTGCTGCTCGCCGACCGCATGCTGCGCCGCGTCGGTGATGTCCAGAACGCCAGCAGCGGCGTCGACGCCGCGGCTGAAGGTATCGTCCGCGACGGTGGCCTGTTCGGACAGGTGCTGGATGCGCTGCTCGAAGGCAATGCCGAACTCGGCATCCGCGTGGTCGATGTCGCCAGCGCCCGCCAGGCGCTGACCGAAGTGGCCCTGATCTGGAACGAGCTGGATTCGACCTTCCAGGGACTCGCGGCCACGCGCGGCGAAGGCGAGGCCATGCGCACCAATGCCTCGGAAGTCGCTTCCGCGCGCGCCGCCGCCGAACGCGCCCGGCTGGAAAGCGAAAGCATGCTGCTCGCCGGCAACCAGCATGGCCGGGTCTGGGAAGAGTCCGCCGCCCGCCGCGTCTTCCCGAACCTCTGGTGGGGCCTGGCATCCGGCTTCCTCGCCATCCTCTCGCTGCTGGCCCTGGTGCTGGCGCAGTGGGCGAACGAGCGTCGCCGCTACAACGAGACGGCGGAAACCAACCAGCGTAACCAGGAATCGATTCTGCGCCTGCTCGACGAGATGGGCTCGCTGGCAGACGGTGACCTGACCGTGCAGGCAACGGTGACCGAGGACATCACCGGCGCCATCGCCGACTCCATGAACTATACCGTGGAACAGCTGCGCAGCCTGGTGGGTACGCTGACCAACACCTCGGTGCAGGTCGCCGAGTCGTCGCAGGAAACCATGGAAACCGCCGCGCGCCTGGCACAGTCGGCGGAACAGCAGGCGCGCGAGGTCGGCGCGGCAACGCAGTCGGTCACCGACATGGCCCAGTCCATCGCCGCCGTGTCCGAAAACGCCGCCCGTTCCGCGGACGTGGCGCAGCGCTCGGTGTCGATCGCATCGGAAGGTGCCCAGGTCGTGCGCGAAACCATCGCCGGCATGGACGCAATCCGCGAGCAGATCCAGGAAACCTCGAAGCGCATCAAGCGACTGGGCGAATCGTCGCAGGAGATCGGCGCGATCGTGGAACTGATCAACGACATCTCCGAGCAGACGAACATCCTCGCCTTGAATGCAGCCATCCAGGCGGCCTCCGCCGGTGAAGCGGGACGTGGTTTCGCGGTCGTTGCCGACGAAGTGCAGCGACTGGCCGAACGCGCCGGTAACGCGACCCGTCGAATCGAAACACTGGTGCAGACCATTCAGTCCGACACCAACGAAGCGGTCGGCTCGATGGAACAGACGACCGCCGGCGTGGTGAGCGGCGCCCGACTCGCGGAGAACGCGGGTCGCGCCCTGAGCCAGATCGAAAGCGTGTCGCAGGAACTGGCGCAACTCATCGCCGGCATCTCCGAAGCATCGCAGCAGCAGTCGCGCGGTGCATCCGAAATCGCCGGCACCATGGACGCGATCCGCGGCTTCACCGGCGACACCGCGACGGGTGCCGCCAGTACCGCGCGTTCGGTCGGCAAGCTCGCCGAGCTGGCCGCCGAACTGCGCCGTTCGGTCGCGGACTTCAAGCTGCCGAGCAACGTGACGGATACCTACGACGAAACACACTCGGGTGTCGAAGGGATCGTGCTGTCAGACGACCAGTACGACAACATCGCCTGACGTCGGCCGAACCAGAGAGACTGCGTGATGCGTCCAGACAGCGGAATCGACCAGACCAGCCTGGCTTGGCTCAAGCCGGAAATTGACGCCAGCCTGACCCGTGCCGGTGAGGCCCTGGAGCGCTATGCCGAGGAGAACTTCAGCGGCGATGGTGCCGGCGTCGCGCTGGCGGCCCTGCACGAAGTGCTCGGTGGCCTGCGCATGCTGGAGCTCTACGGCGCCGCCCTGGTCGCCGAGGAGATGGAGCGGCTGGTCACCGACCTGACCGAGGGCAAGGTGCAGCGCGTCGAGGACGCGTTGACCAGCCTGCTGCGCGCCATCCTGCAGCTCCCGGACTACCTGGATCGCCTGCAGAGCGGTTACCGCGACATTCCGATCGTACTGCTGCCGCTGCTCAACGACCTGCGCTCCTGCCGCGGCGAGAAGCTCCTCAGCGAGAGCGTGCTGCTTATTCCGGCGACCGATCCGGAGCTGCCTTCCGACCTGCCGCGGCCGGAAGCGCGCGTGTCCGGTTCGGAGCTGGAGAAGCAGCTCACCGCGTTGCGCCGTGACTGGCAGTTCGCGCTGCTGCAGTGGTTCCGCGGCCAGGACAACCACGCCGCGCTGGGCAAGCTGACCGGCATCTGCGACCGCCTGCTCGAGGTGATCTCGGTGCGCCAGGCGCGCCAGTTGTGGTGGGTCGCCGGGGCCATCTGCGACGCCATGCGTGCGCACGGGCTCGATGCCAGCATTTCGACGAAGCTGCTGTACGGTCGCCTGGATCGCGAGATCAAGCGCCTGATTGACCAGGGCGAGGTGCTCTACGGCCAGAATCCGCCCAGCGAACTGCTGCGCAACCTGCTGTATTACGCCGCCCAGGCCGGCGCCGGCGACCGTATCGGCCGCGTGCAGGAAGTGTTCGGCCTCACCGACCTGGTACCGAGCGAACAGGAAGTCGATGATGCACGCGGCGCGATGTCCGGCCGCAACAGCAGCCTGCTGGGCAGCGTCGTCGGTGCGCTCGAAGAAGAGCTGATGCGGGTCAAGGACGCGCTTGACCTCTACCTGCGTGGCAGCCGAAGCGATGGCGATTCGTTGCAGCCGGAGCTGGAAGTCCTCGACCGCGTCGCCGACACGCTCGGCATGGTCGGCATGGGCATCGAGCGCAGCCAGGTGCAGGCACAACGCGCCGCACTGGCGCAGATCGCCGCCGGTGGCGAAGCCAGCGAACAGGTGCTGCTGGATATCGCTGGCGGCCTGCTCAAGGTTGAAAGCTCGCTGCAGATGCACCGCGAACAGATGGGTGCGCAAGGCGGTGGTGGCGCCGCTGCCGGCAGCGACGGCGAGCGTCGCCGGCTGGTCCAGGCGGTGCTGCGTGAAGCCGCCAACAACCTGCAGCAGTCCAAGGAACTGTTCCTCGCGCACCTGACTTCGCCGCCGGGCAGCACGCACAAGCAGGCCGCCGTGGTGCAGCTGCGCGATGTCGCCGGCGCACTGCGCCTGCTGGAGTTCTCGTCCGCCGCCGACCGCATCCTGGCCATCGCCGGTTACCTGCACGGCGAGCTGGATCCGGCAACGCTGGCCGCCGAGGAAGTCGACGCCTTCGCCGACGCGCTCAGCGGCCTGGAGTACTACCTCGAACTCGTCGCCGACCACCAGGGTCATGGCGAGGATCGCCTGCAGGCGGTCACGGACGCCCTGTCGCGCCTGGGCCATTGGCCGTCGCGCATCAGCCTGCACGAACTGTTCAACGACGACGGCGAGGGTGCCCTCACGGCCAAGGCCGCCGATGCCGTCGCGACCGCGCGGCCGGAGACGCCGAGCCAGCCCACCGAAGTGGCGGCACAGGAACCAACGGCGCCGGCAGCGACCGCCGACAGCGGTTCGGCACCGGCCGATCCGACGCTGCAGCGGTTCAGCGAAATGGTGGCGACGCTCGGCTACTCGTTCGACGAAGCCTCCGGCATGGACGAGGAAATCCGCGGTACCTTCCTCGACGAGCTGACGGAGGAAATGGCCAGCCTCGACCAGAACCTGCCGTTCTGGCGCGCCAACATCGAAGACCTCGAGCGGCTTCGCACCATCCGTCGCTCGTACCACACGATCAAGGGCAGCGGCCGCATGGTCGGTGCGCGCCTGCTTGGCGAGTTCGCCTGGCTGATCGAGAACCTGCTCAACCGCGTGCTCAACGGCAATCGCCCCGCGTCGCTGCCGATCCTCGAGGTGGTCGAGCAGGCCACTGCGGCATTGCCGGAATTCCACGCCGCGCTGTGCGGCGACATCACGCCGCGCCGCAATATCGCGCTGATCATGGCCAATGCGGAACTGCTGGCCGACGGCGGCGCGCCGCTTTCCGCCGCGGCGGCCGCCGCAGCGGTGGCCACGACGCCCGTCGCGTCGCCGGTCGAGACCGAGGCGGCGCCGGTGGAGACGCCCGAAGTCGCGGCACCGGTCGAGGTTGAAGCGGCCGTGCCCGAGACGGTCGACGTTGCACCCGCGCAGGACGCCGTCGAAGAAGCCGCCAGCGGGCCGGTGGCCGCGGATTCCGCTTCCGATGGCATCGAATGGTCGGTGCCGGAGACCGTCATCGAGACCCCTGCGCAGGAAGCCGGCGAAGAGCTGTCGTTCGCGACCGCCGCTGACGGCGAACTGGCGGGTGACGAGCTGCCGGCCATCGAAACCGGTGAGTGGACCCTTGACTCGACTGGTGACCTCTCCGGCGACGTTACATCGCAGGCGCCCGCGTTTGCCGGGTCGGTCGCTGATGCGGCCGACGACGACGGGACGACGGCGGTCCCGCCCGCTTTCGAAACAATCGATGGCACGATTGACGATGCCGCCATCGAGCCGGCGCGTGAGGCGACCGATGCGGGTTCCGCGGACGACGGCGAGTTCCCGCCGCTGGATCCGGTGCTGCTCGACATCCTCCGCAGTGAAGTCGCCGGCCACCTCGGCGTCATTGAAACCTATCTGCATGACTCGCGCAGCAACAGTGCACTGGCCATCGTGCCGGAGCATCTCGTGCGCGCGGTGCACACCCTCAATGGCGCTTTCGGTGCCGTCGACCTGCCGCAGGTCACCGAGCTGACCTCCGTGCTAGAAGGCTATGTCAGCCGCCTGCGTGGCCTGCGCATCGCGCCGATCACCGACGGCCACGACGCCATTGCCGCCTCCAGCCGCTGGCTGGCCGCGGCCATGCAGCACCTTGAGCGGGGCACGGCGATTCCGTCCGCCGGTGAACTGGGTGAACGCCTGGCGCAGCTGACCGGCGAACTGCGCGAACTGCGGCCCGGCGAGGAATGGTTCCACGGCGACACCGCCGCAACGGAAACGGAAAGCGTTCCCAGCGGCCTGGAAGACGTGCCGGAGCTGGAACCGCTGGTCGTGTCCGAGACACCGGAAGAGGTTCCGGCCAGCAGCTATTCGGCGGAAATCCCGTCGCTGGTGCGAGCCGAGCCGGAAGCACCGGCCACGGTCGAGCCGCCGGCGCCTGCGGCGACAACGGTCGTTGCTGCGATTCCCGACGATTCGGCGCAGAACGACATCGCGCCGGGCAGCGCCGATCGCAATGCGCTGCGCGCGATGCTGGCCGTCATGGCCGACGTCCATGCCTTGAACGAGGTCGATCCGGACCTGGCCGAACTGTTCCGCGAGGAAGCACGCGAAATCCTCGATCGCTGCGAGCAGCACCTGGCCGGTCGTGAACGCATGGGTGCCGCCGCCCTGTCGCAGGAACTGGCGCGCGAACTGCACACGCTGAAGGGCGGTGCGCGCATGGCCGGCTTCACCGATGCCGGGGAACTCGGCCACGCGATGGAGTCTCTGCTCGAGTCGGCCAACAACGACATGCGCCAGCTTGGCGACGCCGACATCGCGCTGCTGGGCCGTTGCCTCGACCAGCTCAACTACCTGATCTTCCCCGGTGTCGAGAAGCCTTCGATGCTGGGCTTCACGATGGAAGTCGAAGCGGAGGCCGCTCCGGCGCAGGCCGAAGAAGCCGCCGCGCCGATCGACACGCCACAGGTGGAGCAGGAAGCCCCGGTCGTTGCCAAGGCGCCTGCCGAACCGGTGGTGGACCTGTCCCCGCACATCACTCGGCATCGGCCGGCGCAGATCAACATCCATACCGAAGCCAAGCCCGAAGCGGCTGTCCCGGAAGCCCAGGTCACCGAATTCGTGCGCGTGCGCGCGGACCAGCTCGACTCCCTGGTCAACCTCGCCGGCGAGGTAGGCATCATCCGCACCCGCCTCGAGCAGCAGGTCGGCGCCTTCCGCTTCAGCCTGGAAGAATTCGAACAGACCGTCCTGCGTCTGCGCGAGCAGCTGCGAAAGCTGGAGATCGAGGCGGAAACGCAGATCCTCTCGCGTGAAGTCCGCGTCCAGGAGCAGAGCAGCAGCAGCGGATTCGACCCGCTGGAGCTGGACCGCTTCTCGCAGCTGCAGCAGCTGTCACGCGCCCTCGCCGAGTCGATGTCTGACTTGCAGTCGATCCAGGGCCTGCTCGACGAACACACGCGCCTGGCCGAATCGCTGCTCCTGCAGCAGTCGCGCGCCGGTGCCGAGTTGCAGGAAGGCCTCATGCGGGCGCGAATGGTGCCCTTCGAGAGCCTGTTGCCGCGCCTGCGCCGCCTGGTGCGCCAGGAAGCCGACGCGCTGGGCAAGCGCGTGCGCCTGGAGGTTGACGGCGCACAGGGCGAGCTCGACCGTGGCGTGCTGGAGCGCATGGCCGCACCGTTCGAGCACATGCTGCGCAACGCGCTGGTCCACGGCCTGGAGACGCCGGAACAGCGTCGCGCCGGCAACAAGGCCGAGGAAGGCCAGATCCGCATCCGCGTCGCCCGCGAGGCGACCGAAGTGCTGATCGAGGTTTCCGACGACGGTCGCGGCATCGATCCGCAGCGCGTGCGCAAGACCGCCGTGGAGCGTGGCCTGCTCAGTGCCGAATCCGACCTCAGCGATCGCGACCTCTATGGCTTCATCCTCGAGGCCGGTTTCTCCACGGCCAGCGAGCTGACCCAGTACGCCGGCCGCGGCGTCGGCATGGACGTGGTCGCCAGTGAAATCAAGCAGCTCGGCGGCAGCCTGACGATCGAATCGACGGTCGGCAAGGGTGCGCTGTTCCGGGTCCGCCTGCCGTACACGCTGGCGGTGAGCCAGGCGGTGCTGGTGAAGGTCACCGACCACACCTTCGCCATCCCGATGACCGGCGTCCAGGGCATCGTCCGTCTGTCCGGTGCCAACTACAAGGAGCGGGTACAGGATCCCCGTCCTAAGGTGGATTACGCGGGCGAGGACTACGAGATCTACGAGCTCGACAACGTCCTGAACATGACCGCCGGGGCCACCGACGACACGGCACAGGTCCCGCTGTTGATGATCCGCGCCGGTGACCTGCGCGTCGCCTTGCGCGTCGATGCGCTGCTGGGCGGTCGCGAAATCGTCGTGAAGCCGGTCGGACCGCAACTGGCCCGCATTCCGGGCGTGTTTGGCGCGACTATCCTCGGCGACGGTGCGGTGGTCGTGATCCTCGACGTCGCCGCGCTGCTCCGTCGCGCCGCCGCACTGCGCGAAAAGGGCGATGCGCCGGTACAGATCGTGCCGCAGCCGGTGGTCCGCCAGCGTCCGGTCGTCATGGTGGTCGACGACTCGATCACGATGCGAAAGGTCAGCGCCCGCGTGCTCGAGCGCGAAGGCTACGAGGTGGCGACGGCGAAGGACGGCATGGACGCGCTGGAGCAGGTCAACGAGCGCGTGCCGGACGTGATCCTGCTCGACCTCGAGATGCCGCGCATGGACGGTTACGAGTTTGCCGGCTATATGCGCGCGGACGACCGCTTCAAGTCCGTGCCGATCATCGTCATCACCTCGCGCATGGGCGAGAAGCATCGCGCCCGCGCGTTCGAGATCGGCGTCAACCGCTACCTGGGCAAGCCGTACCAGGAGGCCGACATGCTCAAGGCCGTGGCGGAACTCCTCGAAGAACGGCGCGTGGCACAAGCCTAACCGGACGGACCAACCATGGATGAGATACGTTCCGACCTACGAGGCGTGCTGATTCCGATCACGGAAACACGCCTGCTGCTCCCGAATGCGGTGATCGCCGAAGTGATCACCTTCGTGAGCCCGGACCCGGTGGCCAGCAAGGCGACCTGGCTGCTTGGAAAGGTCAACTGGCGCAACTACAAGCTGCCGCTGATATCGATGGCGGCTTATGCTGGCTTCGCCGGGCGCGAAAGCCTGCTCAACGTCAAGATCGCGATCCTCAAGGGTCTCAGCGGTGACGCCAGCATTCCGTACGTCGCGGTGCTGACGCAGGGTTTCCCGAAGCTCACCGTCATCGGCCCGGAAACATTGCAGATCGATACCGTCGCCGAAAAGCGTCCGGGCATCGCGATGAGCGTGCGCATGACTGTCGACGAATCCGACGCCCACATTCCCGACCTCGACGCCATCGAGGCGAGCATCGCCCAGGAGCTGTCCTGAGCCATCGACCGCGGTGCATCGTAAGCGTCCGGCGGTGACACCTTGTTGCGGCGAATCGATCAGTGTTGTCGCAGCGGGAGCAGCGAGTCGATGTCGCGATCGAGCGTGGTGGGCAGACGCGTGAGGGTGTCGGTGAGCCAGGCATGCGGGTCGATGTCGCGATCGAGCGTGGTGGGCAGACGCGTGAGGGTGTCGGTGAGCCAGGCATGCGGGTCGATGTCGTTGGCCTTGGCGGTGGCCAGCAGGCTCATGATCGCTGCGGCCCGGCAGCCGGCTTGCTCTGAGCCGGCGAACAGCCAGTTCTTGCGGCCCAACGCGACGGGCCGGATGGCGTTCTCGGCCGCGTTGTT
>NZ_SMAF01000001.1:358262-365010 GCF_004343305.1 Pseudofulvimonas gallinarii | reverse complement strand
GCTTGTCTGGAGCTACACCAAGCGAACCGGGGTCGCGCGAAGCCCGCTGCGTAGTGGCGAGAAGCTGGCCGATCGGGTCCATGCGCAACTGTCCGACATCAAGCTCCGGCCCGACCTGGTGCGCTCGTTCTTCGGGCATCCAAGTGTCGCCTATATTTCTGACTGATCAGTAAGGCGGATTTCGGTCAATTGACGCGATGCGGTCGCCGAAAGATCGATCAATGAGCGCGATTCGTCGCGCTCCTTCTGGAAGGGATCGAACTCATCGTCCACGGGCCGGAGCTTGAAGACGATTGCTTTCCTTGGCCTGCCCCTTGTATCGGGCACATCATGTCGGGCGTAAGCAGCCAGGAACTTGAACTCGCCAAGGAAGCGATACGGCTGACCTTTGCCCATACTTTGGAAGAGGAGCAAGCGCCGGCCTGTTGCAACATGTCCGCGGATGGCACGGTGGCCCGGACATCCTGCATGTCACCCTCTTGCCCCCCTCCGTAATAGTGGAGGATACTTTCTCCGTTCTCTTCTTCCCAGTGGTCATGGTAGCCATGCTGGGCTCCCGCCTCGCCAGTGAAGAGCACTACGAACGGTGACTTGATTGGGGTTGAAATACCACCTTGGCGCTGGCCGCCCAGGCGGCCGTGGATGTCTTCCCGGCGGCTATAGAGCGCGCCGACTTCATAGGGAAGGTCCGCCGTGAGCCTGATCCTTGGCATGTCGGTACCAGGATATCCATCCAGAGCCGCTGAAGAAACGGTGGCATGGACATTTTCGAAGACATGTCGCCGTGTCCCGGTCGACGCATGCCTGTGCCAACGCCGCGAGCCGGGACGCAGTCGGGTAGGGCGCCATCCCAGCAGGCGGCCGCATTCCGCCATCCCGGTCCGTTGCCCGCAACCGCAGCAAAAACCCCGCCGCCACGATACCCTTCGAGCCTGGGCCTTGCCGGTGGTCACTGGTAGGCATGGGGCAGGTCAATCCGGGAGGGAGGAGTCAATGCATCATCGAGTTCTGTTGCCCGCGGCGACGGTCGCGCTGGTCGCGGCCATCGCGGGCGGATGCGCAACGCGTTACGACGTCAAGAAGATGGAGGCGGATGCTTCGCCGATGCGGCCGTCGAAGCCCATGAAGGGCGATTTCTGGGCGCATCGCGTCGCCTATCCGACGATGCATTTCAGCCCGGACTGGTACACCGAGGCGGAGCCGCAGGACCTGGCTGTGCTCTCTGGCGTACCGGCTGGCGAGAAACTGGCCAGGCGCTCTGCGGACTCGCCGCTGGCGCTGGATCCGGCGGGCTGGACCTTCCTTGGGCCGCTGCCCCTGATGAACGGCAGTTACGGCCTGGTGTCGGGGCGCACCAATGTCATCGCGGTCGATCCGCGCGGGCCCGACGGCAGCGGGTTCCACACCGTCTACGCCGCGTCCGACGGCGGTGGTGTCTGGAAATCGACCAACTGCTGCCATGCCGGCACGACCTGGCGCAATGTCACCGACCAGCCGGACATCAAGAGCATCGCGATCGGCGAGCTCTACATCGAGCCCTCGAACCCGGACATCGTCTATGCCGGTACTGGCGACCTGCGCTACGGCTCCTTCTCGTTCGGTTCCGCCGGCATCCTGAAGAGCGTCGATCGCGGCGAGACCTGGGAAGTGCTGGGCGAGGACGTGTTCACGCCGTTCTACCCGCCGTCGGCATCGCTGGGATTCCCGCAGTACCAGGCGGTGGGCAAGATCGTCTCCAGTCCGCTGGATCCGGACACCCTGGTCGTCGGCACCAAGACCGGCCTTTATGTCTCGAACAATGGCGGCGTGGACTGGACCGGTCCGTGCTACACGAATACGCACGCCAGCCAGCGCCAGGACATCACCGGGCTGGTCGCGCACGCCATCGGTGGCCAGGTCCGCCTGATCGCGGCCGTCGGCACGCGCGGCAACCCGACCACGGTGCAGCCTGACCTCGCCAACCTTGGCGCCAACGGCGTCTACCGCGCCACGCTGCCGGCCACCGGCTGCCCCGCGACTGGTGACTGGACACTGCTGGCGAACGGCTGGCCGGCGGGTACCGGCAACGGCAATCCGTCCGGCAAGACGCTGGGCCGGATCGAGCTGGCCGTTGCGCGGACCAACCCCGACATCCTCTACGCCATGGGCGCGCACGCGACCAGCAGCAACGTGCTGGGCGTGTGGCGCAGCAACGACGGCGGCGACAGCTGGACGCAGACGGCGACCGGTTCGGGCGTGCAGGCCAGTGGCTGCCCGTCCGCCAGCGCCGGCGGTTCGCAGATGTGGTACGACGCCGGCCTGGCCGTCGATCCGAACGATCCGGAGACGGTGCTGCTCAGCGGCGTCGACGTGTATCGATCCACCAACGGCGGCACCTCGTTCCAGAACATCACCTGCGGCTACGGCAACGGCAACGTCCATGTCGACCAGCACGCGCGCGCCTACCTGCCCAGCGGCGGTGGCAACTACGACAGCGACAAGGTGCTGGTCGGTGGCGACGGTGGCGTGTACTACACGTCCAACATCCGCTTCGGATCGGGTGGCACCTCGGCGGCGAACCGGCCGACCTACATCTCGCTCAACCAGACCATCGGTTCGATCGAACTGTATTCGGGCGACATCTCCGGCAACTTCGCCGATTCGCCGCTGCCGGGCGCCAGCGCGGGTGCGCAGGACAATGGCAGCTCGTGGGCGCGCTGGAACAGCGGCGAGCCCGGACCGGCGCAGTGGACCGTGCGCAACGGCGGCGACGGCATCTTCACGCGCATCGAGCCGGTGCTGGAAAACCGCTGGTACTACTCCAGCCAGAACGGCGCCATCGTGGTCTCGACCAGCGGGCCGAACAGCTCGCCGTCGGCGGCGTATCCGTCGGGCTGGGGTGGTGACACGCTCAGCTTCATCATGCCGTTCGAGCTGTACCGCTATGGCGAACTCGACGAACCCGGCAGCGGTTGCACGTCCGCGCAGGGCTGCACCTACATGATCGCCGGCACGACGCGCGTGTGGGAAACCCTGACCGGCGCGATTCCACGTACGAGCTGGTACGCCAACAGCCCGCACCTGACCAAGGGCACGCTGGGCAACCGGTCCTTCATCAACCAGCTTGCGCATGCGACGAGCACGCCATCGGTGGCGATCGCCGGCACCAATGACGGCAACGTGCAGTACGGCTACGGGCTGAACCAGGGCACCGCCAACAGCGCCACCTGGGTCAACCTGACCGACGGCAACGCGGTGCTGCCGAACCGTCCGGTCATGGACGTGGCCATCGACGTGGACTCGGCGACCAACCCGGGCGCCGGCGCGACCGGTTACGCCGTGCTCGGCGGTTTCGACCAGAACACGCCCGCGACGCCGGGCCATGTCTACCAGGTGGTCTGCACGGCACATTGCTCGACGTTCGCCTGGCGTGATGTCAGCGGCAACCTGCCGAACATCCCCTTCAACGCGGTGGCGGTCAATCCGCACCAGCCGGGCCAGGTCTTCGCCGGTTCGGACTGGGGCCTGTACTACACCGACAACGTCGACGCCGAGACGCCGGTGTGGCACCGCTTCGACAACGGTCTGCCGCGCGTGATGATCTGGGACATGGCGATCGACCGCGGCTTCACCACGCTGGCCGTGTTCACGCGCGGTCGCGGGGTCTGGGTTTGGCCGCTGCCGACCGCCCCGGACGACACGATCTTCAAGGACGGCTTCGAGCTGCGCTGATGCCCGGACGCGCGGATGGCCCACATCCGCGCGCCGTAAACGGACAATCCGGTGCTGATCGAACGGGGCCCGTCATACCGGCCCCGTTCTTCTTTCTGCGCCGATGCCGGAATCAGGTGGCAGCGATCTTCGGGCGGTGATGAGGCGATCAGCGTGGCCCGATCAGCGCGGCCCAGTCAGCGTGGCCCAGTCAGCGTGGCGCAATCAGCGTGGCGCAATCAGCGTGGCGCAATCAGCGTGGCCCGATCAGCGCGGCCCAGTCAGCGTGGCCCAGTCAGCGTGGCGCAATCAGCGTGGCGCAATCAGCGTGGCCCGATCAGCGTGGCCCGATCAGCGTGGCCCGATCAGCGCGGCCCGATCAGCGCGGCCCGATCAGCGCGGCCCGATCAGCGCGGCCCGATCAGCGTGGCCCAGTCAGCGTGGCCCAGTCAGCGTGGCCCAGTCAGCGTGGCCCAGTCAGCGTGGCTCAGTCAGCGTGGCGCAATCAGCGTGGCCCGATCAGCGTGGCCCGATCAGCGTGGGGCGATCGGGAGCATGGCGTGGATGCGGGTGGCGGCGATGGCGGCATGGCCGACGGCCACTGAGATCTGGTTGAGACCGCTGACGACGTCGCCGACGGCGAACAGGCCGGGTTGCGCGGTCATCTGGTGGCGGTCGACGATGATCTCGCCGGTGTCGGAGAGGGTGGCGCCTGCCTCGACGGCGAGTCGGGTGTCGGTGCGGCCGCCGATGAACGGATAGATCGAATCGAACACCAGGCGCGTGCCATCGGCTGACGTGGCGCTGCATCGGTGTCCGTCGAATTCCAGCATCACCTTGGGCGCGAGCTGCTGGACGCCCGCTTCCAGGGCGCGTCGGTAGCCTTCGCCGCCGTCGGTGTCGTCGCTGGGAAGCAGGTGGACACGGTTGCTGTAGGCGCGCAGGAACAGGGCATGCGAGCCGATTTCGGCTGCCGGACCGTAGACGCCGAGGCAGGTGTCGCGCGCTTCGAAGGCGTCGCAGACCGAACACAGCCGGATGGCGCCGCAGGCGATCGCTTCGGCGATCCACGGCTGGTCCGGCAGCTTGTCGACGATGCCGGTGGCGAGGATGACGCAGCGCGCCTGCCATTGCCGCGTGTTGCAGGACAGCACGAAGACACCTTCGGGTTCCGAAGGCGCCTCGATCCGGTCGATCTTCGCCTGCTCGAATCGTGCGCCCGCGTCGAGTGCCTGTTGCCGCATGCGACGCAGCAGTTCCGGACCGGCCACGCCGTTGGGAAAGCCGGGGCAGTTGTTGCTCTCGGGAATCCATCGGGCGCGGCTGTCGCCGCCGTCGAATACCCGGCAGTCACGCAGGAAGCGGCCCAGGTAGGTGGCGGCGGTCAGCCCACCCGGGCCGGCGCCGACCACGGCGACGTCGCAGGTACCTGCGGCGGAGTTGTTCGGCATTTCCATCTCCTGCTGGGGACTCGCCGGCCTACTATCGGCCAGGTTGCGTGAACAGAACGACGAACGGGCGGATGAGCGGCGCCTGGCCAGCGGCTCAGGGTAGCGGTGTCAGTCGGGCTGCGTCGCTGGGTGGCCAGTTCGGCGACATCGGCTTCGCCGATTTCGGGACACTGATTTCGCGGTGCTGCCTCCGGTGCCGATTCCGCAATGCCAGTTCCGCAATGCCCATTCCCCGGTGCCGGAAGGCGTCTGCCCCGTACGGGTGTGCCGTTTCGGGTCTGCCGATTCGGGTGTGCCGATTCGGGTGTGCCGATTCGGGTGTGCCGGTTCGGGTGTGCGGTCGGGTGTGCCGGTTCGGGTGTGCCGGTTCGGGTGTGCGGTCGGGTGTGCGGTCGGGTGTGCGGTCGGATTTGCGGTTGCGGTTCGGTCGTGCGGTTCGGGTGCTGCGGCCCTGTTCTGGGTTGGGCGGTCGGTGTGCTGGTCGGGGCATGGTGGGCGGTCGGTTGTGTGCGGTCATGTCGGATAGGCGATGTCAGGGAGCTGATCGGGAGCCGTCATCGTTGTGAAGCGAGGTCGCCTGTGTTCTGTAGCAGCCTGATCGCAGGCTCAGTAGTGGTGAGGCACATCCCAGGTCTATTGCCCCCCCCCCCCCCCCTCCGGTGAAGCCCAGAGCGAAGCGCCGATTCGCGGGACAACCGGTCAGCAACCCGGCCGTCACACCCGCGAAGGCGGGTGTCCAGTCTTCGCGTCGTCGTGCACGGTTCAAGGTTTTGCCGCGTACTGCGGTGTGCCGTCATGCGCCATGGCAACGACCGCCGCGGTCGCGCCTGACCCTTGCCTCGTGCCGTCATTTGATTGTCCGTACCCGCGCCGTGAAAACCTGGCGCTTCCGCTAACATTCGCGATATGAAGACGACTTTTCTGATGATGTTGTTGGCCGTGTCGACGACGACGGCGGCCACCGAAACACCCAGTACCTATGCCGGTGAGCAGACGCGGGAAATCAAAGCGTTGTCGCCGGAGCGTGTTGCCGGTCTGCTCGCCGGTGCGGGCCTGGGACTAGCGAAGGCAGCCGAGCTCAACCGCTATCCCGGGCCCATGCATGTGCTGGAACTGGCGGCGGATTTGGGCCTCAGTGACGAGCAGGTCGAAGCAACGCGTGCGCTTCGGGCGGAAGTGGTCTCGAACGCGAAGGCACTGGGGGCGGAACTGGTGGCGGCCGAGACAGAGCTGGATGCACTGTTCCGCTCCGGCGAGGCGAGTACGTCGCGTGTCGATGAGCTGGTGCAGTCGATCGGCGCCCTTGAGGCACGGCTGCGTGCGGTGCATCTGAACGCCCATGTCGCGCAGCGTGACGTGCTCACTGCCGAGCAGGTCGAGCGCTACGTGCAGCTGCGCGGGTACGGCGATTCGCACGATCACCACGGTCACCATCGTCATCACAATCATCATCACTGAAGGGAAAGGGCGGTGCGGTTTCGCCGGCCTTTATTCCTATCCCGTGGCGGATTGACTGGACACCCGCCTTCGCGGGTGTGACGGGCTTGGGGTGATCGGTTGTCCGGCGGTCTCGGCGATGCGCGGAGTGAAGACCTTGTCATCGCATC
>NZ_SMAF01000001.1:0-358254 GCF_004343305.1 Pseudofulvimonas gallinarii | reverse complement strand
TGACTGGACACCCGCCTTCGCGGGTGTGACGGGCTTGGGGTGATCGGTTGTCCGGCGGTCTCGGCGATGCGCGGAGTGAAGACCTTGTCATCGCATCCCCGTCCCTGGGGACAGGTGGGTGCCGTTTGGCCGCGTTTTCTTCGTTCTCTGTGGCGGGATGACTGGACACCCGCCTTCGCGGGTGTGACGGGCTTGGGGTGATCGGTTGTCCGGCGGTCTCGGCGATGCGCGGAGTGAAGACCTTGTCATCGCATCCCCATCCCTGGGGACAGGTGGGTGCTGTTTGGCCGCGTTTTCTTTGCTCTCCGTGGCGAGGATGACTGGACACCCGCCTTCGCGGGTGTGACGGGTTTGGGGGCGATCGGCTGTCCGGCGGTCTCGGCCGATGCGCGGAGTGAAGACCTTGTCATCGCATCCCCGTCCCTGGGGAAAGGTGGGTGCTGTTTGGCCGCGTTTTCTTTGCTCTCCGTGGCGAGGATGACTGGACACCCGCCTTCGCGGTGTGACGGGCTTGGGGGCGATCGGTTGTCCGGCGGTCTCGGCGATGCGCGGAGTGAAGACCTTGTCATCGCATCCCCGTCGCTGGGGAAAGGTGGGTGCTGTTTGGCCGCGTTTTCTTTGCTCTCCGTGGCGAGGATGACTGGACACCCGCCTTCGCGGGTGTGACGGGTTTGGGGTGATCGGTTGTCCGGCGGTTTTGGCGATGGGGGGGAGGTGACCGCGACATCGGCGTTCCATCGCTGGAGGGAAGGCGGGGGCGGTTGCGCCGTGTGTTATTGCTGCCACCGTGATGTGCCGGCTGGACACCCGGCTCGTTGAAGAGTGTGGGTGCGGTCGGGTCTAGGTGCCGCAGAAGGTTCTGGTCACGCGTTGATCCGGTTGCGGCGGCTGCATGTACGGGCGGGTCGCGGCGTCATCGTCGAAGGGGCGTCGTACCGCGGCAAGCAGTGCATGGAACGGGGCGAGGTCGCCTTCGGCCGCCGATGCCAGCGCCTGCTCAACGAGGTGGTTGCGCGGGATGACGGCCGGATTGGTGGCGCGCATTTTCGCTTCACGCCCTGCGGACGCCAGCGGGTCGCGTGCGCAGCGCTCGCGCCAGCGCGCAAGCCAGGCATCAAAGTCCGCGGACGATGGCAGGTCGGCGCCTCGATTTCCGGATGCCCCTGTATCGCCGGCCAGTGCCGAGAGAGAGCGGAATACGACGGTGTAATCGGCGCCTGCCGCCTGCATGGCCGTCAGCAGGTCGTTTGCCAGTGCCTCGTCGCCCTCCTCGCTCGAGGACAGTCCCAGTTTGGCACGCATGCCGTCCAGCCAGCGCTGCCTGAATCGCAGTGGGAACTCGCTGATCGCTTCGTCGGCCATGTCGAGCGCGATGTCATCGTCACTGTCGATCAGCGGCAGCAGGCACTCGGCCAGTCGCGCCAGGTTCCAGTGCGCGATCACCGCCTGGTTGGCGAACGCATAGCGCCCGCGGCGGTCGATTGAACTGAACACCTTGCCGGGATCGTATTCGTCCAGGAACGCGCAGGGGCCATAGTCCAGGGTCTCCCCGGAGATCGAGCTGTTGTCGGTGTTCATCACGCCATGGATGAATCCGACATGCATCCAGCTGGCGACCAGCGCGGCCTGGCGTTCGCCGACCGCGCGCAGCAGCGCCAGCGCCGGTCGTGCGGAATCCGCCAGGTCCGGATAATGCCGTGTGAGCGCATACGAAGTGAGCGCGCGCAGTGACTCCATATCGTTGCGGGCGGCGGCGAACTGGAAGGTGCCCACGCGCAGATGGCTGGCGGCGACCCTTGCCAGGACCGCACCGGGCAGCGGCACTTCACGCCACACCGCCTCGCCCGTGGTCACCGCTGCCAGCGAACGCGTGGTCGGCACGCCCAGCGCATGCATCGCCTCGCTGACGAGGAATTCGCGCAGCACCGGCCCGATGGCGGCGCGGCCATCGCCGCCGCGCGAGAAGGGCGTGGGTCCCGCGCCCTTGAGCTGCACGTCGCGACGCTGACCGGCGACATCCCGCAGTTCACCCAGCAGGATGGCCCGGCCATCACCCAGTTGTGGCACGAAGTGGGCGAACTGGTGACCGGCGTAGGCCAGCGCGATGGGCTTCGCACCAGGCGGCAGCACGTTGCCCGCCAGCATCGCTGGCGCCAATGGCGACCCCAGCTGCGTCGCGATGCCCAGCTCGTGCGCGAGTGTTTCATTCAGGACCAGCAATCGCGGCGCCGATACCGGTGTCGGGTCCACCGGCACCCACAGCCGATCGGGAAGCGTGGTGTAGCTGTGCTGGAACGGAATGGCGGGCGCACTGAGGGTGGATTCGGTCATGGCGGTCCTGTGTCCCGGTGGGCGCAGCCGGTCGCAGGGCTGCGCGGCGTCAATGCATGCTGGAGTAGTGCGCGTTGCCCTGCAACGTGGGGTTCCCATCACGAATCAGCAGTTTCACCAACGATGCACGTCGTGCCAGCATAACCCTGCCGCCCAGTTTGGACTGGGAAACCATCCTGATCTGGTGCTAGTTTCCCCGTGACCTTACGCAGGAATGGCCTTCGCAGGTGACCCTTCTGTTGCCTCATAACCTCTGACAATGAGTCCGACAGCTGACGTGGGACCATGAAAGAGACAGAATGGCATCATGGATCCGAGCGAGAGCCAGATTGCCGAAGATGCGTTGGCATTCGCCAGGGCCAACCGCAAGCGGATCGCCCGCGAGTTGACTGACAAGTCCATTTATCAAGAAGAGGCGGAGCCGGTTTCGGTGTTCATGGCCGGGTCCCCTGGGGCTGGCAAGACTGAAGCATCGATTGAGCTGATTGAACGGTTTCCGGAATGGCGCATTCTGCGCATCGATCCGGATGAATTGCGTGAGCGGATTCCAGACTTTAGGGGTGGTAACGCCTGGCTGTTCCAGCGGGCCGTTTCTCCGCTCGTTGACGCCGTGCTTGACGAGGCATTTCGCCGTCGCCTGAGCTTCGTTCTGGATGGTACTTTTGCCAGCTACGAGGTGGCACGCAAGAATGTGCAGCGGTCGCTGAGTGCGGGGCGGCCTGTCTAAATTCTGTATGTTTACCAAGAGCCGATGCTGGCATGGAAGTTTGTCCAGGCCCGAGAAGCAGCCGAAGGTCGCCGGATTGAACTTCGGACCTTCATAGACCAGTATTTCGGTGCGCGGGAAGTCGTGAACCGGATCAAGCGGGAATTTGGATCGGTCATGCAGGTGGACCTGTTAATGAAGAACAATGACAACAGCAACCGCTTCTACCGTGCGGGGATCGACCAGATCGACTCGCATATTCCTGAACGGGTGGGGCGTGCCGAGCTTGAGCGGCTGCTGGGTTTGCCTTAGATTGGCGTCATGTTCTCCCGCATTCTCCGGCCAAAACCCGCCAAGTCCAGCCCGTTCTCGGATTTTATCCGGACGGCGCCTGCAGCCGAGAAGAAGAAGGTGTATGCCGTGGTCCTGAAGAAGGCAACCGAACGTCAGAACAAAGTCGAAGCGGTGGCGGTTGCCGTTCGTCAAGCACGCTGATCCCAGGTGCTTCTCCCGTGGATCTGCTTTCCGACCGCGGACCGCCATGGTTGTCCAGCTGGACTTCCTTTTTCGTCCTTGAAATCGCGACAGGGATAGAAAAACTCCGTCGACAGGGGACGGGCGGTTGAATAGGGAAAGGGTTTGACAGGCAAGGGTTTGACAGGCTTGCCGCGGGCCGCTCTGCGGACGCGTCGGATTCAGCACGGCCGCCGCTCCACCGGGCGGGACTCCGTGGCGCATTGGACCTTTTTCGAGGTCCGCTCACACACGGTGGCCCCTGCGATTCCGTTTTCCCGTGGTCCGGGAAATCAGCCAAGGAGTCATGCATGCGGTCGGCCAGCTCGCCGGGTTTCCCGGGTCTCGTTTTCATCGCCCTTCTCTTGATAGCGCCTGGAGCGGACGCGCAGGAGATTCTCGTCACGCGATTCGACGATCCGGTCCCGGACGGGTGCACGCCGGTGGACTGCTCCCTGCGCGAAGCGGTGCTGGCGGCGAATGCCGATCCGGCGACCTACGACGACATCCGCCTGGGAGCCGGCAGCTACCAGATCAACGACACGCCGCTGGAGGTGACCGGTCCGACGCGGATCCTGGGTGCCGGGCGCACGCAGACGCAGGTGATTGGAGACGGCTTCACCGACCTGTTGACGGTTGAATCCGACCACCCGTTCGAGATCAACGGACTCACGGTCGATGCGTTCGGCGGCCAGGAACTGGTCGCGGCCAGCGGCAGCGAAGTGCGTGTTGTCGACGTTGTCGCGCCGAACCCCTTGGGCACGTTGCGGGCCGGGCCCGGGCCTGGAGGCGTGGCCGGTTCGTTCTGGATCGGCGACAGTGAAATCGCGGCATATGTGGCGAGCGTCGGCATGGACAAGTTCGCACTGACGGACAGCCGAGCCGCGCACGTCGCCGTGTTCGACGTTCCCCCGGCGAACGTGAGCCATACCTATGTCGAGCTTCGTGACTCGGTCATCGATGGCGCGCTTGCGCCGGATGGCGCGTCCGGCGCCTTCTTCTCGACGTTCGATCCCGTGGTCATCCTTCGCACCGATGTGCTCGATACCCGCGACGGCCTGCGCATCGTCGGCCTCGCTCCCGATGTGACGGGTGAGCTCGAAATCGATCGGCTTCGCTACCGGAACAATGCCCAGCCCCTGCTGATCGTGAACAAGAAGGGGACGCTCGTTCGCAGCGATTTCCTCGACAACACCACCAGCGACGTTGGAAACCCGATGCCTGGAGCGCTTCGCGTGGGCCTGGGCTCCGACCTGCGCGTCAGCGGCTCCACCTTTGCCGGCAACCGCGGCAGCGCGAGTGCCGGTGGCGCGGTGCTGGCCAGCGGTTCGGACATTTCCCTGATCATCGAGAACAGTACGTTCACCAACAACAGCATTGCGGCGGCCGCCGTCGGGATGCCCGGTGGCGCACGGGGCGGATCGATCGGCTGGAGCAGTGTGTCCGGTTCCACGCTGGTGTTGCGGCATGTCACGATCGTGGCTGACGGCATGCATCCGCTCGGCCTGACCGGCACCGCGATCGGCGGCATCGGCGCCAATGCCGACTACGTCCTTGGCATCTACAACAGTATCCTGCGCGGCACCTGCGACCTCGGAACGGGTGCGGTGGATTCCGGCATCGGCAACATCGAGAACGGGGGCAATACCTGTGGTCTGTCGACCGGCCTCAACATGGTCGGAGTCAGTACCAGCGCACTCGCACTCGGCGCCTTGGGGAATCACGGCGGGCTGACCCAGACATTCATGCCCGCCGGGGACAGCGTTGCGATCGACGCGGCCAACGCGGGGTTCTGCCCGCCGTTCGACCAGCGGGGCTACCCTCGGCCGCAAGGGGCGGGTTGCGACATCGGGGCGACCGAAGCGGGTGACGTGATCTTCGCCGACGGCTTCGAGTAGGGGCAGGGCAGTGCGCCGCGATCGAGCGCGCTATCGGAATGCGGGGCATTCCCGCAGCACGCCCGTCATCGCCAGTGCCGCCGAAAAGCGCCGCTTCCCGGCCAGGCCAACGACGGGCCTTGCAGACGACCCGGCAGGACGGGAAGCGCGGAGGCGCAGCGAAAACGCGGGTCGGCGCAGCGCATTCCAGCAGTGCCAGGGAAGAAGGCCGGCGGGCCGACCCGGTCTTCAGGCTTCGCAGCGACGCGATCGGCTTGCGGCCTAGCGCGCCAGGCCTTGTCGCCAGGCCCAGACCGCCGCCTGGGTGCGGTCGGAGAGGCCAAGCTTGCCCAGCACGTTGCCGACATGCGTCTTCACCGTCGCCTCGCCGATCTGCAGGCGTTCGGCGATCTCGGTGTTGGACAGGCCTTCGGCCATCAGCAGCAACACTTCGCGTTCACGCGCACTGAGCGCGGCCACGGCGGAGGACGGGGATTCATTCCGGGTGCGCGGCTGCGGTGCGCTCGCGCCCAGGCGCGGGTGCAGCACGCGTTCACCGCGTGCGACCCGCCACAGACAGTCGAGCAGTTCGCTGCCGCCGATTTCCTTGAGCTGATAGCCGGATGCGCCGGCATCGAACGCAGGCTGGACGTCGTCAAGGCCGAGGCTCGACGTCAGCACCAGTACACGCGTACGTGGACTGACGCTGCGGATCCGGCGCGTGGCCTGGAGGCCGTCTTCGTCCGGCATGACCAGATCGACCAGGGCGACGTCGGGCTGGCAGCGCAGCGCCTGTTCGGCGGCCTGGCGCGCGCTGTCGGCTTCCGCGCAGACTTCGATGCCCGGTTGCAGTTCCAGGTAGGCGCGAAGGCCCTGGCGCACCACGGCGTGGTCATCGACCAGCAGCACCTTGAGCGGGGTGGTGCTCATGGCCTCGATATCCCTTCCGGGAACACCAGCAGCAGCCGTGTACCGCCCCCGGCGCCTCCGTGCACTTCGAAGCGCGCGCCGATCGCCCGCGAGCGCTCGCGCATGTTGTTCATGCCCATTCCATCCCGGCTGGCAGCGCCCAGACCACGGCCGTCGTCTTCCACGCTAAGAGCCCAGCCTTCCGGCAGCGGCGCCAGCTGCACGCGTACGTGCCGGGCAGCGGCGTGCCGCCAGACATTGCTGAGGGCCTCGTCGTAGACGCGCAGCACGGCATCAGCGGTGTCCGCCGGCACCTCCACCGATTCCGGCAGTGCCGCCTCGCCGACGAGACCGCTTCGCCGCGTGAAGTCGTCCAGTCGCGAAGACAGTGCCGGCACCAGGTCCACTTCCGCAAGGGCATCGGAAGGCTCGCCGCGCATGTCCTGCAGCAGTTCGGCCAGTTCGTGCTGGATCTCGGCCATCAGGCCCTGCGCTTCCTGCAGGCGCTGCTGCCGCGCGGTTTCGCTGGCACTGTCGCGCGCCGCAGACAGCTGCAAGGACAGTGCGAACGCCTTCTGCTTGACCGTATCGTGCAGGTCGCGCGCCAGCCGCTGGCGTTCCTCCAGGCTGGCCAGGCGCGCCCGGGTTCCGACCAGCGCCTGCACATCCGCGGCCATGCGGTCCAGCGCCTGCGCCAGACGTCCCAGCTCGTCGCTGTTGCGATCGGCCAGCGCCACGCTGAAATCGCCGCGCGCCCAGGCGCCCGCCGCTTCCGCCATGCGCGAGACACGCCCGAGCACGCGCCAGCGCAGGAACCAGGCGGAGCCCAGCAGGAAAATGACCAGATAGGCGACCGCCAACCGCCACTCGAAACTCACTGCTTCCAGCGACAACCGCCACGGCGTCGGCACGGCCAGGTCGACGTCCAGTTGCCACGGTTCGCGGCCTGCGCGATCGGGGACGGGCATCGACCAGGCGCGGTGCAGCCAGTCCGGCGCATCCTGCCGCGGGGTGTCGGCGGCGATCCGTTCGCCGGAAGCGGTGCGCAGCCGCGCCTCGAACGGGTGCGGCGTCAGCTCCAGCAGGACGAAGGCGGCCGAGGTGCCCAGGCTTTCGCGCGGCCGTTCAAGCCGCAGGACCAGATGCTGCAGGCGCAACTTCAGCTCTTCCTCGCGTGCACCGGCAGCCATTGCCTCGTCGATGGAGACGGCTTCGTGCTGCAGGAGCGCTTCGACGCGGCCGTCGGCCAGCTGCCGCAGCATGTTCTCGAACTTCCAGCCGAATACCGCCCGCTCGATCAGCAGCAGCGCCGGAAGCGACAGCAGTATGTAGAACACAGCCAGCTGCAGACGAAGACCTTTCACCACCGCTCCGACATCCCGGGAATCGCCGCACCCGACGTGCAGCGGCGGCCAGCATAGCCCGAGCGGGCATGGCCGCAACAATCGGCTACCGCCTCGATCCGCCGCGGACCTCCTACCAGAGGTGGATGCCAAGCCCGGCAGGCACTTCTAGACTCCGCGATCTTTCACCCCAAGTGTCCGCACCATGCGCCTGAAACCCCTGTCCCACGCCCTGCTCACCGCCCTCGCCACGTTGACCCTGCCGATGTCGGCCCGGGCCTCCGCCGGCACATCCATGGATTCCGCGCGGGAACTGGACAAGGTCGAGGTCGTGGCGCAAGGAACCGTCTCGGATGTGCCCGACACCCTCAGCACCGACCAGATCAGCTGGCGCGAGAGTCCCGGCGCCCAGGTCGACGTGCAGGACCTGCTGGTCCGCATTCCCGGCGTCGGTGCCACGGGCCAGAACGGCGCCTTCGAAACCTTCTCCATCCGCGGCAGTACCGCCAACGGCATCCTGGTGCTGTTCGACGGCATGCCGATCACCGCGCAGCGCCGTGCCGGCGTGCCGATCTCGTTCGTGGAACCGGCCCTGCTCGGCGCGATGAGCGTGACCCGCGGTCCCGCCACCGTGCATTTCGGGCCGGGTGCCCTCGGCGGCGCGATCTCGATCGCACCGCACTGGTTCGACGGCAGCGAGATCACCGCCGGTTATGCCGATTCCGGCGACGAAACCCTGCTGATGGCCGGGCATGGCAACGAGTCATTGTCGATCGGCGTCGCGCGCCGCCGCGCCGGCGACACCGAAGCCGCCGATGGCACGCCCCTGAACACCAGCTACCGCCGTGACAGCGCCACCCTGCAGTGGCAGCACCTGTTCGGCGACTACCTGTTCGAGGCCTCGCTGATTCCTTCGCGCACCACCGATATCGGCAAGTCCAACAGCCGCTACCCACAGCGGGACACCACCTATCCCGAAGACCGCCACACGGTGGCAAACCTGCACCTGAGCCATGCCGGCGGATTCGACCTGCGCCTGTCCGGTCACGACCAGTCACTGCTGACCTACAACCAGCGTCCCGGCTCGCCGGACAGCTGGGCCTACATCGAGAGCACCGATTACGGCCTGACCGCGCAGCACACCTGGCAGGTCGGTGCGCTGGCCTTCAACGCCGGCGTCGAGTACCTCGGCCGCCGCGACGTCACCGGCTATGACGCCACGCAGACGCCGGCCAATCGCAACTACAGCCTGCGCAACGCCAGCGAGAACCTGTGGTCGGCGTTCGGCCTTGTCGACTGGCAACTGGATGACCAGCTCAAGCTGGAGGCCGGCGTCCGCACCAGCCGCGTCAGCCAGTCGTTGAGCGGCGCCAGCTCCAGCAGTTCCGACACCGCCTTCAACCTCGGCGGTGTCTGGAATATCGATCCGGCGCAGCGGCTCAGCCTGAACCTCGCCTCAGGCTACCGTTTCCCGACGCTTGAAGAACGCTTCTACACCGGCGTCACCGCGCAGGGCGAGATCGTCGGCAATCCGGACCTGGATTCGGAGCACTCGCTGGGCATCGATCTCGGCTACGGCCTGAACCTGGGGCGCTGGCATGCGCAGGCCAACCTGTGGCGAACCGATGTCGAAGACCTGATCCAGCTCTACGAAGTCGCGCCCGGCGTGAATGGCTACACCAACGTCGGCGAGGCGCAGCTGCATGGCTTCGAAGTGGCTGTCGGCGTACGTGCCACCGAGGCGCTGCAGCTGTCGGCCAGTGCAGCGGTCGTCCGCAGCAAGAACGAGCTGACCGGCGAGCCGCTTTATGGCGCGCCCCCGGTCACCTTTACCTTCGATGCGCGTTATGCGCTGGGCCCGGGCTCGCTGGGTCTGCTCTACCAGCACCGCGCACGCATGGATCGCCCGGGCTTCGAGGAAGTCGAACGCGCATCGGTGGACCTCGTCGACGTCGATTACAAGCTGCCGCTGGGCAAGCACTGGAACTTGCAGCTTTACGCCCGCAACGCGCTGGACAAGACCTACTTCGCGACCGCGGACGAGCTGTCGGCACTGGCACCGGAGCGCAGTGTCGGCTTCAACCTGCGCTGGTCCAGCCGCTGAGTTGCAACGCCGGCGCCTGCCTGCTCTTGAACGCCATTTCGAGGGCAGGCGCCGGCACCTTGTTTCCGGCCCGCCATGGCGCCGGACGTTCACCGTAATCGGTCTGCTGCGTCGCACGGAGGTTGCGGACCCGTCCCGGTCGGGGTTGACACGACTGAAGGCGTGCGCGCCAGATCGGCCGGCCCGATGGGGGATCCGCCAATGTCGCGGGCGTCCGCATCATGTCCAAGGTGGTGGCCGGTGCAAAGCTGGGGCAGCCCTTCCAGACGCCCGTCGTTGCGCGTATCGCGCGGGTGGAAGCCCAATCTGCCGACCAGTCTGGCGCCCTCTTCGGCGAGCGTGGCGAATCGACGTTGTGCGTCACCTGTCAGACCCGTTCTGTTTCCCGGGCGCTTCAGCGTTCAGGCGACATCCATCCAGAGAGGCTGTCGTGAAGGCCGCTGGCCTGGAAGGCGGATGCCCGGGTTGTCACGCCGGTTGTACAGGGATGATGGCCATCACTGGCGAAGGCCTGGCCGTTCGATCACATCCGTGCCGGTGCGTGACTGGCAGAGGCGCTAGACTCCGCTTCCCGAGGTCAACCGGTGCACAGGATCTGTCCGGGCCGGCGCTGGAAATCCCACCGGTCGTCATCATGTCGGATTACGGAGGGCGTCCGTTCCGCTGTTCCTCCTGCCCATTCCCGGTAGCAACATGACTCCCAGCTCGACGATCTACAAGGTGGAACTGCAAGTCACCGACATGGACCGGCATTACTACGCCGTCCATGTGCTCACCCTTGCCCAGCATCCCTCGGAAACACCGGCGAGGCTGATGACGCGGCTGGTTGCCTTCGCGCTGTTTGCCGACGAGCGGCTCGAGTTCGGCCGCGGCCTCAGCAACGAGGAAGACGCCGACCTGTGGCAGCGCGACTACACCGACCACATCGAGCGCTGGATCTTCGTGGGCCAGCCTGATGAGGGCCGTATCCGCAAGGCCAGCGTCCGGTCAGGCCAGGTGATCGTGGTGAACTACGGTGGCCACAGTGCGGATGTGTGGTGGAGCAGGATCGAATCGAGCCTGGCTCGCTTCCGCAACCTCACCGTGATCGACCTGTCGCCTGACGACGTGGAGGCAGCGACCGGGCTCCTCCAGCGCGGCATGCGCCTGACCGCCATGATCCAGGACGGCGAGCTGCAGCTGATGAGCGACCAGGCCAACGTGGCGATGACGCCGCGGTATCGCCTCCGCAGCGACGGTTGACGCGGCTCTGCAGGCGGGTATGACCGGCGTGAGCGCGGTAGGACCATCCGGCTGTTTGATCGCCCGCTCGACGCGCGTCAGATGACGGGCACGCCAAGACCGCAAAGATACTCATAGGTCGGGTCGTAATACGCGGGCAGGCGGGTTGCATCGCTTGCGTCACCCGGCGGCACGAAGATCACCATGCCTTGACGTGCGCGGGTCAGCGGTACGCGATAGGCATTGACCAGGTATCTGATCCGCGATTCGTCGCGGAGGTTCTTCCATTTCGCGCCCGCGAACATGTGGTGGCTCCAGCCGGTTCCGCTGCGGCGCAGGTCGGCATCCCAGTTGACGCAAGCCCAATCGACTTCGAGGCCCTGAACCTGGAACTCGGTGGCCGCGTCCTCCAGGAAATTGCTGGATCGGATGTCGTCGGCATCGCCGAGGAACCAGTGCACCGGGTTGATTGGCGCGCGCACGTCAATGGCGTGCGGCTTGAGTCGCATCGCGCCCGAGGTCGCGACCAGGCCCGCACGTTCACTGCCGCGGACGTGTGACTTGATCCAGCGTCGGGCAGCATCGAGGTCGCGGGTGAGCGCGATCGGATAGCGGCCGAGCAATCCAGCGAGAACGCTGCGTGCAAGGGCTCGTTCCCCGTCGAGTACGGTCTTGACGAAGGCCGAGACATGCTCGGCCCGGAAGAAGGGATATCCGCGGGACACATCGCCCGCGATTGATTGCTGGTCGAACGGGGAACTGCCGATTCGACAGCCTCGAAAGCGGGGCGATGGCCTTCGTGAGCGCTCGCCGCACGGGTTCGCCGCCGGAATCCCGAGTGGGGGCGGGGGCAGGAATCGGGCGGGCCGGCAATGACTTCAAGCGGACCGAAGCCCTGGAGTGCGGCGCTGTGGGCGCGCCTGCGGGCGTTACGAGATGCCGCTGCGGTGGATTCTCAGCCTGGGCCGTGGATGCGTCGAATCGCCCTGCCGGATGGAAAAAAAGAACCGCGCCGCGTGAACTGCCCGGACGCCGCCCCGGTCGGTGGCCCGACAAGGCTCGCCTTGCGGTGGCGTGGTGACGACACGCTGCCGGCGCCAGGCCGGCAGCGTGACGGGTGGTCAGCGGCGCCTTGCCAGTGTCTCTGATGCCAGCGCAAGCATGGTGAGCAGCAAGACCAGCGTGACCCAGATGCCACCAAACGGAACCGGGCGCGGCGGACTGCCCAGTGCAACATCGTCGTCAATGTTGACGGCATCCATCCAGGCCGTCATGCCGCTGTAGGTGGTATCCGCACTGGATGCCGGGCCGACCTGGATCCGGTAGGCCTGGTCGCCATCGATCTGCGCGTCGTCGAGGCCGGTGACGGTGACGGTCTGGGGAACGTTCCAGTTGCCCGGGGTGAAGACCAGCGAGCCCGGGCTTGCCGTGCCTTCGGTGCTGTCACTGCTGGCAATCGGAAGGATGACGTCAGCGGACGGCATGGTGGTCAGTACCGCGGTGAAGCTGTCGCTGTCGCCCATTTCCGAGGTCACCAGACTGCCACTGCTGGCCGCCAGCATGATGCCGGCGCTGTCGTCGTCGATATTGGTGACGGCGACGTCATCCGGGTCGACGCCGTTGTAGTCCGGATCGGCACTGACGGCCGCGGCGGTGACGATGGTGTAGGTGATGTCGCCATCGACCTCGTTGTCGTCGACGCCAGTGACGGTCACCATCTGCGGAACGTTCCAGTTGGCGGCGGTGAAGGTCACGCTGCCTGGCGAAACAGTCCCCTCGGTCGTATCACTGCTGCTCAGCCCGATGGCGACATCGGCGCCCGGCTGGGTGTTCAGCGCGACAGTGAAGGTGGCGCTGCCGCCGGCCTCGGTGGTGACCAGTCCACCGGTCGGGTTGATGGTGATGCCGGCGCTGTCGTCGTCGATATTGGTGACGGCGACGTCATCCGGGTCGACGCCGTTGTAGTCCGGATCGGCACTGACGGCCGCGGCGGTGACGATGGTGTAGGTGATGTCGCCATCGACCTCGTTGTCGTCGACGCCAGTGACGGTCACCATCTGCGGAACGTTCCAGTTGGCGGCGGTGAAGGTCACGCTGCCTGGCGAAACAGTCCCCTCGGTCGTATCACTGCTGCTCAGCCCGATGGCGACATCGGCGCCCGGCTGGGTGTTCAGCGCGACAGTGAAGGTGGCGCTGCCGCCGGCCTCGGTGGTGACCAGTCCACCGGTCGGGTTGATGGTGATGCCGGCGCTGTCGTCGTCGATATTGGTGACGGCGACGTCATCCGGGTCGACGCCGTTGTAGTCCGGGTCGGCGCTGACGGCCGCGGCGGTGACGACGGTATAGGCGATGTCGCCATCGACCTCGTTGTCGTCCACGCCGGTGACGGTGACCGTCTGCATGTTGTTCCAGTTGGCGGCAGTGAAGGTCAGCGACGTCGGTGCGACCGTGCCTTCGGTGGTATCGCTGCTGGACAGTCCGATCACGACATCGGCGCCCGGCTGGCTGTTGAGCACAACGGTGAAGGTCGCCGTGCCGCCGCCCTCGGTGGTCACCAGCCCACTGGTCGGATTGACGGTAATGCCCGCGCTGTCGTCGTCGGTGTTGGTCACCGAGACGTCCGCCGGGTCGAGGCCGTCGTAGTTCGGATCGGCGCTGACGGCGGCAGCGGTGACGACGGTGTAGGCGATGTCGCCATCGACCTCGTTGTCGTCCACGCCGGTGACGGTGACCGTCTGCATGTTGTTCCAGTTGGCGGCAGTGAAGGTCAGCGACGTCGGCGCGACCGTGCCTTCGGTGGTATCGCTGCTGGACAGTCCGATCACGACATCGGCGCCCGGCTGGCTGTTGAGCGCAACGGTGAAGGTCGCCGTGCCGCCGCCCTCGGTGGTTGCCAGGCCGCTGGTCGGATTGACGGTGATGCCGGCGCTGTCGTCGTCGGTGTTGGTCACCGAGACATCGGCCGGATCGAGGCCGTCGTAGTTCGGATCGGCACTGACCGCCGCGGCGGTGACGATCGTGTAGGCGACGTCGCCATCGACCTCGTTGTCGTCCACGCCGGTGACGGTGACCGTCTGCATGATGTTCCAGTTGGCGGCGGTGAAGGTCAGGCTGGCCGGGGCAACCGTGCCTTCAGTGGTATCGCTGCTGGACAGGCCGATGGTGACGTCCGCACTGGGCTGGGTGTTGAGCACCACGGTGAAACTCGCTGTGCCGCCGGCCTCGGTGGTCACCAGCCCACTGGTCGGATTGATGGTGATGCCCGCCGTGTCGTTGTCCCTGTTGGTGACTGTCACGTCCGCAGGATCGAGGCCGTCGTAGTTCGGATCGGCGCTGACGGCGGCAGCGGTGACGATGGTGTAGGTGATATCGCCATCGACCACGTAGTCGTCGACGCTGTACACATCGACATGCTGCGCGACGTTCCAGTTGGCGGCGGTGAAGGTGAGGCTGGCTACCGACACCGTCCCCTCGGTCATGTCGCTGCTGGAAAGGCCAATGACCACGTCCGCGGTCGGCTCGCTGGTCAACACCACGCTGAACTGGTCGATGCCCGGGGAGCCCGTGGGGCCGAAGCCTTCGGTGGTGACGAGACCGCTGGTCGGGTCGACGATGATGCCGGCCGTATCGTCATCCATGTTGGTGGCATAGGCCACGCCCGGACCGATGCCGTTGAACAAGGGATCGGCGCTGGTGGTGTACAGGAGGATGGCGTAGTTGATGTTTCCATCGACCACGAAGTCATCCACACCGGTGACAGTAGCGGTCTGCGCCACGTTCCAGTTGCCCGGCGTGAACACGAGGCTGGCCGGCGAAGGCATGCCTTCGCCCGGATCAGTGCTCGACAGGTCGAAGATGACGTCCGCACTGGGCTGGGCGTTGAGAACGACCGTAAAGGTGTCAGTGCCACCGGCCTCCGTGGTCACCAGGGCGCCGCTCTGGATGGTGAAGCTTGCGATGTCGTTGTCGATGTTGGTGACGGAGACGATCGCCGGCTCGACACCGGCGTAGGCGGGATCAGCGCTGCTCACGGGTGCGACGGAGATTTCGTACAGGGTGGGACCATCGACCACGAAGTCATCGACGCCGGTGACCGTGACGGTCTGCGGCACATTCCAGTCGATAGGCGAGAAGTCAAGCGTCGCCGGTGAGGCCGAGCCCTCACTCGGGTCGCTGCTGACAACACCTAGGATGACATTCGCGCTGGGCTGGGTAGCCAGCACAACGGTAAAGGTGGCGCTGCCCCCGGCCTCCGTCGTGACCAGTCCGCTGTCCGGATTGACGCTGATGCCGGCCGTGCTCGAGGACGTCTGGCGCTCATAGGCACCCAGGTCGACGATCGGCGCGGTGCCGACTCCCGTGTCGACCACGCCGGCATCGTCATGGCGTCGCGGGTTGCCAGCCAGATCGTCCAGCTCGTCGTCGAACTCGCCGTCGTCGTCGATATCCCACCAGTTGTCGACATGGACATCGGCGTTGTTGCCTGCATCGATGGCGGGACTGTTCGCAGCCAGGCGGAAATCGCCATTGGCCGCATCGACGAAGCGGGGATCAAGGTCGAGGATGCTGGTGCCGCCGGGGTAGCCGCCCTCGACCAGGCTGTGGCGGACGGTGGCTGTCCCCAGTGGCCTGCCGTTGTTGCCCCAGGCAATGCTGTTGGCGAGGACGATCTCGTCGCCATCGCTCAGGAGCAGGCTGCCGGCGCCGGCGGGATGGCCGTTGATCGTGACGTTGTGCAGGTGCGACATGGCGCCAGTGGCCACCATCGCGGCGCCATCGGGTGCCTGGTTGCCGATGAGCAGGCTGTTCACGAGGAACAGGTCCACGAAGCCCCCTTCCATGGATATCGCACCGCCGCGCTCGTCGGCGGTGTTGCCCTCGAATCGCGTACCGGAAATGCGGGCACCGAGGGTCTTGATGGCACCACCGCGCAGTGCGTGGTTGCCAAGGAAAGCATTGTCGAACAGACGGATCGAAAACGACTGGCTGAAAATCGCGCCGCCTTCGTCGGCCTGGTTGCCCTGCAGCATCGATCCGCGAATCCAGACGTCGCCGGAGCTCACGAACACCGCGCCGCCCGATGTCGCCGCATTGCCCACGAACCGGCTGTCGATGATGCGCAGCGGATCCATGGCGCCGTGGAAGATCGCGCCGCCTTCCGCGGTCAGGGCGCGGTCGCCGTTGTTGATGAACTCGACGTCGCGCAGTTCCATCACCCCGGAGTTGTAGATGGCGCCACCGGCGTGAGAGAGGCCGTTGCGGAAGGTCAATGTCTCGCCGCGGAATTCGCCCGGGCCCTCGATGGTCAGCAGGCGGAATTCCGCCGCCGCCGCGTCACGTTGAAGGGTGCCGTTACGCAGGGTGATCGCGCTGGCGATGTTCGGCAGGGCGGTGTCGCCGGAGCTGGGGTCGGCGTTGATGAACAGCAGCGTGGTACCGCCCAGGTCGATCACATCGGCCGTGGCGTTGGCTTCGGCGCACTCGATGGCCTGGCGCAGCTCGGCGATCCGGGCGGCATTGTCGGGGCCGGACAGCACGTAGGGAAAGCTGATGCCGGAGCAGTCGGTGCCCTGCGGCGCCGCCAGCAGGTCGGTCACGCAGCCGGCCAGGAAAATGCCCAGCATCCAGGCGGGTGCGCACGGGCGCGGGGTGCGCGAGGGGCGGCGACTGCGACGGTGATCAGGCATCAGCTCTTCTCCGGACAATGAGGGACGGCGGGTCTGTGCGGATGGCACGCCGGCACGATGGCAATCCGGGAAAAGGATCCCCTACCGCGTTGCCCGGGCCCATGTCCGGAGCGGACAGCGACATGCACGGACCGGACTTTGCGCGACGTTGCCGCAGGGAACGCCACGCAGAACAATGGCTTGCGACACCGGACGCTGGTCCGGCGCCCTCATCGGTTGCCACCTCCTCCCTTCACCGGCTGCGCGGGTCATCTAGCGGCGCCTCCCCGGCGGAGAGGAGGATTGGGGACGTTTGTGACCGGTTCGGGGGCTTCCCTGACCTTGCCGCCCCGATGCCGCCTCGTCGTGAAGGCCAGCCGTCGCGGGTCCAGGGCAGGCCGGCAAGGCGCATCGGTGGCCCTTGTCGCAGGGATCCGCCGTTGAGAAGGCTGATCGCATTCCAGACTGGAGGTCAGGCAAATGACGACACTTCGTTCTGTTGTGACGGCGCTCTGCGGCCTGGCGGTTCTGCTGCCCGGCCCGGGCCATGCCGGAGACGCGACGGTTGACGCCAGCGTCACGCTTGATGGCAAGGTCATTGCGCTCGCCCATGGCCGGGCCTACAGCACGGGCCTGCCATTCATCCTGATCTACCTGGCGGAAAAGCCGCTGGATGGCTTCCGGTATGGAAGCGGCGGCAACCTTTCCACCTGGGCAGGCGGTGACTACGGCACCGTGCTCCGCTTGGCGCCGATGATCCATCCGGATGATCTCGACGCCGAGGTGCAGCGTTACCTGATCCCGGAAGCGGCGGCGGGAGAGGACGATCGCGTCGAACTGCGCACGCCTTCCATCGCCGACTGGCAGGAGCAGTGGCTGGCCCAGACCGGCATCCGGATCGACGCCTTCGAGAGCCGCGATGGCGTCGTCCATGGGCGGTTGTCATGGGCGGGCGAGGGGCCGGTCTCGGCGTGGTCTGCGACGTTCCGGTTGTCTCTGGAGAAGGGGGCGCCCTGATGGCGTGTCCGCCTGGCATGGCTTCGCCAGTGACCGGAAACGCCCGGTGCCGACGTCCAACTTCCGCCTCGGGGTGGGCTGCCTACGGCCGTCGATCACCGGATCGAGAGGAATGACCGCGTCTGTATCCCGGTGCGTACTGGCATGCGCGCTGGCCTTGTCGGCAGGCTGCGCGTCCGTGCCCGACCGCCTGGCCGGTCCGGCGGTCAATGTCAGCGGCACCTTCAATGACTGGCGTGTCCGCGATGCCGTGGCGTTCCGCGACATGGACGGCGTCCTGCTTTCGTTTTCCCATCTGCGATTCGACCGCCGTGCCTGGGTGGATGACGGGCAATTCGATCTCGACGATCTGGAGCGGGTCAGCGGTAACGAGGATGACTATGCCCCGCGGTTCGAAGTGAGGCTGGACGGCGAGGGGCGCCTGCTTTCGTCCCGTAGCCGGTATGGGGATTACGCGGTGGCCTGGCGGCCGCCGGCGGCGAGGGCCGCGCTCCAGTTGCAGGCGTTCGCGGCTGACCGGATCGCAGGGTCACTGCGGATCGACGACCCGGCGGGAAAGGCCATGATCGATTTCGATCTGCCGTTGATGGCCCGCGGTCCTTCGTCGCGGCCGGGAGCCAGCCTCCCGGAAGACGGTGGCGAGCCGGGACGCTGGCTGATGGCGCGCTCGGCGGCAGTATGGGGCGGTGATCTCGATGGCCTGTTGCGATTGATGGCGCCGGCCGAACGCGCGAGCGCGACCGGCACGGTCCGCTTCGACCCGTCTGACTACATCGAGTATGTACCGGGTGACATCGAGACCAGCGGGTCGTCGTTCTTCATGCTCAAGCAGCGCATGTCGACGCCCCGCATCGATCGAATCCTGGGTGGCTCCTGGGACGGCGATGTCGCCTGGATCGATTTCGCCGGCAGCGACGGGGCGATCGCCCACGAGGCGGTGACCGGAACGGCTGTCCTGCACCGCGACCGGCGCGGGCACTGGTCCATGGTACGGATCGACACGCGCGAACCGTCTGCCCAGGTCCATGCCGACCGGTCAAACACGATCGACCGGTCGGCTAAAAAGAAGGAGTCAGGCGGCGGCACCGGGCGCGAGGGCATTCCCGGCAGCGTCTGTTTCGGCCGCAACGTGCTGGTCAACGGGCGACCGGTGGAGCCGGGCTGCTCGAAGTCCGGCAGGGATCTGCAGGGCGGCGACTAGATGCAATGCGTGGCGGTGCCTGCCGGCGCATCCGCGCAGTCATACACCGGTATCAGCTGGCGGCATCCAGTCGCGAGATGATCCAGTCTTCCAGGCGCATCCCGCGTTCGGCGCTGGCCGACTGCCATCGTGCCTTCGTGATGGCCGGGACGCGCAATTGGACGAAGGCGGTGTATTCCAGCGGCAGGCCGCCCGGCGGCTTGCCGGCCAGTCCTTCCTGGAAGCCCAGCGCGCGATCGCCGAAGCGCCCCCGGTCGGAGCGTTCTTCCGGCGTTGGCGGCAGCGGGTAGCCATCGCCGAGCTGGAAGCGGCGCAGGCCCAGGGCGTAGCCGATCGCATATTCGATGGACAGACCCATCGCGGCGAGCATGTACTGCCGGAAGGCGGCCGCCTCCCGTTGTACGCGCGGGCGGATGCCCGGCGCGCTGCAAAATGCGTGGGGACTGTAGCCGTGAGGATGCGGACCGTCACTCACGGAAGATTGCAGGGCCTTTCAAGTCATGGGCGGCTGTCTGGAAGGCGCCGACCTCCCGACACCACTTGCGGTCTGTCATGTTCCGGCCGTTGTCCGGGCGGCACGCGGTGGTGATCCGGGTGTGGTCCGGTTGCCGGATTCGATTTCGTGCCGCGAAGCGGGAACGTGCGGAAAACCGTGTCGATCAAAGTGAGGCAGTGTGCGCAATCGTGAGCTTGGGTTATCCTCGAAACGCGCATCAGGGAGTGGGTCCCGATGGGACGACGACATTCCAGCCGTATGTGTGCCTTTGCCTTCGCGGCGATGGGCACGCTGCTGTCCGCGCTCGCGGCCTGCAGCGGCAGGACCAGTCAGGACCAGCGCGAGCTGCGCATCGGCCTCTACGACAATCCGCCAAAGATACACATCGATGGCCGTAACCGGCCGGCCGGCCTGTTCGTCGACCTGATCGAGGCCGTCGCCCGCGAAGAGGGCTGGCAGATCCGTTACCAACGCTGTGACTGGGAAGACTGCATGCGCCGGCTCGAGAACGGTGGCCTGGACCTGATGCCGGATGTCGCCTGGACACCGGATCGGGCCACACGCATGGCCTTCCACGATGTGCCGGTCACGTACTCCTGGTCGCAGGCCTACCGCCTGCCGGGCACTGATGTCCAGGGCATGACGGGCCTGGAAGGTCGGCGCGTGGCGATCCTCAGTGCCAGCATCCAGGCCACCGAGCTGGCGAAGGTCCTGGCCGGGCTGGGTGTGTCGTGGACACCCGTGTACACCGCGACCTACGACGCCGCATTCGCCGCCGTCCGCGACGGCGATGCCGATGTCGCCGTCACCAACAATTTTTTCGGCAGCCGCATTTCCCGTGACTACGGCCTGACGGAAACCGCGGTCATCTTCAATCCGGTCTCACTGTTCTTTGCAGCGCCGAAAGGGCGGCATGGCGACGTGCTTGCCCGCATCGACCACTGGTTACGGTACTGGCAGACGCAGGAGGGATCGGTCTATTTCAGCGCGATCAACCGCGCGCTGGCGCCGGAACCGATGACGGTGGTGCCGCGCTGGCTGCTGCCGTCACTGGTGGTGGCCGGCGTACTGATCGTCCTGCTGGGCATCTTCGCTGCCGTGCTTCGCTGGCGTGTCCGCGTCGCGAGGGCCGCCGCCAGTGGTGCCCATGCCCGTCTGGTGCACGTGCTGGAAACCAGTCCCGTCGTGCTGGCCCTTGCCGTCGAACGTGACGGTGAACTGGTGGCCGAATGGGTGAGTCCGAACGCGACGCGACTGTTCGGATTCGGCGCCGAGGAGATGTCTGCGCCGGGTTTCTGGATGGGCAGGGTCTATCCCGATGACCTGGCGCCGCTGACTCCCGCCCTTGCTCACCTGAAAGAGCACCCGGCCCTGAGCCGCGAGTACCGCATCCTTGATGCCGGCGGTGCGATCCGCCATGTCCGCGAGGAACTGCGGGTGATGCCCGGTCGCAAGGACGGTCCCTTGCGCATCATCGGGACCTGGACCGACCTCACCGCGATGCGCGCGCAGGAGGCGGAGCTGGTCTATCTCAGCCAGCATGATGCATTGACCGGCCTGCCCAACCGCACGCGACTGCAGATCATGCTGGACGAGTCGCTGCGGCTGGGTCTTCCGCACTGGGTGCTGGTGGTGGACATCGATCGCCTGCGCCGGATCAACGACACGCTGGGGCATGCCATGGGTGACGAGGCACTGCGCGTCGCCGCGCAACGCCTGGCGCGCCTCGTGCCCGAGGACGGCATGCTGGCGCGGATCAGTGGCGACGAGTTCGCCATCGTCGTGCCGGTCGCCGGCCCCCATCCGGAATCCTCCGTGGACCACGTCGTGCACGCCGTGCAGGGCGCGTTTGCGGCACCGCTGCTGGCGCACGAGCACATGGCCGTGCTGGCGGTCAGCATCGGTGCCGCGCGCAATCCGCAACATGGCGATGATGCGGCCAGCCTGCTCAAGCATGCGCAGCTCGCCGCGCATGAGGCGAAGCGTCGCCCGCATGTGCCGTACCTGGAGTTCGACACCTCGCTGTCGGAGGGCGCCACGCGCCGCCTCGTCATCGACAGTGCGCTGCGCGTGGCGATGGCACGCCGCGAGTTCACCCTGCACTACCAGCCGCAGGTGGACCTGCAGGACGGGCGCCTGCTGGGTGTGGAGGCGCTGCTGCGCTGGCAGCATCCGGAACTGGGCCGCGTGCCGCCCGACGAGTTCATCCCGATCGCCGAGGAAAACGGCCTGATCACCGAGATCGGCCTGTGGGTATTGCGTGAAGCCATCCGCCAGTTGCGGGCCTGGGACGATGCCGGCATCGAGGTGCCCATGGTGGCCGTGAACTGTTCGGTCCGGCAGCTGGATCCCGACCGCTTCCCGGCTCAGGTACAGGCGATCCTCGGCACGGCGCGTCTGGATCCTTCACGGCTGGAACTGGAGATCACCGAATCGATGCTGATGCAGGATCCCGACCGCGCGATGTCGGTGCTCAATGCCCTGAAGGCGCTGGGTGTCAGACTGGCAGTCGATGATTTCGGTACCGGCTATTCAAACCTGGCCTATCTGCGCCAGCTGCCCATGACACGGCTGAAGATCGACCGCGCCTTCGTCAACGGCATCGGCCAGCACGGCAATGACGAGCAGATCTGCAGGACGGTGATCGCACTGGCGCACAGCCTGCAACTGGAGACGCTCGCCGAGGGCGTCGAGCATGCGCACCAGGCCGGGTTCCTGATGCAGGCCGGCTGCCTGCTGGCGCAGGGTTATCTCTATTCGCCGCCACTGCCGGTGGCCGCGCTGGAGGCCTGGATCGCCGATGGCGGCGTCCGCTGCGGGCGCGCATCGGCAGCCCCGGTCGGTCCTTGATGGCCCTGTCCTTGCCGCAGGCGCTCAGGGGCAGGAAGGTGCAGTCGGAGTGGCAGCGGTCGATCTGGATGTCGGAGACCGGTGTGTATTGCCGCTGCAGTCGGGGAAACGTGGGCAGGCCTGCGGGGCAGGCGTCGGTATCGGCTGCGGCCGGCGGCGGGGCCGGGTGGGCCCCGCTGCTAACGTCTTCGCGCCCGGTGGAACAGGCTCAGTTGCAGCGGAAGTGGGGGGCTTCGACGGCGGTGCTGAAGTTGCCATCTTCGTCGTACAGCTCGATCTCGCCGGTACGCATCAGGCGGGCGTAGGTGTAGCGCCATGCATTGCCCCCGACCTGGATATGGCCGTTGTCGAGCAGGCGAGCGTTGATCTCGTTGCCGAAGCGGTCGAGCAGGTTGAGCTTGATCATCAGGTTCATCGCAATGTTTTCCGGGAGGTTGACCGGCAGGCGCCGGACGCTGCGAATCATGGGCACGTGGCGTTGAGGCAGCAATATGGCAAATGTGTCAACCATGCATGCACTGCGATGCCAGTCACAGTCCAGTTGAAAACAATTGTCACGCGGCACAGGTCTTCTGGACCGGATTCAGAATGCGGTCAGTTATCGGCGCTCCGCCTGCCAGGGAACTTGCAGGGCACAGGCTGACCGCGTGCCGCGGTATCGCATGCCGGGACGGCCGGAGCGCATGCTACGTTTCCGGCGCCGTCGATGCCGCGGCGGCAGGGATACGAAGGACATCACCATGCAAACCGTCGAACTCCACCGTGGTCGGCTGATCGACCATATCCAGATTGTCGTCCGCGATTTCCAGGCCAGCCGCGCGTTCTATGCCGCCGTATTCGACGCGCTGGGCGTGCCGCTGGTCGATGCCGGTCCCGGCTTCTGCTGGGCGGACGAGTTCTGCATCACGGCGCTGGACAGCGAGGCGGCGCTGGGCGAACTGACGGGACGCGCGCATGTGGCCTTCCAGGCCGGCAGCCGCGCGATGGTCGAGGCTGTCCACGCGGCGGCGCTGGCCAACGGTGGCCGCGACAATGGCTCGCCGGGCCTGCGTTCCTATCATCCGGGCTATTACGCAGCTTTCATGCTCGATCCCGACGGCAACAACATCGAGGTCGTCTATCACGGCGAGGCGCGGCGCAGTGCTGCGTCGGTGAAGATCGCGTTCGAAAGCTGAGTCGGCAATACGGCGTCGGGACGCGGTCCCGTCGCCCGCCGACGCGGCGGCTGGTCGCTACGGATCGCGCTGGTGGCCCTGCGCGGTGCTGTGGTCCGCAGGGTGCTGCGCTGCCATTCGTCCGGGCGGTGACGGTAGATGATCCGCCGATGCAGGCGCGTCATGCCTTCAGGGTCGGGACGCGGCGAGCCGCTTTGCCTGCGAGTCCGGGTCGCGCGGTGAGTGGAGGTTGCCCAGCCATCATTGCGCGGTCTCCATGCCGGCCAGTCCGACGCGCGACCGGGCGCCAGGCCCTGCCTAAGCAGGCCGACCCGGGCTGCCTGGTGGCGTGGCGCCTCAGTTCACGATGCGGCCGTCCACCAGCGTGATCGTGCGATCGCAGGTTTCCGCCAGGCGCGGATCATGCGTCACCAGCAATACCGCGCAGCCATGCGTTTCGTGGAACCGGCGGAACAGCTTGAACACGTCGGCCGCGGTCCGGGTGTCGAGATTGCCGGTCGGCTCATCGGCAAGCAGCAGGGCAGGGCGCGTCACCAGCGCGCGGGCGATGGCGACGCGCTGCTGCTGTCCGCCCGACAGTTCGGTCGGCCGACGGTCGGCGAACTTCTCAAGCCCGACATCGGCGAGCAGGCTGCGCGCGCGATCGCTGGTTTCACGGTCCGGACGGCCGTGGCTGACCATCATCGGCATCATCACGTTTTCCAGCGCGGTGAAGGCGCTGATCAGGTGATGGAACTGGAACACGAAGCCCAGGTGCCGGCCGCGCGCGGCGGTGCGTGCATGGTCGTCCATGCGGCTGGTCGGCTCGCCGAGCAGGTACAGCTCGCCACCGGTCGGGGTATCGAGCAGCCCGATCTGGTTGAGCAGCGTGCTCTTGCCCGAGCCGGACGGTCCGACCAGTGCGGCGAAGTCGCTGCTGTCCACGCGCAGGTCGATGCCGTGCAGCACTTCGACCTCGTTCGGTCGCCCGACATTGTAGGACTTGCGCAGGTTCTCTAGCCGCATGACCTCGCGTGGCTCAGCCATAGCGGATGGCCTCCACCGGGTCGAGTCGAGCCGCACGCGATGCCGGGACGGAGGCCGCGACGACGCCCGCCGCGGTGGCGAGCGCCATCGCCGCCGGCACCAGTGCCGGCGGCATCGGGATGTAGAACAGTCCGGGCCCGAAGTTGTTGAACGCTGCGACCAGGCTCCAGCCGGCCAGTGCGCCGATGGCCGATCCGACCAGCCCCAACACCGCGCCCTGCACAAGGAACACGCGCAGCATCTGGCCGCGACGCGTGCCCATCGCGCGCAGGATGCCGATCTCGCGCGTGCGCTGGCTGACGCTGACGGCGAGCACGCTGGCAATGCCCAGTGCCACCGAAATCGCCACGAAGAAGCTGATCATGTTGGTCGACATGCTCTGCGAGCTGAGCGCGTTCATCAGCTGCGCATTGCTTTCCATCCAGCTCTCGGCATGGACCCCGGTTAGCCCGGCGATATGCGCAGCGACCTGGTCGGCGGCGAAAAGCTGGTCGACGGTGACGTCAATGACGGTGACCCCGCCAGGCAGGCCGAGCAGCGACTGCGCCTGCTTGAGATCGAGATAGACATAACGGGCGTCCAGTTCCCGCACGCCCAGTTCGAACAGGCCGGCGACATTGACGATGGCATCGCGGCCGTCACCCGCTTCCAGGCGCAGCTTGCTGCCCGTGCGCAGGCCAAGGTCGTTGGCGAGTTGTCGCCCGATCACGGCGTTGCCGGAGCCGACGTCGAGACGGCCATCGATCATGTTGCGGTCCAGCGGGATCACGCGCAGGTAGCGCGACAGGTCCATGCCGACCAGCGCCACCGAGGCCACCGCGTCGCCGCGACGTCCGAAGGCAGGGCCGGACACGACGGGCGACACCGCGGTCACGCCCGGAAGGCGTTCGAGGACGTCACGCAGTTGCTGCCAGTTGTTGATCGGACGCAGCGACTGCGCGCGCCGGTCCTCCAGCACCAGCTGCAAGGCGCCGGGTGGCGGCGGTGCAATCCGGTTGACCTCCTCGGGTGCCTCGATCCTGATGTGCGCCTGGGTGCCCAGCGTGCGTTCAATGATGTTCGCCTGCAGGCCGGCGATCAGCGCCACCACGAAGACGATCACCGCAACGCCGACCGCGATACCGACCAGGATCAGCAGCGTCTGCGCCTTGCCCTGGCGCAGGAAGCGCATGGCGATGGTGCTTTCGATCCACATCGCTCAGTCCAGGCGCACGGGCAGTTCGCCGCGCGTCGCATCGTTCGCGGTGGGCGATTGCCGGGCCTTGATGCGCACGCGGCTGCCGTCTTCCGGCCAGGTATCCGCGGCCAGTGCGCCGGCCGCGACCACGACGTCGCCGGCGCGCACCCCTTCCAGCACCTCGCTGCCCGCCAGGCCACGCAGTCCGAGCCGGACGGCAGTCCGTTGCACGCGGCCGTCGCGGACGACCAGCACGCTGGCGCGGTCGCTGCCCGCGCTGGCATCGACCAGCGCGTCATTGGCAACGACCAGCGCCTGGTCGCGCTCGCCGGTGAGGATGGTGGCGGTGACCGTCATGTCCTGTCGCACGAAGTCGGCGCCCGGGTCGATGCGCAGGCGCAGGTCGACCGTGCCGCGTGTCGGATCGATGCCCGGCGCGATGTGGTGGACCGTGGCACGGAACGGACGCTCCGGGAAGGCATCGGCGATGCAGGTCGCCGACTGGTCGACTTCCAGCAGTCCGAGGTTCTTTTCGTCGACCGGGACGAGGATTTCGCCCGGTGCATTCCCCGCGATCACCAGCAGCACGTCGCCGGGATTCACCGTGTCGCCGTGTTCGACATGGCGGCTCAGTACGGTGCCGGAGACGGTGGCGCGGATCTCTGCGCGCGCAAGCGCCGCTTCGGCGGCGGCCAGTTCCTCGACGGCCTGCGTTTCGCGTGCGCCGCCGGCCAACGCGGCGACGGCAAGACGCGCCTGTTCGGCCGTCGCACGTGCGGTAATGACCGCCTGCCCGGCCTGCTCGACGTTCTCGCGCGCAATGACGCCGCGTTCGCCCAGCTCCCTGCGACGCTCGAATTCCTGTTCCGCCTGTGCGAGCTGCGCGCGGGCCTGCCGCAGGCGCGCCTGCGCATCAGGCAGTTCGGCCTCGCGCAGGGCGGCGAGGGCCGCCTGAGCCTGGTCACGGCGCGCCTCCAGGTCGCGAGCGCGCAGGCGCACCAGCAGATCGCCCGGCTCGATGCGGTCGCCTTCGATCACCGTGCGCTCAAGCACGAGTCCGGAGATCTCCGCGCCTACCTGCACGCGCAGCGGCGTCGCGACGCGCCCGGTCGCGACGACATTCTGCACGAGGCGGCCGGTCTGGATCTCGTAGCCGGGCAGCACCGGTCCGCGCATCTTGCCGATGCCCCAGAGCAGGAGCAGCGCAGCGAGCACCGGGATTGCGATGTACCAGCTGCGCCAATGCCTGCGGGACTCGGCCATGTTCGGGGCTCCTGGGACGGTCGCACATTCTTGCGCAAAGCGTTGCCGGGCGGACAGCGTCATACCATCGGCCGCCGGTCGCGTGATCCTGCCCGACTGGATGCCGGGCGCCTCTCCGGACGGGCGGGTCGGAGGCGTTCGCGTAATCGGAAGCCAGGGATTCATCACGCACTGCCGATATGGAGACGCAGCGGGTCCGTTTCCAGCCATCGGGGGGCATCTGGAAGAGCGGCGCACCGGGCTGCGGATCGGATCCTGCATTTCGCATCCGGCGACGTGCCAGACAAAACGCATGCTGAATATTCCGACAGTCTGTCGACCCATCCAGTGCATTCGGCACGACACAGTCCAAAACTTCGCAAACATTGGTGTCGAAAGGGTTTTTCTGTCGACCGATTCCTTGAAAAGGAGAACGGCATCCCCGAAGCTGGAGCGGTGCCTACGCAAACATTGAATTCATTGTGGACAAAAGGTAACTGCAATGGATGACGACAGGCGTTCCCCCGTACGCGTCGGTGACCAGGCCTGCCTGGCGCTCGGACGCCGGGCAATGCGGCGCCGACGCCGGGCCCGGACACGGCCGGCGCAGGCTGCCGGGCTTGCGGCGGGTACGCGGCGGGTATTCCGCCAGTTGCAGACCCGCATGCAGGAGGATTTCCGCCTTGGCGTGATCGCCCTGTGCGGCCTGGTGTCGGTGGCCGCCCTGGGCGGCTTCTCGGTCTACCGTTTCGTGCGCGGCGATATCGCGCTCGGCGTGGTCGACTTTGCCCTGGTGCTGACGATCATCGCCGCGGGTGTGCATGCCTGGCGCAGCGGCGACAGCCGCATCGCAGGCCTGATGATGATCGTCGCCAACACCATCGGCTGCGTCGTCGTGGCGGCACTGGCGGGCTTCACCGGGCTGTTCTGGGCCTACAACGCCGTGGTGATGAATTTCTTCCTCGGCGACCGGCATCCAGCTGTGTTCGCCAGCATGGCCCTGGTCATCGTCATCGCGTTCCTGCCGTTGCCGGGCGTCGAGCCTGCGCAGCGGCTCAGCTTCTGCGCCACCTGTGCGCTGGTGAGCCTTTATGCGTTCGTGTTCGCCGCGCGTGCGAGCCGGCAGGCCGTGCGCCTGGAACGGCTTGCGGTGCGCGATCCACTGACCGGCGTGCGCAACCGCCGGCTGTTCGACTTGGACCTGCCACGCGCGGTCCACGATGCCCGGGCGGGGCGATCGACTCCGGCGCTCGCCGTGCTGGATCTGGATCATTTCAAGCGCATCAACGACCGCCACGGCCATGACGCCGGCGATCGTACGCTGGTTGGGTTCACCCGCATCCTGCAGGCCGGACTACGCCAGGATGATCGCCTGTACCGGGTCGGCGGCGAGGAGTTCGTCCTGCTGCTGAAGGATGTGCAGGTGGCCGGACTGACCGTCCTGATCGAACATCTGCTCACGCTTACGCGCACACGGCTGCGCAGTCCCGACGGTCCGGTGACGGTTTCGATCGGCGCCGCGCTGCTCAGGCCGGACGAAGACAGCAGTGAATGGCTCGCGCGCGCGGACAAGGCGATGTATGAGGCCAAGACGCGGCGGGACTGTGGAGTGATCTCCGGATAGGGCGGCGGTCGCAGTTGCGGTTCGTCGCTGGATTCCGTCTGTCGGGGGACGGCGCGGTGCGTGCGGCTGCCGCGGCTGTCGAGGCGCGGCCAGGGCGATGTAGCATGCCGGCGGGTGCCGGCAATGCCGGTCGTCGTTTCAACGGGCGCACAGCCGTGCGGAAGTTCCGCTGCGTGCGCCCCATTTCAGGTTTTCCCCATGCGCAACGCATTGCAGGAACAGCTGCTCAAGGCCGGCCTGGCCAGCAAGGGCAAGGTGGACCAGGTGGTCCGCGAAAAGGCGAAACAGCGCCAGGGCAAGGCGCCGGCAGCGCCGGATAGCGCACGCCAGGAGGCCGAACGTCGTCGCCAGGAGCAGGTCGAACGCGATCGCGCGCTCGCCGCGGAGCGGAAGGCGGCCGCCGAAGTCCGCGAGCGCCTTGCGCAGGCGCGGCAGATCATCGACCAGAACCGGATCGCCCTCCGCGGCGACGAGCCGTACCGGTTTGTCGATGGCGGCGTGATCCGTTCGCTGTTTGTCGATGCCGCCACGCGGTCGCAGCTCTCACGCGGCAGCTGCGTGATCGTTCGCGACGGAAGCGAGGCCTTCGCAGTCGTTCCACGCGCCGCGGCCGACAAGATCGCCAGCCGTGACGCCGCCCTGATCGTGGTGGACCATGCACGCGGCGAGCCGGACACCGCTCAAGGGCGGAGTGATCCGGACGACGAGCACTACAGCCGCTTCAAGGTTCCCGACGACCTGGTCTGGTAGGAACCGCTGCCAGCACCTGGTCCAGTTTGGAGGGCCAGCATGGTCCCCCGGAGTGCACGGCCGTTCCAGGGCATCACATCCGGTTCGGTCCGAGGCCTGCTTGGAGCAACGATCGCGAAGCGGAGGGTCCTGGAGGACGGTCAGACGGGAGGTGTCGCGGTGATCATCCGCTCGAACTGCGCAAACACGTCCGGGTCGACGCGGCTGCCGCATTCTCCGCGCAGGATGTCCAGCGCCACTTCCGGCGGGCGTGCCGCGCGATAGGGCCGGGTGGTGGTCATGGCGTCGTAACCGTCGACGATGCTGATGAGGCGCGATCCCAGCGGGATGGCGCTGCCGGACAGCCCATCCGGATAGCCACCGCCGTCGAAGTCCTCGTGGTGATGCCTGACCATCCGGGCGATGCGGTCCGCATCCGGGCGCCGCAGGCGACTGCAGACCAGGGCGCCGGCCCCGGCATGCGACTGCATGAGGGCCCGTTCCTCGGCATCAAGCGCGCCTGGTTTGAGCAGCACCCGGTCGGGAATGCCGATCTTGCCGACGTCATGGAGACGCGCCGCCAGGCGCAGGCTCTCCGTTTCATCGGCCGAAAACCCGCAGAGCGCCGCCAGATCGATGACGAGTGTTTCGACCCGGTGGCAGTGCTGGCCCGTGTAGGGGTCGCGAAGCGCGAGGGCCGTGCTCAGCGGGCCGCGCGCGGTAGTGGCTGGATCCGACATCCGCGAATTCTATTCCGCGCCTGGCGATTCCCCGCTCGGCCTTGCGTTGCGTTGCGTCGTAGTGAGGCAATTCCACGACGGGATCCGTCGGCCGGTTGTCGTGGCAGTCGCCCGCTTTGAAAAATTTCCATGCGGTTTTCGATCTTGGGCCGGTACTGATCCACGCGGGCTTCAGCCAGGCGACCCTAGTGTGGGGTTTCTGCCGGAGAGGTTGATCCGGTGCCGGAACGGAGAACCCCATGGTCGCACCACCCGTCGAGCATCGCGTTGGCGATCGCCATGTCGATCACCGCTACGTCATCCGTGTCGGGATGCGACCGCTGCACGCGCTCCTGCTGGGTGCGGCGATGGCGTCTTTCTCCGGCACGCTGGCCACTGACATCGCTTACGCCTCGACCTACGAGATCCAATGGAGCAATTTCGCCGCCTGGCTGCTCGTGGGTGGACTGGTTTTCGGGGCAATGGCGATGGTCTGCGCGCTGCTGGGTCTGCGCCGCGCGCACCGGACACGGTTTGCGGGCACGCATTTCCTGCTGTGGCTGGCGACCTGGGTGCTCGCCTTCTTCAATGCCCTGGTCCATGCCAGGGACGCCTGGGCGATCATGCCGGCGGCGCCGGTCCTGTCGGCGGCAACGCTCATCGCAGGCATCCTGTCGCTAGTGCTGGGTATGGTTGCCCGCACGGGAGGTGAAGCATGAGCGGAATGGCCACCAGGATTCTCGCACTGTCGGCGACCACCCTGCTCGCCGCCTGCAATCCGGAGCCGCAGCCGTTGCAGTACGGCGCGAATCCCGACCTGCCGGCGCCACAGCGCGGGCTGCTGCCGGATATGGTGATCGCCAAGCCGGTCGAGTGGGGGGATCGCCTGCCGGTCGTACCCGATGGCTTCGAGGTGCGGGCGATCGCGCGGGACCTGCTGATACCCCGGCAGACGCTGCTGCTGCCGAATGGCGACATCCTGGTCGCCGAAGGGCGGGGCGGCAACGCGCCGGCCCTGAAACCCAAGGATGTCATCGCAGGGCCGATCAAGGCGGCCGGCACCACCCGCGTGAAGAGCGGCAATCGCCTGACACTGCTGCGTGATGCCGATGGCGACGGCGAGTACGAGTTGCAGACGGTATTCGCCGACGACCTCAACGCACCCTATGGCCTGGCCTTGATCGGCAACCGCATCCATGTCGCCAACCAGGACGCCGTGGTCGTCTTTGACTACCGCGAAGGACAGACCCGCGCGGAGGCCGCGCCGCGCGAATTGACGCGCCTGCCCTCGGAGATCAACCACCACTGGACCAAGGCGATGACCGCCAGTGCCGATGGCCGCCATCTGTATGTCGGTATCGGTTCGAACAGCAACATCACCGAGCGCGGCATGCTCGCGGAAGCGGATCGCGCGATGATCTGGCAGATCGACGCCATGACCGGCATGCACCGGCCTTATGCCACCGGGCTGCGCAATCCGACGGCGATGGCGATCCAGCCCGGAACCGGAACGCTTTGGACCGTCGTCAACGAACGCGACGAGATCGGTCCCGACCTGGTGCCTGACTATCTCACCTCGGTCCGCGACGGCGGCTTCTATGGTTGGCCCTGGGCCTACTGGGGGCAGAACGTCGATGATCGCGTGCGACCTCTGGCGCCCGACAAGGTGGCCGAGTCGATCACCCCCGACTACGCACTCGGCGCGCACGTTGCGGCCCTTGGCCTGGCGTTTTCGGTGCCGGCATTCGGCCCGACCTTCGCGGAGGGTGTCTTCGTCGGCGAGCACGGCAGCTGGAACCGCTCGCAGCCGGTCGGTTACAAGGTGGTATTCGTGCAGTTCCGTGACGGCGCCCCGACCGGAGAGCCGATCGACTTCATGACCGGTTTCCGCGATGACGACGGCAGCACGCGCGGTCGTCCGGTCGGGGTGACGGTCGATCCGCGTGGTGCGCTCATCGTTGCCGATGATCTCGCCAACGTCGTCTGGCGTGTCACACGTGCCGGCGGGATCGGGCCGATGCCTGCACGGCCACCGCGTGCGGAGTCGATCGAAACCGGACAGGCAGAGGGCCAGGGCGAAGCGCTCGGAGCGTTGCCTGACGCCGCAGGGGGGCAGGACGCTGCCGACGAACAGGAACCGGAAGAGGATGGCGCCCCGCGGTCCTGAGGACGAAGGATGGCGTACGTAGGCTGCAAGGCGCGTGGCCCTGGATCCTGGATCGAACGCGAGTGATTGCCCGCCCGATGGCCGCGTAGGCGCGCGGCGGATCATGGTCCGGACTGGCGCAGGCGGTCACTTCTGGAGTCGGTGACGTGTGCCGGGAACTCCGGCTCCTGATCCCGGGTCTCGCGGTCATCGCCTGCGCGGGAGAAGACCATGGCCATGATGCGGATTGCGGCAGCCGGTTTCCTGGTCGTCGGCGCAGGAGGCCTTGCCGCCGAATCCGGCACACCCACGGCGAATGTCGATTACGACGGTTACGCGCGCCTGGTTGCCGAGGTTGAACCGCATCGCGCGCAGCGCCTGGTCGACCTGGATGCGTTCCTGGACCTGGCTTCCCGTCCCGACGTGGTGATCCTGGACAGCCGGCCCGCCTACCGCTTCGAACGGCTGCATATCGAAGGGGCCCAGCACCTGGATTTCTCGGATTTCACCCGCGAATCGCTGGCGGCCGTCATTCCGTCGCCGGACACGCTCGTGCTGATCTACTGCAACAACAACTTCGCCGGCGATGCCCCCGATTTCCCGACGAAGGTCGCGCCGGCCGCCGCCGCTTTGGCCAGCGTGTCCCCCGGCGACTCGCCGGCCCCGCTGATGCTGGCGCTCAATGTGCCGACCTATCTGCACCTTTACGGTTACGGCTACCGCAACGTCTACGAGCTGTCCGAGCTGGTGGCGATGGACGAGACCCGCGCATCCGCTTCGCCGGCAGCAGGGCAGGGCGGCTGGCCGTCCCTGGCGGGCTTTCCCCGGTGTCGGGCAATGTTGGCAGCACGCTCTCCATGCCCAAGAAACCGTGATCGAAATCACATTGAATCGGCTGGGCCGGCATCGGAAACCCGCGTTCCGGCGGTTAATGTGACTTAGCGCACACAAGTTATCGGGAATTGTTTTCAGCGGCGACACAATTGTGTCGGAAATGCTGCTAACGTCGCCGGCGGTCGGGAATGGTTCCGTGTCGGTTCAGGGGCCGCGGGTTTGGGAGAACCCTGGTGTCCCGGCCGGGACAAGGATGGCCTGCGTACCGGCCAGCTACAGAAAGTGGGCCGGAGATCAAGCCACAACTCCGGAGGGTTCACATCAATGCAGCACCTTCATATCCGCGGCGCCGTTCGTGGATGGGTTATTGCCTGCACCCTGACGCTGGGCGGCCCGATTCTTGCCGCCGACCACAACGATTACCAACGTCTCAACCTGGCCGCACTGGAAACCGGCCAGCGCCTTGACGGATTCATTGTCCATTTTCGCGAAAATTCCCGCGCTGCCGCCAGCGAGCAGGCGGTGGCCAGCTATCTGGATTCCACGACGCGTGCGCTGGGCGCCCGGGCGCGACATGTCCGCCGCCTCGCCGCAGGTGGCGACCTGATCGAGTTCGACACCGCGTATGACAGCCGCAGCGCCGTCACCGTGATGGAGGCGCTGGCCAACCATCCCGATGTCGCCTACGTCGAACCGAATGCGTGGATGCGCATTTCCATGACGCCGAACGACACCCGCTACGGCGAACAGTGGCACTACTTCGAGGCAGCCGGTGGCCTGAACCTGCCGCCAGCCTGGGACCTGGCCAATGGCAGCGGCATCGTCGTCGCCGTCCTGGACACCGGCAGTACAAGTCATCCGGACCTCAACGCCAACACCGTGGCGGGTTACGACTTCATCTCCAGCGCAGCCACGGCCCGTGACGGCAATGGCCGTGACGCCAATCCGCAGGACGAGGGCGACTGGTACGCCGCCAACGAATGCCAGGCCGGCTGGCCGGCGTCCAACTCCAGCTGGCACGGCACGCATGTCGCCGGAACCATCGCCGCGGTCACCAACAACAGCAGTGGTGTCGCGGGCGTCGCCTACGGCGCGAAGATCCAGCACGTGCGCGTTCTCGGCAAGTGCGGCGGAACGCTGGCGGACATCGCCGACGGCATCGTCTGGGCATCCGGTGGCACTGTTTCGGGTGTGCCCGCGAACGCCACGCCGGCCAAGGTCATCAACATGAGCCTGGGTGGCAGTGGCACCTGTGGCACGACCTACCAGAACGCCATCAACTCTGCGGTGAGCCGTGGCACGGTCGTGATCGTCGCTGCCGGCAACGAGAACATGAATGCCAGCAATTCGCGCCCGGCGAACTGCAACAACGTCGTCGCGGTGGCTGCGGTCGGCCGCAATGGCGGCCGCGCCTCGTACTCGAACTACGGCGCCGTCGTCGATGTCGCTGCACCGGGTGGCGGTGGCACGGGCGTGCTGTCGACACTCAACACCGGCACGACCGTTCCGGCATCGGCCAGCTATGCCTTCTACCAGGGCACCAGCATGGCGACGCCGCACGTCTCCGGTGTCGCCGCGCTGATCCTCAGCGTCGCCAGCAAGACGCCGGCAGAGGTCGAGTCGATCCTCAGGAGCACCACGCGCGCGTTCCCGGCGACGTGTTCGCAGTGCGGCACCGGCATCGTCGATGCGCTCGCTGCGGTGCAGGCGGTGACCGGCGGTGGCGGTCCTGCGCCGGGTCCGGGCGTGTTGGCCAATGGCGTGCCGGTGACCGGCCTGTCCGGTGCGGCGGGCGCGGAACTGCGCTACACGCTGACGGTGCCGGCCGGTGCCAGCAACCTGGTGTTCCAGACCTCGGGCGGCACCGGTGATGCCGACCTGTACGTGCAGCACGGTTCGGCACCGACGACCAGCAGCTACAGCTGCCGTCCGTATCTGTCCGGCAACAACGAAACCTGCACGGTCGCCAGTCCCGCGGCGGGCACCTGGCATGTGATGGTGCGCGGTTACAGCGCCTTCTCCGGCGTCAGCCTGACCGGCAGCTACGCGGCTGGTGGCGGTGGTGGCACGTCGTTCTTCCAGAACACCACGGACTACCAGATCCGTGACCTGCAGACGGTGGAAAGCCCGATCACGGTCAGCCGCAGCGGCAATGCGCCGAGCAACCTGCAGGTGGCGGTGCGGATCATCCACACCTATCGCGGTGACCTGGTGGTGAACCTGGTGGCGCCGGATGGCAGCACCTACCTGTTGCACAACGGTACCGGTGGCAGTGCCGACGACCTGATCGGCACCTACACGGTCAACGCATCCAGCGAGCTGGCCAATGGCGTGTGGAAGCTGCGCGTGTACGACCGTGCCAACGGCGACACCGGCTACATCGACAGCTGGAGCCTGCAATTCTGACAGCAAGACACGCCGGATTGCGTCGCCGCAGCCGCGGTCCGCACGCCGGCGTCCCGACAACGAGCAATGGAGTCCGTTTCATGGCGAGTTTCCGTATTGCCGCCCCGCTGGTCATCGCCGCCTTCTCGGCGAACCACGCGCTGGCCCAGTCTGTTTCGATCAACGAGTCGCTGGCCGATCCGCAGCTGAGCACGCTGCTGGCCGCGCCCGATTTCGCCAAACTGTCGATGGAAGACAGCAAGAGCGCCGGCGGTCCCTGGCGTTATGGCGTGCAGATTCCGGTCGATGGCGTGCACATTGACGGCAGCAGCAAGCGCGGCCTGGACTGGCAGCGTCTGTCCGACGGGCGCCTGAGCTGGACCTGGCGACTGACCGCGCCGGGTGCCAAGACGCTGGACCTGCATTTCGCCGACCTGCGCCTGCCGGCGCGCGCCGAGCTGGTGCTGCGCGGCGAGGGCGACGACAACGTGCGCCGCATCGCGGCCGAGTCGCTGGCGAAGGATGGTGGCGAATTCTGGTCGCCGTACGTGGCCGGCGAGGTCGTCGATGTGCAGATCATCGTGCCGGCGGAATCCACCGGTGACGTACGCATGCAGCTGGCTTCGGTCACGCACGGCTATCGCGGCCTGTTCGAACACGTCGATCCGGTGCAGAAGTCGGGTTCGTGCAATGTCGATGTCGCCTGTCCGGCCGGCGCCGGCTGGCAAGACCAGATTGATTCGGTCGGCCATTACACCTTCAGCAAGAGTGGCAGCTCGTACGTCTGTACCGGCACGCTGGTCGGCAATACGGCGCAGACCACGACGCCGTATTTCCTGACCGCCAACCACTGCGTCAGCACGCAGGCAGTGGCGAGCACGATCGTGGTGTACTGGAACTACCAGAGCGCGACCTGCCGCACGCCGGGCTCGAGCGCCAGCGGCACGCCGCTGTCGCGTTCCATCGCCAGCCACAGCCAGAGCGGCACCACGCTGGTGGCGAACTACTCCAACAGCGACTTCGCGCTGTTGCGACTGAATGCGAACGTGCCGACCGGCGCCAATCCGTTCTTCTCCGGCTGGGACGCCAGCGGCACGACGCCGACTTCGGCGGTCGGCATCCACCATCCGGCCGGTCATGAGAAGCGCATTGCCGTCGAGAACAATGCGCTCGCCATTACCGGTTACGGAGGCGGCTCCGGTTCGACGCACTGGCGGGTGATCGACTGGGACCAGGGCACCACCGAGGGCGGCTCCTCGGGTTCCGGCCTGTGGAACCAGAACAAGCTGCTCGTCGGCCAGCTGCATGGGGGTTCCGCGGCCTGCGGCAACGACCTGTCGGACTACTACGGTCGCCTGTCGGTGTCCTGGAACGGCGGTGGCAGCAGCACGTCGCGCCTGCGTGACTGGCTGGCGCCCAGCAGTTCGGCGACCACGCTGGCCGGTTACCGCACCGGTGGTGGCGGTACGCCAGGCCCGGGTCCGGGCGTGTTGGCCAATGGCGTGCCGGTGACCGGCCTGTCCGGTGCGGCGGGCGCGGAACTGCGCTACACGCTGACGGTGCCGGCCGGTGCCAGCAACCTGGTGTTCCAGACCTCGGGCGGCACCGGTGATGCCGACCTGTACGTGCAGCACGGTTCGGCACCGACGACCAGCAGCTACAGCTGCCGTCCGTATCTGTCCGGCAACAACGAAACCTGCACGGTCGCCAGTCCCGCGGCGGGCACCTGGCATGTGATGGTGCGCGGTTACAGCGCCTTCTCCGGCGTCAGCCTGACCGGCAGCTACGCGGCTGGTGGCGGTGGTGGCACGTCGTTCTTCCAGAACACCACGGACTACCAGATCCGTGACCTGCAGACGGTGGAAAGCCCGATCACGGTCAGCCGCAGCGGCAATGCGCCGAGCAACCTGCAGGTGGCGGTGCGGATCATCCACACCTATCGCGGTGACCTGGTGGTGAACCTGGTGGCGCCGGATGGCAGCACCTACCTGTTGCACAACGGTACCGGTGGCAGTGCCGACGACCTGATCGGCACCTACACGGTCAACGCATCCAGCGAGCTGGCCAATGGCGTGTGGAAGCTGCGCGTGTACGACCGTGCCAACGGCGACACCGGCTACATCGACAGCTGGAGCCTGCAATTCTGATCGCGGGTTGACTGCACAGGGTGCGGTCCTTTCGACCCTGTCCCGGCCATGCCGGGACAGGGTTTTTTTCTGCGACCGCGTCGCCTTCCGTTTGCTGGCGACAGGTCAGCGCGGCAGTTCGAAGTCGTACCATCCGATCCGGTCGGGATCGCCGGCAAGGCCCAGGATGGCGAAATCCTGGTTGCCGGACTGCTCGACGTAACCACCGGCGAGGATGCGGCCGGAAGGCTCCACGGCGACCGCATGGGCTTCGTCCGTGGGATGCGCGAGGCTGACGATGACGCGGGCCTGGCCATCGCCGAAGCTGGCGTCGGGCGTGCCGTCGGCGTTGACGCGAGCGACGAAGAAGTCCTTCTGGGGCGTCCCGGACGCACCATTGATGGCATAGCCGGCGGCGACCAGGCGACCATTGCCCTGCAGCGCCAGGGCGGCCGGCTCGTCATTGCGCGACGGGTCGCTGAACTTGATGGTCGTGCGGCCGTTGCTGCCGAACGTCGTATCGATGGCGCCATTGGCGGCCAGGCGCATGAACGTAAAGCCACGATCACCGGCCGTGCCGACCAGTGCCAGGCGGCCATCCGGGAGCACGCGCGCGCCGGTGATGGTGTTGAGGCCGCTGTGCACGCCGCCGCTCACCGACCATTGCAGCGTCCTGCGTCCGCCGGTGCCGAAGGTCGGGTCCAGTTCGCCATCGGCGGTCAGTCTCGCGATGAAGGCGTTGTTGGCGGACGCCGTGTAACCGACGACAGTGACGCTGTCGTTGCCGGGCAGGCGGCCGCGCTGGTCGAGCGCGATCGCGGTGAGGTAGTCGCTCTGCTGCTCGCCGGCGAAATGATCCAGCACGACGATGCCGTCATGGCTGGCGCCGAAGGTGGGATCCAGTTGTCCGTCGGTCGTGAAGCGCATTACCGCGACACGGTGGTAGTGGAAGGGGCCGGCGGGGCGAAGCGTCCGGGCGGCGACGATGAGCCGGCCGTCGCGCTGCATGGCCACGGCGATGCCGTCGTCGTGGATGGTGCTGCCGCCGAGGTCGACGATGTTCCAGCCGGTCCGGCCGCCGAGTCCATCCGGTCGCCCGAACGTCGTGTCCAGTTCACCGTCCGGCGTCAGCTTCACGATGGCGGCATCGGCATGGAACTGCGGCGACAGGTTGCCGACCGCGACGATGCTGCGGTCCGGCAGGACCGTGAGGTCATGGGCGGCATCGACGCCGCCGCCGATGTCGAGTTCGAAATGACCGTTGTTGCCGAAGCTGGGGTCGGGGAGGCCACTGGACAGGAAGCGGGCGACGACGAAGTTGGGCGAGCTGCCGGGGCCGCTGATGTTCGGGCCGACGACGTAGCCTGCGGTCAGGAAACGCCCGTCCTTCAAGGGCACGATCGCGTTGGCGCGATCATTGGCATCGTGGAAGTCGTGGATGATGCGGCCGCCGATGCCAAAGTCCGGATCGGGCGTGCCCGGAAGCTGGGCATGAGTGAAGCTCGACGCCAGCCCCAGGACCAGGGCGGCGGCAAATGCGGTGACGGGATGAGCCATGTTGCGTGTACTCCGGGAGGCGGGTGGTTCGGGCATGACGACCGGCTCTTGCACCGGCGCCGTCATTGCTCTCGAATGCGGACTACGGCCCGCGCCGGCTCGGCCTATCCTTCCGCTGCCGTTCCATTCATCCTGTAATTACGTGAGTGACGTGTGAGTGAGCTGACCCGCTGGTTGCGACTGCAGGAACTGTTCGACCGCGCCGCCATGCTCGATGCCGCGGACGTGGCCGCCTTCCTCGAACGCGAGGAGCCCGATCCCGGCATGCGCGCCGAGGTGCAGGCATTGCTGCGGGCGGATCGCGGCGAAGACGCGCTGGAAGGCATCGTTGGCCGCATCGCCGACCATGCACAACTCGACAACCTCGAGTCCGGGACACGGGTCGGCCCGTGGCGGCTGCTCGATGAGCTGGGTGCGGGCGGCATGGGCACGGTGTTCCGTGCCGAACGTGCCGACGGCGCCTACGAGCGCCTCGTCGCCATCAAGTTCCTGCGCGGCCTGCCCACGCGCGATGCGGCCGAACGCATGCGTCGCGAACGGCAGATCCTCGCGGACCTGGATCATCCGAACATCGCCGGCCTGATCGACGGCGGCACCACGGCGGACGGGCAACCCTATCTGGTCATGGACTACGTCGAAGGCGTGTCCATTGTCGAATTCGCCCGCGGTTGCGATATCGACCGGCGCCTGAGGCTGGTCGCCGACGTGGCGCGTGCGCTGCATTTCGCGCACCAGCACCTGGTCGTGCATCGCGACCTGAAGCCGGCGAACATCCTGGTTCGCAACGATGGCACGCCGATGCTGCTGGACTTCGGCATCGCCAAGCTGCTTGAAGCCGATGCCGGCGACGATCCGGGCCGGACCCAGGCCTGGTTCACGCCCGGCTATGCCAGTCCCGAACAGCGGCGCGGCGATCCGGTCAGCACCGCCAGCGACATCTACGCACTGGGACAGGTGCTGGCGGAAGTCCTCACCGGCGTCTATCGCGCACCCGACGCGGATGGCCTGGTCACGCTGCCGGGCCAGCGCGGCCTCAAGGGACTGCCGAAGCCGCGCCTGCGCGAACTGGATGCCATGGTCGCGCAGGCCTGCGCGCCGCGCCGCGCCGCGCGGTACCGATCGGCGGAAGCACTCGCCGACGACATCGACCGTTACTTCCAGCACAAGCCGTTGCGTGCCGCGCCGGCGCGACCGGGCTACCTGCTGCGCAGCTTCCTGCATCGCCATCGGCTCGCCGTCGCCGCCGTCGCCGTCTTCCTGCTGGCGATCGCCACCTTCGCGTGGCGGCTGGTGATCGAGCGCGACCGGGCCTTGCAGGCCGAGGCGCTGGCGCAGGCCAATGCCACCACGGCCGAGCAGGTCGTCGATTACCTGGTGTCATTGTTCGAAGCGGCGTCGCCGGAGCAGGCCGGCAACCAGGCAATCCTGCCCGGCGACCTCGTCGATCGCGGACGCGAGCGCATCCGCGGACAGCTCGTGGACCAGCCGCAGCAGCGTGCGCGCCTTCTCGCCGTGCTGGGTCGCATCGACAGTGAGCTGGGCCGCACCGCCGAAGCGGTCCAGAGCCTGCGCGAAGCGATCGCTATCGAACGCGAAGTGGGCACAGCCGCGCATGTCGTCGACCATTACGTGTCCATCGGGGTGCTGGAAAACCAGAATGAGCGGCCAGAGGAGGCAACGACGGCGTTCACCGAAGCCTTGTCCCTGATCCAGGCAGGCCAGGGGAACGCAGCGCAGCAGGCGAAGGCGCTCGGCGGCCTGGCGCTGGCACAGCTGCGCATGGGGCAGGGCGATGAAGCACGTGCCTCCGCCGCGGAAGCGCTGCGCCTGGCCGAGAGGGTGCAGGGCCCTGACAGCGAGCTGGCGGTCGAGGCACTTCAGGTCGTCGCCGAGGTCGACAGCCGGACAGGGCGCGGAGAGGCCGCTGTCGCCGCGGCATCGCGTGCGCTGGCCATCGTGCGCACCTGGGGCGCAGGGCATGCACAGGATGTCGCGACCGCGATCGGTTTCCTCGCCAACACGCATGTCCAGCAGGACGAATACGCGCAGGCGATCCCGCTTCTGCGGGAAATGCTGGCGATGCGCCTGGAATCGCTGGCGCCGGACAGTGCCTGGGTCATCACTGCGCGGCATAACCTCGCCCACGCGCTCTACCTCGGCGGATCGACCCTGGAAGCGCTGCCGTACATGCAGGAGAACGTCGACCTGCTGCGCGCCCGCGGTGAAGACGACACGCCGTCGTATCTGGTCGCCATCAACAACATCGCTTCCCTGCACGAGGCCACCGGCAACTACGGGCGTTCGATCCCGCTGTTCCGCGAGCTGTACGAAAAGGCGCTGGCGGCATCCGCGGTCAGCCTGGAACCCAGGCTGTACCAGTACCGTCAGAACTACGGCCGCAGTCTGATGCTGGCTGGTCGCCTCGACGAGGCACGGCCGCTTTTGTGGGCAGAAGTGCCCTCGGCCGCGGATCCACAGACGAATGCGCTTGAACGCGGGCGGCGGTTGCTGCACATGGGTGAATGGCTGCGGCGCAGCGGACGCTTCGAAGAGGTGGAAGCGCACCTCGTCCAGGCCGAGGGGGTTTTCGCGACCATCCTGGAGAAAGGCCACCCACGATTCGCCGCAGTGCTGCGCGTGCGTGCGCAGGTCGCGCTGGACCGCGGCCAGCCGGCGCAGGCGGTGCCGATGCTGCGCGAGGTCGTGGATGTGCTGGAAGGCACCATCGGCGCCGATGCACCGGCGACCATGGAAGCGCGCGCGTTGCTGGCCCGCGCGCTGTACGAATCCGGCGCGCAACAGGAAGCGCGCAGCCTGCTTGCCGCGGGTTTCGAGGCGCTCGAGCAGCGCTTCGTTCCGCAGGCGCCGATCCGCGACGAGCTGGCGCAGCTGCGCCAGCGTCTGCGGGGGTAGGCGCGCAATGCGGAGGGTCGCGGCTTCGGCGATGGTCGATCGTCCGCGGATGGACGCGCCGGTTCTGGACCACGCCGCCGCGCGCGCGCTTCACCTGGCAGCGCAGGGCCTGCTGCGGCCCTGGCCACGTCGCGCGCGCAAGGGCGATGTCCTTGCCGCCATCGAGCGGATGCAGTTGTTGCAGATCGACACCATCCAGGTCGTGGCGCGCAGCCCGTACCTCGTCCTGTACTCGCGCCTGGGCCCGTACGATCCGGCCTGGCTGGATGGTTGCCTGGCCGAAGCCGGCATTTTCGAGACCTGGGCGCACGAGGCGTGTTTCGCACCCATGTCGTCATGGCCGCTCTTGCGGCAGCACACGCTGGACAGGCGTCACCACTGGGCCATCCAGGCCGCGCATCGCGCGCAGGGCAAGGCGGATCCCGGGATGGCCGCCGTGCTGCAACGCATCCGAGAGCATGGCGAGATGCGCTCTGCCGATTTCAGGGACGGCGACTGTCCACGCGGCGGCTGGTGGGGCTGGAAGGACGAGAAGCGCTGGCTGGAGGCGTGGTTCGCGCTGGGCGAACTGATGGTTGCGCGCCGCGATCGCTTCCAGCGCGTCTACGACCTGAGCGAGCGGGTGCTTGCCCGGGCCGGCATGGATCCGGCGGCGCATGCGCCGCTGGCACCTGCGGAACTCCGGCGCGAACTCGTCGCCCGCACTGTCCTGGCGCTGGGAATCGCGAAACCGGAATGGGTGGCGGATTACTATCGATTGGGCGGTCGCGTCAGCGCCGGCGAACTGGAGGACCTGGTCGAACGTGGTCTTCTGCGACGGGTGTCGGTACAGGGTGTGCCGGGGACTGCCTACGTGCACGTCGGGAACGAGTCGCTGCTGCAGGCGGCGATGGGCGGGCGCCTTCGCGCGAGCCTGACCACGGTACTTTCACCCTTCGACCCGGTCGTCTGGGACCGTCGGCGTGCGCGCGAACTGTTCGGATTCGATTACCGGCTGGAATGTTACGTACCTGCGGAAAAACGCCGGTTCGGCTATTTCGTGCTGCCGTTGCTGCATCGCGGTCGACTCTGCGGGCGCATGGATGCCAAGGCGCATAGGGCGGATGGCGTTTTCGAGATCCGCCGCCTGGCCCTGGAAGAAGGCGTTGATGCCGATGCGCCCCTGTGTGAAGCCGTTGCCGGCGCACTGCATCGCTTCGCGCGCTGGCATGGTTGTGAATGCATCAGCGTGGCGCGTGGCGCCCTCGGTCCCGGCCTTGCCCGGCCGCTGCGGCAGGCGATCCGGGAATCGACATCGCGCTAGGTACGGCGATCGTCGTCAGCGGTATTTGCTGCGCGATACCCCGCAAGCGCGGGCCGCCCGCATCTTTCGCCTTAGTGTTTCAAACCATCACACCCGGCCTCTGAAACGGCGACGCCGCCCGGGGGCGGCGTCGCTTCGGACCTGCAGGGCAGGTGATGCGGGAGATCAGCGTTCCTGACGCGCGCGGTCGCGGCCCCGGCTGTCGGTGCGGTCACTGCTGTTTCCGCGTGCGGGCGCTGCCGGACGCTCCGGCTCAGGTGCGGAGCGGCTGCGCGGTTCCTGCGCCGGCGCGCTGCGTACTGGCGCCGACGGTGCCGCGCTGCGCGGGGCCGGCGCGGGCGCGGCGCGCGGAGCGCTCGCGGGTGCAGACCGCGCCGCAGGTGCCGGGGTCGAGCGCTGCGCCGGCGGCGCCGACGGTGTCGAGCGCGTAGCCGGTGCCTCGCGGACGGTTGTCGTGGTGCGCGGTGCCGTCTGCGGTGCGGTCGGCGCAATGCCGCGGGCTGGCGCCGCGGTGCGCTCGCGCGCTGCCGGTGCGACAGTGCCGGGCGTGCGCTGGTCGCGTGTCACCGGTGCGCCCTGGCGCTCGTTGCCGGCTGGCGCGCGGGTGCGCGGCAGCGGAACGCCCTGTTCCGGCTGCGCCTGCGGGGTGGCACGCGACGTATCGGCGGCACGGGAGCGCGCGTTCTCCGACGCAGGCAGGCCGCGGCTGCGCGGTTCGGTCGCACCCGGCGTTGCCGCCGGTGCACGCACCTGTTCGCCAGTGCTGCCGGGCGTGCCGCGCGCGGCCGGTGCGGGCGTGCCCTGTCCGGCGGCAGCGGCCGGTGCACGGGACGTGTCGCCGCCCGGCTGCCCGACCACGGCGATGTTGCGGGAACGGGGCTTGGCGTTCTCGGCATTGACGCGGCGCATCTGGTCCGCCGCCAGCGGCTCGCCGCCGTTGCGCACGATGGCGCTCTGGCGCACGTTGAACGGCGCGACCGGTTCGGCGGGACGCGTGCGCGCGATCACGCCGCGCTCGAAGCTGCGTGCCGGCGGTGCGATGTTGCGGCTGGCACCGGCGACCAGGCTGTCGCGTGTCGGCGCAACCGGGGCCCTCGTCAGCAGCTCGGCATCGCCCAGCTGGGCCGGACGGAGGCGGCTGCGCGCCATGGCCTCGGCGGCATTCTGCGCACTGACGAAGCTGTCACGCGGGACCACGGTCATGGCGTTGGCCGCGCCGCGGAAGGTGAAGTCGCGGCGCAGCGGACGACCCTGCACGTAGTAGTCGTTGTAGATGTTGGTGACGTAGGTGTTGTTGATGATGGTCGTGTTGTGCACGTTGACGCGGCCGAAATAGTCGCGGCTGCTGCGGTACCACGGCACATAGACGTCGCGCGGACCCAGCGGGAACCAGCCGATCGGAGGACCGGATGTCACGGTCACGCTCCAGTTCGAGCCGCCCACGAAGGCGACAAGCGCCGGAGCATAGACCGGGCGGACGTTGCGCGGACCGGGCAGCCAGCCCCATCCACTGCTGACGTACACCCAGCGCCCGTAATGGAACGGTGCGAAACCCCAGGGTGCGTTGTCGACCCAGGTCCAGCCCCACGGCTCGATCCAGCTCCAGTGGCCGTCGCGGTAAGGTGCCCAGCCAGCGGCCACGCGGCGCGGGAACCACACATGGCCGTAATCAGCGACATGGCGCCAGCTGCCGTATTCATCGAGGTCGGCATAGCCGATCAGTTCCTCCGACACATACTGGCGCGACGGCGAACGCAGGTAGCGGTCGTTGCGGGCGAAGGCCCAGCGGTCGAACTCGTCGGCGCGCGGCATCGCAACCCGCTCGACATCGCGCAGGCCCGGATCGAAGAACCGCGTGCTGCTGTTCGCGAAGACGCGCTGGCTGCGGCCGTACTCGCCGTAAACCTCGGCGGCGCCGTCGAACACCGTCACCTGCGTCATGTCCGCATTGCCGCTGACATCGAGGCGGTACTCGCCCGGCTGGCTGACCACGAAGGCCAGCGTCGGGGTATCGATCTCGTAGATCTGGCCCGGATGGATGTAGTCGACGCGCAGGTTGATCGTGCCCTCGGTGAGCTGGATCTGCGCCAGCTCGTCGTCGAGGTTCAGGAATTCGAACCCGGTGTTGCGATCCAGCCGCGCGACCGCGCCGCCAAGCTGCAGCTCGACGCGGCCGTTGCGTCCGGTCCACAGGCGGTCGCCATGGACCAGCGGCCGGTTCAGGTGCGCGTCGAACCAGGCGTCTTCGCCGGCGGGTGCGAAGCTGACTTCGCCGCCGAGGTAGGCCAGGCGGGCGACCCGGCCGGGCGGATCGGCCAGGACGACACCGGCGACCACGAACAGCATGGCTGCGATGAGGGCCTGCGAACAGCGCAGACGGAACGAGTTGATCGATTTCATGTGGACCTCCGGACGGGCGGGTCGAATGCCATGCCGGTCGCCACTGCTCGGGGCAGGGCCGTTTCCGGCACGTCCATATCAACCGAATTCGGCTTAATCATGACCCTACCCCCGACGGGCGGGACTCCATGGTTTCGCCATTGTTGCCGCGGGTTAATCTGTGCGCGGCGCGTTCGACCCCGATCCGTGCCGCAGCGGCTGTGCACGCTACCATGACCGGACAACGGCTTGGGGGAACGATGTCCATCCATGACATCAAGGTGCTCGACATCAACGGCAACCCGGTGGCGCTGGCGGACTGGCACGGCCAGGTGTTGCTGATCGTCAACGTCGCTTCGCGCTGCACGTTCACACCGCAGTACAACGGACTGGAAGCCCTTTACCGGCGCTACGCCGGGCAGGGCTTCGCAGTGCTCGGGTTTCCCTGCAACCAGTTCGGCCACCAGGAACCCGGCGACGAAGCCGCCATCCGCTCCTTCTGCGCACTGGACCACGGCGTCAGCTTTCCGCTGTTCGCGAAGATCGAGGTCAACGGGCGTGGCGCGCATCCGCTGTACCGTCACCTGAAGGCGGCTGCGCCCGGTCTGCTCGGCAGCCAGACCATCAAGTGGAACTTCACCAAGTTCCTGGTAGGCCGCGACGGCGCCGTGCTCGGCCGGTACGCACCGACCCGGACGCCGGAATCGCTGGCGGCGGACATCGAGGCCGCGCTGGCGGCCAGGGTGACCGGTACGGTTCATGAAAACGCGCCGCCGACGTCCTAAGATCGGTATGACACACAGGAGAAGGCAGTGGCGACGGGTTGGGCCGGTGACGGCGCAGTGCAGGAACAGATCGACGCGACCGTGCAGGATGCGATCGCGCGTGCGCGCAGCCGGCTGCAGAATGGACCCGGTCTGAGCCACTGCGAGGACTGTGATGCCGCCATTCCGGAAGCCCGGCGCCGGGCCGTGCCCGGCGTGCGCCGGTGCGTGAATTGCCAGGAAGCGGCCGATCGCGACGAACAGACGAACGCCGGCTACAACCGTCGCGGCAGCAAGGACAGCCAGCTGCGCTGACGCCTTTCGGGCGTGTCCGCGGCTTGTTGTCGGCAGGTTCGTCCGCCCAGGCCCCGTACGCCCATCCAACCGGGCTGCCGCCCGGCCTGGTCTGCCCATTGCAGAAACCGCGCTGCCGTCGGCAACAGGCGGACCGCGGAGTGCCCGGTGTCGGTTCCCGCTGCGGCACCACTGCCGGATTCCCGCACGCCCCGGCGTCCGCCTCGGCTCCCGGGCGGGCGGGTCATCCAGCCGCAAGGTCGCGACGGTCCGGCCGAAATCGGCGCCCCTTCGGCATGCGCCCCCGCACACGCGTCGCCGCGTCCAGTCAGGCCGGATCCAATGACCGAAGGTGCACGCGTTGCCGGATCGGTCACAAAAATTTGCGCTCCGGCATGGCCGTTTCGGTCAAATCGCGGGATACTCGGTAAGAAATATTGCATCGGCTCACACGAGTGACAGTTGTCCAGCTGTTCCCAATTCAGCCGGGGGCGAGGTGGAGCGCCTCCTGGCTGGCCCCCGCCGTGGGGCTGGCGCTGGCCCTGTTCATGCCTGCAGCCGGTGCCGAGGATGACCTCCACGTCAGTCTCGAGACTTACGGCATTGACCAGGGCCTCTCCCAATCCGGCATCAACGCGCTGGTCGAGGATGACCTGGGGCATCTGTGGATCGGTACCCAGGACGGGCTGAACCGGTTCGACGGCCACGAGTTCCTGGTCCTGCGCCGATCGCCGGGAGGACTGGCGAGCAGCAGCATTGAAGCCCTGAGCTTCGATTACCATCGCCGCCTCTGGATCGGCAGCAATGACGCCGGTCTGGACGTGCTGCACCTGCCGAGCGGGGCGCTGCGCCATTTCGGTGTCAGCGACCAGCTGTCGCACAGCCGTGTTGGCGCCATCGTCCTTGATGCCGCCGGCGGCGCGTGGCTGGGCACCGATGCCGGCATCGACCATATCGACGACGCCCTCGAGCGCATCCGGCCGCTGGGACGTACCGGCGCCGTCGTCGCGCTGGAGCAGCGACCCGGCGATACCGGCCGGGCCTATGCGCTCGACCGTGACTGCCGATTGTGGCGCGCCGGCGTAACCGACCTGACGCCGATTCCACTGCCGGTGCACATGGGTGGCTGCATCGCGCTGGTGGTGGAAGCGGATGGCCTGTGGATGGCCAGTCGCGATGATGGCCTGCTGCGGGTGGATTTCGAAGGCCGCCTCTTGCAGCACGTCGAGCCGCGTCGCCTGCGCACCGGTGGCATCGCACTCAGTGGCCTGGGCCGACTGGCCGATGGCCGGCTGCTCGTCGGCTATGCCGATGGCGCTGTCCTGCAACTGGATACGCAGTCGCGGTTCGAGGCCCGCACCCTGCGCTTCGACCGGCCGCCGGACAGCGCCGTGTCCGGTTTCTTCGAGAGTAGCGGTGGCCTGCTGTGGATAGGGACGTACACCAGCGGTCTCCAGCGCGTGCGCCCGCTGTCCGGCGCCGTGCGCACCGAGTGGACGGAAGGCCATGGTCGCCCGCCCTGGCGTGATCGCAGCGTCAGGGCCATCCGTCGCCAGGGCGACGGCCTGTTCGTCGGAACCGATTCCGGCCTCATGTACCGCCATCGGCCCGGGGCCCCGTGGCAGCGCATCGAGACCTTCGATGGCATGAGCGTGCGCGCCATCGAGCCGGCCGGCGCGCGGCAGTTCTGGATCGGCACACAACAGGGACTGTGGCGATGGCAGATCGGTGGTCCACTGCAAGGCGTCGATGGCCTGCCCGACCGTCGGGTCGACGACCTGCTCACCGTCGGCGACACGCTTTGGGTCGCGACGCGGGGTGGGCTGGCGCGGGTCCGGAACGGTGTTGTCGATGACGAAGGCGCGCATCGCCAGCTCGAGGGTCGTTTCATCACCACGATGCTGCCGGATGACGCCGGCGGTCTGTGGATCGCCACCAATGAGAGTGGCTTGTGGCGACTGCAAGCGGGGGGCGAACCGCGCCGCTACCAGCCGTCGGAAGGCGGCGAGCTGCATCACTCGCTCTGGGCGCTGCACATTGCAGGGCGGTCACTGTATGCCGGCAGTTTCTCCGCCGGACTGTTCCGCATCGATCTCGATACCGACGAGGTGGCCTCCATCAGCGAGCGCGATGGACTGTCCAGCGATGTCGTCTATCGCATCGTTCCCGATCGGGACGGACGACTCTGGCTGAGCACCAACAATGGACTGTCGGTCCTGGATCCTTCCACCGGCATCATCCAGACACTCGGACGTCGCGACGGACTCAACAACATCGAGTTCAACAGCAGTGCTTCGTGGGCGGATGACGCCGGCGTACTCTACTTCGGCGGCACGCAAGGCCTGGATGTGCTGCAGCCCAGCCGCCTGCGCCATACCAGTCCGCCCGCGCGACCGGTCATTGCCGGTGTACGGCGACTTTCGGGTGCAACACTCGCCCGCGGCGGCGTGACCGAATTCGACCACCAGGTGGTGTACGCGAACGAACTGGAACTGGCGCGCGACAGCGACCTGCTTTCGGTCGCCATGACCGCGCTGGATCTCAGTGCGCCCGGTGCGGCACGGCTTCGCTACCGCCTGGGCGGTTCCGAGGATGACTGGTTCTATCCGCGTTCGGCGCGCACGGAACTGTCGATCAGCCGACTGCCGCCGGGCACCTACAGGCTGGACGTCCAGGCCGCAGGCCGCGACGGCCAGTACGGCGAAACCCGCACGCTGCGCATCCGCGTGCCGCCGCCGTTCTGGCGGCACCCGTTCGCCTACGTCGTCTATGCGCTGCTGGCGGGTGCGCTGGCGGTGTGGTTGCGCTCGCGCATCGGCCGCACCGTGCGCAAGGAACGCGAGCGCGTCGCGCTGCTCAACCGCACCGTCGCCGAGCGCACGCGCCAGCTGGAACAGGCCAACCGGCTGCTGCGGCAGAGCAACGAACAACTCGACGTGGCGACCCGGCGCGACCCGCTGACACATGTGTCCAATCGCCGCGACCTTGGCGACTGGCTGGAACGCCACGAACAGTCCATCCTGGACTCGCCGGAAGCGGTGCGCGAGCGACTTGTGTTCTTCATGATCGACGTCGATCACTTCAAGCGCATCAACGACGACTACGGTCATCGGGTCGGCGACCACGTGCTGGTGGCGTTTGCCGACCGCCTGCGCCGCCTGTCCCGTGACCAGGATCTGCTGGTGCGCTGGGGTGGCGAGGAGTTCCTGCTGGTCGTTCGTGGCATCGGCGTCGAGGCTGCGGCCACGGTCGCCGAGCGCGTGCGCAAGGCGATCGCCGACCGTCCGGTGTCACTGGAAGACGGGCTCAACCTGTCGATCAGCTGCTCCATCGGCTTTGCGCCGTGGCCGTTCCATCTGGAATGGCCCGACCTCGGCGACTGCGAGCAGAGCATGCATCTGGCCGATCGCTGCCTGTATGCGGCGAAGTCGGGCGGCCGCAATGCCTGGGTGGGTGTGGTGCCCGGCATCGGACCGGACCGCGACGGCGTCCAGGCCTTGCTCGCGGGGGCGCGTCCTGACGACCTGCCGCCGGCCTGCGTCCGCATCCTGCATTCGTCTCCGCGCCGGCCGCGTTTCGAAACATGAGCGATGCGCACAGGTGCGGGCGCCCTGCGGCGCCCGTACCCGTTTGCGATCGGTGTACCTCCGGTTACCGCGGCACTTCGAATCCGTCGGCGAAGATGCGGTCTTTTTCAAGCGTGGTGCAGGCCTGGATGCGGATGTCATCCAGGTGCCAGCCTTCGGCGCCGACCGAGTTGTCGGTGCCGAGCCGCCAGCGGAACTGCACGGTCTGCCCCGCAAAGGCAGCCAGGTCCACGACGTAGTTTTCCCAGTCCCGGTCGCCGCACCAGGCCGGCTGGCCGGCCAGGGCATTGCCGAAGTTGCCGGCCACGGGATCGTCATAGGCGCGGTGGATGATTTCCGGCTCGTCGATAAGCGTCCACGTGCCGCCGCCGTCGCTGGAGATTTCAAGGATGCCGGCGTCGTAGCAGGTGTCGATGCCGGCCTCCAGCGCCTGGTGGTTCCAGAACTGCAGAGTCAGCGGCGCACTGCCGGGCGGCAGCGTGACGGGCGGTGACATCAGGCGCTGGTCCGAAGCGGTGTGCAGGTCCACCGCCAGCACCGCGTTGCCACCGGAGGGTGATCCGGCCGGTGCCGCCGCGGTGATCGCCCATGTCGAGCTGCCCGTGCTTCCCACGGTGCTGAAGGCGCCCATGCCCGCGCTGAAGTCCTCGCGCATCAGGTCGACGGCGAGTTGTCCCGATCCGCACGCGCCGGGTTGAACGCCGGTCCGGAACGTGTACACGCTCGATTCCGCACCGGTGCCGCAGGAATTCGATGCGCTGACCCGCCAGTAGTAGTCGCGGTCGAAGTCGAGCACGCCGGCATCCAGTGCAAGGCTGGAGGAGGTGACGAAGATATCGACCAGTGGCGACGAGAACGCGGCGTTGTCGGCCAGCTCGAAGCGGTAGCCCTCCGCGGCACCGACGGCCTGCCAGGAGAACAGCGGCGCCAGCGGTTGGCCGGTCGCCTGGTTTTCCGGCGACAGCAGCGTGGGCGAACCCGGGGAAGCCGGGGCGATGGTGAGGTGAAGCTCCAGCGTCTGGTCCTCACTGCCTGCGGCCTCGCCCTCGACCATCAGCGTGTGCGTGCCGGTTGCCGAGCCAGTGCCTGTCGTCACCGTGAGCACGCTGTCGCCATCCGGGATTACCGGATTGGCGCTGAAGGCGGCGGAGGCGCCGGCCGGCACGCCGCTGGCCGCGAGGGTGACGGGACTGCTGAAGCCGTTCACGCCGGTGGCCGAGATCGTGTAGTCGGCGCTTTCGCCGGCGCAGATGGCGGCCTCGCGTGGCTTGGCCTGGAGTGAGAAACCGGATTTGCCGGACTCGGTACACGCCGGGCGTGCACCGCAGGCGATGCCATGGGCGTTGAACGCATCCCAGATGCGGCATGCATTCGGGGTGCCGTCGGCGAGATTGCCGTTGTCGTCATCAATGGCCAGGTAGACCGTGTACCAGTTGTTGCTGTTGCAGCCGTCCACCGCCGCGGAAGCATTGCACTGGCCGCCACTGGCGACACGGTAGGCGCTCTTGGAGGGCACCAGGCTGCCGTACCAGATGTTGTCCATGCGCTGCCAGCCGGCTTCGCCGAATTCGCTGACCAGGGCATTCTTCAGGTCCCAATTGGCGGTGCTGGCGATATAGCTTTCGCAGTGGCCTTCGTACCCCATCGGCCCGCGGTAGGGACTGATGCCGTTCTGCAGGTAGGGGCAGGCCAGGCGGTCGCAATTGAGGCCGGCATCGGCGGTGACGTTGGCGGGACTGGCAATCGGCCGGGTGCCTTCGAGCGAGAAGTCGGCCAGGTCGCGCACGCCTGTGCAGCTCGTGCAGTTGTAGCAGATGCCGCCCGGGTTGGTGAAGAAGCCCGGGCCGATGCACGAGTCGCGCGTCTCGAGGAAGGCGAAGGTGTCGCCCACCGCTTCGCCGCTGCCGTTCTCGTTGGCGGCGCCGCCGGTGTTCTGGTCCATGCCGTGGCCCCATTCGTGCAGGAACACGGCGGCGATCTCGCCGGTATTGCCGCAGGTCGTCGTCGGCTGGCTGGCGGAAGCGCCGGACTTGAAAAAGCGGGCCTGTCCGCCGCCCCACGAGGCATTGCAGGTCTGGTTGACGTTCATGTTGGCGGTGACCTTGGTCTGCAGCCAGCTGTTGGCCGGCAGGATCGAGCGCGCCTTGGTGTTGATCAGCGTCAGGTGGTAGAAGCCGGTCCGCGATGCGTTCGTGTTGCCGGCGCCGCCGGATCCGGGCGTCGCGCAGTTCGTGCCGGTGTTGCCGCCCAGGTCGAGGATGCCATTGCTGCTGTTCGACAGCGAGATCGAGCCGCAGGTGTCCGCCATGCGGAAATACTTGCCATCCAGCGTCACGGTGGCGGTGCCGCCGCTGTAGTCGTAGATGCCGTCGATGTCGGTGACCTTGGCGCCGTTGTTGTTGACGGCGGCGAAGGGGAAGGTGACTTCGATCGACGGTTCCAGGTTGGTGGTCGGGTAGACGTGGCCCTTCACGACGGCGTCGACATGCAGTGTCAGGTCGCGCAGGTCGATCACGCGTCCGCTGCCGGTGTCGTACAGCACCTGCCACACCGCATGCTCGTCGACCCGGAACACGAAGCGCCAGGCCAGTACATGGTCGTAGCCGTTGCCGCGCAGGCCGCGAAGCGGCTGCGCCAGGGATTCGCCGGCCGGCAGTGTCGGATAGATGCGCAGTTCGCCTTCCTCCAGCCACTCGCTCACCTGCGTGCCGTCCGGAAAGTCCAGCTGACGCCAGGCGTCGGCAAATACCGCTTCGCGTGTTCCCTTGCTGGACTTGGTGACCGGCACCGAGACATCGGCGATGCGTTCGCTGCCGAACTGGATGATGTTGCCGTGGGCGATGCGCACGAAGGCATAGGCGCCATCGACCGGGATGCCGTCATGGAACTGCTGGAATTCCAGCAGCCAGTGCGTGTGGCCCTCGCCATAGGCGGTGCTGCGTTCGCGGTCGAGGCGAAGGTCGAGGCCATCAAGGGCGAGCAACTCCGGCATCGAGTCCAGGAAGCGGCGTGCCCGGTCCGCGACCACCGGCAGGTCCTGTTCCATCGAGCCGGCGAGGACGACGTCGCCTGCTGTCAGGCGGTTGCCCCGTCCGGGGAGCAGGGGAATGCCGCTGCCCTGCACGAGTGCGGCGCGGTCGTTGCGCTCGTCCCAGCGGATCTGCCACGCCGAGCCATGGCGTTGCAGGAACGGTTGCGTGCGGGCGGACAGGCTGAAGTCGCGCTCGGCATCGAGTTTCAGGCTGGTGGCCACTTCCAGGCCGTCGTGCACGGCGCGCAGTGCCGGCAACCGTTGCCCGGGGGGCGGAGGATCGCCGGGCAGGACGGCGAAGGAAAGTGCCGGGACAAGAACGCTGGACAGCAGCAGGCAGGTGGCCGCCTGGCGGAAACGCTTGGACATGATTCTCCCTCTGTGCGGGCCGCAAAGCCCCGGTTGCCGATCCACACGGCCTGCAGCCTGGGTGCCTCCCTGGGATCGGCAGCGAAACTAGCACATGGCGCGGCCGCCCGAGGACGCGGCCCTCACGTCATCAGCGGGTGCTGGACGGTTGCCCTGGATGCCGGCAAGTCGGCGGGTCGATCGGGCCGCGGGCGGCCGGCATCGACAGAACCTCGCCGGCAGGAGCGTGGTCCGGCATCGCATCGCTGGCGACGTGGGGGCGCGGGTCGGAGGGGCGCGGGCTTCGACGTGGTCGCGGCCGCGACAACCGGGTGTGGATTCCGGAAGCCGCTTCGCCCACGCCGGCGGGACAGCGAAGGTGGCGTCGCGATCCGCTCAGCCGGCGTCGAGGACGGCGTAGCTCTTCTTGCCCTTGCGCAGCAGCAGGTAGCGCCCGAACAGCAGGTCGCCGGCCGCGACCATGCGCATGGCATCCTGGCAGCGCTGGTTGTTGACGTAGATGCCGCCTCCGTCGATGTCCTTGCGAGCCTGGCCCTTCGACGGACACAGGCCGGCATCGACCAGCAGTTCCACCAGTGCTGCGCCGTCGCCTTCCAGGCGCTCTGGCGCCAATGCTCGCGTCGGGACTTCGCCGACCACGTCCTGGAAAGTCGCCGAGTCGATGTCGCCGATTTCGGCGCCGAAGAGGATCGCGCTGGCCTTCACCGCCGCATCCAGTGCGGCCTGTCCATGCACAAGGCGCGTGACTTCCTCGGCCAGGCGGCGCTGCGCCTGGCGGGCGCCGGGGTTGGCCGCGTGTTCGACTTCCAGCGCTTCGATCTCCGCCCGGTCGAGGAACGTGAACTTGCGCAGGTACTCGCCGACCTTCGCGTCCTCGGTGTTGAGGAAGAACTGGTAGAAGCGGTAGGGACTGGTGCGTGCCGGATCCAGCCAGACGGCGCCGGATTCGGTCTTGCCGAACTTGCTGCCATCGGCCTTGGTGATCAGCGGGAAGGTCCAGCCCCAGACCGGCACGCCGAGCTTGCGGCGCACGAAGTCGGTGCCGGCGGTGATGTTGCCCCACTGGTCGGAGCCGCCGATCTGCAGTTCGCAGCCCATCTCCCTGCGCAGGTGGTAGAAGTCATAGGCCTGCAGCAACTGGTAGCTGAATTCGGTGTAGCTGATGCCGGCTTCGCCTTCCATGCGCGTGCGCACCGAATCCTTGGCCAGCATCGCCGTCAGCGGGAAGTGCTTGCCGACGTCACGGAGGAAATCGAGGAAGCCCATTGGCGCCGTCCAGTCGGCGTTGTCGACCAGCCGCGCCGGGTTGTCCGTGGCATTGAAGTCGAGCAGGCGCGAGAGCTGGCCCTTGATCGCGGCGACATTGTGCTGCAGCTGCTCGCGGGTGAGCAGATTGCGTTCGGCCGACTTCCCGGAGGGGTCGCCGATCATGCCGGTGGCGCCGCCGGCGAGCGCGATCGGATGGTGGCCGGCGCGCTGGAAGCGGCGCAGCGTCAGCTGCCCCATCAGGTGCCCCACGTGCAGCGAATCGCCGGTCGGATCGAAGCCGCAATACAGCGTGATCGGCCCTTCCTCCAGGCGCTTTTCCAGTGCCTGGATGTCGGTGCAGTCGGCCAGCAGGCCTCGCCACTTGAGGTCTTCGATCAGGTTCATCGCAGTTCTCGGCACTTGCGCCGCTGGGCGGCGACTCGACAGGGGCGGGCATTCTAGCGGGAACGCCGGGTTTCCACCGCTGCGGCCGGGTGTCGATGACCCGGTTGGATGGGTTGGTTATGATCGGGCCCTTGTCGAAGGGGACACACGCATGCGCGGAGCCGGTGGCACCGATGGTGGATTGATCCTGTTTTTCATCGGCCTGGCCTGCGCCGTCGCGGGGGGCTGGCTGCTCACCAACCAGGTGACGGTGACCGGCGGGCACTGGTCGCTGTGGGGCTACAACAGCTTCGGGCTGTCCTTGCTGCCGTTCCTGGTCGGCACCGCCGTCCTGTTCTTCGACGGCCGTTCGAAACTCGGCTGGCTGCTGCTGGTGGCCGGGCTGGTGATCATCCTGGCGGGCGTGCTGGTGAACCTGCGCATCTACTTCCAGCCGACCAGCCTGTTCAACACGTTGATGATGCTGGGACTGCTGTTTGGCGGTATCGGGCTGCTGCTGCGCTCGTTGACGCCGGGACGCTAGGTCCCGGCGTCGTTCCTGCGTTGCCCGTCAGCCGAGTCGGAACAGACCGCGGTTCTTCTGTTCGCTGGTCGTGTACTGGCGGGGCAGTGCGTATCCACTGCTGCGGCCGTAACCGGTCCCGGCGACACGGGGCTGGTAGCGCCGGCTGGAGCCGGTGTCGGACATCCGGCGCAGGTCTTCGCGTTGGCTGTTGTCCTGACGTTTCATGGTGCGTTGCTCCTTGGTGGTGGAGCCACCTTAGGGAGCGACAGGACAGCGGCCATGCGCCGGAAGTCATTGCCCGCGTGGGAAACGTGATTCCATTCAACTGCGGTTTGGATCACTGGGCCGGAAGTCATGCAACGCGGCCGCACCTGACCGCGTTGCAGGCAGGCCCGATGTCAGTTCGCCCCGGCTTTCGGCCAGCGGAACGCCGACATGCGTTCCAGTTCCTCGGTGGAGAACGCCTGCTGGTACTTGCGACCGCGGATGATCCACGTCGGGAATCCTTCGATGCCGGCATCGGTGCAGGCGAGGGCGACCGGGCCACGCTGCCCCTGTGGGCTGCATTCGACGTAGGGCAGGTGCTCGCCGGCGCGGCCGAAGGCGGCCTTCTGATCGCGACAGGCCGGACACCAGGACGCGCCGTAGAACTTCGCGCCGGTGCTGGTCAGGTGCTCGGCGAGCGCGCGCAGGCGCGGGCTCTCCGGCGCGGTGAGCAGGCCGCCCTGCCATACGCCGATGACCAGTACGATCGCCGCCGCCAGCGCGCCATTGTTGATCCACCAGGTCGACCAGCCGGATGCGGGTGCGCCTTCCGGGGGACGGACGCTGAGCAGCACCAGGATGGCCACGAGGAGGGCCAGAGACAGCAGGCACCAGGCGCAGAAGGCGTCCAGCGCCAGCCAGCCGGCGGTGGTCAGGTACAGGCTGATCGCCACGCCGATGAGCGCCAGTCGCGACTGGCGCTGCCAGCGCGGCACCGGGCGACGCACGGGCTGCACCGACACGATGAGCAGCAGCAGGTACAGGCCGAACCCCCACCACGCCATCGGAACGCCCAGCAGCGTCGACCAGGCGCTGGACTGGATCAGGTCGCAGCTGCTGCCCGCCGTACAGAAGGCCGGCTTGCTGCCGGACAGCGCGACGATACCGAGGTAGGCGGTCAGCAGCAGGCCCAGGCCCGCGAGGATGGCGACCGGCCCGTCCGGTTTCAGCCGGTTCGCGTTGACAGGCTTCGTGGCGGGTTTGGCTGGCTTGACTGCCTTGCGTGACATCGTTGTCCTCCCTTGGATCCGATCAGTCATTATTGCAATCCCGGCGACCTCTTGGGATGTGCAGGCCTGCGGATAGACTGGCGGCCATGAATTCCGAGACTTCCCGGACCTGGTACGTCTATCTGCTGGAGTGCCGTGGCGGCTCGATCTACACCGGCATCGCCGTGGATGTCGAGGCGCGCTTCCGCGCCCATTGCGAAGGTCGCGGCGCGCGCTATACGCGGGCGTACCCGCCGATCCGCATCCTCGCCCGTTTCGCGCACCCGGACAGGTCCGCCGCCAGCCGCGCGGAAGCGGCGATCAAGCGCCTCGATGCGCGGCGCAAATGGCTGCTCGCCGGCACCTCGGACACGGATGCCGTGCCGCCGGAACGTCCCGTCGAAGCTGGCTAGTTCCCGTGCCGCGAGGAACCCGGATCTCAGGCGTTCTCGCGTGCGCGCTCGTGCAGCCAGCGCGCGAACAGCGCCGCCGGTTCGCTCAGGCGCCGGTGCGCGGGATGCACCAGGTAATAGGCGAAACGGCCGGGCAGCACCGGACCGGGCAGGCGCACCAGGCGGCCGTCGGCCAGCCAGGGGGCGACGATGCGCTCGCGCGCCAGCGTTGCGCCCAGTCCACAGACGGCTGCCTGCAGGGCATCGGTGGAATCGACGAAAGTGTGCATGTCGGCCAGTCGGACGCCGCGATGGCCGGCTGCACTGAACCAGTCGCGCCAGCCCTGGCGCGCCATGTCGGCAATCAGCGGCAGTCGCGCGATATCGCCCGCCTCGCCGACTTCCTGCACGCCCGGAAGGTCGGGGGAGGCGACAGGAAACAGGGTTTCGTCGAGCAGGTGCTGCGCCGACATGTCGGGCCACTGTCCCGGTCCGTGGCGGATCGCCAGGTCGGGACCGTCGTCGTCGAAGCGGGCAAGGGCGATGTCGGTCTCGACGCTGAGGCGGATGTCCGGATGTTGCCGCGTGAAATCGCCCAGGCGCGGCAGCAGCCAGCTGTGCGCAAAGGAATGCAGCGTCGCGATGCGGATGCGCACGACGTCACTGCGCGGCCGCAGCGCGCCGAATATGCCGTCGAGGTCGGCCAGCGCATTGCCGGCGGCGTCCGCCAGCATGCGACCCGCGGGCGTGAGGCTGACGCCGCGGGCATGGCGCTTGAACAGGGTGACGCCGAGCAGCGATTCCAGCTTGCGCACCTGGTGGCTGACCGCGCTGGCCGTCAGGTGCAGTTCGGCGGCGGCGTGCGCGAAATTCTGCTGCCGGGCGGCCGCTTCGAATGCGGCCAGGGCCGACAGCCAGGCTGACCGGGCAATGCTCATAGACACAAATCCTGTTTGGGGCTGGCCTCGGAACAATGCGCTTGTCGCTTTCCGGGGCCGGACGGATAGTGGCGCACCTCGCCACGAGTCTAGTGCCATGTCCAGCAACCCGGCAGCCATCGAGTCACCGCTTCCTCCTGCCACGCGCACGGCCGAGTGGCGCAACAGCCTGGACCTGCTGGTCCTTGGCGCGATCTGGGGCGGTTCGTTCATGCTCCAGCGCGTCGCCGCGCCGGAGTTCGGCGCGCTCGCGCTGGTCGAGCTGCGGGTGTTGTTCGGCACGCTGGTCCTGCTGCCGTTCCTGGTCGCGGCCTGGCCCCGACTCAAACCATATCGCTGGCGGCTGGCGTTGATCGGCCTGCTCAATTCGGCGGTGCCGTTCGTGCTTTTCGCCTGGGCCGCCGGACGTGCGCCGGCCGCCATCGGCGCGATCACCAACAGCATGGCGGCGTTGTTCGCGGTCCTGGTGGCGGCGCTGATGTTCCGCGAGCGCATCGGTGCCCGACGCGGTATCGGCCTGCTCGCCGGTTTCGCCGGCGTCATCGTGCTGGTCGGCGGCCGCAGCGTCGGCCTGGATACGGTCTGGGCCGGTATCGCCGGCACGCTGGCCGCGCTGTGCTACGGCGTTGCCGGCAACCTGGTGAAGCGCTGGCTGACGGGACTGCCTTCGACGGCGACCGCGGCGGCGACGCTGGCCTGGACAACACTGCTGCTTGCGCCGTGGGCGATCGCCAGCTGGCCGCAGGCCCGGCCGGGCACCAACGCGTGGGTGTGCGCGATCATCCTCGGGCTGGTCGCCACCGGCGCCGCCTATGCCATGTATTTCCGCATGATCGAGCGCATGGGCCCGTCACGGGCGGCCACGGTGACCTATCTGGTGCCCCTGTCCGGCGTCGCCTGGGCCTGGGCGCTGCTGGGCGAGGCGGTCACCCCGACGATGGTCTTCGCCGGTGCGCTGATCCTGGGCGGCGTCGCGCTCAATCAGGCGCGGCCGGCGGTGGCATCGCGCAGCGGCCAGTCGGCATAACCGTCAATGACCAGCTGGGTCTCGCCGCCGACCCAGATCGCGCCATCCTCGATGCGGATCAGGATGCGGGCATCGCGACCGATCTCGCGCCCCTGACTGACCCGGTAGCCCCGGCCGAGACCGCCCAGCGGCTCGCTGTCGGCGACGTAGGCGGCGATCAGGCCGTTGGCTGCACCCGAGGCGGGATCCTCGACGATGCCGACGCCGGCGGGGAAGGCGCGCACCACCAGGTCGTAATCGGAATTGTCGCAGCGCGCGAACACACACAGGCCGAGGCTGTCGCTGGCATGGGCCAGCGCGGCGATGGCGGCATGGTTGGGATGCCAGCCGCGCACGCTGGCTTCGTCGGCCAGTTCCGCCAGCCACCAGCGCCGCCCACCTTCGATGAAGGCGGGCGCCAGTGCGCCCAGGCGTACGTCGGCAAGAATGGCCGACAGTTGCGGATCGGCGTCGAGGCCCCGGCGCAGCACCGTTGCACCGGGAGACTGCACAAGCAGGCGGCGGTCCGCCCCTTCGCCCTCGACCAGGATCGGCAGCAGGCCGGCTCCACATTCCTGGACCAGGCGGCCATCGCCGGCGGTCACGAATCCGGTGGCCAGTGCGGCGTGGGCGCTGCCGATCGTCGGGTGGCCGGCAAAGGCGATCTCGCGCGTCGGCGTGAAGATGCGCAGCCGATAGGAGGCCTCCGCCGTGGCAGGCGGCAGCAGGAACGTGGTTTCCACCAGATCCGTCCAGGCGGCGAAGCACTGCATGTCCTCGCCGGTCCAGTCGTCGGCGCCGAGGACCACGCCCAGCGGATTGCCACCACCGGGACGGGCGGCGAAGACATCCAGTTGCAGGTAGCGGACTCGGCTCATGACATCACCTGTTCAGCGGGGCGCGCATTGTGACGCCTGCCGTCGCGCAATCACAGCGGCGCCGCTGGCGCCGTTCAAGTTGACCCCGTTGTCGCTGCCGGTGCGTTTGATGTCCTGTCCACTGCAAGGAGCGGGAATATGAATGCTGTCGTCCAACGTGCCGGCGCGGCCTGAGCCGGACACGGCCTGGTGAGGTCGATGTCCGCCGTATCGGCGCCGTCACCCGCGCCTGCGCTCCGGTGGCGCGGGCTCGACTTGGCGCGCTCGCCAGCGGCCCTGGCCGCGGCCCCTGCAGGGTCCGCTGCCGGGCCGGCGCTGCCGGAATTGCTTTACGCTTGCCGGATGACCGCGGAGCCCAGCGACGAAATCCTCATGCAGTCCTACGCCGCCGGCGATGCGGCCGCGTTCGAGACGCTGTATCGCCGGCACCGCAACACGCTGTATGGATTCCTTCTGCGCGCGCTGGGACGTCGCGACCAGGCGGACGACTGTTTCCAGGAAGTGTGGAGTCGCGTGATCAATGCCGCGCCACGTTACCGCCCCGAGGCGAAGTTCAGCACCTGGCTGCTGCAGATCGCACACAACCTGCTGATAGACCGGCACCGCCGGCAGCGGCCCGAGCAGCCGCTCGATACGGCCGACGGCGACGGGCCGGTCATCGCGGCGCTGGTGGAGCATGAGGCGACGCCGGAAAGGCAGTTGTCCGAGTTCCAGGCACAGCAGCGCCTGCGCCAGGCCATCGCCGCGCTGCCCGCCGAGCAGCGCCACGTCGTGCTGCTCCGCCTCGACCAGGAGCTGTCGCTGGAGGAAATCGGCTTGATCACCGGCGTCGGACGCGAGACCGTCAAATCGCGGCTGCGCTATGCCATGGACAAACTGCGGGAACGGCTGGCATGAGCGAGCGTGAGCCCCTGACCGCGCAGGAACGCGAACTGGCCGACCGCCTGACGGTCTGGAAGACCGGCGCGCCGCCGCCCGCTGTCGAGCAGGCGGTCCTGGCGCAGGCCCGTTCGGCGACAGCCGCCGTGGCGGCTCGCCGCTCGCGTCGACCGCCATGGCTGGTGAGCCTGGCCAGCGCGGCCGTCCTCGTCGTGGCCGTCGGTGTGGTCTGGCGGGTCGTGGAGATGCCCGGCCATGAAGAACGGCTGCTGGAATCCATGCCGACGGGCGCGCCGCCTTCGCCGGAAGCAGGCGCCCGTGGATCCGATGCACCCGGGTTCGCGCCGGCAGAGGTCGGCGCGTCGGGGGCCGAAGGGGAGGGCGCGGTGCGCGATGCGGAGCCACCCGCCGCACGGACTGGGACCTGGGAGAAGGCGGGGGAGGAAAGAATCCGGAACCAGGCGGATGCCAGGCCGTCGGTCGACACGGCGCCAGCCCGTTTCGAACAGGCGGCGCCGCGGTCGGATACACCGGCGAAGAAGGAAGCGCCCGCCGGAGGAACGCGGGCAAGATCGCTGCGTGCGCCGCAGCCGGCGCAAGGGTCTTCCGCCCCGACGCCGGCCACGCCGGTACCGCCGCCTGCGACCGCGCCGGTTGCGGCCGAGCCTTCGCCTGCATCCTCTGCTCCAGGGCGTTCCGGGCAAATCGCGCCGCAGGCGGCGTCGCCTGCCACACCGGCAGCCCGCAGCGTGTCGCCCCCATCCGGCATTTTGCCGGCACCGGCAAAGGCACCCGTTCCCGCGCCACCGCCGGCGGCAGCCCTGCCGGCACCATCGCCTGTACCTGTACCTGTACCTGTACCTGTACCTGTACCTGTACCTGTACCTGTACCTGTACCTGTACCTGTACCTGTACCTGCGCCTGTGCCGGCGCCTGTGCCGGCGCCTGTGCCGGCGCCACCACCCGCGCCCGTCGTCGAGCGGGCACCCGTCCCGGATACATCCTCCGGCATCCCGGATGCGCGGGAGGCCGGCACCGACGCCGGCAAGGCGTCGGCCGAATCAGCCGGAGGCGCCGACCAAGGCGAAGTCGCCCGGGACATCGCCCGCGTCCGTGAACTGGTCCGACAGGGCAGGCGTGCCGAGGCGGTGCGCGAGCTGGAAAAACTGCGCCGGCGTTTCCCGCAGGCAACACTGCCTGACGATCTGCAGGCACTGCTTGCGGAGCGCCGCCGCTGAACGATGTCGTATCGCTTCCATATCGGGCTTGCGGCAAGTCCCGCAACTGATTACAATGCGCGCTCGCTGATGCGGGGTGGAGCAGTCTGGCAGCTCGTCGGGCTCATAACCCGAAGGTCGCAGGTTCAAATCCTGCCCCCGCTACCAGGTTTGAAAAAAGCCTCCTCAGCGAGGCTTTTTTCTTGGCCGCACGACGGGAATGCTCCAACGTCGTCGGCTGGCTCAGGATGGCCGCTTGCGGCCATTTTTTGTTTGTGATTTTTGCAGGAAGGCATGGACAAGGCTCAGGACATCGCAAGGCTGGTGGAATCCACGATCTCCGCGCTCGGTCTCGAGCTGTGGGGCGTGGAATATGCGCCGCGCGCGAACAATTCCCTGGTGCGCCTGTACATCGACCACGCCGGGCGCGAAGTCACGGTTGACGACTGCGAGTCGGTCAGCCGCGAAGTCAGTGCGCTCTTCGATGTCGAGGATCCGATCAACGGCCACTACACCCTCGAGGTGTCCTCGCCTGGCCTGGACCGTCCCTTCTTCAAGGCGGCGCAGCTTCCGCGCTATGCGGGCGAAACCCTCGAAGCCAGCCTGCATGCGCCGGTCAACGGGCGGCGCCGGATCCAGGGGCGCCTGGAATCGGTGGACGGCGAGCGCGTCACGCTGGCCGTGGACGGCCAGCCGTTCTCCTTTGATTTTGCACAAGCGGCGAAGATCCGGGTCAAGCCGGACTACGCGAAACTGTTGGCACAGCCTGGACGCGCGAACGGCAAGGCCGGCGCACCTGGAGACACGGAATGAGCAAGGAACTGTTGCTGGTCGCCGAAGCCGTGGCGAACGAGAAGGGCGTCGAGCGCGCCGTGATCTTCGACGCCCTGGAAGCCGCGCTCGCCTCGGCCGCAAAGAAGCGCTACGAGGAAGACGTGCTGATGCGCGTGAGCATCGACCGCGCGTCGGGCAACTACCAGACGTTCCGGCGTTGGGAAGTCGTCGCCGATGACGTCGTCATGGAATCGCCGGACCGCCAGCTGCGCCTCATGGACGCCCTGGACATCAACCCGGACGCCCAGGTCGGGGACTTCATTGAGGAGCAGGTCGAGAACGCCGAGTTCGGCCGCATCGCCGCGCAGGCCGCCAAGCAGGTCATCCTGCAGAAGGTGCGCGAAGCCGAGCGTGCCCTCGTCGTCGAAGCCTACAAGGATCGCGTGGGCGAACTGCTTACCGGTACCGTCAAGCGTGCCGAGCGCGGCAATATCATCATCGACCTGGGTTCCAACGCCGAGGGTTTCATCCCGCGAGAAAAGGGCATCCAGCGCGAGAACCTGCGCGTCGGCGACCGCGTGCGCGGCTACCTGTATGAAGTCCGCTCCGAGCCGCGCGGGCCGCAGCTGTTCATCTCGCGCACCGCGCCCGAATTCATGATCGAGCTGTTCCGGATCGAAGTGCCGGAAATCGGCCAGGGCCTGGTCGAGATCATGGGCTGCGCCCGCGATCCGGGCGACCGCGCAAAGATCGCCGTGCGCGCCCACGACAACCGCACCGATCCCATCGGCGCCTGCATCGGCATGCGCGGTTCGCGCGTGCAGGCGGTGTCGAACGAGCTCAACGGCGAGCGCGTCGACATCATCCTGTGGAGCGAGAACCCGGCGCAGTACGTCATCAACGCGATGGCGCCGGCGGAAGTCCAGTCGATCATCGTCGACGAGGAAAAGAACAGCATGGACATCGCGGTAGCCGAGGACAAGCTGTCCCAGGCGATCGGTCGCGGTGGCCAGAACGTGCGCCTGGCCAGCCGCCTGACCGGCTGGCACCTCAACGTGATGACCGAGGCGCAGGTTCGCGAGAAGTCCGAAGCCGAGCAGGAAGCGGCCCGCCAGCTGTTCCAGGACAAGCTGGAAGTGGACGGCGAGATCGCCGGCATCCTGGTCCAGGAAGGTTTCTCGACGATCGAGGAAATCGCCTACGTGCCGGAAGCCGAACTGCTGGCCATCGACGAATTCGACGCCGACATCGTCAACGAACTGCGCGCCCGCGCGCGTGATTCGCTGCTGACGCAGATGATCGCCGAGGAAGAGGAGATCGAGGCGCACAAGCCGGCCGACGACCTGCTCGATCTGGAAGGCATGGACGAGTTCATCGCCTATGCCCTGGCGGCGCGGGGCATTGCCAATCGTGAGGACCTGGCCGAGGCGGCGATCGACGAGATCTCCGACATCGACGGCCTGGACGAGGAGCGCGCCGGCAATCTGATCATGGCTGCACGCGCGCACTGGTTCGAGGAAGCCCAGGATTGAATCTTTTCCTGTCCCGCCGCCGCGCCGATATCTGACCCAGGAGTTCTAAAGGCATGTCCGAAACAATCCGACAGCTCGCCGCACTGGTGGGTACTCCGGTCGACACCCTGATCGAGCAGCTCGCATCGGCGGGCATGTCCTATTCCAATGCGGACGAGCTGGTGAAGCCGTCCGACAAGCGCAAGCTCCTGGAGTTCCTGCGCTCGCAGCACGGCAAGGGCGCCGCCCCGGCCGTCGAAGTCGACAAGACGCCGGCGAAGATCACCCTGCGGCGAAAGACGGTGACGGAACTGACCGTGTCCGGCCCGCAGGGCCGCGGCAAGACCACGGTGCCCGTCGAAGTCCGGCAGAAACGCACCTACGTGAAGCGCGCCGCCCTGGACGAACAGCAGGCCGATCCGGCGGACAGCGAGCGTGAGGAGGCCCTGCGCAAGCTGGAAGCCTCGCGTGCGCAGCAGGCCGAAGAGCTGAAGGCGCTCGAGGAATCCGATCGCAAGCGCCGCGAAGAGGAAGCCCGTCGCAAGGCCGAGGAGGAAGCGCGCCGCGCCGCCGAGGCCGAAGCGCAGCGCCTGGCTGACGAACAGGCGCGCGCGGCCGCCGCCGCGCCTGGCGCGAAGGCGCCCGAAGCCGCTGCCGATGCGCAGCGAAAGCCCGATGAAGCGCGTCCGCCGCGCAAGGACCTGCCGCCGAAGGCGCCGGAAAAGGCGCGTGAGGAGCCGCGCCGGCACAAGCCGGGCCGTGGATCGCATCGCATGGCCGAAACCGAGGTCAGCGAGGATGTGGCGGCACCGCCATACATTCGCGGCGAACTGCACCTGAGCAACGAACGCCGGTCCGCGCCGGGCAAGCGTCGCGGCGGCAAGCCGCAGCGCCACGGCGACAGCGGTCGTGGCGGCAGCGGTGGCGACCGCCACGGTTTCTCGCGTCCGACCGCACCGGTGGTGCGCGAGATCGAGATCGGCGAGTCCATCGTCGTCGGCGACCTGGCCCAGAAGATGGCCATCAAGGCTGGCGAACTCATCAAGGCGCTCATGAAGATGGGCGTCATGGCCACCATCAACCAGACGCTCGACCACGACACCGCGGTGCTGGTCGTCGAAGAACTGGGACATTCCGCAAAGCGGGCCGAGGAGCGCGACCTGGAACAGGAACTGCTGGCGCACAGCGAATTGCAGGGCGAGGCCTCCGTGCGTCCGCCTGTCGTGACCATCATGGGCCACGTCGACCACGGCAAGACATCGCTGCTGGACTACATCCGTCGCACCAAGGTGGCCTCGGGCGAGGCGGGCGGCATCACACAGCACATCGGCGCCTACCACGTCGAAACCGACAAGGGCGTGATCACGTTCCTGGATACCCCGGGCCACGCCGCGTTCACGGCGATGCGCGCGCGCGGCGCCAAGCTGACCGACATCGTCGTGCTGGTGGTGGCCGGTGACGACGGCGTCATGCCGCAGACGATCGAAGCCGTGCAGCACGCCCGTGCCGCCGGCACGCCGCTGATCGTCGCGGTCAACAAGATGGACAAGCCGGCGTCCAACCTCGACGCGGTGAAGCAGGAACTGATCCAGCACGAAGTCATCGCCGAGGACTTCGGTGGCGACGTCGCGTTCGTGCCGGTGTCGGCGAAGACCGGCATGGGCATCGACGACCTGCTCGACGCGATCCTGGTGCAGGCCGAGGTCATGGAGCTCAAGGCGGTCGCCAAGGGCACGGCCTCCGGCGTTGTCGTCGAATCGCGCCTCGACAAGGGCCGCGGTACGGTCGCCACCGTGCTGGTGCAGCAGGGCACGCTGAACAAGAGCGATTTCGTGGTCTGCGGCGTCGAGTACGGCCGCATCCGCGCCATGTTCGACGAGGCCGGCCGGCCGGTGCAGGAAGCGGGCCCGTCGATCCCGGTCGAGATCCTCGGCCTGTCCGGTTCGCCGAACGCCGGTGACGATTTCACCGTCGTCGCCAACGAGCGCATGGCCAAGGAAGTGGCGCATACGCGTGCGCAGAAGCTGCGCGAGGCGCGCCTGGCCAAGACGCAGATGGCGAAGCTGGAAGACATCATGGCCAACATGGGCCAGACCAGCGAGCAGCAGACGCTGAACATCCTGATCAAGGCGGACGTGCAGGGTTCGGTCGAGGCCCTGCGCGATGCGCTGACCGGCCTGAGCAACGAACTGGTGCGTGTCAACGTGATCGGCGCCGGCGTCGGCGGCATCACCGAATCGGATGCCACTCTGGCAGCCGCGTCGAAGGCACTGGTGATCGGCTTCAACGTCCGTGCCGACGCCACCGCGCGTCGCGTCGTCAACGATGCCGGCATCCAGGTGCTGTACTTCTCGATCATCTACGACGTGATCGACCAGGTGAAGCAGGCCGTTACCGGTCTTCTCGGTACGGAGATCCGCGAGGACATCATCGGCATCGCCGAGGTTCGCGAGGTCTTCCGTTCCTCGAAGTTCGGCCAGATCGCCGGCTGCATGGTCGTCGAAGGCATCGTCAAGCGGAACAAGCCGATCCGCGTCCTGCGCGACAACGTCGTCGTCTTCCAGGGCGAGCTGGAATCGCTTCGCCGCTTCAAGGAAGTCGTCGAGGAAGTCCGCAACGGCATGGAGTGCGGCATCGGCGTGAAGGGCTACGACGTCAAGTCGGGCGACCAGATCGAGTGCTTCGAGCGCGTCGAAGTCCAGCGTACGCTGTGACCCCATTGATCGGGCTGGCCGGCGTCGTCGTCGGCCCGTCCTGCAAACGGTAGCTGCCATGGCACGTTCCTCCTTCAAACGCACCGACCGCGTCGGCGCCGAGCTGCGCCGCGAAGTCGGCCTGCTGGTCCACCAGGCGGTCCGCGACGCACTGCTGCCGGAGATCAGCGTGTCCGATGTCGAAGTCACCCGCGACTTCGCCCATGCGACGGTTTATTTCACCGCTCTGGACAACGCCGCCGCCGAGCCGGCGCTGGCCATGCTCAAGGAGCTGGCGCGCGACATGCGTCGCCAGCTCGCGCAACGGCTGCGTCTTCGCATCACGCCTGAGCTGCACTTCCGCTACGACCGTTCGGTCGAGGAAGGCGAGCGCATCGAGCGACTGCTGCGCGAAGCCGGGCTGGGCAACGATCCTGCGCCGGCCGAAGGCGGTGATGACGGTGGGCCGGTCGACGACCAGGAGGGATCGGGCCCCTCGGCCTGATCGCTTCGGCGCCGCCGTTTAGCGCATGGATGTCCAGCAATATGCGGCCGGCACGCGGCCGGCCGGTGGTGCCGTGAACGGGATCGTCCTGCTCGACAAGCCGGAAGGCCTCAGTTCCAACACCGCACTCCAGAAGGTCAAGCGCCTGATCGGTGCCGCCAAGGCCGGCCATGCCGGCACCCTCGATCCGCTGGCCACCGGCATGCTGCCGATCCTGCTCGGCGAGGCGACCAAGCTGGCCGGCCACCTGCTGCACAAGGACAAGGCCTACAGCGTCGGTTGCCGGCTCGGCCAGACCACAACCACCTACGATTCCGAAGGCGCGGTCACCGCCGACCGTCCGGTGCCGGCCCTCGATCGCGCGGCGCTGGAGGCGGTGCTGCGGCCGTTCACCGGGCGCGTCCGCCAGCGTGCGCCGGTGTATTCGGCGATCAAACAGGGCGGACAGCCGCTGTACCGGCTGGCGCGTCGGGGCCAGGACGTGGTGGCGCCGGAACGCGAGGTCGCGATCCATGCCATCCGCATCGACGGCCACGAGGGCGACCGGGTCGACCTGACCGTCGAGTGTGGCAGCGGTACCTACATCCGTTCGCTGGTGCACGACTTCGGCCAGGTGCTGGGTTGTGGAGCGCACGTGACACGGCTGCGCCGGCTGTGGGTCGATCCCTTCCGCGGCCGTTCCATGGTCAGCCTGGAGGACATCGAAAACGGCGCCGACTGCCTGTTGCCGCTGGAGGTCGCGGTGTCGGGCTGGCCGGTGCTCAGGCTCGATGCCGGCCAGGTCCTCGCGATCCGGCAGGGCAGGGGCGTGGCCATCGACGATATTCCGGACGGCGTGCTGGCCGGCTTCGATGGCGACGGCCGGCTGGTCGCGCTGCTGGGAAAGGCTGCGGATGGCCTCCTGCGTCCGCAGCGGGTGATCAATCCGACCTGAAGCCGGCGGTTTCAGGCTTGTTGCGGCACTGGCGCTACCGTTAGAATGGCGGCTGCCTTCGCCTCATGCAAACCATTGATTCGCGAAACCTGGGGCGGTTCATCTCGAACCGCGGGGTTCGCTTCGTACATCAGGACATTTCCACATGACACTCAGCGTCGAAGATACCGCCCGCATCATCAGCGAGCACCAGCGTGCCGCCAACGACACCGGCTCCCCGGAAGTGCAGGTTGCCCTGCTGTCGGCCCGCATCGAATACCTGACCCAGCATTTCGCCGAGCACAAGAAGGACCACCACTCGCGTCGTGGCCTGCTCAAGCTGGTCAACCAGCGCCGCCGCCTGCTTGATTACCTCAAGCGCAAGGATGACGAGCGCTACAAGGCGCTGATCGCCAAGCTCGGCCTCCGCCGCTAACCGCCAGTACGAAGGGATCCAGGCTCGTGACCAAGCACACCAAGCAGTTCCAGTACGGCAAGCACCTCGTCACCCTGGAAACCGGCGAAATCGCGCGGCAAGCCAGCGGCGCGGTGATGGTTAGCGTCGATGGCACCGTCGTCCTCGTGACGGCGGTCGGCAATCGCACGGCGCGGGAAGGGATGGACTTCTTCCCGCTCACCGTCGATTACCAGGAAAAGTTCTACGCCGGTGGCCGCATCCCCGGCGGCTTCTTCAAGCGCGAAGGCCGTCCGACCGAGCGCGAAACGCTGACGTCGCGCCTGATCGACCGTCCGATCCGCCCGCTGTTCCCGGAAGGCTTCCGCAACGAAGTGCAGGTCATCGCCACGTTGCTGTCGCTGAATCCGGATGTCCCGGGTGACATCCCGGCGATGATCGGCACCTCTGCCGCACTGGCCCTCTCCGGCATTCCGTTCGCCGGCCCGATCGGCGCCGCCCGCGTCGGTTACGCCAACGGCGAGTACATCCTCAACCCGTCGAACAGCGAGCTGGCCGACTCCAAGCTCGACCTGGTCGTCGCCGGCACCGCGAACGCGGTGCTGATGGTGGAATCCGAAGCGCAGCTGCTGAGCGAGGACGTGATGCTCGGCGCGGTGATGTACGGTCACCAGCAGATGCAGGCCGTGATCAACGCGATCAACGAGCTGGCCGCCGAAGTCGGCGTGCAGCGCTGGGACTGGCAGGCACCGGCACGCAACACCGCGATGGTCGACGCCATCAAGGCCGCCACCGGCTCCCGTCTTGCCGAGGCTTTCCAGATCCGCGACAAGCTGGCGCGGCGCGACGCGATCGCCAAGCTCAAGGCCGAAGTGCTGGAGCAGCTGAAGGAGCAGGCCGAAGCCAATGGCTGGCTGCCCGGCGAGCTGTCCGGCGAATTCGGCGAACTGGAATACCAGACCATGCGCTCCTCGGTGCTCGACACCGGCCTGCGCATCGACGGCCGTGACCTGAAGACCGTCCGCCCGATCAACGTGCGCGTTGGCGTCCTGCCGCGTACGCACGGCTCGGCGCTGTTCACCCGCGGCGAGACGCAGGCGCTGGTCGTGACCACGCTGGGCACCGGTCGCGATGGCCAGGTCATCGACGCGGTCGAAGGGGAGAGCAAGGACAACTTCCTGTTCCACTACAACTTCCCGCCGTACAGCGTCGGTGAGGCTGGCCGCATGGCCGGCCCGAAGCGTCGCGAGATCGGCCACGGCCGCCTCGCCAAGCGCGGCGTGCAGGCCGTGATGCCGGCCGAGGGCGAGTTCCCGTACGTGATCCGCGTCGTTTCCGAGATCACCGAGTCGAACGGTTCCTCGTCGATGGCTTCCGTCTGCGGCTCCTCGCTGGCGCTGATGGATGCGGGTGTGCCGATCAAGGCGCCGGTCGCGGGCATCGCGATGGGCCTGATCAAGGAAGCCGACCGTTTCGCCGTGCTGTCCGACATCCTGGGTGACGAAGACCACCTGGGCGACATGGACTTCAAGGTGGCCGGTACCGCCGAGGGCATCTCCGCCCTGCAGATGGACATCAAGATCGACGGCATCACCGAGGAGATCATGAAGGTGGCGCTGGCCCAGGCCCGCGACGGTCGCCTGCATATCCTGGGCGAAATGGCGAAGGGCCTGTCGGCGCCGCGCACCGAGATGAGCGAGTACGCGCCGCGTCTGCTGACCTTCAAGATCCATCCGGACAAGATCCGCGAAGTCATCGGCAAGGGCGGCAGCGTCATCCGCTCGATCACCGAGGAAACCGGCACCACCATCGACATCGTCGACGACGGTACCGTCACCATCGCCTCGGTCAACCGCGCCGCGGCCGATGCCGCCCGCAAGCGCATCGAGCAGATCACCGCCGATGTCGAGCCGGGTCGCATCTACGAAGGCAAGGTTGCCAAGCTGATGGATTTCGGCGCCTTCGTGACGATCCTGCCGGGTCGTGACGGCCTGGTGCATGTCTCCCAGATTTCCTCCGAGCGCGTGGACAAGGTGTCCGACAAGCTGAAGGAAGGCGACATCGTCAAGGTGAAGGTGCTGGAAGTCGACAAGCAGGGCCGCATCCGCCTGTCGATCAAGGCCGTCACCGAGGACGATACGGCCAACGCCTGAGTCCGGGCCGGGCACGTGACAGGAAACGGGGCCGAAAGGCCCCGTTTCCGTTTCCGCGTCGGCGGTTGCATTTGACATGCACCCGACGTCCTCACGGCGCGCAAACACCCGCCGTCCGCCTGCTAGAATCGCGAACGCAATGGAGAGGTGGCCGAGTGGTTTAAGGCAGCGGTCTTGAAAACCGCCGTGGCAGCGATGTCACCGTGGGTTCGAATCCCACCCTCTCCGCCAGAAACGAGAATGGGCCCGCAAGGGCCCGTTTTCGTTTCTGGTCGAGCGGGAAGGGCGAGAAGCCACGCGGGGTTCGACACGAAGGCAGGATGCCGTAGTGGACGGCGCAGCCGCCCGCAGGGCGCGGTCCACGGATGGACCGCGTTCATCCCACCCTCTCCGCCACAGACGGGAATGGGCCCGCAAGGGCCCGTTTTCGTTTCTGGTCGAGCGGGAAGGGCGAGACGCCACGCGGGGTTCGACACGAAGGCAGGATGCCGTAGTGGACGGCGCAGCCGCCCGCAGGGCGCGGTCCACGGATGGACCGCGTTCATCCCACCCTCTCCGCCACAGACGGGAATGGGCCCGCAAGGGCCCGTTTTCGTTTCTGGTCGAGCGGGGCGGCGGGAAGCCACGTGGGGTTCGACACGAAGGCCGGATGCCGCAGTGGACGGCGCTGCCGCCCGCAGGGCGCGGTCCACGGATGGACCGCGTTCATCCCACCCTCTCCGCCACAGACGGGAATGGGCCCGCAAGGGCCCGTTTTCGTTTCTGGTCGAGCGGGGCGGCGGGAAGCCACGCGGGGCTCGACACGAAGGCCGGCTGCCGCAGTGGACGGCGCAGCCGCCCGCAGGGCGCGGTCCACGGATGGACCGCGTTCACCCCACCCTCTCCGCCACAGACGGGAATGGGCCCGCAAGGGCCCGTTTTCGTTTCTGGTCGAGCGGGGCGGCGGGAAGCCACGCGGGGCTCGACCGAAGGCCGGCTGCCGTAGTGGACGGCGCAGTCGCCCGCAGGGCGCGGTCGAGGCGCCACCGCGTTCAACTCTCCGCGGCCCGACACGATTCCATGGGCGGACCGCTGCGGCCGGTCCACTTGGCAGCCGCCTGACCAGCAACTAGAATTGCCGCTTCGTGTGGGGCGGTAGCTCAGCTGGGAGAGCGTCGCGTTCGCAATGCGAAGGTCGGGAGTTCGATCCTCCTCCGCTCCACCACGATTTCCAACGCCCGACCTTGCGGTCGGGCGTTTCCGTTTTCAGCCGCCGCACCCCCGCCGGCCCTGCAGGCTTCGCGATTTCGCATCCGCGGTGCGCAGCGGAATAAGCCGGGACGCCAGGCAGCCTGACGGGTGTCCGGGGCATGCACCGTACGATGTCGGTGCACTACGCCGACGGGATGCGAACCCAGTGCCCGGATGTCGCCGGGACAGCGGGGGGCGAGTCTCCACGCCGGCCAGTCCGACAGGACGTGGTATGGCCTTTATCGCCCGCTTCCCATGTCGTGTTTGCCGTCTCCGGCGTCGCTCCAGGTTGCGGGAGCCGCCAACGCGCCAAGTCCTGCCCACCGCCAGTCGTGTGCGAAGCCGTTCGGGCGACAGGCGGGCGATCAACCCGTCGATGTTTTCGCGCGCACGCAAAAAGGAGCCCCGGGTGTCGGGGCTCAATCCGTCGCACCGGCGGGTGCTGTGTCCGAATTGCCGCGCTGCGATTGCCAGGGGAGCCGGCCCCGCGGGACGCTACGTCCCGCGGACGCCATGCTGGCGAAGTCACCGCGGCGCGATGTTCCCCAGGTCAAGCTCGACAGTCCCGCTCTCCGAAGACAGCAGCATCCCGACCTGACCGCCGCTGGTGTACGGCGCTGCAAGAACCGGTTCGTCCGGCTCGATCCGCAGCCAGCTGCTCGCTTGCCCGGAATGCCCGTCGCTGGCCGCCAGGCGCACGAGGGTTGCGTCGCCGTACTGCAGCTGGTCGATCCGGATGACGGTGTTCGCCGGGCCGGCGACCTGCAAGAGGGTCACGATGCCATCGTCTTCCATGGTGACCGGATCGACGGCCACGTCTCCGATACCGTGGAAGGCCGGGCCGGACAGATCGGGAGCAGAGTCGGGCACGGCCTTCGCGCCATCATCCATCTCCGAGTTGAAGCCGTTGCGGAAGATGACCAGCGTGGTCGTGTCTTCGGCAAAGGCTGACAAGCCCGGTGCCGTGATGTCCACGCTTGCAGTCGTCGCGGGCAGGTCGGTGTCGGCGGCAACCGCCACGGTCACCACATAGCCGGCCGCCTCGCCCACGCCGAGCACCAGCCCGCTGTCCTGCAACGCGCCGGTGCCGCTCGGGGTGCATCCACTGACCGCTGTCAGGCACTGCCAGGTGGCGGATGAAACGTCGAGGCTGTCCGCCAGTGTCATGGCGATCGACAGCCCGGTGACTGCGTCGGGACCTTCGTTCAACACCTCGACGAGATAGTCGACCACCTGGCCATGGCGTATATGGTCGCGACCATCGCTGACGCTGACCGACAGATGCGCGTCTGCAAGCCGGTTTTCCAGTGCGAACGTCACGCCGGCCGCGGCGGCATAGGCGGGCGCACTCGCGCTGACGGCATACGTGCCTGGTGTCATGTTGGCCATGACGCCGAGAGCGGCGATGCCATCGCTGCCCGTCGTGACGGTTGCCTGGGCGGGCAACAGGGAAGGGCCGCTGGCAGGTGGCATGAAAGTGATCTCGACACCGGACACCGGCTCGGCGTCGATATCGAGCACGAGCACCCGTAATGCCTGGTCGAAAGGCATGCCGATGACGGCAGACTGCGCGTCGCCGGTCACGATGTGCAGTGAAACCGGCGCAACGAAACTGGCGTCGACGGTGCAATCGCCGATGACGGGCGCGGTGACATAGGTGTTGCCGTCGAGCTCTCCGCCACAGCTGCCGCCCACGACCGCGACGAACCCGGGATCCGGGGAGACCTGGAACGATATGTCCGACCCGTGCTCAACGGTCTGCGCACCCGTGGGTGACAGCGTGCCGTTGCCACTGGACGAGGCGGTGACGGTGTAGGTGTTGATCGCAAACGCCGCGGACACGGCGAAGTCGGATGTGACAGCCATATCGACCCGCGGGTTGTCGTCGCGACCATCGCTCCATTGCAGGAAGTGATACCCCTTTCCCGGCACCGCCGTCACGGGTGCGCCGTCTTCGCCGTGTTCAACGGTCTGCACCGGCTCACCATCGATGCTGCCGTTGCTGTCGGCCGAATAGGCCAGCGTGTAGGTGTTGATGGCGAACTGCGCTTCCACCGTGATGGCCGCCACCACATTGGCGTCCAGGCGCGGATTGTCGCTACGGCCATCACTCCACTGCACGAAGTGGTAGCCCTCGTCCGCCACCGCCGTCACGGCCGAACCCGATCCGCCGTGGTCGATGCTTTGCACGGTGTCGCCATCCACCTTGCCATGCGCTCCGGCGAAATAGGTCAGTAAGTAGTGGTTCAGTGCGAATACCGCCGTCACGCTGCAGTCGGCGGCAATTCCCGCGGTGTTGAAGACCAGGCCATCGAGCGTGCCGCCGCAGCTGCCTTCAACGTCGGCCACGTGGTGACCCTCGGCAGGCGTCAGCGAGAACGCGACGTTGTCACCGATGGCCGTCAATTGCGGCACGTCGGGCTGGATGCTGCCATTGCCCTGGGCGCCTGGTGTCACCCACGCCGAGGCCAGGCCGCTGCCGGACAACTGCACCTCGACCGGATCGGGAATGCCGTCACTGATGATCGTCATCACGGCAACGTGGGGTCCCGCGGCCTGGGGCCGGTAGTCGATGCTGAAACTGCAGCTCGCGCCGACCGCGATGCTGGCGCAGTCGGCGATATCGATGCCGAAATCGAAGTGCATCGCATCGTCACCCGACAGGTAGGCCAGCTCGATCGCCAGCGGACCGTGTTCGCGGTAGTTGGTGATCGTGACCGTCCGCCGTGAACCGTCGTCGACGAGGACGTCCCCGAAGTCGAGCACATCGGTATCCATGGCGATTTCGGCCATGAGACCCGTGACGCGCATGGAGAACACGGAGGTGAGGTTCAGCCAGCCCGGGAACTGCGGTTCGTAGCGCAGGGTGGTCGGGACGATGACGCCGTCTTCGAGGTATACCAGGTAGATGGCGCCGTCGGCGCCGAAGCGTCCACTGCCGACGATCATGCCGTAGTGGCCCGGTGGCAGCTCGATGCCGCCAAAATCGGCGAACAGCTCCTCGGTGAACGACTGGCTCGTGATCAGCGCACTGGCCAGCGCCTTCTGCTCCAGCAGCGGATCGTTAGGATGCGGAGGCAGGTCGTTGGCGCTCTGGAGCGGGAAGATCGCCACGAAGCCGGTGCCGTGGCCCATGTATCCACCCCATACGCCGACGCGGTCGATCCTGGTAGGCCGGTTCAGCGTGAAACGCTGGGCGGCGAAATTCTGGTTGTCCATGCGGTAATAGGCGGTCACGCCCCACGCCCAGGGCTCGACGGTCTGCCAGAGAAAGCGCGTCGGATCGACCGGTGCGGGCTCGATGGGCTGGCCGCGCAGGAAAATGCGCACCGAGGTCTGCTGCAAGACCATGGAGCCGCTGGCCATGTTCATGGTCCAGGGGCCGTAGGTTCTCGCCGGTTTGGGATTGCCCGTGGCGTTCATCGTCGCCGAGGACTGCGACGTGGGCGAACCGTGGCGGCCGGTACCGAAACCAACGGCATACCAGCCCGGTTCAAGCTCGACGTCCATGGCGGTACTGATTTCCGCGGGCGCGTTGCCGCCGGGCATGTCCAGCAGCGCGGTCGCCACCAGGTTGCTGTCCGTGAGCACGTAAGCCGGCGAAGACGGCGTGCCGAGGGCGTAGATCGCCCCATAGATGGTCGCCGGCTGGAACGAACTCAGCTGGCCACCGATCTCGGAAACGCGGACGCGCTCGGTCAGGCGGAATGAAATGCCGTGGAAGTGCGTGCCCGAGAGGCTCAGTCCGCCGCCGGCCAGGCCCGGTGCCGAACTCTCGAACAGAAAAGGTTCCGGCGTTCCGGCACGGGCCGGCAGGGCGACCAGCAGCCAGGCCGACAGCAGCAGTACGATCAGCGTCCACCGCGTCCGCGTGTCCCTGTGTGCCGCGACGCCTGCGGCACATGCAGGGTGGAACGATTCATGGACATCGGCGATGGGTCTCATGGACAGGCTCTCTCCGCAGTTGAATGGGCAGGGTGGCAATCGGACCTTCCTCCCGGCCCGACCTTTCCACCCGTTACCTGTCCAAGCGCGATAAGGGCACGAATCCAATCACGCAATGACGAAAATCCTGAAACTGGCCTGGAGACAGCAGGTTGGGGCGCACGGCGCGGGGTCGATGCAGCCGCTGGCCCTGCCGCACGCCGGCCTGATGCACAGAAGGGGGCGTGCTTCCTCCGCCGGCCGGGCGGGGCGGATGGGGCACTGCCGCTGCGAAAGACCCGATGTACCCGTGCCCGTCGTACGCCGGCAGCCGTCAGACGAAAAAAAGCCCCGGCATTGCCGGGGCTGAAATGCGCAATCGTTCTGTGATTACGGGGTCTGCATGTAGAACGTGTAGCTGCCGCTGCCCGAGTAGGACCGGATCCGCCAGTAGTAGTAGCCGGCAGCGCCGTTGTAGTTGATCGACTCGGTGCTGCTGGCCGACGCCGAGTTGGCGACGCGGGTCCAGGCCGAACCGTTCCAGCGATACAGCTCCAGGTCGAAGTCCGCCGTTGACGGACCGGTCAGCCAGCCCCGCTGCGCGCCGGCGACACTCTGGTAGTAGTTGCCGTTCGGCTGGATCACCGCCTGTCCGCTGCCACTGAGCGAGCCGGTGAACGACGTGCAGTTGGCACCCGAGCAGGGTGCCGATCCGCCGCCACCGCCACCGGCCTGGTAGCTGCCCACCAGCTGCGCGCCGGAGTAGCTGCTGTAGCCGCGAACGAGGACGTGGTAGGTGCCGCTCTGGGCGCTGCTGAAGTTGCAGGTCTCGTTGTTGCCGCTCAGGTACGGACGGCAGTCGTAGCTGCTGGTGGTCGGCGCGCTGCCGAATCGGACATACAGGTCGGCGTCGCCGCTGCCGCCGCTCATCGCGAACGACAGGTTGGTGGCACCCGACGGAACCTGCAGCGTGTAGCGACGCTCGGAGCTCGCCGCACCGGACAGGCCGGTCACCGGGACGCCGTTCTGCAGCTGGCCGGTGGGCGGTTCCGGCTCCGGCTCCGGACCACCACCACCGCCGCCGAACAGGGAATACAGCAACCGGTTGGGCGAGCCGCTGCCCGCACTGGTGACCTTGTTCGGCGTGGCGTTGTTGATCACGGCCGTGGTCACCTGGCTGGGTGTCGCACTGGGGTTGTTCGCCAGGTAGAGGGCGGCGACGCCGGCGACATGCGGCGAAGCCATCGATGTGCCGCTGATCGTGTTGGTCGAGGTATTGCTCGAGTGCCAGGCGGCAGTGATCGACGAACCCGGGGCGAAGATGTCGAGGCAGTTGCCATAGTTCGAGAACGACGAGCGCGCATCGGTGTTCGTCGTCGAACCGACGGTGATGGCGACTGCGGCGCGTGCCGGCGAGTAGTTGCAGGCATTCGAGTTGTCGTTGCCGGCAGCGACGACGACGGTGACGCCGGCGTTGTGCATGCGCTGCACCGCCTGGTCGGTTGCCGTGGAGGCACCGCCACCCAGGCTCATGTTGGCGACGGCCGGCTTGACGTGGTTGTTGGCCACCCAGTCCATGCCGGCGATCACGCCGGAGTTCGTGCCGGAGCCATCGCAGCCGAGCACTCGGACGGGATGCAGGCGGGCCGACTTGGCGACGCCGTAGGTCGCGCCGGCCGCGGTGCTGGCGACGTGCGTGCCGTGGCCATTGCAGTCTTCGGTGCCGCGGCCGTCATTGATCGCCGTGTAGCCGGCACCGACGCGGCCGCCGAAGTCGTTGTGGGTGGAGCGGATGCCGGTATCGACCACGTAGATGCGCACGTTCGACGCCGTGGTGTCGTACTGGTACTGCTGGTTCAGCGGCAGGTTGCGCTGGTCGATGCGGTCCAGACCCCAGGTGGCGCCACTCTGCACGGCGCTGGCATGAACCCAGCCGTCCTCTTCGATGTAGGCCACGCGCTCATCGGCCAGCAGCTGTGCAAGCGCCTTGTCGTTCGCCGTCACGACGAAGCCGGGCAGGACCTTGCTGTAGCTCATTTCCACCTTGGCGCCGTAGGAGCGGGCCAGCTGGGCGGCGACAGTGGCGATCTCGGGCTTGTTGGAGCGCTCGTCGGCGAAGCGGGCGGCGTCTTCCTTCAGGACGACGATATAGCGCCCTTCGATGGCATTCTCGCTGAACACCAGTTTGTCGGCGTCGGCGGCGTGCGAGCTCGTTGCGTACAGGCTGGCCGTACCAAGCATGGCCGCCAGCAGCGTCTTGCGGTGGTTCATTGCATTCTCCCGATGGCATGTTCGCGTAGGGCCGGACCTGGCACTGGCGTGAACACACACATCCTCAGTTGGTGAAATGGAAACTCCAGTTGCCCGATCATCCATGCAGTCCTTCCGGGGAAGGCTGGGCGCTCCCTGGGCTGGGGCGACCCGTTGATATAGGCGCGCGCGGACGGATGACGCCACGGGTTCGACCTCAAATTTTTCTCAAATCGCGTTTGAGTGTGCGAGTCATCACGAAGATCGCGCCTTTTCCCGGCCTGCCGGAAGCGGGTAGGTCTGTTGTTCCCGGTTGCTGCAATGCAAAAGCCAATCCTTGGTGATCTTCCCTACGATGCGATTCGTCGTAGGAGTACATTGCCAACGCCCGTCAACACCCTTACGCTCAGGCACTGTTGCCCGCCGGACCGGCCGTCCATGACTTGCGATCTGCAGATGCCGTGGCCCGCCACGGCCAAGCAATTGCGCGTCGGTGATATCCGCCTTGACCTGCGGTATCGCCGCGTCGAGCGCGATGGGGAATGCATCGAACTGCCGCAGCGCATGTTCGATCTGCTGCTGCTGTTCGTTGCCGAACCCCACCACCTGCATGGACGCGCGGACCTGTTCCGCCGCATCTGGCCGGGCGTGATCGTCGAGGACGGCAATCTTTCGCAGAGTGTCTGGATGCTGCGCAAGGCGCTGGGAGAATCCCGGCGCGGCTGGCTGCGCACCGTTTCAAAGCGCGGATACGTCTTCGAGCCGCCGTGTGCGGTGGAGCCGGTTGCCGAAGAAGAATGTATTCCTTCCGTGGCGTCGGCGGCAGAAGGGGTACCGGGCGGCGAACCCGCCACGTCCACGAGGCCGGAGTCGCTGTCGTCGACAGGGCGTTCGGCGACGCGCTCCGTGGGCCGTCGCCGCGGCACAGGGTTCGCTGCCGCGGCAGCACTGGTTCTTGCGGTGACCGCCCTGGTGTCGCTCGGCAGCCGCCTGGCGGCGCCCTCGTCACCGCTGGCGGTGTCGTTGATCGTGCTCGCGGATCCGGCCGACGGCACGGGCGCCGTGCCGGCCGGACTGCTGGAAGCCTGGCTGTCATGGCAGTTGACCATGTTGCCCGACATCCAGCTGCTTTCGTCCGCACATCTGGCCGCCGACCGGGACAAGCAGGAAGGCACGCGTCTGGTCACGTTGTCGGCCGGCCCGGTCGATGCCGGGCCGCATCATCTTTACGTGCAGGCTTCGATCCAGGGCGGGCAGGCCGTCCGCGCCGAAGGGCCGGTCGGGCAGATGGCATTCCTCGTCGACCAGGTGGCGGGGCAGGTCCGCGACCTGCTGGTACCGGAGCGCGCCGGCCAGTCCTGGCCGGCACTGGCGGTGTCCGCCGAGGTCGCCGAACGTTTCCTGGGCTTGCGGCGTACAAGGATGGCCAGGCAGTGGGCACAGGCCTCGGAAATCGGCAACGCCCTGCTGCAGGACGCGCCCGATTTCGGACTGGCGTGGTACGAGATCGCCCAGGTGGAGCAGATGCTGGGCCGGACGCAGCCGGCGCAGGCTGCGCTGGACCGGACGCGGGCGCTGCTGTCGCCGCTGCCCAAGGACATCGGCTGGCTGATCGAGGCGCAGTGGCTCGCGCTTGGAACCGACCACGACGCGGCCGTTGTCGCATTCTCCGAGCTGGCGCGCGCGTATCCGCACCAGCCCTATTTTTCACTGGAGCTGGCCCGCGCCTATATCCGTGCCGGCCAGTACAGGGAGGCGCTGGCGATCCTCACGCCGGATGTCTGGACACGGCAGCCCGTTTCGGTGCGCATCAGCCAGCTGCTGGTGCGCGCGGACGCCGAGCAGGCGATGGGGGACGGCGCGGCCGCCCGGATCAGCGCCCTGCAGGCCGATGCCATCGCCGAGCGCGCCGGCTGGCCGCATGAGCGGGGCTGGGCGACGCTGCTGCTCGCGCAGTCGCATGCCCTGGAGCAGCGCGATCCGACCGACATGTCACTGTTCGACCAGGCCGCCGCCTATTTCGAGCTGGCAGGGGACGAACTGCATGCGCTGCGCTCACGGCTGCTGGCGGCGACCTTCTCCGCGGACGGCGGTCCCGGAAGCGATGAACAGCTCGACCTGCTGCTGGCGCGCGCCAATGACGTCGGTCATCCCCGACTGGCCATGCACGCCCTCAGGACCGTTGCCTACCGCCACTACCGGGATGGTCGGCTGGAGGCCTACCGGCGCCGCCTCGGCGAGGCCGAGGACCTCGCGCGGTCGACCGAGGACCAGCACGCGCTGGCCTTGTTCGAGGTGGACCGCGTCAACGAGGACATCATGAGCGGCGACCTGCGTCGTGCCGGTCGCCGCCTGGACCGGGTGCGTCGGGCGGGCGGCATGCAGGGCGATGCCGGGCAGTGGCTGGACTATTTCGACGCCTACCTGGCCTACCGGGAAGGGCGCTTCGATGATGCCCTGCGCCGCCTCGAGGCCCTTGGCGGGTCGGACGTCGTGGCGGCCGTGCCTGCCGATCTTCAGCATTGCCTGCGCGGCGCCGTGGCCATTACGCGCGGCGATCCGAAACAGGCGCGGGAGGACTACGGACGCTGCGCCGCATCGCCTGTTCCGATAGTCAGGCTGGTCGGTGAGACGGGCCTGGCGCAGGTCGATGTGCAGGACGGCGAGTTCGACGCCGCGCGGGTACGCCTTGGCTCCGTGCTCGAGCGCGTACCCGGGCTGGACAGCGTCCCGGACCGCTGGCTGGTCGAGTGCGAGGCGGCTGGCGCGCTGCTCCGGGCCGGTGACCACGACGGGGCCGCGAGGCTGTACAGGGCACTGGTCGCTTCACTCGACGGGTCCGGGTACCGCCTGCTGGAAAGCGATGCGCTGATCGGCATGGCCGAACTTGCGGTCCTCGATGGCGACTGGGACGGGGCGGGGCGCTACATCGCCGAGGCGGAAGCGAAACGGCAGGCCAGCGACTGGCTGCTCGACTCCAGGCTGGCGCTGGTGCGCGTGGTCCATGCCGAGGCGGTCGGGGAGCACAACGCCGCGGCCGGCCACCTGCACCGGCTGGATCGCCAGGCGCGCCGCCTCGGTGACGACATCGTCCTCGATGTGGGCCATGACCTTTTCCATGCCCTGGCTGTTGACCATGAGTGCGCCGGAGAGCGGGGCGAAGCGGTTGTCGCGGACGCTGGCCGCACACCGCACTGGCTCCTGACGGCGTTGCCGTTGCGGCTCGCGGACGCCGTGCCCGGCGGCTGATCAGACCGCCCTGGCGGCATCGTCGCTGCCGCCGGCGGGACCGCTCCAGCGCATCCACGCGCGCTCGTGCAGGTAGTAGGCGACGGTGTTGCAGGCCGGTTCGACCAGCGCCAGTGCGCCACCCACCACGAGGCTGCCGGTCAACGCCCAGCCCACCAGCAGGGCGACGTGGAAGTGGACCAGGGCGAATGTGAGTGTCTTGCGCATGGCGTGATGATACCGATTCAGGAATGAGAATCAATATCATCCATGCCTGCCACGGCATGATTTGTTCTGATTCTCCTTATCGACAGTGTCTATGGCCGCCACGCTGGCAAGGCCGACCCGCACGCTGCCGCCCGCGCACGTTTGGGTTGAATCGCGCTGATCTCAGCGCAACAGCCGCCTTCCCAGGCGCAGCCGCTCCTGCCAGTAGCCCGCATCAAGGCGATCCAGCCGCACCGTGCCGCCGCTGGATGGCGCGTGGACGAAGCGCCCTTCGCCGACATAGATGCCGGCGTGCGACGGCGTCCGCCCATCCACGGCGAAAAACACCAGGTCGCCGCTGACCAGGTCGCGGCGTGCGACCTCCGGCCACGGACCCTCGGCGAGCGCGCGCACGGTGCGCGGGAGCGCCACGCCGGCGCCTTCGCGATAGACATAGCCGATCAGCCCGCTGCAGTCGAAGCCGCCCGACGGCGTATTGCCGCCGTAGCGGTACGGGGTTCCGACCAGCCCGATTGCCTGGATGGTGATGCTCTCCGCCAGATTGCTGGCCACCGGCGACAGCGGTGGCGCCTTGCCCGGTCGATGCGCGCAGGCGGTCGTCAGAAGGGCAACGAGAGTGGCCATCGCCAGGGCGACGACGCGGCGGGGCTTCATGGTTTCCAGGCGAAGACGGGGCTCATGCCTACAAGACTCGCCGCGCGCGCGCGTTGCGGTCAACCGTCCAGCGCATGAATGACGGGACGCCAGGGTGTCCAGGCGTGCCCCCGGCGCGGCAGGGGCGTTACCATTGCCCTCTTTCTTCGAGGATCGTTACATGCAGGTTGCCAAGGATTGCGTCGTCCGCTTCCACTACACGCTGAAAGCCGTCGACGGCACGCTGATCGAAAGCTCCGAAGGCGCCCAGCCGCTGGCGATCCTCTGGGGACATGGCGGCCTGATCGCCGGTGTCGAACGGGCGCTCGAAGGTCGCAGTGCCGGTGACAGCGTGGAGGTCACGGTGTCGCCGGAAGATGGATACGGTGAACGCCGCGACGACCTGTTCCAGCGCCTGCCTAAGAAGTACTTCCGCAATCCCGACAAGCTGCGCCCGGGCATGGTCACCGAGATCCGCACCGAACGCGGCCCGCGCGTTGTCACCGTCGTGAAGACCGGGATGACGGTGATCGATGTCGACGGCAACCACCCGCTGGCGGGCCAGACGCTGCAGTTCGCGCTGCAGGTCGTGGATGTCCGTGAAGCGACGGCAGAGGAGATCGACCACGGTCACGTCCACGGCGATGGTGGTCACCACCACTGATCCTGGCGTGGCCCGTCGAGGCTGCCGTGACCGACAATCGCCATGATGTCCTGATCGTCGGCGCCGGCGTGATCGGCCTGGCCTGCGCGTGGTCGTTGCTGCGCGCCGGCCGGCAGGTCACGGTGGTCGATGCGCGCCACGTCGCCGCCGGCGCATCGCATGGCAATTGCGGCACGATCACGCCATCGCATGCGCCGCCGCTGCCGATGCCGGGCATGCCGATGCAGGTGCTGCGCTGGATGCTGCGCAAGGACGCGCCGTTCCACGTCAGCCCGCGCTGGGATCCGGCGCTGTACGGCTGGATGATGCGCGCGCTGCGTCGCTGCAACAGGCAAGACTTCGAGCAGACCGCCGTCATCCGCGCCGAGCTGCTCAAGGCCTCGCGTGAGCTGCTGGCGCAGTGGGTCGAGCGTGACAGGCTGGACTGCGAGTTCGAACAGACCGGCACGATCTACGCCTTCATCGACAAGGCCGGGTTCGACGGTTACCGCTGGCACCAGCAGATGCTGGCGGGCCTGGACATCGAGTGCCGCCGCCTGGACGGCGATGCACTGCGATCGCTCGAGCCGGCACTGAACGACCGCGCTGTCGGCGGTTACCTGCATCCCGGTGACGCACACCTGCGTCCGGAACGCTACACCGCCGAGCTTGCCCGTTGCGTGCGCGCTGCCGGCGGCAGCATTGTCGAGGGCACGCAGGTGGCATCGCTGCTGCGCGCCAATGGTCGCGTCGGCGGCATCGTCCTGGAAGACGGTCGCAGCTGGCGGGCGGAGTCGGTGCTGCTGGCCGCGGGCAGCTGGTCGCCGGAACTGGTGCAGCCGCTCGACCTGCGCCTGCCGGTACAGCCCGGCAAGGGCTACTCGATCACCTACGAACGTCCGGCGCTCGCGCCGGCGATTCCGCTGGTGCTGAAGGAACGGAGCGTCTGCGTCACCGCATGGTCCAGCGGTTTCCGGCTCGGCAGCACCATGGAGTTCGCGGGTTATGACAGCAGTCTCAACAGCGTTCGACTGGGCGCGTTGACCCGTGCCGCGCATGAATACCTGCGCGAGCCCGAAGGCCCGGTGCAGCGCGAGCAGTGGTGCGGATGGCGGCCGATGACCCCGGACGACCTGCCGGTCATCGGTCCGGTCAGCCGGCATCCCGGCCTCTGGATCGCCACCGGCCATGGCATGCTCGGCGTGACCCTGTCGGCGGTCACGGGCGAACTGGTCGCGGCGCAGATGACAGGTCGCGTTCCGCCCTGGAACGCGCGGCCGCTGTCGCCGGACCGCTTCAACTAGAGCACCCCTTGCCGCATTGACGTCGTCGCCCATGGATCGGGCGGCAGGCGGCAGCGATGGCGGCCGCCGTCAGCCCCGCTTTGATCCGGCCTGGCGATAGTGCAGGCCGACGCACGCCAGCACGCAGACCAGCAGCACGCTGTATTCCATGCCGTTGCGGCCGAGGCCGACCACGAACCAGCCGGCGGGCAGGTGGACCAGGAACAGGCCGGCGAGATAGATGGCGATGAAGCCGAGCGTCAGCGGGAAAATCCGCCAGCCGACCGCCAGCAGCAGTGAACCGGCGATCTCGTACAGCGTCACGCCCCAGGCGATCCCCGGGCCGACCATGAAGCCGAGTCCATCCAGCCAGGCGCCGAAAGGTGCCACCGCATCGTTGAGCAGCCGCGCCCAGCCGTGTGCGGCGATCAGGCCGGCCAGTGCGAGCCTGAGCAGGGCCCACAGTGTTCCATCCGATACCGTCATCGACCGGCTCCTCCCGCCCGCTGGTTGGGCGCGTGCCCGGTTGCACCGCCTGCCACGCTTGCAGGGCCGCCTTCGCGGCGCGCCCAGTATAGACATCCCCGACCGCTGAGCTGCACGGGTCGGTGCGTCGCTACGCGGCCAATCCTTGCGCCTCGGAAACGCGTCCGTGCCTGTCTGGACCCGCTGGGCTGGCCATCGCGGTTCTTCGTGCTTCCCGCGACACCGAAACGGCATCTGGGCATGGGGCCTGCACGCCGGGGCGGAACCCTCATGGACGGGCGGGGTTAGGATGTCGCTTGCCAATCATGACTGTCCGCGGAATCCGATGACTGATCAGTACGACCTGGCCGTCCTGGGCGGCGGCTCCGGCGGCCTTGCGGCGGCACAGCAGGCGGCCCGGCTCGGCGCCAAAGTGGTCCTGTTCGAACCGGGGCGCCTGGGCGGAACCTGCGTCCATGTCGGCTGCGTGCCGAAGAAAGCCCTGTGGCTGGCGGCCGATCTTGCGCACCAGGTGGAGCTGGCGCGCGGAATCGGTTTCAACGTCAGCGCGGGTGCGCTCGACTGGCCGGCCTTTGTTGCGCGACGACAGGCGTACATCGATCGTGCCGAGGCCGGTTACGCCCAGCGGCTGGTCGACCTCGGCATCCGCGTGGTGCGCGAACGCGCACGCCTTGGAAGCGACAATACCGTGAGTTCACACGGCGTCACGGTGCAGGCGACGCACCGGTTGATCGCCACTGGCGGTCGGCCCGCGCGCGTCGATGTGCCGGGCTTCGAATACGGTGCCGTGTCGGACGATGTCTTCGGCCTCGATCGGCTGCCGCGGCGGATCGCCATCGTGGGTGGGGGCTACATCGCCGTCGAAATGGCCGGCCTGCTGCATGGACTGGGGGCGGAGGTCACCCTGTTCGTGCGCGGCGACCAGGTGCTGGGCCACTTCGATGCGGATTTGGCGGAGGCGCTGGCTGGATCCATGCGGGCCCGCGGCATCGTCGTCCATACCCGCAGCGCGGTTGACGCCGTCGAACGCCGGGATGGTGGGGTCCTGCTTCGCACCTCGGGCGAACGCGTTCATCGCGCCGACTGGCTGCTGTGGGCCATCGGGCGCGTTCCGAACAGCGAAGACCTGGGCCTTGAAGACATCGGCGTCAGTCTGGACGCGCGTGGCCACGTCATCATCGATCCGTATCAGTGCACCAGCGTGCCCGGCGTATTCGCGGTGGGCGACGTCGCCACGCAGCCGGCGCTGACGCCGGTGGCGATCGCGGCCGCGCGGCGGCTGGTGGAGCGGCTGTTCAGCGACGCCGACGTCCCGCCGCTGGACCTGGCGAACGTGCCGACCGTGGTGTTCGCGCAACCGCCGCTGGCGACTTGCGGACTCACCGAGGCCCAGGCGCGCGCGTCCTGGGGCGATGACGTCCAGGTCCATCACGCGCGCTTCCGGCCCATGCGCGAGGCACTCGCTGGCGACGCGCAGACGATGTTCATCAAGCTGGTGTGTGTCGGCGCGGAAGAGCGGGTCGTCGGACTGCACGTTCACGGGCCCGGCGCCGACGAGATCCTGCAGGGCTTCGCGGTGGCGCTTCGCCTCGGTGCACGCCGCCGTGATTTCAACGAGACCCTCGCCATCCACCCGACCGCCGCCGAGGAAGTCGTGCTCGCCGGGCGCTGATGCGCGGTGGCGTGGCGACGCGTTTCGCCGGCGTTCGTTGTGGCGACCGTGACGCTCCTGTAACGTCGCGCCCTGGTTTTCCCGATTGAACATGCCCATGCGCCGCACCTCCCTGTCGCTGATGCTGTCCCTGGTCCTGTCCGGTTGTGCCACCGTCGGTGGCGGCACGGGTCCAGGCGATGCCAATGGCAACGGCAATGGCGACCGAGAGACGGCGGCGTTGTACAACCGCCTGAACGAGGCGGTGCAGCGTTTCGCCGCCGGCACCGAGGCGATGGTCGCCGGCGATGCGGAAGGGCAGAAGGAACGTGACGCCGCCCTGGAGTCGCTGCGCGTCGATGCCGAGCGCTGCCTGCAGGTACGTGCCTGCGAGGCCAGTCGTTTCGTCGCCGCCTACGACGCGCTGATCCGGAACTCGGCGATGACGCCGCTGCCGGAAGACCGGCCCAGCGCCGATCCTGCCCAGATCGAAGCCGACGCCCTGTCGCCGGTGCTGGCCGACCTGCCGGAGGCGCAGCGCACGATCACGCTGCTGCGCGGCCGCGACCTGGCCGAGGTGATCGAGTTGAACGAGCCGGTCAAGGCGGCCATCAACGAATGGCTGACCTGGTTGCGTCCCAACCTGGTCGAGGCCTACGAGAACTACCAGTACATGCGCTACATGATGTGGCCGCAGTACGAACAGGCCGGACTGCCCGAGGCGCTGCTGTTCGCCATCATGGCGCGCGAATCCCAGGGCAAGGTGCACGCGGTATCACGGTCCGGCGCGGCCGGTCCGTTGCAGTTCATGCCGGCCACCGGCCAGCGCTTCGGCCTCGGTCGTCGTCCCGTCGACGGCTTCGACACGCGCTTCGACCCGCGGGAAGCGACGCGCGCGCAGGTCGCCTATCTCAACGAACAGTTCGACCGCCTCAACAACAACCTGGAACTGGTCGTCGCCGCCTACAACGGTGGCGAAGGACGCCTGCAGCGCCTCTCCGGTGGTGGCCAGAAGAGCCTCTGGGATCCCGCGGTCTTCGGCGCGCTGCCTCAGGAAACACAGATCTACGTGCCGATGGTGCTGGCGGCCGCCTACCTGTTCCTGCATCCGGAACAGTACGGGCTGGAATTCCCGCGCCTGGACACGCGGCCGGCGGTGGTCCGGCTGGAAAAGGCCGCGTCGATCAATGAACTCACCGTCTGCCTCGGCCATGCCGGCGGCAACCGGGTGGGCTGGTTCCGTGCCCTGCGCAACCTCAATCCGCAGTACGACAACGCGCGGGTGCTGCCGGCGGGCACGCAGCTTGAAGTGCCTGCGCTGCTGGTCGATGCCTACCATCGCCAGTGCGTCGATGGTCCGCTGGTTGCGCTCGCTTCCGAGCTGAATACCGCGCGCATGCCGGTCAGCGCGCCTTCGCCGGCGCGCCAGGTGATGTCCGGCAGTGCGCCGTCCTCCGGGCGCGTGCATACCGTCCGCAGCGGCGAGACGCTGTATGCCATCGCCCGGCGCTACAGCTGCTCGATGCAGGGACTGGCCGCCCAGAACGGGATTCGCGGACCGAACTACCCGATCCGTCCGGGGCAGAAGATCCGCCTTTGCTGAGGGCCGGCCGGCGCCAGGCCGGCCTGGTCCGTCAGGGCCGTCGGTGCCGCCCCGCGGCGCCCGGCGTGAGGTTCAGGTCGGCAGGATCGTACCCAGGCGCTCACCAACCTTGACCGACTGCCCGGGGTCGAATGCATCCAGGGCGACGCGATCGCGCGCGAACAGGACGATGGCGGTGGAGCCCATGTGGAATCGGCCGGCCTCGTCGAACCGGTCCAGCCGGATCGCCGGCTGCCGGTCGCGATAGTCCTTGCGTTCCGGCTTGCCGTCCGCGTGCTCGGTTTCCATGCCGCCCCACACGGTTTCGATGCCGGCGACGAGCATGGCGCCCACCAGGATAAGGGCCATCGGGCCGGCCGGTGAGTCGAAGTGGCAGATCAGCCGTTCATTGCGCGCGAACAGGCGCTGCACGCCACCAACCGTGACCGGGGCGACGCTGTACAGCCGGCCCGGAACATACAGTGTTTCAAGCAGGCGCCCGGCCACCGGCATGTGCACGCGATGGTAGTTGCGCGGCTGCAGGTACACGGTCGCGAAGCTGCCATCGACGAAGTCGGCGACGCGCGAGTCGTCGCCGAGCAGTTCGCGCAATGAGAAGCTGCGGCCCTTGGCCTGGAAGATGCGGTCCGATTCGATCCGGCCGACGGCGCTGATGCGACCGTCGGCGGGCAGCAACACGGCCGCCGGATCGGGGTCGGGCATGCGCGCACCCGGTTTCAGCGCCCGCGCGAAGAAGGCGTCGAAACTCTCGTAGTGGTTCGGATCGGCGCTTTCCGCCTCGTCCAGGTCGATGCGGAAACGCTTCGCGAAGCGGCGGATCTGCCAGTTCTTCACCGGCCGCCAGCGGATGCGGGTGAGGTGCAGCGCGAGGCGCGTCAGCGCCTTGTGCGGCAGCGAATGCTGCAGCAGCAGATAGAGACGTCGGAGTATCAAGGGTCAATCGTCCGGTTTGCCGCCTGGAGCACCTGCAGGTCGCCGATGATGGCCTGCGCGTCGAGCGGCGCGCGGAACAGCGCGTGCAGGCGTGCGTCGGGACCGACGACGGCCAGCTGCGTACTGTGGTCCACCGTATAGTCGTCTTCGCCCGTCGGCGTCGTCATGTAGATCATGCCGAGCTGGCGGGTAAACGGGCCGAGCTGGTCATGGCCGGCGGTCGCCGCGACGATGCGCTCGCTGAAGAAGCGTGCGTAGCCGGTCAGCGCGTCGGCGTCGTCGCGCTCCGGATCCACGGACACGAAATACAGCGTCGGTATCGGCCCGGCCTCCTGCGGCCAGGCCTTCTCGATGTCGCGGTAGACCGCCAGCGTCTGCGGACAGGCATCCGGACAGCGCGTGAATCCGATGAATACCAGGCTCCAATGGCCGCGCCAGTCGGCCAGGGACAGGGTGCCGCCGGTGCTGCGGTCGAGCTGGAAACCGGCGAGCTGGCGCGGTTCGGGAAAGACCACCGCGGCACGGGTCGGCAGCGCGTCCGGGCCCGCGGCAGGCGAGAAATGGCGCTGGCCGAGGTAGAGGCCGAGCGCGCCGGCCAGGGCCGCCGCGGCGATCAGCCAGGGCAGGGAGCGGGAGAGATTCATGGCGCGCAGTATAGGGGAGGGCGATGGCGGACCGGCTCCCCGGCGCTGGCCCCGGCGTGAATCCGCGCCGGCAGTGCCGGCAACGCCATGGTCGCGACGGCTACAATGCGCGCCTTCGATTGTCCCGGTGCCCTCCATGTCCAGCTCGGCCACTGCCATTCCCGCGCGCATGCGCGGCCTCAATCGCGCGGAAATCTGCGACCAGAACTTCATCGAATTCGTCAACGGCCATCCCGCCGCGAGCGCGCCGGCGCCGGACGCTGACGCGCCGGTGCTGCCGGGCAGCAGTCTGACGGTTTCCGCGTTCCTGGAACTGTTCGAGTCGCAGCTGATCTCGCGGCACCTGGACCTGATGGCGCGCGTGCTCCGGGTGCAGAACAAGGTCTTCTACACCATCGGCAGCTCCGGCCATGAAGGCAATGCCATGGTGGCGCGGCTGACGCGCCATACCGACCCGGCGTTCCTGCACTACCGCAGCGGCGGATTCATGGCCGAGCGTTTCCGCAAGCTGCCGGGCATGGATCCGGTGATGGATTCGGCGTTGAGCTTCGCCGCCAGCGCCGAGGATCCCGCGTCCGGTGGCCGCCACAAGGTCTGGGGCAGCAAACCTTTGTGGGTCTTGCCGCAGACCTCGACAATCGCCTCGCACCTGCCCAAGGCGCTGGGCACGGCGGTGGCCATCGAGCAGGCGCGCCGCCTGAGGCGGCCGCTGCCGGTGCCGGGTGACAGCATCGCCATCTGTTCGTTCGGCGATGCGTCCGCCAATCATGCGACCGCGCAGACGGCGTTCAACGCCGCGCAGTGGACGGCCTACCAGAAGCTGCCGGCGCCGGTGCTGTTCGTCTGCGAGGACAACGGCATCGGCATCTCGGTCAAGACGCCGCCGGGCTGGATCGGCGAGCGCTTCCGTGCCTGTCGCGACCTCGACTATTTCTTCGCCGACGGCCTCGACCTTGCGCGCGGTTACGGCCAGGTCGCCGCGGCGGTGGAGCATTGCCGGCGCACGCGGCGCCCGACATTCCTGCATCTGCAGACGACCCGCATCATGGGCCATGCCGGCACGGACTTCGAGATCGAATGGCGCAGCATCGAGGAACTGGTCGCCGTCGAGCGCACCGATCCGCTGCTGCGCTCGGCCGGCATCGCGCTGGAAGCCGGCCTGTTCACCCCGGATTCGCTGCTGGCGTTCTACGAATCGATCCGCACGCGCTGCTTCGCTGCCGCCGAGGAAGCCGATCGCCGCCCCAAGATCACGACACTGGCCGAAGTGGTGCGTCCGTTGGCGCCGTACACGCCCGACGCCGTGCAGGCCGAAGCGGGCCGCGCCGATTTCGGCGAGCGCCGCCTGGCCGTGTTCGGAAGCGAGGCCAGGCTGCCGGAAAACCAGCCCCCGCGACATCTTGCGGTCCAGATCAACCAGGGCCTGCACGACCTGTTCTGCAAGTACGACGACACCTTGCTGTTCGGCGAGGACGTGGCCCAGAAGGGCGGCGTGTACACGGTCACCAAGGGCTTGCACAAGGCGTTCGGCAGTGGCCGTGTCTTCAACACCCTGCTCGACGAGACGATGATCCTGGGCCTGGCGCAGGGTTACGCCAACATGGGCCTGCTGCCGATCCCGGAGATCCAGTACCTGGCGTACTTCCACAACGCCTGCGACCAGATCCGCGGCGAGGCGGCGTCGCTGCAGTTCTTCAGCAACGACCAGTACCGCAACCCGATGCTGGTGCGCATCGCCGGCCTGGGCTACCAGCGCGGTTTCGGTGGGCACTTCCACAACGACAACTCGTTTGCCGCGCTGCGCGACATCCCGGGCCTGGTGATCGGTTGCCCCAGCCGCGGCGATGACGCGGCGATGATGCTGCGCACGCTGGCGGCGTTGGCGAGGGTGGACGGTCGCGTCAGCATCTTCCTCGAGCCGATCGCGCTCTACATGACCAAGGACCTGTACGAAGCGGGCGACGGCGGCTGGCTGTTCCCGTACCCGACGCCGGACCAGGCGCTGGTACTGGGCGAGCCGCGCATCTATGAGCCGGAAGCGACGGATCTTCTGATCGTTTCCTATGGCAACGGCATCCCGATGTCGCTGCGCGCGGCGAAGCGACTGGCCGACACGCAGGGCGCGAAAGTGCGTGTCCTCGACCTGCGCTGGCTGCAGCCGCTCAACGCGGAGGCGATCGCCGCGCATGCGCGCGACTGTGCACGCGTGCTCATTGTCGATGAAGGCCGTCGCAGCGCATCGGTGGGCGAAGGCGTGATGACGGCGCTGGTCGAGGCCGGGCTCGGCGGCAAGCCGATCGCGCGCGTGGTCGGCGCGGATACCTACACGCCGCTGGCAGGCGCCGCCTTCCTGGTGCTGCCTTCCGACGAGGACGTGTTCGCCGCCGCCGGGCGGCTGCTGGCGACGGATTGACCGTCACGGCAGCGTGCGGATACCGCGTCCGCACGCTTCGCCGGCGACACGCGGTGGGCGCCTGGACGCATCCGGCGCACGCCGTGTCGTGACGGCACCATTCCGTCACAACCGGGACGGCACGCGCGGGATAGAATTTCCGCCATGAGGGATGGAAGCGAAGGACCGCACCTGACGGCGCAGGATACGACCGCTGCAGTCGAGGCTTTCATGGCCCGCCTGGAGCATCCGTTGAAGGGCGCTATCGAACGCCTGCGCGCGGTCATACTCGGTAGTGATCCCTCCATCGCGGAAGGGGTGAAATGGAACGCGCCCAGCTTCCGGACCCGGGACTACTTCGCGACCCTGCACCTTCGCGGCAAGGGCGTCGGCGTCGTCCTGCATTGCGGGGTGAAGTCGAAGCCACCTGCGCAGCGGCTGGCCGTGCAGGACGAGACGCGCATGCTCGACTGGCTGGCCCTGGACCGTGCGATGGTCCGTTTCGCCGACGAGATGGATGTCGACAACAGGCGTGCACCGTTCCAGTGCGTGCTTCGCAGTTGGGTTGCCCGGATCCATGCGTGAATCGAAGGTGGGACCTCGCGCCGGCGCCGGCGTCCGTGGATTGGTGCTGCTTGCCGCGATGGGCGGATGGGCGGCATCCGCGCAGACCGCCGACGGACTTCACCACTCGGCGATCGTCCCGGGCGGGGGCACGGTGACTCAGGGTGATACGCGGCTGCATTACACGATCGGCGAGCCGGTTTCCGGCGTCGTCGAAACCGGCCGGTGGCGCCTCATCGCTGGTTTCCAGGCGCTGTTTCCCGCCGTTGTCGGCGACAGCGACGTCATTTTCACCGACGGTTTCGATGCCGCCGGCCCGTAATCCGCTGGAGTGTTGTCGACCATGATCCGTATCTTTTTCGCCCTGGTCATCGCCTCGCTTGCGTTGCCGCTCGCCGCGCAGTCGCCCGAAGCCGTGCAATTGCCGGACTTCAGCTACCAGGGACGCATCGAACGCGATGGCCAGCGCTTCGATGGCACCGCCGACCTGGCCTTCACGCTGTGGGATGCCGCGACGGGCGGCAACCAGATCGGCAGTGCCATTGTCGAGAACGACTATCCGGTGGTCGACGGGCTTTTCACGGTGCAGCTCGCCTTTCCGGGCGCGTTCGCCGGCGATCAGCGCTGGCTGCAGGTGTCCATCGACGGCACGGTCATGCCGCGCCAGGCCATCGCCACCGCACCGGTTGCCCAGTACGCCATGAGCACGCCCGCCGCGCCGCCGGCCGCGCTGGGGCAGCAGGCGGTGACGGTGACGGGAACGGGGCAGCTGTCCCTGCCGCCCGGCACCGGCTATACGCTGGTCCCGGGCCTGACACAGACCATCAACGTGCCGGCCAATGCCTCGGTGTACATCAGCACCGATGGTGGTGCCCAGCACACGGCGACAGGCACGACCTACTCGGCGGTCGATATCGCCGTCTTCGTCGACGGCGTGCAGAGCACCGCCGGCGGCAACCGTCGGCTGATCCTGTCGAACACGCCGGCGGTGGCTCAGGTCGTGGGCAACTGGAGCATGGGTTTCGCGCGCCAGCTTGCGCCCGGCAACCACACCATCCAGGTGCGTGCCGCCAACCCGTCCGGTTTCGCGGTCAACGTGAGTGGCAACGATCCGCTGGTGCGCGGGCAGCTGACAGTGCTGGTGATCAAGCATTGAACCGCGCGTGACGGGCGGCGCCGGACTGTTTTCCGGATGCCTGGATCGCGCCCGCGAACGGCGCGATGGCGTGCCGGGATAGAATCGGCTTTTTACACGATCCTCCGGGAGTTGCCATGCCTTCCTTCGATGTCGTTTCGGAAGTCGACAAGCACGAGTTGACGAATGCCGTTGACCAGGCGAACCGCGAACTCACCACGCGTTTCGATTTCCGCAATACCGATGCCCGCTTCGAGCTGGTCGAGTCGGTGATCACGCTGCATGCGCCCAGCGAGTTCCAGCTGCAGCAGATGCTGGACATCCTGCGGGCACGCATGGTGGCGCGGAAGATCGACATCCGTTGCCTGGAGGTGGCTGACCCGGACGTCAACCTCGGTGGTGCCCGCCAGAAGGTGACGGTGAAGCAGGGCATCGAGTCGGCCCAGGCCAAGACGCTCGTGCAGCTCATCAAGGGCGCCAAGCTCAAGGTTGAAGCGCAGATACAGGGCGACAAGCTGCGTGTCACCGGCAAGAAGCGTGACGACCTGCAGGCGGCGATCGCGCTGTTGCGTGGCAGCGACTTCGAGTTGCCGCTGCAGTACGAGAATTTCCGCGACTGACCGCTTGGCGGCCGAAGTCGATCCTGCGATGTCCTGACGGGCGCTTCAGGATGGCGTCGCTCCTGGCGCAGGAGCACCGCTGCAGGTCGTTGATGCGGCCGCGCCGATCAGTGACTGCGTTCCCCGGCACCATCGCCGGCGGTGACCGCGGCGGTTTCCGGACTCAGCGGTTTCGCGGTCCGCGTCGGCGTCGTCAATGGCGTGGGTCGGGGCGCATTGCCCAGCAGCAGGTCGCGGCCGGCACCGAAGCCGCCGGTACTTTCCAGTTCGAAGCGTTCGCTGTCGCGACGCCGGATGTCGGCGGCCACGGCGGCGGCCTCGTCCTCGGGCACGTCGAGTACGCGCAGGGCCATTTCGCCGAAGCGCAACGCCGACTCGAAGGTTTCCCGGATGAAGTGGTTTACACCCGCGGCCGCCAGGCGCAAGGCGTGTTCGCGGTCATAGGCTCTGACCAGCAAACGGGTCAGCGGGCATTCGCCGCGGACCAGTTCAACGATGCGATCCGCTGTCTTCGGATCGTCGACGCAGACCAGGATCGCGCGCGCGTGCGGCGCGCCGCTGGCATGGAGGACGTCCAGCCGCGTGCCATCGCCGTAGTACACCTTGAATCCGAATTCGGCGGCGCTTCGGATCATCTCGACATCGCTGTCGATGATGGTGATGTCGATGCCCCGAGCAAGCAGTGACTGGCTTGCGACCTGGCCGAATCGGCCGAAGCCGATGATCAGCACGGTGCCGTGCAGGTCGTCGGCCACGTCGACGCCGTCGAGCGAGGGCGTGCTGCTCGGCAGGATGTAGCGCAGTGCGATCAGTGCCAGCGGCGTCAGGCTCATCGACAGGATGACGACGGCGCTGAAGAAGGCATTGTCCTTGCCGTCGATCAGGCCGACTGCCGCCGCGGCCGAATACAGCACGAAGGCGAATTCGCCGCCCTGGGCCATCAGGGTGGCACGATGCAGTCCGGTGCCATGGCTGTCGCGGAACAGGCGGGCGACAACATAGATCCCTGCCGCCTTGAGCGCCATGTAGCCGGCGACGGCGATGGCGATCGCCCGCCAGTCGCTGGCGACCACCGACAGGTCGAGTGCCATGCCGACGCTCAGGAAGAACAGGCCGAGCAGCAGGCCCCGGAACGGCTCGATGTCGGCTTCGAGCTGGTGGCGGAAACTCGACTCCGACAGCAGCACGCCGGCGAGGAACGCACCCATCGCCATCGACAGCCCGCTCATCTGCATCAGCAGGGCCGTGCCCAGGACCACCAGCAGCGCGGCGGCGGTCATTACTTCGCGCGCGCCCGATGCGGCAAGGATGCGGAACAGTGGATTGAGCAGGTAGCGCCCGGTTACCAGCACCACGGCGATGGCGCCCAGGCCGATGGCTATGGCTAGCAGGCTGGATCCGTGCGCTTCGCCGGTCGCAGGTGCGAGGATCGCAACCAGTGCCAGCAGCGGCACGATCGCGAGGTCTTCCAGGAGCAGGATCGATACCGCCTTCTGTCCTCGCGTACTGGCCGTCTCCCCGCGTTCATCCAGCAGCTGCATGACGCTGGCGGTCGAGGACAGCACGAAACCCATCGCCGCGATGAAGGCGACCATCCACGGCAGGCCCGCAAGCACGCCGGCTGCGGTCAGGATCGCCCCACAACTGCCGACCTGGGCCAGCCCCAGCCCAAAGATCTGCGTGCGCAGGTTCCACAGCCTGGAAGGCTGCATTTCCAGGCCGATGACGAACAGGAACATCACCACGCCGAGCTCGGCGACGTGCAGGATCGACTGCGGATCGGTGAACAGCCCGAATCCGTAAGGACCGATCAGCAGCCCGGCGGCGAAATAGCCCAGCACCGAGCCCAGTCCAAGTCGGCGGAACACGGCAACAGCGATCACACCGGCACCGAGCAGGGAAACGACAGGCAGCAGGTCGAAGGCGTGTGACTCGGCGGACATCGGCGGTTTCCGGGACGACAGGGGCAGTCTGTGGCTTTTCTCGCGGCAGGCCAAGCCGGGCGCTGCCCGGGGGAATGCAGGCTGGCACGCGCTATCCTTCGCGCTGCCCAGGAGGACGTATGACCAACCGCATCACCGCAACCCATGTCTGGCTGCCGGAAGGCTGGCGGAATCGCCTGGCCATCAACCTCCTCGATGGGCGCACCCGGGCACTGGGCGACCTGGATGCGGCGGTTCCAGCGGCCGTGGAATGGCTGCTGCCGGGTGTTCCCAACCTGCATTCGCACGCATTCCAGCGCGCCATGGCCGGACATGCGGAGCGCCGCGGTGATCCTGCCGACAGCTTCTGGACCTGGCGGGAAACCATGTACGGCTTCGCCGGCCGGATGTCGCCCGAGGCACTGTTCGCCATCGCCAGCCAGCTCTACGTCGAAATGCTGGAAGCCGGCTACACCTGGGTCTGCGAGTTCCATTATGTCCACCACCAATCCGACGGCACGCCCTATGCGCCGGCGACGGCGATGTGCGATGCGCTGATCGAGGCGGCGCGATCGACCGGCATCGGCCTGACGCTGTTGCCGGTGCTGTATATGCGCGGTGGGTTTGACGGTCGCCCGCTGGCGCCACGGCAACGCCGCTTCGGACACGAAGTGGACGCCTACCTGGCGCTGCTGGCGGCATTGCAGGCGCGCGAGCACGACCGCCTGCGCATCGGCCTGGCGCTGCACAGCCTGCGTGCGGTGCCCCCGGATGCCATGGCCGCGGTGCTCGAATCCAGGCTGGCCACCGGTCGCCCGGTGCACATCCATATCGCCGAGCAGATCGGCGAGGTGCAGGACTGCCTGGCCGTCCGCGGCGCGCGACCGGTCGAGTGGCTGCTGGACAACGCACCGGTCGATGCGAACTGGTGCCTGGTACATGCGACGCATCTCACGCCAGCGGAAACGCGAGCCATCGCCGACAGTGGCGCCACCGTCGCGCTCTGCCCGACCACGGAAGCCAATCTCGGCGACGGCCTGTTCCCGCTGCGGGCGTATCTCGACCACGATGGTGCCTGGGGCATCGGTTCGGACAGCCACATCTCGGTGTCGCCGGTGGAGGAACTGCGCTGGCTGGAGTACGGGCAGCGCCTGGCGACGCATCATCGCAACATCGCAGCCGACGACGGACAGCCGAGCGTCGGCGAGACCCTTCTGGCCGGGGCGCTGCACGGCGGCCGCGCATGCGGCGCGCCGGTCGGGGTGATCGATGGCGCGGAAGGGACGTTCGCCGGGGCCATGGCGGACCTGGTGTCGCTGGACGGCAACGCGCCGCTGCTGGCCGGGCATGGCCGTGACAGCCTGATCGACGCCTGGCTGTTCGCCGGAAACCGCAATCTCGTGGACGCGGTCTGGGTGGGTGGCGAACGGGTCGTCAGCCGGGGCCGGCACCGCGACGCCGAGGCTGTCGCCGAACGCTATCGCCGCTGCCTTGCGGGGCTGTCGGGCTGATTGGGGCGGTTTCGCGCTTGGCGGCTGCGGCGTCCGCATACGCATGCCGGTCGCGTCGCAGCCTTGTGCGGGAACGGCGGCAGAGGCGGGTATCAACGCGGGCGGCGTCGCTTTTTATCTGGACGGATCGCCCGCGGGCCGTCTTGTGGCGCTATTCTTCGGGGCCGGGTCCGTCCGGCCTGGCCCTGTCCGTACATTTCCAGCGTTTTCAGGGCATGGCTAGGGCGCCATCGCCAGAGCCCGGCGGGTGTGCGCCCGCACTTCAACCATTCTCAGAGGAGCGTCAGATGAATATGCGTATCGCCTTGATCGGCATGGCCGGTGTCGTCGGCCTGGGCCTGGCCGCCTGCAGCAGGGACGAACCTGCCGCGCCGTCGCCCGCTGCCCAGCCCGCACCGGCGACCGCCCCGGCAGCGGCGGCGCCGCCGGCCACCGCGCCCGCACCCGCTCCGGAGCCGGTTGCCGCCGCGGGCGATGTCGGCATTGCCGAATGCGACGACTACCTGCGCAAGTACGAGGCCTGCCTGACCGGCCACGTCCCGGCCGAAGCACGCGACATGCTGCAGCAGTCGCTGGATGCCACCCGAAACGCCTGGCGCCAGGCCTCCGCGAATGCGCAGAGTGCCGAAGCGCTGCGCAATGCCTGCGTGCAGGCGCGTGACACGACCCGCGCCAGCCTGCAGGCTTACGGCTGCACCGACTTCTGATCGATCGCGTTGCCGGGCGGCACCGCTCGCAGCAGCGGTGCCGTCACGGCGGGATCGCCGTCCGTTTCCGGACCCTCGATCCCCAGCAGTCGCAGCAGCAGCGGCTGTACATGGATGTTCTGGAAGGGCTCGACCAGCAGGCCCTGCCCGAAAGAGGGCCCATGCGCGATGAACAGCGCACGCATCGAAGGCAGAGACGGTTCGTAACCGTGACCGCCCCGGTTTTCGCCGGCGGCTTTTTCCCAGGGGCTGAAGGAGCCGCGGCGCCGGATGCGCCAGCCTTCATCGAGCACGCAGACGAACTCCGGTACACGGGGATGCCTGCCGAACCGCCATTCCGCCGGCATCTGTCCACGGGCGTGGCAGTTGATGCCGGACCGGCGCCGCAGCAGGGCTGCGGCGACTTCCTGCTCGTGGCCCGGTCGTGAGCGCAGCGAGGTGATTTCGCCCAGCGCGACGATGCTGATTTTCGCCGGATCCACGAGGTCTTCGAGGAACAGTTCGCGGTCGGGTAGCAGGGCGGCCATGCCGTGGTCGGAGACGATGACGATGTCCACCGCGTCTTCCAGGCCCCGACGACGCAGGCCTTCGACCAGGCGGGCGAGGGCGGCGTCGGTATGCACCAGCGCCTCGTTGACCTGCGTCGAATCCGGGCCGTATCGGTGCCCGGTGATGTCCACTTCTTCAAAATAGGTCAGGATGAGGTGCGGGCGGCGGCGCAGCGGCCGGTCGAGCCAGGCGAGCACGCGGTCGACGCGGTCGCCGGCGCTGAACGTGAGGTCATAGGCCGCCCAGTCGTCCGGCCGGACACCACTGATCTCCGCTTCCGAGCCCGGCCAGAACATTACCGAGGTGCGCAGGCCGGCCCGCTTGGCTGTCACCCAGACCGGCTCACCCTGCCACCAGCGGCTGTCGCCGACGGCGGACGGATCGCGGATCGAGAAACGGCCGATGCCGTCATCAACCATGGCGTTGTCGAGGATGCCGTGGCGGTCCGGCACCAGGCCTGTGACCAGCGTGTAATGGTTGGGGAATGTCTTGCTGGGAAACGATGGCGTCATCCAGCGCGCCCGGACGCCGCCGTCGGCGAGCGCCTGCAGTGTCGGCGTCAGTCCGCGATCCAGATAGTCGGGATGGAAGCCATCGATCGATACCAGCAACACGATGGGTTGCCGCGAGCCACCGGCGTCATCGCTGGCGGTGGGCTGCACGCCACAGGCCATCAGCAGGCAGGCGAAGAGGGAAACGACGGTATAGCGGATCAAACGGCGCATGGGCTTGGCAACGGGAAGGGTACGATGCGGACCGTTCCCTGCATTCCGGCTGGCCACCGTCCATGGCGTGTCCGCTGCCGTGCGCAAGGCACGTACGCACAACGAGGACACGCGGGTACCCGCAACCGTACATCCACAGGGAACACGTGTGGCGATGCGGCGGCACCGCGCTGGCGGTTCCAGCAACGATCCGTACACGTATGGATCACTATAGCAGCGCGGCCAGGCGACCTGCCCGCCGGCGTCCGCCAGACGCCTCAGGCCAGGGTGATTTCGCCGATACGACGACGCGCCTGGAGCAGGGCGCCGGGATGCATCGACAGCTCGCGGACACCCAGGTGCAGCAAGCGCTCGATATGCAGCGGATCGCCGGCCATTTCGCCACAGACGGCGACGCGGCGGCTGGCGGCACCGGCCGCGGTCACCACGCGTTCGATCAGGAAGGCGAGCGCCGGATGCGCTGGATCGTACAGCTGCGAGACGCTGTCGTTGTTGCGGTCGGTGGCGAGCAGGTACTGCGCAAGGTCGTTGGTGCCGATCGAAACGAATTCCGCCTCGGCCAGGATCGAATCAATGGTGATGGCGGCGGCGGGCACCTCGATCATCGCGCCCAGCTCGACGCGCTCGCCGATCTCCACGCCGGCATTCTCCAGCGCCTTGCGCGCCGGCTTGAACAGCTTCCGGACCGCTTTGATCTCGGCGGCGTTGGTGACCATCGGGACCAGTACGCGTACCGGCCCGTGCGCGGCGGCGCGAAGGATGGCGCGGATCTGGGTGGTGAAGACGTCCGGGCGCGTCAACGACAGGCGCACGCCGCGCAGGCCCAGGGCGGGATTGGCTTCGTTGGCCAGCGCCAGTCCCGTGCGGTCGGCCTTGTCCGCGCCGACGTCGAGGGTGCGTATGGTGACGGGGCGGCCCTGCATGGCGCGGACGATGGCGGCATAGGCTTCGTACTGCTCGTCCTCGTCGGGCAGCGTGTTGCCCTGCAGGAACAGGAACTCGGTGCGGTACAGGCCGACCCCCACCGCACCGGCCGCGTGGGCGAGGGAAACATCCTCGGGACGTTCCGCGTTCACCCACAGCGCGATTTCACTGCCGTCCCGTGTCCGCGTGGGCGCCTTGCGCAGGCGGTTCAGCCGCTGCTGGTCGCGCGCGTGGTCCTTGCGCCATTGCTCGAAGTCGGCCTGGTCGTCGGCATCGGGATGCACCACCAGCCGGCCGCCTTCGGCATCCAGCATCAGCACGTCACCGTCGCGGACGCGCGACTGCGCATCGGCGACACCGCAGAGCATCGGCAGCTGCATGCTGCGGGTCAGGATCGCCACGTGCGACAGCGGGCTGCCGCCGGCGGTGACGATGCCCAGCACGCCGTGTTCGTACCAGTGCGCCAGGTCGGCCGGTGCGACCTGGTCGGCGACGATGATCTCGCCGGCGAGCGAGGCCGGATCGATCGGTTCACGCAGGTCGCTGTAAAGCGCGTTGACGACGCGGCCGATGACCTGGTCGAAATCCTCGCTGCGGCTGCGCAGGTAAGGATCGTCGATGGCGGCGAATTCCCCCATCAGGCGGTCGCGCTCGCGCTTCAGCGCCGTGTGTGCCGCGACCCGTTCATCGCGGATGCGCTGGCGCACCGCATCGATGAAGGTGGGGTCGTCGAGCAGCATGGCGTGGGCGTCGAGGATTTCGCCCAGTTCCGCCGCCAGGCTGCCGCTCAGGGTCGCGCGCACGCGCTCCATTTCCGCCTGCGCATCGGCAAGCGCGCGTTCGAAGCGCTTCACTTCCGCTGGAATGCGCCGCTGGCCGATGGTTTTCTCGCTGATTTCGAAGTGCAGCGGGCGCAGCACGCGCGCGCGCCCGAACGCCATGCCGCGTGCGCAGGGCTGGCCTTCGAGCACCTGGCGACGGGCTGCTGCCGTGCCCATCACTGGCCCTCGTCGAAGCGGCGCTCGAACAGGTCGAGGATCGCCGCCATCGCCGGCTCCTCGTCGGGGCCGTCCACGCGCACGCTGACCGTCGATCCGAAGCCGGCCGCCAGCATCATCACGCCCATGATGCTCTTGGCGTTGATCTCGCGGCCGCGGAACGCGATGCGGGTGTCGGACTTGTAGCTGCCGACGAGCTGGACGAGCTTTGCCGCCGCACGGGCGTGCAGGCCGAGCCGGTTCACGATTTCGATGTCGCGTTCGATCATGGGGTGTCCGCCGCCGCGGTGATGACGATGCCATTGCGGCCGCCCGCGAACGCCGTGTCGGCGAGTTCGGCGAGTGCCTGGTCGGGGTAGTTCTGGACGCGGATCAGCATCGGCAGGTTGAGCCCGGAGACGCGGCGCAGGTGGCCGGCGAGGCTGCCGACGCGGCCGCAGATGTTGCTGGGCGTGGCGCCATACAGGTCGGTGAGCACCAGCACGCCGTCGCCGGAATCCAGCTCGTCGATGCAACGCTGGGCTTCGGCCAGTGCCGCGCCGTTGTCGCAGTCGTTGGGCATCGATATCGCACGCGTCGGCAGAGGCAGGTCACGGCCCAGCAGGCTGCGCGCGACGGCGATCAGCTCATCGCCCATGCGGCCATGCGTCACCAGCAGGACGCCGACGCTCATGACAGTTCCCGGTGGAAGACCTGCACGCCGTCGCGCCCCTGGTTCCGCAGGTGCTCCGCGAGGCGTTCGATGATGTATACGGAGCGGTGCCGGCCGCCGGTGCAACCGACGGCGAGGGTGAGGTAGGCGCGGTCATCGGCTTCGATGCGCGGCAGGACATGATCCACCAGGCCGCGGATCTGGCCGATGTAGTCACCGACGGCGGCTTCACGCTCGAAGTAGGCACGCACCTCCGGATCCCGTCCGGACAGGGGTCGCAGCGCCGGCACCCAGTGCGGATTGGGCAGGAATCGGGCGTCGAAGACGAAGTCGGCGTCACCCGGAACACCACGACGGTAGGCGAACGATTCCAGCAGCACGATCAGGCGCAGGCCATGGCGGCCGACTTCCGTGCCCACCAGCCGTCGCAGGTGGTGCACGTTCATCTCGCTGGTATCGACGCTGAGGTCGGCGATGGCCGAGAGCGGACGCAGCAGGTGACGCTCCAGCGCGATGGCATCGGCCAGCGCCCGTTCGCCGGTCGCCAGCGGATGGCGGCGGCGGGTGTCGGAAAAGCGCTTGATCAGCACCTCGTCGCGGGTGTCGAGGAAGACCAGTTGGGTATCGAAGCCGTCGCCGATCAGCCGCGCGAGGATGCGTGGCAGTTCGGCCAGGTCTTCCGGACGGTTGCGGGCATCGACGCCGACGGCGACGCGAGGGTAGTCGGCGCGGCCACCGCGCGCCGAGGCCATGAGGTCGGGGATCAGCGCAACCGGCAGGTTGTCGACGCAGTAGAAGTCGAGATCCTCCAGCGCGCGCAGTGCCACCGACTTGCCGGCGCCCGACAGTCCGGTCAGCACCACCAGCCGAGGCGGCAATGTGGAGTCCTGTCCGTTCCCGCTGCTCATGGCGCGTGCCGCCTGATCTGGTGGGCCTGGCGGTCGATGAACGTCTGCGCCGGGTCGTAGCCCTTCAGGCGCAGGATGTGGTTGCGTGCCGCGGCTTCGACGAGCACCGCTATGTTGCGGCCCGGCGCCACCGGAATGGTGAGCATCGGTACGGGAACGCCCAGCACTTCGTGCGACGAGGCATCGCCACGCAGGCGGTCGATCGGCTGCTGGTTGATGTCGCCATCGACGCGCTGCAGGTGAACGACCAGCCGCAGGTACTTGTTGCGCTTGATGGCGGTGTCGCCAAACATCTCGCGCACGTTGAGGATGCCCAGGCCGCGTACTTCCAGGCAGTCCTGGAGCAGTTCCGGGCAGGTGCCATCGATGACGTCGGGCGCGATGAGGGTGAACTCCGGGGCATCGTCGGCGATCAGCCGGTGCCCGCGTGTGATCAATTCCAGCGCCAGCTCGCTCTTGCCGGACCCGGCATCGCCGGTGATCAGCACGCCGATGGAGTACACCTCCATGAAAACGCCATGCAACGTCGTCGTGGGCGCCAGTGCCCGCGCCATGTGGTACTGCAGGTAGGTCAGCAGGTCGTGGCCACGCAGCGACGAGACCCACAGCGGCGTATCCGTTTCATTCGCGGCCGCATGCAGGTCCGCCGGCGGCGCCTGGTCCTTGGTGATCACCAGGGCCGCAGGGCGGAAATTCATGATCTTCTCGATCATTTCCCAGCGGTGGCGCGGGTCGAGGCTGTCCAGGTACTGCAGCTCGTCGGTGCCGATGATCTGCACCTTGTTGGGAAAGATGAGGTTGAGATAGCCGGCCATTGAGGGGCGACGGCTCTGTTGCCCGCCCGGCTGGATGCTGCGGTTCTCGCCGCGCTGGCCGGCCAGCCAGCGCAGCTTCATGCGCTCACCGACCTGGTCGAACAGTTCGCGGACGGTGAGTTGCTGGTTCATCGTTTGGACTTGCCGGTGGTGTATGGCGGCGCGCCCCGTCGCACCGGATGGCTCGCCGCACCGGGCTGTCGAGCGCCCGGTGCGCGCGGGGGTGTTCTCAACCTTCGGCGGCGCGGCGCGCGGCGCGATGGTGGTCGGTGAGCTTGTCCTTGTACTTGCGGACCTGCATTTCCATGCGGTCGATCAGGGCGTCAATGGCCGCATACATGTCGGCGGCTTCGGCATCGGCAAACAGCTGCTTGCCCGGCACGTTCAACTGGCATTCGACCTTGTGCACAAGCTTGTCGACCGAGAGGACGATGTGGGCGCTGGTGGCCTGGTCGAACACGCGGACCAGGCGGTCCATCTTGCCAACGGCATAGTCGCGCAAGGCCGGGGTTACCTCCATCTGATGGCCGGTGACCTGTATTTGCATAGATGTCCTCCTTGCGCTGATGGGCGACTGCCCGGGATTTCATTGTAGCCATACCACGGATGACTGCCAGATGTCCCGCGCGGATTGCGGCGCCCCTTGAAAAACGGAGCCTCCGCCGCATCTTGCCGCCATCGGCGCCACCGACCGGCGCCTTTCCAGACAGGAGGACGCACATGACTCTGACCCGCTACAACTTCGGTCTTCCCGGCCTGCGTGACGAGTTCAAGCAGGCTTTCGAAGTCCTCAACAAGTTCGCCCAGATGGACGAGGGCGACCAGTCCAATGTGGTGACCAGCCAGTGGGCGCCGCGCGTGGACATCAAGGAAGAGAACGACCGTTTCCTGATCCAGGCCGATATCCCCGGCGTCGATCCAAAGGACATCGAGGTGTCGATGGACAAGGGCATCCTGTCGATCAAGGGCGAGCGCAATACCGAAGCGCGCGAGGAATCCGAGCGTTTCACCCGCGTCGAGCGCGCCCGTGGGGTGTTCTACCGTCGCTTCGCGTTGCCGGATTCCGCCGATGCCGAAGGCATCCGCGCGTCTGGTCGCCATGGCGTCCTGGAGATCACAATCCCGAAGCGGCCTGAAGCCTCGCCCCGCCGTATCACCGTCGAGTGATCCCGGCGCGGAATGACCGGCGTGCGTGGCCCGTCCGCGCTCGCCGGTTTGCGCGGCAACCTGCCTGGGGCCGTCGGTGCAGCCCGTGCCCGTTCCAGGGCAAGGGGCGTTCAGCCCTGTATGAGATCATCAGCGCATGCAATTCCAGGATTATTACAAGGTACTGGGCGTAGAGCCGGGAGACTCCGACGCCAGCATCAAGCAGGCGTACCGCCGCCTGGCCCGCAAGTACCACCCCGACGTCAGCAAGGAACCGGATGCCGAGGCGCGCTTCAAGGCCATCAACGAGGCATGGGAAGTGCTGCGCGACCGCGACCGGCGATCGGCGTATGACGAGCTGCGTCGCAACTACCGCGAAGGCCAGACCTTCCGGCCGCCGCCGGACTGGAATGGTTTCCAGGGCGATTTCGGTGGCGGATCCGGCGGCGATTTCAGTGATTTCTTTGAAACCCTGTTCGGTCAGCGCGGTGGATTTTCCCCAGGCCCGGGTCCGCGCCCGCCGCGGTCGTTGCGCGCTTCCATCCAGTTGACGCTGGAACAGGCGTTCGAGGGCGGCCAGCAGCGGATCGGTCTCAATGGCCGCAACTACGACGTCCGCATCCCCGCCGGCATCACGGCCGGGCAGGTCATCCGCCTGGCCGGCCAGGCACACGGTGGTGGCGACATCCTGCTCGAAGTGGGCTTGGCGCCGCACCCCGTGTATGAACCCGATGGCCGGGACATCAGCAGTGAGCTGCGCGTACCCGCGTGGACCGCGGCGCTCGGAGGAACCGTTTCGGTTCCCACGCTGGGCGGGCCGGTCAACCTGCGTATTCCCGCCGGAACGGGCAGCGGCAAAAGGCTGCGCCTGAAGGGGCGGGGCTTGCCGGGATCACCGGCGGGGGACCACTACGTGCGCATCGCGGTGGATGCGCCGGTCGCGAACACCGAAGCGCAGCAGCAGGCTTACCGGGCGCTGGCGCAGGCGTTCGGCGACACCGCGGCGGGCTGATCCGCGCGAACACAATGGCCGCCGCGGGCCGGCTTCAAGCTGGCCTGCGGTCATTGCCCCGCTCAGGTACGAACCGCGCGGACCTCGATGCGACGCACGGATCCGTCGGGGACGGGCCATTCGATCTCCTGTCCGACTGACAGGCCGAGCAGCGCCGCCCCGATCGGCGAGAGCACCGAGATGCGACCGGCATCGATGTCGGCGTCCGGTGGATTCACCAGCCGGACGGTGTGCGTGCGGCCGCTGTGGCGGTCGAAGTAGTCGATCTCGCGGCCAACGGCGGTCGTGTCGTCGGGCAGGGCATCGTCGGCGACGATACGCGCCCGCGAGAGTTCGTCGAGCAGGCGTTCCGCCGTCGCGACGCTCTGGTTGCGATCAAGCGCATGCTCGGCAAGGGTGGTCAAACGCGCGTGCTCGCTCGCGGTCACCAGGATTTCGGGCATGGCAGCGGCGGCTGCCTGGGTGGATGTGGACATGAGGGTTCTCCGTGTGCTGATCGCGCGGCGATCCTGGGCCACGCGATGCGAACGTCTGGAAGCTGGGTCGGACCACGACGGCCGGACGGAAACGGATCCGGCGTGTCTGGCTGGGAAGGTGGAGCCCCGGTCGCGGCGACCGGAAGGGGCGCGCCGGGGTCAGGAGCCTGCGACGAAGCGGCCTGCGTGATGCTGACGGTGGCGGCGGACGATGGTCATGCGCCGATCATGGGTGCGACGGCGGCGGGGGTCAAGTCCGGCGGATCCGGCCGGTCAGTTTTCCCCGCGGCGGTCCACGCGGACGACGGTGCGCCCGAAGGAGTCGCCGGCCATCATCAGGTCGAAGACCGACGTCAGGCCTTCCAGGCCGGTTTCGCGCGTGATGATGGCGTCGAGGTTGTCGGGCTTCCAGGGTCCCGCCAGCCGCTGCCAGATTTCGCGGCGGATGCTGTATGGGGTGCCCGCCGAGGCGATCCCCAGCAGGCTGACGCCGCGGATGATGAAGGGCATGACGGTCGTGTGCAGGGCGTCGCCGCCGGCCAGTCCACAGCTGGCAATGTTGCCGTAGGGCTGGATGACGCGCGTCAGCCAGGCCAGCGTTTCACCACCGACGTTGTCGATGGCGCCGGCCCAGGCCGCGGTTTCCAGTGCGCGCTGGCCCATCGGCAGGGTCTTGCGGTCCAGCACCGACACCGCGCCCAGCGCCGTTAGCTCGTCGAGCCTGTCGAACTTGCCCGTCAGCGCATGAACGTCGAATCCGGCCTTGGCGAGGATGGCGATGGCCAGCTGGCCGACACCACCCGTCGCACCGGTCACCAGCACCGGTCCCTGCGCCGGCGTCTGGCCGTTCTGCTCCATGCGATACAACGACAGCGCGGCCGTAAATCCTGCGGTGCCCAGCGCCATCGCCTCGCGCAGTCCGAGCCCGGCGGGCAGCGGGACGACCCAGTCCGCTTCCAGCCGCAGGTATTCGCTGTAGCCGCCATCGCGCGTCTCCGAGAGTCCGCAGCCGGTGACGAGCACGGCGTCTCCTTCGCGATAGCGCGGATCGCGTGATTCCACCACATGGCCGGCGACGTCGATGCCGCCGACGAGCGGAAACCGGCGCAGGATCTTGCCGCGCCCGGTGCCGGCGAGCGCATCCTTGTAGTTGACCGACGACCAGGCGGTGCGGATCGTGACTTCGCCCGGGGACAGGTCGTCCAGCTTCACCGTTTCCAGAGCGGCGCGGTAGCCCGCGGCGTCGTTGTGGATGCGGAAACAGCGGAAGGTATCGGGAGTGGAAGTCATCTCTGGCTCGTGGACTGCAGTGCAAGGGCGAGCATCTCCGAACTCGCCGGTGCGGGCAAGCCCGCAGGTCGCGCCGGTAGGGCTGCCCGGTGCTCAGGGGCGGGTCGGCAGCAGCAGCTGCGGATCGAGGCGCACGTCGAACCAGTTCATGCCCCAGTGCATGTGTGGTCCGGTGGCGCGTCCGGTTGCGCCGACGGCACCGACGATCTCTCCCTGCTCGACGCGGTCGCCGACCTTGCGGTCGAGGCGGCTGAGGTGGATGAAGGTCGAGGAAATGCCGTGCCCATGGTCGATCGTCAGTGTTCCGCCGGTGAGATACAGATCCGGGTCGGCGAAAATCACCACGCCGGCGGCCGGCGCCTTCAGCGGCGTGCCCGTGGGTACGGCGACGTCGAGGCCGTAATGCGGGTTGCGCGGCGTGCCGTTGAGGATGCGCTGGCTGCCATAGACGCCACTGACGCGGCCTTCGACCGGCCAGATGAAACCGTGCAGGAAATCGGTGCGGTCGTCATCGCGCTTGCGCGCTTCGATCACGCGCGCCTGTTCGCGGCCAATACGCTCGGCGAGAACCGGGTCGGGCGTCACGGTGGACTGCGGCAGGCCATCCACGCGCTCGATACGCCATTCGCGGCCTTCGATCTCCACCTCGACGCTGCTGCGGCGACCGCCCGGGAGTATCGCTTCGACGCGCTGCACGCCGGTGCTGTCGCGTCCAGCACCGAAGACGAACCAGCCATCATCGGCCACGCGTACCTCGCGTTCGCCAATGAGGACCTGGCTGCCCGGCGGCACGCGTCCGATGACCATCTCGCCCTGGCGGATGGAGCCGGGCAGTTCGATGGGCGAGTCCGCTTTCGCCGCGCCAATACAGAGGGCCACCGTCATGGAGGCGAGCGCGCTGTGGAATCGCCGGACAGGCCTCATCGTCCCGCTCCGCTGAAAGCCAGGCGCTCGCCGGCAGCCTGTGGGGACAGCTCGCCCTCATGCCAGGCGCGATGGCCGTTCACCCAGGTCGATACGACCCGGCTGCGGAAATGCGCGCCTTCAAACGGCGACCAGCCACAGCGGCCGAGGATGCTGTCCGGTGTCACGTCCGTACCCGCTGCCGGATCCACCAGCACGAGGTCCGCCGCGTAGCCTTCGCGCAGCCAGCCGCGGTCGACCACGCCGAAGCGTTCCGCGGGCGCGTGGGCGATGCGCTCGACCAGCGTCGGCAGGTCGAGGTGGCCGTCATGCACGTGCTCCAACGCCGAGACGAGCGCGAACTGCACCAGCGGCAGGCCGGAAGGCGAGGCCGGGTAGGGTCGGGATTTTTCCTCGCGCGTATGCGGCGCATGGTCGGTGGCGAGGATGTCGATGCGGCCGTCGGCGACCGCGGCGATCAGCGCGGCACGGTCGGCGGCGGTCTTGATCGCCGGATTGCACTGGATCAGCGTGCCCAGGCCGTCGTAGTCCTGGTCGCAGAAGTGCAGGAAGTGCACGCAGGTTTCCGCGGTGATGCGCTTGCCGGCCATCGGCCCGGCCTCGAACAGGGCCAGCTCGTCCGCGGTCGAGATGTGCAGCACATGCAGGCGGGCGTCGTGACGCCGTGCCAGCGAAAGGGCCAGCCGTGTCGAGGTGATGCAGGCCTCGCGCGAGCGGATCAACGGATGCTCGGTGACCGGAATGGGCTGGTCGCCATGGCGCTGGCGCGCCGCCTCCATATTCGCCTGGATGGTCGGCGTGTCCTCGCAGTGGGTGATGATGACCGTCGGCGCGTGCGCGAAGATGCCGTCGAGGATGCCCGGGTCATCGACCAGCATGTTGCCCGTCGAGGCGCCCATGAACACCTTGACGCCCGGCGTGGTGGTCGGGTCGATCGCCTTGATCGCCTCCAGGTTGTCGTTGCTGGCGCCCATGTAGAAGCCGAAGTTGCCGAAGGCCCGGCCGGCCGCGCGAGCGTACTTGTCGTCGAGGGCCGCCCGACCCAGGGTCGGCGGGTCGGTGTTCGGCATGTCCATGAAACTGGTGATCCCGCCCGACACCGCGGCCGCGCTTTCGCTGCCGATGTCACCCTTGTGCGGGAAACCCGGTTCCCGGAAATGGACCTGGTCGTCGATCATGCCCGGGAGCAGCCAGAGGCCGCCGGCATCGACCACGGTTTCGTCCTTGCGCGCGGCGAACTGCGTCCCGATCGCTTCGATGCGGCCCGCCCGGACGCGCAGGTCACCCACCGTTACTCTTCCGTCGTTGACAATCGTCGCTTCTTTTATCAACCAGTTACGGTTCATTTTTGATCGGATTTCCAGGATATTGTTCGGGTCCGGGTTCAACGCCCGGCACCGGGTCGTGGCCGCCGGGGCATAGAGGATGGCAGCGCGCCAGACGTCGCAGTGCAAGCCAGCCGCCGCGCCAGCCGCCGTGGCGGGCGATGGCGATGCGCGCATACTCGCTGCAGCTGGGATGGAAACGACAGCGGTTTCCGAGCAGCGGGCTCAGTGTGGCTTGATAGGCACCGACCAGGCGGCGCAGCAGGCGGTTCAGCACAAGGCTCTCGCAGTCCGGACCGCGTCGTGGGGAGGAGGTGGTTGCCGAGGCGGTGCGCTTAGGCTATAACACGCGGCCGCTACGCCTCAAGGCAACAGGGAAACCAATCATTTATGGCCAAGACCCCGGCCAAAGCCAAAAATACACCCGCCACCAGGGCCAAGGCGGCCGCCAAGACTGCCGCTCGAAAGCCGGCGGCCAAGTCGGCACCGGCCAAGACCAAGGTGGTGGCGAAGAAGGCCGCGGCAAAGCCGGCCGCGAAGAAGCCCGTTGTCGCGAAGAAGGCCGCTGCGCCGGCGAAGAAGCCCGCGGCAAAGCCGGCGGCGCCGGTGAAGAAGGCCGCGGCCGCCAGGAAGCCGGCGCCGGCAGCCAAGCCTGCAGCGGCGAAAAAGGCCGCACCTGCGAAAAAGGCGACGGTCGCAAAGGCGACGGTCGCAACCAGGGCGCCGGCAGCCGCCGCCAAGCCCGCGACGACGCCGAAGTCGATGCCGGCCAAGGTGTCCGCGCCGAAGACCGCCGTCGCGGTCGCGAAGGCCGGGACGCTGGTGGCTCGTGCGCAGCCGGTCCGGAATGGCCAGGACGAGCCGGCCACGCCCCGCCGTCGTGAACCGGCGACCGCTGACGTGAAGCTGCCGGCGGGTTACAAGCCGACCGCGAACGAGGAATACATGTCGCCGCGGCAGCTGGAGTACTTCCGGCTGAAGCTGCTGACCTGGCGCGACGACCTCATCGAGGAATCCAAGCAGACCATGGAAAACCTCCGCGACGAGGTGCGTGACGTCGGCGATGAAGCCGAGCGCGCCGCGCGCGAGACCGAGAATTCCCTGGAACTGCGTACCCGTGATCGCTATCGCAAGCTGCTGGCGCAGATCGACAAGGCGCTGAAGCGGATCGAAGAGGGCGAATACGGGTTCTGCGAGGAAACCGGTGAGCCCATCGGCCTGGAACGGCTGGAAGTGCGCCCGATCGCCCGCTTCTCGATCGACGCCCAGGAACGCTGGGAGCTGCGCCAGAAGCACATGGGCGAATAAGCCCCCGCTCCGCAGGACACCGGAAATGCCCGCCTCGGCGGGCATTTTCTTTTTCCGCCTCCCTCTGGGATTCGGGTGCCGGCGACCTCGGTGCCAGACGGATTCGACCAAAGTCGAATGGCAGACTGTGTCTTCCATCATGTACCTGTTGCGACGGGGAGCAACAAGCCCAGCGGAAGGGGGTCCGGTTTCGGGTCGGTGTCGTCGTGCGTGACGGGAACCGTTCCTTCCGGCACCCCACTTGACCAGGCATCATGGTGGGAGCCTCATGGAAGACATTTTCTACACCAAGACGGAGGCGGGTCGCAGGGAGATCAAGACCCGCCAGCACAAGATGTCGATGGGACTGCGCTCCCTGCTGCTGGTGATCGACGGCCAGCGCAGCGGCGAACAGCTCCGGGCGGTCATCATGGGCCTTCGTGCGCCGCCGGATTCCCTCAAGCAGCTGCGCGACCTGGGCCTGATCGAGCGGGCCGGGGCCACGCCCGAAGGGCCTGTCGCCGACACGCCGCCGCTGTCGGAAACGGCCAACCGCTACGGGATCCTCTACGCACTGATGACGGACGTCGTCAGGGAGAACCTCGGTGTGCGCGGCTATTTCTTCCAGCTGAAGATCGAGCGTGCCGAGGATGCGGAGGCCTTGCTCGGCCTGATGCCGGACCTGCGCGCCGCCCTGACCAAGGCGCGCGGCGAGGACTATGCGGAGCAGTGGGAAGACCACCTGCGGGCGCTGGTGGAGGCCTGACCTTCAGCGGGCCTCAAGGGTCGCGGTCGGCACCGTAAGGCTGGCCGCATCCCGCGCGGGCGATCAGACGGCGCGCAGGCGTCCGCGTCCGCTGCGCGGGGCGTCGTGCGCCGCGGCGATGAATTCGCGGACCTGCGGATACACCACTTCGCGCCAGCGGCGACCGCTGAAGATGCCGTAATGGCCTGCGCCTGCGACGGTGAGGTGCTTCTTGTTCGCCTCGTCGACGCCGCTGCACAGTGCCAGTGCGGCGCGGGTCTGTCCGGCGCCGGAGATGTCGTCGAACTCGCCTTCGATGCTGAAGATGGCGGTGCCACGGATGGTTTCTGGCGCCACGCGCTGACCGTCGACATGCCATTCGCCACGCGGCAGCAGGTGCTGCTGGAAGACGATGCGGATGCAGTCCAGGTAATACTCGGCGGGCATGTCGAGCACGGCGTTGTACTCGTCGTAGAAGCGGCGGTGCGCCTCGGCGTCGTCGAGATCGCCGCGCACCAGGTCCTGGTAGAAATCCCAGTGCGAACTGACATGGCGGCCGGGGTTCATGGCGATGAATCCGGCGTGCTGCAGGAAACCCGGATAGACCTTGCGGCCGCGACCGGGATAGTTCGACGGCACTTCGTGGATGACGTGGTTTTCGAACCAGCTCAGCGGCTTGGTGGTCGCCAGGTCATTGACCTTGGTCGGGCTTTCGCGGGTGTCGATCGGGCCACCCATCAGGGTGAGGCTGCGCGGGATCGCCTCGCCGGCAGCGGCCATCAGCGAAACGGCGGCCAGCACGGGAACCGTGGGCTGGCAGACCGAGATCACATGCAGGTTTCCGGCGCCGATGTGGCGGATGAATTCCTGGATGTAGCGGACGTAGTCGTCGAGCGTGAACGCCCCTTCCGACGTCGGCACCATGCGGGCGTCGACCCAGTCGGTGATGTACACCTTGTGGTCGGCGAGCATGGTGCGCACCGTGTCGCGCAGAAGGGTGGCGTGATGGCCGGACAGCGGCGCGACCACGAGTACGACGGGATCGTCCTTGAGTTCGTTGATCACCTTCGCCTCGTCGCTGAAGCGCTTGAAGCGCTGCAGGCGGCAGAAGGGCCGGGCCAGCGCGGTCAGTTCGACCACCGGCACCGTGGCGCCGTGCGCCTCGATGCTGTGGATGCCGAAGCGCGGCTTCTCGTAATCCTTGCCGATCCGGTACAGCAGCTCGTAGCCGGCGGCCACGCGCGCGGCGCCAGGCAGCTGGGAGAACCAGCTGCCGCTGGACGAGAAGATCTTGGCGCCGGCCTCGGCCCAGTAGGTCACAGGCGCCATCATGGCCCGGTTGAACTCGTGTAGCTGATAGAGCATGGTCGGATGTCGGTCCGCGATTGCTGCGATGCAGCGAGGATAGCGGGTTTTTGACGTCCGGTCTGGATCGTTTGGGCGCCAGCCGTCAGCGTTTCGGCTTGCCGGGGCCGTTGCGCCAAGACGGCGGGGCGCCACGTTTCACCGGGGGACCGTTGCGGTCGCGTGGCGGTCGGGCGTCGCGACCGTCACGATCAGCGCGGCTGTCGCGACCTTCGCGCGGTCCGCGTTGGAAGGCTGCCTCGTCGCCACGATCCTCCCAGGGACGGATGCGCAGGCGCTGGCCCGACACCCAGACGTTGCGCAGGTGCTCGATGGCATCACCGGACAGGTCGCCCGGCAGGTCGACCAGGCTGTAGGCGCCGCGGATGTCGATGCGGCCGATTGCGCCGCTGTCCAGCCCGGCCTCGTTGGCGATCGCACCGACGATGTTGCCCGGACGCACGCCGTGCTGGTGGCCGACCTCGATACGGAAGGTCGACATTGCAGCGTCACCCTGGCGCGGCGTGCGTGGGCGGGCGGGACGCTCGCCACCGCCTTCGTGGCGGGCGTACGGCTTGCGCTCGTGGCGGTCGCGGCCGTGGTCGCGCACGAAGCCCTGGCCACCCTGGCGCCCGGTCTGCACCGGATCGGGCGCGAGCAGCAGCGGCGCGTCGCCCTGTACCAGGCGCGCGAGCGCCGCGGCGATGTCGCGGGTCGGCACGCCATGTTCGCCTTCGTAGGCCTCGATCAGCGCCTGGTAGGGGGCCAGGTCGCCGCGCGCGAGCGTATCGGTGATGCGCTGCTTGAAACGGATGAGCCGCTGGTCGTTGACCACGTCCACGCTGGGCAGGCTCATCACTTCGATGGGCTGGTTGGTGGCGCGCTCGATGGCACGCAGCAGGTGCCGCTCGCGTGCGGATACGAAGAGGATCGCCTCGCCGGTGCGGCCGGCACGGCCGGTGCGGCCGATCCGGTGCACGTAGCTCTCGGTGTCGTAGGGTATGTCGTAGTTCAGCACATGGCTGATGCGCTCGACGTCGAGGCCGCGGGCGGCGACATCCGTGGCGACCAGGATGTCCAGCTCGCCATTGCGCAGCCGCTCGATGGTGCGCTCCCGCAACTGCTGGGCGATGTCACCGTTGATCGCCGCGGCGGCGAAACCACGCGCTTCCAGCTTTTCGGCCAGTTCTTCCGTGGCCTGCTTGGTGCGCACGAAGACGATCATCGCCTCGAAGGTCTCGGCCTCGAGGATGCGCGTCAGCGCGTCAAGCTTGTGGACGCCGGACACCCACCAGCAGCGCTGGCGGATCGTGCCGGCGGTACGCGTCTTCGATTCGATGGTGACTGACGCCGGATCCTTCAGGTGGCGTTCGGCGATGCGGCGGATCGGCGGCGGCATGGTCGCCGAGAACAGCGCGACCTGGCGCTCCGGCGGCGTTGCCTGCAGGATCGATTCGACGTCGTCGACGAAGCCCATGCGGAGCATTTCGTCGGCTTCGTCCAGCACCAGCAGCGAGACGCCGTCGAGCTTGATCGAGCCGCGCTCGATGTGGTCGATGAGACGGCCAGGCGTCGCGACGACGACATGGACACCGCGCCTCAATGCCGCCAGCTGCGGGCCGTAGCCGGTGCCGCCGTAGATCGGCAGCACGTGGAAGCCCGGCAGGTGGGCGGCATAGCGCTGGAAGGCCTCGGCGACCTGGATGGCCAGTTCGCGGGTCGGCGTGAGCACCAGCACCTGGGGCTGAGCCAGTTTGAGGTCGATGCCGGCCAGTGCCGGCAGCGCGAAGGCGGCGGTCTTGCCCGTACCGGTCTGCGCCTGGCCAACCAGGTCACGGCCTGCCAGCAGCGGCGGGATGGTCGCGGCCTGGATGGGGGAAGGGGATTCGTAGCCGACGTCGCCCAGCGCCTGCATCAGCGGCGCCGGCAGGGCCAGGTCGGCAAAAGAGGAAACGGGGGCCGACACGGGCAACTCCGGAACGGGTAAAGCGTGGATTGTAGTGGCTGCCGGACTGACTGCGTGTCGCGTGGCGAATCATGTTCAGCCGCCAGCGCGAGGAACACGCCGCGTGGCGCCCGTTTGCCGCGCGCGCGGGCGATCCGTTAGTCTGCGCACCCCAGTTTTCCAAGGCACAGGGACATGGATTTCCAGTTCACCGAAGAGCAGTTGATGATCCGCGACGTGGCGCGACGGATCGCCCAGGAGAAGATCGCACCCAGCGCCGAGCACTGGGACAAGGTCGGCGAGTTCCCGCTCGAGAACATCCGCCTGCTGGGTGAGAACGGCTTGATGGGCATCGAAGTGCCGACCGAATACGGCGGTGCCGGCCTGGATTCCATCGGCTATGTGCTGGCCATGTTCGAGATCGCCGCCGCCGATTGCGCGCACTCGACCATCATGTCGGTGAACAACACGCTGTACTGCAACGGACTGCTGAGGAACGGCACCGAGGAGCAGAAGCACAAGTACGTCACGCCGATCGCGACCGGCGAGGCCATTGGCGCCTACGCCCTGACCGAGCCGCAGTCCGGATCGGATGCCTCGGCAATGCGCACGCGCGCCGTTCTGTCCGCCGACGGCAGCCACTACGTCATCAACGGCAAGAAGTCCTGGATCACGTCCGGCCCGGTGGCGAAGTACATCATGCTGTTCGCGGTCACCGATCCGGCGGCGGGTGCCAAGGGCATCACCGCGTTCATCGTCGACACCGGGCGCGAGGGCTTCTTCCGCGGCAAGACCGAGCCGAAGCTCGGCATCCGCGCCTCCGCGACCTGCGAGATCGAGTTCCAGGATTACCGCCTCCCGGTCGAGGACCGCATCGGTGAGGAAGGGCAGGGCTTCAGGATCGCCATGGGCGTGCTCGATGCCGGCCGCATCGGCATCGCCGCCCAGGCCGTCGGCCTGGCGCGGGCGGCCTATGAGGCCGCCGTCGCCTACGTGAAGGAGCGCAAGAGCTTCGGCCAGCCGATCGGCAGCTTCCAGATGATCCAGGCCAAGATCGCCGACATGAAGTGCCGTCTCGATGCGGCTGAAATCCTGACCCTGCGGGCCGCCTGGGCCAAGCAGCAGTCGCTGGCGACGGGCGCGCGCTTCAGCACCGAAGCGTCGGTGGCCAAGCTGACGGCGTCGGAGGCGGCGATGTACATCACCCACCAGGCGCTGCAGATCCATGGTGGCATGGGTTATTCGAAGGAAATGCCGCTGGAGCGCTATTTCCGTGACGCCAAGATAACCGAGATCTACGAAGGCACCAGCGAGATCCAGCGACTTGTGATCGCGCGCAACGAAACGGGGCTGCGCTGAGCGTTAACTTCCGGCTGTCAATGGATGGCCTGGAGGCCCGGATGTGCCAGTTCCACCTGACCGGCGCGCTGCTGGTCGCCGCGACTGCCCTGGCAGCAGGGCCGTCGCAGGCCGCAAGCATGGACTGTCTCCACTTCGATGCCTTCGAAGGCGGACTGGCGCCCGCCGGCCCGATGCGCGAGGTCCAGCGACTGCACAACTGCGCGCGTCGCACCGCGCAGCCGCGGCCGTCGCCGCGCCTGCGCGACCTGAAATGGAATCCCACGGTGGCCGCCAGCGCGCAGTCGTGGGCGAACCAGTGCAACTGGGCGCATCCAGGTGGCCATCCCTACGGTGAAAACCTCGCCGCCGGTTCGATCGGTTACGACGCGCCCGGCCTGGTGCCGATGTGGATCGACGAATACGTGCATTACAACTATGCCGGCAACACCTGCGCCGCCGGCCAGATATGCGGCCACTACACGCAGGTGGTCTGGCGGACCACGCAGGAACTAGGATGCGCGACCAACACCTGTTCCGGCGCGCTGCCCTGGGGTGGCACGGGGCAGTGGTTCTATCTGGTCTGTCGCTACTCGCCACCCGGGAACAACGGCGGCCGCCCGTACTGATTCCCTGCGCTTGCCGCGTCGCCCATTGCGCGACGCGTCACCGGGCTGAACGCCCGCTGGCCGTTGGCCCGGATCCGGACATCCCTGCGTCGCCTCAGCGCATCGCGGCATGGATTCGCCGCGCCTGCCCCGGTATCCTGCGCGGCTGCAATCCAGTCCCTCGAAACCCCTGATTTTTCCGGAGAAAAACCATGAGCGCCTTGGCCGCGGTCGTTCCTACGTCCGAGTCGGTTGTTGCCATCCTTGACCAGCTGTCCGGACGCCTGTCCGGCGCGCGACTGAAGGAGGCGCGGACGTTCGCGGAAGGCGTGCTCGGCCGGGTCGCCGACGACGACCTGGCCGGCCGCAGCCAGGGCGACTGGGCGGCGCTGATCCTCGATCTGCTCGAGTTCGTCCGCGCGCGCGCCACCGGCAAGGCGAAGATCCGCGTGTTCAACCCGACGCTTGCCGAGCATGGCTGGGACAGCCCGCACACGGTGATCCAGATCGTCAACGACGACATGCCGTTCCTCGTCGACAGCGTCGGCATGGCCATTGCCGCGCATGGCGCCGTCGCGCATACACTGATCCATCCGGTGGTCCTGGCGTCGCGCGACCCGGGCGGCCACCTGCTCGCGCTGGGCAGTGGCGTCAGCGAATCGGTCATCCATGTCGAGATCGATCGCCAGCCGGAAGTCGAACAGCTGCGCCGGCTGAAGGAAACGCTGGAGCGCGCCCTCGTCGATGTCCGCCTGAGCGTGACCGACTGGGCCGCGATGCGGCAGCGGATCGTCGAGCTTTCCAGCGGCCTGTCCGGCGAACCGGGTCCGGCGGGCGCCGATGAGGTCGCGGAGATCCGCGCATTCCTGGACTGGGTCGGTGACGACCATTTCACCTTCCTCGGCTACCGCGAATACGAAGTCGCCAGCGTCGACGGCGACGAGGTGCTCAGGGCCATCCCGGGCACGGGCCTGGGCATCCTTCGCGGCGACATCGTCGGTGCGACTCCGCGCAGCATCAGCAGCCTGGCCGCGAACGACGCCGAAACCGAAGGCGCCAACCGCGTGCTCATCATCACCAAGACCAATGCGCGTGCCACCGTGCACCGCGTCGGCAACATGGATTACATCGGCCTGCTGCGCTTCGATGCACAGGGCAAGGTCGTCGGCGAACGCCGCTTCATCGGCCTGTTCACCTCGGGCGCCTACATGCGCCGCCCGCAGGACGTGCCACTGGTGCGAACCAAGGTCGCCGAGGTGATGCAGCGCTCGGGCCTGCGCCCGGACAGCCACAGCGGCAAGGCGCTCAAGCACATTTTGGAGACGCTGCCGCGCGACGAGCTGTTCCAGTGCAGCACCGACGAGCTGTACTCCATCGCCACCGGCATCCTCGGCCTGCACGAGCGCAGCCGCACGCGCCTGTTCCTGCGGCGCGACCGTTTCGGGCGTTTCTTCTCGGCGCTGGCGTTCATTCCGCGTGACCGCTTCAACACCGGTGTGCGCGAACGCATCGAGGCGATGCTGCTGCAGGCGCTGCAGGGCCAGACCATCGACACCCAGGTGCAGGTCGGTGATTCCACGCTGGCGCGCCTGCACATGGTCATCCGGCCGCCCTTCGGCGTGCGCCCGCAGTTCGACACGGTGGCACTGGAAGCGGAAATGGCGCGCATCGTCCGCAACTGGCACGACGAGCTGCGCGACATCCTCGTACAGCGCCATGGCGACGACCTCGGCCTGCGCCTGGCGACGCGCTACCAGCGCGCGCTACCTGCCGCCTACGTCGAGCAGGTGCCGCCGGAAATCGCCGCCGCCGACCTGCTGGCGATTTCGCATCTCGGCAACGAGGACGACCTGCGCCTGAACCTGTACCACGCGCCGGGTGACCGCGAGGGCGCGCTGCGCTTCAAGCTCTATCGCATGGGGCAGGCGATCACGCTGTCCGAAGCGCTGCCGATGATGGAGAACATGGGCCTGCGCGTGCTCGCCGAACATCCCTACGAAATGGAAGTGGCGGGGAGCCTGATCAGCATCCAGGACTTCGAGATCGCGTTCCCGGAACACGTCGACGTCGACCTCGAGGTTTCGCACCGCTTCTTCGAGGAAGCCTTCGAGGCCGTTTGGCGCGGCCGCGCCGAGAGCGACAGCTTCAACCGCCTGATCATCGGCGCGCGCCTGTTCTGGCGCGAAGTCGCGGTACTGCGTGCTTACGCGAAGTACCTGCAGCAGGTCGGCACGCCGTTCTCGCAGTCCTACATCGAGCAGACGCTCAACCGTTATCCGGTGCTCGCCCGCCTGCTGATCGAGGTGTTCCAGGCCAAGTTCGACCCGGCCCGCGTCGACGAGCCCGCCGAGGAAACGCAGCGCTGGCAGGGCGTGGTCGAGCGCGCCATGGGACGTCTGTCGCGCACCGACACCGAGCGTGCGCAGATCCCGGCGCTGGTCGAGGCCCGCGGGATGGGCCCGGCGGTGTTCGAGCGGGCCATCGTCGAAGCGGTGAAGACGCTGCTGGAGGAAGTGGGGAGCCTGGACGAGGACCGCATCCTGCGCAGCCTGATGGCAGCGATCCACGCGACGCTGCGCACGAATTTCTACCAGCTGGCCGAGGACGGCCGGCCGCACGACTACATCAGCTTCAAGTTCGATCCGGCGCGCCTGATCGAAGCGCCGAAGCCGCGCCCGTACCGCGAGATCTTCGTCTATTCGCCGCGCATCGAAGGCACGCACCTGCGCTTCGGACCCGTCGCCCGCGGCGGCCTGCGCTGGTCCGACCGGCGCGAGGACTTCCGCACCGAAGTGCTCGGCCTGGTGAAGGCGCAGATGGTGAAGAACACCGTCATCGTGCCGGTCGGCGCCAAGGGCGGCTTCATCGTCAAGCGCCCGCCGGCCAGCGGCGACCGCGATGCGATGCTCGCTGAAGGCGTGAGCTGTTACCGCAGTTTCATCAACGGCCTGCTGGACATCACCGACAACCTCGTCGATGGCAAGCCGGTGCCGCCGAAGAACGTCGTCCGCCACGACGGCGACGATCCGTACCTCGTCGTCGCCGCCGACAAGGGTACGGCGACGTTCTCGGACATCGCCAATTCGGTGTCGGCGGAACATGATTTCTGGCTTGGCGACGCCTTCGCATCCGGTGGTTCGTACGGTTACGACCACAAGGGCATGGGCATCACCGCGCGTGGCGCCTGGGAGTCCGTGAAACGCCACTTCCGCGCGCTTGGCGTCGATTGCCAGAAGGAAGACTTCACCTGCGTCGGCATCGGCGACATGTCCGGCGACGTCTTCGGCAACGGCATGCTGCTGTCCGAGCACATCCGGCTCGTCGCCGCCTTCGACCACCGCCACATCTTCATCGATCCGCAGCCGGATTCGGCGCGCGGATTCAAGGAGCGCAAGCGCCTGTTCAACGTACCGCGCTCGAGCTGGGACGACTACGATCGCAGCCTGATTTCCGAAGGTGGCGGCATCTGGCCGCGCAGCGCCAAGACCATTCCGCTGTCGCCGCAGGCGCGCGAGGCGCTGGGCATCGCGGACGACGTCACGTCGCTGACGCCGAACGAACTGATGAAGGCGATCCTGAAGGCACCGGTCGGCCTGCTCTGGAACGGCGGCATCGGTACGTACGTGAAGGCCTCCAGTGAATCGCACGCCGATGTCGGCGATCGCGCCAACACGCCGCTGCGCGTCGATGGCCGCGAACTTCGCTGCAAGGTCGTGGGCGAGGGCGGTAACCTGGGCATGACGCAGCTCGGACGCATCGAGGCGGCGCGCGCCGGCGTGCTGCTCAACACCGATTTCATCGACAACTCGGCCGGCGTCGACACCTCGGACCACGAGGTGAACATCAAGATCCTGCTCAACGAGCTGGTACAGCGTGGCGTGCTGAGCCTCGACGAACGCAACGCGCTGCTGGTCGAGATGACCGACGAGGTCGCGCAGCTGGTCCTCAACGACAACTACCGCCAGAACCAGGCGATCAGCCTGATGGAGCGCATGGGCGTCGCGCGCCTGGGTTCCAAGCAGCACTTCGTGCGCACGCTGGAAGCGCAGGGCAAGCTGGACCGTGCCATCGAGTACCTGCCCAGCGACGCCGAGTTCGAAGAACGCCGGGCGCGTGGCGAAGGGCTGACGCGGCCCGAGCTGGCGGTCCTGCTGTCCTACAGCAAGATCGAACTGTTCGAGCGCCTGCTGGAATCGGACGTACCGGAGGATCCGCACCTGTCCGCCGAACTGGCGCGCTATTTCCCGAAGCCGATCCAGGAGCGCTACGGCCGCGAGCTCGAGCAGCACCGCCTGCGTCGCGAGATCATCGCCACGGCGGTGACCAACTCGATCGTCAACCGCATGGGTTCGACCTTCGTGCTGCGCATGCAGGAAGACACCGGGCAGACGCCGGCGCAGATCGCCAAGGCTTACAGCATCGCCCGCGAGATCCTCGATGCCCGCGCCCTGTGGGCGGACATCGACGCGCTCGACGGCAAGGTCACCGATGCGGTTCAGGTCGATGCGCTGATGCGCATCTGGCAGCTTCTGCGCTCGATGACGCGCTGGCTGCTCAACCTGCCCGGCGACAAGCTGGTGATCGCCAATGCCGTGGCCCGCTACGCGCCCGGCCTGGCCGAACTGCGCAGCGGCCTCGGCAAGCTGGTGTCCGCCAGCGAGCGCGAAGCCATCAGCGCCGATGCTTCGAACTGGCAGGAACGCGGCGTGCCGAAGGCGCTGGCCGCGCAGCTGGCGGGGCTGTCACACCTGGCGGCGGCGCTGGACATCGTCGAGGTCGCGGCCGAGCGTGGGCTGCCGGTGGGCAAGGTCGCCGAAGTCTATTTCCAGGTCGGCGACACGCTGCACCTGAAATGGCTGATGGACCGTGTCGAGGACCTGCCTGTCACCGGTCGCTGGCATGCGCATGCACGTGGCAGTCTCCGCGACGAGCTGTTCGCGCAGCATCGCGCGCTGACGGCACAGATCCTCGCCGGTGCCGCCAAGCCGGATGGCAATGGTCGCAAGCTGGTCGAGGCCTGGTTCACCGGCGATGACCCGGGCCTGCGCTTCACCCTCGGCATGCTGGCCGACATGCGCAACCAGCTGGGCATGGACTATCCGACCGTGATGGTCGCGGTGCATCGCCTGGCACAGCTGGTGAACGCGGGCCGTCGCTGATCACGGCGCAAGGAAAACAAGCCGCCCTGCACCCGTTGCAGGGCGGTTTTCCGCCGCGGTCGTCCGGTGTGCGCAGGCGGAGCTCGAGCAGGCGCGCGCGAGCCGCGGGCATCGCGGAAACGAGAAGGCCCGCGTCGCATAGGCGGAAATGTTTGCTGTCTCCCCGAAGCCGCAGCCTCCGCTGGAAGCGCGGACACGGCAATGCCCCGCGGCGCCCCGGTCAGGGCGGCGGACAGCTTCGGGATACTGGAAGGCGGCCGTGGGGGCCGCCACCGCCATTACTTCATGCGGTAGGTGATACGACCCTTGCTCAGGTCGTACGGGGTCATCTCGACCTTGACCTTGTCACCGGTGAGGATGCGGATGTAGTGCTTGCGCATGCGACCGGAAATATGGGCGGTAATGACGTGGCCGTTGTCCAGCTTCACGCGGAAAGTGGTGTTGGGCAGGGTCTCGATGACCGAGCCTTCCATCTCGATTTGATCGTCTTTCGACATCCGTTGGCGTCGTGTTGGGTCAGGGGCCCGCTGGGCGAAGGCGGCGATTCTGCCATGAGTAGCGCCGCTTGGCAAAGTTTGGAGCAGTGCGCCGTGGCTACAGTTCAGCCACCAGCGCCGGCTCCAGTACTTCACGGCGCCAGCCGGCCAGGTCGTCGGGCAGCCGTCCGGCGCGGAGCAGAAACTCCAGCGCACGTCGCGGGCACAGCAGTCCCGGCGGCAGGTCGAGGCGCTCGGCTTCCCGGTCGACGACCGCCTTCAGGCGCTTCATGCCCTGTTTCAGGACATCGTCGTGCGGCGCCGGCACGGGAACGGTTGTTGCGAGTTCCTCGTCGTCCGGCACGCGTTCGAGCAGGTTGAGCAGCGCCTGCAGGCTGCGGCGGCGTCCCGCCGGTGCATCGGCCAGGCGAGCGGCCAGGCGGGCCGCGCTATGTTCCGGTTCGATGGCGGCGGCTATGGCGGTGTGGTCGTCCAGGACCCAGCGGCGTGGCAGGTCGCGCTCGCGCGCGGCCTGTTCGCGCCACAACAGGATGCGGCGCAACTGCGCCTGCGCGAGTGGCGACCAGCGCCAGCCGTTGCGGAAGGCGAGCTGTGGCTGCTCGTCGGTCTCGCCGCGCCAGCCGTTTTCGGCCAGCCGCCGGCAGTCTTCCCGATGCCAGGACGCATACCCGCGGGTCTTTAGGCGGTCGTCGAGCAGCGCGTGGACGCGGTGCAGGTGGCGGACGTCATCCAGGGCGTAGCTGATCTGCCGGTCGCTGAGTGGGCGCGCCAGCCAGTTCGACCGTGTTTCCTGTTTTTCCAGGTGGACGCCGAGGAGCTGCGCCACGCAGGCCTGGTAACCCAGCCCCGCGCCCAGTCCGGCGAAGGCCGCGGCGATCTGGGTGTCGTACAGTCCGGTGATCGGAGCGGGAAGCAGTGGCCGCAGCGCCACCAGATCCTCGCTGGCGCTGTGCATGAGGATGGTCGCCGCCGGATCAGCCAGCACCTGGCCCAGGGTTTCCAGGGGCTTGAAGACCAGCGGGTCGATCAGCGTGGCCGGGGCGGGGCCGGCCAACTGCACGAGGGCGAGGGTCGGCCAGTACGTGCGTTCACGGACGAATTCGGTATCGACGGCGAGGATCTGGCCACCTTCACCGCGCCACTCGAGCAGGGTGGGGCCGTCTTCGATCCAGAGTTCTGTCGGATGGGTGGTCGATTCGTCGGGATTGGGTACCATTCGGGGATGATGCAGTTGCAGGCAAGCCGCGCATGATACGCCGGGTCATCTCGATCCTGATCGCCCTGGCCGGCTGCGCCGTCCTGTACAGCTGGTGGCAGCGCGGCCAGGAGACCCTGTCCGGCGGCCTGACTCCACCGGCCACCGTGCTTGCCGACAGGCCGGAAGCCCCGGTTTTTCCGGGCGATGAGGGCGATGACGGCGATGACGACCCCGGCACGGGAGCCGTCGCAGTCGAGGGTGAGCCGCACGACACCCCGGAACCGGTCGCCTCGCCGGTTCCCGAAGCCGGCTGGGCACCGACGCTGGTCGAGTTCGACCACAGTGACCGCAACGGCGTGACGGTGATCCTGCAGCGCGCCGATGCCGCGCTGGCGCAGGGTCGCCTTTTCCGGCCGCCCGGCGACAACGCCGTCGATCTCTTCGTTTCCGTCCTTGCGGCCGCGCCCGGCAACGCGCGGGCGCGCGCCGGCCTGGAGCGCACACTGGAACGCCTGGCTGCGGACATGGAATCGGCGATGTCGCTGGGCGACTACCCGGGCGGACGCGCTGTGCTGCCGATACTGGAGCAGTTGCACGAAGGTCCTGCCGACGTGGCGCGCTGGCGTGCCTGGGTGGTCGCCGGCGAGGCCCAGCGCGTGCTGCTGGAGCAGGCCTCGGCGGCCGTGGAGCGCGGCCGGCTCGACCGTGGCAACCGATCCGCCAGGGCCATCTACCAGCAGGTGCTCGAGCTGGAACCGGGCAATCTCACGGCACAGGCCGGCCTGGCCGCCATCCGCGACCGGCTGCTGACGCAGGCGCTGGCCCGTGGCGAAGAGGGCGCATTCGAGGAGGCGGAAGCACTGATAGACCGGGCAGCCGCGGTGACGCCTGATGCCCGCCTCGCACTGGAGGAGGCGCGGACGGCGCTCGTCGAGCAACGCAACCACATCGGTGCGGTCCTGCTCAGCCAGGCGCACCAGCGCCTGGACGAAGGCCAGGCCGATGCGGCCGAAGCCACCCTCGAGCAGGCGCTGGCCATCGCCCCCGATCACGTCGGCGCCGGCCTGGTCCGGGAACGTATCCGCAATGTCCGCCTGTACGCCGGCTATGGCGAAGGCGAACGCTTCCGCGACGCGCTCGGCGACGGTTCCAGCGGTCCGGTGATGGTGGTGGTGCCAGTCGGCAGTTTCCTGATGGGCTCGCCGGAGAGCGAGGCCGGCCGCCGCAACAACGAAGGTCCACGGTTTCGCGTGCGCTTCGACCAGGGCTTCGCGCTGGCGGAATCGGAAACCACCGTCGGCGCCTTCCGGCTGTTCGTCGAAGCGACGGGCTACCGGACCCATGCCGAGCGCGAGGGACGTTCGTCGGTGTACGACGAGCGTTCCGGCAGCATGCGCGAACGTGCCCGGATCAACTGGCGTCATGACGAGACCGGTCGCGCCGCGCCGGACACCTATCCGGTGGTCCATGTCGACTGGGATGACGCGGTCGCCTATGCCACCTGGCTGGCGGAATCGACCGGCAAGCCTTACCGCCTGCCATCGGAAGCCGAGTTCGAATACGCCCTGCGTGCCGGCAGCGCGACGGCCTATCCGTGGGGCGCCGGACCGCCGAAGCAGGCGGTCGCCAACGTATCCAGTGCCGGCGACCGATCGCGTTCGCGCCGGGAGTGGAGCAACGCCTTCCCCGACATCGATGACGGGCACTTCGGCATCGCGCCGGTTCGCAGCTACGCCGCCAACGCGTTCGGCATTCACGACCTGGTGGGCAATGTCTCCGAATGGGTCGAGGACTGCTGGCACAGCACCTATTCGCGCGCGCCCAGTGACGGCCAGGCCTGGGTGAATCCGGGCTGTTCGCGACGCGTCGTGCGCGGCTCGTCCTGGGCCAGCGGTCCGGACCAGGTGCGTGCGGCTTACAGGATGAACATCGAAGCGGCGACCACCAGCCCGCGTGTGGGCTTCCGTGTCGCGCGACACCTTGCCGGACCCTGACCGCCCGGTACACGCCGGAACGGCGGCGGCGCTATCCTCCGCGGCAGTCGCAACGACAGGAGAACGAAGATGGGTCCATTGGGTGCGGGTCGACGCGGCGGTGCCGGATTGCGCTGGTGGCCGATCATCCTGTTCGTGCTTTACCTGGGCTATTACTGGTTCAGCAACCAGCACGAAGTGCCCATTACCGGCCGCAGCCAGCTGGTGGACATCACACGCGAGCAGGAGTCCGCGCTGGGGTTGCAGTCCTACCAGCAGATCCTGGCGCAGGAGCGCGTGGTCCGCAGCGGTCCTGAGGTTGATGCGGTCCGCGAGATCGGCCGGCGCCTGGTCATGGCGGCGAAGGAAATCGCGCCCGACGTGCCATGGCAGCACTTCGACTGGGAGTTCAACCTGGTGCAGTCCGAGCAGGCGAACGCGTTCTGCCTGCCAGGCGGCAAGGTGGCCGTCTATACCGGCATCCTGCCCATCACCGCCAATGCGAACGGTCTTGCCGCCGTCATGGGTCACGAGATCGCCCACGCCATCGCCCGCCATGGTGCCGAGCGCATGGCGACGCAGAAGCTGGTGCAGATGGGCAGCATGGCCGCCGGCATGTCCGTGGGCGACATGGACCCCCAGACGCAGCGCGTGATCATGGGCGCCATCGGCGCCGGTGCCCAGTACGGCATCCTGTTGCCGTTCTCGCGCGACCATGAGAGCGAGGCGGACAAGATCGGCCTGCTGGTGGCCGCACGCGCCTGCTTCGATCCGCGCGAGGCCCCGCGACTGTGGGAGCGGATGGGCCAGGCCAGTGGCGGCCGGCAACCGCCGGAGTTTTCGTCCACGCATCCCAGCCACGACACGCGCATCCGCCAGCTCGAGGAATGGATGCCGGAAGCGCTGTCGATCTACCAGGAGCACTGCGCCCGGTGAGACCTGACCGCAGGCGCCGGATGCAGGGATCGCCCGCGATCGTCCGCGGCAGGGGAACTTGCCGGGGAACAGGCGGTCTGCCCGCCATCTTCGAAAGCAAAGGTCCGGAATGAGTGACAGGGACGTCGACCAGGAGCTGGTGGAGAGGGTTCAGCGCGGCGACCTGGGCGCCTTCGACCTGCTGGTCAGGAAGTACCAGCACCGGATCCTCGCCGTCATCGGCCGATATATCCGTGATTTCTCCGAAGCACAGGACGTGGCCCAGGAAGTGTTCCTGCGCGCCTACCGGGCGCTCGGGAACTTTCGCGGCGAAAGTGCGTTCTACACCTGGGTGTACAAGATCGCCGTCAACACCGCCAAGAACCACCTGGTGGCGCTGCGGCGGCGACCGCCGAGTGACGACGTCGATATCGAGGATGCCATGCATTTCAGTGCCGACTCGCAGTTGAAGGACCGGGCCACGCCCGAGAACGAACTGCTGCGCCAGGAGATCGAGCGCAATGTCACGGCCGCGGTCGACGACCTGCCCGAGGAGTTGCGCATGGCGATCACCCTTCGCGAAGTCGAAGGACTCAGCTACGAGGAAATCGCCGAAGCGATGGATTGCCCGATCGGCACGGTCCGTTCGCGCATCTTCCGCGCCCGCGAGGCGATTGAGCGCCGTATCCGCCCCCTGCTGTCCGAGACGTGATCCATGACCAGTTCCTCCCATCGCGAAGATCTTTCGGCCCTGATCGACGGCGCGCTCGGACGCAGTGAATCGGCGTTCCTGTTGCGGCGGCTGGAACACGACGCCGAGCTTCGCGAGACCTATGCGTGCTGGCACCTGATCGGCGATTGCCTGCGTGGCAGCCGTTCGATGATGCCGGCGCCCCATGCGTTGGCCGAACGCGTCCGCGCCGCGATCGCCACCGAAGCGGTGCCGCGCCGGCGCCTGCCGCTGCAGGTCGGATTGCGCTGGGCTGCCGGTTTTGCCACCGCGGCGGTGGTGGCGGCATCCGCCTTCTGGTACGTCCAGCCAGGTGCGCCCGGCGCATCCGGTACCGACGCCGGCCAGCTGGTCGCCGGTGAATCGGAAGTGACGCGTTCGGGCGTGCGCGCCGACGACCTGCGCCGCCAGCTGCCGCTGCTGCCGGTGTCGTCGCGGTCGTCGCGACCGGTCGGGGCAGGGGAATTCGCACCCACGCCCGATCCGGAAGCCTGGCAGAAGGCACCGGTGACGTCGCTGCACTATCCATCGACCCAGTACATCATCGTGCTGCCCGCGACCGTCCGTCCCGCGGCCCCCGCGCAGGAACGGCCGGCGTCAGCGCAGTAGCGGTTGCCGGAGGCCCTGCCATCGCCCGTGAACCGTGGGCGGTGCGGTTGAGCCGTCCGCAGCCGACCCCATTTCCAGGTGCCCGGGGCCCGGTCGGGACGTGCCGGGCCGATTGAATCGACATCGCTAGGAGTTCCGATGAAGACGCATCAACTTTTTGCCTTGCGCATCGCCCTGGTCGGGGCATTCATGGCCGTAGGGCCGGCTGCGTGCGCCCAGAGCGAGGCGCCGGCCGCCGCCGGCAGCGTCGCGGCGATGCAGGCCAGCCAGCCGGCGCAGACTGCAGCGCCGGTGCAGGTCACCGGGCTGCCGGATTTCACCGCGCTGGTCGAAGGGAACGCGCCGGCCGTGGTCAACATCACCGCGCTGACCACCGCGGCCAGCCGGCAGCGGAGCATGGAAGAAGAAGAGATGCCGGAGTTCTTCCGCCGCTTCTTCGGTCCGCCGGGCGTCCCGGGCGGGCGTGATTCCACTTCCGGTGGTTCCGGTTTCATCATTTCCCAGGACGGCTACATCCTGACCAACAACCACGTGGTGCAGGGTGCCGACGAGGTGACGGTCCGCCTGACCGATCGTCGCGAATTCCGCGCCGACGTGATCGGCACCGATCCGCAGACCGATATCGCCGTCCTCAAGGTCGACGCCAGCGGCCTGCCGACGGTCCGCCTCGGCAATGCGAACACGGTCAAGCCGGGCCAGTGGGTGGTGGCCATCGGGTCGCCGTTCCGATTCGACCACACCGTCACCGCCGGTGTCGTCAGCGCGACCGGCCGCAGCGTCGGTGGCAGCGACCAGCAGTACGTGCCTTTCATCCAGACCGACGTCGCCATCAACCCGGGCAATTCCGGCGGGCCGCTGTTCAACCTCTCCGGGGAGGTGATCGGCATCAACTCGCAGATCTTCTCCGGCACCGGCGGCTACATGGGCATCAGTTTCGCCATTCCGATCGACGTCGCGCAGAATGTCGTCGACCAGCTGAAGACCGACGGCCGGGTCCGTCGCGGGCGCATTGGCGTGGAGGTCCAGGAGGTCACGCGCGCATTCGCGGAGTCCCTGGGCCTGGATCGTCCGGTCGGTGCGCTGGTGGCGCGTGTCGTCCCGGGCAGTGCCGCTGACCAGGCGGGGATCAAGATCGGCGACGTGATCCTGAGCTTCGATGGCCGCGACATCATCACCCAGAGCGACCTGCCGCCGATCGTCGGCACCACGCGTCCGGGCAGCAAGGCCGACGTGCGCATCGTCCGCGATGGCCGCGAACGCATGCTCACCGTCACTGTCGCCGAGGCGGAGTCCGATCCGGAGGCCGTGCTGCCGGCGCGCTCGGGTGAGGCTCAACCCGCGAGCGCCACGCGCCTGGGCATGCGCCTGCAGGATCTGAGCGCGGAGCAGCGCACCCAGGCCGAGCTGGGCAGCGGCGAGGGCGTGCTGGTGGCGCAGGTCGTCGGCGGCCCGGCCGGACGCGCCGGGCTGCGTCGCGGCGACATCGTCCTGCGTGTCGGTCGGACCGACGTCGGCAGCGTGGCAGCGTTCAACAAGGCGGTCGAGGGCGTCAAGGCCGGCGATTCGGTCATGTTGCTGGTCCGCCGCGGCGGCGCCAATACCTTCCTGGCACTGAACGTCCGCGAAGGCGACTGAGCCCGTTCCACCAAAGGGACACCCGGCGGCCGCCCATTGGGCGGCCGCTTTTGCGATAATCGCCGTCTTTATGCCTGGTGACCCTCCGGGCGATCGCCCGACTCATGAATCTGATACGCAACTTTTCGATCATCGCCCACGTCGATCACGGCAAGTCCACGCTCGCCGACCGCATCATCCAGTTCTGTGGCGGCCTCACCGAGCGCGAGATGGAAGCCCAGGTGCTGGACAACAATCCCATCGAGCGTGAGCGCGGGATCACCATCAAGGCGCAGTCGGTCTCGTTGCCGTACAAGGCGCTGGACGGCAATACCTACCAGTTGAATTTCATCGACACCCCGGGCCACGTCGATTTCTCCTACGAGGTCAGCCGCTCGCTGGCCGCCTGCGAAGGCGCGTTGCTGGTGGTCGATGCCGCCCAGGGCGTCGAGGCGCAGAGCGTCGCCAACTGCTACACGGCGGTGGAGCAGGGGCTGGAAGTCGTGCCGATCCTCAACAAGATCGACCTGCCGACCGCGGATCCGGATCGGGTGAAGAGGGAAATCGAAGCGGTCATCGGCCTTCCCGCCGACGACGCCGTGCTGATTTCCGCCAAGACCGGCGTCGGCATCCAGGGCGTGCTCGAGGCGATCGTCGCCCGCATCCCGCCGCCGAAGCCGCTCGACACCGACCGCCTCCAGGCCCTGATCATCGACTCCTGGTTCGACAATTACCTCGGTGTGATCTCGCTGGTGCGCGTCATGCAGGGCGAGATTCGCAGCGGCGACAAGATCCTGGTCATGTCCACGGGGCGCAGCCACGAGGTCGACCAGGTCGGTGTGTTCACACCGAAGCGCAAGGTCACCGGCCGCCTCGGCCCGGGCGAGGTCGGATTCATCTGCGCCTCGATCAAGGACGTGCACGGCGCGCCGGTCGGCGACACCCTGACACTGACCGGCAAGCCGGCGAGCGAGCCGCTTCCAGGCTTCCAGGAAATGCAGCCGCGCGTCTTCGCCGGCCTGTTCCCGGTCGATGCCGACGACTATCCCGACCTGCGCGATGCGCTGGAAAAGCTGCGTCTGAACGATGCCGCCTTGCGATTCGAGCCGGAAAGTTCGGAGGCGATGGGCTTCGGTTTCCGTTGCGGATTCCTCGGCCTGTTGCACATGGAAATCGTGCAGGAGCGCCTGGAGCGCGAGTACGACCTCGACCTGGTCACGACCGCGCCGACCGTGGTCTATGAGGTGGAGACCAGCGATGACCAGATCATCACGCTGGACAACCCCGCGCGCCTGCCGCCGCTGTCGAACATCCGCGAGATCCGCGAACCGATCATCCTCGCGAACATCCTCACGCCGCCTGACTACGTCGGCAACGTGATCACGCTGTGCGAGGAAAAACGCGGCGTGCAGGTCGGCATGAACTACCTGGGTTCGCAGGTGCAGATCAGCTATGAGCTGCCCCTGGCCGAGGTGGTTCTGGATTTCTTTGACAAGCTCAAGTCGGTGTCGCGCGGCTACGCGTCGCTCGACTACCACTTCCTGCGCTTCCAGGCCGGCAGCTTTGCCCGCGTCGACATCCTCATCAACGGTGAGCGCGTCGATGCGCTGAGCCTGATCGTCCATCGCAGCTTCGCCGAACGGCGCGGCCGCGACCTCGTCGAGAAGATGAAGGACCTGATTCCGCGCCAGATGTTCGACGTTGCCATCCAGGCCGCCGTCGGCTCGCAGATCATTGCCCGGTCCACGGTGAAGGCGCTGCGCAAGAACGTGCTCGCAAAGTGCTACGGCGGCGACGCCACCCGCAAGCGCAAGCTGCTTGAGAAGCAGAAGGAAGGCAAGAAACGCATGAAGTCGGTGGGTCGCGTTGATATTCCGCAGGAAGCATTCCTGGCGGTGCTGAAGATGGACAAGTAGGCGCCAGGTGAAAGCGCCCGGATCGCGGTTGTCGAGAATGAGGAAGGTTTGATGAGGCTGGATTTCGCCCTGTTGCTGGTCGCCCTGACCGCCCTGACCGGCCTGATCTGGCTGGCCGATCGCCTGTTCTTTGCGCCGCGGCGCGCGCAGCGCAATGGCAGGGTTCCTGCCGTGGTCGAGTATGCGCGCTCTTTCTTCCCGGTCATCCTCGCGGTGCTGGTCTTCCGCAGCTTCCTGTTCGAGCCGTTCAAGATCCCGTCCAGTTCGATGATGCCGACGCTCCTGATCGGTGACTTCATCCTGGTCAACAAGTTCGCCTACGGCATCCGCCTGCCGGTGACCAATACCAAGATCATCCCCGTCGGCGAGCCCAAGCGCGGCGATGTCGCGGTGTTCCGCTATCCGGTCGACCCCAATGTCGACTACATCAAGCGCATCATCGGCATACCGGGTGACGTGATCAGCTACCGCAACAAGGTGGTGCATGTGAACGGCCAGGAAGTGCCGCAGGAGATGCTGGGCCGCTATGTCGGCGAGCGCAGCAGCGCCGAGTACACCGGCTACGAGGAACTGCTGGAGCGGTTGCCGGGAGCCGAACACCGTATCCTCCGACGGCCGGACCCGCGCGCCCTGAACCAGCTGCAGGACGAATTCCGGGTGACGGTGCCCGAAGGCCATTACTTCGTTCTGGGCGACAACCGGGACAACAGCCAGGACAGCCGCTACTGGCGGTTCGTCCCGGAAGCGAACCTGGTGGGCCGGGCTTCGGTGATCTGGTGGAACTGGGACAGCCGTGACGGTATGCTTGAGGCAGTCGATTTCGGTAGGCTTGGAACTATCGTTCGTTGACACGGACATCAGGGGGTAGGGGTATGCAAAGGCGCCAGAGGGGCTTCACGCTGATCGGCTTGCTCGTGGTCATGGCGGTCGTCGGTTTTTTTGCTTACATCGGCATGAAGCTGTTTCCGGTGTATTCGGAGTACTACAGCGTCGTGACGGCGATGAAGGGGCTGGCCAAGGAGGACGGAGTGCGCTCACTTGGTGCCGATGCCATCCGCCAGCGTTTCGACAAGCGCCTCAACATGAGCTATGTCGAATCCGTGAAACCCAACAACGTGCGTGTGACCACCCAGGGAACGCCGCAGATCCGCGTCCGTTACGAAGTTCGGCGGACGCTATTCGGCAACCTGGATTTCATCGCGACCTTCGATCGCACCGAAACCCTTGGCGGCTGATCCTCTTCCCGGCCTGGGCTACCGTTTCACGGACCCGGGCCTGCTCCGCCAGGCGCTCAGCCACCGCAGCGTCGGTGTTCCGCACAACGAGCGTCTGGAATTCCTCGGCGACGGACTGGTTGGCGCCATCGTCGCCGAGCTTCTGTACGAACGGTTTCCGAAGGCCAGCGAAGGGCAGCTGACACGCCTGCGCGCACTCCTGGTGCGCCGGGAAGCGCTGGCTGCGCTGGCGCGCACGCTGTCGCTGGGCGACCATCTCCGCCTCGGACCCGGCGAGCTCAAGAGTGGCGGCTACCGCCGCGAATCGATCCTGGCCGATGCCTTCGAGGCGCTGGTGGCAGCGATCTTCCTGGACGGTGGCTGGGATGCCTGCCGGGAATGGCTGCGGGGACGCTGCGCCGGGTCGCTGGAATCCCTCGACCTTGTCCAGACCGCGGATGCCAAGACGCGCCTGCAGGAATGGCTGCAGGGGCGCGGCCAAGGGCTGCCGCGATACCATGTGGTCAGTGCCAACGGCCAGGCGCATGCGCAGGAGTTCGTTGTCGAGTGCCGCGCCGAAAGTACGGAAAAAGTGACGGAAGGTCGGGCCGGCAGCCGCAAGCAGGCCGAGCAGATCGCCGCGCAGGCCATGCTTTCGCATCTTGAAGGATTGAAAAAATGAATGCCGCAGCCTTCCGGGCCGGTCACGTCGCCCTGATCGGCCGGCCCAACGTGGGCAAGTCCTCGCTGCTCAATGCCCTGATCGGCCAGCGGCTCTGCATCGTCTCGCCGCGTCCGCAGACGACCAGGCACCGCATTCTTGGCGTCGCCACTCGTGAGGACGGCCAGATCGGCTACCTCGATACGCCGGGCATCCACGCCGGTACCGGCAAGGCCCTCAACCGGCAGTTGAACCGGACCGCGCATACGGCGCTGGCCGGCGCCGATGCCTGCGTGCACGTGGTCGAGGCGCTGCGCTTCGACAACGAGGATCGTGCCGTGGCCGATGCCGCCCTGTCCGCCGGGATTCCCTGCCTGCTCGCGATCAACAAGGTGGATGCCGTCAAGGACAAGGAGCGCCTGCTGCCCTTCATCGCGCAGATCAGCGAAGGGCGCGGCTACCAGGGTGTATTCCTTGTTTCGGCACGGCGTCGCAGTGGTCTGGAAGAGCTGGAGGATGCGATCGCAGGCGCATTGCCGGAACAGGACGCGCTCTACGAAGCCGACACCTTGACCGACCGCAGCGAACGCTTCCTGGCGGCGGAACTGGTCCGCGAGCAGCTCATGCGCCAGCTTGGCCAGGAACTCCCGTATTCGACCACGGTGGAGATCGAGCGCTTCGAGCTGGAAGGTCGCATGAGACGCGTCCATGCAGTGATCTGGGTCGAGCGCGATGGCCAGAAGGCCATCGTCATTGGCGACAAGGGCGAGCGCCTTCGCGACATCGGCAGCAAGGCGCGCATCGCCATGGAAAAGCTCTTCGACGGAAAGGTGTTCCTTGAAACCTGGGTCAAGGTCCGCCGCGGCTGGTCGGATGATGACCGGGCGCTGCGCGAGCTGGGCTATACGGATTGATCGCATGCGCGCGCCAATGCGTGTGGCGCCGACATGGTCGCGACGAAGGCCTTGTGGTCCCTGAGGATCGATCATGCGTTTCGAGGACGAGCCCGCCTATGTACTGGAAGCGCGGCCCTACCGCGAGACCAGCCTGCTGCTTGAGTTGCTGACGTCCAGCCAGGGCCGGCTGGCCGTGGTCGCCCGGGGCGTGCGCGGCGGCAGTCGCAGCGCCACCGCCCGGCGCGCAGCGCTGGAGCCGTTCCGACGCCTGCGCATTGGCGCCTCCGGCCGCGGCGACGTCCTGAGCCTCGGCGCGATCGAATCCGAAGGCCCGGTCCTCCGGCTCGCCGGCGCGCCGCTGTTTTCGGCCTGGTACGTCAATGAACTCGTACACAGGCTGACCGGCCGGGGTGATCCGGCGCCCTCGCTTTTCCGCCGCTATGCCGACTGGCTGGGCGAGCTGGGCGGCATCGTCTCGCCGTCGCCACCAACCGGGCAGGGGATCGCAGACGAACGACCTTCATCGCAGGGCCCGTGGGCACGCCCGGCGGCGACCGTACCGGATGCCCGCGCCGACGATCGCCTGGCGTGGTCTTTGCGCCGCTTCGAACGCGACCTGATCGGGTTGCTGGGCTATGCACTGGTGCTGGACGAAGACTGCGTCAGTGGGCGGCCGCTGGTCGACGATGTCGTCTATTGCCTCGATCCCGAACACGGGGCGCGGCCCTGGTCGCCGGACAGTCCCTGGCCGCGCGCCTCCGCCCAGGTACTTCGTGCCTGGTCCGGCGACGGACTGCCCACGCCCGACCAGTTGCGGCAACTCAAGCCCCTGGCCCGCGCCCTGGTCCGGCATTACCTGGGCGGTGGCGAGTTGCGCGCCTGGCGCCTTGCGGCACAGTGGCGGACCTGATCAGCGCGCTCGGGTCAGCCTGACAAGGCCTGCTGCACGCGCGCCAATGCCGCATCCAGTCCTTCCGGGCCCTGGCCCGGATCCGTGCGGGCGGCATCGCAACACTGCCTGACCTCGGCGGCGCCCACCCAAGCGGCCGAGGCACACAGCCGGTGCAGTTCCTGCGCCAGCTGCATGGTGTCGCCGCGGGCTGCGCAGGCGGCAATGCGCTCGCGGACGGCGGGCAGCTCGGTGGCGAACAGCTTGCGCATCGACGCGAGTGTGGCGGCGTTGCCGGCACACACGGCCAGTGCCGCCTCGTCATCCAGTACCGGCGCCGGTGAAACCTGCGACCGTGCTGCCTGTGCCGTTGCGTGCGGGGTGTTTCCGCCCAGCACCTGCGCGATCCGGTCCAGCAGGACCTGGGGCGGGCAGGGCTTGGCAAGCGCGTCGGCGAAGCCATGCGCAAGCAGCTTTTCGCGTTCATCGCGGTCGAGCTCCGCGCTCATGAGCACCGCCGGCGGCGCTGGATGCACGCGACCATCCCCGGGGCCCGTCAGCAGCTCATGGCCTTCGCCATCCGGCAGCCAGCGGTCGCTCAGCAACAGGTCGAAGCGCCGGTCTGCCAGCGCCCTGCGGGCTTCAGCGAGTGAACCCGCCTGAATTGCCTGGTAACCGGCATCCCTCAGCACGCTGGCGACATACTCGGCGATCATCGTATGGTCTTCGACGATGAGGATCGATTTCCCTGCCATGTCTCCCTCCCCGGTCGCTGGCCGCCGGTCCCAGCCTCGCCGGGCCTCCGCGTCGGGTCAAGTCATCGGCCTGCTGGTGGCGCTGTTGGCGACCCCAATGCCGCAGGCAGCGGCACTGGAAACGCGACACGAGCTCGACCTGCGGATCGCCCGGATCGCCCATGCCCAGGCCGAAGCGGAAGCCTTGCGACTGTCCTTCCGGCCCATGGGGCTGGAGCAGCCCGCACGCCTGGTGCTCGACATCGAGCGCCTGAAAATGCCGGCCCTGGACCAGGAGCTGCGCTCGGTCCACCTGGAATGCGAACCCTCCATGCAGGCCCGGCCCGACGCCCCCGAGCTGGCGGAATGGGCCTGCCAGGGGCCGGTACGCTGGCGCGGCGGGCAGGCCGACTGGAGCCTGGGCTGGCGCAGTGCCAGTGACCTGTCAGCGATCCAGGTGCGCCTGGCACAGGGCAGCAGCGAACTGGTCCTCGACCTGCCACTGGTTGGCAAGAGGATGGTCGCCCAGGCGCGCAGGCTGTCGGCGGGCTGGATGCAACGGCTGCTGCCGCAATGGCAATGGCAGGGCGGACGCATCGATGGACGTCTCGAGCACACCGCGCCCTCACAGTGGCGGGGCGAGCTGAAGGCGTCAGCACTCGCCGCCCAGACGCCGGACGGGCGATTCGCCCTCGCCGGGGTCGCCCTTTCCGGCCCGTTCGAGATTGCGAACCGCGCCCATGGACAGCTGTCCGTGGCCGCGAGATCGACACTGACCGCAGGCGAAGTGCTGGCCGGGCCATTCTACGTGGGCTGGCCGGAAGGGAGCGCCGTCAGTCTGGACCTGGCCATGGTCGGGCAGGGAGGACGATGGCAGGTGGACCGGCTGAGCCTGGGCGAGGACGGCTTCTCCGCGGCGGTGAGCGGCCGTCTCGACAACAGCGGCAGCGGCGGATGGGTCCAGGCCGCCGATATTGCCATCGGCATCGACCTGGATCGCCATTATGAGCGATACCTCGGTGGCGTCATGACCTGGCTGGGACAGCGCGATGTCAGTGCCCGCGGCCAGCTCGATGTCCGCGTCGGCCTCGCGGAAAACGGGCGTTTGACACGGCTCGACGCGGCGCTGGAGGACGTCGGCCTTCGGCATCCGGCGGGGCGTTACGATCTCGTCGGCGTCACGGGCGAACTGGGGTTCCGCGACGACGGCGACGACGAAGCAAGGACGGCGCTGGGCTGGCGCCGGCTTGGCGTGAGCGGGTTGCCGCTGGAAGCCGGCCGCCTGGTCGCGGTCAGCCGTGGGGGCGAGCTCGTCGCGCAATCACCCGTGGTGCTGGGCCTGTTCGGCGGCAGCATCACCCTCGATGCGTTGCGGATCCGGCCATTCGATGCGGAAGGCGACCGCCTGTCCGCCGCCGTCGAGCTGCGCGACATCGACATGACGTCGCTGGCGACGGCGTTCCGCTGGCCGGCATTTCCCGGGCGCCTGGACGCGAGTCTGCCGCGCCTGCGCTACAGCGGCGAGCGCCTGACCGTCGATGGCGAACTGGATATCGAAGCCTTCGATGGCAGCATCGACATTGGTGCACTGGCGATCGAACGGCCATTCGGCGTCGCGCCGGCGCTGAGCGCGGATGTGCGCATGCGGGGCCTGGACCTGCAGCCGATGACCGAGGTGTTCGGATTCGGGCGCATCGAGGGCCGCCTCGACGGCGACATCGTCGGCCTGCGCCTGCTCGACTGGCGACCCGTGGCATTTGACGCCGACCTGCGCTCGCAGGAATCGGGCCGGCGCCGGATCAGCCAGCTCGCCGTCGAGCAATTGACGAGTGTCGGCGGCGGAGGTTCGGTATCCGGCCTGCAAGGGCGCCTGCTCGGTGCCTTCGACAGTTTCAGCTACCGGCGCATCGGCCTGTCCTGCCGCCTCGCCAACGACGTCTGCGAAATGGGCGGCATCGAAGGCGAGGATGGCAGTTACACTATCCTGCAAGGCTCCGGGCTGCCGCAGATCACCATCCGCGGCTTCCAGCGCCGCGTCGACTGGCCCGTGCTGCTCGGGCGGCTGCAGGCGATGCTGCGCGGTGCCGCACCCACCGTGGAATGAACGACGACCCTGAGGAGATGACGATGCTGCGTCCCTTGCGATGGCTGTTGCTGTCGGCACTGCTGGTGCTGGCGGCCTGCGTCACCATCAATGTGTACTTCCCGGCCGCCGAGGCCGAGCGCGCTGCGCGCGAATTCGTCGACGATGTCATCGGTCGCTCCGGCAATGGGCAGCCGCCAGCGGAGGATGAAAACCGTGGTGCCCACGTGTCGCGCTTCCACTTCGGATTCATTTCCACGGCGCATGCCCAGGCCGACATCAATATCCGCACGCCGGCCATCCAGGCCATCCGTGCCCGCATGCGCGAGCGTTTCGAGACCCTGAAACCGCATTTCGAGAGTGGCGCCATCGGCATGACCGCCGATGGACGCATCGCCGTGCGTGATCCGGCGTCGCTGCCGCTGCGTGAGCGCGCCACGCTGAACCAGCTGGTCGCCGAAGACAACCGTGACCGCGACGCGGTCTATCGCGAGATCGCCGTCGCCAACGGCCATCCGGAGTGGGAAGCACAGATCCGCGAAACCTTTGCACGCGAATGGATCGAGCGCGCCGGTGCCGGCTGGTACTACCAGGGCGCGGGCGGCAGCTGGACCCGCAAGTAAGGCGTCATCCCATTGCACGCCGCGGCCATGCCGGCCGCGGCGTTTCGTTTTTCAGGACACCGCAGACGTTGAACAGAAGAGCCAGTTCGCGCAGGGATGCGCCGCCAATCGAACTCCGCATCGATGACCTCAGCCACGAGGCACGCGGTGTCGCACGACATGAAGGCAAGGTGGTTTTCGTCGAGGACGCCCTGCCCGGTGAGCAGGTCCTGGCAAGGATCACCCGCCCGGGCCGTGATTTCGACCAGGCGCAGACGCTGGAGGTCCTGGCCGCATCGCCGGATCGCGTCACGCCGCGCTGTCCGCACTTCGGCGTATGTGGCGGCTGCGTGCTGCAGCATCTTTCGCCCACTGCGCAGATCGCCGCCAAGGAAAAGCAGCTGCTGGAGAACTTCCGCCGCATCGGCGGTCTCGAACCCGCGCGGGTGCTGCCGCCACTGGTCGCCGAACCCTGGGCCTACCGGCGCAAGGCACGGCTGTCGGTGAAAAACGTCGCCAAGAAGGAAAAGGTGCTGGTCGGCTTCCGCGAACGCCAGCCGCGCTTCATCGCCGACCTGTCGGTCTGCGAAGTGCTCGACGCCCGCATTGGAAAGCGTCTGGAAGCGATTTCGGCACTCGTCGCATCACTGGGTGTCGCCGAGTCCATCGCGCAGATCGAAGTGGCGGCCGGGGACGGCATGCCGGCGCTGGTGTTCCGCCATCTGCAGCCGCTTGGGGCGGGCGATGCCGGGCGCCTGCAGGCATTCGGCGAGCGTGAGGGCATCGCCATCTACCTGCAGCCCGGCGGCAACGACAGCGTGCACCGCCTGTGGCCGGCGGAACACGAACTGGTGTTCTCGCTGCCGGAGCGTGGGCTGGAATACCGGTTCCTGCCGCTGGACTTCGTCCAGGTCAACGCGCGCATCAATGCGGCGATGATCGAACACGCACTGGCGCTGCTGGCGCTGAAGGACCATGAGCGGGTGCTTGACCTGTTCTGCGGACTCGGCAACTTCACCCTGCCATTGGCGCAGGTGGCGGCCCATGTCGTCGGCGTCGAAGGCGAGGCCGGACTGGTTCAGCGTGCGCGCGACAACGCGCGCCGCAACGGGCTGGAAGAGAAAACCGGGTTCCATGCCGCCGACCTGACGCAGGACCTGCGCGGGCATGAATGGGCCCGGCAGCGCTACGACGCAGTGCTCATCGACCCGCCGCGTACCGGTGCACAGGCGATGCTTGAGCAACTGCGCTTCCCGGATGCGCAGCGCTTGCTCTATGTGTCCTGTCATCCCGGCAGCCTGGCGCGTGATGCCCGCATCCTTGCCGATCTCCATGGCTTCCGTCTGTCCGCCGCCGGCGTCATGGACATGTTCCCGCATACGGCGCATGTCGAGTCCATCGCGCTGTTCGAACGCGGTTGAGGAAACGATGGCACTGGAAATCGAACGCAAGTTCCTGCTGGCCAACGGCCGCTGGCGCGACAGAGTCAGCCGCAGCACCCGCATCGCGCAGGGCTACCTCGGCGGTGACGCCTGTTCGGTCCGCGTGCGCATCGAGGACAAACAGGGATCGCTCAACATCAAGTCCAAGCAGCTCGGCGTCGTGCGGCAGGAGTTCGAATACGGCATTCCCCTGCAGGATGCCGAGGCGCTGCTTGAACTTGCCTGTGGCCAGGTGTTGCGCAAGCTGCGCCACTACATCGAGATGGAGGGGCACGTCTGGGAAATCGACGAGTTCGAAGGCGCGAACGCGGGGCTTGTCGTCGCCGAGATCGAACTGGAAGCCGTTGATGCCAGCTTCCCGCGGCCGGACTGGCTGGGCGAGGAGGTGACCGACGATGCGCTCTACTACAACGTCAACCTGATGCGCGAGCCGTACTCGCGCTGGAGTCGTGCCCCATGCTGATCGTCGGAATCGAAGGTCCGGAACTGACCGCCATAGAACGTTCCTGGCTGATGCACCCGTCCATCGCCGGGGTCATCCTGTTCGCGCGCAATATCGTCGATCGCGCGCAGAGCCAGGCGCTGATCGAGGACATCCGCGGGCTGCGCGAAGTGCCGCTGCTGGTGTGCGTGGACCAGGAAGGCGGTCCCGTGCAGCGCTTCCGCGAAGGCTTCGCCGCGCTGCCGCCGCTGTCGCGTCTGGGCGAGCTGTACGACCGCGATCGCGAGCAGGCACTGGCCCTGACCCGTGAGCATGCATGGCTGATGGCCAGCGAGATGCGCGCCATCGGCATCGACTTCAGCTGGGCACCGGTGCTCGACCTTGCGCGCGGCAATCGCGCCATCGGCGATCGCGCCTTCCATGCCGATCCGCAGGTCTGCGCGGAGCTGGGCGCAGCCTACATCGAAGCGATGAAGGCCGCAGGCATGCGTACCACCGGCAAGCATTTTCCCGGTCACGGCTCGGTCCTGGAAGACACCCATTTCAGCCAGGCGATCGACCGCCGGCCGCTGTCCGACCTGGCCGCCGCCGACCTGGTGCCGTTCCATGCGGCCATCGAGGCCGGCGTCGACGCGATGATGATGGCGCATGTCACCTACCCGGCGGTCGATGAAGCACCGGCCGGTTATTCCGACCACTGGATCCGCCACATCCTTCGCGACAGCATGGGTTTCGACGGCATCGTCGTCAGCGATGACATCGCCATGGTCGCGGCGGAAGGCGCCGGGGCCGTGGGCCGTCGCGTGCAGCTGCACCTGGATGCCGGCTGCGATGTCGTGCTGGTCTGCAAGCCGGAACTGGTCGAGGAAGCCATCGATGCGGTGCCATGGGACCATCTTGAAAGCACCGCCGACCGCCTGGCAGCGCTTGCCGGTCGCGGCGACCTGACGTGGTCGTCGCTGCTTGCCGATCCGCGCCATGCGCAGGCGATGGCCGCTCTGGATGCGCTGGCCTGAGCCGTTGCAGCGCGCCGGCCATATTGAGGCGCCCCGGACGGGCGCGACGTGACAGGAGATGCCGATGACAACCAACCAGACGTTTTCCGCCGTGTTGGCCGAAGCCGACCTGCTCCATGATGGCAACGCGCTGGACGCGGCCATCCGCGACATGGCCACGCGCATCGATGCCGACTATTCGCAGATGGAGCGACCGGTGTTCCTGACCGTGATGCACGGCGGCCTGTTCTTTGCCGCACGCCTGGCCCTCTGCTGCCACACAGATTTCGAATTCGACTACGTGCACGCGACGCGCTATCGCGGTACAGCCGGCGGCGGGCTGAACTGGATCAAGGAGCCGGGAATTCCGCTGGCGGGGCGCCACGTGCTGCTGGCGGATGACATCCTCGACGAGGGCCCGACGCTGCTGGCGATCCTTGAACACTGTCGCGTCCAGGGCGCGGCGTCCGTGCGCATCGCCGTGCTCGCCGACAAACTGCACGACCGCCGCGCCGAGGGCATCAGCGCCCACTATGTCGGCGTCACCGTGCCGGACCGCTATGTCTTCGGCTATGGCATGGACTGGCACGGCCACGGCCGCAATCTCGACGGCATCTACGCGATGGCGGAGGTGGAGGCATGAGCGACATCGCACTGGCCGTGATCGGCGGGACCGGCGTCTACAAGCTGGCCGAACTGGAAGGAATTGAACGGCGCCTGGTGGACACGCCTTTCGGCGCGCCCAGCGATGCCGTCGTCGATGGCTGGCTCAACGGCCGCCGTGTGCTGTTCCTGGCACGGCACGGCGAAGGCCATGCGCTGTGCCCGCACGAAATCAACTACCGCGCCAATCTCTGGGCACTGAAGTCGCTGGGCGCAAAGTCGGTACTGGCGATCAACTCGGTCGGCGGGATCAGCGACAACATGGGGCCGAAGGTGCTGGCAGTTCCGGACCAGATCATCGACTACACCTGGGGTCGCGCGCACACCTGTTTCGGTGCTGGCGGCACCGTCGAGCACGTCGACATGGGGGAACCCTACGACGCGGCGCTGCGCGCGCGCATTCTCGCAGCCGCCGCAGCCGCGGGCGTGGCGATGGTTGACGGGGGCTGCTATGGCGCCACCCAGGGCCCGCGTCTGGAAACGGCCGCGGAGATCCGGCGCCTGCACCGCGACGGCTGCGATCTCGTTGGCATGACCGGCATGCCCGAGGCCGGGCTGGCGCGCGAACTGGGATTGGCCTACGCCTGCATCGCCGTAGTCGCGAACTGGGCGGCGGGACGCGGTGATGCCGCCGAGATCACGCTGGAGGAAGTGCTGGCGAACATGGCCGAGGCCACGGCGCAGCTGCCGGCGGTGCTGGCCGCGATGCTGGGCTGACGGACAACCCGACGATCGCGGCCGCCTCCACGGCGGCCGGGCATCAGTCCGGCATTACCTCGGCGATTTCCTCGTCGGTCAATTGCGCACACGTCCGGCAGTGCAGGGTGCCCAGCCGCTCGTGGTAGCGCGCCGGTGAACCGGCGGGAATCTCCTGGTGGCAACCATCGCAGACCGTGTCGAGGTCGAGGCGTTCGACCGACTGCGTGCGCAGGGGAATGTCTACGCCCTTGACCCGCATCGGCACCGCTTCCGCCTTGACGATGGACGTCCGGAAACGCTCGTGCAGCGCGAGGAAGCGGCGGACCAGGTGCGGTGCCAGTCCATGTTCGCGCAGAACCTCTTCGAACATCGCTTCGCGGTAATCGAACAGCTCGTCCGAGATCACCATCCAGTGGTGCGCGTTGTAGGGATTGAGGCCGAAATATTCACGCCGCCCCGAGATCAGGTCGGCGAGGAAACCGTACTGCTTCGCCGCGACCTGCTGCGGCAGCATGCCGTGGAAGAAGGGCGACAGGCGGGCGTCCTGGAACAGCCGCTGGTAGAAGTCGGTCAACACCGCGGTCAGGCCGGGACCGTTGCCGAGCGCGGCCCACAGTTCGGGATCGGCCGGGATGGCATCGACGCGGCTGGCGTCGTCCTGCACGTTGCCGTGGGCAAAGTCGAAGGGGTCGACGTGGATGGCGTCGCGTCGCGCGCCGGCGACGATGGCCATGACCCGCGCCTGTTCGACCATGGCGGGCAGGCCGCAGAGGAAGATTTCGGCATCCTGCAGGTCGGGAAGGCCAGTGAAGGCATGCTCGACGATGCGACCCTGGCGTACGCATCCGCGGGCTTCCTCGCGGCTGAGGCATGGTACGTAGGTGAAGTTGGCATGTTCGCGTGCGAGCTCGCACAGGACTTCATGCAGATACAGATCGGACTGGCGACGGCCGCCGTGGAAGAGCGTGACCGGTGCCGTGTGGCCCGCGGACAGCGCGGCGCGCGCAATCGCCATGAGCGCGCCGGCGCCGGTGCCCGTACCGAGCAGGAGCAGCGGCCGACCCTGCATGCGCGGGTCGTAGAAGCAGTCGCCGTAGGGGCCGCGCAATGACAGCGTGGTACCGCTGTCGGCGTGATCGAACAGCCAGCCGCTCATCGCGCCACCGTCGACGCGGCGCACATGGATGCGCAGGAAGAAGTCCTCACCCGGCAGGGTGGTGATGGAGTAGGGCCGGGACAGTCCGTCCGGTCCGGCGATGTGGATGTGCTGGCCGGCCTCGTACGCCACTTCGCCCATCGGGGCGATATCCAGCTCGAGGGTGTCGTCGGCAAGCAGGCGTCGTCCGATGACTTCGGCCGGCTTTGCCAGCGCATCCAGATCGGGCGGGCCGACGACGACCCGCTCCTTCGGCCGGCTGACGCAGGGCAGGAAATGTCCGCTTCCGCTCAGCGCCGGATCGATGTCGCGCGAACTCTCGACCGAGCCACTGACCAGCCGGCACATGCAGGTATGGCAGCTGCCTTTGCCGCAGGAATAGTTGATGTTGACGCCCTGGCGGAGCAGCGCGCGCAGGATGGTTTCGCCTTCGCGGACGCTGTATTCACGGCCTTCGTATTCAACCGGATGCGACATGCCGAACGTGCTCGTCAAACAGATGGACGGTATCCTGCCCGACGTGCGGGCAGGGGTGGTTGATCCGGATCAGCGGATCAGCGGATCAGCGGATCAGCGGATCAGCGGATCAGCGGATCAGCGGATCAGCGGATCAGCGGATGAGGGTGCGGGCGTGGTGGTGGCTTCGTCAAGCAGCCAGCGCGCCAGCCAGTCTCCGACTTCCTGGTAGAAGTAGCGGCTGTTCTCGCCCTTCAGGATCCAGTGGTTCTCGTCGGGGAAGACGACCAGCCGGCTCTCGACGCGCTGCCGCTGCAGTGCCGCCCAGTATTCCAGGCCGTTGTTGATCGGCACGCGGAAGTCCTTCTCGCCGTAGGTCACCAGTGTCGGCGTGCGGAAGTTGGCTGCCAGGCGGATCGGGTTCTGCGTGCGCCAGACTTCGCCTTGTTCCCACACCGGGCCGCCCATCGACGCTTCCCGCGACCAGGCGATGTCGCTGGTGCCCCACTGCGCTTCCAGGTTCACCAGGCCGGCATGGCTGACCAGGCAGCGATAGCGGTCGGTCGTACCCTGCAGCCAGTTGGCCAGGTGCCCGCCATAGCTGGCACCGCCGGCGCACTGGCGTTCGCCGTCGATGAAGTCATGGCGCGCGATGGCGGCGTCGGCAGCCGTGTTGATGTCGTCGGCCGGACCGCGCAGCGGATCACCCATGATCGCCTGTGCGAAGGCCTCGCCCTGGTTGGTCGATCCGCGGAAGTTGGTCAGCAGGACGACATGCCCGCGCGCGGCCAGCAGGTGGTAGTTCCAGCGCAGCACCCACTGGTCCCGCCACTGCATGTGCGGACCACCGTGCATCAGTACGAACAGCGGATATTTCTTCGACGGATCGAAGCCTGGGGGACGTACCAGCATGCTGTGGATGCGGTGGCCGTCGTTGTCGTGCCAGAAATGCTCGACCGGCATCAGGTCGAGGCCGGCAAGTCGTTCTGCGGTGAACTGCGTCAGGCGAATGAAACGGTTGCGGCCGGCGTCGAAGCGCGCGACTTCCGGTGGCGTGACCGCACTGTCGAAAAGGCCCGCCAGCATCGGCGAGTCGCCCTGCGCGACGCCGGTCAGCGCGAGATAGCCACCCGAATCCGGGCGCGCGTACTCGCGCGGTTCACCGCGGCCGGTCGTCGCTTCCAGGATGTGCTCCTGGCCATCGACACTGACGCTGAACCATACGCGATCACCACGCTGGTTGACCACATAGCTGCCGATCGCACGCCTTTCCGGCGCCTCGATTCGCGCCACCTCCGCCATCGACGGCCAGTCGAAGGCGACAAGGCGGGCGGCGTTGTAAACCTGGGCGGTTCGTGGCGACACCATGGCGAACAGGCGGCGACCGTCGCCACTGAAGGTCACCGATCCATGGCTGTCCGCGGCGTCGTCGGCATCGGTGCCGGTCAGGCGGCGTGGTTCGCCGCCGGAGAGCGCCACCTGCCAGAGGTCGTTGTGGGTGAAAGACCAGGCACTGCGGTCGCGGTTGCGGCTGGCACTGAACACGATGGACTGACCATCCGGCGCCCAGACTGCCTGGATTTCCTCGCGTCCCATGCCGCCGGTGCCGGCGAAGCCGGGCAGCGTCGACAACTGCGTGCCGGCCAGCAGGTCGCGCGCCTCGCCGCCATCGACCAGGTCGTGCACGAAGACGCGCACCTGCGTGTCCTCGCGCCAGCGATCCCAGTCGCGGATGGGAAAGCCGGTATAGACCATGGCGCTGTGCTTGCGTTCCTTGCGTTCCTTGACCAGCGCGCGCCGGCTTTCCTCGTTGGTGGAACCGGCCGGGACGTTGCTGATGAAGAGCAGATGGCGGCCATCCGGCGAGAATGACGGTGCCCGGGCACCGGTGACGATGTCGGTCACGCGTCGCGCTTCGCCGCCATCGAGATCGAGGACGTAGACCTGGGCGGTTTCGTCGTCGCCACGCTTGGCAACGAAGGCGAGTCGCCTGCCGTCGCGACTCCACGCCAGTCCTGATTCGCCACCACGGTCGAAGGTGATCTGGCGTGGCGGCGTGCGACCGTCGCTGGCCACCAGCCAGATGTCGGTGCGCGACCTGTCAGCGTCGTACTCGGGCAGGGTGACGGTGAAAGCGAGCTGGCGACCGTCCGGGCTGGGTACCGGCGCGGCGACGCGTGGCATCCGCCACAGGTCTTCGTGGGTGATCGTGCGGGCGGAAGCGGGTTCCGCTGCCGATGCGGCCAGTGCACAGGCCAGAAGCGACGCGACCAGTCGGATCATGGACTACCTCGGCGAAAATGGAACTTCGCATGGTATCCGCTGCCGACGGCCCCCCGTCAGCCGGAGCGTCCAGATGTCGTCCAATTGCGCCGTCCGGAGCCGGACGGGGTGTCCGGGCCCGGTGCGGTGTGCGCTCAGGGCTGCAGCTGCAGCGAGTTCGTGGCGCCGGTCAGGTCGCGTCGCAGGGTGATCCAGACCTGCTGCGAACCTGCACGCAGCGACGGCAGCCAGTCCTGATCACGCACCAGCACCTGGCCATTGAGACGCAGCGTGGTCGGCAAGGCGCCGGTGTAGTTGCCGATGATCAGCAGCGGGTTGCGCAGCGTGCCTGCCCCGACGGCGATGTTGGCGGTCAGCTGGTTGCCGCTGGCGTTGAACCGCAGCGCGCCGTACACCGGGTCATAACCCGAGGGCGTGTACGTGCGCACCGTTGCATCGTTGACGCCGCTGGGCCCGCTGGCGACGACCGAGCCCGTGGTCGCCGTCAGGGCGAGGCCCTGGCTCGCCTCGACCTGGCTGACCTGGGCGCCGACCGGATCGGCGCTGTGCGTGCCCAGCACGATGTAGGTCGAGTAGTTCTTCTTCGGCCAGCCGGATGCCGTGCCGAGATAGCCGTGCGTATCGTAGGTCTGCCCGCCAAGGAAGCCGAAGTTCGTGCCCCAGGCCAGGCGCGTGCTGTTCGTGGCCTGGTCGGGATTGAACGGGTAGATTGAATAGTTGATCGACTGGAACGGCCAGTTGTAGTCGCAGGGCATGCGGTGGTTCGGACTGGCGCAGGCATTGCCCGCCGCACTGGTGGTGTTCCAGCGCGTGGTGCCCCAATAGCCGCCGGCGTCCTGCTGGGTGATGGTCTGTGTTGCCACCGTGCCCATCGTCGCATCGACCGCCGAGGTCCACAGCTTCACGTAGGGCACCGTGTTCGGCTGGTTCCAGGTCCAGTGGCTGTTGAAGGTGAAGGGCGCCGTCGTGGTCGCGAAGCGGTAGCGGTCGCCCCAGCCGACACCGGCGATCGTGCTGGCGGTGGCGAAGCTGGTGGCGCCGTCGAACAGCAGTTCGCCGTAGGGCGCGCGGGCGTCGTCCTCGAGGCGGTTGACCGGAATGGCGGACATGTCCCAGGTGATCGACCACAGCGGATGGTCGCGCCCGTTGGCGATCAGCCAGTCGATGGTCACTGGCAGGTTGTACTGCTGGGCGGGTGCATTGCGCGTGCAGTAGCGCGGGTAGGCCTGCGTGAAGCGCAGGATCGCGTGGTGGCGTCCTTCGAAGACCCGCTGGAACTGGCCGGGAGTGAAGTGGCCCAGCGACGAGCTGTCACCGCCACCGGTGCAATGATCGTGGCTCTGCGGGTGCGCGACGACGTAGCCGAAGCCGCCGGCGCCGGTGGCCGGTGCACGCACGTGACGCTGTCCCTGCGGCGTCTGGTAGCGGAATTCGCGCAGTTCACCACCGCGACTGCCGCCAGCCGCCGTGCCGCCATTGTTGTGCGCGAGCACGGCGGAACGGGTCAGTCCGCCGCTGTCCTTCCATTCGAAGCGGTCGCCGGTGATGCCGTCGATGGCGACATCGCGGGTGATGACCAGGCCGCTCGCGCCGGCGCCTTCGAAGCCATTGGCGAAGATCGGGTCGGGCCCACCTTCTCCGCGCAGGGCGAGGGTATCCAGATACACGACCTGGGGTGCCGCCGGCGCATTGCCACTGGCGTCGGTGATGTTGATGCGGTTGAAGCTGCCGTTGAAGTTCAGCGGCGGATCGGTGAAACGGATCGTGGCCAGCCGGTACTGTCCGGCGGCGATCGAGCCGCCGCCTACGAAGCCGGCCAGGTTGGCCTGTGCGACCAGGGTGGCGTCCTGCTGCAGAGACACCTGCAGCTGTTCGCCACCCGCCGTGCCGCGTACCCAGAGGCGCAGCTCCGGCCATTGCGCCGTGGTCAGTGCCGCGCCAGGCCAGTGGAACGAGACGCCCTGCCAGGAATGGGCGCGGAAATGGATCGCATGCGTGCCGCTGTGTACGGCTGCGGTCGATGACAGGTTCAGGTCGCCCGGCGGATCCACCCAGGACCAGTCCAGGAATCCGTTCTGCAAGGCGTCGTCGTAGATGACCAGCGTCGGCTGCGCCTGAGTCGTACCCGCCCCGAAGGCGAACGCCAGCGTTGCCAGCAGGACCTTGGACTTCATCAGGCACGCTCCCGTTCCGTTGCTTGATCCGGGATACGGAAAATCGGAGCGGGAAGCGACATCACCGGCGGCGGATCGGCCGGCGACATCGACTGGCTGTCTGGTCCGGGTGAAAGCTGGCATCCGGCGTCCAGCGGGCGCCGGTTCAAGGTCCCGCCGGCGGCTCCGGCGGTTCGCCGCGCGTCGGCCGCGGCGCGTGTGCGGCGGTGGGGCTCAGCGCACCGGGGCGCCCGGGCGGGCACCCGCGTCGGCGTCGAGAAGGAACAGGTCTGCACCGCCGTCACCGGCGGACAGGATCATGCCTTCGCTCAGGCCGAAGCGCATCTTGCGCGGCGCCAGGTTGGCAATGAACACGACATTGCGGCCGACCAGCTTTTCCGGTTCCGGATACGCGGCCTTGATGCCCGAGAAGATCTGCCGCTGGCCGAGGTCGCCGGCATCGAGCACGAAGCGCAGCAGCTTCTCGGCGCCTTCGACGTGTTCGCAGACGACGACCTTGCCGATGCGCAGGTCCAGCTTCGCGAAGTCGTCGATGCCGACGTATTCGGGCTGCGTGGTTGCCGGCATTTCCGCTTTTCCGACAGCGGCCGGGGTGGTGGTCGCCGCGGACGTGGGTGGCGTCGCTTCCGTCGTGGTCAGGGTTTCCTTGCTGTTTTCGATCATGGTGGCAATCTGGGCTGGGTCGATTCGGGTGAGCAGGGGTTCGTAGGCATTGACGGTGTGCCGGCTCAGGACCGGCAGGCCGTGGGCACCCGCCCGCGGTTGCGCCAGCGAGCACATCGCGTCACGCGTATAGCCACGGATGTCCTCGTTGAAGAACGCGGCGATCCGCTCCGCGGTGCGCGGCAGGATCGGACGAAGGGCGATGGCCAGCAGGCGGAACATGTTCAGGGCGACGAACAGCGTTTCGTGCAATGACTCGCGCTGCGCGGGATCCTTGGCCTGCTTCCACGGTTCGCGCGTTGCGATGTATTCGTTCGCGTAGTCGGCCGCGCCCATGACGCTGCGGATCGCGCCGGCGAAGTCACCCGTCTCGTAGTCGTTCCAGACAGGTTCGACGAGCGCGGCGACCCGGGTGAACGGCTGCAAGGCCTGAGCGCCGGGCGCATCTCCCAGCCGGTTGTCGAAGTGCGTGGCCAGCAGCTTCGCGCAGCGGCTGGCGATGTTGACGAACTTGCCGACCAGGTCGGCGTTCACGCGCGCTGCGAAGTCTTCCAGGTTGAGGTCGAGGTCGTCGACGCCGCCGGAGGATTTCGCGGCGTAGTAGTAGCGCAGGTATTCCGGATTCAGCCCGGCATCGAGAAACGTGCGCGCCTGCACGAAGGTGCCGCGCGACTTCGACATCTTCGCGCCGTTGACGGTGAGGTAGCCGTTGACATGCAGGCGGTCGGGCAGGCGGATGCCGTTGCCCTTGAGCACGGCCGGCCAGAACAGGCCATGGAAGTTGACGATGTCCTTGCCGATGAAATGGTGCAGCTCGGCATTGCCGGATTCGGCCAGCAGGGCATCGAGTGTCCTTTCGTCCAGGCCGGGCTCGCGGCCGGAGCGCGCCAGTGCGAGCAGGCTCGAGAAGTAGCCGATCGGCGCGTCCAGCCAGACATAGAAATACTTGCCGGGCCGGCCGGGAATCTCGAAGCCGAAATAGGGTGCGTCGCGGGAGATGTCCCAGTCGCGCAGGCCGCCGTCGGAGTCGATCCATTCACGCAGCTTGGCCTTGACACCGGGCACGGCAACCTCGCCCTGCAACCACTCGCGCAGCACTTCGGTGAAATCCCCGAGCTTGAAGAAGAAGTGCTCGGACTGCCGCAGCTCCGGTGTCGCGCCCGAGACCACCGAGCGCGCGTTCTTCAACTCGGTCGGCGAGTAGGTGGCGCCACAGTTCTCGCAGTTGTCGCCGTACTGCTCCGGGGTGCCGCACTTCGGGCATTCGCCCTTGACGTAGCGGTCCGGCAGGAACATCGATTTCGCCGGGTCGTACAGCTGCTCGATGCTGCGCCGGGCGATATGCCCGCGCTTTTCCAGCGCCGCGTAGAAGCGCTCGGTCAATTCGCGGTTCTCGCTGGAATGCGTGCTGTGGTACCAGTCGAACGCGACCAGGAAGTCGCGGAAGTCGCGCTCCTGGCTGGCCTGCATTGTGGAGACGAAGTCCTCGGGGGCGATTCCGGCCTTTTCCGCGGCCAGCATGATCGGCGTGCCATGGGCGTCCGTGGCGCAGACGAAATGGGCGGTATCGCCGGCCATGCGCCGCGCGCGCACCCAGATGTCGGCCTGGATGTAACCGACCAGGTGGCCAAGGTGCAGGTGGCCGTTGCCGTAGGGCAGGGCGGAAGTGACGAGCAGCGTTCGGGACATGGACAGGAACTCGGGACCGGACGCGCATTATCCCACGGCGTGCACGACGCAGTGGACCGGCACCGGCTCGCGACTTGCGCTGGCGCCACTGAATGCGCTGACGCTTCCGCGCACCCGTCCGATGCCGGGGCAGGCCCCCCCGGTCGGTGCGCAGTGCCGCGAAGGCGTTTCCAGCGCGATGGCCGTAGGCTGCGCTGCCGCATTCAGCGGCCGGAGCGGCCGCGGCACGCGGGCCGGGTAGAATTGCGCTTCACGCAGGAGAAAGCGGAATGGCTGCATACCAGGACCAGGTCCGGACGGTTTTGTCCGATGTCGTCGATCCGGACACGGGAACCGATCTGGTCGGATCCGGCGCCTTCCGCGGCGCGGCGCAGACGGCCGAGGGCGCTGTCATCGACCTGGTGCTCGGCTATCCTGGTCGCAGCGGGCACGACGGACTACGCGCGCAGGTGCAGGCTGCCCTTGCCGCCGCGGGCCTCGGCCCTGCCACCATCAGCATCGACCAGCGCATCGTCGCCCATGTCGTGAAGGACGGGCTGACACCGTTGCCGGAAGTGAAGAACATCATCGCCGTGGCTTCGGGCAAGGGCGGCGTCGGCAAGTCCACGACGGCCGTCAACCTGGCACTGGCCCTGGCAGCGGAGGGCGCGAACGTCGGTGTGCTGGATGCCGACATCTACGGACCCAGCGTCCCGCGCATGCTGGGCGTCAGCGGTCGCCCGCACAGCCACGACAACAAGCACTTCCAGCCGATGATCGGCCACGGCTTGCAGTGCATGTCGATCGGTTTCATGGTCGACGAGGAAACGCCGATGATCTGGCGCGGCCCGATGGTCACCCAGGCCATGCAGCAGATGCTCAACCAGACCGCCTGGTCGAACCTGGATTACCTGGTCGTCGATCTGCCGCCAGGTACCGGCGACATCCAGCTGTCGCTGTCACAGAAGGTGCCGGTGTCCGGCGCGATCATCGTCACCACGCCGCAGGACATCGCACTGCTGGATGCACGGCGCGCCGTGGCGATGTTCGCCAAGGTGGACATCCCGGTGCTGGGCGTGGTCGAGAACATGAGCACGCACCGCTGTTCGAACTGCGGCCATGTCGAACCGGTTTTTGGTGAAGGCGGCGGCGCGCGCATGGCCGAGGAACAGCATGTGCCGCTGCTCGGCCAGTTGCCGCTGGCGCTGGCGATCCGCGAACAGGCCGATGGCGGTCGCCCGACCGTGGTCGCGGCGCCGGATTCGGACGAGGCGGCGATCTATCGCCGGATCGCCCGCGGTGCCGCCGGCCGCCTCAGCCTGCGCGCCCGCAACAAGACCATGGGCCTGCCGAAGGTCTCGATCGAATAGCGCGCATTCCTGGCTGCCGGAGGCGGCCGGTCTGGCCCACCGCGGGGAATCGTGGTGCGCGGAGTCCTGCTCCGGATCACGGTGAACCCGGCGGCGGTTCGAATCCATCCGCGAACAGGCGGTCCGGGTCAGCCTTGATTTCCAGGAACACCGCCGAGGGTGCGCCGGCGTGTCCATCCGCATCCGTGCCCTGGACGTAAAGCAGGTGTCGGCCCACGGGCAGCGCGGCCGTGTCGAGATCCAGGTGGACGGATTCCATGCTCGCGTCGAAGTTGCCGTCCGTCGCCAGCATCGGCATTCCGGTGGCGCCGGGCTGCCAGGGCAGCCTGTCCACGTACAGGTGCGCCGCGGCGACATTCTGGATGGCCAGCGCGCTGCCGGATCCACCCTCGTTCCGGTACCGGCCGTCGTTCACGGTGGCACTGATGCGTACCGTTTCACCCTGCACGGCTTTGTCGTTGCTCGCGGCGACGTTGTAGCTGTCGGGACCCCACGGCAGGCGATAGGGCGCGTGCAGGCTGCGCGCGGCGTAGTCCAGTGCGGCGAGATTGTCCGGCAGGATGGTGCTCTGGAAGGTGTTGCAGTTTTCGAAGAAAGCCGTTCCCAGTTCGAAGGTCAGCGCGGGAACGCCCCGCTCGCCATAGGCGAAGTCCACCGTCGTGCCGTAGGTCGGGTACAGGGCGACAGACTGTTGCGGCGTGTAGTTGTTGAACCAGGCCAGGCGCCGGCCGAGGTGGCGGAACGCCATTTCATTGCCGCTCTGTACGGATACGCCCCAGGGCCACAGCACCAGGCCGGTGTAGCTGTGCATGTCCAGGAACAGTCCGCTGGTATCCGGATCAGCCGCGGCGGTCAGGTCGGTTCCGGGCCGCGTGTCCGGGAATATGTCCAGTACGTAATCGCGAATGGCCTGTGTTTCCGGTTCCGACGCGGCACCGACGCCGGGATACACGGCGCTGCATTGCTGCGGGCCGGTGCCGCCCGGTTGCCAGTTGAACGGGAAGTTGCGGTTGAGATCGACGCCCGGGTGCGAGTTGCCGTCCGGGTTGCCGTTCATCTGCGGGCAGTGGTTGATGTTCTCGTTCTTTCGCCACAGTACCGCCTGCTCGGCACGCTTGCGGCCGTCGGGATTCGAATGCAGCAGCAGGTGGAACTCGAAGTTGTCGAGCAGCCAGGTGGCGTTCGCATCGCTGCCGTAGCCTGCGAGCATGCGCTCGGCAAAGCGTGTCATGAGCTCGGCGGGCGTGTACTCGCGCGCATGCACCGAGGACATGGCGAACATCGCCGGTTTTTTTCCGGTCGCCTCCCGGTTGCCCAGTCGAAGGACGCGCAGCGGATAACCCTGGCCGGGATCCTGTACGCGGCGCCAGCTGTCGCCGATGTCGATCGAACTGGCCAGCACCGGGTAATGGGCGACCATCGTGTCGATGCTGGCGAACGTCTCCTCGACCGTGCGGTAGCAGGCGTAGCCGGGAATGGCCCGCAGTCCATCGACACCGTGCTCGATGAAAGCCTGGTAGGCCGCGGTCGCATCGGCGTCGACCTGCCATCCGATGCCGAGGCGGCGCAGGCGGTCGCGGCCCAGTACATCGGTTTCGACCATCGCTATGCCGGTCGTCTCGTCGTAGCCGATGTGACCGAACAGGTCACCGAGCTGGTGGCGAAGGCCGGCATCGGCGGCATGGATGCGAACGATCTGATGCTGTTCCGACGCCGTCACGACACTGGAAACGGCGAGGGCAAGGCAGGCCAGGACGGCACGAGGACTCGGTATCATCGGTCTCCAACGGATGGATGGTCGATCGAACGGGACGGCTTGGCCCGCGTCCCACACGCAGGCCTCGTCGCCATTATGCGTTCAATCGGTGTGGAACCCGTCAGCGAAGATCACGTCGGAGGTCGGGACCAGCGGGAAGTCGAGATTCACGGTTTCTTCGGGGGCCAGGGTGACGGTCCGCGCAGGGACGGACAGGTAGCCTTCGGCGCTCACCGTCACCGACATGCTGCCCGGTTCAATCAGGAAGCTGTAGTCGCCATCCTCGCTGATCACGATTTCATCGCCCGCCTGCACCCGTGCGCCGTCGATGCCGTCGCCGGTGACCCGGTCGGTGATCCGCCCGACAAGCACCGCCTGCGCTGGCGCGGGCTCCTTGATCTCGATGAACACGGCAGCCGGCGGGCCATATTCGCCCCCGGCGTCATGGCCCTGCACGAAGACCAGGTGGCGGCCCGGCGCAAGCGCCGTGGTGTCGATGTCGACCCACACCTGTTCGCTGGTGCCGTCGAAGTGGCCGTCACCGGGCAGCATCGGCTGGCCCACGGCACCGGATTCCCACGGCAGCTGGTCGATGTAGTAGCGCGCGCCGGCGATGACATGGTGTGGCCGGGCCGTGGTCGGCGCCGGCGTGGATTGCTGCTGGTTCCGGTAGCGGCTGTCGTCGACCCGGGCGGTCAGGCGCACCGGTTCGCCGGCAACGACGGTATCCGCGTCCACTGAAAGGTCATAGGCGTCCGGGCCGGCTGGAAGGCGGTAGGGCGCGTGCAGTGTGCGCGCCGCGTAGCGCAGCGCCTGCAGATTCTTCGGCGCGGTGTTGTTCTGGAATGTCGTGCAGTTCTCGAAAAACGCGACGCCCAGTTCAATGGTGTACGAGGGCACGCCCATTTCACCGTAGGCGAAATCGTCGGTGGTGCCGCGGGTCGGATAGAGGCCGACCGCCTGCTGCGGCTCGTAGCCGTTGAACCACGCCATGCGCATTCCCAGCGTGGCCAGTGCATCGGCGTTGCCTGACGGCGCCGTGCTGTGGCCCCAGGGCCACAGCACCAGCTGTGAATAGCTGTGGATGTCCAGGAACAGGCCCTGGGTATCGGGATCGGCGGGAATGGAGGGGTCTTCGGGATTGCCGGGGCGGGTGTCGGGGAAAATGCTGCGGACGTATTCGATGACCGCCTGCGTTTCCGGTTCCGAGGCGGCGCCGGGACCGCGATAGGTTTCCGAGCAGGCCGACGTGCTCGAACCGCCGTTGTTGTAGTTCCAGAACACCGGGAAATTGCGGTTGAGGTCGATACCGGGCCGCGTGCCGCTGCCGCAGTAGTCGAGGTTCTCGTTCTTGCGCCAGGAATTGCCGGCTTCAGCCCGTTTGCGCCCGTCCGGATTCGCCTGCAGAAGGAAATGGAACTCGTTGTGGTCGAGCAGCCAGGTTGCGTCCGGATCGACGCCGTAGCCGGCGAGCAGCTCCTCGGCGTAGCGCGTCATCAGTTCCGCAGGCGTGTATTCGCGTGCATGCACCGAACTCATCACGAACATCTTCGGCTTGGTGCCGCCGGTCGTGGAATTGGTGAGCTTCAGCACCACCAGGTCGTAGCCCTGCGCGCCGTTGCGGGTGCGGCGCCAGCTGTCGCCGATGTCGATGGCGCTGGCCAGCAGCGGGTAGTTATCCACCAGGCTGTCGACGGTCTGCTGCGTTTCCTCGACCGTGCGGTAGCAGGCGTAGCCCGGAATCGCCCGCTGCGCCTGCAGCGGCAGCAGGCTGCGTTGCAACGACTGCGTGGCCTCGTCGTCGACCGCGAAGCGGAAGCGCTGCGCCGCCAGCCAGGCGCGGTCCTCGCCGTCCGCTTCCACGCGCACATCGCCGGATCTCGGATCGCGGAGGATGTGTCCGAACCGCTGGCCCAGCGCCTGCACCACGGCGGGCGGGGGCGAGTTGATCACGACGACCTCATGGTCCGAGGTGGCGGAAGGCGCATGGGCGAACGCCGGCAGGCCGGCAAGGCAGCCGAACAGGAAAGCGAGGATGCGGATCATGGCGGGTGCGGAATCAGGTGAGACGGGTGAGCGGCCGCAGGTCGTAGCCCGCGGATCTTATGCCGGTACGGACGCTCCCCATCCACGATGACGCCCGGGCGGGCGGCACGCGGGGGGTTGCACCGGTGGCCGACGTGGGCACCGACGCTAGCACGGTGGCGAAGGCAATTCTGGACGCGTCCCGGCGCCATCGTTCGATCGGCTTGGGGCGAGGCCGGGCATGCTGCTAACCTTGCCCTCCCTCGAGGACCGCCGACCGTCATGACCATCAAATCCGACCGCTGGATCCGCCGCATGGCCGAAGAGAAAGGGATGATCGAGCCCTTCGAGGCCGGGCAGGTACGCATGCGCGAGGACGGGCACCGGATGATTTCCTACGGCACGTCCAGCTACGGCTACGACGTGCGCTGCGCTGACGAGTTCAAGATCTTCACAAACATCAATTCGACCATCGTCGATCCAAAGGATTTCGACGCCCGGAATTTCGTCGACTTCCGCGGCGACGTCTGCATCATCCCGCCGAATTCCTTCGCCCTGGCGCGCACGGTCGAGTATTTCCGTATTCCGCGCGACACGCTGGTGGTCTGCCTGGGCAAGAGCACCTATGCCCGCTGCGGCATCATCGTCAACGTCACGCCGCTGGAACCGGAATGGGAAGGGCACGTGACGCTGGAGTTCTCGAACACCACGCCGCTGCCGGCGCGCATCTATGCCAACGAAGGCGTGGCGCAGATGCTGTTCTTCCAGTCCGCGCCCGATGATGTCTGCGAGACTTCCTACGGCGACCGCGGCGGCAAGTACCAGGGGCAGCGCGGCGTCACCCTGCCGCGCACCTGAGCCACCGATCCCGGGGCAGACGGTTCGCTGCCGGCCGGAGGGCCTGTACGGTGCCCGGGAGCGCGCTCAGCGCGCGCGCTCGATGCTGAACTTGCCGAAGGCGACGCCCAGGTCCCAGCCGCGGCCGGTGCCACTCAGTGCCAGCGACACTTCGCCCTTGGTCACGACCTGGCCCTTGGCCGAACGCACCGCGCCGGCGTGGGCTTCGGCGCTGACGTAGCTGCCGAGCACCTCGCTGATGTCACGCACGCCCGAGAACTCGCCGCGGCCGTCCTCGATGGAGGAGCGGCCGAAGGTGATGCCACCTCCCTTTGCACTCAGGCGCACGCTCATGCGCTGCCCGTTGTTGCAGGTCACGGTGCCGTGGCCCGAGGCCGTCTTGAAGAAGGCGGACCAGCCACTCATCTCGAAGCGCATCTGGCAGTCGTATTGCTGCGCCAGTGCGGTGCCGGTGGAGGAGGCGAGCAGCAGGGCGACAGGCAGGCAGAAACGCTGGGCAATGCGCATGGAGGTACTCCATCGTGATTCGGATGTGCCGATTCTGACGTCGATCCACGGGCAAGAAAACCGCCGCCGCAGGGGACGGTTCAGGCTGGGCGGGAGAGCGAACGTGAGCCTTGTGCGCCGTTCAGGCCGACAGCGCACGCGCCAGTTCGACCAGCTGTTCCGACAGCTGCTCCGGTGAATACGGTACCGCCGTGCCCTTGCCCCAGACCGGCCGCGGCCAGGCGTAGTCGTCCTTGTGCCGTGCGATGACGTGGATGTGCAGCTGCGGCACCATGTTGCCCAGCGCGGCGACATTGAGCTTCTCGCAGCGGTACAGGCGCTGCAGGACGCGTCCGGCGCGGTTGACCTCCTTGAGCAGCGCCAGCTGGTCGTCGGCCGACAGGTCCATCAGCTCGCGCAGGAATGGTTGCCGAGGCACCAGGATCAGCCAGGGCCAGCGCGTATCGTCCATGAGACGCACCGAACACAGCGCCAGTTCGCAGACTGGATGCGTATCGGCAAGCAGTTGCGGATGAAGCAGGAAGTCGCTCACGGCCTCAGCGTCCTGTGCAGGAAGTCCAGTGTGCGGCGTCCGGCAAGCGCGGCGCTGGCCGGGTCATGGTCGGCGCGCTGGTCGCAATTGAACCCGTGGCCGGCAGGATAGACATGGATTTCGGCCTCGGGCAGCGCCTGGCGGTGCAGGTCGACGTGCCCAGGCGGGATGATCGGATCGCGCTCGCCGAAATGCATCAGCAGCGGCGCCTTCGGGCGTTCACCGAGGAACGGGACCGTACGCCCGCCGTAATAACTCGCGGCCGGCATGCCGTGGCGCGTGTTGGCAAGGAAGGAAACGGTTCCGCCCCAGCAGAACCCGATCGCGGCGATCCGGCCCGCCGACGCGATCGCTTCGGCGGCGCTGACCACCGCTTCGAGCGCGCGCTCGAAACCGACAGCGGCGGCGAGGGCGCGACCGCGCTCCACGCCGGGCTCGTCATAGCCCAGCTCGACGTCCGCTTCGACGTGGTCGAACACTGCCGGGGCGATCGCCGCGAAGCCCAGCGATGCGTAATGCTCGACGAGGCTGCGGATGTGCGCGTTGACACCGAAGATCTCCTGCACGATCACCACGCCGCCGACGGGGGCGCCGGCCGGTCGCGCCAGCCAGGCGCCGATGCACTGCATGCCCTGGGTGGGAATCTGGATACGTTCGCCCATGTCGGCTCCACCGGATACCTGCATGATCATACGCAGTCCTGGCCCGGCGACGTATCGACGCGCCGGGCCGGCGGGGCGGCCCGGCGCAGGCCGGTTCAGAAAGAGCCGGCCACGGTCCGTTCGCGCTCGCGGCCGTCCTCCAGCGCCAACCCCGGGACACGTCCCGCCGCGTCCTGGCGCCAGGCGAGCGGCTCGGCCAGCGAACGGGTCGTCCCGCCGTCGACGGCGACGTTTCTTCCGCCGGCTGTCCACCTGGGCAGCGCGGCGGCGATATCGGGCGCCACGCACACCTGATCCAGCCGTCGATCTTGTGGATCAGCGCCAGCCCGCGGCGGTCGTGGCAAACGGCCGGCCAGAATCCAGCGTGGGTGCAAGCTGCAGGCAGGCGCTGGGGTCGTCGATCAACTGCATGGAAACGCGTCGGGACGGCCAGGGCGGGACTGCCCGCGGCCCGACGCGGCGGTATTGCGGCGGCGGCGGGCGGTAGCGGCGCAGGCTACGACCTTGTTCGCAATCCGCAACGGCCGGAAGTCCTGGGTGTCCGAAACGCCTGTTCCGCTCCTTGGAAAGCCCGGGTTCTGCCGCGGCACGGCCCTCATGGAGGCAGGCGGCTATAATCCGCGGCCTTCTTTCCCGGCCCATCTCCATGTCCACCAGCCAGCCCAAAGTCGGTTTCGTCAGCCTTGGCTGTCCGAAGGCGCTCGTCGATTCCGAGCGCATCCTCACCCAGCTGAAGGTCGAGGGATATGATGTCGTCGGCACCTACGACGATGCCGATGTCGTGGTGGTCAATACCTGTGGCTTCATCGAGGCGGCCGTGACCGAATCGCTGGATGCGATCGGGGAAGCGATTTCGGAGAACGGCAAGGTGATCGTCACCGGCTGCCTCGGCAAGCGCGCCGACCTCATCCGCGAGGCGCACCCGGGCGTGCTCTCGATCAGCGGCCCGCAGGACTACGCCAGCGTGCTGACCGCCGTGCACGAGGCGCTGCCGCCGCGGCACGACCCGTTCACCAGCCTGGTGCCGGGTACCGGCATCAAGCTGACGCCGAAGCACTACGCCTACCTGAAGATATCCGAAGGCTGCAACCATCGCTGCAGCTTCTGCATCATTCCGTCGATGCGCGGCGACCTGGTGTCGCGCCCGGTCGACGATGTGCTGCGCGAGGCCGAACGGCTTGTCCGCGGCGGCGTGCGCGAGCTGCTGGTGATTTCGCAGGACACCAGCGCCTATGGCGTCGACCTGCGCTACGCCGAACGCGAATGGCGCGGCCGTGCCTGGCGTACGCGCATGACGGAACTGTGCGAAGGCCTGTCGGAACTGGGTGTCTGGACCCGCCTGCATTACGTCTATCCCTATCCGCACGTCGACGAGGTGATCCCGCTGATGACCGCGGGGCGTCTGCTGCCTTACCTCGACATTCCATTCCAGCACGCAAGCCCGCGCGTCCTCCGCCTGATGAAGCGGCCTGGCAATGTCGAGCGCGTGCTCGACCGCGTCAAGGCGTGGCGCGCGGCCTGTCCGGAGCTGACCATCCGCTCCACCTTCATCGTCGGATTTCCCGGCGAAACGGAAGCGGAGTTCGAGGAACTGCTGGATTTCCTCGACGAGGCGCAGCTCGACCGCGTCGGCGCCTTCGCCTATTCACCGATCGACGGCGCGGCGGCGAATGATCTTCCCGGCGCGCTGCCGGATGAGGTGCGCGAGGAGCGGCTGGCGCGTTTCATGGAGCACCAGGCCGCGATCAGTGCCGCGCGCCTGGAACGCAAGATCGGTACCGTGCAGAAGGTGATCGTCGATGTCGCCGAAGACGACCTGGCCACTGCGCGCTCGATGGCCGATGCGCCGGAGATCGACGGCGTGGTCCATGTGCAGCAGGTGGAGGGCGTCAAGCCCGGCGACATCATCGACGTGGTGATCGAAGCCTGCGACGAGCATGACCTGTTCGCGCGGCCGCTTGGCGTGTCCGCCGACGACTGATGCGCTTCGTCGCGCCGTTGCGCGGGACGGTGGATTCCGCCTGTTTCGACCATCCGGCCTTCGCCGCTTACGCGCGACATCTGGACCTGCTGCGAGCGGAACACTGGCCGGCGCTGGATGAACTCGACCGGCGCATGGGCGCCGTCGATCCGGGCATCCGCTTTGTACGCCAGGATGCGGCACTGCTTGCCGATGGCCATCACTACGAAACGCGCATTGCCGCGACAGGACGTGTGGCGACGCGTCCCGACAACTGGCACGACCTGCTGAACGCGCTGGTTTGGATGGAGTATCCAGCCCTGAAGCGCGCCCTCAACGCCCGCCAGGTGGCCGATATCGGCATCGTCGGCCGGCGCGAAAGGACGCGCGGACAATGCGCGCTGACGCACTTCGACGAAGCCGGTATCGTCGTCGTGATGCCTGACGCGTCGCTGCTGCCTGCCTGGGACCGGCACGACTGGTCGACGCTGTTCCTCGACGGTGGCAGCGCCTGGCGGCACCGCATCCACATCCACGTTTTCGGTCACGCGCTGCTGGAACACGCGCTGTACCCGCAGCCCTGGCTGGTCGGCAAGGCAATGGTCGTCCTCGGCGACGATCCGTGGCGCGCGCGGGATACGCTGGTGAGCGCGATCCGCAGCGGCCAGGTGCTGAACGATCCCCTGGAGCTGCGTCCGCTGCCGCTGGCCGGCGTGCCGGGCTGGCATCCGCGCGCGGGAACCGTCGACTTCTATCACGACGCGCCCTGTTTCCAGCCGGTGCGCGAAGGGCGCCGCTATCCGCCACCCTTGCCGGTGACGTGAACCGCGCTGCTCAGGGCGGCGGAATGCAGCCCGGAAGATCGTCGCGACATTCGAAATCGTGTGCGGCAACGAGCTCGCCGTACAGCACGGTACCGAAGGCTCGATACGTCGGACGCATCGGTGACAGCGGCGACCAGAACGGCTCCGGCGGAACGTGGCTGTAGCCCTCGAATACCGGCCGTTCCGTCGACCCCTCCGCTTCGGTGTCGTTGCAGTTGAAGAATTGCCGGTTGACGAAGGGCTGCCATTCCACGCCGACATGGATCCGGCCGGACAGCGCGCGCAGTTCCGGTGGCAGATCGACCGGGTACATGGCGACGCCGTCTTTCAGGAACTCGGGGATGGCTTCCGCCCGGGCACTGGTGCGGCCCAGTTCGGTGCCCGGGAAACCGGGTTCGCCCTTGGCACCGACCCCGTCGTCGGCGAAGAACACGACGTCGAAGTCCAGGTCCGTCCCGTTGTTGAACGGGCCCCGCGTCCAGCACAGGCAGACCCGCGTCGGCTGGAAACCTGCGGGAATGTCGAGCGCCATGACGTAGGCACCGACCTGGACCGCATTGGCGTAGCCGGTCGCGCCTTCGAAACTGCCGTCGTCATTGCGCAGGCCGCCCTGGCAGTTCGGTGGTGCGAGTACCTGGCCACCGCGACGATCGGGGGCATCCAGGAAACGGAGCACGTCGTCGGCGGCGGCCGGAGCGCACAGCAGGCCCAGCGCCAGGCCAAGTACGGCAGAGCTTTTCATCGCCAATGTCCTCCCGTCACCGGAGCCCTACCTTAGCGCAGGTGGGCACGGCGATCAGCGCCGCGGCGCACGGACGTTGGCGGTCCCCAGCAGTCCGCCCGTGATGATGAGCAGGCAGGCCACCGCCTGGCTCCAGTGCGGTGTCGCGGCACCGGCGATCAGCAGCCAAAGCGTCGAAAGCAGGGGCGTTGCGTAGGCGAGGTTGCCCAGCACCGGCAGGCTGCCGCGCTTGGTGCCGATATCCCACAGCCAGAAGGCGATGCCCACCGGCCCCAGTCCCATCGCGAGGACGATGGCGGCGGTGCGCACATCCCATGCGATCCCGTTTTCCAGGACGACGTGGCAGATCGCGCCGAGGACGGACACGACCAGGCAGGGTCCGGCGATGGTGGCGGAAGGCACCTGGGCGAAACGGCGGTTGAGCACCGAATAAATGCCCCAGGTGACGGCCGCACCGAGGGCGGCGAGGTAGCCCGGCAAATGCGCCGGATCGATGCCGATGCGGGCACCGCCGGTGACGATCAGGATCGCGCCGGCCAGTCCCGTCAGCACGCCCAGCCATTGCCGGCCGGCGACGCGCTGGCGCAGCAGCAGCGCCGCGAACACCACGATCAACAGGGGCCAGAGGTAGTTGATCAGGTTGGCCTGCACCACCGGCGCCGACTTGAGCGCGATGAAGTACAGCGCGTGATAGCCGAACAGCGAAGCGGTCGTAAGCAGGAACGCCTGCGGCGGCTGTCTCAATGCCTGCAGGCCGGCGCCGCCGGGACGCACCAGCAGGGCCAGGCCGAGCAGGCCGCCGATACCGAAGCCCAGCGCAAGCAGCAGGAACGGCGGCATGCCGGCGGTGCCGAGCGTCAGCACCGCCAGCGTCGACCACAGGCAGATGGCGGCGAAGCCGGCCAGCGTTGCGCGGCCGGCTGGAGCAGGACCTTCCGCGGTCACAGCACCGCGCGGAGGAAGTGGACCATCAGCTGGTTGTAGGTGCGGAAGTAGTCGACCACACGTGCTTCGGTGACGCCGCCCTCCAGATCCAGGTCCGCTTCCAGCACCGGATCGCCGTCGCGGTCGAGATAGGCGCGACCGAAGCGCTTCTCGGTGTCGAACTGGTTGACCGTCTCGTGGGTGGCCTTTGTGCCCGCCAGCGCGAAGCGCATCGAGAGGTTCTTGCCCTTGTAGGTGCCGACCAGGATGAGGACGCGATATCCCTGCATGTTCACCAGGACATCTTCGTCGGCGTCGATTTCCGCGCCGACGAAGCCGGCCTGCCCCAGCAGGTCGACGACGCGCTGGGCGGAAATGGTTTCGATGACGTCGGCGGCGCGCGCCGGCGTGGCGGACAGGCCGAAGACAAGGAGGAGGGACAACAGCAATGCGCGCATGAGCGACTCCAATTGTGGGCCGCGACCTTCGCCGCCCGGTGCGGCATTGTTGCCGACTGCCGGCAGGCCGTGAAGCCCCCGGAATGCGGGAGGGGATGCCGGGTCAACCCTCCAGCGCGCGGGCGTGGTGGCGCAGGTGGTCGTCGATGAAGGTCTGGATGAACCAGTAGCTGTGGTCGTATCCGGCCTGCATGCGCAAGCGCAGCGCCTGGCGGGCGTCCCTGCAGGCCGAGGCGAAGCGTTCCGGCTGCAACTGCGCCTCGAGGAAGCGGTCGGCTTCGCCCTGGTCGATGAGGATCTCGCCATCGAAGCGATGGCCGTCCTCGACCAGGGCCGTCGCGTCCCAGCCCCGCCAGGTCGTCTCGTCCTCGCCGAGGTAGCGCGGAAACGCCTTCCGGCCCCAGGGGACCTGCGCAGGTGAGACGATCGGTGCGAAGGCCGAGACCGAGCGGTAGCGGCCGGGATGGCGCAGGGCGAGGGTCAGTGCGCCATGGCCGCCCATTGAATGCCCGAAGATGCCGCGGCGCGACGGATCGACCGGGAAGTGCGCTTCGACCAGGGCAGGCAGTTCCTCCGCGACATAGCGGTGCATGTTGAAACGGGTCGACCACGGCGCCTGCGTGGCATCGACATAGAAGCCGGCGCCTTCGCCGAACTCCCAGTCGCCCGTGGCCCCGTCCAGGCCGGTGTCGCGTGGGCTGGTGTCGGGCGCGACGAGGACCAGGCCGAGTTCGGCGGCCAGGCGCTGCGCGCCGGCCTTGATGATGAACGTTTCCTCGGTGCAGGTCAGGCCGGCCAGGAAGTAGAGGGCGGGATATTTCCCGTCGCCCGCCGCCGGCGGCACGAAGACGGAGAACCGCATGTTTCCGCCGGTGGCGTCGGACGCATGCTGGTAAATGCCCTGGGTGCCGCCGTGGCAGCGTTGTTCGGAAACGATTTCGATGCTCATGGGTTCGCTCAGAAAAGCAGGCTGGACATGCGGCGGCGGACCTGTGCGACCAGGTCGGCGTCGTCGACGAGGCTGAACGCCTGCACCAGCGACTTGCGGCCGAGGTCGTCGCCGAACTTGCGGTCGCGTCGCATCAATTCCAGGAAGCTTTCCAGCGCCGTCGGCGCATCGCCGTCGAGAAGCAGGCGGACGCCGAGCAGGTGGCGCGCAGGGTGGTCGTCCGGATCACGCAGCAGCCGTGCGTCGAGCTCCGCGATCGACGGCGCGCCTTGGGCGACCTGCACGAACGCCAGCTGGTTGGCCAGGCGGCGGCCGCGGTCCGATTCGGCTTCGGCGGCGGGCAACTCGCCCAGGCGGGTGCGTGCTTCGTCGATTTCCTGCTTGCGCAGCAGCGCTTCGACCAGATCCAGTTTCAGTTCCGCGGTGTCAGGTGATTCAGCCAGTGCGCGGCGCGCCTCGGCGAGCGCGGTATCCGCATCGACGGCGGTCGGTGCCGCTGCGACGGCGGGCGCTTCCACTTCCGGCAGCGCGCCGAGATGGGGTTCCAGCCATTGCCGGACCACCCCTTCCGGCTGCGCGCCCATGAAGTGGTCGACCGGCTGCCCGTCCTTCATCAGCACCACCGTCGGCAGGCTGCGGATGCCGAACAAGCCGGCCAGCTGCGGTTCCTCGTCAGTATTGATCTTGGTCACCTTCAGGCGACCGGCAAACTCTTCGGCGAGCTTGTCGAGGATCGGGCCGAGCGAGCGGCAGGGCGCGCACCAGGGCGCCCAGAAATCCACCAGGACCGGCAGGTCCATGGAGGCGTGGATGACTTCGGCTTCGAAGTCGGCGGTGGTCACAGCGATGGCCTGGGACATGGGGAGGTCATCCGGTCGGGAGAATGGACCTGACATGGTGCCAGACCCCGCGTTTCGCAAGCGTTGTCAAACAGTTTTTACATCAGTCGCGGCCACATGTAACGTGAGCCATAGATCAAGTCGATTGCGGATGGCCCTGTGGGGCCCATGATTCGGCGGGTGCTGGCCGTCGCGGCCGCGGCGATCCTGGTGGTCCGGCTGGGGTGGGTCTTGCTGGGCCCGGCATCTTCGGATCCGATTCGCGAGATGTCGGCATCGCCATCGTGCTGGCCACCATGTGCCTGTCGCTCTGGTGGATATCCACGCTGTCGGCCGATCGCTGGAAGTGCCCGCCTCGCCGGTGGAGTGGAATGCACGGATCGGACTGCTGTGCCTAGCCCAGGCGATGGCCTGCGTCGCGGCCGGGCTGCGCTGTTCGCCTTGCCCGGCCCGGTCACCGACTTCCCGGATGCGCCGGGCTGGACCCAACGTCGTGACGATGGCGATCGCGTGGCCGGTATTCTCCGGTATGCCGGGCACGCGCTGGCGAGGGCGTGTCGAGGTCGACGGGCGCGCTCGCCGGATCCCCGCGGGCACCTCCAGCGCAGGCCGCTGGACCTTGGCCGAACGTCAGGCCGCGCTGGCGGTGACGCCGCCCGAACGCCTGGCGTCGGCGACGCCGGCCTTGCTGGCGCCGCTGCTGATACGTCCGCGGGTGGTGTCGCAGCGGGTCGAGTTCGCGGTGCAGGTGCGCTGTAACCGGGGCAAACGGCACTGACATGGCGGGCACGTTCCTCGGCATTCACCCCCGCCCCTGCGATTGGAGCGCGGCGAGATGACCCAGGAATCGCCGGCGCCGCGCTGCGGCGTGATGCGCCAGACGATCATCGCGCTGGAAGGCGGGCGCCATGCGCCGTCTCTGTAGCGGGATTTCCGGATTTGCGAAGCCCTGGAGGTGCCGCTGACCGGAGTGTTCTTCCGGGCGGCGTCCGATGATGCGCCGGCGTCGTGATCAGCCGTGGCGGATTTTCAGTACCAGGATCATCGCCGCCAGCGTCAACGTGACGATGTTGGACAAGATCATCGGCCAGGAGCCCAGAAGCAGGCCGTAGGCCAGCCAGCAGCCGACGCCTACGGTGAAGGCGGCATACATGGACAGCGACAGGGCGCGTGTATCGCGACTGCGCCAGGTCTTGATCGCCTGCGGAACGAAGGACAGCGTGGTCAGCGTGGCGGCGGCGAAGCCGACGAGTTCAACGGCAAGGCTCATCGAAGTAATCCGGACCGGCGGGGGGGCGATCGCCTGGATCCAGGCGGCGGCGCGAGCGGTCATTCTAGGCTGGCTGCCAAACCCTGCGGACGCGTCGTACACTGCCGGACGTGGAAATCTTTCAACTGCACCGCGGCGACGCGCCGCTCCTGGTCAGCCTGCCGCACGACGGCAGCGAAATTCCCGCCGGACTCGCAGAACGCATGACGCCCTCGGCCCGGCGTGCGCCGGATACCGACTGGCATGTCAGCAGGCTCTATGCCTTCGCCCGCGAGCTCGGCGCCTCGATGATCGTGCCGCGCTGGTCGCGTTACGTGGTCGATCTGAACCGGCCGCCGGATGATCGCTCGCTGTATCCGGGCCAGAACACGACCGGGCTGTGCCCGACCGTGCAGTTCAGCGGTGAGCCCGTGTATCTGCCCGGCGCCGAACCCGATGCCACGGAGATCGCGGAGCGCGTCGAGACCTGGTGGCATCCGTATCACGAGGCGCTGGCCTGCGAACTCGAACGACTGCGTGCGCTGCACGGGCGCGTGGTGTTGTGGGAAGGCCATTCCATCCGTGGCTTCCTCCCTTTCCTGTTCGAAGGCGAGCTGCCCGCCTTCAACCTCGGCACGGCCGATGGCGGCAGCTGTTCGCCGGATCTTGCGCGCCGGCTGGGCGCCGTCCTCGCCGCCCAGGATGGCTACACCCATGTCGTCAACGGCCGTTTCAAGGGTGGGTACATCACCCGGCACTACGGCCGTCCGGACGAAGGCGTGCACGCCGTGCAGCTGGAACTGGCGCAGCGCACCTACATGGACGAGGGTACCTTCGCCTGGGATGAAGGTCGCGCCGATATGGTGACGCCGGTGCTCAAGGCACTGCTGCGGGTGTGCCTGGACTGACCGCGCGGCATGCCCGCCAGCGCATGAATGGAAGTGACGGCGGCGCTTGAGCCTGTGCCGGTCCATGGCTAGCCTGTGTGGGCGTCGGGACGACCCGACGCCGGCGCATCGTGCAAGGCGGTGACCGCTTCATCCAGGGGACGGCCCCGACCCGATCAGGACATGGGGAGCCGGACATGGCATGGATCTACCTGTTCGCGGCAGGGCTGCTGGAAGTCGCCTGGGCCGTCGGCCTGAAATTCTCCGAAGGTTTCAGCAGGCCTGTCGCCAGCATGGTCACGGTGACCTGCATGATCTTCAGCTTCTGGTTGCTGGCGCTGGCCATGCGCGTGCTGCCGCTGGGCACTGCATACGCGGTCTGGACCGGCATCGGCGCGGTCGGTGCCTTCGTGGTCGGCATCATCGTGTTCGGCGAGTCGGCCAGTGCGCTGCGCATCGCCAGCATCGTGCTCATCGTCGCCGGGCTCGTCGGGCTGAAACTGGCGACACCGGCTTCGTGATCCTGCCCACGATGCCGCGCTAAGCTGCGGGCCTGGGCAACGGAGGGCTTCGATGAGGCGGGGAATGTTTACAGCGGCGTGCCTGGGTTTGGCGCTGGTCTCGACGGCCTTCGGCCGATCCGAAGGCGGCGCGCGACCATTGACCATGGCCGACGTGCTGGGGGCGACCACGGCGTCGGACTGGCGCACGCCGGAGCTGGCGGATCTGCTTTACCTGGACCTGGAAGCCGGACGCGTCGTGATCGAGCTGGCACCGGCCTTCGCGCCGGCGCATGTCGCCAACATCCGCAAGCTGGCGCGCCAGAAATACTGGGACGGCCTGGCGATCGTGCGCGTGCAGGAGAACTACGTCGTGCAATGGGGCGATCCCGAATCCGGAAATGCCGACCGCGCACGTGAACTCGGCGCGGCGGAACGGCAGTTGCCAGCGGAGTTCACGGTGGCTGCGTCCGCGGTTGCATTCACCCGCCTGCCGGATGGCGATGTCTATGCACCGCAGGTGGGCTGGTCGAACGGATTCCCGGTGGCGCGTGAAAGTGCGGCCGACGGCGACCAGGCCTGGCTGGCGCACTGCTATGCCGCCGTCGGCGCCGGGCGCGAGAACGCGGCGGATTCCAGCAATGGCAGCGAGCTGTACGTGGTGACCGGCCACAGCCCGCGGCATCTGGACCGCAACATCACGCTGGTTGGCCGGGTGCTGACGGGCATGGAAGTGCTCGGTGGCCTTCCACGCGGTCGCGGGCCGATGGGATTCTTCGAGGATGCGGCGCAGCGCATCGCAATACGTTCGATCCGGCTGGGCAGCGATGTGCCGGAGGCGGAACGCGTTCCGCTGCAGGTGATGCGGACGGACACGCCGGCCTTCGAGCGGCTGGTCGAATCGCGTCGCAACCGGCGCGAGGAATGGTTCGTGCACCCGGTCGGAAAGGTCGAGCTCTGCAACGTGCCGGTGCCGGTCAGGCAGCCGCCGCCGGAGGATTGAGTTCCCAGGTGGCGATCAGCGGGTGCGCAGGCGCCGGTGCTCGACCATGAGGCAGCGATCCTGCACCACGTCGATCCCGGAGGCAACCAGGGCGGCGGCGAATGCGTCGTCGCGGATGCCGCTCTGCAGCCAGACGGCGCGGGGGGCGAGGGCGATCAGGTCATCCAGATGCGCCGGCAGGTCGGACGGACGCCGAAAGACGTTGACCAGGTCCACCGGGCCTTCGATGGCACGCAACGAGCGCACGACCGGCCGGCCGAGGATCTCGCGCACCTCCGGGTAATAGACCGGCACGGGAACCATGTCGAAGCCGGCGTCGGCCATGTAAGCCGGCACGTAGAACGCCGGCTGGTCGTGCTGGGCTTCGGTCTTGATGCCCAGCACGGCAATGCGCCGGGTGCCGTCGAGCAGCGCCTTCAGTGCTGCGTCGTCCTCGATCAGGCGACCCGGTGAAGTGGACATCCCTGTATCAGCTCGCGGCGACGTCGGCGCGGCGCTCCAGCACCTCGTCGATAAGGCCGTACTTCTTCGCCACGTCCGCAGCCATGAAGTTGTCGCGCTCGGTGTCGCGGGCGATGGTTTCCACGTCCTGGCCGGTGTGCTTGGCAAGGATGCGGTTCAGTCGCTCGCGGGTGTCGAGGATTTCCTTGGCGTGGATCGAGATGTCCGTCGCCTGGCCGGAAATGCCCCCCGCCCACGGCTGGTGGATCATGATCCGCGAATGCGGCAGTGAATAGCGCTTGCCCTTGGCACCGGCGGTGAGCAGCAGCGCGCCCATGCTCGCGGCCTGGCCAATGCACATGGTGCTGACGTCCGGCTTCAGGAACTGCATGGTGTCATAGATCGCCAGGCCGGCGCTCACCGAACCGCCGGGCGAGTTGATGTACAGCGAGATGTCCTTGTCCGGATTCTCCGACTCGAGGAACAGCAACTGGGCAACGACCACGTTGGCCATGTAGTCGTCCACCGGACCGACCATGAACACCACGCGTTCCTTCAGCAGGCGCGAGTAGATGTCATAGGCGCGCTCTCCACGCGAGGTCTGTTCGACGACGACCGGAACCAGGTTCAGGTTCTGGGGATTGAAGGACGGTGGGTACATCGGGAGTCTCCGGATTCAGGCCTACAGCATGCCAGATCAGATGGGGGCGCGGGTCGCCGCGCACAAGGCGTTCGGGTTTGCGCCGGGCAGGGTGGTTCCGGAAACGACGACGCGGCCCGTGGGCCGCGTCGTCCTGAACCGCTACCGGCCCGCCGTCAGGCGGTCTGCGGATTCATGACCTCGGTGAACGGAATCTCGCGCACTTCGACCTTGGCCTTTTCCGCCACCCACTCGGCGACCTGGTCTTCCATGACGCGCTGCTGCAGGCCGCCCATGAGCTGCTGGTTGCTGTAGTACAGCTGGATGACCTCTTCCGGGTCCTCGTAGGTCGAGGCGATCGTCGCCAGCGCTTCGCGCAGGCGGGACTCTTCCAGGCGGATGTCGTTCTGCTGCGCGATCGCACCGATGAGGACGGCGGCACGGACGCGGCGCAGCGCCGTTTCCTCGAACGCTTCCACGGCCGGCACCGGCGGCAGCTGGCGGCCGGCCTGCTGCGCCTGCGCGAAAGTGCGCTGGGCGTCGGCGTGCAGCGCGGCGGCTTCCATTGACACCATGCCCTTGGGCACTTCGAGATCCGGATAGGCCGCCAGCAGCTTGTCGATGACCGACTGCTTCAGGCGACCGGCGATGGCCGAGTTCAGCTCGCGCTGCAGGTTGGCGCGAACGTCGGAACGGAACTGCTCGACGCTGCCGTCGGCGATGCCGAAGCTCTTGATGAAATCGGCATCGACCTCGGGAACACGCGACTCGTGCACCTTGGTCACCTTGACGGTGACATCAGCGGTCTTGCCGGCCAGTTCCGGGTTGTTACGCCAGTCGGCCGGGAACTCGACCTTGAAAGTCTTCTCGTCGCCGACCTGCAGTCCCGCCAGTTCGGTTTCGAAAGCCGGCAGCATGGCGCCGGAGCCCAGGATCGTGCCGGCGCGCTCGTTGCCCTCGACCGGAAAGCGTGCGTCACCGGCCTGTGCGTGATGCTCGAACAGCACCATGTCGCCATTGCCGGCGCCACGCTCGACCGGATTCCATGTGCGGCGCTGCAGGCGCAGGGTTTCGATCATGCGATCGATGTCGGCGTCTTCGACGTTGGACTGCACGCGTTCAATGCTGAGGCCGCTGACATCGATCGTGGCCAGTTCCGGCAGCACCTCGAATTCGGCGGTATAGGCGAACTGCTCGCCGCCGATGTCGCCGACCGGCGTGATGCGCGGCGACATCGCCGGGCGCAGGTTTTCCTGGCGCAGCGCTTCGCCGAAGCTGTCACGGATCAGCTCACCCAGGGCTTCCTCGCGCACCTGGTTGCCGTAGCGCTTCTGGATCACCGACATCGGCACTTTGCCGGGGCGGAAACCCTTCAGACGCACTTCACGGCTGAGATCCTGCAGGCGGCTGCGGACGACGTCGTCCAGGCGCGAGGAGGGAAGGGTGACGGTGAGCTTGCGCTCGAACGTGCCGGTGTTTTCCAGTGAAATCTGCATGGGTGGTCCTGCAAGGAAATCGTGCGCCGGCCTTCATGGCCTGCGTCACAATGGGGAGTCGACGATCAGCGGTGTGGTGCGAAAGGAGAGACTCGAACTCTCACGGGTTGCCCCACTGGAACCTAAATCCAGCGCGTCTACCAGTTCCGCCACTCTCGCCCGCGCCATCGTTCTGGAACATTGCGCGAGCAATCGGGTTGGGTTGGTGGGCTGTCAGGGACTCGAACCCCGAACCTACTGATTAAGAGTCAGCTGCTCTACCATTGAGCTAACAGCCCGCCGATGACGCGCAGAGGCGGAATTGTGCCGCCTTGTTCCGGGCTTGGCAAGCCTCGGAACCACACTCGATCCAGCGTCTTTGGATGTCCGTGTCGAGATGCCAGAGTGGTCGACAGAAGCGGACGACGCCATCAAACGAGGTGGGGTGGAAGACGGGATTCGAACCCGCGACCCCCGGAATCACAATCCGGTGCTCTAACCGTCTGAGCTACATCCACCGCTGGGGCGCGCATTCTAGTGCACACAGCCGGCGGAATGCCAGTAGTCCGAAGTGGATGGCGCGCCCGGCAGGAATCGAACCTGCAACCACCGGCTTAGAAGGCCGGTGCTCTATCCTGTTGAGCTACGGGCGCGTACGGCCGGGAGAATACAACGACGCAATCGGAAGGGTTCGCGTCGCGCCTGCGGCGACGGATGTGCGCGGAGGCGCGGAAGAAAGTGGTCGGGGCAGAGGGATTCGAACTCTCGACATCCAGCTCCCAAAGCTGGCGCTCTACCAGGCTGAGCTATACCCCGACGATCAGCCGACGCATGGTAAGCAGCGCCGGCGCCAACGTCAATGCGCGCGGCAATGCGCGTGATCCCGCGCGTGCCGCGCTCACGCGCTGGACCGCGCCCGGCCCCTCGTCCGGCAAACGCCATGTCGCGCCGCGGGCCTGCGTCTGCCGGGCTCAGGCCGCTTCGAAGCCGTTGTCGAAAAGGTGGTCGAAGCCGCCCCAGTTCGGGGCCAGTCCAGTGGCATCGCTGAACAGCCCGAGTGGCGTGTAGCTGTTCAGGCCGGGGAAAACGTGTCCGAGATAGGGATTGCCCAGGCGGCGCAGGAGGCATTCGCTGAGGATCTGCCGGTAGTCCGTGGTCACGCCGACATCGGCGCGCTCGAACAGCTGGTTGGTGCCGAGGCCGGGGAACGTGCCGTAGACGCCCCCGTTGACGGTGCCGCCCATGACCAGTGCGACGTTGCCGTAGCCGTGGTCGGTGCCACCGGCGTCGTTCTCGAGCACGCGGCGACCGAACTCGCTCATCACGACCACGCTGACGCGCCCGGCATGATTGCCGGCGCCGCTGCCGTTCAGATCGGTGTAGAACGCGGTGAGTGCGCGCGATAGTGGTTCCACCTGGTTGCCGAAGTAATCGTAGCTCTGCGTCGGATTGCCCTGGCCGTTGTGGGTGTCCCAGCCGCCGACATCCACCGTCGCCACGCGCAGGCCGAGTTCCTGGCGCTTGATCAGGTTGGCCAGCATCTGCAGCTGGTCGCCGAGCGTGCCGCTCGGATATTGTGCGCCGTTGCCGGGTGTATACGTTTCACCAGCGATCGGCCGGATGATCGCCAGCGCATCGTGAGCCTGCTGTCCCTTGCGCTCCAGGATGTCGCTGCCCTGCCAGAGCTGCGGCAGCACTTCCGCGAAGCCGAGTGCGCCCGCCGGCGTGCCCTGCGTGCTGTGGTTCCAGTTCCAGGGGCCGGTATTCAGGCGGAACTGTTGCAGGTTCGCCATGGTGATCGTCTCGGTGCTGGCCAGCAGGCTGGTCGCCGTGATCGCACCGGCGCTCACCGAGGGAATGGAGACATTGGCCGGCAGCCCACCGCTGATCAGGTGGCGGGTCAACCAGCCCTGCGTACCGGCCTGTCCGTTGAGGCCGAATTCCATGAAGGCCTGGGCCTCGAAATGGCTGCGCGTGACCGGCTCGTGCAGCATGCCGACCGCATGCACGACGGCGAGCCGGCTGGCCTGGAAGAGGCCGTGCAGTCCGCTGGCACGCGGATGCAGGCCCCAGCCGCTGCTGCCAAGCGGCAGCGCGGCGTTCGCGCCGGTGGCCGGAATGCGGGTTGCGCTGCGCGCCTGTTCGTATTGCGTGCGGAGCTCGCCGGCGACCGGTGCCACCAGGCTCAGGCCATCAATGCCACCGCGCAAGTACACGAACACCAGTACATCGCTGGTCGCCGCATCGGGATTGCCGAGTGCCACGCGGGTGCGCGCGCCGGCGCCGACGGCGAGGGTCGCCAGCGAGCTGGTGCGCAGGAAATCGCGTCGATTCATGCTCATGTCGCGCTCCTCAGCGGCGGAAGTAGTCGGGCGCGCACAGGATCAGCGCGACCGCGTAGCGCAGGCGTGACTGCGTGTAGAACGCGCTCGGGTTGTTCGCGTTCGCCCAGGCATCCGTGGTGATGTCCAGCGGCGCATCGGCCGCCGCGTTCTGGCGAAGGAAATCGACGAGCTGGGCGCGTCGCGCCGGTTCCGGCTGGAATCCGTACAGGCGCCCGAGCCAGTAATCGATGATGCCGCCCGCCGTCCGCTGGGCGGCATTGGGCAGTGCGGTCATGGTCTGCGCCACGATATCGGCGACCAGCGGCGACTGGTTGTCGCCGCGTACCTGGCGCATGGTCGTGAAGTGCGCCAGCAGCTTCCAGGTCATCGCCAGCGCGCCGGAACTCGACCATGCCTCCTGGCGGTCGGGGTAGCCGTTCGGCGCCGGCCAGTAGAACGGTCCATGCCCGGTCGCGCGCAGGTGCGAGATGAACTCTTCGGTCGTCGTCCAGTTGCTGGTGTTGTCCCACACCGGCGTGTAGTCCGCCTGCAGGCCGCGCAACGCGGCCATGGCGATGGTGAACGGCCGCGCCATCTTCTGGTTGAACGCCGCCTTGAAGGTGCTGGACAGCAGGATGTGCCGGATCACGCGGGCGATCTGGTCGGCCGCCTGCCAGTGCTGTCCGAAGACCTGTGCCGCGCTCTGTACCAGGCTTTCCGGGGGATTGTCGCCAACCAGCCGGCGGCACAGCTTGCGGCATACATGCGTGGCCGTGCCGGGGTGCGCGGCCAGCGTGTTCAGCACGATCTCGCCGTCGTCGTCGCCCTTGTAGCTCTGGATGAAGCGGTTGAGAAACCACTTGCTGTAGTTGTCGTGCCAGCCCGGCCTGAAGGTGAACTGGCCGTCGTTTTCCGCGGGGAACTGCCAGTGTCCATCGCGTATGGTCCAGCCGGTGAAGGCGCGCGTGGCGCTGTAGACATCCTCGTCCACGTACTTCAGTCGCACGTTGACACCGTCATTGGCCTGTCCGCTGGGCAGCGACGGATCATCCGGACGCAGCACGCCGGCATAGTTCTCGGCGCCCAGCGTGTGCAGCTCCACCAGCTCGCGCGCGTAGTTCTCGTTCGGCCCGTCGCGACGGTTCGAACGCAGGTCGAGGAAGTACATCATCGTCGTCGCGCGGGTGACACCGCCGAGCATTGCCCGGAAGTTGCCCAGAGCGTGGGCACGGATGATGTCGCGGTCGTAATGCGGGAACACCGGCCCGCCGTCGTAGTGCCAGCCGAAGGTGCTGAAGTGGTCGTGCCAGAAATCGACCACGACTTCGTAGAGCTGCCGCCGGCTGTAGACGGCGCGCACGACCTTGGCGCATTCGCTTTCGGTGATCGGGCGCATGCGCACGCCATAGTCCGTCGTCACGGCATGGTGTTGCGTCCACAGTTCGCTCAGTGACTTGAACAGCGTCGGATGGCTCGCCGCCGTCAGCCGGGCATCGACCTGGGGATCGTTGATGGCAGCCGGATTGAGCTGCTGGTCCACCCAGGCCTGCCAGCGGGCATCGTCGTTCCCGCCCAGTCCGTTGACCTCGGCCAGCAAGGCGGGCGTGGTGCCGAACGTGGCGCGATTGAGCCAGCGCACCAGCGCCGGCGGCGTCGTGACCGCGGCCGGTTGCAGATCCGGGTCCTGTTCCGCCTCCGCGTACACCGGTGGCTTGCCGGGACGTCGCATCGGCGGCGGCGTAGGGTCGGAAAACAGGCCGGGCAGGACGCCGAGCAGCCGGCGCCGGGCCAGGTCGAGCAGCGCGGAATCAGGTCGGCTCATGGCGGCGCCTCCGGCTGGTCCCTGGATGGTCGGATGGTGCCGGGTGGCAGCCGGGCAGGGTGGCGATGGTCTCGGCCATGGAGGACTCCCCTTGTCGGACGGATGACGATAGCGCAGTGGCGGGCCGCAAATCTGCGAGCAATGCCGCAGATCGACAACACGTCCCGCACCCTCTCGTCAGCGCGCGGCGATGACCCTCGGCTCGGGTTCGAGTCGGACACCGAAGCGCGCTTCCACCGCATTGCGCACCTGCTGCGCGAGCGCCCACAGTTCCCTGCCGCTGGCGCGGCCATGATTCACGACAACAAGGGCGTGCCGCTCGCTGATGCCGGCATCGCCCAGTCGATGGCCTTTCATGCCGGCCTGCTCGATCAGCCAGGCGGCGCTGAGCTTGACCTGGTCGCCGCCGTCCTGCGGCCAGGCGGGCAGGTCCGGGAAGGCATCGCGCAGCTGGGCGTACTGCAACCCGGGCACCACAGGGTTCTTGAAGAAACTTCCGGCATTGCCGATCTGCGCCGGGTCGGGCAGCTTGCGCCGGCGCAGGGCGCAGATGGCATCGAATACCGCCCGTGGATCGGTGCCATCGGTGCCCTGCGCGGCGATTTCCTCGCGGACGCCGGCGTAGGCGGTCACGGTCGGGGCGTCGCGCGGCAGATCGAACTCGACCGCGGCGACCAGCCAGCGCTCCGGCTCGCGCTTGAAGCGCGACTCGCGATAGCCGAAGCCGCACTCTGATGCCGGCAGCCGCACCAGGCGACGTTCGCGGGTGTCATAGGCTTCGACGAAGGCGATGAATCGATCAAGTTCAACGCCGTAGGCGCCGATGTTCTGGACCGGTGCGGCGCCGACGCTGCCCGGAATCAGGGCCAGGTTCTCCAGCCCGCGCATGCCGTTGTCCAGGGTCCACTCGACCAGCCGGTGCCAGTTCTCGGCGGCGCCGACGCGGACACGCGCAAGGCCGTCGTGATCGCCCTGCCAATCGGTGCCTTTCAGGTTCGCCCGCACGACGATGCCGTCGTAGTCCTCGACGAACAGCACGTTGCTGCCTTCGCCCAGCGGCAGCCAGGACAGGCCGATCTCGTCGATCGCCGTGAACAGTTCAGGCAGGTCCTCGATGGCATCGATCTGCGCCATCATCATCGTTTCCACGTCGACGCCGAAGGTGTTGAGGGCGCGCAGCGGTACGCCGACCTGCAGATCCAGAGTCATTCATGTTCCCCCTGTGCCGGTCGGTATGCCGGCTGGAACGTCAGACAAGCTGCCAGCAAAAGCGCTGCTTGTCGATGCCGGCTTTCAAGGGTGACGGGGCGCACGTTTTGCAGCGATCGCCTCGACGCATTCGGCGACCAGCCGGGGTCCGCGATAGACCAGCCCGCTGTAGCACTGCACGAGATCGGCGCCGGCCTGGATCTTCGCCACCGCGTCGCGGCCACTGCAGATGCCGCCGACGCCGATGAGCGTCACCTCCGGACCCATCCGGTCGCGCAGTCCACGCAGCACGCTGGTCGCCGGCTTCATCAGCGGGCGTCCGGACAGGCCACCGGTTTCACTGCCATGGCGATGTCCGGCGACGGCATCGCGCGCGATGGTTGTATTGGTGCAGATCAGGCCGTCGACCCGGGCTTCGAGCATGACCGCCGCCATCCCGTCGAGCGCCGGCTCGTCCAGGTCCGGGGCAATCTTGATCAGCATCGGCACGTAGCGGCCGTGCTGGCCGGAGAGCTGCTCCTGACGCTCGCGCAGGCCGCCGACAAAACGCTTGAGCAGCTCTTCTTCCTGCAAGTCCCGCAGGCCCTGGGTGTTGGGCGAGGATATGTTGACGGTGACGTAGCTGGCCAGGGGAAACACCCGCTCCAGGCAGTGCAGGTAGTCGCCCACCGCGCGCTCGTTCGGCGTGTCCTTGTTGCGGCCGATGTTGATGCCGAGGACACCGCGCCAGCGCGCGCGCTCGACGTTGGCCAGCAGTGCCTCGACGCCGTCGTTGTTGAAGCCCAGGCGATTGATGACGGCCTGGTGTTCGGGCAACCGGAACATGCGCGGCTTCGGATTGCCGGGCTGCGGACGCGGCGTGACCGTACCGACCTCGATGGCGCCGAAGCCGAGCGCGGCCAGCGCGTCGATGCAGGCGCCGTTCTTGTCCAGTCCCGCGGCCAGGCCGACCGGGTTGGCGAATTCCAGGCCCATGGCCCGTGTCGGCAGGGCGGCAACGTTCTGCCGCACCATGCCCAGCTTGTGGCCAAGCGCCAGCAGGCGCAGCGTGGCGTGATGTGCGCGTTCGGCATCCATGCGGAACAGCAGCGGTCGGATCAGGTCGTAGAACACGGCAACGGCCTCGGGAGGAAGGGCCGGACGTCGTGTCCGGCCCCGGCAGCGGAACGCGCTTACAGGTCGAACTTGATGCCCTGCGCCAGCGGCAGCGCGTCGGAGTAGTTGATGGTGTTGGTCTGGCGACGCATGTAGGCGCGCCAGGCATCGGAACCGGATTCGCGGCCACCGCCGGTTTCCTTCTCGCCACCGAAGGCACCACCGATCTCGGCGCCGCTGGTGCCGATGTTGACGTTGGCGATGCCGCAGTCCGAGCCGGCCGCGGACAGGAAGGCTTCGGCCGCCTTGAGGTTCTGCGTGAAGATCGAAGACGACAGGCCCTGCGGCACCGCATTCTGCAGCGCGATCGCCTCGTCCAGCTGGCTGAACTTCATCACGTACAGGATCGGCGCGAAGGTCTCCGTCTGCACGACCTCGGCGTCGTTGGTCAGGCCGGTAATAAGGGTCGGCAGCACGAAGTTGCCGGGGCGATCGATGGCGGCGCCGCCGGTTTCGACGTTGCCGCCCAGCGCCTTCGCCTTCTCGACGGCCGCCAGGTAGGCGGCGACGGCGTCACGGCTGTTCAGCGGGCCCATCAGATTGGCCGGATCGGTCGGATCGCCGATGCGCTTCTCGACCTGCTGATAGGCGGCGACCAGCTTGGCCAGCACGTCCTCGTAGATCGACTCGTGCACGAACAGGCGTCGCGTCGTGGTGCAGCGCTGGCCGGCGGTGCCGACCGCACCGAAGACGATGGCCGGGATGGCCAGCTTCAGGTCGGCGCTCTCATCGACGATGATGGCGTTGTTGCCGCCCAGCTCCAGCAGCGAGCGGCCCATGCGGCGGGCGACACGTTCGCCGACGATGCGGCCGACGCGCGTCGAACCGGTGAAGCTCACCAGCGCCACGCGGTGGTCATCGACGAAGGCCTGCGCCAGGTCGGTGCCGGCGTCGTTGATCAGGAAGAAGATGTCCGGGAAGCCGCCGGCACGCAGCGCCTCATTGCAGATCTTCATCGAGGCGACAGCGGTCAGCGGTGTGCGCGGCGACGGCTTCCACACCGAAATGTCGCCGCAGACGGCGGCGATGAAGCTGTTCCAGGCCCACACGGCGACCGGGAAATTGAAGGCCGAGATGATGCCGACCAGGCCGAGCGGATGCCACTGCTCGTACATGCGGTGGCCGGGACGCTCCGAATGCATGGTCAGGCCGTAGAGCTGGCGCGAAAGGCCGACGGCGAAATCGCCGATGTCGATCATTTCCTGTACTTCGCCGTCACCTTCGGCCTTGGACTTGCCCATTTCAAGGGCAACCAGGGAACCCAGCGCATCCTTGTGCCTGCGCAGCGCCTCGGCGCACAGGCGGATGGCTTCGCCGCGGCGTGGCGCAGGCGTCGTGCGCCACTGCGCAAAGGCGGCCTGGGCCCGGGCCATGACAGTCTCGTAGTCCGCCGTGCTCGTCGCGTGAACGCGGGCGATCAGCTCGTTGCTGGTGGGATTGATGGACTCGATCACGCCGGCGTCGGTGGTGGTGGACCATTCACCGTTGCCGAGATAAGTGCCGGAATTCGTGTCGGCCAGGCCGAGCTGCTTGAGTAGGGTCATGGTCGTTGTGCGTCCAGGATTCAGTGGAATAGGGAGCGGCCGCGACGCTCTGCGTCCCCGCCGAGCCGCCCATTATCGCCCAGAATCGGCACCGGGGCCCGGAGCGGAGGTATCCGGTTCAGGTGTCTGCCTCGCCGTCGACCACGCCCGGACGTGTCGTGGTGAAGGGCCACCTCCTGGCCTTGCCTGCGTCGCGGACCGCTGCAAAGGGGCTGTTACACTGCGCCGCCCTTACTGTCCGCCTTGCCCATGACTGCTGTTGATCGCCTGACCGGCGTCCTGGAAGAGTTCGTCGAAAAGGCACGTCTCGAACGCGTCATGCTGGGAGACATGCTGGCCGCCATCGGCGACGGCGGCTACGGTTTCATCTGCCTGCTGATCTCGCTGCCCTTCCTGATCCCGGTGTCGCTGGGACCGATCTCGACGGCAGCCGGCGCCGCCTTCCTGATCCTGGGCTGGCAGATGATCCGAGGCCGCCAGTCACCCTGGCTGCCGCAGCGCATCGCCGCGCTGACGCTGGGGCCGCGCCAGGTGGAGCTGATGCTGGGTGCCTGCCGACGGGTGTTGCGCTGGTGCCGCAAGATCTCGCGGCCGCGGCTGGAATCCTGGGTCGAGGGCCGGCGGGGGCTGGCATTCGCAGGCTGGCTGATCGTGCTGGGCGGCATCCTGATCGCGGTGCCGCTCCCCGGTCTGCCATTGACCAACACCATTCCCGCACTCTCGATCATCTTCGCCTGCGTCGCACTGCTCGAGCGCGACGGGCTGATGCTGCTGTTCGCCCTGTTCTGGCTGATCGTGACGCTGGTGTACTTCGCAGTGATCGGCTGGATACTGTATTTCGTCGGCATGCAGGCCTTCGAATGGCTTAAGGATTACCTGCCGTCCTGGCTGCTGTGAGTACATTTGGCTCCAGCGCACCGCTGCCGGGGCGAAGGGGCAGCGTGCGAGCGTGACTGCGCGAACGCGCCCCGGTCGACCGCCCGCGCGGCGGCGGGCGTCCGAAGCCGTCACGCCACCGGATGCGCCAGCAGGTAATCCAGTGCCGCCCTGACCGCGGCGACCTGCGCGGCATTGCACTGCGCCGGCGTCGCCCGTGGGCTGTCCGGATACACCTCGGTGGTGGTGGTATAGCGCGCGCCGGTCATGCCGGCGCACAGGCCGAGCGCCTTGAGCGGATAGCGGATGATGCCCGGGGCAACCACCGGTGATCCGATGATTTCGCCATGGGCATCCGCTGGCGCGATATGTGTGACCTCCGCCACCGCTTCGATCACGGCCTGCTGGAATCCAGGCTGCGGGTTCTCGGTGTCGTCCACCAGATAGAAGCCGTCGGGGATCTCGCCGGGCTCGAACGGCTTGCCATCCCGGGCCGCCAGGGCGGGGCGGAACTCCGTCTCGTCGGTGTCCGTCGTTTCATGCAGGTCGATGTGCAGGGCGATGCGCCCCAGGAGGGGTTCGACCAGGCGCATCAACGCCGCCGCTTCACCCGACGGACTGTCGGTGCGGAATGAGCGGTTGGGATCGATCGCGTCCCGGTTCCAGCGATGGATCCGCTCGTAGGCCCACGGACTGACGCAGGGCGCGATCAGCAGGTTGACCCGACCGGCGTAGTCCTGCGCCGCCCCGGCGGCGAAATCCAGTGCGCCCTGCACGCCGCTGGTTTCGTAGCCGTGCACGCCACCGGTCACCAGCGCGACGGGCAGCGCGTCACTCCAGTCGCGTGATCTCAGCGCATACAGGGGGTAGTGGTCCGGCGCATAGTCGAGCCGCCCGTATTCGATCACCTCGAAGCGTCCACGAAGCGCGTCGATGCGGCTTTCGACCTCGTCGGCATAGCGCCGCTTGATCGACTGGGCTGCCAGCCATTGCGCCTTCTCGGCATCGCCCCAGTGTTGGCCGGGTGTACCGATGGGATGGAATCGTTCCTGGGTCATGGCTGCACCACGGTAAAATCGGCAAGGCCGGAACTGTAACAGTGCGCCGTTGCCCGACGGGGCGTCCGACTCGCCGGAATCTGGACGAATCGGAATTTTCGCGCCGGAATACCCGCTTCCTGCTGCAGCCCGTTGCCGATCCGGGCTGCATGCTGCGGCCATGGGGTCTTTGCCACCAACGACCAGCCGCGGCCCGAACGCGCAGCGCGGGCTGGATACGACAGTCCTGCTGGCATTTTCGCTGGGCGTGGCGCAGCTGTGGCTGTGGCCACGCACGCCGGAGGGCGTCATGGAATGGCTGGTGCCGGTCGCGGTCGTGGCAGCCGTTGCCGGGGTCCTTCCACGACCGTGGCGCCGGCCATTGCTTGCCGGCCTGTTCGGCGCCTGCTGGGCATTCTGGGTGGCGGCTTCCGGGATGGCATCGCGCTTGGATCCGGCGCTGGAAGGCGTCGATCTGCGCGTCGAGGGGCTCGTCGCTGACCTGCCGCGGCGCGACAGCGACGCCGTACGCTTCCGTTTCTGTCCGCGCCAGGCCTGGCGGGCGGATACCGGCGAGGCGGTCGCGGTTTCCGGCTGCTGGCGAATGGCGTGGTACGCGCGGCACGGTTTCGGCGAGGTGCGCGAGCCCGTCCCCGGCGCAATGGAGGAACTGCCGGATATGCGCGCCGACCAGCAGTGGCGACTGCACGTCCGGTTGCGACGGCCACGCGGCCTGTCCAATCCGGGCGGATTCGACAGCGAACGCAAGGCGCTGGAGACGGGGCTGGGCGCCTACGGCTACGTCCGGACCGGCAGTCCGCAGGTACGGCTGGACGATACCGCCGGCATCAATCGCCTGCGCGAGCACATCGCATCGCATGTGGATGGCATTTTTCCGGCGCAGCCGCGCATGGCGGCGCTGCTGCGCGGATTGGCTGTGGGCGACCGGCGCGGTTTCGAGGCAGCTGACTGGGCGAGCCTGCGCATGACCGGTACCACGCATCTGTTTTCGATCTCCGGCCTGCATGTCGGCATGGTCGGGGTATTCGTGGCGATGCTCATGGCCGGACTGGCCTGGTGTTTCCCGGCGCTGCTGCGCTGGGCGCCTCGACGGGTCTGGGCGCTGCCGCCGGCGGTCGTCGCGGCCACTGGCTATGCCTGGCTGGCGGGGTTCGAGGTGCCGACGCGACGCAGTGCGCTGATGATCGCCGTCGCGGCGATGATCCTGCTGGCGCGCCGGCGCGGCAGCCTGTGGCAGGGCTGGTGTCTGGCGATGGCGGCGGTGCTGTTGCTGGATCCGCTCGCGGTTCTCAGCATCGGGTTCTGGCTCTCGTTCCTGGGCGTCGCCTGGCTGCTGCTGGCGGGGCAGGGACGTGCCCGCCAGGCGTGGTGGCGGTCGGCGACACAGGCGCAATGGGCGGTGAGTATCGGCCTGCTTCCCGTCGGAATCGGCTTCTTTGCGCAGGCGAGCTGGATCTCGCCGCTGGTCAACCTGATTGCGATTCCGTGGGTGACGCTGCTGGTTGTGCCGGTCCTGCTTCTCGGTGTCGGTCTGCTTGCGGTGTGGGCACCGGCCGGGCATGTGCTGATCGATCTGGCGGCGCGGCTGCTTGCACCCCTGATGTCGGCACTGGATGCGGTGGCGGCGTGGCCATTGGCGGCATCCTGGCTGGCCGAGCCGTCGGCCCTTGGCCTGGCTTCGGCCACCGTGGCCGCCGTGGTGGTCCTGCTGCCGGTCCAGCGTCGCCTGCGCTGGCTGGCGGTGCCCCTGTTGCTGCCGCTGTTCCTCGCCACACCCTTGAGGCCGTCGTTCGGGCAGTTCCAGCTCGATGTCCTCGACGTCGGACAGGGAACGGCTGTCCTGGTCCGCACCCGCCACCACGCATTGCTGTTCGACACCGGTGCCCGCTATCCGAACGGCTACGACGCTGGTGAAGCGGTGATCGTGCCGGCATTGCGCGCGCTGGCGGTCGGGCGCCTCGATGCGCTGGTGGTCAGCCATGCCGACAGCGACCATGCCGGCGGTGCCGAAAGCGTGCTGCGCGAAGTGCCGGTACTTCGACTTCTTGCCGGCGAGCGCCTGCCGCAGGGCGTACAGGCCACTGCGCCGGAGGCCGAGTCATGCCTGGCCGGGCACCGCTGGCACTGGGACGGCGTCGCGTTCGAGTTGCTGCATCCGCCACCGCGCTACCCGGCCCGCGGCAACGAAATCTCCTGCGTGCTCTCGGTTCGGGCCGCGAATGGCGAGGCGGCGCTGCTGACCGGCGATGCCGGCGAACTGGCCGAACTGCGCATGCTGGCACTGCATCGTCCTGCGCTGTCGAGCCGGGTGCTGGTCCTCGGCCACCATGGCTCGACGACTTCGTCCTCCACCGCCTTCCTGGACGCCGTCGGGGCATCCCTGGCGATTGCCAGCGCCGGCTACCGGAACCGGTTCGGGCATCCGCACATCGATGTGCTCCGGCGCCTGGACTGGCGTGGTGTCGAAGTCGCGACCACATGGCGGACCGGTGCCGTCCATGTCCACCTCGGCGGCGAAAACCCGACGTGGACCGCCTCGCGCTCCCGTCGCCAGCTCTGGCACGAACCGTGACCGGGTTCGTCGCGGCGCTGCCGCGGCCCGCTGCTATGATTCGCGCTTCGCTCAACAGGGGTGCTGCAACGTGTTGGAACTGTTTCGAGTTGGCGGCGTGGTCATGTGGCCGCTGCTGGCCCTGTCGGCCCTGGCGGTCGGGATCATCCTTGAACGCTTCTGGACCCTGCGCCGCAAGACGGTGCTGCCGCCCAACCTCACGGCCGAAGTGCTGACGCTGGTTCGCGGCCGCCGGATCGAATCCAGCCACATCGACGCACTCCGCCAGCACTCGCCGCTGGGCAAGGTGCTGGCCACGGCACTGGCCGAGCGCCATCGCCCGCACGAAAAGCTGGTTGCACGCGTGGAGAACACCGGCCGTGAAGTGGTGCATGGGCTGTCGCGCTGGCTGAACACGCTGGGCACCATCGCCATCATCGGCCCGATGATGGGGCTGCTCGGCACGGTCATCGGCATGATCCGCATGTTCCTGGTGATCACCGATGTCGGCACCGGCGACGCGACCCGGCTTGCCGGCGGCATCGGCGAAGCGCTGATGGCGACCGCGTTCGGCCTGGTCGTCGCCATCCCCGCCTACATCTTCCACCGCTATTTCCGCGGCCTGGTGCAGGCGTTCGCCCTGGAGATGGCGCGCGACGCCAGCCAGGTCGTCGATGCGCTGGAGACGCCGGCTGCCGATCGCGCCGCCACGGCGGCGGCACCCGCTGTCCGCGCCGCGGCGCCCGTCACGCCCGCACCGGCGAGGACGACGCGATGAATTTCGGCGGCCAGCAGGATGCCCATGACGACATCGAGTTCAACCTGATCCCGTTGATCGACGTCATCCTCTGCCTGCTGATCTTCTTCGTCGTCACCACCACGTTCCAGCAGCAGGCGCTGGTCAGGATCGACCTGCCGGAAGCCAGCGCCGACGCCACCACGATGAACAGCGATTCGCTGGAAATCCTGATCGACGCCAACGGTCGCTTCTACCTCAACCAGCTCGAGGTCCTGCAGTCGGATCCGGCTTCGCTTCGCGAAGCGGTGCAGGCCTACGCGGCGGACGCCTCGCGCGAGCAGCCGGTGACTGTCCGCGCCGATGCGCAGACGCCGCACCAGGCCGTGATCACCGCCATGGACGTCCTCGGCCAGCTCGGCTTCAGCCGCATCTCGCTGGCCACCGTGCGGAGCGGGGAGGGCGGTTGACCGCCGCTCGCGCAACGCCGGCCGCGGGTCACGGCGGTTCGGCCCACGGATACGGCCGCCTGTTCGCCTACACGCGGCCGTTCTGGCCGGTGCAGCTGGCGGCGGTCACCGGCATGCTGGTCGAAGCGGTGGCGGCTGGCGCCTTCACCTGGCTGATGCGGCCGCTGATCGACGGCACCTTCGTCGATCGTGATCCCGGCGTCTTGGCCTGGATGCCGATGGTCGTGGTCGCGCTGTTCCTGGTTCGCGGCATCGGCGTATTCCTGTCCAGCTACGGCATGGCCTATGTCGGCCGACGGGTGGTCGAGACGCTGCGCGGCCAGACCTTCGCGCACCTGCTCCGCCTGCCAACCGGCTATTACGCCGACGAGAACACCGCGCGACTGGTCGCGCGCCTCAACTTCAATGCCGAGCAGGTCGCCGACGCCTGCGCCGAATCGCTGAAGGTGATCGTCACGGACACCTTGACGGTGCTCGCGCTGTTCTGCGTGATGCTCTACAACAGCGTCAGCCTGACGCTCACACTGGTCTTCATGGTCCCGCTGATCGCCCTGGTGGTCTGGGCGGCGGGCAAGCGCTTCCGCAGCATCAGCCGGCGCATGCTCGGCACCGTCAGCGATTCCACGCGCGTCGCCGGCGAGACGCTGGCCGGGCTGGATGCGGTCAAGGTCTTCGGCGGCGAAGCGGCGGCGGAGGAACGCTACCGCGTACTGTCGGCGCAGCGGCGTCGCCTGCACCTGAAGGGCAGCGCGGCCAAATCGCTGAGCACGGCGCTGGTGCAGCTGACCGCCGCGATCGCCCTGGCGATCCTGATCTGGATCGCCGGTCGCGGTGCCATGCAGGGCACGGTGACGGCGGGCACCTTCATTTCCATGATGCTGGCCATGTCGGCGATGCTGCCTTCGCTGAAACGCCTGACCACCGTGCAGGATACGATGCAGAAGGGCCTGGTCGCAGCTGAAAGCCTGTTCGAGATCCTCGATGTGCCGGTGGAAGCCGACCAGGGCGGCATCGCCATCGCGCGCGCGACCGGCCGCGTCGAATTCCGTGGCGTCGGCCTGCGCTATGCCGGTGCTGCCCGCGACGCGCTGCTCGACATCGATCTCGTCGCCGAGCCCGGCACCGTGACGGCGATCGTCGGTCGGTCGGGGAGCGGCAAGAGTTCGCTGGTCCGGCTGCTGCCACGCCTGCTCGAGCCCGGCACCGGCACCGTCCTGCTCGATGGCCGTCCGCTGTCGGACTATTCGCTCACCGACCTGCGTCGCCAGATCGCCTGGGTGTCGCAGCAGATCGTGCTGTTCGACGACACGGTCGCCGCCAACATCGCCTTTGGCGGGCTTGCCGACCGCGACGACGAACAGATCCGTGCCGCGGCCCGCGCCGCGAATGCGCTGGAATTCATCGGGGCGCTGCCGCAGGGTTTCCAGACCCGGATAGGCGAAGGCGGGGCATCGCTGTCCGGCGGCCAGCGGCAGAGACTGGCCATCGCGCGGGCGATCCTCAAGGATGCGCCCATCCTTATCCTCGACGAAGCGACCAGTGCGCTCGATACCGAATCCGAACGCCTGATCCAGGACGCGCTGGCACATGTCATGCGCGATCGGACCACCTTCGTCATCGCGCACCGTCTCAGCACCATCGAACATGCCGATACGGTGCTGGTCATGGACGACGGGCGCATCGTCGAGCGTGGTACCCATCGCGAACTGCTCGCGTCAGGTGGCGTCTACGCGTCGCTGCACCGCATGCAGTTCGCCGATGGCGGCTGAGTCGCGGCAAGATGCGATCGCCGTTCCGGGAAACGTAGTCATGCGCGCACGTATACAGGCCTGGCTGGAGGCGCGCTGGTATGGCGGCGCACCGGTGCCGGCCTGGTTGCGGTCGCTGGCGCGCCTGTTCGGCTGGCTAGCCCGCCGGCGACGCGTGTCAGGGGTGCGGCGGGCCGTGCGGTTGCCGGTGCCGGTCATCGTGGTCGGCAACATCAGTGTCGGTGGCACTGGCAAGACGCCGGTGGTGATCGCTCTGGTGGAAGCGCTGCGCGCCATGGGCCGCAGGCCTGGCGTGATCAGCCGCGGCCATGGCGGAAGCGAGCGCGGCCCGCTCCTGTTGACCGGCGAGGCGACACCGGCGCGCTTCGGTGACGAGCCGGTGCTGATCGCGCTGCGCAGCCGGGCGCCGGTGGCGATCGGCAGGGACCGCCCGGAAGTTGCGCGGTTGCTCCTCGCGGCGCATCCGGAAATCGATGTGCTGGTCAGTGATGACGGCCTGCAGCATTACCGCCTGCATCGCGATGTCGAGGTCGCCGTGGTCGACGCACAGAGACGGTTCGGCAACGGCCTGCTGCTGCCCGCCGGGCCGCTGCGAGAACCGGTGGCGCGGCTGTCGGATGTCGACGTCGTGCTGGTGAACGGTTCGACGGCGGCCGATGAAGCCGGCTTCGTCCTGCGCGCGGACCAGGCGGTGGCGCTGGACGGCAGCGGATCTCGTCCGCTCGCTGCCTTCGCAGGACAGATCGTGCATGCGGTGGCGGGCATCGGACATCCGGCGCGATTCTTCGCCACCTTGCGCGACGCCGGGATCGAGGTGATCGGGCATCCGTTCCCCGACCACCATGCATTCACGCCGGACGATTTCGGCTTCGCCGACGGCCGCGCGGTACTGATGACGGAAAAGGATGCCGTCAAATGCCGTTCCTTCGCCCAAGCGGGCTGGTTCGCGGTGCCGGTCTCGGCGTCGCTGCCACCGCCGTCCATCGAAGCCATTGTCGAACGCCTGGAGCGATTCGGAGGTTGAGACACGCCGGCTGCGCCTGAACGCCGTGCGGACGGTGACACGCACTGTCGCGGTGCTTGGCTAGAATCGCCGCATGAGCCTGCGTATCGCCATTCCCGCCCGTTTCGCGTCCACGCGCCTGCCGGGCAAGCCCCTGCGCCTGATCGCCGGCAAGGCACTGATCGTGCACAGCACCGAACGGGCGCTGGCCTGCGGCGCTGACGAAGTCGTCGTCGCAACCGACCACGAAGGCATCGCCGAGGCGGTGTCCGCGCTGCCGGTGCGCGTATGCATGACCCCGGCCGATCTTGCGACCGGTTCGGACCGCCTCGCCTGGTGTGCGCGCGAGTTCGGCTGGGCGGAAGAAGACCTGGTCATCAACCTGCAGGGCGACGAGCCGCTGGTGCCGGTCGCGGCCGTCCAGCGCGTGGTCGAGACGCTGCGCCGGAGCGCGGCGCCGGTGGCAACGCTGGCGACACCGATCCACGAGGCGGCCGAGGTGTTCGATCCCAACGCGGTCAAAGTGGTGTGCGACAGCGCCGGCCATGCGCTTTATTTCAGCCGCGCGCCGATTCCGTGGCAGCGCGACGCCTTTGCGCGCGACCGCGAACGGCTGCCCGACGGAGCGGGTTTCCTGCGCCACCTTGGTCTTTACGGCTATCGGGCCGGCTTCCTCCGCGGTTTCCCGGCACTTCCGGCGAGCGCGCTGGAAACGGCCGAATCGCTTGAACAACTGCGCATCCTGGCGGCCGGATTCCGCATCGCCGTGGCGGTCGTTGCCGAACGCCTGCCACCGGGCGTCGATTCCGAAGCCGATATCGCCGCCGTGGAAGCGGCGCTGGCAGGGCAGGCGGTATGAGTCGCCGGGACGGCAACCCGTCGCCACTGCGGATCGCCTTCGTCTGCACAGGCAACATCTGCCGCTCGCCACTGGCCGAGGCCTTGGCCCGTCACCACCTCGATCGGGCCGGCATCGGCGCGCGGTTCGTCGTCGAGTCCTTCGGTACGCATGACTACCACGTCGGTGACGGCGCCGACCCACGCACGGTGGCGACGGCCGCCCGCCGTGGCATCGACCTGTCCACGCATCGCGCGCGGCAGGTCTCCGCTGCGCAGGTCGGCGCGGCCGATCTGGTCTTCGCTATGGACAGCGGTCACCTGGCTTTCCTGAAGCGGATGATCGCCATTACCGACCAGGGCCGCCTGCATCTGTTCCTGCCATGGACGGGTGCACCGGCGCGTGTCCCGGACGTGCCCGATCCCTATTACGGCAGCCAGGAAGGCTTTGACGCCGTCCACGACCTGCTTGACGGAGCGGCGGCGCGGATGGCGGCGAAGTGCGCTGCGTTCACCGGCGGCGGGCATGGCTGAGAACGGGCCGGCGCGCCTGAGCCACCAGGCCGAGAAGTTCGGCTCGCGCGACGATATCGCCGCCTTCCTACGCACGCTGCCGGTCAGTCCCGGCGTCTATCGCATGCTGGGCAACAAGGACGAGGTGCTCTACGTCGGCAAGGCGACGCGCCTGAAAAACCGCGTCGCCAGCTATTTCAGCCGGCCACGGCTCGATCCGCGCCTGGCGTCGATGATCAGCCAGATCGTCCGCATCGAGATCACCGTCACCCGCACCGAGGCCGAGGCGCTGCTGCTGGAAAACCAGCTGATCAAGTCGTTGAAGCCGCGCTACAACATCCAGCTGCGCGACGACAAGAGCCATCCCTATGTCCACCTGAGCCCGGGTGATTTCCCGCGCATCGCCTTCCACCGCGGGGCCAAGCGCGAGGGCCGCTACTTCGGGCCGTATCCCAGTGCCGGTGCCGTGCGCGAATGCCTGGACCTGATGCACAAGCTGTTCGGTCTGCGCAGCTGCCGCGACAGCGTGTTCCGGAACCGCTCGCGGCCGTGCCTGCAGTACCAGATCAAGCGCTGCAGCGCGCCCTGCGTCGGCTTGATCGACGAACGCGAATACGCCGAAAGCGTACGCCTGGCAACGCTGTTCCTCGAAGGCCGCAGTGGCGAACTGGTCGATTCGCTGGTCAGCGAGATGGAAACCGCCAGCGCGCAGCTGGCCTTTGAACGGGCGGCACGCCTGCGCGACCAGGTCGCGCTGCTGAAGAAAATGCAGGCGCGGCACTACGTCAACGCCGCCAGTGGCGACTGCGACGTGCTCGCCTGCCGTATCGACAAGGGCGTCGCCTGCGTCTACCTGCTCAGCTTCCGCGGCGGCGTCGGCATCGGTGCGCGCGCGTATTTCCCAAGCCTGCCGGCGCAGGCCGATCCCGGCGAAGTGCTGTCGGCCTTCGTGCCGCAGTACTACCTCGATCGCGTCGCGCCCGCCGAAATCCTGCTCGGCCATGCCGTCAAGGACGCGGACCTGCTGTCGAGCGTGTTCACCGAGCGGGCCGGTCGCAGGGTCGAACTGAAATCCAGTGTCCGCGCCGAGCGGGCGCGGCTGCTGGGACTGGCAGACGACAACGCGCGCGAGGCGCTGTCCATGCGCCTGGCCAGCCGCAGCAACCAGCGGCAGCGGCTGGAAGCGCTGGCGAGCCTGCTTGGCATGGACGAGCCACCGGTGCGCCTGGAGTGCTTCGACATCAGCCATACGCTGGGCGAGGCCACCGTCGCCTCCTGTGTGGTGTTCGGACCGGAAGGCCCGCTGAAGGCACTGTACCGGCGCTACAACATCACCGGCGTCGCCGCCGGCGACGACTATGCGGCCATGCACCAGGTGCTGGAGCGGCGCTTCCGCAAGGCACTGGAGGAGGGCGGCGAGCTGCCCGACGTCCTGCTGATCGATGGTGGCAAGGGCCAGGTCGCGCAGGCGCTGGCGGTACTGGCCGAACTCGGCGTCGAACAGCAGCGCATCATCGGCGTCGCCAAGGGACCGGAGCGCAAGCCGGGCGAGGAAACACTCTACCTGCCGGAAACCGGCGAGGAGATCCGGCCCGGTGCCTCTTCGCCGGCCTTGCAGCTGATCCAGCAGATCCGCGACGAGGCCCACCGCTTCGCGATCACCGGCCACCGCGGCCGTCGCGAAAAGGCACGGTCGACCAGCCGCCTGGAAGACATCCCCGGCATCGGCGCCAGTCGACGTGCCGCCCTGCTCAAGCAGTTCGGCGGCTGGCAGGGCGTGGCCGCGGCCGGCGTCGAGGAACTGATGCAGGTGAAAGGCGTTTCTCGCGAACTGGCCGAGCGCATCTACGGCAGCCTGCGCTCCACCTGAGCGCTGAACGGGCCGGGGCACAGGCGCACCACGCTGAGCTAACATCCCGGCCATGGCCATCACCTTGCCCACCTGGCTCACGTTGCTGCGCATCGCACTGGTGCCGGTACTCGTCGCCTGCTTCTACCTGCCGATGCGCGGCACCAATTTCCTGGCCGCGATGCTGTTCATCGTGATCGCTGTCACCGACTGGCTGGACGGCTGGCTGGCGCGGCGCTATGGACTGACGTCGAGCTTCGGCGCATTCCTTGATCCGGTGGCCGACAAGCTCACGGTGACCGTCGTGCTGTTCCTGCTGGTGCAGCAGAACCCGACCGCATGGATGGCGATCCTCGCGTCGATCATCGTTGGTCGGGAGATCTCGATCACCGCGTTGCGGGAGTGGATGGCGACCATCGGCCAGCGCGCGATGATCCGGGTGGCCGGCATCGGCAAGATCAAGACCATCGTGCAGATGGTGGCCTTGACGCTGCTGCTGTACAGCCACGATTTCGTCGGCCTGCCGATCTACAAGATCGGCGTCGGCATGCTGATCGCCGCTGCTGTCCTGACGCTGTGGTCGGCATGGGTGTACATGCGTGCGGCATGGCCACACATGCGTGACCGTGCCGCCGAGGAGGATTCGGCCGCGCGTGCGGCGGTCGTCGACGCGACGGCCGCAAAGAAGTTTGCATCAGGTAGTTGACATCGGCTCAGCAATCCGTAAGATGCGCGTCCTCAGGCGGGAATAGCTCAGTTGGTAGAGCACGACCTTGCCAAGGTCGGGGTCGCGAGTTCGAGTCTCGTTTCCCGCTCCAGTTTCAAGGCAAAACCCCGGTGATCGCCGGGGTTTTGTTTTTCCGGGAAGTGCCTGGACTTCCCGGATGAAGCGGAGGGCGCTAAGCTTTCCGGCCCGGCGACGTGATGTCGCTGGATGCCTCCGGCCTGGTGGCAGAGTGGTCATGCAGCGGCCTGCAAAGCCGTGTACGCCGGTTCGATTCCGACCCAGGCCTCCATCTTCAAGACGATGCACCCGCACGGCGGCGAATGCGCACGCACGTGCTCGCGGGTGCATGCACCATTTCCGATGCAACAGTCCGCTGGCCGGACGCGAGCAGATGCGCACATCGCGCGAGCAGCTGGACGATGGCGACGCATATAATCTGGATCTTTCCTGATCGGAGTCGCGACATGGGTGCAGACACGCGCGTCGACCTGGGCCGGCAGATCCGTGCGCCGCGTGGCAGCACGCTGAACTGCCGCAGTTGGCTGACGGAAGCCGCCTACCGGATGATCCAGAACAACCTCGACGGCGAGGTCGCGGAGAACCCGTCCGAACTGGTGGTCTATGGCGGCATCGGTCGCGCCGCCCGCGACTGGGCCAGCTACGACGCGATCCTCGACACACTGAAGCGACTGGGCGACGACCAGACGCTGCTGGTACAGTCCGGCAAGCCGGTCGGCGTGTTTCCGTCGCATCCGGACGCGCCACGGGTGCTGATCGCCAACTCCAATCTCGTGCCCGCCTGGGCGAACTGGGAGCACTTCCACGAGCTCGATCGCAAGGGCCTGATGATGTACGGCCAGATGACGGCCGGCTCATGGATCTACATCGGTTCGCAGGGCATCGTGCAGGGCACCTACGAAACCTTCGTGGAAATGGGACGCCAGCATTACGGCGGCGACCTCACTGGCAAATGGATCCTGACCGCCGGCCTGGGCGGCATGGGTGGCGCACAGCCACTGGCGGCATCGCTGGCCGGCGCCTGCTCGCTCAACATCGAATGCCAGCAGAGCCGCATCGACATGCGCCTGCGCACCCGCTACCTGGACGAACAGGCCACCGACCTGGATGACGCGCTGGCGCGCATTGCCGCGCACACGGCAGCCGGTCGCGCCATCAGCGTCGGCCTGCTTGGCAACGCCGCGGAGATCCTGCCGGAGCTGGTGCGCCGTGGCGTGCGGCCGGATGCGGTCACCGACCAGACCAGCGCCCACGATCCGGTCAACGGATACCTGCCGCTGGGCTGGACGGTGGAACAGTGGTTCCAGCGACGTCGCGACGATCCGGCCGGCACGGCGAAGGCGGCGAAGGCGGCCATGCGCGTGCATGTGGAAGCGATGCTGGCGTTCAAGGCGCAGGGCATCCCGACCTTCGACTATGGCAACAACATCCGCCAGGTCGCCAAGGACGAGGGCTGCGCCAACGCCTTCGATTTCCCCGGCTTCGTGCCGGCGTATGTGCGACCGCTGTTCTGCCGCGGCATCGGGCCGTTCCGCTGGGTCGCGCTGTCGGGCGATCCGGAAGACATCTACAAGACCGACGCCAAGGTCAAGGAACTGATTCCCGACGACGCGCACCTGCACAACTGGCTCGACAATGCGCGCGAGCGCATCGCCTTCCAGGGCCTGCCGGCACGCATCTGCTGGGTGGGACTGGGGCAGCGGCACCGCCTGGGCCTGGCCTTCAACGAAATGGTCCGCAACGGTGAGTTGAAGGCGCCGGTGGTGATCGGCCGCGACCACCTGGATTCCGGCTCGGTGGCGTCGCCGAACCGTGAGACGGAAGCGATGCTCGATGGCAGCGACGCCGTCAGCGACTGGCCGCTGCTCAACGCCATGCTCAACGTCGCCGGTGGCGCCACCTGGGTGTCGCTGCACCACGGCGGCGGCGTCGGCATGGGTTACAGCCAGCACAGCGGCGTCGTCATCGTCTGCGACGGCAGCGAGGCCGCCGACCGTCGCATCGCGCGCGTGCTCTGGAACGACCCCGGCACCGGCGTCATGCGCCACGCCGACTCCGGATACGACATCGCCCGCGAGTGCGCGCGCGAACAGGGCCTCGACCTGCCCATGCTGGGTCGGGAGGACTCATGAGCGAGGTCCATGTGCCGGTGTCCTTCGGCGAACTGATCGACAAGATCACGATCCTCCAGATCAAGTCGGAACGGATGAGCGATCCGGCGAAACTGGCAAACGTGCGCACCGAGCTGGCCGCGCTCGAGGCGACCTGGTCCGCGGCGCCGGAATCCACGCTGGACATCGCTGGGCTGTGGGCCGCCCTGAAGGCCGTGAACGAAAAGCTCTGGGACATCGAGGACGCCGTGCGCGCGCAGGAGGCGGCCGGAAACTTCGGCGCCGGCTTCATCGAGCTGGCGCGCTCGGTGTATATCAACAACGACGAGCGCGCGCGCATCAAGCGCGAAATCAACCAGGTGCTGGGGTCCGACCTGGTCGAGGAAAAGTCGTACCGCGACTACCGCAACAGCAACGCGTCCTGACGCCTTTCAGGCGTCCATGGCGGCCAGCACCGGACGCACGCAGTTGCGACCGCCACTCTTGGCGCTGTAGAGCGCCTCGTCGGCACGCCGCAGCGCATCGTCGGGACCGGCGATGCGGTAGGCGTCGAGTGCGTGCACACCGATGCTGACGGTCACCTTCACCAGATCCGCGCCGGCGGCGACCGGTTCGGCGGCGACGCTGGCCCGGACCTCCTCGGCTACGGCGACCGCCTGCGCGGCGTCCAGGCCGGGCAGGGCGGCCACGAATTCCTCGCCACCGAAGCGGGCCAGTACGCCGCCGTGGGCGGCGACCACCGCGCTCATGCGAGCGGCGGCGGCGCGCAGGCATTCGTCGCCGACCAGGTGACCGTAGGTGTCGTTGATGCGCTTGAAGTGGTCGAGGTCGATCATCAGCACCGCCAGGTGCTGCAGGTCCTCGCGCGCGTCATAAAGCTGCCGCTCGAGCAGCTCGTGGAAGTAGTGCCGGTTGTAGATGCCGGTGAGGCTGTCGCGCTGGTTGGATTCCTGCAGGCGCGTGTTGGCGCTGGCCAGCTGGTCCAGCGCCCGGGACAGTTCCGCAGTGCGTTCCTCGACCTTGATCTCCAGCTGCTCGTTGGCGTCCTTGACGATGCGCTCGTTCTCGTTACGCAGCGCCGCGTAGCGGTATGCCAGGGCGAAGGAAAGCAGGATCATCTCCAGCGCCGAGCCGATCTGGACGCCGTACTCGGTGAAGAAAAGCTTGGGCAGGATGCCGAAGGCGACCAGCGTGAAGGCGGTCGTGCCGGCGAGGAACATGAACCAGGCGAACAGGAACATGCGCGCAGGCTCGTAGCCGCGACGATTGGCGACCAGCGACACGGCGACAATCAGCGCCACGCTCGGCAGCACGCCGGCCGATGCAACCGGCGTCGCGATGCGGTAGGGAATGAACAGCGATGCGATGCCCCACAGCACGAAGAACACGATCATGCCCTGGCACAGCCGGTCACCGCTGCGCCAGAGGTTGCGCAGGCCGAGGAAGTCGCGGGTGAACTGCTGCATGCCGACCTGCGCGATGCAGATCGACACCGGCACGCAGCGATCCTGGAGCCAGGTCGAATTGGGCCAAAGGTATTCGAACGCCAGCCCGTTCAGGCAGAACAGCACCATGCCGAAGCCGGCGATATGGAACATGTACCAGAAATAGCTGGCGTCGCGCAGGCTGGCCCAGAGGATCAGGTTGTAGAAGAACAGCGCGAGCAGCACGCCGTAGTACAGACCGATGCCCAGCTGCGCGTCGCGCGCCTGTTCGGTGAAGGCGGCCTGCGTGAACAGGCGCAGCGGGACCTGCATCGAGCTTTCACTCTGGACCCGCACCAGCAGGTCGACCGGCTCGCCATGGGGCAGGTCGATGCGGAAATTCGGGTGCCGATAGCGGATGGCGCGATTCCGGAACGGGAGCTGGTCGCCGGACGCCTGGTGCACCCAATAGCCGCCGGTCGGGCGGACATAGATGTCGATGTGGTCGCTGAGCGGATACTCCTGCACCAGCAACCAGCGCGGCTCCATCGGGTCACCGTTCACGATGCGGACATGGAACCAGAAGGCCCCCCGGCGGAAGCCGAAGGTCGGGTTTCCGTTCGGCAGCGGGTCGAAAAGCCCTTCCGCGAGCTTCGCCATGATACTGTCGGGATCACGGCTGGCCTGGTCGTCGTGGTACCAGCGCAGCCAGGCGTCAAGCCCGTAGGAGGGCACGCCGGGATGAAGGGTCAGGGTCGACTGCGCGACGGCGGGTGCCGGCGTCCACAGAAATACCAGGCCAAACAGCAGCCACATCCATGCAGTGCGTGCAGGCATGCTCGCGATCACTCTCTCCCATTGCGCGAACCCTATCCGATGTGTCCGCCTGCGTCCAACCGTGGTGCCCCCGCAGTCAGGGCCTTGACGTGTCGGACACCCAGGCATCCAGCCGTTCGATCACGGCATCGGTTTCGATCAGGTCCATGACGCCGGGCACTTCGATCTTCCGTCCCCAGGGCAGCTGGTCGGTGCCCTTGCCCAGGAAGCGTTCGGCCGCCGCGGCATAGCGGTCCACCGTCCAGCGGCGGTCGGAATACGGCCCGCTGCGCCGGGGATCGGTGGCGGCGTACAACCCGAGCACCGGAGTGCCGACTGCGTTGGCCATGTGCACAGGGCCTGAGTCCGGACTTACCACCAGATCGGCCCGCTGCAGCAGGGCCAGTGCGCGCTTGATGGTGTCCTTGCCGATCAGGTCGACGACCGGTTCCGTGCAGTGGGCGAGGATGGCGTCGCCCATCGTCCGTTCGGCCGGGCTGGGGCCGCCGCAGAGCACTACGCGAAGGCCGTGCCGGCGGATCGCATGATCCGCGACCGCGGCATAGCGCTCCGGACGCCAGTTGCGGAGCGCGTGGCTGGCGCAGGGACTGATGACCAGGGTGCGCTGGCCATCATCGGGAATGTGGCTGCGTGCGAAGTCCACCGCCTCGTCCGGAACCGGCAACGACCACCGCGGCGGTTCGTCGGCGGGCAGTCCCAGCGGCTGCAGGAAACTGCCCAACGCGTCCAGCACATGTTGTCCGTCGCACGGCGGGATACGGCGGTTGATGAACAGGCCGTGTCCTTCCTTGCTGCGCGCTCGGTCGTACCCGACACGGACATCGGCACGAATGGCGGTCGATACCAGATTGGCGCGAAGGGCCAGCTGCATCAGCAGCAGCGCATCGAAACGCCGGCCTTTCAGGCGTCGCCTGAGCCCGGACACGCCGCGCCAGCCACTGCGCTTGTCATAGGGAATGAACTCGACGCCCTCGATGTCGCCGACCAGCCTGCTCTCGAACTGGCCGACGATCCAGGTGATGCGGGTGGCCGGCCAATGGCGCTGGACCGTCCTGACAAGGGGAACGACGTGGCTGACATCGCCGAGCGCCGAAAGACGCAGGATGCACAGGGAATCAGGTGGGGCGATCACGCGTTCGCGCAGGCTCTTGTTAGACTGGCGCAGCCTAGCAGGGAGTCCCGCCGCCGCGTGAGTGTCGCCGAACATCGCCACAGCGAAGGCCGGGGCGAAGTGCTGCTTGCCGCCGCTGCTGTCGAAGCCTACCGCCCGCAGTGGTTCGCCGCGCCGGCCGCCACCGGTCAAGGCGGACTGCAGGGCGGGCGCGGGAACGTGCGCGTAATCGATACCGACATCGGTCCACTTGTGCATCGCGGCTACCGGCGTGGGGGCCTGCCCAGGCACTTCATCCGGGACCGCTATCTCTGGCTTGGCGCCGATCGCACGCGCTCGTTCCAGGAGTTCCGGCTGATGCGGCGCCTGCATGCGCTTGGATTGCCTGTGCCGATGCCCGTGGCGGCCCGTTACCAGCGCAGCGGCCTGGCCTACACGGCGGATCTGCTGACTTGCCTGATCCCGGACGCGACGCCGCTGGCCGTCCTTCTGGCTGACGATGGCAGTGGGCAGGACAACACACTGGAAAGCGTGGCCCGGTCGATCGCGGCGATGCATGCGCGCCAGGTCTGGCACGCCGACCTCAACGCCCACAACATCCTCGTCGATCGCGAGGGCAGGGCGTGGCTGATCGATTTCGACCGTGCCCGTGAGCATGTGGAATCGCCGGTACAGCTGGCCGGCAACCTGCACCGGCTGCTACGCTCGCTGCGAAAGCTGCTGCCGCCGCAGCGCCTGGCCGACGTCGAAGCGGTCTGGCCGCGCTTCATCGATTCCTACCGGCGGGCACTGGCTACGACCTGATCGACCGGAGTCGCCATGGCATCGATTGCGCTGCAGTTCCTGGGTGTGGGTAATGCCGGCGCCGTCGACCTGGGGGAATCCTCGGCGGTCATCCTCCGCGACGGCCGGCCGATGCTGCTGATCGATTGCGGTCCGCAAGTGCCGGCCCGTTTCCGCGAAAAGTTCGGCGCGCCGCCACCCGCGCTGTTCGTGACGCATACGCATCTGGACCATGTCGGCGGATTCGAGCGACTGTTCGTCGAACAGTGGTTCGACCGCGAACGCCGTGGCCGCCTGCCGGTCTTCGTGCCGGTGTCGGTGCTGCCGCTGCTGCACCAGCGGGTCGCCGACCATCCCAATGCCCTCGCCGAGGGCGACGTCAATTTCTGGCAGGCGTTCCAGCTGGTACCGGTCAATCGCGGCTTCTGGCTGGACGGCCTGTGGTTCGACATTTTTCCCGTACGCCACCACGCCGTCGGCGCGGCCTACGCGCTCGGCCTGCGCGGCAGCTTCGTCTATACCGGCGACACCCGCCCGGTTCCCGAGATGCTGTCGCATTACGCCGCCGATGGCGAAACGGTTTTCCACGACTGTGCACTGCAGGGCAATCCCTCGCACACCGGGCTGGATGACCTGTCGCGTGAATATCCCGCGGCATTGCGTGAACGGTTCGTGCTGTATCACTTCGGCAATGAGGCCGAAGCCGACGCCCTGCGGCAGGCCGGTTATCGCGTGGCCACCCGCGACGCCGCCATCGCGGTGCCCGCGCCCATGCCGCAGTCCGCGGACGCTGCCGTCCGTCGCACGATCTCCTGACCGCGGGGCGCACGCAACCCCTGCGCACTTGCCAGCCCTGCCTTCGGCACGCCGTCATGACAGAATGGCTGTCTTCCATGTTGGCGATCTCCACCTGTGCCTGATCCGCGATTCGACATGCTTGTGGATGGCCGAGCCTGGCGCAGCGGCCCCTGGCTCGTCGATGCCGCCGCCCGCGCCCTTTACCGCAACGGCGAAGAAGTACCGGTGCCGCCGAAGGCGCTGTCGTGCCTGATCTACCTGGTCGCACACCATCATCGCGCGCTCGGTCGCGATGAACTCATCAACGCGGTCTGGGGACATGCCCACCTCAGTGATGGCGTGCTGGCGCAGACGATCTTCCAGTTGCGCGGCCTACTCGCGGGCGGTGTCAGCGACGGACCGATCCGGTCAATCCGCGGCTTCGGCTATCGCTGGATCACGCCGGTGGAAGTCTGCAGCGAGGCGGAACGTGTCCTTTCACCACCCCCATCCGGGACGACGGCAGAAGGGCCGGCGACAGGCCCTTCTGCCGCGGTGGCCGAACCGGCAAACGCGCGCCATACCGGCGCAGTGGCCGACGCGCCGGCCGGGGTGCCGCAGGCGCCCGCCAGGCGCCTTGCCGGCGCAACCTTCGCACTGGGCGCGGCTGCGCTGTTCGTGCTGATGGCGCTGGCATCCTGGCTGTTGCAGGACCAGCCCGCCCATCGCGTCATTCCGGGCACGGCGGCAAGCGATGCCGTGGTCACGGACGGCCGAGCACTGCTGGTGCTGCCCGTGGTGGCCCCGGATGGCGCCGATACGACATGGATGCGCCTGGGGCTGATGGACCTGGTCGCCGCCCGATTGCGCGCCGCTGGGGCGACGACCGTGCCGGTTGAAACCGCGCTGTTGCTCGACCGCTCGGGATCGGGCGAGGGCGACCGTTATGCGCGCTGGTCCGCGGCCACCGGCGCGCGGGTGGTGGTGACGCGCATCAGCCACGCCAACGGCGTGTGGGTCGTCCATGTCGAGGCGCTGCAGGGCGATGATGCGGATGTACGCGTCATGGCCGAATCGGCCGATGCCGTCGCCGCTGCCCGCGAGGCTGCCGATCGGCTGGCACTCGCGCTGGACCACGTGCCGGCGCCGGTGCCCGGTGAATCCACGCAGGTACTGGCGCTGCTGCAGCAGGTCGATGCCGCACTGCTCGAGCGTGACCTGGAGCGCGCCACGCGACTGATCGCTGCGGCCGCACCGGAGGTCCGCGAGCATCCGCGCCTGCGAATGGCCGACGCCATGGTCGCTTTCCATGGCATGAAGCTGGATCACGCCAGGTCCCGTTTCGAGTCGCTGGTGGAGACGCTGGACCCGGAACTTGACCGCCGTCTTTCCGCACAGGCGCTCACGACGCTGGCGAGTGTCAACGCGCTGCTGGGGCGGCCGGAAGAAACGCGACGACTGCTGGAAGGACTGGCCACCCGCCTCGACGCGGCCGTTGATACCGATCTGCTTGGCATCGTGCAAATGAACCTCGGGCTGCTGGCGCAGGAGCGTGGCGATCTTGCCGAAGCCGACCTGCATCTGGCGCGAGCGCGCCAGTTGCTTGAAGGGGTGGGCGACCTGCAACGGCAGTCCGTGCTGGCCAGCAACCTCGGCGTCCATGCGCTGCGCAGTGAACGGCTGGCGGAAGCCGGCAGCGAGCTTGACCGGGCGCTCGCCGGCTTCGAGGCGCTGGCCGACCGCTCCGGCCGTCTGCACGTGCTGGCGTCGAAACTGGAGCTGGAACTGGCCAGACTGGACGTGTCCGCCGCGACGGCGTCGGCTGCACGCCTGCAGCCGGACGGCAGTGAGAGCCTGCTGGCCCGGACCTATGCCAGGACCGCACAGGCCATGGCCCTGCTTGAACAGGGTCGCCTGCGGGAAGCGGCGGCCGCGATCGATACGCTGCATGCCGCAAGCGCGGGGCAACCGGGCCTGACCGCCTATGAAGCAGTCGAGGCCCTGCTGCGCCTGAGATGGCTGGTTGCTACCGGCGCATCGGCCGGCCAACGGGCAGTCCAGGCGGAACGTGCCCGCCAGTTGCTGGCGCCGCACCGCAATCTGCGCGCATTCCAGGCGGAAGCCTGGCACCTGCTGGTCAAGGCCACCCTGGAGAGCGGCGATGCTGCCGTCGCGAAGGACGTGTCGGGCGCCTTCCTCGACTGGGCGGAGGCGGTCGAGCTCCGGGGTGTCCGCCTGCGGGCGCTGATGGCGAACGTCGCCGTGGCCCGGCAAGCAGGGGACCATGATGCGGTCGCACGTGACATTGCACTGGCATGGACACTGCTGGACGATGCAGCCAGTCCGTGGCATTGGCTGGTGGTCGCCGAAGGCATGCTTCCGCTTCCCGCCAGCCGGCCGGACCACGAATCGCAGCTGCTCCGTCTCGCGCAGCGGCTGGCACCGTCGGCATCGCATCATTTCGGGGCGGCCTGCGCACGCGTACGCCTGCTCGATGAACTGGGTCCGGACAGTGCCCGCCCGGCGGCGGTCGCCCGGGCCCGCGCGCTCGCTGGCGAACGGGCGCTTCCGGCCGATCTGGTCCCGGCTTCCCGCCTTGGCCCAGCGCGGTCGGGCGAAATGGCAAGCGCCGACTGATCGAATCCTGATCGCCAACTGATGTGTCGCACCGTGCTCCGGCTCGGCCGCAGCGCAACCGGATATCCGGCTGGCCACTCCCGCGTCTCCTGCAAACCGGCGATGGCTGAGCGGCGCCCATGAGGGCGTGTTGCTGATCAATTCCTGATTCTTACCTGATGCAACCCTCAAGCAGTGGTGGCATGGCCGGGCCAGTCTCGTCCCGGGTTGGAGACGACACCGGAGCCATCCGGGCTGTCCCGTGATGCGACCGCAGCCGTGGGGGCTGGCTCGCACCCGGGCTCCGTGCGCCCCAACCCGCTGCCGACACCACACCGCGTAATCAGGGGGATCACGCACCATGACTCATATCCATCGTTCTACCCGGAAGGCATTGCAGTCGATCCGGCGCCAGCTGGCCGGTCTGGCGCTGGTGCTGGCGGCCACGGGCCTCGCCCATGCCGGCGACGTGATTTCGGTCGCCGACTTCAATCTTCCACCGCAGGACAGCCAGGGCTGGTCGATCCTCACGCCCTCGACAGACAGCCGCCTGGTCTACGTTGATTCCACCGGCGGCAATGACGGCAACGGACAGGTCTATTCCCCTTCGAGCCCGCAGATCGGGCCGGACCCGACGCGTCCGGTCGGTCAGGTGCAGGCGTTCCGCACGCTGTCCGCGGCCGCCCAGCATCTGCGCGACCGCGAGCCGGACTGGCTGCTCCTGCGGGCCGGTCGGGTCTGGCAGGAATCCCTGCCCACCCGTCGTGGCCGATCGCCCTCCGAGCGCATGGTCGCGACGTCTTGGGGCGAGGGGCCCAGGCCGGAACTGCGCACCGGTGCCCAACGCGGCATCACGGCACGCAATCCGGAAAACCAGGCGATCATCGGCCTGCGCTTCTGGGCCCATACCCGCGACCCGGAAGGGCCACACTTCACCGATTACGCCGGCAGCACCGGATTCGACTTCATCACCTCTGCGCCCGGGAACGCCAACCAGGTGCGCGACGTGCTGATCGAGGACTGCTTCTTCCGTTCCTATACCAACAACGTCCTGACCGGTGGGGCAGGGCGCGAACCCATCGTCCGCTTCGTCCTCCGCCGCAGCATCGTCTCCCGCAACTTCAAGCACACCGACGGCCATTCCCAGGGCCTATACCACGCCGGCGGCAGCCATGAAGGCAACACGGTGGCGACGATCCTGCTGCAGGAGAACCTGTTCGACCACAACGGCTGGCGCATCCAGTCGATCAACGCCAACAACCAGATCGATCACGGCCAGGCGACGATCTTCAACCACAACACCTACTTCTCCGAACCGCGCAACGTGCTGTTCCAGCGCAACATGTTCCTGCGTGCCTCGTCCATCGGCACCAAGTGGACGGGGGGTCCGACGCCGGATTACGTCGCCACGAACATCGTCCTCGAGGACAACCTCTACGCCGAGGGCGAGATCGGTATCAGCATGGGCGGAAACACCGCCGGTCCGCGCCGATTCAAGGACATCCACATCCATGACAACGTGTTTACCGACATCGGTCGCAGCCGTCCTACCAACCGTTCGCTGTCCTGGGGCATCGAGGCCATCGACTGGGAAAGCGGTACGATCCAGCGCAACCTGCTGATCCACCAGCGAACGCCGATCACCAACACCTGGGCGATCCAGGTGAGGTCACCGGACGAGACCGGCACGATCCTGATCCAGGACAACGTGATGGCCAACATCCGGGCCGGAACGGGCGGCGGTATCGTCCAGTTGCAGCACGGCAGCGTCATCGACGACGTGCTGTTCCAGGGCAATACCGTGCAGACACCGACCAGTTCCGCGGTGGTCTCACTGACACCTGGCGGTTATTCCTTTTCGGGCCCGAACCGCTACCACACCGCGGCTGCGGCGGACCGGGTGTTCCGCATCAACGGCACCAACACGAGCCTGGCTCAGTGGATCACGGCTACTGGCGATACCGGGGCGACCACCGCTGCGATCGAGTTCCCGGCACCGCAGCGCGACCTGGAAACCTACGTCGAACACGTCGGCATGGGCTCCGGCTTTGACGATTTCCTTGCCGCCATCTACGGACAGTCACGCGCGAACTGGAACCCGGCACTGACCGCAGGCGTGATCAACGACTGGCTGCGTGGAGGTTTCGGCATGCCGCCCGCTGGCGCAGGTGACCGTATCTTCGCGCACGGCTTCCAGCATTGATCCCGCAATGCAGTGCCTTCGGGCTCTGCATTTCCGCGAAAACTTCGTGCGAGGAAAGCACAATGACCAGCAAGACATCGTCCATGCCGGAACGGGTCCGGGCGCCTCTTGGCCCGCAGCCGGCGCGTGCCGTACGCCATCTGCTTGCCCTGTTCTTCGGTCTCTTCGTCCTGTCCGCTGGCACGGCCTGGGCCGGAGGCGGGGAGCTGACCGCTGCCGACTTCAACCTGCCGCCGCAGGACGCGCAGGGCTGGTCCGTCCTCACGCCCTCGGTCGACAGCCGGCTGATCTACGTCGATTCCACGAACGGCAGCGATGGCAACGGCCAGGTCTACAGCCCTTCCAGCCCGCAGATCGGACCGGATCCGACCCGGCCGGTGGGCCAGGTGCAGGCGTTCCGGACACTTTCCGCGGCGATCCAGCAGGTTCGCAACGGGCAGCCGGACTGGATGCTCCTGCGTGCCGGCCGGGTCTGGCAGGAGTCCCTGCCCATCCGGCGGGGCCGCTCTCCAGCCGAACGCTCGGTAATCACATCCTGGGGCGACGGGGCGCGTCCTGAACTGCGGACAGGAACGGGGCGGGGCATCAGCGGCAATTACCCGGAGAACCTGGCCATCATCGGTCTCCGGTTCTGGGCGCACACCCGCGACCCTGAGGGCCCGTTCTTCACCAGCTATGACGGCAGCGACGGATTCAGTTTCATCAGTACGCCGCCCGGCCAGAGTGGCAAGGTGCGCAATGTGCTGATCGAGGACTGCTTCTTCCGTTCGTATGAGAGCAACGGCATCAACGGCGCACTGCCGCGTGAACCGGTCGAGCGCATCGTGATCCGACGCAGCATCATCTCGCGCAACTTCAAATCCGCGGGAGAGGGGCATTCGCAGGGGCTGTACCACACCGGCCGTGGCCAGACGACCGCGGTACCCGTCCTCATGCTGCAGGAAAACCTGTTCGACCATAATGGCTGGCGCATCCAGTCGACCAGCAACAACGGCAAGGAAGATGGGCAGGCCACCATCTTCAACCACAACACCTACTTCTCCAGCACCCGGAACATCCTCTTCCAGCGCAACCTGTTCCTGCGCGCCTCATCCATCGGCAACAAGTGGACGGCCTACCACGATGACGGCTCCCTGAGCGAAAACATCGTCATCGAGGACAACCTCTATGCCGAAGGTGAAATCGGCATCAGTATCGGCGGCAATGAGGACGAACCCTTCCGCTTCGATCGCATCGGCATCCGCAACAACGTGTTCACCGACATTGGCCGGACACGACCGACCAATCGCTCGCTGTCCTGGAGCGTCGAGGCCAAGGACTGGCATACCGGCGAGATCACCGGCAATCTGTTCATCCACCAGCGCGCGGCGATGAGCAACGTCTACGGCCTGGCCGTGGTGGCCATCGGCCAGGCCGGAACCATCCTGGTGGAGAACAACGTCTTCGGAAACATGCGCGGGGGTAGCGACGGCATCGTCCGCCTGCTCAACGGCAACAACGTCGAAAACGTGCTGTTCCACAACAACGTCGTGCAGTCACCCACGGCCACGCCGCTCGTGGCACTGCAGCCGGGCGGCTATGTGTTCAGTGGCAACAACCTCTACCACTCCACTTCCGACGAGGAGCGCATGTTCCGTGTGAATGGCGACCGCGTCGGCCTTCCGGAGTGGATCGCTGCCAGCGGGGACACCGGCGCGACAGTCGCCCCGATCGGATTTCCGGCCCCTGAGCGCGATCTGGAAACCTACGTGGCCCATGTCGGACTGGGATCCGGATTCGAGGATTTCCTGACGGCGGTGTATGGCCAGTCGCGGTCGAGCTGGAATCCGGCCCTGACCGCCGGCGTCATCAACGACTGGCTGCGCGCTGGGTTCGGCATGCCGCAGACGGGCGGTGACGTGATCTTCGCGGACGGCTTCCAGCCTTGAACCACCCGAATCGACCTTGAGCGTTCGCCACGGCCCAGTGGCGAACGCTTCCGCGCTGGACCGTGTCCTGTAAAGGACGCAGGAACAGGCAGGGTCCTGAATCTGGCGTGGAATCGTTGGCCGGACTGTTGGCGGCTGCAGGCCGGTCTTTCATCTGCAAGCTGCGAATCGCTCGACCTGGACGCTGCGGCGCCCGATCAGTGGCCGGTCCGGCCGGTCTTTCGCAACGGGCACGAAAAGGAACCTGATCTCATGTTTGCCATTGTTCGCAATGCCGGCGAGGCTTCACCCACCCCAGGTGGTCGATCCCTCGTCGCCCTCGTGCTTGCCTTGTCTGGCCTGGCCAGCGGCAATGCCCTCGCCGTGTCGGTCGCCGACTTCCATCTGCCAGACCAGGACAGTGAAGGCTGGTCGATCCTGGTCCCCGCGTCCGACAGTCGCCTCATCTACGTCGATTCGACAGCGGGCAACGATGCCACCGGCGAGTACCACCTGCCATCCAGTCCCCTCGTCGGTCCGGATCCGACGCGGCCGGCCGGAAATGTCCGTGCCTTCCGTACGCTGGCCGCTGCCCAGGCGCAGCTGCGCCAGGATGCGCCGGATTGGCTGCTGCTGCGGGCTGGCGGGGTCTGGGAGGAATCATTGCCCACACGTCGCGGACGATCGCCCTCCGAACGCATGGTCGCCACGGCATGGGACGAGGGGCCGCGGCCCGAGCTGCGAACGGGCGCCAACAGGGGACTGGCCACTTACCAGCCGGTGAACCAGGCGGTTGTCGGCCTGAAATTCTGGGCACATACGCGCGATACCGATGGCGCGTTCTTTACCGGTTACGAAGGATCGTCGGGCTTCTCCTTCACCACCTCGTTCGCCGGCGATCCGCGCCAGGTGCGCGACCTCCTGATCGAAGACTGTGTATTCCGAAGCTATGCCGTCAACGACATCAATGGCAACGCGCCGAACGAGCCGGCGGTGCGCGTGGTGATCCGCCGCAGCATCATCTCCGGCAACTACAAGTCTTCGGGCCACTCGCAGGGCCTCTGGTTCAAGAGCTCCGGACATGCGCCGCACAATCTGGGCGGCATACTGCTGCAGGAAAACCTGTTCGATCACAACGGCTGGCGGATCCAGTCGCAATCCGGCAACGATGATCCGGAAGGGGGACAGGCGACCATCTACAACCACAACACCTATTTCGGCGGCTCGCGGAACGTCGTCTTCCAGCGCAACCTTTTCCTGCGTCCCTCCTCGATCGGCAACAAGTGGACGGCGGAGGACGCGCCGGAAAGGATGTCGACATCGCTGCTGGTCGAAGACAACCTGTTTGCCGACAGCGAGCAGGCCATCAGCCTGGGGGGCAATGCGCCATTCGGTCCGAAGCGGTTCGCGGATGTCACGCTGCGCGACAACGTGATCATCGACCCCGGCCGGTCGAGGCCGACGAACCGTTCCCTGGCCTGGGGGATCGAAGTGATCGACTGGCACAGCGGCAGCATCAGCCGAAACTTGATGATCCACCAGCGTACGCCGATCACCAATACATGGATGCTCAAGGTGCACACGGCCGACGCCATCGGCACCATCCTTGTCTATGGCAACGTGATCGCCAACATCCGCAGCGGAAGCTCGCCCTTGATCGACTTCCGCAACGGCGGTGCCGTCGACGATGTCCTGTTCGCCGGGAATATCGTGCAGTCACCCACGGCTACGCCACTGGTCAGCCTGTCTACCGGTGGCTACGGCTTTGCAGGACGGAACCGCTACCACTCGCTGGCGCCGGCGAACGCCTTGTTCCGCATCAATGGCGCCAATGCCAGCCTCGCGCAGTGGATCGCCGGTAGCGGCGACAGCCAGGCCAGTGTCGAACTGCCCCAGTTCCCGGAACCCGGCCGCGATATCGAAGGCTACGTGCAGCACCTCGGCCTGGGAACGGATTTCGACGACTTCCTGACGGCGGTCCACGGTCAGTCGCGCGCAAACTGGAATCCCGCCCTGACCGCGGGCGCGATCAACGACTGGCTCCGCGCCGGATTCGGGATGGCGCCTGCGGGCGCTGGTGACCGGATTTTCGCCGACGATTTCGAACCCTGACCCCGTGGCGCGTACTGGAGCCGGGCCGGAGGATCCCCCACCGGTCCCGTCGTGCCGCCAGGCCCGGCAAGGCATCGCGGACCCACGTGGCCCGGTCCGGCGTTGCCGAGGCGAGGCACGAGCCGGGCCGGGCAACAGCCAGGTCCGGAAGGATCGGGGCGGGAAGGGTGGCAGCCTCCGCCGACGGATCCCGTCGCCCGAATCGATGATTACGGTTGCTTCCTTCCGGACCTGGCCGAGTTCACCATCTATCGCCGCGGGGGCCGACGGAGGCCACCATAGAGCATTGCAGGCCGGGCGCGTTGGACGTCGCGCGATGCGGAACTGCGGAATCTGGCGGAGAGAGAGGGATTCGAACCCTCGATACGGTGTTAAGCCGTATACACACTTTCCAGGCGTGCGCCTTCAACCACTCGGCCATCTCTCCGGGTCACGCGGCACAAGGCGGTGAAGCCTTCGCAGCGAGCGCGCAAGCATACCGGAGGGCAGGGCATACCGACAAGCCAAACCGCGACGGCGCCCCATCCGCGGGCCAGTTCGCCCGCAGTCTGGCAGAATCGACCTCCCCCGTGATGCGCCGAAAGGCGACATCCGCGCACAGGACCGATCCCGCCCATGAGTTATCTCGCCCTGGCCCGCAAATGGCGGCCGCGGACATTCACCGAACTGGTTGGCCAGGAACACGTGGTCAAGGCCTTGCGCAACGCGCTCGACACCGGCCGCGTGCACCATGCCTTCCTGTTCACCGGTACGCGCGGCGTCGGCAAGACGACGATCGCGCGCATCTTCGCCAAGTCGCTGAACTGCGAGAGCGGGGTGTCCAGCGAACCCTGCGGCCAGTGTCCGGTCTGCCTGGAAGTCGATGCCGGCCGCTTCGTCGACCTGATCGAGATCGACGCTGCTTCGCACACCGGCGTCGACGACGTGCGCGAGCTGATCGACAGCGCGCAGTACGCGCCGTCGCGCGGCCGCTACAAGGTCTTCCTGATCGACGAAGTGCACATGCTGTCGAAGAACGCCTTCAACGCGCTGTTGAAGACGCTGGAAGAGCCGCCCGAACACGTCCGTTTCCTGCTTGCGACGACGGACCCGCAGAAGCTGCCGGTCACCGTCCTGTCGCGCTGCCTGCAGTTCAGCCTGCGGCGCCTGCGCGAGGATGAAATCGCCGGCCAGTTCGCGCACATCCTGGCCGCCGAAGGCATCGCATCGGAACCGTCATCGCTGGCGCTGATCGCGCACGCCGCCGACGGCAGCCTGCGCGACGGCCTGAGCCTGCTTGACCAGGCGATCGCCCATGGCGGTGGACAGCTGGCCGAATCGGAAGTCCGCGCCATGCTGGGCACGCTCGACCAGGACATCGTGCTGCGCCTGCTCGAAGCGGTTGCCGACGGCGACGCGGCGGCACTTTACGCGGCGGTCGAAGCGGTGGCCGGCTTCGTTGTCGACTACGGCAGCGTTCTTGGCGACATGGCAGTCGCGCTGCATCGGGTGCAGGTCTGCCAGTTGCTGCCAGCGGCGGGTGAGGCGGCCGACCGCTTCGATGTCGCGCGCACCCGGACGCTGGCGGAACGCCTGGCGCCCGAGGATGTGCAGCTGTACTACCAGATCGCCACGCAGGGCGCCCGCGACCTGTCGCTGGCACCGTCGCCGCGCATCGGTTTCGAGATGAGCCTGCTGCGCATGCTGGCCTTCAGGCCCGAGGCTGAACCGGGCGGCGACAGCGGTTCACAGGCACAGCGCAGTGCGGTGACCACCGCGGCGGCGGTCCCGGCGGCGCGTTCGGCGTCTGCAGGGCCGGCACCACGCATCGCCGCGCCTTCTGCCAAGGTGGCCGCACCGACTACGACGGCGCCGGCCGCGCCTTCGATGCCGGCGCGTGCCGTCGCGGCGCCGGGTGTTCCTGATCCGATCCCGGCGCGTATCCCGGCGAGCGAGCACGTCATCCCCGATCCGATCGCGCTGCCCGCCGATACCTCGAGCTGGATGTCGGCGATCGAACAGATGGGCCTGCGCGCCTCGACGCGGCAGGTGGCCGATCACTGCACTGTGCTCGGCTGCGAAGGTGATGCCCTTCGCCTCGGTCTGCCGCGCGCCCTCGATGCCCTGTGCACGCCAGGCATCCGCCAGGAACTTGAGCAGGCGCTGTCGGCGGCGGTCGCCCGGCCGGTGCGCATCGCCATCGAATTCGTTGCCGAAGCGGGCGACACGCCCGCGCAACGAAGCGCTGCGCAGCAGCAGGCCCGGCAGCAGCAGGCGAGCAACGACTTTTCCACGCATCCGGGTGTGCAGGCGGCGATGGCCGCCTTCGATGCCGAGCTGGCACCCGGATCGGTGCGGCCGCTCTGAGGCCATTTCCACCCACTCCCAGGAACCCGACATGTTCAAGAACCAGATCGCCGGCCTGATGCAGAAAGTGCAGAAGGCCCAGGAAGACATCCAGAAAGCGCAGGAGCAGCTGGCGCAAACCGAGGTCACCGGCAGTGCCGGCGGCGGCATGGTCGAAGTGGTGATGACCGGCAAGCACCAGGTACGTCGCGTGCGCATCGACCGGCAGATCCTCGCCGACGATCCGGACATGGCCGAGGACCTGGTCGCCGCGGCGGTCAATGATGCCGTCAACAAGGTGACGGCATTGACCGAAAAGAGCATGGCGGAAGCCACTCAGGGCATGCCGATTCCTCCCGGCATGAAGATCCCGGGCCTGTTCTGAGCGCGTCCCGGAACGGTCCGCGACGATGAGTGCCCTGCTCAGGCGCCTGATCGACGACCTGCGCTGCCTGCCGGGGGTCGGCCCGAAGTCGGCGCAACGCATGGCCTACCAGCTGCTGGAGCGTGACCGTGACGGCGGCCGGCGGCTGGCGGCGACGCTGGCCGAGGCGATGACAGGCATCGGGCATTGCCGGCGCTGCCGTGACTATAGCGAGAACGAGCTGTGTGCGATCTGCCTGGGCGGCAATCGCGACCAGCAGCTGCTGTGCATCGTCGAAAGCCCGATCGACCTGGCCGCCATCGAGCAGGCCACCGGCTACCGCGGCAACTATTTCGTGATGCATGGCCGGCTCAGTGCCATCGACGGCCGCGGCCCGCGTGAACTGGGCCTGGACTTGCTGGCCAACAGGCTGCTGGAGGAAGGCGTCCAGGAGCTGATCATCGCCACCAATGCCACCGTCGAAGGCGAGGCCACCGCGCACTACCTGGCCGAACTGGCGCGCAGCGCCGATGTGCGTGCCACGCGCCTGGCGCACGGCGTCCCGTTGGGCGGCGAACTGGAGTTCGTCGATCGCGGCACGCTGGCGCTGGCCTTCGGCAGCCGGCAATCCCTCTGATTCCATGACGCACAGGACGAACCCGATGTCCGACACCCTGTTCACCAAGATCATCCGCCGCGAGATTCCCGCAGACATCGTCTACGAGGACGACGACGTGCTGGCGTTCCGTGACATCAACCCGCAGGCGCCGGTGCATGTGCTGTTCATTCCGAAACAGCCGATCGAGACGCTCGACGACGCTACCGACAAGCACGCCGGGCTGCTCGGCCAGCTGATGCTGGCGGCTGCGCGCTATGCACGCGAGCAGGGCTTCGCGGAAAACGGCTACCGGGTGGTGATGAACTGCCGTGACGATGGCGGGCAGAGCGTGTACCACATCCACCTGCACCTGCTGGCGGGACGCCGTCTGGCCTGGCCGCCAGGCTGAGCGGCAGGCGAGGGCAAGCGCGGGCAGGTGGGGCCCGCTGGCTATTGCACGGTCGCGAGGCTGCGACCGAGCAGTCGCTGGGCCGTTTCCACCAGCCGGCCGCGGCGCAGGATGAGATGCCAGCCCTTGCCGCCCAGCTGTCGCCAGAGGCTGGCGCTGCGCAGTGCCGCCAACAGGCAGGCGCGGATCTGTGCGATATTTGACGGCTCTTTCAATATCAATGGGTTGCCGGGTATTTTTACCCGCGGCGTGAGCGTTGAAATCGTTGCCAGATAGGCGGCGGCCAGCCCGGTGACCGCCTCCGGCGAAGACGCGTCGTCGGGACCGTGAAGGTTCGCCAGGGTCAGCAGCCGCCGGCGCAGCTCGCCCTGCATGGCGTCATGGCGGCTGTAGCGGCGTTCGACCTGGAGCACGGTACCGGCCACGCGCAGCAGGTCGGCATCGCGCTGCTCGCCGCGCAGCTGGCTGACCAGCAGGCGGAGCCCGCTGCGCACGCCGCCCAGTCCGCCATAGACCGCGTCGGGCGAATCCACCGACAGGCGCAGGATGCTGGCCAGGCTGGCGTCGCGGGGTTCAGGTTCCGCTTCGCCGCGACGGGCGACGAGCAGCGCCTGGTGGACGGCCTGGACGACACCGGCCAGCGCCAGGGTCTGGGCTTCGAAACGGTCCAGCGCACGATCCATGCTCAGTGCTCTCCTAATCTGTCTTTGAGTCCGCCGTAGGCGGCGTTGGTGGCCTCGATGACGCCGCCACCGAGGCAACGCTCGCCCTGGTAGAACACCACCGATTGCCCCGGAGTCACGGCGCGCTGCGGCTGCGCGAACCGCACGCTGCAGCGACCGCCCCCGAGCATCGTGACCGTGCAGGCCTGGTCGGGCTGGCGGTAGCGGGTCTTCGCGGTGCACTCGAAAGCGGCAGCCGGGACGGCACCCGCCACCCAGCTGAGCTGGCAGGCTTCGAGGCGATCGGAATACAGCAGGGGGCTGTCGCCCTGGTCGACCCAGACGGTGTTCGAGGCTGGATCCTTGCCGACCACGAACCACGGCTCGCCGTTGCCATCCGCCCGTCCTCCGATGCCCAGACCCTGGCGTTGTCCCAGCGTGAAGAAGTGCACGCCCGGATGTTCGCCCAGCTTCGTGCCGCGGACGCTGCGGATCTCGCCGCTGCACGGCGGCAGGTAGCGCGCAAGGAAGCCGGCGAAATCGCGTTCGCCGATGAAGCAGATCCCGGTCGAGTCCTTCTTCCGCGCCGTTGCCAGGCCGGCACCCGTGGCCAGTTCGCGCACCTGTGGTTTCGGCAGGTCGCCGATCGGGAACTCGGTGACCGCCAGTTGCGCCTGGCCCAACGTGTACAGGAAGTAGGTCTGGTCCTTGTTCTGGTCGGCGGCGCGAAGCAGCAGCCATTGGCCGTCGGCAGCGCGGCCGACGCGGGCGTAGTGACCCGTCGCGATCCGGGCAGCGCCGAGGTCGTGGGCGTGGTCGAGGAAGGTTTTGAACTTGATTTCGCGGTTGCAGAGCACGTCGGGATTCGGCGTGCGACCGGCCCGGTGTTCGGCGAGGAACTGCTCGAACACGCCGTCCCAGTATTCGGCGGCAAAGTTGCGCGTGTGCAGGACCATGCCGAGATGGTCGGCGACCGCCTGTGCATCGGCCGCGTCGGCTTCGGCGGAGCAGGTACCGCTGACGTCGTCCTCCTCCCAGTTCTTCATGAACAGGGCGGCGACATCGCGGCCGGACTGGCGCAGGCGCAGCGCGGCGACCGACGAATCGACGCCGCCCGAAAGGCCGATGATGATCGGATCCGGAGTCATGGACAGTTGATGGGGACGTTCAGCCGCCAATCGACGGCAGCAATGACAGCGGCGCAGGCTGTCCATTCAGGAAATCATGCAGGCTGCGGGCGACCAGCGGGCTGCGCAGCCTGTGCCCGCCGCCAAGCAGCTCGTCCTGGCGCAGCCATACGGCGCGCACGATACCCGTGTCGAGCGGGCGACCAGGATCGTGGGAGAGGGGGCGTGCGGCGAAGGTGAAACGCAGGACGGGCTTGCGGTCAGGGGGATCCGGCCAGTGGTACACCGCCACCAGACCGGTCACTTCGACCTGCCAGCCGGTTTCCTCCAGTGTTTCGCGGACGGCTGCCTCGACCAGGGTTTCTCCCGGCTCGAGGTGGCCGGCGGGCTGGTTGATCACGAGCGCACCGGCGACCGACTCCTCCACGTACAGGAAGCGGTCGCCATCGGGGACGACGGCGGCGACGGTGATGCGGGGCAGGGCGGAGACGTCCGGACGCGGGACGGGGGCAATCGAATCCTTCATCGGGCCGCATGTTACCGCGTGGACGCGCCCTGATCGCGGCGCGCCTTGCGCGGCCAGGGCGACGGCTCCGCGCAGGACAGCGTAAAATCGCGGCATTGCAGCCAGATTCTTCCTTCACGATGGCAACCCACCCGGACAAGGACCCTGACCACGGCGTCGCCGTGGAAACCGCACCGCCCGAGGTCGCCCGACCGCCGATGTACCAGGTGGTGCTGCTCAACGACGACTACACACCCATGGATTTCGTGGTCAGCGTGCTGCAGCTGTTCTTCTCGATGAACCGGGAACGCGCCACCCAGGTCATGCTGCACGTGCATACCCGGGGCAAGGGCATCTGCGGCGTCTTTACGCGGGAAGTGGCGGAAACCAAGGTCACCCAGGTCAACGAGTTCTCGCGCAAGCACCAGCACCCGCTCCTGTGTACGCTGGAGAGGATCAGCGACGGCTGAACCGCCGTCGGCGACGGATTGAAAACTGCCCGCCCCGGACGCATAGTCAGGTCAACGCCAGGAACCCACATGTTCAGCAAAGACCTCGAACTCACCATCGGCCAGTGCTACAAGAGCGCCCGCGAACAGCGTCACGAGTTCATGACCGTGGAGCATCTGCTGCTGGCGCTGGTCGACAATCCGTCGGCAGCGCCGGTTCTGCAGGCCTGCGGCGGTGATCTCAAGCGGCTGGCCAGCGACCTGCGCGGCGTCATCAGCGAAACCGTGCCCGTCCTGCCCGAGAGTGACACCCGCGACACGCAGCCGACGCTGGCCTTCCAGCGCGTCCTGCAGCGGGCCGTGTACCACGTGCAGTCGTCGGGCCGGAAGGAAGTGACCGGCGCCAACGTGCTGGTGGCGATCTTCGGCGAAAAGGACTCGCACGCCGTCTACTTCCTCAACCAGCAGGATGTCGGCCGCCTCGACGTGGTCAACTACCTGTCGCACGGTGTCGCCAAGATCGGCCATGAGCCGGCCGAGACTCCTGATGCGAAGCAGGAAGGCGAGGCCGGCGACGGCGAGTCCCGCCGTGACCCGCTGGCGGAATTTGCCAGCAACCTCAATGAACTCGCCGAGTCTGGCCGGATCGATCCTCTGATTGGCCGTGCCGCCGAGATCGAGCGGACCGTGCAGGTGCTGTGCCGGCGCCGCAAGAACAATCCCTTGTACGTCGGTGACGCCGGCGTCGGCAAGACCGCGCTGGCCGAGGGCCTGGCGATGCGCATCGTCGCCGGCGAGGTGCCGGACGTGCTCGCCGATGCGGTGATCTATTCGCTCGACCTCGGCGCGCTGGTCGCCGGGACCAAGTATCGCGGCGATTTCGAGAAGCGCCTGAAGGGCGTGCTCGCCGAGCTGAAGAAGCGCCCGAACGCGATCCTGTTCATCGACGAGATCCACACGGTGATCGGCGCCGGCTCCGCCTCCGGTGGCACCATGGATGCCTCCAACCTCATCAAGCCGGTGCTGTCGAACGGCGAACTGCGCTGCATCGGGTCGACCACGTTCCAGGAATACCGCGCGGTCTTCGAGAAGGACCGGGCGCTGGCGCGTCGTTTCCAGAAGATCGACGTCGTCGAGCCGTCGGTGGCCGAGGCCGTGGAGATCCTCAAGGGCCTGAAGGGCAAGTTCGAGGAACACCATCAGGTCGAATACAGCCCCGATGCGCTGCAGGCGGCGGTGGATCTGTCCGTCCGGCACATCGGCGACCGCCTGTTGCCGGACAAGGCCATCGATGTCATCGACGAGGCGGGTGCCCGGCAGCGCCTGCTGCCTGAAGCCGAACGCGACGGAAAGGTCGACGTCGACGACATCGAATACGTCGTGGCGCGCATGGCGCGCATTCCCGAGAAGCAGGTCTCGGCATCGGACCGCGACGTGCTGCGCAACCTCGACCGCAACCTGAAGATGGTGGTGTTCGGGCAGGACCCGGCCATCGACACCTTGGCGGCCGCGATCAAGATGGCGCGTTCGGGTCTGGGCAATCCGGCCAAACCGATCGGCAGCTTCCTGTTCGCCGGGCCGACCGGCGTCGGCAAGACCGAGGTGACGCGCCAGCTGGCGATGCAGCTCGGCATCGAGCTGATCCGCTTCGACATGTCCGAGTACATGGAACCGCATTCGGTATCGCGCCTGATCGGCGCGCCGCCGGGCTACGTCGGCTTCGACCAGGGCGGGCAGCTCACCGAAGCGGTGACCAAGCATCCACACGCTGTGATCCTGCTGGACGAGATCGAGAAGGCGCATCCGGATGTGTACAACATCCTGCTGCAGATCATGGACCGTGGCGCGCTCACCGACAGCAACGGTCGCGAAGCCAACTTCCGCAACGTGGTGCTGGTCATGACCACGAACGCGGGTGCGGCGATCGCGGCACGGCGCAGCATCGGCTTCATCGACCAGAACCACGCCACCGACGCGATGGAAGTCATCCGCCGGGTGTTCACGCCGGAGTTCCGCAACCGCCTGGATGCGATCATCCAGTTCGCCCCGCTGGATTTCGAACACATCCTGCGCGTGGTCGACAAGTTCATCATCGAGCTGGAAGCACAGCTGGCCGAGCGCCAGGTGGTGCTGACCGTGACCCCGGATGCCCGCCGCTGGCTGGCCGAGCATGGCTTTGATCCGCAGATGGGTGCGCGACCGATGTCGCGGATCATCCAGGACCATGTCAAGCGCGCGCTGGCGGACGAACTGCTGTTCGGCCGTCTGGTGAACGGCGGCAAGGTGCTGGTGGACGTGGTCGACGGGACCCTGAAAGTCGACGTCGAGGAAGAGGTGCCGGCCGAGCCGGTCGGCGTCTGACGCCAACGCAACCGGATGCGTCACTGCCGCAGCATGCGCCCATCAGGGCGCATGATGCGTTCTGGTCATCCCTGTGTTCGGTCCGTCCAGGTTGTTCGGCGCTGCCATTCAGTGGTGCTGCGAAGGCTGTATCACTTCGAGGCTGATGTCGTCCAGCCACAGCGTGCCGGCACCAAGGAGCATGACGCCGATTTCCACGCGGGTTTTCTGATCGGGAACATCAAACTCGTGGTGCAACTCCTGCCAATCGAACGAGGCGCCCAGATTGCTGAATACGTGATCCACAGGCATGGCCATCGTGTCCTTGAATACGACAATGAACTGAACACCCTCGACCAGCCCGGTCCCCTTGGCCCAGGCAGTCAGGCGCATTCGTTTGCCGGCCAGATCACCACTTCCGGCATTCTGGATGATACCGCCCCAAGGCTCGCGTCCGTCGCCCTGGATCTTGAGCGTGTGTCTTCCACTACGGATGGCATCCGTGACAATTTGAAAGTCGTAGGATTGCGGGTTGGCATGAATGGCTGTGCCCCATGGCTCGATCGTTCCAGATTCGAATCCTGGATTCTGGATGAGCGCGGCGCTGTCGGTGGAGGGTGGCGATGAGGTTTCCTCGGGCGTGCGTTCAGCGCGCTGGGTGCATGCACAGAGTATCCAGACACAGAATGTCACGGTAATGAAATGCTTCATGATCTATCCCTTTGTTCGTGCAAATTGACGAGGCGGATCAACCCTTCCTGCGCGGTGGATGCCACCAGCGCACCGTCACGGCTGTAGATGCTGCCGCGCGCCAGGCCACGCGCACCCTGAGCGCTCGGGCTGTCGCAGGAATACAGCAGCCATTCGTCGGCTCGGAACGGGCGATGGAACCAGATGGCGTGGTCGAGACTGGCCATCTGCACGTTCGGATGCAGATAGGAAATGCCGTGCGGCAGGGTGGCGGTACCGATGAGATGGAAGTCGGAGGCGTAGGCCAGCAGGCTGCGGTGCAGCACCGGATCATCCTCGACCGGATGCGTGAGCCGGAACCACACATGCTGCAGCGGCGGCCGCTTCGGCGGATTGACCTCGTCCCGCGGCCAGACGTGGCGGAATTCGAACGGACCGGCGCGCATCAGCCAGCGACGCAGCTTGACCGGCACGTTGGCCAGCGCCTGTTCCGACAGCGGCTCCGGCGGAGAGAGGTCTTCGGGACGCGGCACCTCGGGCATCGCGACCTGGTGTTCGGCGCCCCCTTCGTCGATCTGGAACGACACCGTGGAGACGAAGATCGGCTTGCCGTGCTGGACGGCCGTGATGCGGCGGACCGAGAAGCTGCCGCCGTCGCGGGTGTGGTCGACCGTGTAGACGATCGGGCGCTCGTTGTCGCCGGCGCGCAGGAAGTAGGCATGCATCGAATGTGCGAAGCGCGGGCCATCGATGGTCTGCTGCGCAGCGGACAGTGCCTGGCCGAGCACCTGTCCGCCAAACACGTATTTCGTGCCGATGTCGCGGCTCTGGCCGCGGAACAGGTTGTCTTCCAGTCGCTCCAGGCGCAGCAGTTCGGTGAGTTCGGAAACGACAGCCTGGTTCATTCGTCGGACTTTGCAGGAAATGGGAGCGGGGAATCAGGGTCCAGGCGCGCCAGCCCGGAGGCCGCAACCACGCGCGGCCACGGAAAGCCGGGACCCGGATCGATCTTGCGCCGGACGGACTGGTCCGGCGCGTCACTGGCGGCAACCTGTTCGCGGTCGAGATCATCGTGGCCCGCGATCCAGCGCAAGGACGGCAGCGACTCGCGCAGGCCCCGGAGCAACGCGGTCAGCGCATCGATCTGGACGTCGGGGTAGGGCTCGGTGGGCACCTGCCGGCGCGAATGGTACCAGTCCGGCCAACGGCCCGTGTGCACCAGTTCGATGCCGATGCTGCGCGTGTTCCAGCCGCGGACATGGTGCGCGACGTGATCCTCGGGAACCCAGCGCTCGATGCGGCCGTCGCGGTCGATGTAGTAGTGGCCGCTGTTGCCGGTGCCGCTGTCGTAATGTACCCGCTCGCCGAACTCGCGTGCCGTCGCCAGGTCGGGCAACTCCGTGCAATGGATGACCGCCAGGTCGATGTCGGACGTCGCGCGCGTGGCCAGTTTCTGCGCGTAGGGGAGCCGACGGTCGATGACCGGGCTCAACGTGGGATTCGGGGGGGCGTGCGACATGGACGAATGCTAACAGCCGGCTGGCCGGCGGGTCTGCGCATCATGCGTCGTCTGATAGCATGGCCGGCTGCAGAAACGCGATGGTCGACAATGAAGGGACAGGTACTGCTTTCGCACGGGATGGAGTCCGGCCCGCAGGCGAACAAGGTGAGTGCCCTGGCGGCCGTTGCGGAGGCGCGTGGCTGGCGCAGCAGCCGTCCCGATTTCCGCGATCTTGATGCGACACGCGATGTCCGCCGGCTTGAATCGCGCATCGAACGCCTGCTGGCGTCGGTCGAGCCGGGCCAACCGCTGGTGCTGGCCGGATCCAGCCTGGGTGCCTTCTGTTCGGCGCGGGCCTCGCTGAGCGTTCCCTGCAGGGGCGTCTTCCTGATCGCGCCGCCGCTGGGCATCCCCGGCTTCCCGCTGTCGCTGGACCTTCCCGCTGTCCGCGCCGAGATCGTGCATGCCTGGGGTGATGAATTGATCCCGGCCGCTGACGTCGTCGCCTTCGCTTCGCGGCGGCGCCTGCCGCTGCACCTGCTCGATGACAACCATCGTCTAGAAGCCCATGTCGATGTGATCGCCGCGCTGTTCGACCGCTTCCTGGGATCCTGCGAGTGAGCGCGGTCCGTTATTTCGCGACCTGCGCGAAGGGCCTGGAATACCTGCTCGTCGACGAGCTGAAATCCATTGGCGCCGTCGACGCACACGAGGCGCTGGCCGGCGTCCATTTCTCCGGTGCCGGGGATCTGGGGCTTCGCGCCTGTCTTTGGTCGCGGCTGGCCAGCCGCGTGCTCCTGCCGCTGGCGGAGTTCGATGCCGACGGTCCGGACGCGCTGTACGAGGGCGTCATGGCGGTGGACTGGTCGCGCCACCTCGACGCCGGCCGCAGTTTCGCCATCGACGCCACGGCGCGCGCCTCGACGATCAACCAGGGCATGTTCGCCGGCCAGCGCGCCAAGGACGCGATCGTCGACCAGCTGCGCGCGCGCGACGGACACCGCCCGGACGTCGATCCGGACAACCCCGACGTGCGCCTCAATCTCAGGCTGGTGAAGAACAGGGCCGTCCTTGGCCTGGACCTTTCCGGCGAGCCCCTGCACCGGCGCGGCTGGCGACAGGGGCAGGGCGAGGCACCGCTCAAGGAAACCCTCGCCGCCGCCATGCTCCTTCGCGCCGGGTGGCCCGCCGACGCGGCGTCAGGCGCACACCTGCTTGACCCGTTCTGCGGCATTGGAACCATCGCCATCGAAGCGGCCTGGATGGCGGCGGACATCGCGCCCGGCATCCTTCGTGCGCTTCCCGGTTGCGCCGGCTGGCCCGGGTTCGATGCCGCGGCGTGGAACGCGCTGCGCGAGGAGGCGTTCCAGCGGCGCGAAAAGGGACTGGCCGCAACCACCGTCGCCATAGAAGGCGTCGATCTCGACCCGCGCGTCGTCGATCTGGCGAAACGGCACGCGCAGACCGCCGGCGTCGGAGAGCTGGTGAGCTTCCGCCACGGCAATGCGCTGGCGCGGCCCACGCCTTCGCCCCGTCCGCCGTTGCTGGTGTCGAACCTGCCTTATGGCGCGCGTCTGGGTGATGACCGTTCGACCCGAGATCTGTACCAGCGGTTTGGCCAGAGCGTGCGCGAACATTTCCCGGACAGCCGACTTGCGCTGCTGACCCTGGCGGATGGCCGCGGCCGCGCACTGGGCCTGCGCGCCCGCAAACGCTACGCGCTGAGCAACGGCCGACTGGCCTGCGAACTGCTGCTGATCGAGCCGGTGCGGGAAGCCGAACGGGCACCGGTCGTCGAAGCACCCCTGAGCGCCGGCGCGCAGATGGTCGCCAACCGGCTGCGAAAGAACCAGGACCGGATGCGCAAGCGCCTGCAGCGCGAGGGCATCACCTGTTACCGCCTGTACGACGCGGACCTGCCGGAATACGCCGCGGCCGTCGACATCTACGAGGACCATGCCGTCGTCCAGGAATACCAGGCGCCGGCACAGATTCCCGCGGAAACCGCGCGTCGAAGGCTGGGTGAACTGATCCGTGCCGTGCGCGACGTCCTGGCCATGCCGCGTGAGCGCGTCACCGTGAAGACACGGCGGCGCCAGCACCAGGACCAGGGCGACCAGTACCTGCCCACCGGACGGGGTGACACGGTGCTCATCGCGCAGGAGCAGGGCCTGCGCTTCGAAGTCCGTCTGCGCGATTACCTCGACACCGGCCTGTACCTGGATCATCGGCCCGTGCGTGCCTGGTTGCGCGACCATGCGCGCGACCGCGACATGCTCAACCTGTTCTGCTACACCGGCGCCGGCACCGTCCACGCCGCCGCCGGCGGTGCCCGCACCACGACCAGCGTCGACCTGTCGACGACCTACCTGGCCTGGGCGCAACGCAATCTCGAGCTCAACGGCTTCACCGGTCCGCGGCACCGGCTGGTGCAGGCGGACGTGATGCGCTGGCTGGACGCGCGGCCGGGACGCTATGACCTGGTCTATGTCGATCCGCCGACCTTCTCGAATTCCAAGGGCGCCGACGATTTCGACGTACAGCGCCAGCACGTCGAACTGCTGCATGCCTGCGGGAACCTGCTGACGCCTGGTGGCGAGATCGTGTTCTCGAACCATTTCCGGCGTTTCCGCCTGGACCACGACGCATTGGCATCGCGGTTCCACATCGAGGATCGCAGTGCGGCGATGCTGCCATTCGACTTCGCCCGCGACCCCCGCATCCATCAGGTCTTTCTGCTGCGTCCACGTCGCGACTGACCCCCGGGACGGCCCAAACCACCGGCAAAAGCGCACTGTTTTGCTCAGCCGTAATTCAGTGGCACGGTGGCAGAGTAGGCGCCGTCAGACGGGCAATCCGCCTGACAGCAGATCACGATCCCTCCCTCATCGTGGTCTCGACCGCCCCGCGACGGCCCTCCCTCCGACGCGGGGCTTTTTTTTTGCACCGGGTAACCCCGAGCACGGCGCGTCGACAACTTGCCGTGGCAAGGAGTCTCTGGATGCGCCGGTCTAGGCCTGATGGCATATCGCCAGTGGACCCGCGGCTGGCTATGATCGGTCCCTGCCTGACAGGGATGTTCCGTGGAAGCCAAGAGTCCGACTTCAACCAGCCGATCCAACCGTGCCGAGCTGTGGATGTTCTTCCGCCAGTGGTTGCGTCGGCCGTTGAGCATCGCCGCGATTTCGCCGAGCAGCCGTTTCCTGGCGCGCCGGATCATCGAGGCGCTGCCGGCCGGAACCAGACGGGTCATCGAACTGGGTCCGGGGACTGGCGCCTTCACCCGGGCGATGCTGGAGCATGGCATCGCCGGCAACGACCTGCTGGCACTGGAGTACAACCCGGAACTGCAGTCCTATCTCCGCGAACAGCTGCCATCGATCCGGGTGGTGCTGGGCGATGCGCGCGACCTGCCGGGCAATCCCGAGGTCCGACGCTTCCTGGACGAAGGCGCGGTCCATGCCATCGTCAGTGGACTCGGCCTGCTGGCCATGGACCGGGAGACGCAGCAAGCGATCCTTGCAGGCGCGTTCGAGTTGATGGGTGAGGACGGCGCGTTCGTGCAGTTCACCTACGGTCCGAAAGTCCCCGTGCATCCTGACGTGATGGCGGAGCTCGGCCTGCAGGGCGAGCGCTCGGGTTTCACGCTGCGCAATCTGCCGCCGGCATCGGTGTACGTGCTGCGCAAACGCGGCAAGGCCGCCTGAGCCCCCGCGCAGCGCCGCTCAGGCGCTGCGCTCGACCACGCGCGTGAGGCGTTCGCCGAAACGCCGGCGATCCTCTGCGTCCACGCCGGCAAGATCACGCCACCGCGCCAGCAGCCCGGCCAGGTCGACGACCCCCGCGCCGCCGCCCAGGCGGGCCTGCAGTCGCTCAAGCTGCCACTGCCTGCGGGCTTCGCGCTCGTCGTCAGGCGGATCGATGCCGGCCAGTGATTCGGCCTCGAACACCAGCGCCCGTGCCGCAACACGACCTTCGTCGGTACCGCTGCCTGCGGCCGGCGCCTGCTCGATCAGGGCCAGCAGCTGTTCGCGCTGCTGGCGTGCCTTTACCCGTTCCAGCGCCAGGCGGTGGCGGGTCATGGCGTCGTCGTAGCGTTTACCCAGCGCCGCATCCCGGATGTTCATGGCCTGCCACCGCTCGCGCAGTTCGCGCACGCGGGCAGCCGCGTCGGCGGCCTGTTCTTCGCTGCCTGCCACAGCCTCCTCGATGGCTGCGACCAACGCCTCGGCCTGCGCGTGCAGGGCCTCGGCCGCGGCCGCATTCTCGCGCCGGGCCGCATCGAGGTTGGCGAAGGCCTGGTCAAGCGCGGCGCGGAAACGGCGCCATTGCTGCTGGTCGCGGCCGCGGCGGCCCTTGCCGAGTGCCTGCCAGCGCTGGTTCAGGCTGCGCGCCTCGACGCCCAGACGCTTGCCGTTCGTTTCGCCGGAGAGGCGCGTGGCCGCCTCGATCAGCCGGTCGCGCTCTTTTTCGACGCTGGCAAAGCGCGATTCGAGAACGGGCCTGATGCGATCGAGCAGCCCGCGGAGACGATCGGCCGCTTCGCGGCGGTCGCCGGGAGCAAGCCGGTCCAGCTGCCGGAGATGACCCGTGGCATCGGACTGCAGGGCGAGCAGGCGCTCCGTTTCGATCTCGCCGGCGCTTGTGGCGTCGTTTCCTTCCACGTCGCCAGCTGGGCGTGCTGCACCCAGGGCACCATGGGCGTCGGCGAAGAAGCGGTCCAGCGTCTGCCGGTAACCGTCACGCAGGGCGTCTCGTTTTTCGAAGAACCCGCGCGCCGGTTTCAGTACACGCGTGCAGGCGGCGTGGAAGCGCCGGTCGAGCCCATCGGTACCGTCGACATGGATCTGTCGCCACTGCTGTTGCAGTTCCCGCACGCGTGTCGCAAGCGCATCCGGATGCAACCCACGACCTTCGAGCGCCTCGACGTCTTCGCACAGGCGTTGCCTGGCACCCTGGCTGGCCCAGCGTTGCCACGCGCGCAGTTCGCGCAACCGGGGCTGCAGGGATTGCCACTGGCGCTGGTCGGACTGCGCCAGCAGGGCAGGGTCGATATCGGCCAGCGACTTGCCTGCGGCGGCCATGTCGCCATCGTCGAGGGCCTTTTCGAGCGACTGCAGGAGCGCGTGCTGCCCGGCGCGCCGTTCGGCCACACGCTTCTGCTGCGCTTCCTGCTCGGCCTTCTCACGGGCGCGCTGTTCGGCCAGGGCGGCGAGTTCGGCCTGCAGGCGCGTCTGTGCGGCGATCTCCTCCAGGCTTGGCGGAGGCGGCTCTTCAACGACGCCGGGCCCGGACTCCTCCGGACTGTGGTCACCGGCGGCTTCCGGCGAGGGCGCAGGCGGCGGCTGCAACTGCGCCAGGATCACCTCGCGCGCACCGGCGAAGCGGGCATGCAGTTCGGACGACAGCGCTTCGGCATCCAGCGACCGCCACTCCTCCTCGTGGCTGGCCAGGCGGGCGCGACGCGCGTCCAGCTCCATCGGTTCACGCATCACCTGTTCGAGTGACTGGCACAGGGCGAGAGCGCGGCGAGCCTGCGCAGCGTTGTCGCCGGAGGCCAGGCGCAGCGCGTCCGCGCGATCGCGGGCCGCACGCGCCAGGCGCTTGTCGAAGCGGCGTGCCTTGTCGGCGATCCGCTCCAGCACCGCCACCGTGTCGATGCGCTCGACAAGTGCCAGGCGGATACCCGCATCGGGATCGGCGAGCGCGCGCTCGTTGATGAAGCCCTGCCGGTTGATCCGCTGCAGCAGCCGCTGGCGCAGTGCAGCCGATCCATGCCGGATGGCCAGCTGTTCTAGTTCGTCACCCTCAAGCAGCGACAGGACGCCGTCGTCGGCTTCGATCCGGCCATCGGAAACCGCCGCCAGCCAGCGTTCGCGCGCCCAGTGCCGGATGCCGCCATCGCCGTCGTTCTTCATCGCGCTGGCGAACAGCGCCAAATCGTCGCAACGGCGCAGGGCTTCACGTCGGATGGATGCATCCGGGTCTTCCAACGCAAGGCGCGGCAGCGCGGCGCGGAGGTCGGGATCATTGCCGGCGGAAACGGCGGCCAGCCTGCGCGCGGGATTGGAGGACTGCCAGGCGGGTTTACGGAACGCGGAGAACAGACTCATGCGGAAAACAACGCCTTGATCATTTTGGCGCCGGCCAGCCAGACGCCGATGGCCGTGCCAAGCGAAGTGAGGAAGAAATTGACGAGGACGCGTGCGACACGATTGCGCCACCAGCCTCGCCACCCTTTCAGATCATGGCGCAATTGCCCGAAATCGGCCACGGTGGGTTTGCGTGCCCACAGTTCGACGGCAGCACTGATGGTGCCGGAGCCCAGGGCGGGATGCAGTGGCGTCAGTGGCGAGGCAACGAAGGCGGCGGCCACGCTCGCCGGGTGGCCGCCAGCGGCGATGCAGCCGATGGCGCCGAGGCCGCCGGTGGCCAGCACCCAGAAGATCAGCAATTCGGCGCCGACGTCACGTCCCTGGCTGAAACCCCAGGCGAAGCCGCCGAGCAGGAAGGCGACGAGGCCATAACCCAGCCACTTCGGCCATCGACGGGGCGGTGGTGGGCGCTGAAGTTCCGCGACCTGTTCGACGGGCGAACCGGTCTGTCCGGCCAATGCCCGGCCCAGGCCCTGCAGGTGGCCGGCACCGATGACGACCAGGACTTCGCGCGGCCTGGCATCCTGCCCGACCTGCTGGCGCAGCCGCGCAGCCATGAAGGCATCACGCTCGGCGATCAGCGCCGTGTACAGCGGCTGCGACTGCATGGCGAATTCGCGGAAGGCGCTGTCCAGCATGTCCCCTTCCTTGAGCTTCTCGATCTCGTCCTCACCGATGTGGTCGTTGCTGAGCAGGCTCGCGATCAGGCCACTCGCCAGGCCCATGCGCTGCCAGAACCCCACGGAACGGTAGGCGCGCCCGACCGTCACGCCGATCTCGCGATCGATCAGCCAGACCGGCAGCCCACGCTCACCGGCGTCCTTGACCGCAGTCCTGAGCTCGGCGCCGGGTTCGATGCCGAGCTGCTCGGCAAGTCGCGCCTGGTAGGAGGCCAGCAGCAGCTGCGCGGCCACCATGCCGGCCTTGCCATCCCTGAGGACCTGGAAGAGGTCGAGCTGCTGCAGGCGCTCGGGCGCGATCAGCGCCTGGTGCCGGCTGTCGCACAGCTCGACGGCAACGGCATCGAAACGCCCGGACGCGATGGCTGCGCGCACTGCTTCGACACTGGCATGCGAGACATGTGCGGTACCCAGCAGCGTGAAGCGCACGCCATCCCGTTCGACGGTTTCGACGGGTTGGCCTTCAAGGGCGGGGAGATCGACAGGGAGAGTCGCTGCGGTGGTCATTGGACAGGCGGGATGGGGATGCGCCGGCAGCCGCGTCGCGACGGCCGCCCCGCCACGCCTGCCGGAGTTTTGCAGGAGGGGCGGTCAGTCGCGGTAGCGCTTGACGAGGTCACCGTAGGCGTCGATGCGACGATCCCTCAGGAACGGCCAGATACGTCGCACGGCGTCGGTGCGTGCGCGGTCGATGCGCACCAGCAGGACTTCGGGATCCGCTTCTCCGGCGCGGGCCAGGAACTCGCCCTGCGGTCCGGCGATGAAGCTTGATCCCCAGAACTGCGCGCCCTTGCCGACGCCGCTCGGATCGGCTTCGAAGCCGACGCGGTTGCAGGACAGCACGGGCAATCCGTTCGCCACGGCGTGTCCGCGCTGCACGGTGATCCAGGCTTCGCGCTGGCGTTCCTGCTCGGCCCGTTCATCGCCGGGGTCCCAGCCGATCGCCGTCGGATAGATCAGCAGCTCGGCACCGGCCAGCGCCATCAGGCGCGCGGCTTCCGGATACCACTGGTCCCAGCAGACGAGGACGCCGAGGCGGCCGACCGAGGTGTCGACGGGTTCGAAGCCGAGGTCACCGGGCGTGAAGTAGAACTTCTCGTAGTAACCCGGATCATCCGGGATGTGCATCTTGCGATAACGGCCGGCGATGCTGCCGTCGCGTTCGAACACCACTGCAGTGTTGTGGTACAGGCCGGGCGCGCGCCGTTCGAACAGCGACGACACCAGCACCACGCCGGTTTCGCGGGCGAGCGCGGACAGCCGTTCCGTGCTCGGACCGGGAATCGGTTCGGCCAGGTCGAACTCGTCCGCCGCTTCACGCTGGCAGAAATACGGACCGTTGTGCAGCTCCTGCAGGACGACAAGCTGCGCGCCGGCTGCGGCAGCCTCGCGCACGCGGGTTTCGATCACCGCCAGATTCGCCGACGCATCGCCGTGGTTGCGTTCCTGGATGAGGGCGACGACAAGCTCAGACATCGGCAAGCACTCCTCTTGGCAACTGCATGGTGATGCAATGCAGGCTGCCGTTCTGTTCGATCAACGGGCGGCAGGGGACGATCTCCACGTCCAGGCCGGATGCTTCCTGCAGGACACGCGCGGCAGCCGCGTCGGCCTGGTCGCCATAGCCCGGCATCAGGATGGCGCCGTTGACGATCAGGAAATTGGCATAGGACGCGGCAAGGCGACGGCCTTCGGCGGCATGGATGGGCTGTGCCCAAGGCAGGGCGAACAGCCGGTAGGGCTGGCCATCCGGACGCCGCAGACTCGCCAGCTCGTCCGCCATGGCCGCCAGCCCGGCGTGATGCGGATCCATCGGGTCGTCGCAACCCTGGAAGACGATGGTGTCGGGGCTGACGAAGCGCGCCAGCGTGTCGATGTGCGCGTCGGTATCGTCACCCTGCAGCGCACCGTTCTCCAGCCACAGGAAGCGCTGGATGCGCAGCTGCCGGGCCAGCACCTTCTCGACCTGCTCGCGCGTCTTGTCGGGATGACGCGTCGCCAGGCAGTGCCAGGTGGACAGCAGGCTGCCCTGGCCATCGGTTTCGACGGCGCCACCCTCGAGGGCGAAATCCACCGATTCGTGCCGGCAGGCGAGGCTGAAGACGCCGCGTTCGAACAGACCGGTGACCAGGGCGTCGTCGCGGCTGGCCTCGAACTTGCCGCCCCAGCCGGTGAAGCGGAAATCGAGCAGCAGGAAACCGTTGCCGTCGACCAGGCTGATCGGCCCGCTATCGCGCAGCCAGGTGTCGTCATAGTCGATGCGGACGGCCTGGATCCGGTCCAGGTCGGCCCCGGCGGCGGTCGCAAGCTGCCGCATCCGCGCCTCGACCTCGCCATCGGCGACGCAGATGAGCAGACGCTGGCGGCGGCTGATGGCCGTCGCCAGCGCGGCATACGTACGCTCGACATCGGCGAGGTTGTCGGCCCAGTCGGTGCCGGCGTGGGGCCAGGCGATCAAGACGCCGTCCTGGGCCGCCCATTCCGCCGGCCAGAACGGAGAAGCTTTCATCGTTCGGCGTTGGCTCAGTCGGTGCGCGCGACCGGTGTCGGTGAGTTGAGCACCGCATTGATCACGCGCTGGTTTTCGAAGTACACGGTGTAGCCGGGATAACGCCAGCGCGTGATCGCCGGGTGTTGCGGTTTGTTGCCGGCGACCGGGGCCAGTTCCTGCTCCGGAATGCCGAATTCGGCGCGTACCTGGTTCATGGTCTGGCCGTTCTTCGGCAGCGAAGCCCGCTGCGCCTGTTCAGCACGTTCGATCAGCAGCACGTCCGCCGCTGCCATCGTCGGAACCACCATGGCCAGCGCAGCCGCCAGCATCATGCTCGACTTGGACATTGCCCACCCCCTGTTGGATAGCAGGCCAGTTTTAGCAGATGCGAGATGCGGATGCCATGGCTGCGCGCTTCGAGGCCCGGAAACGGTCGAGGCCGGCATGGAAGCCGGCCTCGAGTGATCACCAGGACAACCTGATCCTCAGCGCTGGCGCGCCTTGAACTTCGGGTTGCTCTTGCAGATCACGAAAACCTTGCCACGACGACGCACGACCTTGCAGTCGCGATGCCGGGTCTTGGCGGACTTGAGCGAAGAAAGAACCTTCATGACACGAAACCTCTGGCCGGGGGCGAGCAAAGCGCAGTAGTTTAAGGGCTTGTCCCGGAAAAGGAAACCCCCTGCATGAACCGGATTGCCGATGGTGCCGGGTAGGGCGGGTCGGGCCTGTTCAGGGTAGCCGCACGGGTCCGGCATCGGCAAGCCGGAAGGCGATGCGGGCATCCGGCCCCGGAACCGGCCCTGCGGGCAGATCGGCGTCCACCAGCTCGCCGCCGTCCAGCCGCAGCCGGCAGACGTGGCCTGGACCCACGAAGCGGCTCATTACCACCGTCGCAGGAATGGGTCCCGACGGATCGACCACTACCTGTTCCGGGCGCAGGAGCACAAAGCCGTCGCCGTCCAGCTTCAAGGCGGCCGCGGGCAGGACGCTGCCGCGCCCGACGAAAGCGGCGACAGCGCGGTCGGCAGGTCGCCGGTAGAGGACCTCGGCGCGATCCCACTGGCGGATGCGGCCGTCGACCATGACGCCGACCGAGTCCGCCATCGCGAAGGCCTCGCCCTGGTCATGCGTCACCATCAGCGCGGTCGTGCCGGTTTCCCTGAGCAGGGCGCGCACTTCGCCGGCCAGGTGTTCACGCGTGCCGGCATCGAGGTTCGAGAACGGTTCGTCGAGCAGCAGCAGGCGAGGCGAGGGCGCCAACGCCCGGGCGAGCGCGATGCGCTGCTGCTGGCCGCCGGACAGTTCGTGCGGATAGGCCGATCCCGACGTCGGCAGGCCGACCAGTTCAAGCATGCGGGCCACGCGCTGCCGGCGCTGTTCCTTCGCCAGGTCGCGCAGGCCGAAGGCGACGTTGGCGCTGACGTCGAGATGCGGGAACAGCGCGTAATCCTGGAACATCAGGCCGATGCGCCGCCGTTCCGGCGGAATCGATTTCCCCGGTGAGACCAGGCACTCGCCCTGCACGCGGATCGTTCCGCCGCGTACCGGCTCGAAACCGGCGACCGCCCGCAGGACCGTGCTCTTGCCGCATCCCGAAGCACCAAGAAGACAGCCGATCTCCCCCGGCGCCAGCGCCAGCGACAGGTCGCGGACCACCGTACGCAGTTCGCCGCGTACCACATACCCCAGGTGCAGGGCGGTCAGTTCCAGCGCCGGTGTGCTCATGCCGGAACCTCGACGACCGCGCCGCGTCGCGTGCGTGCAAGCAGGATGACCGGAAGCAGGCCGACCAGGACGATCAGCAGCGCGGCCATCGCGCCATCCTCGTAGGCGCCACGAGCGGCATCGGCATAAAGCCAGGTGGCCAGGGTTTCGAAATTCATCGGTCGCAGCAGCAATGTCGCAGGCAGTTCCTTCATGGTATCGACGAACACCAGCAGCGCGCCCCCCGCCAGCGCCGGTCGCAGCAGCGGCCAATGCACGCGGCGCAGGATCGCGCCGGGGGTGTGACCCAGACTGCCTGCCGCGTGGTCCATCGAAACCGGGACGCGCCCGAAGCCGGCATCGATGCCACCCGCCGTGATCGCCAGGAATCGCAGTGTGTAGGCCAGCACCAGCGCGCCTCCGGATGCCATCAGGACCATGCCGGAGTCCAGTCCGATCGCGCCGGCCACGCGGGCGACGCCGGCATCAAACCACGCCATCGGCGTCAGCAACCCGATGGCGAGGACGGTCCCCGGCAGCGCGTAGCCCAGGCTGCCGACGCGCAGTGTCACGGCAGCGAAGCGCTCGCCGGTACCGCGGTACTGCGCCAGTCGGAGCGACCATGCCAACAGCAGTCCGGCGGCGACGGTGACCCCGGTGGCGATCACTGCGATCGTGAAGGTATTCCAGGTCGCATCCAGTACTGCGGCCGGAATGCCGTGCGCGCCCATCCGCTTCCAGCTTTCCCAGGCAAGGAAGGCGAAAGGTGCGACGAAACCCAGAAGCACTGGCAGGCTGACCAGTGCGGTCGCCAGCCAGGCCTTGCCGCCACGCAGCCGGGCGGGCGGCAGCGGACGTGACCGGGCGGAACTGGCGTACCGCTGGCGGCGGCGGCTGTAGCGCTCGAGCACGACCAGCAGGACCACGAGCACCAGCATCGACAGCGCGATCTGCGCCGCGCCGGCCAGATCGCTGCGCGTGACCCAGGTGGTATAGACCGATACGGTCAGCGTCTGGATGCCGAGGAACTGCGAGGCGCCGATGTCGTTGAGCGTCTCCAGCAGTGCGAGCGACATGCCCACTGCGATGGCCGGACGCGCCAGCGGCAGTGCAACGCGCGTGAACACGGCGACCGGGCCGGCGCCGAGGCTGCGCGCGGATTCCAGCACGCTGGCCGCCTGCGTCGCGAACATCGCGCGAACCGTCGCATACACATACGGATAGAGGACCAGGCCGAGGAGGCCTATGCAACCCGCCAGCGAGCGGATGTCCGGCAGCCGGAACTGGCGCGGGCTGTCATAGCCGAGCAGGTCGCGGACCAGTGATTGCACCGGCCCCAGCGGATGCAGCAGGTCAAGATAGGCATAGGCGACCACATACGTGGGCACGGCCAGCGGCAGCAGCAACGCCCATGACAGCCAGCGCCGGCCGGGGAATTCATACGCGCTGACCAGCCAGGCGCAGCCGGTGCCGATGACGCCGACAACAATGCCGACGCCCAACAGCAGCCACAAAGTGTTCAGGCTGGCCTGCGGCAGCACGTGGCGGCCGACATGGGACCAGAGCCCTTCGCTGCCCTGTGCCGCGGTCGCGGCCAGCACGATGACCGGCAGGATCACCACCGCGGCGAGCAGTGCCGCGAGGGACAGCCAGGGAAGGGGCAGGCGCACGCGCTGGCGCAGGGTCAGTGCGTGCGCCGCCACGTCGGATCAGTTGTCGAATCCGACGCGGTCGACCAGTTCGCTGGCCTGCTTGCGGAAGCGGGCGATCTCGGTCATCGGAAGGGGATCGACCTTGAGCGCGCCGAAGCTGGCGACCACCGGATCGAGCTCGACGCCGGCCTTGACCGGGTATTCGTAGTTCGCCTTCGCGTACAGGCTCTGGGCCTGGTCACCGACCAGATATTCCAGCAGGCGGACCGCGTTGCCACGGTTCGGTGCGTGGCGCGCGACTGCCGCACCGCTGATGTTGACGTGCGTGCCGCCTTCGCTCCCGTAGGCGAAATGCGGACGGATCACCTTGATCGCGTCGCCCCACCGGCGCTGCTCCGAACCTGCCGGCTCGTTTTTCATGCGGCCGACGTAATAGGCATTGGCCAGCCCAAGGTCACAGATGCCGGCGAGGATGTCGCGGGCCACGTCGCGATCGCCGCCCGCGGCCTTGCGCGCCAGGTTGGCCTTGACACCACGCAGCCAGTTTTCCGTGGCCTCGACGCCGTCGTGGGCGATCATCGCGGCGATCAGGCTGATGTTGTACGGATGCTGGCCGGAACGGATGCAAACCTTGCCTTTCCACTTCGGATCGGCAAGGTCCTCGTAGTTGAAGCTGTCCAGTTCCAGGTCCTTGTGCGCGTACAGAACACGGTCGCGCAGCGACAGCGTGAACCAGCTGCCATCGGCGCCACGCAGGTGTGCCGGCACGACGGACTCCAGCGTCGCCGATTCGATGCCCTGTGTCAGGCCATTACCGACCAGGTCGAGCAGGTTGCCGGAGTCCACCGTCATCAACACGTCCGCCGGCGAACGCCCGCCCTCGGCGCGGACGCGCTCGAGCAGGCCGTCGGCAACGAAAACGGTGTTGACCTTGATGCCCGTATCGCGGCTGAAACTGTCCAGCAGCGGCTGGATCAGGCCCGGCTCGCGCGTGGTGTAGAGGTTGACTTCGTCGGCGGCCAGGGCGGGCACAGCGGCCAGGGCAAGGCTGGCCAGGAACGGCCACTTGATGAGTGCGGAAACGCGCATCGGGATCTCCTCGTGGAAGGCTGGGAAGTCCCACTCGTGCCTGTTCGGGCGACGGCTGGATCAAGACGGGAGCAGGGCGGCATATTGTAACCGGGAATCACACGCATTCGCGGTAGCCTGCGGCACCCTAACCTTGATGCTGGTTGGCCGGCTGTTCATCCGGCGGCGCGATCTGAGAAGCGGAAACGGAAGCGTTCGCATCACGCCACGCCGGCGTCCAATCAGGCAAACTCCAGCGCAGACATGGTCCGGAGCCAAGGCAAGTGAAAGGTCACCCTGAAGTCGTCGACTACCTGAATTTCCTGCTTCGCGGTGAGCTGGCGGCGCGCGACCAGTACTTCATCCATTCGCGCCGCTACGAAGACCTCGGTCTGGACGCGCTTTACCAGCGGATCAACCACGAGATGGAAGAGGAAACCCAGCACGCCGACGCGTTGGTGCGCCGCATCCTTGTCCTCGAAGGGGTCCCCGACATGCGCCCCAACGTCTTCGAGGCCGGCCGGACGGTCGAGGAGATGCTGCGACGCGACCTGGACCTGGAATGCGCGGTGCGGGGCCATCTCGCCAAAGGCATCGCCCTGTGCGAACAGCACGGCGACTATGTCACGCGCGACATCCTCGTCGCGCAGCTGAAGGACACCGAGGAAGACCATACGCACTGGCTGGAGCAGCAGTTCAAGCTGATCCGGATGATCGGGATCGAACGCTACCAGCAGAGCCGAATGGGCGACGCTTCGTCCTCGTAATGGCGGCGACCCGATGCGGTGCCCGTCGGAGAGCGCCTGCCGTCCCCCGGTGCAGGCCATCTGGTCCGTTCTCCGTGCTCGCCCGGGCGGGCGCAATGACGACGGACATTCACTGCGCCGATGGGCGATGATCTGATCACGGTCTGGCAGCTACCGGTGCTGCCCAGCCTGACGCTGGCCATTCTGCTGCTGTTCCTTGGCAAGGCGCTGACGCGCCGCAGTCGCTGGCTGCAGCGGAACAGCATTCCCGACGCCCTGACCGGCGGCGCGCTCTGCGCCATGTTCGTGGCCCTGCTTCACCTGGTCACGGACATCCAGGTCAGCCTGAGCCTGCAGGCGCGCGACATCCTGCTGTTGTACTTCTTCGCGGCCATTGGACTGAACACGCGCGTGCGCACGCTCGCCAACGGCGGCCGACCCATGCTCGTGCTGCTGGTGCTGGCCACGGTATTCATGCTGCTGCAGAACGGGCTGGGAATGGGCGTCGCCGGACTCTGGGGCATGGACGCGCGCGCCGGACTGATGACAGGCTCGATCGCGCTGACCGGCGGTGTCGGTACGACACTGGCCTGGACACCGCATTTCGTCGATACGCTCGGCATCACCCAGGCGGCGGAACTGGGGCTGGCCGCGAACATGCTGGGCCTGCTCGCCGCCTGCAGTATCGGCGGCCCCATCGCCCGCTGGCTGATCGTCCAGCGTCGGGTGCCGCCATCGCGTGACCGCGAACTGGAAATCGGCGCGACGCACCGGCAGGAGCTGCGATTGCAGCTGGATTACTGGGGCGTACTGCTTGCCTTGTTCTGGCTCAACCTGGCGCTGATGCTGGGCGAGGGAGTGTCGTGGCTGATCTCGCTGGGCGGCCTCAACCTGCCGCAGTTCGTCGGCGTGTTGATGGCCGGCATCATCATCCGGGGCCTCGCCGATGTCTTCGATACGCCGGCCGGTCATGTCTGGCACTGGGCGAGCATGCAGCCGGGCATCGCGCTGCTGTCCGACATTGCACTTGGACTGTTCCTCGTGATGGCGCTGATGGGCCTGCAGTTGTGGATGCTGGACGGACACCTGCTCTTCCTGCTGACGGTGATCGGCCTGCAGGTGCTGATGGTCGTCCTCTACACCGTTTACATCGTGTTCCCGGCGATGGGACGCGACTACGAGGCGGTGGTGGTGTGTGCTGGATTCGGCGGCATCACGCTGGGTTCGACGGCGACGGCCGTGGCCAACATGACGGCCGTCAGTCGCGCCTGGGGCAATGCCCCCAGGGCATTCATCATCGTGCCCCTGGTCTGCGGTTTCTTCATCGACCTGGTCAATGCGCTGGTGATCGGGCTGCTCGCAGGCTGAAAGCCCGGAAGTTTCCGCCTTCCATGCCGGGTCACAGATGAAGGCTCAGCATGCTGCCGCTCCAGCCGCCGTTTCGAGCACGGCGAGAGCATGGCGGGCGGCGATCCATTCCTCGTTGGTCGGTTCGACACCAACGCGGACGCGACTGCCCGGGACCGAAATCACGGCCGCATTGGCGTCGTTCGCCGCAACATCCAGATCGATGCCCAGCCATGCCAGGTGGTTGCAAACCCTTTCGCGCACGAAGGCGTTGTGTTCGCCGACGCCGGCGGTGAACACCAACAGGTCCAGCCCGCCGAGCACGGCCGCCAGTGCACCGATTTCGCGCACGACGCGGCGCACGAACAGCGCCAGTGCCATCCGCGCGCGATCGCCCGACTCACCCTGGTCGTTCTCATGACGCACGATCACCCGCGGTTCCGACGAAATCCCGGACACGCCCAGCAGGCCGGAGCGATGGTAAAGGAGCTGCCCGACCTCCTGCAGGGACAGCTTCTCGATCTCCATCAGGTACAACACCGCGCCCGGGTCGAGCGCACCGGTGCGCGTACCCATCATCAGGCCGTCCAATGCGGAGAATCCCATCGTCGTCGCCACGCTGCGCAGATCCTGCATGGCGCAGAGGCTGGCGCCGCTGCCCAGGTGCGCGACGATGGTCCGCCCGCGCGCGAGATCGCCGTATCGTTCCTGGAGGGCGACCGACATGTAGTCGTAGGACAGGCCATGGAACCCGTAGCGGCGCAGTCCGCGCTGCCAGGCATCCCAGGGCAGCGGCAGGATCTGCTCGACATCGGGAATCGTGTGGTGGAAGCCGGTGTCGAAACAGGCGATCTGCGGCAGGTCAGGGCGGTCGCGCAGCAGGATGTCGATGGCTTCCAGCGCGAACGGCTGGTGCAACGGGGCCAGCGGAATGTAGCCCTTGAGGTCGGCCAGGATCCCGGCGTCGATGCGCACCGGTTCGAAATAGCGGTTGCCGCCATGGACGACGCGGTGCGCCACCGCCGCCAGTCGGCGTCCGCCCAGTCGCGCGACCACGCCCAGGCGGATGCGCGCCAGCGCGGCGCGGTAGGGGTGTCCGGCATCCAGTTCCACGCGCTCCGGCGTCATGCCCGTTTCGCCATAAGTCGGCTCCGGCCCGCCGATACCCTGCACCTTGCCGTTCCACACCGGCGCCTTCGGCAGCGGCACCTGGCCGGCATCGAACAGGGCGAACTTGATGCTCGACGAACCGCAGTTCAGCACGAGGACCAGATCGCCGCGGGTGTGGTAACGGTCTGTGGCCACCAAGCTCATGGCGGCGACTGTCGATAGTGGTGCGCCAGCATCAGCGCGATGGCGCAGGAGGCGATGCGCGATTGCCGCGAATCGGCGCGGCTGGTGAGGATCACCGGCACCCTGGCGCCCAGCACGATGCCGGCACTGGCCGCTTCGCCCATGTAGATCAGCTGTTTGGCCAGCATGTTGCCGCTTTCCAGGTCGGGCACGACAAGAATGTCGGCCTGGCCCGCCACGGGCGAGTCGATGCCCTTGGTGCGTGCCGCGGCCATCGATACCGCGTTGTCGAAGGCCAGCGGGCCATCGAGCACGCCGCCGGTGATCTGGCCGCGGTCGGCCATCTTGCACAGCGCGGCGGCATCCAGCGTCGCCGGCATCGCCGGGCTGATGGTTTCGACTGCGGCAAGGATGGCCACCTTCGGTTCGGCGACACCGATCACGTGTGCCAGATCGATGGCGTTGCGGATGATGTCGGCCTTCTGCTGCAGATCCGGCGCCAGGTTGATCGCGGCGTCGGTGACGATGAACGGACGCGGGTAGTGCGGTGTCTGCAGCACGAAGCAATGGCTGACGCGGCGTTTGGTGCGCAGGCCGGCGGACGCGGCGATCACCGCCGACACCAGTTCGTCGGTGTGCAGGCTGCCCTTCATCAACGCCTCGACATGGCCGTCGCGGGCCAGTCCGGCGGCGTGTGCGGCGGCGGCATGGCTGTGCGGCGCATCGATGATCTCGATGCCGTCCAGCGACACGCCAGCCTCGTCGGCGGCAGCGCGCAGCCTGGCCAGCGGTGCCACCAGTACCGGGATGATCAGGCCGGCATCGCGGGCGTCGATCGCTGCCGACAGGCTGGCGACATCGCAGGAATGCACCACCGCCACGCGCACCGCCTCCAGCGGCCGCACATGTGCCAGCAGGCGCTCCAGGCCATTGTCGCCGCCGTTGTCGACACTGATGTCGGGCAGGGCGCTGCGCGGCCGCTCGATGCGTTCGCTGGGCGCGATGACATCTGCTTCGCCTTCGATCACCGTCTCGCCGTTCTGGTTGATGCCGGTGCAGGCCAGCACCACCGCCTGCGTGTCGGCATTCTTGCTGCGCACCTGGACGCGGATGCTCAACCGGTCACCCAGCCGCACCGGGGCAAGAAATCGCAGTGTCTGGCCCTGGTAGACCGTTCCCGGGCCGGGCAGGCGGGTTCCCAGCAATGCCGAGATCAACGCGCCGCCCCACATGCCGTGCGCGATCACGCCGTGGAAGCGTGTCGAGGCGGCGAATTCCGGGTCCAGGTGCTGCGGATTGAGGTCGCCGGACATCACCGCGAACAACTGGATGTCCTGCGCCGTCAGCGTGCGCTCCATGCTGGCGCATTCGCCGATCGCCAGTTCGTCGAAGGTGCGGTTGCGCAGGATGGAGAGATCGTCGGTGGCGCTGTCTGGGCTCATGGTCGTTCCGGCTCGCGGATGATTCCGCCGGATCGGGAGCATAACGCCTGCACCGCGAAAGACTGCACCGCTGCCGCATCATTGGGACGATTCGCGCGGATGGGCGCAGCGAACCCGGGACAGACTGTGGCGGTGGCGCTTTTCGCTTTGGCAGCTGCGTAGATTGCTGCGCGCGCACTTTGCCGATGCGGGGCTGTTGCCGGCGGCCAACCAATCACCGTCACACCCGCGAAGGCGGGTATCCCGTGATCGTGCCACGAGGTATCCGGATTTCTGGATGCCCGCCTTCGCGGGCATGAGGGGTTGGGGTTGTGCGGCGATGCCGACAAGCGGCCTGGCGGCCGCAGGGGGCAGCAAGCTACCCGCCTACAAGACCGCGGGGATGGGGATGGTGCGGTGGCGACAGCGCTCGCGGCGGCGTTCAGCAGTTCTGGTACTTCCAGTGCCGCGACTTGCCTTCCTGGATCCATTCCACCGCCTGCGCGACGCGCCGGGCACGGGTGTCTTCGGTCCTGGCGCTGGTGATCCAGTCACTGTATTCGCGCTGCTTGCCTGGCGTGAATGCCTTCCAGGCGACGAGGGCAGGCTTGTTGCCACGCATCGCCTTGCCCAGATCAGCGGGCAGTTCCGGCGGCGGTTTCGGCGTGCGTCCGCTGGCCGCGGTGGCGCCACCTTCGATCAGCGCCATGTCGGCGCGCACATGTTGCGTGGTCTCGCGCTTGCCGGGCAGGTCCTTCAGCGTTTCTAGTCGTCCGTACTGGCCCATGCCTTCCTGCGCGGCCGCATCGGCATCCACCACCTGCTTGCCATGCCAGAGATTGAACGCGGCGTGCTGCTTGAACCCGGCCATCACGCCCAGCAGCTTGCCCTGGTAGGTGAAGGCCGGGGCGCCCCACTTGATCGTCTCATCGACCTGCGGACAGGCGCTGTGAACGCGCCGTCGCAGTTCTTCCAGGATGGGCCGGGCGAATGCCGCCTGGCGTTCGATGTAGGCATCGATGCGTGGCTCGTGGCTGCTCATGCGTCATCTCCGGCAGGGCACCGGGCAGAACCGGCAAGCGCAGGATAACGTCGTTGCATTCCAGCAGAAACCGGTCGGCTTTCGTCACGCAGGCGTGGGCGGAAAGTCCGATCGGGCGGGCAGCCACTGCGCAGCCACACGATTGGGGGCATGGGTGCCGGACCGGTTGCCGGCCGGCGGCTGCGTGCGCTGGATCGCCTTGTGCGGAATCCGCCACAGATCGGCAGGCGAATAGTAGGACGGCCCGCGTGTCCAGCGCGCATGGCCGCTCTTGGCCTTCTCGGGAATGGGCAGGCGGTCCAGCCCGCGAGTGACATGCATCGGCGTCCACAGGCCTTCGCGCGCGTCGGTGAACAGGCACAGGAAAAAGTGCTCGGCGGTGACCGCATCATCGGCAACGGAAGTATGGCTGGCGCCAAAACGCAACAGTTCGGCCGGGTACAGGTGGAGCACCAGCCCAGGTTCATTGACACGTGACATCAGTCGATCCTTGTGGTCGGTGGAAGTGCGTGCAGGGGGGACAGCCAGGCGTTGTGCGTCGCCTGGCCGTGGACATCCAGAGCCACCATCGGCGGCTGCTTATTCCACGCGCAAGGGAATGTTGCGCGGTCGTCAGGGGCGTAGTACATGCGGCGGGTTTCGCGGCAGTAGGGGCCATTCATGACGAAGCGTCGGCAGACCGATGGCCGTTCGTTGTAGATCGAGCAGCACATGCGTGCCGCGTCGAGGGCCACGCACCAGCCGTCTTCGCCACGGGCCATCTGCTCGACACCGTGCTCATCGAACGTGGTCAGATGCGCAGGAATGCGGTCCTCGCGTTGCAGGACAACGGTCAGGCGACAGCACACCGCATCGCAGCGCGCACAATCGGCCTTTCCGGCAGGGCGGGCAGGGCGGCTGGTGACCGGCGCGTCACCGGCATCGAGCGTGTTGATGGATGATCTCCGTGCGGACACCGGGTCCGCTGTTGCCGTGCAGCCGGCCGACACTGTCGGCTGCCGGGATGACGGGTCGGCCGTCGAAGGCGCGACGCGCGTGGACGAAACGGCGGCGGGGGTCCGGCCAGACGCCTCACGAAACTGCGTGGTCCCGGCATCTTAGCGCCTGTGGCGGCGCAGGATTTGATTTTTCGTTCGGCGCTCGCCGAAGGTGATGCGAACATCGCACGCGCAAGGCAAGTACCTGACCTCAATCATCTTGTGCGGGTAGGCAGGGTGACTTGCGTTCACCGTGACTACTGTGCATACTGTGAAGACACAGTAGGTTCACAGGAATGCCACCCACACTCTTTCTCTCCGCCAGCGATCCGACACCGATGTACCAGCAGGTCATCGATCAGATCGTGGCAAAGGTCCTGGCCGGCGATTGGCCGCCCGGAACGGCCCTGCCGTCCATCCGCGAGCTGGCCAGCGAAAGCAGCATCAGCGTGATCACCGTCAAGCGCGCCTACCAGGAACTGGAGCGTGACGGCGTCATCGTCACCCGGCAGGGCAAGGGCTCGTTTGTCTCGGAATCCATCGAGGCGCCGCGGGCGCTGTTGCTGGCGGAACTGGAGTCGCACCTGTCTGACGCCATGCGCTGCGCCGGCCGCCTGGGCCTGACGCGCAAGGCCTTGCACGAACTTCTCGACGCCGCTGCCGCGTCGCCCGACAACCCCCTTGAAGGATCCGCTACATGACTGCCGCATTTTCCGTTTCCGGTCTCGGCAAGCGCTATCCGCATTTCGAGTTGCACGACATCGATCTGGCACTTGCCGAAGGCGAGATCATGGGTCTGGTCGGCGTCAACGGCGCCGGCAAAACCACGCTGCTGCGCATTCTCGCCGGCATCAGCTCACCGGACAGCGGCACGGTCGAAGTGCTCGGCCATTCGCTTCCGCGCGAGCAGGTGGCCGCAAAGCGACAGCTCGGCTTCGCCTCGGAGGACATGCGCCTGTACCGCAAGCGCAGCTTGCGCTGGCACATGGACCTGATTGCCAGGGCGTATCCGGACTGGGACGAAAGCTATGCCGGCATCCTGCTGAAGCGCTTCGCGCTGCGCGCGGAGCAGCTGCTCGACGGCTTTTCGCACGGCCAGCGCGTGAAGGCGCTGTTGTTGCTCAACCTCGCGCGACGCCCGCGCCTGTTGCTGCTGGACGAGCCGACGACCGGCCTCGATCCGGTGGCGCGGGTGGAAGTTCTCGAGGCCCTTTCCGACGTTCTGCGCGACGGGGATCGCAGCGTCGTGTTTTCCTCGCACAACACCCATGACATCGAGCAGCTCGCCGATACCATTACCTTCCTGCACGAAGGTCGCATGCTGGCGTCCTGCGACAAGGAGTCGTTCATCGATCGCTGGCGGCGCATGGTCTGCCAGGGCGACTGGACACCGGACCTCGCGCATTGGCCGCAGATTGCCGCGCTGCGCCGCAGTGGCTCTGTACTCGAACTCAAGATCCGGGATTTCAGTGACGACCTGGCCGGACGCCTGAAAGGGCAGGGCCTGGACGTGCGCACCGTGCACCCGATGAGCCTGGAAGACATTTTCATTACCACCGTGCGGGCAGGAGAGACGGCATGAACCGGTTCGACATCAACGTTCCCCTGGTCAAGCTGCTGGTCGCCAAGGACTGGCAGCTGTTCGAGAAGCAGCTGGCCCTGTATGTCGCCGGCGGCATCGTCGCGCTGTGCCTGCTGGGCATGGCGCAACGCTGGAGTTTCTACGTCGGTTCGTTGGTGCTCATCATCGTGCTGGTCAGCACCGCCTGCTTCGCGATCTCCAACTCGCTGATCGTCGAACGCAAGGAACGCACCCTGGCATTCGTGATGAGCCTGCCGGTTACACCGATGGACTTCCATGTCGCCAAGCTGATCGGGAATCTGGTGACCTTCGGCGTGCCGTTCCTCATCATCGCCGGCGGCGCCATCGCTGTTGTCCTGCTGACGCCGCTGCCGGATGGTCTGGTCGTTTACGGGTTGCTGATATTCGGGTACATCTTTCTTGCCTATTGCGTGTCCCTTTCGATTGCCACGGTCGTGGAATCCGAGGGCTGGAACACGTTCGCGATGATCTCCAGCATGGTGCTGATCAATCCCTTCATGATGGTGCTCGGGCAGATTCCGTCGATCGCGGACAACATATCCAGGGATGCGGTTGTCTGGACCACGCCGGCGGTCGCCATCCTTGCGGTGCAGGTGGTGGTCGGCATCGGGGTCCTCGCGTACACGACCATCGCCCACTGCCGCAAGCCGACGTTCTACTGATCCCACACCGCCCACTGGCGGCCGCACGATGTGCTGCCGCACGGCTCCGCTTGTCCCGAGGAAAGGCCCATGCAGTCCAACCAGCGCCTCCATTCCATGGACAATCTGCGCGCCCTGGCCATGCTGGCGGGCGTGTTCTTCCATGCCGCGCTCGCATACAGCCCGATTGCGCAGGCGTTCTTTCCCACGGCCGACCGCTCCAACTCGGCCTGGGTCGACCTGCCGATCTGGTTCCTGCACCTGTTCCGGATGCCGCTGTTCTTCGTGGTGGCCGGCTTCTTCACGGCGCTGCAGGTGCAGCGGAAGGGGATCGGCGGGATGCTGCGCAGCCGCTGGGTCCGGGTCGGCATTCCGTTCCTGCTATTTCTCCCGATCGTGCACATGGCGATCAGCGCCGACACCTTGCACGCGGCGCGGACCGTGGCGCATCCCTCGCCGCTGCTCGGCTTCATCCGCGACCTGCTGGCCATGGGACCTTTGCCGTCGATGCCGCCGGGAACCGGTCACCTCTGGTTCCTTTACTACCTGCTGCTGTTCTGCGTTCTCACCTGGGTGGCGCGCGCACTCGGCCCCGGTGGCTTGATGGCCAGGTTGGCGGCAGTGCCGCCGCTATGGCTGCTGGTCGGCATGCCGTTGATCGTGCTGCCGTCGCTGGCCGCCATGCCGGTTCCGCACCCGGCGCCGGAAAGCCTGCTGCCGCAGTTCTGGGCGATCGGCTACTTCGGCGCGTTCTTCCTGCTCGGCGCAGTGATACAGCAGCATCCGCTGCTGATCGAAAGAATGCAGCGCCATGTCGTCTGGCTGCTGCCAGCCAGTCTGGTCCTGTATGCGACCTTCGTGTGGATACTGGATGGATCGGGCAGGGTGGCGACGCTCAGCGCCGGCCACCTGTTCCTCGCGTTTCTTGAAGCAACGATCAGCGTGTGGATGACGGTGGCCTGCGTGGCACTGGGGCGAATGTTGCTTGAGCGGTCGAACCGCGTCATGCGCTATCTGGCCGGCGCCTCCTACTGGATCTATCTCGCCCATCTTCCTGTCCTGCTCGCCATCCAGTACCGGTTGATGGATCTGCCCTGGCACTGGTCGGCGAAACTGGCCCTATCGATCGTGGCGACGCTCGCGCTGTGCGTGCTGGCTTTCGAACTGCTGGTGCAGCGCACGGTGCTTCGTCGGCTGGTGGGGACTTCGCGGCACGACAATTCACCCGAAGGGCTTGTCGGGTTCGCGCCGCCATGATCGCAATTCACTGTTCTGGCATGTGCAACGGCAGGCAATGCACGCCGCACGGGTGATCAACTAGACGACGCAACGGCGCGTCGGCGCACAAAGGCAGTGGACCGAGAGGTAGCGTCGCAGGCGCGCCGCTGATCGGGCGTTGAAGCCAGGCCAGCGCTGCTTGTCCGGCAAGTTGATCTACCAGATTGAGGGCGGTTGGGCGGACGATCCGTCGCAGGACTGGAAGTGCCAGCCGCCGTCAGCCCGGTAACGGAGATCCGGGCACAGCCGGTGTGAAAGGGCCTTCAGCAATGCTTGATCTTGTAGGGCCATTTGCGGACCACACGACTTCGCATAATGTTTATTATGTTATCGAACACATGACAGCCCTTCAATCGCTGTCCCACCTTGACGGATGTGATCGCGCGAAGGTTCCCGGACCACCCGCCAGCACTTCCGGAACGTTCACCGATCAAGCGCTAGTGTTAGGGTATTCACGCTTTCCATGCGTGCACAGCAGAAGGAGTTCGGCAGTGAAACGACTTCAGGACAAGATCGCCATCATCACCGGTGGCAGCGGCGGCATTGGCAAGACCACGGCGCGGCGGTTCCTCGACGAGGGCGCATCGGTGGTGCTGGTGGATATCGACCAGGAGGCGCTGGACGCGACGCAACGAGAGCTGGACGGCGGCGACCGGGTCCTGGTGGTACGTGCCGATGTCAGCGACGACGCACAGGTGGAAAATTACGTGAAGGCGACCATCCAGCGTTTCGGCCGGATCGACGTGTTCTTCAACAACGCCGGCATCGAGGGCGATGTCGCACCGCTGGAGCAGCAGAAGCTCTCCATGTTCGACAAGGTGATCGCCATCAATGTCCGCGGCACGTACCTGGGCCTGCGCCACGTGTTGCCGCACATGTACAGGCAGCGTTCGGGCAGTGTCATCAACACCTCGTCGGTGGCCGGCCTGGATGGCAGCGCCGGCGTGCTTCCGTACGTGACCTCCAAGCACGCGTTGTCGGGCATGACCAAGGTGGCGGCGCTGGAAGCGGCGGCGCACAACGTGCGCGTCAACTCCGTGCACCCTTCGCCGGTCAATACGCGCATGATGCGCTCGCTGGAAGCGGGCTTCGATCCGAAGGATGCCGCGGCGGCGAAGGCGCAGCTGGAGAAGGCGATTCCGCTGGGTCGCTATGGTGAGTCGACAGACATCGCCAATCTGGTGCTGTTCCTGGCCAGTGACGAAAGCAGCTTCATTACCGGTGCGCAGTACCGCATTGATGGCGGCATGGGCGCGGACTGACCGGCGGTGACGCGGCGCCGGTGGTTCACGCTATGGTAGTCGGGCCAATCCCCGCATCCATGCATCAAGGAGTCGTCTTGAACGCGCACCGAAATCTGTTGGCCGCCGCCATCACCCTGGGGTTGCTGGCCGCGTGCTCGAAGGCGCCGGATCCGGCTCCGGCAGCACCGGCAACAACGCCGGAGGCAGTGCCGGCCCCTGCCCCGGCCGCTCCTGCTGCCGACGCCACGGCCACCCCACCCGCCCGGACCGACGCCTTCGATATCGCCCAGGTGACGAGGTTCGACTCGCCCTGGGCGATGACCTTCCTGCCCGATGGCCGCATGCTGGTCACCGAGATGGCCGGCACGCTGCATCTGTACGACCCGGCCAGCGATACCCGCGGCAGCATCGTCGGCGTTCCCGAAGTAGCGCATGTCGCCCAGGGTGGGCTGGGTGACATCGTCCTGCACCCGCGTTTCGCGGAGAACCAGGTGGTGTACCTGAGCTTCGCCGAGCGCGAGGGCGACCTGCTCGGTTCCGCCGTCGCGCGCGCCCGGCTGGCGCTGGACGACAGCGGCACCGGCAGCCTGGATGATCTGCAGGTGATCTGGCGCCAGGTGCCGAAGAAGTCCGGCGATGGCCACTTCGGTTACCGGATCGCCTTCGATGGCGACGGCAAGTTGTGGATCAGTTCCAGCGAACGCAAGGAGTTCGATCCGGCGCAGGACATGGCCAGCAACCTGGGCAAGATTGTCCGCCTCAACGACGACGGCAGCGTTCCCGCGGACAATCCCTTCGCCGACCAGGACGAAGTGGCGGCGCAGGTGTGGTCGCTGGGCCATCGCAACATCCTGGGCCTGGCCTTCGATGGCGACGGTCGCTTGTGGGCGCACGAGATGGGCCCGATGGGCGGCGACGAGCTGAACCTGATCCAGCGTGGCGCCAACTATGGCTACCCGCTGGTCTCCAACGGTGACCACTACGACGGCACGCCGATTCCCGACCATGAAACGCGACCGGAATTCAATGCCCCGGTGATCACCTGGACACCGGTGATCTCGCCGGCCGGTTTCATGATCTACGACGGGGAATCGTTCGCCGACTGGCGCGGCTCCGGCTTCATCGGCGGCATGTCGTCGAAGTCGCTCGTGCGCATCCAGTTCGATGGCGACAGCGCCCGCGAGGCCGAACGTTTCGACATGGGCCGGCGGATCCGCGAGGTTGAACAGGGTCCGGACGGCGCGATCTGGCTGCTGGAAGACGGCACCCGCCAGGGCGGCGGCTGGCTGCTCAAGCTCACGCCGCGGTAAGAGCGGCTGGCGGCGACGGCGTGCCGTTCCGGCATGCCCTGCCCGCCTGGCATCTGGAAATTCGATCGGATCCAGAAACAAAAATGCCGGTGTGCATCCATGCACACCGGCATCCGTCCGGCAGTTGCCGGAGACTGCATCTTTCTTGAAAAAGCGCCCACAAGCGCTTGAAAAGATGGCGTCCCCAAGGGGATTCGAACCCCTGTATCCACCGTGAAAGGGTGGTGTCCTGGGCCTCTAGACGATGGGGACGCAGCGAAAAATATCGCTAACGAGGAGCTAAGACCTTGAATTCTTGAGATTTGACCTGTTGGTGGAGCCAGACGGGATCGAACCGTCGACCTCTACAATGCCATTGTAGCGCTCTCCCAGCTGAGCTATGGCCCCACACGAGGGACGCGCAGAATACCGACGTCGTCCGGGTTCGTCAACACGTCTTTTGAAATTCCTTTGGACTGCGTGACTTGCACTGGAAAGTTTGTGATCAACTTGAACCCGGTGCCGCGTTTTCGTCCATTTTCAGCCCCCCGGAACTGCCCCTGCCTCCTCGCCCGCCGCCAGATCGGCGCCAGCCGCGGCACCATCGATCATGAGCGTATGCGTGCCGTGGCCGTGCCCGGACAGGTAATCGAGCCAGCGGCTCAGGAAGGTATTCATGCGCAGGCGATGCTCGACCACCGTGCGCGCGGCGGGGAAAGGTCCCAGCACGTCAACCAGCTGGCGGCCCGGCAGGCAATGCGTGGCCTCGGCGACGCGGGCGTCCGCATAGATGCGCAGCATGGCGGAAGGCGTATGCAGGCCGGTCGCCGGATCCAGCAGGTCGTAACTCAGGCGCACTTCCGTCGTGTAGGCATGGCGTTCGACGATTTCCAGCAGCACATCGAAACCGTCGTGCACGCTGGAACGGTAGCGGTCCGGCACCAACGTGGAAGGACTGAACAGTTTTTCGAGACGGTTGAAGTTCTCTTCGTACAGGTCCATGAGCCACACGAAGCGCCGGGAAAGCAGGCGTTCGGGGGACAGCTGCAAGGTCGTCATGCGGCCAGCATACGCGAGTGCAGGCGCGGCGCACCACCCTGCCCCGCTCAGTACATGTGTCGCTGGATATCCAGCGCGCTGAGGATCTTGCTGGCGATCTCCTCGATCGAGGAATTGGTCGTGCTGACCCAGGGCAGGCGCTCGACGCGCATCAGCTTTTCGGCGGCAGCGACTTCCCATCGGCACTGTTCGGGCTTTGCATAGCGGCTGCCGGGACGACGGGTTTCCCTCACCTGTGCGAGGCGGACCGGGTCGATGGTGAGACCGTGCAGTCGGGCGCGGTACGCCAGCAGCCGATGCGGGAGCTCCTGCTTTTCCAGGTCTTCCTCGGTGAGCGGATAGTTGGCGGCGCGGATGCCGTAGTGCAGCGCAAGGTACAGGCAGGTCGGCGTCTTGCCGGACCTCGAGACGCCGACCAGGATCACCTCCGCCTCTGCATAGTTCACGTCTATGCCGTCGTCGTGGCTGAGTGCATAGTTCGTGGCGTTGATCCGCGCCTCGTATTCGTCGAAGTTGACCAGGCCATGCGCCTTGCCGACGCGCGGCGATCGCTGCATGCCAAGTTCGTCTTCCAGCGGCGCGATGAATGGCGCGAACACGTCGAGAACCAGTGCCCCGCTCTCGCTGAGCACGGCGGTGATGTCCGGATTGATCACCGAGCTGATCAGGATGGGCCGCAGGCCGCTGCTGCGGACGTGGGCCTCGATCTTCGCGACCGCCATCCGGGCCAGTTCAACGGTATCGACAAAGGGAATGCGGACGGTCTGGAATTCCACCCCTTCGAACTGGGTCAGGATGGTGTGGCCGATGGTTTCGGCGGTGATGCCGGTGCCGTCGGAAACATAGAAAACCAGTCGCCTCATTTCGCGTTCTCCCTGTGGCCGGAATCGCCCCGTCCGGCGGGATTTTCTTGCCCGGGACGCTGCGCCGCATCATCATAAGCGCCCGAGCGTGCCGTTTTGCCTTTCTCAAGGAGATTTCCCTTGTCCGAGCTGATTCTGTGGCTGGATCGCCTGCGCTTGTCCGATCTGACGAAGGTGGGCGGAAAGAACGCCTCGCTGGGTGAAATGATCGGCAACCTGGCCGGTGCCGGCGTCTCGGTGCCAGGTGGTTTCGCGACCACGTCGGCGGCCTTCCAGCGCTTCCTGGCCGATTCCCGCCTGGAGCAGCGCATTGCCGACCTGCTGGCGCCGCTTGACGTCGACGACGTCGAAGCGCTGATGAAGGTGGGCAAGGAAATCCGCGAATTCGTGGTCAACGCGCCGTTGCCGGCCGACCTCGACAGCGCGATCCGGGACGGCTACCGCCAGATGTGCGAACGCGCCGGTGCCGAAGTCGCCGTCGCCGTGCGCTCGTCGGCCACCGCAGAGGACCTTCCCGATGCGTCGTTCGCCGGACAGCAGGAAACCTTCCTCAATGTCCAGGGCGAGGATGCAGTCGTCCAGCGTGTGAAGGATGTCTTCGCGTCGCTTTACAACGACCGCGCCATCGCCTATCGCGTCCACCATGGCTTCAAGCACGAGGACGTTTTCCTTTCTGCGGGCATCCAGCAGATGGTGCGCTCCGACCTGGCCTGCTCCGGCGTGCTGTTCACGCTGGACACCGAGTCCGGTTTCCGGGACGTCGTCTTCATCACCGGCAGCTACGGCCTCGGTGAAATGGTGGTCCAGGGCGCCGTGAATCCGGACGAGTTCTATGTCCACAAGCCGACGCTGGCGAAGGGCAAGCCGGCCATCCTTCGTCGCACGCTCGGCGCGAAGCAGCAGCAGATGGTCTACGCCGAACCGGGCTCGGCCGAGCGCGTGCGCATCGAGCCGGTTGCGGCCGAACGGTCGCGCCGCTACTGCCTGAGCAATCAGGAAGTCGAGGCACTGGCCCGCCAGGCGCTGATCATCGAGCAGCACTATGGCCGGCCCATGGATATCGAATGGGCCAAGGACGGCGTGACCGGCGAATTGTTCATCGTCCAGGCGCGCCCGGAAACCGTGAAGTCGCGTGCCCGTTCGACCACGATCGAGCGCTACCACCTCGAGCGTCGCGGCGAGATCGTCTGCGAAGGCCGTGCCATCGGGCAGCGCATCGGCACGGGGGTCGCCAAGGTGGTGAAGTCGATCGCCGAAATGAACCGCGTGCAGGCTGGCGACATCCTCGTCACCGACATGACCGACCCGGACTGGGAACCGGTGATGAAGCGCGCCGCCGCCATCGTCACCAACCGCGGCGGCCGCACCTGCCACGCGGCGATCATCGCGCGCGAACTGGGCATTCCGGCCGTCGTCGGTTGCGGCAACGCGACCACCGCCATTGCCGACGGCAGCGAAGCGACGGTGTCCTGCGCCGAGGGCGATACCGGTTTCATCTACGCGGGCATCCTGCCTTTCGAACGCAGCGAGACCGAAGTGGACCGCATGCCGGAAGCGCCGCTGAAGATCATGATGAATGTCGGCAACCCCGAGCGCGCCTTCGACTTCGCCATGCTCCCGCATCGCGGCATCGGCCTGGCGCGGCTGGAGTTCATCATCGAACGGCAGATCGGCGTGCATCCGCACGCGCTGCTGGCTTTGGACGAACAGCCGGCCGACATCAAGGCCGCCATCCTCGATCGCATCGCCGGCTACGACGATCCGGTCGAGTATTACGTCGACCGCCTCAAGGAAGGCATCGCCACCTTGACGGCGGCGTTCGCGCCCCACCCCGTCATCGTGCGCCTGTCCGACTTCAAGTCGAACGAATACGCCAACCTGCTCGGCGGCCGAAAGTACGAGCCGCACGAAGAGAACCCGATGATCGGTTTCCGTGGCGCCAGCCGCTACGTGGACGATGCGTTCCGTGCCTGCTTCGCGCTGGAGTGCCAGGCGGTCAAGCGCGTGCGCGACGACATAGGTCTGGACAACTGCTGGGTGATGATCCCCTTCGTGCGCACCGTCGACGAGGCGAGGCATGTCATTGACATCCTCGCCGAGAACGGCCTGCGTCGCGGCGAGAACGGCCTGAAGATCATCATGATGTGCGAGGTGCCGTCCAATGCACTGCTCGCAGACCAGTTCCTCGACCTGTTCGACGGCTTCTCGATCGGCTCGAACGACCTGACCCAGCTGACGCTGGGCCTTGACCGCGACTCCGGCCTGATCGCCCACCTGTTCGACGAACGCAACGAAGCGGTCAAGAAGCTGCTGTCGATGGCGATCAGCGCCTGCCGCGAGCGCGGCAAATACATCGGCATCTGTGGCCAGGGCCCGTCCGACCATCCGGACCTGGCCGAATGGCTGATGGACCAGGGCATCGAGTCGGTGTCGCTGAATCCCGATACCGTCGTCGACACCTGGCTGCGACTGGCGCGACGCCGCAACGCGTAAGCGGCGTATCCGTCTGCAGGATCGATACAACACGCCCCGGCCAGCCGGGGCGTGCTGTCATGTGGCGGCCGGCGGCGGCGCCATGAAGGCGTGGAAATGGTTGCGATAGTGGCGCAGTTCGGCAACGGAATCACGGATGTCCGAGAGTGCGGTATGTGCCGAGGTCTTCTTGCCGGCATCGGCCACCTCGGGTGCCCAGCGTCGCGCCAGTTCCTTCACGGTGGAGACGTCGAGGTTGCGGTAGTGCAGCCAGCGTTCCAGGCGCGGCATGTAGCGGGCCAGGAAACGGCGGTCATGGCCGATCGTGTTGCCGCACAGCGGCGACTTGCCCGCCACTGTCCATTCGCGCAGGAATGCGAGCGTACCCTGCTCCGCCGCCGTCATGTCGTGCGGTGATTCGACGACGCGCTGCCACAGGCCCGAACGGCCGTGCTGGTTGCGGTTCCAGTCGTCCATTGCCTCGAGCCGGACCAGCGGCTGGTGGATGGCGTACACCGGACCTTCGGCAAGGATGTTGAGATCCTTGTCGGTGACCAGCGTGGCGATTTCGATGATGGTGTCGCGATCCGGCTCCAGACCGGTCATCTCGAGGTCCAGCCAGATCAGGTTGTCGTTATGCTTGCTCATGCCGCGTCCACGTCGTCTGCGGTGCGAATGATAGCTGCCGGGAGGACCCCATGTTCGGAAGCAATGCCGGCCAGTACGCCATCCTGCTGTCGATGCTGGCGCCCGCCCTGTTCATGACGGCCACCGGCTCGCTACTGCAGTCGGGAAACAACCGGCTGGCACGCGTCGTCGATCGCATGCGCACGCTGATGCGCGAATGCGAAGCAGCCGACACCTTGCCGGAACGCAGCCGGTTCCTGCGCCAGCACATTGCCGGCCAGCGCGCGCGCTGCCAGCTCATACTCGCCGCCTGCCGCCTGCTTTACCTCGCCCTGGCCGCGTTCGTCGGCAGCAGCCTGGCCGTTGCCGCGGACAGCGCGCTCGGCAACCAGCTGGTGCACCTGCCAACCGCCCTGGCCGTCGCCGGCGTCACGCTGGTCCTGCTCGCCTGCCTGTTCCTCTATCGCGAAGCGGCAATGGCGGTGCGCGCCCTCCACCAGGAACTGGACCGTTTCAGCCGGGAAGGCTGAGGCGGCTCAACGGCGGGCACGGAAGAAGCGACGCAACTGGTCGCCCGCGAGGTCGGCGAACAGCCCGCCTTGCACCTGCACGCGATGGTTGTGCAGCGGACTGACCAATGTGTCGAAAACGCTGCCGGCGGCGCCCGTCTTCGGGTCGGCGGCGCCGAACACCACGCGGCCGACACGCGCATGGACGATCGCGCCGGCACACATCACACAGGGTTCGAGCGTCACATAGAGCGTCGATCCCGGAAGGCGGTAGTTCCCGGCGTGTGCTCCGGCGGCGCGCAGGGCCTGGATCTCTGCGTGGGCACTGGCGTCGAGCGCGCCGATCGGGCGGTTGTGGCCATCGCCGATGCATTCGCCGTCGCGGACCAGGACCGCGCCCACGGGCACCTCGCCTTCGGCTTCCGCCTGCGCGGCCAGTTCCAGGGCACGGAGCATCCAGCGCTCGTCGTCGGCGCTCCAGGGGTGCTGCACCAGCGGGGTTTCCGTGGACGATATCAACGCGGTCATGGGTCGGTCGGGAGCGGCAAGCTTGGCGAGCCGGCGCCTGTCGCGCAACGGCAGCGGCCCCCGAATACGACAAACGGCCCGAAAGGGCCGTTGCTGTCACCTGTGGTGGGCGGTGTAGGGTTCGAACCTACGACCCCTGCCGTGTGAAGGCAGTGCTCTACCGCTGAGCTAACCGCCCGCCGTGAGGTGGGCTGCGAAGTCTAGGCAGGAGTGTCGTCGCGGTCAAGATGTCCGCGAAAATTTCCGCTCAGGCGAGCTTCGCGTCCAGCGTGATCTCGGCATTGAACAGCTTCGACACCGGGCAGCCGCTCTTGGCGGTCTGCGCCAGTTCGTCGAATTTCGCCGCGTCGATGCCCGGCACGCGCGCCGTCAGCGTCAGCGCCGAACGGTTGATGCTGAAGCCGTCACCATCCTTGCCCAGCGACACCGCAGCTTCCGTGCGCAGTTCCTCGGCGGCGAAACCGGCGCGTTCAAGCTGGAAGGCCAGCGCCATGGTGAAGCAGCCGGCGTGGGCGGCGGCCAGCAGTTCTTCGGGGTTGCTGCCCGGACCGTCCTCGAAACGGCTGTTGAAACCGTAAGGGGTCTGGTCGAGTACGCCCGAAGCGGTGTCCAGACGTCCCTTGCCTTCCTTGCCGTTGCCGGTCCAGGTCGCGGTGGCCTTGCGGATCATGGCGCGTCTCCAGGTTCGATGGGTCGGGCCAGCCTAGTACAAGCGCGGCCGCCGGCATGAACGCGGGCGCAACGCTCAGTGCGCGTCGACCAGCGCAGTGAACGCAGGCGTTTCGCGAACGGTGAATCCGGACGGCCCATCCCGGATCACCAGGCGCGCGGCGATGTCGTTGCGCACGGCGTAGTCGAATCCACGTTGCGGCCCGAGCACGCTGAGCGCCGTGGCGGTCGAGCCGGCTTCCATGCAGGTCGAGGCGGACACGGTCACCGCGGCCAACCCGTGCTGCACCGGATAGCCCGTATGCGGATCGATCGCGTGGCTGTAACGCCGGCCCGCGAACTCGAAAAACTTGCGGTAATCACCCGACGTGGCGATCGACAGATCCTGCAACGGTACGACCGTCACAGGCACATCGCCGCTATCCGGCTGCTCGATGGCGACACGCCAGGGCATGCCGTCGGGACGTTTGCCGCGTGCGCGCAATTCGCCGCCGATCTCGACGAGATACGCGTCGATGCCCAGACGTTCCAGCGCCTCCCCCATGCGGTCCACGGCGAAACCTTCGGCGATCGAGGACAGATCGAGCCGTAATCCGCCCGGTTGCAGCAATCGCCGCGTGCCGGCTTCGAACTGGATGCGCTGCCAACCGACGCGCGCCTTCGCAGCGGCGATGTCTGCCGCTGCCGGGGGCTTATCACGGCGCCCACCGGGACCGAATCCCCACAGATCGACCAGCGGTCCGACGGTCGGGTCGTAATGGCCCCCGGTTGCAGCGGCAAGCGCCAGGGCCGCCTCCAGGACGATCGCGAAACTTTCCGGCAGTTCATGCCAGGTTCCCGCCGCCGCGTTGTTGTACCGGCTGATCAGCGAATCCCGGCGCCAGGTGCTCATCTGGACGACGACGTCCTCCAGTTCGGTGCGTATCGCTTGCAGCACGACCTCGCGATCGATGGCACGGTGCGCCGCGAAACGGGCCGACCAGGTCGTGCCCATGGTCGGCCCGTCGAGGCGGACGATTTCCGTCGACTTCCCGCATCCCGACATCTGCGCCAATGAAAGCAGCGCGATCAACAGGCCGGCAATGCGGGACATCTGGCGAGTCCGGGAACGACGCGGAGCCGGATTACTGCGGCAGGACTTCCAGCGTCACCACGTGGCTGGCGCGACGCTGGCTGGCAAGCGCGTCGCCTTCCAGCGTCGAAGAGGCGGACGCCTCCAGCCAGTACATGCCGGGCTCGGACCAGGTGACTTCGAAACGCCCTTCGGCATCGGTCGTGACCCGCTTTTCGCCGAGGCGGCTGCGGTAGCGCGTCGCACCGGCAACGATCTCGACCTCGACGTCGGCTGCCGGCTTTCCGTCCAGCAGGAACTGGTAGCGCGTGGTCTCGCCTGCGTACAGGTCGTTCGGATGCGTGTCGTGCACGAGTTCAAGGCCACTGCCCTGCAGCTTCATCGCCGCGGTGGTCGGGGCACCCGCGGTGACGAAGGTTTCAATGCGACCGTGCGAGCGGGTGACCTGCACGTCGGTCGCGGCAACCGGCAGCGCCTTGGCCAGGTCGGCTTCGCTGCCGCGCCACCGCTTGCTCTCGCCGTTCTCGGTCCAGCTGGCAAACAGGCCTTCATTGATGATGGCAAGCCGCCAGGTGCCCGGCTTGTCGAGCTCGACATCGAACACGCTTCGGTATTTGCCGGTATGACCACCGCTATAGGCGCCCGCGCTGCCGTCGGGTCGCGTGATGACCAGATTGTCGAGGCGAAGCGGCACGTGGTTGAAATAGAACAGGTCGTTCGACACCGCGCCATCGACGGTGATCCACTGCCCTTCACTCAGGACGGTGGCGGAAGGCAGCAGCCAGGCCTTGTGCGCGAACGCGGGTAGTGGCAGCACGACCAGCACGACCAGGACAAGGCGACGCAGGGAAGCATTCATGTGCGGTACTCCAGCAGGTAAATCAGGGAACCAGTTCAAGCGAAACCGTGCCCAGCTCGTGCTCACCGCGCGCATCCAGCGTGCGCGCTTCATCGGCTGGCCATTCGAAAGGAATCTGCAGCAACTCGCGGCCACCCACCTCGCGGGATGCCTCTACAAGCAGCACATAGCTGCCTGGCGCGAGCGCCGCGACTGCCTGGGACCCGGCTCCGAATCGCAGCGTGTGCGTGCCGGGCGCTTTGGTCGCACCGGTCACGCCGTCGACGGGCACGTCCAGCTGGCGTCCGCCGCGACGCCACCATTGGCGCAGGTCGGGCAACCATTTGGTGCCATGGCCTTCGCGCGACTCCGACTGCTGGTACCACACCGCCAGTTGCGCGGCGACGCTGCGATCGGGACGCTCGACCCAGGCGGCGACATACGGACGGTGGTATTCGGCCACATCCAGTCGCGGTATCTCCACCGAGACGGAGAGTTCGGCGGCCTGGGCAGCGCAGGCAGGAAGGATCAGTGCCACCAGGGACAGTGGGGATCTGGACATCGGGGTCCTCGGATCAGTGGAGGAGAAGAACGACAAGCAGCACGGGGATCGCCAGGCCCGCCATGACCATGGGCCAGGTCGACGGACGATGGCCGGCGTGCAGTTTCAGAAGCACAAGCCCGGTCAGGCAGAACACCAGGCAGGCGATCGCGAAGATGTCCAGGAACCACGACCAGGCCGGGCCGGTATTGCGGCCCTTGTGCAGGTCGTTGAAGAGTGCAACCCAGCCACGGTCGGTGCGCTCGTATTCCACCTCGCCCGTTGCGCGGTCGATGCTCAGCCATGCGTCGCCGCCGGCGCGCGGCAGCGAGAGGTAGACCTCGTCGTCCGACCATTCGGCCGGCCGCACCGGGACGCGCTGGCCCGTCTGTTCGCGCAACCAGCGACGAACCTCCATGGGCAACGCGCTGTTGGCAGCCTTCAGTGACAGCGACGGGCGCAATGCCTGCGGAAGGACTCCGGTCCAGTTCTGGACCTGCGGCCGCGCCTCGATGCCGGCGGCATGATTCAGCGTGATGCCGGTGACCGCGAACAGGATCATGCCGACCAGACAGATTGCGGAGCTGACCCAGTGCCAGGCATGCATCCGCTTCAGCCACCGTGCGCGGCGACGGCGTCGGTCTTTGTCCGCGTCACTCGTGGGTGTGGGCTCGACGCCGCCCGCGGGTGACGCGCTCAGCATACCCGAGAGGGCTGAAAGCGCCGCATGATCAACACGTTGCAAGACATCTTCTAGGTTCTGTCATGAAAATCGCGCGGAGGCGAAGCGCGGAGCCGTGAATTGTAAATGCGAATCGATATCAGCCACAAGCGCAAGCGTCTTGCAAGATAGATATCATTTGGATATCGTCTTGATCCTTGCCCAAGGAGACCTTTATGAGTCACGAACGTTCCGTCAAAGCGACCCACGGACTGATCGCGCTGCCGCTGCTGGTGGCCACCATCCCGGCTTCCATCTACGGCATGGTATGGGCCGCGCATCAGAGCATCGGCTGGCTGGTCATCGCCTCGGCGATCGTCTGCTTCGCGACTTTCGTCAGCCTGTTCGGATTGTTCACGGTCGAGCCCAACCAGGGCGTGGTGCTCACCCTGTTCGGTCGTTATGTCGGCACCTGTCGCGAGACCGGGCTGCGTTTCGCCAATCCGTTCTATTCGAAGAAGAAGATCTCCCAGCGCGTCCGCAATTTCGAAAGCGGCCGCCTCAAGGTCAACGAACTGGAAGGATCACCGATCGAGATCGCCGCGGTCGTGGTCTGGCAGGTGGTCGATACCTACGAGGCCGCCTTCGAGGTCGACGACTACGAGAATTTCGTGCAGATCCAGTCCGAATCGGCACTGCGCCAGATGGCCACGCGCTATCCCTATGACATGCACGAAGGCGTGGAGATCGCGCTGCGCAGCCACGGCGAGGAAATCGCCCGCGAGCTGCGGCGGGAAATCCAGGACCGCCTGGCGAAAGCAGGCGTCGAGGTCATCGAGGCGCGCATCAGCCACCTTGCCTACGCGCAGGAAATCGCCCAGGCCATGCTCCAGCGCCAGCAGGCCGGCGCGATCATTGCCGCGCGGGCGCGCATCGTCGAGGGTGCGGTCGGCATGGTGCACATGGCGCTCGAGCAGCTGCGCCAGGGTGGCCAGGTCGAACTCGACGAGGAACGCAAGGCAGCCATGATCAGCAACCTGCTGGTGGTCCTGTGTTCGGACCGCGCCGCGCAACCGGTCATCAATTCCGGCTCGCTGTACTGAGCGCCGCGGTCCGGTTCGATGGCGGAGAAAAAGGCCTATCCCCTGCGCATTTCCCCAGCCGTGCTGGCGGCGGTGCAGCATTGGGCGGACGATGATCTGCGCAGCGTCAACGCGCAGATCGAGTTCCTCCTCCGCGATGCCCTGCGCAAGGCAGGCCGCATGAAACCCGCGGACCGGCCCGAGCCGGTCGATGATGACGAATGAAGGGAGGGCAGCACATGCGCAACGCAATCCTGCTGGTCGGCGCCTGCCTGGCGCTTTCCGGCGCACCAGTCATAGCCGATGAGTCCACGCGTGAGCAACGCGCGACATCCACCCTCGACGCGGTGCTGGCTGGTGACGGGGAGACCGCCACCGCCCATTTCAGCGACACGATGAAGGCGGCATTGCCGCCGCCACGAATCGCCGGCATCGTCGGCGCGCTTACGCAGCAGGTCGGCGCACCGTCCGGGCGCGGCGATTTCCGGCACGGTTGCGAAGCCGGCCGCCACGCCACCTGGCAGCGCATCGATTTCGAACGTGCCGCCCTTGATGCCAAGCTGGTCTTCGATGAGGAGGATCGCGTCGCTGGACTTTTCTTCGTCCCGCCGCAGGAGGCGTCGCCCTGCGCATCGGGGCCGGACACCGCCCCGCTGTCCGGCAGGCCGGACGCTGAAGATGATGACCGTGAGCGACGCGTGACGATTGGTGGCGATGCGTGGCCATTGCCTGCGATCCTGACGCTGCCGGAAGGTGACGGTCCATTTCCAGCCGTCGTCCTGGTCCACGGCTCGGGTCCGCACGACGCCGACGAGACCATCTTCGCCAGCAAGCCCTTCCGCGACCTCGCCCGCGGCCTGGCCGACCGGGGCGTCGCCAGTCTGCGTTACGTCAAGCGCAGCAAGGCGCATGGCACCCGGATGTTGGCGGAAACGCCGGGATTCGGCATCGACCAGGAAGTGACGGATGACGCTGTCGGCGCCATGGCGTGGCTGGCCGGGCAGGCGCGGATCGATAGCGACCGCGTCTTCGTGGTCGGGCACAGCCTGGGCGCAATGATGGGCCCTCGGATCTGCCAGCGATCGGCGTCATGTGCGGGCATGGTCCTGCTTGCCGCGCCATCCCGTCCACTGGAGGATCTGGTCGTTGAACAGGTCCGCCACATCGGACCCGACCAGGGCATGGACAGCGACATGCTCGCCGCCATTGAACAGCAGGCGGACAACGTGCGCCGGCTGCGCCGCGGCGAGCCGGTCGAAGGGCCCCTGCTGCTCGGGTTGAGCGAGGCCTACTGGTCCAGCCTGTCGGACTACAGCGCCCTCGACGTCGCCCGCGATGCCGACCGGCCTGCCCTGGTCCTGCAGGGTGAGCGGGACTATCAGGTGACGATGCTCGATTTCTCCGCCTGGCGCGAACTGGCAGCCCGGCACCCCGGCCTGACCCTGAAGTCGTATCCTTCACTTGACCACCTGTTCATGTCCGGCGAGGGGCCGTCGACACCGCGCGACTACATGGAACCCCGCCACGTCGATGACCGGGTGACCACCGACATCGCCGAATGGATCCACCATCAGGCTGCGGCCAACATCGGAGGGAAGCAACCATGACCGCCCATCAACGCCCGGCGCTTACGGAACAGGAACAGAACGAAAAGGCCTGGAACAATCCCGTCAACTGGACCGGACCAGGCTGGCTGGGCATCTACCACGCCGCGGAAGACAGCCGCGCCATGGTGCCGAAGCGTCCGCGCTACCTGGGCTGGACCCTGAATTTCGCGCACCCGGCCAGTCGCTGGTTCCTGGCAGCCTGTGTGGCGCTCGTCCTGATCGTCCTGACCATCCAGCTTGTTCTCTAGGCCAGGACTTCGGCCGCTGTCGGGATGGCCGCCGTGGCATGATGGCGGCCATGAACCTACTCAAATACACCTTTGCCTTCCTGCTGGCACTGTCCGTCGCCAGCCCTGCCGCGGCCCGCGGAACACCCGCTGCCGCGACGACGGACACCAGCCAGCAATGGCTGACCGTGCTGCTCAGTGGCCGCAAGGTCGGCCACATGCGCATCGAGCGCGAGTTCGCCGACGACAAGGTCACGACGCGCCAGTTCATGAGCTTCGAGATGGGCCGCGCCGGCATCGGCGTGGTCATGACCACGCTGGAGGAACACGAGGAAACACCGGACGGACAACCGCTGGCGTTCAGCAGCCTCAGCACCATCAGCGGTCTGCAGATGCGCAGCGAAGGTCGCCGCATCGATGGCGAGCGCTTCGCATTGAAGTCGGGCGCGGTCGGCGCCATGCGCGAAAGCGAGATGACCTGGCCCGAGGGTGCCCTGCTGTCGTGGGGCATCGAAAGGCAGTTGCGCGGCATGGGCACCGAGCCCGGGACGAAGGTGCAGGTCACCGCGTTCAACGCCATGATGGGACAGGCCATGCAGGTCGAGACGGAGGTGATCGGTCCGTCGATGGTCACGCTGCCCTCCGGCACCGAGGAACTGATCGAGACGCGCGAAACCATGAACATGCCGGGTGGCAGCGTCAGCAGTCGCAGCTGGATGGATGCGCAGTGGCGCATGCAGCGCACGATCATGGAAGTGATGGGTGACGAACTGGAACTGCTTGCCTGCAGCCAGGCCTGCGCGGAAGCGCCGAACCAGCCGGCGGAGATCCTCACGTCATCGCTCGTGCAGGTGCCTGAGGCCATCGACGACAAGCTCCTGGGCCGTCCGCTGACGCTGGTCGTGGAAAGCGAAGTCGAGCTGTCGGGCTGGCCCGGCATCGACGGACAGAAGATCACGGCGTTGGGCAACGGCCGCTACAGGATCGACACGCTGAGCGCCACGGCGGACCCGATGCCGGGACCGGGCGAGCGCGATCTCGCGCGGACCGACTGGCTCGATTACGACACCCCTTCGGTGAAGGCGCTGCTCGAGGAAGCCGTTTCCGAAGCTGGCAATGCCGAGCGTATGCAGATCCTGCAGGACCGGGTCCATCGCCACATCAACCGGAAGAGCCTGAACATCGGCTACGCCTCGGCCGGCGATGCCGCCCGCCTGCGCGAAGGCGACTGCACCGAGCACGCCCTGCTGCTGGCGGCCCTCGGCCGTTCGCTGGGCATTCCCACGCGCGTCGTCAACGGGCTCGCCTACGCCGGGGAGTTCGAAGGAAACCGCTCCGTGTTCGTCCCGCATGCCTGGGTCACCGCATGGACCGGCGAGCGCTGGCAGGCCTTTGATGCGGCCCTGCCGGGCCCACAGCTCCGTATCGCCATGGTCGCCGACGATGGCGATCCATGGCGCTTCTATTCGGGGCTCGAGGCCATCGGTCGTCTCCGCGTCGCGTCGATCAGGGCCCGGGACGAATAAGGCCGGCGCGCTGCCGTCCTGGCGTTTCCCTTCATGCGACGACCGTTTCGGCCGGTCGTCGCGCCGGGCACAGGCGACGGCTTCGCGACAGCGTGAACGTGAATCGCGCGCAGCACGAGCGGGCGCACCTGCAGTTGGCGCCACGCCGCCGGGGTATGATCGTAACGGGAACCACCAACCTGCCCCATGACCCTGCTCGCCAACGCATCCAGTACCCCTGTTGATACACGTCTCGGCCAGACCCTCGCGGAAGTCGAGCGCATCGTGCTCGGCAAACCGCACGAAGTCCGCCTGGCGCTGGCGTGCCTGCTCGCAGGCGGTCATCTGCTGATCGAGGACATTCCGGGCGTCGGCAAGACGACGCTGGCGCACACGCTGGCCACGGTGCTCGGCCTGGAGTTCCAGCGCGTACAGGGCACGGCGGACCTGCTGCCCGCCGATATCGTCGGCATGTCGGTCTACGACCGCACCGACAACCGTTTCCGTTTCCATCCGGGCCCGGTGTTCTCGCAATTGCTGCTGTTCGACGAACTCAACCGCGCGCCGCCGAAGACTCAGAGCGCACTGCTGGAAGCGATGGCCGAAGGACAGGTGTCCATCGACGGCCAGCGCCATGGGCTACCGACGCCGTTCTTCGTGGTCGCGACGCAGAACCCGCTCGACCAGGCCGGCACCTACCCGCTGCCGGAATCGCAACTGGACCGTTTCATGTTCTGCCTCAGCCTGGGCTATCCGGATGCCGATGTGGAACGCGCCCTGCTGAGCGCGGGGTCCACCGCCGGCCAGACGGATGTCCGGACCATCCTCACGCCGCAGCCGCTGCTGGGTCTCATCGCCCATGTCCATGCGATCACCGCGCGTCCGGCGCTGGTCGCCTATGTGCAGGCGTTGCTGGCCGCGAGCCGCAACCATCCGCAGATCCGCCTGGGATTGTCGCCCCGCGCCGGCCTGGCACTGATCGCGGCGGCACGCGCCTGGGCGGTCCTCGATGGCCGCGACCATGTCCTGCCCGAAGACGTGCAGGCGGTCTTCGTGCCGCTGACACGCCACCGCCTGCATCCGCGCGCCGATGCCCTGACCAGCGGCGAGCGCATCGCGCGCCTGCTGCTGGCGGATACCGCCATTCCGTGATGTCGACCGGTGTCCGCACCGGACTGGCGCGGCTCCTGCCAAAGCCGCCTGCCGGGCCGCTGCCACTTGGACTGCCCCGCCGCCGCATCTACATCCTGCCCAGCCGATTCGGCCTGGTGTATGCGACGGCGCTGTTCTTCCTGCAGCTGGGCGCGCTGAACTACAACAACAATGCCGCCATCCTGCTGGCCCTGCTGCTGGCGTCGATCGCGCTGATGAGTGCCGTGGTCTGCGTGCGCTTCCTCAACAGCCTGACCGTGACCGCATTCGACGCCGGTGAAGCCTTTGCCGGCACGGAACAAGACTGCAGCCTCACCGTCCGAAGTGCGCAGGGGCCCCTCCGGGGTGAGCTTCGCCTGCGGGTTGCGGGACTCGACGCCGCCATGAGCTATGACGGCGATTTCGCGACCGGGCGATGGCGCGCCGCGGCCGGCGCCCGCGGGCGCCATCCGCTGGGACGGGTGCGCCTGTCGAGCGGTTACCCGCTCGGCATGTTCCATGCCTGGTGCGACCTGGTGCCGGACGCAGACCGCCTGGTCTATCCGGCACCGGAATCGCCGGCAGTGCGCTGGCCGGCCGAAGCGGATCCGGCCGCGGGTGCGCGTGCAACGCCACGCGGCGGCGACGAGGAATGGCATGCACTGCGCGAGTTCCGGCGCGGCGACAGCCTGCGTGACATCGCCTGGAAGACCAGTGCCCGACATGACCGCTGGCTGGTCGCCGAGACCCGCTCGTCCGCCGAGGCGCCGACATTGCGCTTCAGCCTGTCCATGGTCAGCCACCTCGACCGCGAACACGCGCTGTCGCGGTTGTGCGGCTGGATACTCGTTGCCGAGGCGGAGCAGCTGTCGTGGATCCTCGATCTCGGCAACGCCAAAGTCGGGCCGGGCCGCGGCGAGGTGCAGCGGCGGCACGCACTGGTCATGCTCGCGGAACTGCCATGAGCACCGCCCCCGCTGCCCCCAAGCCCGCAGGATCGCCGCGTCGACGGCGCGGTGGCGATCCCCTGAGCCAGCAGCCGCTGGACGCCGTTCAGTTCCGCCTTTGCTGCCTGACCGTACTCGCCGCGTTGCTGCCGCACGCGACCTGGCTGCCCCTGCCCTTCCTCCTCGTGCTGCTGGCGCTGATCGTCTTCCGCTGGGCGCAACGCGGTCGCCAGACGTCGCCCTGGCCGTGGTGGTTCCATACCGCGCTGATGTTGTGCCTGTGCGCCGCCTCCTGGGTGGCCATCGGCAGCATCAGCGGAACGCAGGGCGCCGGTTTCCTCGCCGCCATGCTGGTGTCGAAGCTCTACGAGGCCGAGCGCGTGCGCGATGCGCGTTCGATCGCGACCTTCGCCAGTTTCCTGGTGATGACGCAGTTCCTGTTCCAGACCGCGTTGTGGGCGATGCTCGCCGGCCTGCCAGGCGTTATCGTCGCGGTGTCGACGCTGGCCAGCCTGCACCGGCCGCAGCCCATGACGGGTACCCGCCGGGAGCGCGCCTGGGCCAGCCTGCGGCAGCCGCTGCGGCTGATGCTGATGGCGCTTCCGCTTACGGCCGTCCTGTTCGTGCTGTTCCCCCGCCTGGAATCGCCGCTCTGGGGAAACGCCTTCGGGCAGAAAGGCGGCATGGGGCTCAGCGACCGCATGGAGCCGGGTCAACTGGGCAGCAGCGCGCTGGACGACCGCACGGCGATGCGCGTCCGTTTTCCCGACGGCGTGCCGCCGCTCAGCCAGCGCTACTTCCGCGGCCTCGTCCTGTGGCGTACCGATGGCCGGATCTGGACACGACCGGAAATGAGCGACGCGCCGGCGCTGGAACTGCCCGCCGTGCCGGATCGCGGCGTCCGCCACGAAGTCACGCTGGAACCGGACGCCGCACCCTGGCTGCCGGCGCTTGACCGTCCGATCGCCGCACCGGAAGGACTGCACCTGTCGCTTGACCACAGCCTGCCGTTGCGCCGTGGAATGCGTGAACTGCGCTACCAGGTCGTCTCCAGCCCGGACCTCGCACTGCAGGCGGATCGACTGCCGGTGCCGGTGCGCAACGCCGGCCTGTCGCTGCCGGCCGACCGCAACCCGCGCACCCTTGCCTACGCGCGCCGGATGCGCGAACGCTATCCCGATCCCGCCGACTTCGCGCGTGTCGTGATCGCGATGTTTCGCAACGACTTCAGCTACAGCCTCGAGCCGCCACCGCTGGGCGGCAACTCGGTGGACGAGTTCCTGTTCGACACGCAGACCGGCTATTGCGAACACTACGCCTCGGCCTATGCGACGCTGTTGCGCGCCGGTGGCGTGCCGGCGCGCGTCGTCCTCGGCTATTACGGCGGTTACTACAACAGCATCGGCGGCTATCTGGTCGTGCGGCGTTCGGATGCCCATGCGTGGGTGGAATACTGGCTGGAGGACCGCGGCTGGATCCGCGCCGATCCGACGTCCATGGTGGCGCCGGAACGGATCGACCGCAGTGCCGGCGCAGTGGGCATCGACAGCCTGGCCGGGCTGCGCCGCGGCAGCCTGATGAACTGGCTGTGGACCCGATGGGATTACATGGAGCTGCGCTGGAACGACTGGGTGGTGAATTTCCAGGCGATCGACCAGAGCCGCATGCTGCAGTCTCTATCCCGGTGGCTGCCGCAGACGCCGCGCCTGCCCGGCCTGTTGCTCGCGATCGCGGTGATTGCGATCGTCGCCTTCGTGGCCTGGAAACTTCGCGGCCAGGCGCCGCGGCGCCGCGACGCGGATCCACTTGCTGCGTGGCTTCAGCGCCTGCGGGCGATGCTTTCAGCCGCCGGCGTATCGTCGCACCCCTCCGAGCCGGTGTCGGTGCTGGTCGCCCGCGCTTCGGCTGCGTATCCTGAGCATGCGCCGCTGCTTGGCCGGCTCGCCCGCCGCTACCAGGCGGCAAGGTACGCCACGGTCGAATCCAGGCCGGCTCGGCTGCCGCTGGCCCAACTCCGGCTGAAGCTCTGGCAAAGCCGCCTGGAACGATTCCTGCGGCTGCGCCGTCGAACTGTCAACGATTCGCCCCAGGGGTCACCGCCATGAAGCGCCTCTCCATTGCCGTCATCCTTTCGTCGCTCTCGGTCGGCTGCGCCAGCGTGCCCAAGCCCCTGGGCGGCGAGTACCTGCCCTCGCAGCCACGCGCCGTTGTCGAAGCAGGCCGGAATGGCGGACCTGTCCGCTGGGGTGGCAGCATCATCGCGGTTGAACCGGAAGCCGAACGCACCTGCATCCAGGTGCTCGCCAGGGAACTCGGTCCGGATGCACGACCGCGCCTGCGCGACCCCGACGAAGGTCGCTTCGTCGCCTGCCGTGCCGGCTTCTACGATCCTGAAGTCTTCACGGAAGGGCGTGAAGTCACGGTCACGGGTATTGTCGCCGCGATGACCACGAGGGTCGTGGGTGAATATCCGTACACGATGCCGGAAGTCGCGGCGGATGTGATCTACCTGTGGCCACCGCGCGTGGAGTACCGCTACGAGCCGCTGCCGCCGACCTGGGCGCTCTGGTTCGGCCCGTCATGGTATGGCTGGCACCACCACCACCTCTGGCACCCGCGCCCCATCCATCGACCGCGCCCCCGACGGAGTGGTCGCGGCAACTGACCGCCGCGCGCTGGTCGCGGTTCTCAGGCGCCGCGACCCGACTTCTTCGGCCTGACGTACAGGACCAGGCTGTGGTCCTCGATGATGTAGCCGTGGCGGTCGGCGATCTCGCGCTGCAGGCGTTCGATTTCGGGGTCGTAGAACTCGATGACCTTGCCGGTGTCGACACAGACCATGTGGTCGTGATGGTCGCCGCGATCCAGCTCGTACACGGCCTGGCCGCCTTCGAAGTGATGCTTGACGACGAGGCCGGCCGCCTCGAACTGCGTCAGCACGCGATAGACCGTCGCCAGGCCGATGTCCTCGGACGACTCGATCAGGGCGCGGTAGATGTCCTCGGCGGTGAGATGACGACCTTCAGCCCGCTCGAGCAGGTCGAGGATGCGGAGCCGGGGATGGGTCACCTTCAGGCCGACCTTGCGCAGTTCCTGCGATTCCATGGACAGTATTCAACCTCGTTGGTAGGGCGGCCCGTGCGGGCGCCCTAGTGTATCATCCGGCACTTTCACCTTCCCCGTTAAAGCCATGCGACTCCTGTCCTGTCTGTTCGCGACGCTGCTCCTGCCCGCCTGCGGGCTGCTCTACAAGGTAGATGTGCCCCAGGGCAACCTGCTCGACCAGGAAGCCATCGCCGACGTCAAAGTGGGCATGAGCAAGCGACAGGTCAGCCTGCTTCTCGGCACGCCAGCCGTCGCCTCGCCTTTCCACCAGTCGCGCTGGGACTATGTCTATTCCCTCCGTCGTCGTGGCCGCGAGGCGGAAGTGCGCAACCTGACGCTGATGTTCGATGGCGAACGCCTGGCCAGCATCGACGGCGATCTGCTGCCGGAGAAGACCGGTGAGGAGGGCCTGCTGGAAGACATCAGCGCCTACGAGCGCTTCGGTCCCCAGCTTGACGATCCGGCCGACACGCGCCGGCGCCGCCGTCAGTCCGAGGACTGAAAAGGCGAATCGGGCCGTCGCAGCCTCGGGCGGCTCTGGCGCTTCAACCGGAAAGCGTCTGCCTGGATGGGCTAATCTCTGTGGTCTAGTCCAGTCACGGAGTATCCGGTTCGATGAAAAAGCATCCCCTTGCGCTGGCCCTGGCGGCCGTTTTGAGCCTGCCCCTTGCTGCCTGCGGTGAACGCGAGTCGACGCAGGCGCCGCAGCCCGCCGCGACCCAGACCGGCAGCGTCACGGCCACCGCCAACAGCGCCATCGATGCGAACCCGTTCAATCAGCCGAGCTCGCTGGATTTCGGCTATCCGCGCTTCGACCTGATCCGCGACGAGCACTTCAAGCCGGCGCTGGATCGCGCCATGGCCGAGCATCGCGTCGAAATCGATGCCATCTCCGGCAACGGCGACGCCCCGACCTTCGACAACACGATCGTCGCCCTCGAGCGCGCCGGCGAGATGCTCGGCCGCACGCAGCGCGTGTTCATGAACCTGGCCGGCGCCCACACGAACGATACCCTGCGCGCGGTGCAGGCGGAGTTCGCGCCAAAGCTTGCCGCGCACATGGACGCCATCCTCCTCGATAACGCCCTGTTCCAGCGCATCAAGTCGCTGTACGAGCAGCGCGCAACGCTGGGCCTCGACGCCGAGCAGATGCAACTGCTGGAGCGCTACCACACCGACTTCGTCCGCGCCGGCGCGAACCTGTCCGCGGAAGAGAAGGCCAAGCTGAAGGAGCTCAACGGGCAGCTGGCATCGCTGCAGACGCGCTTCACGCAGAACGTACAGAAGGAAACCAACGCCTCGGCCGTCCTGTTCGATGACCGCGAGGCGCTGGCAGGTCTTCCGGACAGCGCCATCCAGGCCGCTGCCAAGGCCGCCAGCGACGCCGGTCATGAGGGCAAGTTCATGCTGGCCCTGCAGAACACGTCGGGCCAGCCGGTGCTTGCCCAGCTCAGCAACCGCGCTTCGCGCCAGCGCGTCTACGAAGCGTCCGTGAATCGCGGCGCGAAGGGTGGCGAATTCGACAACCGCGAACTGGTCGCGCAGATCGTCAAGCTGCGTGCGGAGCGAGCCGTCTTGCTGGGCTATCCCAACCACGCCGCCTATGTCCTCGAGGACGGCACCGCCGGCAGCATTGGCGCCGTCAACGGCATGCTGGCGCAGCTGGCGCCGCCGGCCGTTGCCAACGCGCGTCGGGAGGCCGCCGAGATCCAGCAGGCCATCCGCGCCGATGGTGGCGACTTCGAACTCGCGCCCTGGGACTGGGCGTTCTATGCCGAGAAGGTCCGCCAGGCGAAGTACGACTTCGACGCCGATGCGGTGAAGCCGTATTTCGAGCTGAACCGCGTGCTCGTCGATGGCGTCTTCCATGCCGCGAACCAGCTCTACGGCCTGAGCTTCAAGGAACGCACCGACCTGCCGGTCTACCAGGAAGACGTCAAGGTCTGGGAAGTCACCGACGCCAATGGCGAGCCACTGGCGCTGTTCCTGACCGACCTGTACGCACGCCCGTCCAAGCGCGGTGGCGCCTGGATGAATGCCTACGTGCAGCAGTCCGGCCTGCTGGGCACGCGCCCGGTCATCGGCAACCACCTGAACATCCCGAAGCCGCCGGCCGGCCAGCCGACGCTGATGACGTTCGACGAGGTGACCACCCTCTTCCACGAATTCGGTCACGCGCTGCACGGCATGTTCTCGAACGTGACCTATCCGCGCTTCGCCGGCACCTCGGTCCCGCGTGACTTCGTGGAGTTCCCTTCGCAGGTCAATGAAATGTGGGCGACCTGGCCAAGCGTCCTCGCCAACTACGCCAGGCACCATGAAACCGGCGAACCGCTGCCTCAGGCGCTGCTCGACAAGGTGCTGGCCGCCTCCGGCTATGGCGAAGGCTTCCGCACCACGGAATATCTTGCCGCCACGCTGCTGGACCAGGCGTTCCACCAGCTCGGTCCCGATGAAGTGCCGGCCGACGTGATCGCCTTCGAAGCGCAGGCGCTGGCGAAGTACGGGGTCGATTTCGCGCCGGTTCCGCCGCGTTACCGCACCACCTATTTCTCGCACACCTTCTCCGGCGGCTACGCGGCAGGCTATTACTCGTACATCTGGGCCGAGGTGCTCGACGCGGCCACGGTCGAGTGGTTCCAGAACAACGGCGGGCTGACGCGCGAGAACGGCGACCGCTTCCGGCAGGCCCTGCTGTCGCGGGGCGGCTCGGCCCCGGCCATGGATCTGTTCCGCGGCTTCTATGGCAGCGATCCGGCGCTGCAGCCGCTGCTCAAGCGTCGCGGCCTGACCGGCAGCGACGACGCGCGCTGAGTCGTTACGGACCGGTCGCCGCGCTCAGCGGCGGCCGGTGCGCGTGATTGCCGCCGTCCCCCGCCCGCTCCCGTCGGACCTGCTTCGGATCGATCTGCAACGGCCGGTACAGCTCGATCCTGTCGCCAGGCCGGAGGATTTCTCCGGCCCCCACCCGCCGGCCGAATATGCCGGTCCGAAGCGTGTCCTCGTCGAGCCCGGTCGCCTCCTGCCAGGGCACGCGGGAGAGCACCTCGGCGACGGTCGTCCCCACCGCGACGTCGAGTTCGCGTCGCCAGACCAGGACCGGCCAGGCGCAGACGACGCTGACCCGCATCGTGCTCATATCCGCGCGCCGTCGGGATCCAGTTCCCGCAATGCCGCGGCGGAAAAGTCCTCGACCATGCGGTCGGCCAGGCGCTGGAAGGCCAGCGTGGTCGCCAGCCCGAGCAGGCGGCTCCGTGGCTCGAACTGCAGGTGGAGATCGACCCGGCAGCCTCCGTCCCCGTAAGGGGTGAAGCGCCACTCGCCGTCGAGGCTGCGCAGCGGCCCTTCGAGCATGGTCATGCGCATCAGCCCGGGGGGTTCCAGCCGGTTGCGGGTCGCGAAACTGAAGCCGACGCCACCGGCGCGGACATGCAGCCGCGCTGCGACGGTGTCTTCGCCACGTTCCAGGATGTCGACCGCCTGGCACCAGGGAAACAACCTCGGATAGTGCTCCAGGTCGTTCACCAGCGCGAAAAGCGCCGCGGCCGGACGTGCGATGAGCGCCTGCCGCCTGATCTCGGTCACGGTGCCGTCCCCGGTCGCGGATTCACGTTGTCACCTGCACGTCGGTCCATCATCCGGGCTACCATGCGCGACTCACTTGAAAGAACCCCATTGTATCGGCCCGGCCAGACATTCCGATGAGCAGCAACAAAAGCGGCAGCAGCGGCAAGAAGAAGCAGGAAAGCAGCACGATCGGCCTGAACAAGCGCGCGCGCCACGAATACTTCATCGAAGAGCGGGTCGAGGCAGGTGTGGCGTTGCAGGGCTGGGAGGTGAAAAGCCTCCGCGCCGGCCGCCTCAACTTCGCCGACAGCTATGCGCTGATCCGCAATGGCGAACTGTTCCTGTTCGGTGCGCAGATCACGCCACTGAGCACCGTGTCCACGCATGTCGTCGCCGATCCCACGCGCACGCGCAAGCTGCTCCTGCATCGCGAGGAGATCGACCGCCTGATCGGTGCGGTCGAGCGCAAGGGCTACACGCTGGTCCCCACCGCCCTCTACTGGAAAGGAGGGCGTGCGAAAGTCGAACTCGGCCTCGCGCGTGGCAAACAGGCACACGACAAGCGCGAGGCCGAAAAAGAGCGTGACTGGCAGCGCGAAAAGCAGCGCGTCATGCGTCATCACAACCCCAACGCATGAATGTGCGCGACGTCACGCGAACGCAGAAGATCCGGCATTTTCTGTACGCTTGACGATCGTCCGTCCAGATCATCGACTGGCTCATACGGCGCTGCGGTGAACCGTTCGCAACATGTGTTTACACCTGTGAAGCGGGTCACGGTCACCTGCGCACGCGCGGACTATCTTGTCAATCACTGGGGCTCACCTTTCGCACGGGCGCCCTGGTGGTTGGGACGACGTTCCGGCCGGTTGATCGTGCGGGTTCGCGGAGAAGCAGGCGATGTGTCGGTTCATGACGTGCGCCTTTCTGGTGTGTCTGGGTCTGGCGACAGTCAATGCCTCGTACGCACAAGGGGCACGGCTGTACAAGTGGGTGGACGAGCACGGCAACGTCCATTACAGCGACCGCGTCGAAGGATCCACCGTCCAGCACCGTCCCCAGGCGATCAATTCGCATGGCATGCGGGTGCAGGGCGGAAACGAGGATTCCCGCCCCTTGAGCCAGGAAGAACGCCGCCGCCAGCTCGAGGCACGGCGCAGCGCCCAGCTCGATACGATGCTGCTGGCGAACTACCGCAGCGAAATAGACCTGCTGCGCGCCCATGACGAATCCCGGGCCGCGATCGAAGCCGGCGTGCGGACCCAGGAGGAAACGCTCTCCCGCCTCCGCCGCGAACTGGCGCAGCGCGAGCTGCGCAGCGATGTGTCCCCCAACGATCCTGTCGTCGCCCGACTCAAGCAGCAGCTGATCGAGGGTGAAGCCGACCTCGAGCGCCTCCGTACACGGCGCTTCGAAATCCACGAGCAGCAGAACCTCGAAGTCGCCCGGTTCCGCGAACTGACGATGAGCAACAGCTGAGCGGTCCGTCCCCTACGGCCAGTCACTCGACCACGCGCGACACAGTCGGACGGCTTCCTCCGTCGCATCGTCCTACCTTCCCTGTTTCCCTCCTGCCGTGCCCGATCGCGGCCGATGGATGAGGGCATCGGGACACCCGGGAAAGAGCTTGGTGTCTGGCTGCCTACGCGGCCGGAGGGCGCTACCGACAGTGGAAGGGCAGTCTGGCCGCTGCGACTGGCATCGGCCTTCTGTCGGATCGCGGGCTGGCTGCGCCTGATCCGGCGCATCATTCGGCAATCGATCCGCAAAACGACGTAATGTGGGAGCGGCCGATGAACGGTCCCGTCGAGTCCGTCCCTGGGCTCGAGCAGGACCGGAGTCCGTTCCTGTCAGGATCTGTCCACATCCTGTGGCTGACAGGCTCCGGAATACGGCACCGGCGACGGTGATTGCGCCGTCGCATCCTTCCCTGGGGTACAGCTTCAGCCGTCCCGATCCATCGGGATCGCGCCGTCGTAGCCGTGGATCAGAACTCCACGACTTCGATATAACCGTTTTCCTGGAACGAGGCCAGGTCGCAGGCAAGCTGCGCGGTGCGCTGCGCGGCCCGTGCATCGCGGTCGTAAGGCGCGATGCCTGCAGACATCTTCAAGGCGTCATTCGGGCCGTGCACCATTTCAACCGAGAACAGCTTCATCATCAGGGCGATGCTGTTGCGGGCGGACTCGACATTGCAGCCGGTCATGCCGAGCAGGATGTCGTTGTTGTCCCAGCGCAGGCAGAGGTCGCCATCGCGGGCGGCTCGCTCCAGCTTCTGCAAGGACCGCGTCCTGACGACCGTCTTCACGGTCTCGCTGGCTTCGGGACCGAAGCCGATACGGAACATGCAGACGACGGCGGGCTTTCCGGAGGCGGCTACCCGGCGGTCGAAGGCATCCAGGGCATCTTCGAACCCGCTTTCGGCCCGCGTCGGCGCCATCCGCTCGTCCGCCTTGTCCGACGCCGTGGAGGCAAGGGCCCCAAGTTCACCCAGATCGAAATCGAGGATCGCTCCGTCACCGCTGCTGTCCATGGTTCTCCCTCCGAGGGCCTGTTGCAGGCAAGCGTACGGTGGCGAACGTAGCACAAAGCGTGACGCAGGTCACGTTTTAACAAAGGTTTGCTTTTCGTCACACTTGGTTACAAATCACCCGCCCGATCAGCGGCTTCCAACGTGTTCTGCATCAACATCGCAACGGTCATGGGTCCCACACCGCCCGGAACCGGCGTAATCCAGCTGGCGCGCTCGGCAGCGGCCTCGAAGTCCACGTCTCCGCACAGGGAGCCATCTTCGCGCCGGTTGATGCCAACATCGATCACCCGCGCGCCGGGCCGGATCCATTCACCCTTGACGATGCCCGGACGGCCCACCGCCACGACCAGCAGCTCGGCCTCAGCCACGTGGGCGGCCAGGTTGCGCGTGAAGCGGTGGCAACAGGTCACCGTGGCGCCGGCGAGCAGCAGTTCCAGCACCATGGGGCGCCCGACGTGGTTGGAGGCGCCAACGATCACCGCGTGTTCGCCGTAGAAGGTCGCGCCCGAGTGCTTGAGCAGCTCGATCACGCCCTTGGGCGTGCAGGGCCGCAGGCCAGGCTGGCGCAGCACCAGTCGCCCCATGTTCTCGGCATGGAAGCCATCGACATCCTTGCCGGGTGCGATCCGCTGGATCAGCGCTGCAGGATCGATGTGCGGCGGAAGGGGCAGCTGGAGCAGGATGCCGTCGATGGCCGTATCGGCGTTCAGGCGGTCGATGAGCGCGAACAGGTCGTCGCCGGCCACGTCGGCGGGCAGATCGTAGTCCACCGCATCGATGCCGGCCCGGCGCGCGGCACTGCGCTTGTTGCGGACGTAGACGGCGGACGCAGGGTCGTCACCGACCAGGATCACAGCAAGGGCCGGGGCCCGGAGTCCTCGCGCAAGGCGGGCATCGACTTCGCCCCGGATGCGGTCGAGATGGGCATCGGCCAGGCTGCGGCCGTCGAGGATTTGCGCGGGCATGGCGGTGCACGGAAGACGGGGAGCGTGCATTATGCCTTCTGCGGCGCCGCCGCCCTACCCCACTATCGCGGAAATGGACATGGAACTCGACGATCGATTCGCTGCCGCTGCTTTCCGTCGCCTGCTCGGACACCTGCGCTCACGTCCGGAGGTGCAGAACATCGACCTCATGATCCTCGCGGGTTTCTGCCGCAACTGCCTGGCGGACTGGTATCGCGATGCCGCAACCGCTGGCGGCCCTCCCCTGGATCGCGAAGCCGCGCGCGAACTCGTCTATGGCGAGCCCTTCGCCGACTGGCGGATGAAGCACCAGCGTGAAGCGACGCCGGAACAGCTCGCCGCCTTCGAGGCCAGCCAGCGCCGGCATTCCGTCGCTGAGCCGGGTGCCTAGGCGCTGCAGGCACCGCCACCCGTCGCCGGCAGCCTTGACAGCATGGGCGCGCCCTCGGCGCAGCCCGGGCACGCCGGATCGCGTTCCAGCGTCACGCGCCCGAAGCGCATGCTGGCCGCATCGTAGGTGAGCAGCGTTCCGGCGAGCGTCTGTCCCAGGCCGAGCAGGTGCTTGATCGCCTCGGTCGCCTGCAGCAGGCCGATCACACCGGGAAGCACGCCCAGGACGCCCGCTTCGGCACAGTTCGGAGCGAAACCGGGCGGCGGCGGCTCGGGGAACAGGCAGCGATAGCAGGGGCCCGCGCCCGGCACGAACAGGCTGACCTGGCCGCGGAACCGTTCCACCGCCCCATACACCCAGGGAATACCCAGCGTTCCACAGGCGGCGTTGACGAGGTAACGGGTATCGAAATTGTCGGCGCCGTCGATCACCAGGTCGTGCCCCGCCAGCAGCGACAGTACATTCTCGCGGTCCAGGCGTTGCCCGACGGGCTCGACGTGCACCCCGGGATTCAGCGCAGCCAGCCGCTTCGCTGCGGAGAGGACCTTGGCCTGGCCCACGTCACTGTCGCCATGGAGCACCTGGCGCTGCAGGTTGCTGCGTTCAACGTGGTCGTCATCGACCAGCGTCAGCTGTCCTATGCCTGCCGCGGCCAGGTAAAGCGCCGCAGGTGAGCCCAGCCCTCCGGCGCCGACCAGCAGCACCCTCGCGGACAGCAGGCGCTTCTGCCCGGCCAGGCCGACATCCGGCAGGCGCAGGTGCCGGTCATAGCGCTCGGCATCGGCCGGCGGCAGGCCTTCACCCTCCAGCAACGGCAGGCCCGCCGCCAGCCACTGGCCGAAGCCGCCTGTCACGGAGGCGACACGGGCATGGCCGGCGGCTGCCAGATGCTCGGCAACGCGCCGCGAACGCACACCGCCCGCGCAGATGAGGACGATGTCCTGCCCTGGCGACAGTGCCAGATCCGCCAGCGCGGCCTCCAGGGCGCTGCACGGTGCGCTTTCGCTCCGTGCCGGTCGCCCCTGGCTCCATTCCGATGGCTCACGGACATCGACCAGTCGGGCGCCATCCTGCACGCGTCGCCACGCCGTGTGGACATCGATGTCTTCGACGCCGTCCCGGAAAGCAAGAGTACTCATGCCTGAAGTCTATAGGTTGCCGCCGGGCAGTCGGCTGGCCTGCACGACATCGCCCGGCTGGTATTCACGTTGTCCCTCTTCGAGCCGTACCAGTGCCTGCGCCGAAGCCAGCGACGTCAGCGCACCAGAGCCCTGGTGTTCGAGAGGCGTGGCCAGCCATCGTCCTTCCTTGTCGTTCTCCAGCGTTACACGGAGGAATTCCATGCGCGCGTGGTTCTTGCGCAATCCGACGGCCATGCGAACCGGGAAGGTGGCGGCTGAAGATCGACCGAGAAGGCGGTCCAGCAGCGGCCGTGCGAGCAGTTCGAAGGTCACTCCCACGGACACCGGGTTGCCGGGCAGCGCCAGCACGCGCGTCGTACCGATACGCCCATACAGCACCGGCATCCCGGGCTTCATGCGCACCTTCCAGAACACGATCTCACCGAGTGCCGCGATGGTTGCCGGCAGATGGTCGGCGGCGCCCGCGGAAACGCCGCCGCAGGTCAGGATCAGGTCGACCTCGCGCGCCACGAAGTCCTGCAGGGCCCTGCGCAACTGTTCGGGGCAGTCGCCGCAGCAGCGGACCTCGACGATGTCAGCACCGGCGTCCGTGACCAGCCCGCGAAGCAGCGGACCGTTGCTGTCGTAACGCTGCCCGTGGCCAAGCGGCCGCTCGGGCGGAACGAGTTCGTCGCCGGTGGCCAGCACGGCGACCCTGGGCCGCCGGACGACATCGACCTCGGGAAAACCGGCGCTGGCCAGCACGGCGATGCGCGCCGGAGTGAGCGTTTCGCCGGCCGCGGCAACACGCGCTCCCTCTGCGCAATCATCATCGGCGGGCCGCACGTTCGCACCCGGGCGCGCGTCGGCGGGCAGCCACACCTGATCGCCCTCGCGCCGTGCCTGCTCCTGGATCACCACCGTATCCGCCCCCAGCGGCATCGGCGCGCCGGTCATGATCGCGAAGGCGGACCCATCACGGAGTACATGTTCACGGGTATCACCTGCGAGAATGGTGCCGGACACGGGCAAACCCTGAATGGCCGCGCGCTCCAGATCGGCGGCACTCAGCGCGTAGCCATCCATCGCGGCGTTGGCGAAACCCGGCAGTGCGAACCGTGCGTACATGTCCACATCCACGATGCGGCCCAGCGCGGCGTCGAGCACGATGGTCTCGCCCGGCAGCCGCAGCACATCGGACAGGACCAGCCCCTGCGCCTCGTCGAAACTCAATCGGGTCCGCATTTGCCCTCCAGACCGCGCAGGTCCTCCAGACGGTTGATGTTGCTGAATTCATCGGCGCGGATGTCGGGCCAGTCAAGCCAGTGCACGCCCATGGCCTCCAGCCAGACGCGCATCGCGGGCGGCCGCGGCGCACGAAGCGCATCTTCCGCAGCGCCCGCCAGTGAGCCGTGAAGGACGGCGAACAGCGGCTGCTGCCGACCTTCGCAACGCAGCGCGGCGGCACGCGCGTCCGTCTTCACCCGTTCATGCAACGGTTGCACCTGGTCCCGCGGCGCAAGCGGACAATCGATGGGCACAATTGCCAGCACCGCCCCCGGAAACCGGCGCCAGGCACTGGCCAGCGCGGCCAGGGGGCCGCAGTGCAACCACCCGGGTTCATCGGCGATGCTTTGCAGGCCGAGCCGCGCGTAAGCCCAGCGGTGGCGATTGGCACTGATGACCAGGCAACCAACCTGCGGCTGCAGGCGCTCGCGCGCGTGGCAGACCAGGGGCCGGCCATCCAGCCTCAACCAGGCCTTGTCGCGACCCGCACATCGGCTGCCCTTGCCACCGGCGAGGATCAGGCCGATCAGCGGCTCAGCGGATCCGGCCATGGCGTTGCCTGGGCATTGCAGGTGGCCATCGACGCGATGCGAGGCTTTGTCGACGCATGTCGCGATCTGCGGCCGGTGGCGCGGACGGCGCGTCTAGCGCCGATCAGCGGCGCTTGACGTGGCGGATCAGCCGCTTGCGCTTCGCCTTCTGGCGTTCGGTCAGCGGATTGGTCCGGCCGGCAAAGGGATTGTCGCCGTCGCGGAACTCCAGCCGGACCGGTGTGCCCACCAGCCGGTAGTGACGGCGCAGGAAATTTTCCAGATAGCGCTTGTAGCTTTCCGGCAAAGTGGCGAGCCGGTTGCCGTGCAGGACGATGCGCGGCGGCGTGCGTCCGCCCTGGTGGGCATAGCGCAGTTTGGCGGTACGTCCACGCACCAGTGGCGGCTGGGCGCTTTCGAACGCCAGGTTCATCACGTCGGTGAGTTCGTGCGTATTGAACTCGAAGGTGGCGGAGGCATGCGCGCGGGAGATCGCCTTCATCAGCTCGCCCAGGCCGGAGCCATGGCGGGCGGAAATGAACACCGTCTCCGCCCACGATACAAAGGCGAGCTTGCGGTCGAGCTGCTGCTCCACCTGTTCGCGTTCGTCGGGCTTCAAACCATCCCACTTGTTGACGACCACGACCAGCGCACTGCCCGCGTCCAGCGCATGACCGAGGACAGTCGCGTCCTGGTCGGTCACGCCCTCGTGGGCATCAATCAGCACCAGTGCGATCTGTGCCTGCTCCATCGCCTGCAGCGTCTTGATGACACTGAACTTCTCGACGGCATCGTCAACGCGGCCGCGGCGACGGATTCCTGCGGTGTCGATCAGCAGGTAACGGCGACCGTCACGCTCGAAGGGTACTCGAATGGCGTCGCGGGTCGTGCCGGGTTCGTCGCTAGCGACCACGCGTTCCTCGCCAAGCAGGCGATTGACCAGCGTGGACTTGCCGACATTGGGCCGACCGATGATCGCGATGCGCAGGCGGTCGGGATCATTGTCGGATGCCTCTTCCCCCTGCGGCGGCAGCGCATCGACGATGGCTTCACCGAGGCTGGTGACGCCCCGGTTGTGGGAAGCTGCCAGCGCCAGGCCTTCGCCGAGACCCAGCTCGCTGAACTCCGCGCTGGCGATGTCCTCGTCCAGGCCGTCGGTCTTGTTCACCGCCAGCAGGACGCGCTTGCCAGCGCGACGCAGCGCCTGGCTGATCTGGCGGTCGTACGGCGTCAGGCCATCACGCGCATCCAGTACGAAGACAACCACGTCGGCTTCGACGATGGCGGCCTCTGCCTGGCGGGCGGCGAGTTTCGGCAGCTCCTGTTCGAATTCACTCAGGCCACCTGTATCCACCAGCAGGAACGGACGCGAGAACGTACGGCACACGCCGTGGTGGCGATCGCGCGTCACGCCGGGCCGGTCCGCGACGATGGCGTCACGCGTACGCGTCAACACGTTGAACAGCGTCGATTTGCCCACGTTGGGGCGTCCGACCAGGGCGACGACCGGAAGGGTTCCGGTCAGCACCGTGTCGGCTTGGTCAGTCGACATCGCCGGGGTCTCCATGGCCGGCAGCGCCGGGGCTCACCCGCCATTGCCGGCTCAACAGGTTGCGGGCGTCAGCTGCCGCTGACGCGATAGGCGGTAAGGCTGCCGTCGATGGTGGTCACGTAGACGACATCCCCCATGGCCAGCGGCGCGCTGCGGATGGCATCGCGGCCGTTGCGGTCACGGGCGACGATGGCACCGGTGTCCGGATCGAGCCAGTGGACGTAGCCCTCGAGGTCGCCGACCGCCGCATATCGGCCGACGACGGCGGGGGCCGAGAGCTGGCGGTTTTCCAGCGCATCCTGGGTCCAGAGGGCACCACCGGTGTGCTGGTCCAGCGCGACGACCTTGCCGTCGGCGCCACTGACGAACAGGTGCTGCCCGAGGGCGACGCCGGACACGGACGACAGGTCGCGGTTCCAGCGCGTGTGGCCACCGGCGATATCGATGGCCACCGTCTGGCCGTCGTAGCCGGCGGCGTAGAGGACACCGTCGGCAGCCACGATCTCGCCGTCGACGTCTGCAAGCCTTTCCAGATCGGTGCGGCCTTCACCCAGGCCGACCTGCTGCTGCCACACCACCATGCCGTCGTCGGCACGCAGGGCGATCACGCGGCCATCGTCATAGGCATTGAGGAGATAGCCGCGGTCGTAGCGCGGGCTGGAATTGCCCCGCAGGCTCAGCGGCGGAACGGCCTGCTCGTGCAGCCAACGGCGGCGTCCATCCGACAGTTCGTGGGCGGTGGTTCGACCGTCGTGGCTGCGCGCGAAGAGGTGACCTTCGGCGATGACCGGCGCGGCGATGACTTCCGACGTCAACTGCTGGACATAACGCTCTTCCAGCGTCTGCGCGTCGAACACGACGACGGTGCCGTCGAGCGTGCCGACAGCGATCACACCCTCGCCCGCACCCGGCGTACTGGCGAAGCGGTGCTTCGTGCGCAGGCGATTGATCTCGCTGCCGCTGTTCGGATCGATGACCAGCAGCTCACCCTTGGTATTGGCAGCGTACAGGCGGCCCTGGTATGCCGTCACCGACATGTCCAGGCCGGACCTGCCGCCGACATCGCCCAGATTGCGACTCCACAGGCGCTGCACGCTGATCCGGGTCTCGATGTCCTCGAGTTCCTTTGGAGGCTTGATGTTCTCGCGCTTGGCGCTGGAACAGGCCGCCAGAACGCCGACCAGGACGAGCAGCAGCGCCCGCATCATGCCTGGTCCCCTTCGACGGACGGGAACTCGCTCAGCTTCATGTCCAGCGCGGCAGGGTTAGCCGGTCCGGCGGCCTGCGCTTCCAGATAGGCGGTGCGGGCGTCGTCGCGCCGGCCCAGCGCCGCGAGGATGTCGCCCCGCAATTCGGCGCGTTCCGCCGCGAAACCGTCATTGCCGACGGCATCAAGGATCTTCAGTGCCGCATCGGCCTTGCCCGCGGCCAGCTCAAGCCGGGCGAGGCGAAGGTTGACCAGCGAACGCAACGCCGCTTCGTCAGCCTGCCTTGCGGCCCAGGCCAGGTTTTCGCGGGCGCCAGCGATGTTGCCGGATTCGGCCTGCTTGGCCGCCTCGGCCATCGAGGCCAGCACCGCGAAACCGCTGCCCGGATATTCCTCGCGCAGCTGGCGCGCCGCGGCGGCGATCGCTTCCGCCGATGCATCCTCTGCGCGGACGCGCTCGAACAGCTCGGCGGCCGTGTGAGCCTGGCGCAGCTTGTGCTGCTGCCATTGGCCGTAACCGAAAATCGCCCCCAGGCCGATGACGATGCCGGCGATGATGGCGGAAGCGTTGTCCTTCAACCACGAGCGTACACGCTCGCTTTGCTCGTGCTGGTCGTAAATTTCCATGGATGGTCCAAACGGTGGAAGCCGCGACCGAAGTCCGGTCGAATGCGATGGCGAAGCTTACCAGCGGCGCCGCTTTGACGCAGCCGGTAATGCGGACCGGCGGATGGGCCTGCCATCCGCCGTCCTGGGGCGCTCCCGGTTGACCGGCAGCGCGGGCACCTGCTGGCAGGCCGATGGCCTCAGCCTTCGCCGCCAAAAACCTCGACGCGAACGACGTCGTTGGGACTGCGGTGCGCCGACAGGTCGACGGCCGTGCCATTGGTGGTCAGGCGGGCATGCCGGCTGTTGCCGATGGTGAACTGCAGCGGCTGCTCGCTGCGGTACACCCAGCGGCCCGGCGTGCGCAGCGCCTGGTGGACCCGGCGTCCGGACGCGCTGACCTCGACCCAGCTCTTGTCGTCGAGCTCGAGCACGGCCTCGAAGCGGCCGCTGCCGACAATGTTGTCGACGCCATCGGCGCCATCGTCGGCGGGCGTGGATGCTTCCGGTGTGGCGACCGGAAGCGTCGGGCCGACGTTTGCCATCGGCGGCACTGCGATCAGGGACGCGCGCAGCACTTCCGTCTGCTCGGTCGCCATCGACGCCGGTGCCGGACGCTGCGGCAGCGCTACCAGCGCACCGCCCTCACCCGCCAGTGGCGGCTGCAGGTCGAACCGGTTGCCGGCGAGACCTTCGCCCAGCTTGCCGGAGGCGGCCCACCAGACCACGGGCAAGGCGATCAGCGCAGTCAGCGCGATATAGGTCGCCGGACGCACATAACGCTCGATGACGTATTCACTGCGCGGACGGACGCCCGTGGCGACCAGTGCCGGCGCCGGCGCCTGCTCCTGCTGAAGTGCCTGTTCGATTTCGTCCTCGGGCAGCCCGACCAGCCTGCCGAAGCTGCGCAGGTAGCCGCGACGGTAGATCGGCGCACCCAGTCCTTCCAGGTCGCCCTCTTCGACCTGGGCGATCACGCGCGCTGGAAGACGCAACTGCACTCCCACTTCCTCGATGCTCCAGCCACGCGCCAGACGCGCGTCGCGGAGCTTCCCCGCAAATTCCATGTCCCGTCCCCCCGCTGGTTCTGTGAACATCACTCGTCGTCCTGATCCGCACTGCCAAATCGCCGACGGAACCCGCCGGCAAGAAAACTTCAACCACCACTCGACCGCAGGCGCGCGCGATAGGTCGCGGCGGCGCCGGTATCACCAAGCTGCTCTTCGATTCTTGCGGCCAGTTCCAACGCCTGGCGGTCAAGGCCACCACTGGCGTCTGCGCGCTGCACGAATGCGCGCGCGCGCAGGTACTCCTGCTTGCTGAAGGCGACGTTCGCCATGCCCAGCAGCGCCTGCACGTCGTTCGGAAAGCGCGTGAGCACCTGCGACAGGTAGTTCTCGGCCAGGTCCATGCGTCCGCTGGCCAGCGCGCAGGTGCCGGCATTGGCCATCGCCGACTCCGGAGTCTTGTAGAAGGGATCGGCCAGCGCCTGGCGGAACGACTGTTCGGCTTCGGCGTAGTTGCGCTGGCGGCACTGCCAGCTGCCGTAGTTGTTGAGGATGTCGCCCTGGCGGCCACCGTGGCGGACGGACTGCCGGTAATGATGTGCAGCCTGGTCGGAATTGCCGATCGTCTCGTAGAGGATGGCGATGACGGTATGCGCGCTGGCCGAGTTCGGGTCGATGTTCAGTGCGCTGTTGAGCTTTTCCAGCGCGATCTCGTATTCACCGCGGGCGTAATAACGCTGGCCCAGCTCGACGAGGATGTCGGAGTTGTTGCGCCGCGTCTCGCCATCCATCTGGTTGCCGCCGCGCGAGCGGCTGCTGCCGTTCCGGTTGTTGCGGTTGCCGCTGTCGCGGTTGCCGCGGTTCGGCACCGCCGCCACCGTATTGCTGCGCATCTGCGGCTCGTTCATGCGCGGCTGGCTGGCGCAGCCGCTGCCGGCGAGCATGAAGGCCGCCAGGAGGAAGATGAGGACAAGTCGATCAGACGGCTGCATGGCGGTTGCGTTCCTCGACTTCGCGCCGGAACTGCGCCGAGCGCCGCGTCCGGTCGGCGACCTTGCCCGCGAGCTGTCCACAGGCCGCGTCGATGTCCTGCCCACGGGTGCGTCGCAGGGTGGTGATGATCCCGGCGTCGTAGACGATCTGCTGGAACCGCTGGATGACAGCGGGATCCGGACATTCGTACTCGGTGCCGGGAAACGGATTGAATGGAATCAGGTTGAGCTTGGACGGCACCTTGCGCAGCAGCTTGACCAGCGCGCGCGCCTGCGCCTCGCTGTCGTTGACGTCCTTGAGCAGCGTGTATTCGAACGTGATCGACGAACGCGGACGCTTGGCCTGGTAACGCTTGCAGGCCTCCAGCAGCTCGACGATCGGATACTTGCGGTTGATCGGGACCAGGTGGTCGCGCAGCGCGTCGTCAGGTGCGTGAAGCGACACCGCAAGGCTCACGTCGGCGGCGTCCGACAAGCGGTCGATCATCGGCACGACGCCAGCGGTGGACAGTGTCACGCGCTTGTTCGCCAGGCCGAAACCGAAATCGTCGCGCATGATGTTCATTGCCGGCACGACGTTGTCGAAGTTCAGCAGCGGCTCGCCCATGCCCATCATCACCACGTTGGTGATGCGTCGCGTCTGGTGCGTGAGGTGGCCCAGTTCGCGCGCGGCATGCCAGACCTGGCCGACGATTTCCGCCGTCTTAAGGTCGCGGTTGAAGCCCTGCTTGCCGGTCGAACAGAAGCGGCAGTTCAGCGCACAGCCCACCTGCGAGGACACGCACAGCGTGCCGCGCGTGGGCTCCGGGATGTACACCGTCTCGATGCCGTTGGCGCCGTCCAGCGAGAGCAGCCACTTGCGCGTGCCGTCGACCGATTGCTGGTCGACCTGCGCGGTGGGCACGCGCACTTCGGCGATCCCGGCAAGCTTGCCCCGCAAGGCCTTGCCGAGATCGGTCATCTTGTCGAAATCATCGGCGAAGTAATGGTAGATCCACTTCATCACCTGGTGCGCGCGGAAACGTTTCTCGCCGAGCTCTTCGACGAAAAACGCTTCCATGCGGGTCCGGTCGAGACCGAGGAGGTTGACCTTCGACGACGATGTCGACTGCTGCATCATCCGGTGCTCAGCGCGAGGCCAGCTCTGCTTCGGTGAAGAAGTAGGCGATCTCGTTCTTCGCCGTCTCCGGGCCATCCGAACCATGCACGGCATTGGCGTCGATGGAATCCGCGAAGTCCGCGCGGATGGTGCCCGGAGCCGCATCCTTCGGGTTGGTCGCGCCCATCAGCTCGCGATTCCTGGCGATGGCGTCATCGCCTTCCAGCGCCTGGATCATCACCGGCCCGGAAATCATGAATTCCACAAGCGCGCCGAAGAACGGACGCTCGCGATGGACGGCATAGAAACCTTCCGCTTCCTCGCGGGTCAGCTGCTTCATCTTGGCGGCGACAATCTTCAAACCGGCCTTTTCGAAACGGGTGTAGATTTCGCCGATGACATTCTTTGCAACAGCGTCGGGCTTGATGATCGACAGGGTGCGTTCCAGCGCCATGAAAACTCCAGATACCTAGTAGGGTGGGGATGCGAAAGCGGGCCGCTAATCTAACAGCATTGCCGGTGGAATCACAGGCTTAGCCGTGATTTGTGAGGTCCCATCTCGCGCCTCCCCTGCCCGCGCACTGTAGCGTTGAGACTGGACGTGCTGTGTGACTGGCGTCTCAACTTGACCGGCAACGGTGTTGCTGCGAGCATCCATACTGTTGAGTATGGTCAGGTGGCCCGTCCAGCCGGAAAGGGCCGGCCCGTACGGGCGCATCCGGACCATCCATTTCCGACACCCATCCGTTTCACCCGTAACCAACTGACCCTTGGGGATTTCGATGACCACTCCTCGTCTGACCATACGCAAGGCGGCCGTGCTGGGCGCCGGCGTGATGGGCGCACAGATCGCCGCGCACCTGGCCAACGCCAATGTCGATGTCGTCCTGTTTGACCTGCCGGCCAAAGAAGGCAAGCCGAACGGAATAGTCGACAGGGCGATCCAAGGCCTTGCCAAGCTGTCCCCCGCTCCCCTGGCCGAGCCCTCGCGCCTGGGCGCGATTACCGCCGCCAACTACGACCAGCACCTGGAGCTGCTCCGTGACTGCGACCTGGTCATCGAGGCGATCGCCGAACGGATGGACTGGAAGCGCGACCTTTACGTGAAGATCGCCCCGTATGTGTCTGAAACTGCAGTGCTTGCCAGCAATACCTCCGGCCTGTCCATCAATGGTCTGGCCGACGCCATCCCGGCCCAGCTGCGGCCGCGCTTCTGCGGCGTGCACTTCTTCAATCCGCCGCGCTACATGCACCTGGTCGAGCTGATCCCGTGCACCGGCACCGATCCGGCCGTGCTCGACGGTCTTGAAACCTTCCTGACCACGAACCTCGGCAAGGGCGTGGTGCGCGCCAAGGACACGCCGAACTTCATCGGCAACCGTATCGGCGTCTTCTCGATCCTGGCGACCATGCACCACACGCAGGAATCAGGCCTGGGCTTCGATGTCGTCGACGCACTGACCGGGCCGGCCATCGGCCGTCCCAAGAGCGCCACCTACCGCACGGCGGACGTGGTCGGCCTGGACACCATGGCGCACGTCATCAAGACCATGGCCGACACCCTGCCGGATGATCCGTGGCACCGCTACTTCAAGGCGCCGACGTGGCTGCAGGCCCTGATCGACAAGGGTGCGCTCGGCGCCAAGACCGGCGCCGGCTTCTTCCGCAAGACCGGCAAGGACATCCACGTCCTTGATCTGGCAAAGCAGGATTTCCGCCTTGCCGACGGCAAGGCCAGCGACGAGGTCGCCGGCATCCTGGCGATCCGTGACCCGGCCGAGAAGTTCGCGAAGCTCCGTGCCAGCAGCGATCCGCAGGCGCAGTTCCTGTGGGCGGTCTTCCGCGATCTTTTCCACTACACCGCCTTTCACCTGGGCGACATCGCCGATACCGCCCGCGACGTCGATTTCGCCATCCGCTGGGGTTACGGCTGGAAGCTGGGACCCTTCGAAACCTGGCAGGCCGCCGGCTGGAAGCAGGTCGCCGCCTGGATCGACGAGGACATCAAGGCCGGCAAGGCCATGAGCGACGCGCCGCTGCCGGCGTGGGTGCTGGATGGTCGCGACGGCGTGCACGGTGGCGACGGTTCGTGGTCGCCGAATGCCGGCAAGGCCCTGCCCCGCTCGACCCATCCGGTCTATGCACGCCAGCTGTTCCCCGATCCGCTGCTCGGCGAGCGTTTCGACCCGGGCATGACGGTCTGGGAGAACGACGGCGTCCGCCTGTGGACGCTGGGCGACGATGGCGTTGGCATCGTCTCCTTCAAGACCAAGATGAACACCGTCAATGACGCGGTGCTGGACGGCCTGCAGGAATGCGTGCGCATCGCCGAGCGCCAGCTCAAGGCGCTGGTGATCTGGCAGACCGGCGAACCGTTCTCCGCCGGCGCCGATCTCAAGGGCGCACTGGGCCTGCTGCAGGCCGGCCGCTTCGACGATTTCGAGAAGATGGTCGACAACTTCCAGAAGACCTCGATGGCACTCAAGCATTCGCTGGTGCCGACCGTTGCCGCCGTGCGCGGCATGTGCTTCGGCGGCGGCTGCGAGTTCCAGATGCACGCCACTCGCACCGTCGCCGCGCTGGAAAGCTACATTGGCCTGGTCGAGGCCGGCGTCGGCCTGCTGCCGGCCGGTGGCGGCCTCAAGGAACTGGCATTGCGCGCGTCAAGACAGTTCCCGAACGATCCCTTCGAAGGCCTCAAGCGCGTGTTCGAGACCATCGCCATGGCCAAGGTCGGCGGCAGTGCGCTGGACGCGAAGCGCATGGGCCTGCTGCGCGACGCCGATGTTGTCGTCTACAACGCGCACGAACTGTTGTACGTGGCGAAGCAGGTGGCGGCTTCACTGGCCGAAGCCGGCCACCGGCCGCCGCTGCCGGCCCGCGACATCACCGTCGCCGGCGATGTCGGCAGCGCCACCTTCAAGTCGATGCTGGCCAACATGATCGAAGGCCGCTTCATTTCCGAACACGATTTCGACATCGCCGCGCGCATCGCCGACACCTTGTGCGGTGGCCGCATCGAGCGCGGATCACAGGTCGACGAGCAATGGCTGCTGGACCTGGAGCGCAAGCATTTTGTGGAACTGGCGCGCACGGAAAAAACCCAGGCCCGCATCGCCCACACCATGACCACCGGCAAGCCGCTGCGCAACTGAGCGACGAGGACACCACATCATGAGCAGACAGATCCAGGACGCCTACATCGTCGCCGCCACCCGTACGCCGGTCGCCAAGGCACCGCGTGGCGCCTTCCGCAACACCCGCCCCGACGACCTGCTGGCGCATGTCCTCAAGGCGGTGATCGCCCAGGCACCGGGCATCGACGTCAATCGCATCGATGACGCGGTGATCGGCTGTGCCATGCCCGAAGCCGAGCAAGGCATGAACGTGGCCCGCATCGGCGTGCTGCTGGCCGGCCTGCCGCACACGGTTTCGGCGGTCACCATCAACCGCTTCTGTTCGTCCGGCGTGCAGGCCATCGCCATGGCCGCCGACCGCATCCGCACCGGTGACGCCGACCTGATGCTGGCCGGCGGCACCGAATCGATGTCGATGGTGCCGATGATGGGCCACAAGGTGGCGATGAATCCGGCCTTCTTCACCGACGAGAACATCGGCATTGCCTACGGCATGGGCATCACCGCCGAGAAGGTCGCCGAACAGTGGAACGTCAGCCGCGAAGAGCAGGACGCCTTCGCCCTGGCCAGCCACCAGAAGGCCCTGGCCGCCATCGCCGGCGGCGAGTTCAAGGACGAGATCACCCCGTTCCAGCTCGACGACCACTACCCCGACCTGGCTTCGCGCAGCAGCAGGACCGACTCGCGGATCATCGACACCGATGAAGGCCCGCGCGCCGACACCTCGCCGGAAGGCCTGGCGAAACTGCGTACCGTGTTCCGCGCCGGTGGCAGCGTCACCGCCGGCAACGCCTCGCAGATGTCCGACGGTGCCGGCGCGCTGCTGCTGGCCAGCGAGCAGGCGATCAAGGACTACGGCCTGACGCCACTGGCCCGCTTCGTCAGCTTCTCGGTCGCCGGCGTGCCGCCGGAGATCATGGGCATCGGTCCGAAGGAAGCGATCCCGAAGGCGTTGAAGCAGGCCGGTATCACCCTGGACCAGCTCGACTGGATCGAACTCAACGAAGCCTTCGCCGCACAGGCGCTGGCGGTGATCAAGGATCTCGGTCTCGATCCGTCCAAGGTCAATCCCCTCGGTGGCGCCATCGCACTGGGCCATCCGCTGGGCGCTACCGGTGCCATCCGCGCCGCGACGCTGGTACACGGCCTGCGCCGTCGCCAGCAGAAGTACGGCATGGTCACCATGTGCATCGGTACCGGCATGGGCGCAGCCGGCATCTTCGAAGCCGTCTGAGCGCCCTGCCCGTTCCGGCAACAGGACAGCGGTGCCGGAATTACGACGGAACTGAAAGTGGAGCAGACGCCGCCCCTGGGCGGCGTTTTTCACCGGCGCGCTGCCCCTCGCCCAAGGCATCCCGGCAGGGCTGGCATCAGCGGCGGAGGTCTACTGCCGTCATCGTCGAGCCCGCCTGGAAGTGTGGATCACAGCGGATGCCGTGGCGAGGCGGTCGCGCGGCAGGTGATCGCAATGGCTGCCATCCTGCGCCCCCTGGCAACGCCACCCCTGCCAGCACGAACCGACCGAAGGGCACGAAAAAGAACCGTCGCCACCTGGCCATCCCGGATGCCAGGTCGCCCGTGACGTCCTTGACAATGCCAACCCACTGATTACCGGCAGGTGCCGGATACATTCGACGCACACGTCGTTGCCGACAGCATCACCTCGGCGGACGTTGATCACGGCGCCGCGCCTGCCACGTCCCACTACGGGAATGGGACGCCGGTCAGTCGCCGGGCTGCGTATGCGTGCCGTAGACGGCCACGGCAGGCGGCGAAGGCGAGTACGGGCCGAGGTCGACCAGACCGTCATAGTTCTGCGATGGCACGACCCGTTCCATGCGCCAGTCGGGCGTAGAGGCCGCATCATCGCGACCTGGCTGGTCATGGATGCCGCAGCCGTCGGCCATGCACGCCCAGATCCGTCCGCCGTTCCCACGAAATGCGTAAGTGGCCACAGGTCCGTCAAGATGCATCGCCATGGGACGGTACGCCGGGTCACCCGCAAAACCGGCAGTCCGTCTTGCATGCAGATTGCCAGTCAGTGCCAGGGACATGGCGCCTGGATGCGCTGCCCGCGACTTCTGCCACGCCCGCGCCATCATTCTTTCCCGTTCTCCCCGGGCATCGCCGGAGCGGTCGTCGAAGACCGCGACTTGCAGTCGCGAGTCCGCATGTGAAAGTACACGCAGGCCCTCGACGAGTTCGAACATGGCCGCGCTGGTTCGACCATCCTGCTCGCTGCGACGCCAGAAGGCGGTGGACAGCAATGCCGTCCCGTCCGCGGGCCGACCGGCGGAATCGAGATACGCGGCGATCGGTTCCGACTGCTCAAGCGGAAACTCCAGTCCCACCACCACGGCCGGAACACTGCGGTCGCGCAACGCGGAGCACACCGCACCGAGGAAAAACGCCGGCGCTTCGACCGACCCATGCATCTCGCCGAACAGGACCGATCCGGAGCGCGCCTCCGCGGGAAGCAGCACGTCATCGCGTGGACAAACCTCCTGACGAACTGTCGCGTCGTCGGCACTGGCGCCAGCAACAGCATCGAGCAACAGGCAACCTGAAAGAACGGCGGCGATCCGCGTGATCCGGCTTGTCATGAATCCGACCCTGGCGATGGAAGTCACGCTGAGAGGCGACAACCGGCGAAAAGTTCCAGATTCAGCGGAACGGGCTGGATTCGCCGAGCCGGTGCCGGAAGTCGGCGATCAGCCCGACCTCGAAACAGCCCACTCGGCGGCGGCTGAGAGCGACTGTGTTCGTGCTTCCAGGCTGTACAGGTTGCTGACGACGATGAGCTCGTCCGGCCTGTGGCGTTCGACGAACGCATCCAGGCCAGCGGCGACCGAATCCGGATTGCCTACCACGCTGCAGGCCAGCGCATGTTCGACGCCGGCCTTTTCCAGAGGGGTCCACCAGTTTTCGATATCGTCGATGGGCTGTGGCAACAGGCCGATGACGCCGCGGCGCAGGTTTGTGAAGCTCTGTTGCACGGTGGTGAACTGGCGACGTGCTTCCGAATCGGATTCGCCGGCGACGACATTGATGCCTGCAATGGCATACGGCTTCGCGAGCCGCTTCGATGGCTGAAACCCCTCGCGATAGACACGCAAGGCCGCACCCAGCGCATCCGGCGCGAAGTGCGATGCGAAGGCGAACGGCAGGCCCAGCCGGGCCGCCAGTCGGGCACTGAACAGGCTGGAGCCCAGCAGCCAGACATCGACTTCGACCCCTTCACCCGGAATCGCGCGCACGGCCTGGTTGGCCGTGGCCGGCTCGAAATAGGCCAGCAATTCCTGTACGTCGTGCGGGAACTGGTCGGCGCTGTCGAAATAGCGGCGCAGCGCACGCGCGGTCGCTGTATCGGTGCCGGGCGCGCGCCCCAGGCCGAGATCGATGCGACCGGGTGTCAGGGTCGCGAGGGTGCCGAACTGTTCGGCGACCTGCAGGGGCGCGTGATTGGGCAACATGATGCCGCCGGCACCGACGCGGATCCGTTGCGTCCGGCCAGCGATATGACCGATCAGCACGGCGGTCGCCGAACTGGCGATGGCCGGCATGTTGTGGTGTTCGGCAAGCCAATAGCGCCGATAGCCGAGCGCTTCGGCATGCTGTGCCAGTGAAACGGAAGCACGGAAACTGCTGGCGATGTCGCTGCCGTCGGCAACCGGCGCGAGATCTAGCACCGACAAGGGAAACATGCGGACTCCGGAAGCGGCTGTTCAAGAAGGAGACCTGATCAATGGGGTCGCCTGCCGCCGTTTTCCAGCGCTTACGGTCCCGTCGCGCATGCCGCCTTGCAGGATGCCGCGCCAGTCGGGCGCGGCATCGTTGTCATCGTTCAGGCACCACGCGCATGCCAGGCGCGCAGCAGTTCCGCCTCGCGGTCGCGCGTAAGTCCCGCACGCAGCGTGGCCTGGCGTTCGGCCGGGAGACTGCGGAACCAGGCCAGAAGGTCGGCGACCGTCGTCGCCAGCGGCCTGAACGTCAGTCCAGCCTCGAGTGCCCGCGCGTTGCTGACGCGTCCGTAGCCCGAATAGGGACCGGCTTTCGACGACACCCAGATCGGCAGGCCGGCCTCGTTGGCCTCGAGGAATTCCGGCGTGACATGGGTCAAGCGCACCGGCCCGCCGGTCACGGCATGGCAGCCGTGCACCATCGCATCGGTCGTCAGCGTGTAATCCGGACCGACCGCATTGAAAGTACCCGTGGTGCCCGCTTCGGCAAGACGGATCACCCACTCGGCGAGATCGCGGCCATCGATGATCTGCACCGGATCGCTGCCATCACCCGGGACCAGCAGCTCGCCGCCCTGGGCGATGCGATGCGGCCAGTAGGTGAAGCGGTCGGTCTCGTCACGCGGCCCGACGATGTAACCCGGCCGGATGATGGTCACCCGTTCGCCGAACTGCTTGTGCGCTTCCGCTTCGCTCAAGGCCTTCAGCGGGCCGTAGAGGTTGCCCATGTCGGCACGCAGCGTTTCCATGGTTTCGGCCATGGCATCGCTGCCGCGGTACCGGGCCAGCGACGCGTCCTCCTCGATGCCGGCGCGGCTGCCATCGGCATAGACGGAGATCGTCGAGATGAACAGATAGTGGCCGACCTTGCCCTTGAGCACCTTGCCGGCATCACGGACCCAGAACGGCAGTGAAGTCGGATTGTCGATGCACACGTCCCACTCGCGACCTTCCAGGGCCTTGAGATCGCCGGTGTTGCGGTCGCCATGCAGCTGCTCGACTTCGGCCGGCCATTCCGGCGAAGGACGCTGGCCACGATTGAACAGCGTGATCCTGTGGCCACGCGCAAGCGCGTAATCGACCTGGAACGGGCCGGTAAAACCGGTGCCACCGAGAATGAGGATGCGCAGCGGCCGTGCCGCTCTCTGCACTGCAGCCGCGCCCGCTGTGCGCGCGCCTGAAGCGAAGGCAGGCAGCGTGACGGCAGCGGCGGCGGCAAGGGCGCCCAGTTTGAACAGGTCGCGACGTGTGGTCATGGCGGAAGCTCCCGGGGTCGATGGTCGAACGGCGGTCCTGTCAGGGACAGGACCGGCGTAGCGCCGGTATAGCCCACCCGGATCCATCGGCACCCCTGCCGGAAGTCCGACGCTGCGACGAAACGAGGACTCCTGGCGGTTGAATGGCATGGCGTGCGAGGAAGGACACCGCACCGTCCGCTTTAACGAATACTATTGCCGGCGACCGCACAGGAAGTCGTCATGCCGGACCCGATCGACCCGTCGCAACCCACCCGCCGCTCTGCCCGCCTGCGGTCGCTGGCACGACGGGTCTACCCGTTCCGGGTTCTGGGCATGGGCCTGGGCGTCATTCCCGTTCTCGTCACCCTGCACGAGCTCTCGATGCCGTGGCCGGCCTGGGTCTGGACGGTGTTCTGCGGCCTTGTCTGGCCGCACGTGGCCTTTCACCTGCATGCCTGTCGCAGCCGCGACCCCTCCGAAGCGGAGTTGCGCAACCTCACCATCGACTCGGCGCTGACCGCGAGCCTGTTGCCCCTGATGCAGTTCACGCTGCTGCCGTCAGTGATGGTGTTGACGGTCGCCGCGGCCGACAAGATCAGCTCCGGCGTGCGCGGCCTGTGGCGTCACTCGATTCCAGCCATGGTGATCGGACTGCTGGCGACCGGCCTGCTCACCGGCTTCGCGGTGCGACTGGAAACCAGCATGACCGTGCTGATGGCCTGCCTGCCGATGCTGGTGGTGCATACGCTAGCGGTCGCCATGGGCGCCTACCACCTGATCCGCCGTGTGCAGATGCAGAACCTGCGGCTCGATACCTTGAGCCGCTTCGATGTCCTGACCGGGCTGGAAAACCGCGGCCACTGGCAGGAACACGCCGCGGCACTGCTGCAAAGGCATCATGCAGGGCGAAGCGACGCGACGCTGGTCCTGATCGATGCCGACCACTTCAAGTCGGTCAACGACAACTACGGCCATGCGGCCGGCGACGATGTCCTGCGCGGCATCGGCGACGTCCTGCGCCGCGTCGTGCCCGCCGACGGCCATGCCGGCCGACTGGGCGGTGACGAGTTCGCCGTCGTCCTGCCGCTGGCCGAGACCGGGGCGCATGCCGTCGCGGAAGCGATCCGGGCCGGTGTCACGGCCCTGAGCTTTGCGGAGTGGCCGGAACTGCGTGCCACGGTGAGCATCGGCCTGGCTTCGCCAGGGTCTGGTGACGACGACCTCAGGCAGTGGTCGCAACGCGCCGACCGCGCGCTCTACGCCTCGAAATCGCGCGGTCGCAATGCGGTCAGCCAGACGCGCGGGGAAGCCGAAGCCACGGCCTGATGGTGCTGGCTGCTGCGCTGCACCCGGCAGCAGCGGGGCGCATCACAGGCCGCAGTCGCGGCGCAGTGACAGCGCCTCCACGATGTGCTGCCAGTCGAAAGCGACCACGGTGATATCGTTGGACTGCGTGAACAGGACGCCAGCCGGAAAGCGGCCGCTTCGACCCGGCTGGAACCACAGTCCATCGACCATGCGCGCATCGTCGGACCTGAAGCTTCCAACCCGCGCCAGTGACCGCCGTTCGAACAGGTGGAAGGCCTGCTGATCCGGATCCTGGTCTGACACCAGCCAGTAGCCGCCACCGTCATCGCCACACTCGATCAGCGTCAGGCCTTCCGGCTCGCCGGTAAACATGCCCTGGCCGATCACCGCGCCGGTGAATCGTCCCGCCATGTCGAACACCTTGATGTCGCGGTGCTCCGGATATTCGTCGGCGACCAGCAGGCGGTTATGGGGTGGATCACCCCACACGGACTCCACGTAGCGCAAGGCGGCCTCGCCCTCCATCTCGCCGAAGCGGCCTTCCAGCTGCGCTTCCAGTCCGCTGCCGGAAAGGCGCACGGCGTAGCGCTTGACGCGGCCGTCCATGCCGGGTGGTTCGACACCTGGGTCGACGTCGAAGCTGTCGGTCACATAGACATGGTAGAAGCCTCCGCCGTGGACCCGCAGCCACAGGCCGAACGGGCGCCGCAGCGCGTCGTCGCCGAACGTGCCGATCACGTTGCCCGAAGTCAGTTGCAGCACCTGCACGCGCCGGTTGTCGCGGTCGACGACGAATGCCAGGTCGCCATCAATGGCGATGCCGTTGGGTGCGCTGAATTCACCTGGTGCACTGCCGTGCCGCCCCAGTTCGCCGGCGAGTCGCCCGGTATCGGCGTCCAGCAGAACCAGGCGGTGGCCCTTCTTGGCCGTCGCGATGACGTGTGCCGGCGCGTCGTCCCTTCGCCAGACCGATACCGAGTCGATCTCGTCGCCAGGCAGGGGTTCGGCCACCCAGGTCGCCGGGATCGCCGGCATCGATGGCGTCGCCGGCCGTGACCCGGGCGTCGTGGCGCAGGCCGCCAGCAGCAAGGGAAACAGGACCGTGGAGAGGCCGCGTGGGAGGGTCTTCATCGTAAGGAAGTCGACGGAGGACAGCAGGGATGGGCGCCCTGGAGAAAGAGGCGAAGAGTGCGGCGTTGCCGCGCGCAGCGCAAGATGCGGCCGCAATCCGGCGATCCAGCCCGGGCTGGCGGGCCGGCGCCCACGCGTGTCGCGGTCGCCTGACGGATAATACGGCCCCGCCCGGAAAATCCTCTCGCCATGCCCGAGTTGAAACGCAGATGGATCAACGGCCACGCACACGCACTGGTGCTCGATTACCACCAGCGCGGACTGCCCGCTTCGGCCAGCCTTGTGCGCAAGCGCGATGGCGCGGTCCTCGTGCGCTGGAGCCTGGCGAATGGCACGCACCCGCGCATAGCCCGTAAGCGTCCACCCCTTCCGTCCCGCGATCTCCTGGGGGAGATGGCCCGGCTGGAGGCGCGATTCAAAGCCGGCACCGCCGCACAACGCCTGCTTTCACGCCAGCCCAGGCGCAAGGACTGGCTGCAGGGACTGGGCGTACCGACGGAGATCCTGCGCGACTATCGCCTGCAGCGCTGCGATGAACCGGGGGAACTCGTCGAAGCCGGCCGCGATCGTGGCGGACGCTCCCTGTGGCTCACGCCGGCTGCCGCCCGCGCCTGGCTGCGTATGTCGATCGCCGCACGCCGCGATGGCGTCGTGCTGGAACCGGTGTCGGGGTTCCGCAGCGCCGCCTACCAGCGAATGCTGATCGCACGGAAACGCGCGCGCGGGCTTGATTGGGACGCCATCCTTTCCGTCAGCGCCCTGCCCGGTTTCAGCGAGCACCATCTGGGAACGACTCTGGATCTGCATGGCGGCGACGGAGCCGTACTGGAAGAATCCTTTGAAAACACCGCGGCATTCGCCTGGCTGTCGGCGCATGCAGGGCGCTTCAGCTTCCGTCTCAGCTATCCACGCGACAATCCCCATGGCATCGCCTACGAACCCTGGCACTGGCGCTTCCATCCACAGGCCGGGCAGTAGGCTGCGCGCCGCATCGTATCGCCACCCATCCAACCGGAGTCCGTCCATGCGCCCTGCCCTCGTGCCGTTGCTGTTGACCGCCCCGCTGGCCAGCGCCCAGATCGCGCACCAGCACGACAGTCATGAACATGGTCGCGCCGACCTGCAGATCGCCTATGCGGATGGACAGCTCGAGGTCGAATTCACCGCCCCGGGCAGCGACATCGTCGGCTTCGAGCACGCGCCGCGCGATCGACTGCAGCACTCGGGCATCGAGAAATCGCTGGAGACACTGCGCGACGGCAGGATCTGGCTGGCCTTCGAGCCCGCGGACGCCTGTGCATTCACCGACAGCAACGCCCATGTGCACGGCTTCAAGGCGCAGCAGGCATCCAGCGAAGGCGGTCACGGCGAAGATGACGACCACGACCACCGGGACGGCCATGCCGGCCATGACCACGGAGCCGGTCAAGGCGAGGACGCGGACCACCACGGCGGCCATGGTGAATTCCACGCCTCGTTGAAGGCCGAATGCGCAAAGGCGCCGGTCTCCGTACGGGTGAACCTCGGGGGCTATTTCTCCAGCCTCTCCCGGGTCCGCGTCGATTTCCTTGCCGAAGACCACCAGGGTCGCGTGGAGCTGCCGGGCGGCCGCGGCGAGGTGCGCCTGGCTCCCTGACGGCTTCGTCGCGATGTTCGCCCCCTTGACCGCGTCCGGCACGGGCCGGGTGATCCGCCTCGTTACACTGCCGTCATGAACACGCCGACCGCGACCGTCGCCATCGACGACCTTCGCTACGCCTGGCCCGGAAAACCGGCGCTGATCGACATTCCCCACCTGGTCATCGGCGCTGGCGAACGCGTATTCCTGGAAGGCCCGTCGGGCAGCGGCAAGAGCACGCTGCTCGGCCTGCTCGGGGGCGTGCTGCTGCCCGACGCCGGACGACTGGCGATTCTCGGCACCGAACCCGCACGCCTGCGTGCCGGTGCCCGTGACCGCTTCCGTGCCGACCACATCGGCTTCATCTTCCAGCAGTTCAACCTGGTGCCGTATCTGGGACTGGTCGAGAACGTCACCCTGGGTTGCCGGTTCTCCCCGCGCCGCCGTCAACGACTGGGCGCGCGGGTCAACAGCGAGGCCGAACGCCTGCTCGGCGCCCTGGGTCTGGATGTGCAGTCGCTGCGCCACCATTCCGTCACCGAACTCAGCGTCGGTCAGCAGCAGCGCGTCGCCGCCGCACGCGCCCTGATCGGTGCGCCGGAACTGGTGATTGCCGACGAACCGACGTCCGCACTCGATGCGAACGCGCGCGCCGCCTTCATCGAACTGCTGTTCGGCGAATGCGGACGCGCCGGCAGCACGCTGGTGTTCGTCAGCCACGATCCGGCGCTGGCACCGCTGTTTCCGCGCAGCCTGCGCCTGACCGATGTCAACCGCGCAGCCACTCCGGCGGAGGCGGCCTGATGTTCCGCCTTGCGCTGAAAAGCCTGCTCAACCGTCGTGGCACGGTGCTCCTTACCGTTTTCACCATCGCCCTGAGCACCGCGCTGCTGGTCGGCGTCGAACGCGTCCGCAGCGAGGCGCGCAGCAGTTTCGCCAGCACGCTGAGCGGCACCGACCTGATCGTCGGCGCGCGCGCCGGCACGGTGCAGTTGCTGCTGTACTCGGTGTTCCGTCTCGGCGAACCGACAGCCAATGTGTCCTGGGCCACCTACCAGCAGATCGCCGCCGCGCCGGCGGTAGCCTGGACGGTGCCGATCTCGCTGGGCGATTCCCACCGCGGCTATCGCGTGCTCGGCACCACCGGGGCGTATTTCGAGCACTACCGCTTCGGCAACCGACAGCCATTGGCGTTCGCCCACGGCGAGCCGTTCGCGGGCGTTTATGAAGCGGTACTCGGCAGCGAAGTCGCCGCAAAGCTGGGCTACTCGCTGGGCGACGACATCGTCATCGCGCATGGTATCGGTCGCGTCAGTTTTTCCAACCACGACGACAAGCCGTTCCGGATTGCCGGCATCCTGGCGCCAACCGGCACGCCGGTGGACCGCACCGTGCATGTGCCGCTGGCGGCGATCGAGGCCATCCACCTGGACTGGCAGTCCGGTACCCGGCTGCCCGGCCGCGGCATTTCAGCCGAGCAGGCGCTGACCCACGACCTGACACCCAGGTCGATCACTGCATTCCTGGTAGGACTGAAAAGCCGTGTCGCCACGTTCCAGCTGCAACGCCAGATCAACGAATACCGCGGCGAAGCTCTGAGCGCGATCCTGCCCGGCGTCGCCCTGCAGCAGCTCTGGAGCCTGACCGGCGTCGCCGAAAACGCACTGCGCCTTGTCGCTGCCTGCGTCGTGATTGTCGGCATCCTCGGCATGTCGACGGCGCTGCTGACAACGCTGAACGAGCGTCGCCGCGAAATGGCCATCCTGCGCTCGGTCGGCGCCCGGCCAAGGACCATCCTCGGCCTGCTGTGCCTGGAAGCGATGTCACTCACCCTCGCCGGCATCGTCCTGGGCGTGCTGCTGCTGTATGCCATACTCGCCGCCGTGCGCGGTTACGCCGCAAGCCAGTTCGGACTGTTCCTCGGCCTCGGGCTGCCCACGGCCGCGGAACTCTACGCGCTGGCCGCGATCTTCTCGGCCGGACTTGTCGCCGGCATGGTGCCGGCCTGGCTTGGCTATCGCCGCTCCCTCAGCGACGGCCTTGCGGTACGTACCTGATCCGACATCCCTTCCTCCCCGCTTTCGCCAAGAGCCGCACATGAAACCATTTCTGCTCTCCACCCTTCTCACGCTCGTTGCCGGCGTGGTCGTCGCCGCCGACGCGCCGCGCGAACTGGACTGGCTGGAGCTGATGCCCAAGGACGAAGTCGAACTGCTGAACCAGGCGCCGGAGATCAGCCATGACGGCACCTTCCGGATGGAACAGCAGGGTTCGTTCCGCACCATCGCCGGACTCGACGGCCAGCACGTCAAGCTCCCCGGCTACATCGTCCCGGTCGACGTCAGCGAAGACCAGAAGATGAGCAGCTTTTTCCTGGTGCCCTATTTCGGCGCCTGCGTGCACGTGCCACCGCCGCCGCCAAACCAGATCGTGTTCGTGACGCTCAGGGAACCGATGGCGGTCACCGACATGTACGACGCGTTCTGGATCGAAGGCACGCTGAAAGTGCAGAGGGTGCAGAAGGACATCGCCGCCTCGGCCTACGTGCTGGAAGCGGACAAGGTGTCGCTTTACGAGGGCTGATTGCCGAGGGGTCCGCGGTTACGCGCTGACCGCCTGCGTCCCTGCTTTTCCAACCCTGTCGGCGCCGCCGCCCCGGATCGGCGCCGACTTCATTTGCGGGATCCTGTCCCGATGCGCGTTACGGCCGCTTGCGCAGCCGGATAGCAACCGTTATGGCGACCCCGTTGCGGGTCCCCGGGAACGCCTGGTTTCCGGTGACGACCGCGCGCGCGACCTCAGCGGGCGCGTGCAGGTCCGATCCACTGCATGCATCACGCGCTCCACGGGCGACGCGAGGCGCACGCGGGCACCGGCATCTTCGCTCCCGCTTCCACCCGACGGTTCCGACCAGGCCAGGAGTCGACACAGCCGCGATCCCGACCCTTACTCATTGCACGGCGGCACCGCTCGGCTGCTGATGAAACTGCAACTGCCACGTCGCGAACCGGGCGCCCCGGCGCCGGGTCCCAGGGCATTCCCACCCGACAACGGCGGGCAATGAAAAAGGGCTGCCAGCCGGCAGCCCTTTCCCCGATCGCGGACAGTCCGGCTCAGGGCCGGCGTGCCAGTTCGGTTTCGTCGCGCATCTTCGGCATGAGGTCCTGCTTGGTCACGCCCAGGTGCAGCAGCAGCGGCGAAGCGAACAGCACCGACGAATAGGTACCGATCAGGATGCCGACGATCAGCACCAGCGAGAAGCCCCTCAGGGTTTCGCCGCCGAGGAAATACATCACCGTCAACGCCATGATCGTGGTGACGCCGGTGATCACCGTACGCGACAGCGTGTCGCTGCAGGCGGCGTCGATCGTCTCCGCGGGGGTCATCTTCGATGTGGTGCGGAACATCTCCCGGATGCGGTCGAAGATGACGATCTTGTCGTTGATCGAATAACCGGCGACGGTCAGCAGCGCCGCCAGCGCCTGCAGGTCGAACTCCATGCCGACCAGGGCGATGAAGCCCGCCGTCAGCACGGTGTCGTGCACTTCGCCGGCCAGGGCGGCGATACCGAATCGCCACTCGTAGCGGAACGCCACGTAGATCATGATGCCGGCAAGCACGAAGACGATGCCGACGACGCCGTCCTCGGCGAGTTCCTTGCCGATCTGCGGACCGACCGATTCGTTGCGCTTCACGGTCGCTGGCATACCCTTGGATGCCAGCAGCTGGTGGACGCGCTCACCGGCGTTGACGCGTTGGGCGATGCTGTTTTCCGTCGATGCGGCCGCTTCTGCCGGATCGACGCCGACCTGGTCATGGTCGGGACGCAGGCGGATCAGGATGTCGCGCGTGCTGCCGAACGACTGCACCTGTGTGCCGGAGTAACCGGCTTCCTCGAGGACCGACTGTACGGCTTCGGCGTTCGTTTCGGACTGGAACTGCAGCTCCACCACGGTACCGCCGGTGAAGTCGAGGGCGAAATCCAGGCCGGGCTTGAACAGCGCGACCAGCGCAACGACCATGGCCACGGCCGACACGACCAGCGTGACGCGGCTGATACCGATGAAGGGAATGCGCCACTTGGGATTGAACAGCTCAAACATGGTTCGCGTTCCTGCCGGTCAGATGGAAATGGACTTGAGCTTGCGGCGGCGGCCATAGACAAAGGCGGCGATGGCCTCGGACACCGTCACGGCGGTGAACATGGAGGTCAGGATGCCGATGCACATGGTCACCGCGAAACCGCGGATCGGACCGGAGCCGAACGAGAACAGCGCGATACCCGCCAGCAGCGTCGTCAGGTTGGCGTCGAGAATACTGGTCCAGGCCTTGTCGTAGCCGCCCTTGATCGCGCCCAGTGGCGTGTTGCCCAGTCGGAGCTCGCTGCGGATGCGTTCGCAGATCAGCACGTTGGCGTCGACCGCCATGCCCAGCGTCAGCATGATGCCGGCGATGCCGGGCATGGTCAGCGTGGCGCCGATGATGGACAGGATCGCCAGCAGCAGTACCAGGTTCAGCACCAGCGTGACGCAGGTGATCAGGCCGAATGCGCGGTAGTAAATGGCGACGAAGGCCATGATGCACAGCAGGCCTAGAACGATCGCCTTGACGCCGCGGTCGATGTTCTCCTGGCCCAGCGACGGACCGATCACGCGTTCCTCGACGATGTCGATTGGCGCCGCCAGGGCGCCGGCCTTGAGCAGCAGTGCCAGCTCGCTCGCTTCCTGGGCGCTGTCCAGGCCGGAGGTCTGGAAAGTGCGCCCGAATGGCTCGCGAACCGTGGCGACGCTGATCACCTCGCGCTTGATGCGCGAGCTGCGGACCTGCTCGCCGTTGACGGTGCGGACTTCCGGCACGCGTTCGACAAACACCACGGCCATGCCCTTGCCAACGTTCTCGTTGGTGAAGTCGAGCATGCGCCGGGCACCGGCGCTGTTGAGGCGCACCGACACCATCGGGCTGCCATCATCCGGCGCGAACCCGCTGGCCGCGCTGACCAGCTGGTCGCCGGAAGCGATGATGCGCTTGCTGAGCACCACCGGATACCCCTGGCGGTGGTAGAAGAGTTCCGACTGCGGGGGCACGCGACCGGTTTCCGCCACTTCCAGCGGATTCACCGATTCGTCCACGGCGCGGTATTCCAGGGTCGCGGTCGCACCGAGGATGCGCTTGGCGGCGGCAGTGTCCTGTACGCCGGGCAGCTGGACGACGATGCGCGACTCACCCTGGCGCTGGATCACCGGTTCCGACGTGCCCAGCTCGTCGACGCGGTTGCGCAGCGTCGAAAGGTTCTGTTCGACGGCATTCAGCGCCGCCTCGCGCAGGGCGGCCTCGCTGATGCGCGCTTCCAGCACCCAGTCTTCACCGCCGCCGGCACCGCCGGTCAGAACGAGCTCGGGAAGCTGCGAGGAAATCGCGTTGAGCGCCGCCTCGCGGTCCTCGGAAGAACGCAGCACCACCGACAGCGAGCCCTGGGCGCCACGGCTTACGCCCTTGTAGCGGATCCTGCGCTCACGCAGCAGGACACGGATGTCCTCGACGAAGCGGTTTTCCATCCGCTCCTGGGTCGCGCGCTGGTCGACTTCCATGGTGAAGTGGATGCCGCCCTGCAGGTCCAGGCCCATGACCATGGACTTGCCCCCCAGCGCCGCCAGCCAGCCTGGTACGGTGGACGCCAGGTTCAGTGCGCTGGTGTAGTCCTCGCCCAGTTCCTCGCGCAGCACTTCCGAGGCGCGCAGCTGCACGTCGGTGTTGGCGAAATGCGCCATCAGGCGGCCATCGGCCATCTCCAGGCGCGTGAAGGGCAGCTGCCGCGACTCGAGGATGCCATGCACGCGCTCGCGGAAGGCCTCATCGACGACGCTGCCACGGTTGGCGGAGATCTGGATCGCCGGATCTTCCGGATACAGGTTCGGTGCGGCATAGAAGGCCGCGACCAGCATCACCAGTACGACCAGTGCGTACTTCCACTTCGGATAGTTCATCATCTAGGGCTGAACTCTGGGTGTGACAAAAAACGGGCAGGTCGCGGCTGCGGGCGCGGTCGGAGTCAGATGTCCTTCAGCGTGCCCTTGGGCAGGACGTTGCCGACCGCATGCTTCTGCACCTTGATGCGCACGCCGTTGGCGATTTCAAGGGTGACGAAGGCTTCGCCGACGTCCTCGATGCGTCCGGCAATGCCGCCGTTGGTCAGGACTTCGTCGCCCTTGGCCAGCTGCGACACCATGGCGCGGTGCTCCTTGGCGCGCTTCATCTGCGGACGGATCAGCAGGAAATAGAAGATGGCGATGAAGATCACCATCATGATCAGCGGCTGGTACGGGGACGTGGCCGGGGCGCCGGCCTGGGCGTAGGCGCTGGAGATCAGGAAATCCATGGTCTTAGTCTCTCTGGCTGGGGGCGCGACGGCCCACAAAGGGGCCGGATTATGGCACAGGCCACCGGCTCCCCGCCCTGCACACGGCCCGGTTGCCGACCTTCCGGCCCGTCAGGACCTCATTCCGGCACGCCGCGGCGGCGACGTTGGTGGAAAGCCGCCGCCCAGTCGGCGAAGCGGCCAGCGGCCACGGCATCGCGGATCTCCGCCATCAGTCGCTGGTAGTAGCGCAGGTTGTGGATCGTCGCCAGCGTCGGACCGAGCATCTCGCTGCAGCGGTCGAGATGGCGCAGGTAGGCGCGCGAGAAGTCACCGGCGCAGGCCTGGCAGTCGCAGCCTTCCTCGATCGGCCGCGTATCGGTGGCGTAGCGGGCGTTGCGGATGCGCAGGTCGCCATCGGCCGTGAACAGGTGGCCGTTGCGGGCATTACGGGTGGGCATGACGCAGTCGAACATGTCGACGCCGCGGCGCACGGCCTCGACGATGTCTTCCGGCCGGCCGACGCCCATCAGGTAGCGCGGCCGGTCAGCGGGCAGGTGCGGCACCGTCTCGTCAAGGACATGCTCGCGCTCGTCGGCCGGTTCGCCAACGGAAAGGCCACCGATGGCATAGCCGTCGAAACCGATGGCGCGCAGGCCTTCCGCCGAACGCCGGCGCAGGGCGCCATACATGCCGCCCTGCACGATGCCGAACAGCGCATTGTGGTTGCCTTCGTGCGCGCGCCGGCTGCGCTCGGCCCAGCGCAGGCTCAGCTCCATCGATGCGCGCGCCTGGGGTTCGGTGGCCGGATACGGCGTGCATTCGTCGAAGATCATGACGATGTCGGAGTTCAGCACGCGCTGGATGCGCATGGACTCCTCGGGCGACAGGAACACCGGCGATCCATCGACGGGCGAAGCGAACTTCACGCCCTCCTCGCTGATCTTGCGGCGCTGCGCGAGGCTCCAGACCTGAAAGCCGCCGGAGTCGGTCAGGATCGGGCCCGGCCAGCGCATGAATCCGTGCAGGCCGCCATGCGCCTCGATGACTTCCAGGCCGGGTCGGAGGAACAGGTGAAACGTATTGCCCAGCACGATCTGCGCACCGAGGTCGCGGACCTGGCCGGGGGTGACCGCCTTGACCGAGCCGTAGGTGCCGACCGGCATGAAGGCCGGCGTCTCGACCGTTCCATGGGGCAGGTGCAGGCGTCCGCGACGGGACGCGCCGTCGTTGGCGATTAGTTCGAAGTCCATGTGCGAAGTCTAGAGGATCGGCAGCTTCCTACCGATCCTCGTCCCGGCCACTAGCGGCCGGCAGCCGCGATCCAGGCGTCGATGTGGCGTTCCAGCAGCGCCAGCGGCATGGCGCCGCGGGTCAGCACCTGGTTGTGGAACTCGCGGATGTCGAAACGCTCGCCCAGTGCCTCGCGCGCCCGCTCGCGCAGCGCCAGGATCTTCAGCATGCCGACCTTGTAGGCGAGCGCCTGGCCGGGGTTCACCAGATAGCGTTCGATCTCGGCGACGACGTCGCTTTCCACCATGCCGGTATTGGCCAGCATGTAGTCGATCGCCTGCTCGCGCGTCCAGCGCCTGGCATGCATGCCGGTATCCACCACCAGGCGGACGGCGCGGAACATCTCGTCGCGCAGCCGGCCGAGGTTGTCCAGCGGATCGGACTGGAAGCCGGCTTCCCAGGCCAGCCGTTCGGTGTACAGCGCCCAGCCTTCGGAATAGGCAGTAAACCCGAGGATGCGCCGGAAGGTCGGCACGCCCTTCAGCTCCTGCATGATGGCGATCTGGAAATGATGGCCCGGCACGCCCTCGTGGTAGGACAGCGTGCGCATCGTGAAGCGCGGCAGCTCGGCCATGTTGCGCAGGTTGATATAGAACACGCCCGGGCGCGACCCGTCCATCGCCGGCGACTGGTAGTAGGCGCCCGGCGCGGTCTTCTGCGAGAACTCCGGGACCGGGCGCACCTCGACCTTCGCCGACGGGCGCACGTCGAAATAGGAATCGAGGCCCGCACTGATCTCGTCGATGATGCGCTGGTACTCGGCGATGATCTGCCGGCGGCCTTCCTCGGTGTCCGGGAACAGCTGGTCCGGGCGCCGGTTGATAGCCTGCACGCGATCGCCGATGGTGCCATCCTCCAGGCCTTCGGCACGCAGGATGGCGTCCATCTCGGCGCCGATGCGCTCGACCTCCGCCAGACCGATGGCGTGGATCTCGTCGGCCGTCATGTCTGTGGTGGTGTGCACCTTGATCTGGCTGTTGTAGAAATCAAGGCCGTCCGGCAGCGCCCAGGCACCGTGGTTGTCAGTCACCACCTGCTGCAGGTGCTCGAAATAGGCGATCAGTTCGCCATAGGCCGGATAGACCGCGTCGGCGATCGCCGAGCGCGCGTCCGCCAGTACCGCGTCGCGATCCGCGGCGGATGCTTTTTCCGCGAGCGCGTCGAGTTTGCCGGCCAGGTCCGTGTAGAGCAGGTGCTGGTCCGGCGCGCTGGCGACGAGCCCGCGCATCTGCTCCAGCACCTTGTCGATCACGAAGCGCTGCGGCAGCACGCCAAGCTTCTCGCGATGGCGCAGGCCTTCCAGCACCTGCCCGAACTTCTCCGGGAACTTGCGCAGCCGCGACACGTAGTTGCGCGCGTCGCCCAGGTCCTCGACCGAGTGCGTGTTGACCATGAAGTCCGGCAGCATGCTCTGCACGCCGAACATCTGGTTGACCGGGAAGTTGTGGTACTGCCAGCGGCGGTTCTCGACCTGCTGGCCCAGGAAGTAGTCGAGGATGTCGTAGGACAGCTTGCCGTCCTCGTCCAGTGATTCGCGGTCGTAGGAATGCAGCGAGGCCAGGTCGCGTTCCAGCTTCGCCATCAGGCGTTCACCGCGGGCCATCGAGGCATCGGTCAGGTCGCCGGAATAGAAATCCAGCCAGCCCGGCAGTACGCGCATCATCGACAGCAGTTCCGGATCGTCGATCGCGTACTCCATGAAGATGCGCTCGTAGAGCCAGCCGATCTTCAGCGGCTTGTCCGTGCGCCACTGCCAGGCGGCGAAGCCGGCGACCAGCAGCACCAGCACCAGGACGACGATCAGCAGCCACTTGAGGAGCCTGACGATCAGGGGACGTTTGCGACGCGGCGTCGCGGAAGCGGAACGGCTGGCCATGGGGTCTCGTTTGCGGATGCCACGGAGTGGCGGGCTGGGGGCGAAGGCTACCGGAGCGCATGGATGAACAGCACCCGCCACAAGTCATGCCCGGCTTCGCATCCGCGGGTGCGCGCTTGCGCAGTCCGCCACGCAGGCGCCATGCTGCACCGCGCTGAACGGGTCCACCATGAACTACCGCCACCATTTCCACGCCGGCAACCACGCCGACGTCCTCAAGCACGTCGCGCTGCTGGAACTGCTGCGGCTGCTGACCGCGAAGGACAAGCCCCTCGCCTACATCGAAAGCCACGCCGGCGCCGGTGGCTACGCGCTGGGCGACGAAGCGGACCGGACCGGCGAATGGCGCGACGGCATCGGCCGGATCATGGCGGCGGGCGACGCCGTGCCACCGGCCGTGCGCCGCTATATCGATGCGATGCGCGGCTGGAATGCCGGCGAGGGCAGCCTGCGGCGCTACCCGGGATCGCCCGGCCTTGCCGCCGATGCGCTGCGCAGCCAGGACCGCCTGCGCCTGTGCGAGACCCAGGCCGAAGTCGTCGCCGAACTGAAGCGACGCCTCGCCGACCACGATCCGCGCGTCACGGTCTTCGCCCGTGACGGCTACCACCAGGCGCTGTCGGCGCTGCTACCGCCGCCGGAACGGCGTGCGCTGGTGCTGGTCGATCCGCCCTACGAGGCACAGCTTGCGGAGTTCGACCACATCATCGCCGCCCTGCGCGAAGGCCTGCGCCGCTTCGCGACCGGCACCTACGCGATCTGGTATCCGATCAAGCTGGCGAGCAGCGTCGCCGCCTTCCTCCGACGCGCCGCCGCGCTGCCTGTCAAGTCGTCGCTGACGGTGGAGTTGTGGGTGCGTGCCACCGATTCACCACTGCGGCTCAACGGCAGCGGCCTGGTCGTCCTCAACCCGCCCTGGCGTTTCGACCAGGAGGCGGCGACCTCGTGGCTGCCCTGGCTGAGCAGGACCCTGGCGGATGGCCGCGGTGCCGGATGGCGCTGCCAGTGGCTGCGGCGCGAAGCCGATGCGGACGCGCTGGAGCGCCCGGTACCGCCGCCGGCAACGACACCCAAGCCGTCGCGGAAGCGCTAAGCTTCGCGCCTGCTTGTCGGGGAGGACACATGAACGATCCAGGTCGCCGTATCGGCCCGCTGCTGGCCACCTTCATGGTGGCGAACAACATGATCGGCTCGGGATTCTTCCTGCTGCCGGCCAAACTTTCCGGCATGGGCAGCCTGACCCTGTTGAGCTGGATCCTGGCGACCGTGATCGCGGCAGTCCTCGGCCTGACCTTCGCGCGCCTCGCCCGCGACTATCCGAACCTGGAAAGCCCGGCCGACTACGTGACCCCTGCCCTGGGCCGGGACGCCGGCTTCCTGGCGTCGACGCTGTACTGGCTGTCATCGTGGATCGGCAACAACGCTATTGCCGTCGCCGCGTTCGGATACCTGGTCCTGCTGCTCCCGGCCGGCTTCAACGAATGGCAGCTCGCGGGCCAGATCGCCCTGCTGTGGGCCATGTTCGCCCTGAACCTGCTCGGACCGAAACCGATCGCCCGCTTCCAGTCCATGTGCCTGGTGTTCGGCCTGCTGCCGGTGCTGATGGTGCTGGGCGGCGGCTGGATGCAGTTCGACGCCGCCACCTTCGAATCGGCCTGGAACACCACGGGCGCAAGCTGGAACACGGCCGAGCCGGCGCCGGTGTCCGATGTGCGCATGATGTTCGGTGCGCTGGCGCCGATCTTCTGGGCCTTCATCGGCCTGGAAACAACGACCATGGTCGCGGCGGTGGTCCGCCATCCGGAACGCAATGTGGCCATCGCCACCCTCGGTGGCATCGCCCTGGCCGGTGTCGTTTACATCGTCTCCTCGGTGTTGATCATGGGCATCGAGCCCGCCGACTCGCTGTTCGCCTCCAGCGCGCCGTTCGCGGAGGTGGCCGGCACCGTATTCGGTCCCTGGGCGGCCTTGATGATCGCCGGTGCTGCCGCGTTGAAGGCGACGGGCACGCTGGGCGGCTGGATGCTGGTCACCGGTGAATCCGGTGCCCGTGCCGCGCAGCGCGGCTTCCTGCCGTCCGTGTTCGGCCTCTACAACCGCAATGGCGCAGCGTGGGCCGGCCTGTTCATCATCGTGCTGGCGATGACGGCGGTGACGTTCCTGACCAGCGCCGAGACCATCGGCCAGCAGTTCAGCAAGATCATCGAAATGGCCGTGCTGCTGGTGAGCGTCGTCTATGCGGCGGCCGGCCTCAGCCTGCTCGTGGGAACGCCCCTGCGTCGCCCGACGGTGGGTGACCGTGTGCTGGGCATCGGCGCCCTCACCGCCTGCGCGCTGCTGATCTTCACGTCGGATCCCGAGTACATCGTGGGCGCCCTCGTGATTGCGGTCGCCATCTGGATCCTCTTCCGGGTGGCGGAGATGCGTCGCCGCTGATCCACGGCGCCCGTGGTCGGCGTCATACAATGGCGCCGATGGCGATATTCCTGCAGTGGCTGCTGTTTACAGCCGCGATCAACCACCTGGTGCTGTCCCGCCGGCCTGGCGACGGCACCCGCGCACGGCGCGCTGCGGATTCCGCGGCGGTGCGCGCGGTCGCGATCATGACGGGCGCGGCGCTGGTGACGGCAATGCCGGTGGACTGGCTGCTCGACCATGCCCTGCTGCGACCGGATGACCTCGCGCACCTGCGTCCGCTGCTGTTCGCCCTGGTGGCCCTGGCCTGCCTGGTGCCGGCCAGGCTGATCCTGCGGCGACAGGACGCGGGCGACATGGCTCCGCGGGCGCGACTGCTGTCCGCGGCGAACGTCATTGTCCTCGGCACGATGTCGGGCACGGCGCTGGAACCGGCCTCGCTGCCGTCGGTGATCCTCGCCGGCATGGGTACGGCCGCGGGATTCGCCCTGGCACTGCACGCCCTGGATGCGATGACGGAACGCCTGGGCGATGCCCACGTTCCCGCGCCGTTCCGGGGCGCACCCATCCGTCTTCTCGCTGCGGGCCTGTTCGCGCTCGGCCTCGCCGGATTCAGCGGATGAGCGGCCTGCTCCTTGCGGGTGCCATTGCGGTGGCGCTGGTCGCGCTGCTCGCCGCCGCTGCCCGCAGCGACACGGTGGCGACCGACGAAGCCGGGGGCACGGACGATCCTGACGCGCTGGCGACGCGCATCGACGCGCTGTTGCCACAGACCCAGTGCGGCCAATGCGGTTTCGCCGGCTGCCAGCCCTACGCGCGTGCCATGGCCGAGCAGCGTGCGGACATCAACCAGTGTCCCCCCGGCGGCGAGGCCACCATCGCCGCGCTGGCGCAGTTGCTGCAACGCCCGGCCAAACCGCTGAACCCCGACAACGGCGTCGAAAAACCCAAGCGCCTGGCCCGCATCGACGAATCCCGCTGCATCGGCTGCACCAAGTGCATCCTGGCCTGCCCGGTCGATGCGATCGTCGGCGCCAGCAAGCTCATGCACACGGTCATCGCCGAGGATTGCACCGGCTGCGAACTGTGCCTGCCGCCCTGCCCGGTCGACTGCATCGATCTCGTCGACCCGGCCGATGCACTGCCACTGCAACGGGTGCGTCCGCCCGGCCCGGCGGCGTGATCGCTCACGTCGCCTTTCCGGGCCGTGGCTATAATCCCGGCCACTGTCACGACGGACACCCCATGAGCACAGAAGAACTCCGCAAGGCCAGCTGCCAGCCGCTGAAAGGCGCGGAACACCGCCTGCCCGCGGACCAGGTCAACGCGCTCCTTGTGAAACTGCCCGGCTGGACGCTGCTCGACGATGGCCGGATGATCGGCCGCGACTACCGCTTCGACGGTTTCCTGGGCGCGCTGTCCTTCGCCAACGCATTGGGCTGGATCGCCGAACAGGAGAACCACCACCCGGATCTGGAACTGGGCTGGGGCTACTGCCGCGTGCGCTTCTCCACCCACGACGTGGGTGGCCTGTCCCGCAACGATTTCATCTGTGCAGCCAAGGCCGATGCCCTACTCGCAAGCTGACCTGCCCCGCGACCCGAGCCGCGAGCGTGACCTGGTGTCGCGCTGGTTGCCGGCGTTCTGGCTCATCGCGGTCGCGCTGGTCGTCTATTTCGTCATCGCCCACTGGCATGCGACGCCGGCGCTGCACAGCTCGCCGGACGTGCTGTCGTCCTACGTGCCGGAGCGCGCGCTCTGGCTCGAGGACACGCGGCTGGCCGCGCAGGGCGAAGCACCGGACACGCTGTACCGGCGCCACGCCGCCGGTTCGCTGGTGATCCCCGATGCCGTCTGGATCCTCACGCTGCTGCTCTACCTGATTCCGGTGGCGTACGTGCTGCGCCGCAGCTTCTTCAAGGGTGACGCGCCGCCGGCGTGGAACCTCGCACTGATCCTGGCCGGTCCGCTGCTGGTCGTGATCCTCGGCGGCGTCGAGGACAACACCCGCGCCAGCGCCGCGCTGGTCTTCATCCTCGGCCTGACCTATGGCGCCATCGTCGGCCAACGCGACATGGAGCGCCTGCGCTTCTCGCCCGGCGACGGCATCGCCTGGCGCAATGCGCTGGCGTTTTCAGCGCTCGTGGTCGGCGTGCTCGTCGCCTACCAGCTGCTGGTACACCCGGATTACCCGCTGCGCTGGCCGACGCCGGAGAAGTTCGCCCGCTACGCGGCCTGGGCGGTGTTCCAGCAGTGGCTGCTCAACCGCGTGCTCGCGCGCGAGGCACTGCTGCTGACGGGTGGACGCCAGCCGATCGCCGCCGCGCTGGTGGCCGCGCTGTTCGGCCTGCTGCACGCACCGAACTTCGCGCTGATGTGTGCCAGCTGCATCGGCGCCTTCATCTGGATCCAGCTCTATTTCCGACGTCCGTTCGTGCTGCCGCTGGCGGTGTCCCACGTCATCCTCAGCGTCGCGCTCACGGCGCTGACGCCGCCGTGGCTGGTGCGCAACGCGGAGATCGGTGCCCGCTTCTTCATGCCCGCGCTCTGATCGTTCCTGTCACGCCGGATCGCAATGGAGTGCCGTCGTGCGCGCCGTCGTTGCCGGCAATGATGTGCTCGACACGCCACTGCCCTACACCGCCAGCCGGGCGCCTGCCGGCTTCACGATTCCATGCCAATTCCGGAATGAAAGGCGATCGGGGCACGCAGGCGTGCGCGCACACGCGACCGCCATCCATCGCCCCGGCCGTGCGATCGTTTCCCGGCCGCCCTCGGCCAGGCTGCCTGCGACCGGTGGGTCGCCGGAAACGGCGTTGCCCCGCTGGAAGATCCGCATGTCGACGTGAGCGGCCAGAGCCGGGCAGGCACGGCTGTTTGATCGGTCCCAAGCGGGCGGGTCGCTTTGGACTCGAACTGGTCGCCAGCCCTCGGCGCGGACGGTCCGGGCGCAGCATGTTGACCGGCCATCAAGACACCTTTTAACCGGACCCAAGCGGGCGGGTCGCTTTGGACTCGAACTGGTCGCCAGCCTTCGGCGCGGACGGTCCGGGCGCAGCATGTTGACCGGCCATCACGCCAACTTTCGACCGGGCCCAAACAGGCTGATCGCTTTCGCCGCGAGGAGGTCGACAGGCGTCGGAGCGAGCGGGCCGGGCGCAGCACGTTGACCGGCCATCACGCCGCCGTTTGCCGTTTCCGCCGGCGGTCCATGCGGAATCGAGCTGCACCACAAATGCAAAGGCCGGCGCGCGCCCGCACCGGCCCCCGCATTCCCACGACGTTGACTGGATCAGTAGAAGCTGTAACGCACCGAGGCGTAGTAGTGGCGCGGCCAGCCGTAGTACGCGGTCTGGATGTTGCCGACGCTGGAGAACTCCTGGCCGTCGATGCGATAGACCTCGTCGGTCAGGTTGCGGACCCCTGCGCGGACCTGCCACTTGCTGTCGGCCGAGTCGTACACGCCGAACAGGCCAGCCACGGTGTAGGCGTCCTGGCTGAGCACGTCGCGGTTGTCGACGCTGAGCCAGGTTTCGCCGCGATAGGAGACGTCCGCACCCAGCGTGAAGGCCGCACCGCTGGCCGCATAGAACGTGTGCGACGCCGCCAGGCGCGCGGTCCAGTCCGGCGAGAACGGCACGTGCGCGTGCAGGCGCGGATCGTAGGCCGGGTTGGCCGGATCCGTGGTCCGCAGGTCGGCGAATTCGTCGTACTTCGCGTCCATCCAGCCGATCTGGGCCGACAGGCGCGTACCGGAACCAACCAGTGCCACACCTTCGAACTCGATGCCCTTGATGGTCATGCTGGCGGCATTGAGCACCGGGAAGCTGAAGGTCGGCGTCGGCGAATCCGGATTGAGCACCTCCGAGACACGCGCCTGGAAGTCCTTGTAGTCGCTGTGGAACGCCGCGAGGTTGCCCTGCAGGCGGCGGTCGGCCGAGTTCATTTTCAGGCCGATTTCGTAGGTCCAGACGTATTCCGGGTCGAAGATCGCCGCGGTGGTCTCCAGCTGCGAATTGGCGCGGCCGTTGAAGCCGCCGGACTTGAAGCCGCGGTTGGCGGAGACGTAGCCCATCATCTGGTCGCTGAAGGCCTTCTCCAGGCTGATCGACGGCGTCCAGGCGTTCCAGGTCTTCCTGCCTTCGAAGGCGACCGTTTCATTCAGGGCCGAGAACGGCAGCGCGATGCCCAGTGCCGGCAGCTCGTACAGCGCTTCCGAATCCCAGAACGTGCTGGTCGTGCGCCAGTAGTCCTTCTCCTCGCTGGTGTAGCGGATGCCGGCCGACAGCGTCCAGCTCGGCGCGAATTCCCAGCTGCCGTGTGCGAAGGCGGCGTAGCTGGTCGTGGACAGGTCGTCGTTGATGGTGCGCAGGAAATCCACCGCCGTGCCGCCATAGGCGAACAGGTCGTCGGCATAGGCTTCCTGGTAGGAGGGCACGTTCTCCTTCAGGTAGTACAGGCCGAACACGCCCTGCAGGTTGCTGCCGTTGTCGTACTGGAACTGGAATTCCTGGCTGGTCTGGTCCTGGTCGAAGGCGACCAGCACGTCTCCCAGCTCGAACTGAGAGGCGTCGATGTCGATGAAACTGTCCGACTCCAGCTCGCGGTAGCTGGTGATGCTGCGGAACATCCAGCGGTCGCCGATATCGACGTCGAAGCCGAAGCGGGCGCCCCAATGCTTGAGTTCCTGGCCCTGGTCGGGCGCGAACGAGGTGCGCGTGCGGTAGTCGTACTCGCTGCCATCGGGAATCAGCAGCGGCACGATGGTCAGCGTCTGCAGGTCGGTACGGATCAGCGGTGCCATCGGCTCGCCCAGTGTCAGGCCATTGTCCTGGCGCGTGTAGTCCAGCGAGAAGTCCCACGAAAGCCGATCGGACGGATCGCCGGAGAACTTCAGGCGGATGGCACGGGTGTCCTCGTCGTTGTAGCGTTTGCTGGTCGCCGGATCGCGCACGTAGCCGTCGTTGACGCTGCTTGCCAGGGCGATGCTGGCGCCGGCCGTTTCACTGAAAGGCAGGGCACCGTAGAAGCGGCCCTCGAAGCGGCCGTAGTTGCCGGCGGTGAACTCCACGTCCGCTTCCGGCGTGCCGCCGAGCGGACGGCGGGTGACCAGCTTGATGGCGCCGCCGGTCGAGTTCTTGCCATACAACGTGCCTTGCGGGCCACGCAGCACTTCCACACGCTCGACGTCATGCAGGCCGAACAGCGCGCCCTGGATGCGCGAGAAATACACGTCATCGACATACATGCCGACGCCGGGATCGAAGGTCTGCAGCGCGTCCGGCTGGCCGATGCCGCGGATGAACACGTTCACGCTGGACGAGGACCCACGACCCTGGACGATGTTGAGGTTGGGCACGCTGCCCTGCAGGCCGTCGATATTCTTCGCCTGCATGTCCTTCAGTTCCTCGCCGTTGAAGGCGCTGACGGCGACCGGCACCTCCTGGATGCTTTCACTGCGGCGGCGGGCGGTCACGGTCACCGCGTCCAGCTGCTGCGCGGTCTCCTCGCCGGGAGCACTGGTCTGGTCGTCGGCGACCACCATCGTGGCTGGCAGGCTCAGCAGGGCTGCCACCAGGGCGGCGGACAGGCGGTTCATTCGGGGCATGGTCATGGCGTCGGTTTCCCTCCCGGGAAATTATCGGAGTGATCGGGATACGGCGGCAGACTAGTGGTGGCAACGCTTCCGCGGCACTCGTACCTTCGTACAGTGCCCCGGACAGGAAGCAGCACCGACACTTGCGGCCCACTCATCCGATGGAGCAGGCGGTGGCCTTCCTGATCGTCCTGGCGGCGCTGGTCTTCCTGATGGTGGCCGCCTACCGCGGCTACAGCGTCATCCTGTTCGCACCCATCGCCGCCATGGGCGCGGTGCTGCTGGTCGACCCGTCCCTGGTCGCGCCGATGTTCACCGGCCTGTTCATGGACAAGATGGTCGGTTTCCTGAAGCTGTATTTCCCGGTCTTCCTGCTGGGTGCGGTGTTCGGCAAGCTGATCGAGATCTCCGGCTTCTCGCGCGCCATCGTCGCCGCCACCATCCGCGCCGTCGGCAGCAGCCGCGCCATGCTCTCGATTGTCGTGGTCTGCGCGCTGCTCACCTACGGCGGGGTCTCCCTCTTCGTGGTGGTGTTCGCGGTCTATCCGTTCGCGTCGGAACTGTTCCGGCAAAGCAACATCCCGAAACGGCTGATCCCGGGCACGATCGCGCTCGGCGCCTTCACCTTCACCATGGATGCCTTGCCGGGAACGCCGCAGATCCAGAACATCATCCCGACCGCGTTCTTCGGCACCAACACGTGGGCGGCGCCGGTGCTCGGCACGCTGGGCGGCGTGTTCATCCTGGTCCTCGGACTGCTGTACCTCAACTGGCGGCGCCGTGTCGCGGAAGGCGCTGGCGAGGGCTACGGCGATCCGGCAACGCTGATCAACGAACCGGCACCGTTCAGCGGCGACAGGCTCGCGCATCCGCTGCTGGCGATCCTGCCGCTGATCCTGGTCGGCGCGTCCAACCTGCTGTTCACCTGGCTGATTCCGCAGCTGTATGGAAGCGAGCACAGCTTCATCCCCGCCGTGATCGGCACCCCGGCGCCAGTGGTGCAGGAAGTGTCGCGCCTGACCGCGATCTGGGCGGTGGAAGGCGCGCTGCTGGTCGGCATCCTCGCCGTCGTCGTGTTGGCCTGGCGGCCGGTGTCGAAGACTTTCTCGGAAGGCAGCAAGGCGGCGACCAGTGGCGCCCTGCTGGCATCCATGAACACGGCTTCGGAATACGGCTTCGGAGCGGTGATCGCCGCCCTGCCCGGCTTCCTCGTCGTCGCCAACGCGCTGGGATCGATTCCCAATCCGCTGGTCAATGAAGCGGTGACGGTCACGGCCCTTGCAGGCATCACCGGATCCGCATCGGGCGGCATGTCGATCGCGCTCGCCGCGATGGCCGACAGCTTCATCGCCAACGCCAATGCCGCCGGCATTCCGATGGAAGTCCTGCATCGCGTCGCCTCGATGGCCTCCGGCGGCATGGATACCCTGCCGCACAACGGAGCGGTGATCACCCTGTTGGCCGTCACCGGCCTGACGCACCGCCAGGCATACAAGGACATCTTCGCGATCACGCTGATCAAGACGCTGGCGGTGTTCTTCATCATCGCCCTGTTCTACCTGACCGGCTGGGTCTGAAGCCGCCGCCGACAGCCTCGGCGGCAGCCGCTATCCTGCCGCCATGGAGACGAACCCCACTGAAGATCGCACCGGCGTCCTGCTTGATGCGCGCCTGGTGACATTGGACGGCGCCGGCGGCTACACAGTCATCGAGGACGGCGCCCTGGCCTGGCGCGAGGGCCGCATCGATTACGCCGGGGCGCGCGACGCGATGCCGGCTACGTTCCTGCAGCGCGTGCGGCTGTCGGCGGAGGGCGCACTGGTGACGCCAGCGCTGATCGACTGCCATACGCACCTGGTCTTTGCCGGCAACCGCGCCACCGAATTCGAGATGCGCCTGCAGGGCGCGACCTACGAGGAGATCGCGCGGGCCGGTGGCGGCATCGTGTCCACCGTTCGCGCCACCCGTGCCGCCAGCGAGGAAGCACTGCTGGCGGCTTCGCTGCCGCGCGCACGCGCGCTGCTGGCCGAGGGCGTCACCTGCATCGAGATCAAGTCCGGCTATGGCCTGGACTTCGAAACCGAGCGGCGCATGCTGCGCGTCGCCCGGCGTCTTGGCGAGGAACTCGGCGTTGCCGTGCGCACCACCTTCCTCGGCCTGCATGCGCTGCCGCCGGAATCCTCCGCCGATCGCGCCGGCTACGTGTCCGCCGTCTGCGACGACTGGCTGCCGCGGCTGGCGGCAGAAGGCCTGGTCGATGCCGTCGACGCCTTCTGTGAGGGGATCGGCTTCACGCCCGACGAAGTCCGCCGCTGCTTCGAAGCGGCCCGACACCTGGGCCTGCCGGTCAAGCTGCATGCCGAACAGCTCAGCGACCTCGACGGCGCGGCACTGGCATCCGGCTTCGGCGCCCTGTCCGCGGACCATCTGGAATGGCTCAGCGAGCGTGGCGTCGCGGCGATGGCGCGCTCGGGTACGGCGGCCGTCCTGTTGCCCGGTGCGTTCTATGCGCTGCGCGAAACCCGCCAGCCGCCCATCGATGCACTGCGCGAGGCCGGCGTTGCCCTGGCGGTGGCCAGCGACCTCAATCCCGGCACGTCGCCGATGCCGTCCCTGCGCCTGGCGATGAACCAGGCCTGCGTGCTTTTCCGGCTGACACCCGAGGAGGCCCTGCGCGGCGTCACCACGCATGCCGCCCAGGCGCTCGGGCTTGCGGGCGAACGGGGCGCGCTGAAAGCCGGGTTCGTCGCCGACTTCCTCCTGTGGCCCTGTGCGCATCCGGCGGAGCTGGCGTACTGGATTGGCTCGCACCCGCGGCCCCGGGTTTTTGTCGCCGGCCAGGCGCGGAACGACGGTTGAACGTTCCGGAAAGTGGTTGGACATGTCACCCTGCCCCACCGGGGGACGGCAGACGCGTCCAGCCGTGCCGGCCTATCATGGGCGCCTTGCCACTGGAGCTGTCGCATGCGCCCCGCCATCGTCCGTCTTTCGTCCCTGCTGGCACTGACTCTTCTGGCGCTGCTGCCCGCCGCCTGCAGCCGCGATGCCGGCACGCCGGAGCCGGCACCGGGCACGACGCGAAGCGGCGCCGAAGCCGCCACCCACTACATCGCGCCGCCGGGCAGCCGCGGATTCCATGTCATGGAACTGCAGGGCTTCAACCGCTACGGACGTCCCGCCGTCCGCGTGCGCTTCCCGGAAGCGCTGGCGCCGAGCCAGGACTTCGACAAGCTCCTGGACCTGCGCAATGACGCCGATGCCCGGCCGGTTGGATCGTGGGAGATCGAGGACGACAACACCACGCTGGTATTCCCCTACCTTGAGCCCGACAAGCGGTACCGGCTGACGGTGAAAGCGGAGCTGTCGTCGGCCGCGGGCGACACGCTCGGCCAGGCCTTCGAGCACACCGTGTATTCGGGACCGCAGCCGCCGATGCTGGGCTTTGCCAGCCAGGGGCATGTCCTGCCCGGCCGTGACAGCGCCGGCCTGCCGGTCATCACCATCAACGTGACCGAAGCGGATATCGAGTTCCTGCGCGTGCGCGAGCGTGCCCTGCCCAGGTTCCTCGCCGACTACCAGCGCAATGGCGAACGCAGCGCCTGGGAACTGCGCGACATCATCGACATGGCGGACAGCGTGTACAGCAGCCGCTTCGCCCTGCGCGCGGATGCCAACCAGCGCACGCTCAACCACATCCCCGTGCGCGACCTTCGCGAGCTTTCGCAACCGGGCGCCTACTTCGCCATCATGCGCGGCGCCAGCCGCTTCGACGACAGTTACGAAACCGCGCTGTTCTTCGTCAGCGACCTTGGCGTCCATGCGCGCCTGCACAAGGACGGCACCTTCGTCCATGTCGCCTCGCTGGCCTCGGGCGAAGCCGTGTCCGGCGTCACCGTGGAACTGCTGGACCGCCATGGCAAGACGCTGGCCGAGGCCGCGACCGATCGCGACGGCAATGCCGCGCTGGCCCTGCGCGCATCCCGCAACGACCTGCTGGTCGCGCGCAAGGGCAACGACTTCTCGCTGCTGTCGCTGCGCACGCCGGCGCTCGACCTGTCGGCGTTTGGACTGGGCGGACGTGTCGGTGGCAGCGAACGCAGCGTTTTCCTGTGGGGCGGCCGAGACCTGTTCCGGCCTGGTGAAGCGATCCGCGTGCAGGGCCTGCTGCGCGACCATGACGGTCGCGCCGTCACCGCGTCGCCGCTGTTCCTGCGACTGCTGCAGCCGAACGGGCGCGTCTATGCTCGCGCCCAGGCGACGCCCGATGCCCTCGGCTGGTTCCGGTTCGAGCGTGAACTGCCGGCCGATGTCGCGACCGGACGCTGGAACCTGGAAGTGCGTCTGGATCCCGATGGCCAGGCGGTCGGCGCCATGGCCCTGCGCATCGAGGAATTCCTGCCCGAACGCCTGAAGCTGGAACTTGCCAGTGGCGACGAGGCGCTGCCTGCCGGCGCGCCGCTGCCGCTGAAGGTCGAGGCCGCGTACCTTTATGGCGCGCCCGCCGCCGGCAACCGGTTCATGGCCGAGGTCAGTTTCGAACGCGCCGGCGAGATCGTGAAAACATTGCCGGGCTTCCGTTTCGGCGATCCCACCGTGACGTTGCCGAAGATGGAAGAACCGGCGATCGATACGGCGCTGCCCGCCGAGGGCCGTCTCGACACCGAGATCGAGTTGCCGGACGACCTGCCCACCACATCACCGCTGTCGGTGTTCGTCCGCGGCAGCGTGTTCGAGCCGGGCGGGCGCGCGGTCAGTCGCACGATCAAGCGTGTCGTCTGGCCGAACGAAACACTGGTGGGCATCCGGCCGCTGTTCGATGCCCGCGAGCCCGCTTCCGCGAATGCACCGGCGCAGTTCGAAATCGCCCGCACCGACAGCCACGGCAACCTCGCCGCGGGTGCCGTCGAAGTCGCACTGATGCGCGACCGCCACGACTACATCTGGACCCACGACCCCGAGCTGGGCTGGAAGGCCGAGTTCGTCTCCAACTGGGAGGCGGTCGGTCCGGCGCAGACGCTGCAGCTGGATGGCCGCTCGCCGGTGCGCTACGAGGCGCGCGTCGAATGGGGCGACTACCGCGTCGACATCACCGATCCGGCGACCGGCCTGGTGACGCGCCTGCCCTTCGTCGCCGGTTGGAGCAGCAACGACAGCAACCAGGGCGACGCGGCGCGACCGGACAAGGTCAAGGTGGCGCTCGACCGCAGCGGCTACCGCGCCGGCGACACCGCACGCCTCACGCTGACGCCGCCACAGCCCGGTCCCGGCCTGCTCCTGGTCGAAGCCGGGGACCGCCTGCTGCACAGCCGCCGCATCGATGTGAAGAACGGCACCGTCGTCGACATCGACATTCCCGCCGAATGGGAACGCCACGACATCTACCTCACGGCGATCGTCTTCCGCCCGGGGTCGGCGCGCGAGAAGATCACGCCGAACCGCGCCATCGGCATCACGCACCTGCCCATCGAACGCGGTGACCGTCGCATCGCCCTCACGCTGCAGGCGCCGGAGCGCATGCGTCCCGGCAACACGCTGGACATCTCTGTCGAGGCGCCGTCGCTGGCCGGCAGGACGGCCATGATCAGCCTGTCGGCGGTCGACCAGGGCATCATCAACATCACGCGCTATCCGGTGCCCGATGCCGCCGACTACTTCTTCGCCGCGCGCCGTTACGTGGTCGATGCCTACGACCTCTACGGCAAGGTCATCGAATACCGCGACGGCCATGGCGCGACGCTGCGCTACGGCGGCGACCTGGCCCTGGATGCGCTGCCGCAGGCACGCCGTCCGACGGCGAAGGTCGCCACCGTCGACCTGTTCACCGGCCCGGTGAAGATCGGCGTCGACGGCAAGGCGATGCTTGCCATCGACGTGCCCGATTTCAACGGCCGCCTTCGCCTCGCCGCCGTCGTCTGGACGGAGGACAGCTTCGGCAGTGCCGAGGGCGCGACCGAAGTGCGTGCACCGCTGGTGGCGGAAATCTCCAGCCCGCGTGTGATGGCGCCCGGCGACCGCTCGCAGGTGACCTTGGACCTGCACAATCTCAGTGGCAAGGCACAGACCTTCGACCTTGAGATTTCCGCCGGGCCTCCGCTGCGCGTCGAGGACGGCCGCCGCCAGGTCCGCCTTGCCGACGATGAGCGCACCGTGCTGAGCGTGCCGCTGCACGCCATGGCCGGCCAGGATGTCGGCCGCCTGCGCGTGCAGGTGCGCGGCGATGGCGTCGACCTCGACCGCCGAGTCGAGCTGGTCGTCCGTCCCGGTTGGGGCACCTTGCGCTCCAGCCGCATGGACGAGCTGCCCGGAGGCAGTTCCATCCAGCTGGGCGCGGGCGAACTCGGCGCCTACCTGCCGGGCTCCGGTGCGCTGTCGCTGAGCGTGTCGCGACAGCCGCCGGTGCCCTTCAGCAGCGCGCTGGAATACCTGATCGGCTATCCCTACGGCTGTCTCGAGCAGACCACCAGCCGCGCCTTCCCGCTGGCGCTGCTCGACGCCGGTACCGCGCAGCGCCTGGGCCTGGCCTCGCTCGACGAGGACAAGCGCCGTACGACACTCGATGAGGCGCTGTCGCGCATATCCGCGATGCAGATGCCGAGCGGACACTTCAGCATGTGGGGCGGCGAAGGCCAGGCCCAGACGCAGCTCACGCCATTCGTCGCCGAGATGCTGATCGAGGCGCGCGACGCCGGCCAGGCCATCCCGGAACCGGTCCTGGAACGGGCGCTGGAGCGCCTCAATGAAGACCTGCTGTCCGGTGGCGACCGCTACTACGCCTACGAGAACAGCGAATCACTGCGCTTCGCCATCCGCGCGCACGCCGGCTACGTGCTGGCACGCCTCGGACGCGCACCGCTGGGGACGCTGCGGGCGATGAAGGACAACGAGGCGAAACAGGCGCGCAGCCTGCTGTCGCTGGTGCATCTGGGACTGGCGCTGCACCTGCAGGGCGACCAGCCCCGCGGCATGGAAACGCTCAGCCGCGCCTTCGCCAATCCGCCGCGGCGGCCGCGCTGGCTGGGCGACTACGGCAGCAACCTGCGTGATCGCGCGCTCGCCCTCGCGCTGCTGCGCCAGCATGATGTCCGCGTTGCCGGCATCGATAGCGAACTGCTGGGGCTGGCGCGCTCGCTGGGTGGCGGCAGCGAAGGTTCGCGGCGTTACTTCACCACGCAGGAGCAGCTTGCACTGTTCCGCCTCGGTCGACAGCTGCGCAGGGACGGTGCAGATCCGGTCGGTGGCCGCCTGCGGATCGGCGGCGACAGCGAAGACATCGCGGCCACTGCGATGTTCGCCCGTACCTTCGGCGACGATGCCCTGTCCGCCGGCGTGCAGTTCGATCCCGCCGGCAGCGGCAGCCTGTACGTCGTGCGTGAAAGCGCCGGCGTACCGCGCTCGCCGCCGGCTGCCGCCGACGACGGCGTGAGCATCCGCCGTGACTGGTTCACCACCAGTGGCGACGCGTTCACCGGCAACACGGTGCGTGAGGGCGAAAGCCTGGTCGTGCGCCTGACGATCGAAGCGCGCGAGCGCAGTGACGACCTGCTGGTCGTCGACTACCTGCCCGGCGGACTGGAGGCGGAGAACCTCAACCTCGTCGATCGCCGCCTGCTTGAAAGCCTGGTCATCGACGGCATGCCCATGAACGAGCGCTACGGCGTCGATATCCGCAACGAGGAATACCGCGACGACCGCTATGTCGCCGCCCTCCGCATGTGGCAGGGCCAGACGGCGCAGCTGTACTACCTCGTGCGCGCTGTGTCGCCCGGCGAGTATGTCGTTCCGCCGCCACAGGCCGAGGACATGTACCGGCCGGACATCCGCTCCGTCGGCCAGTCCAGGCCGCAGCGGATCACGGTGACGCCGCCGTAAGCCGGCGCACCCGTGCCCGCGATCAGCGCGGGCACGGGAGGCCCGGCTCCGACGGGACCGCTTTCGCAGGCATCGGCGGCGCCGGTCCATCGCTGCAGGCCACGGCTGCGACTCTGGCGACAGCCTGCGTCACCGGAGCGGACGCCCGATCACGACGGCGCGCTAGCATGACCGCCAGGACCGCTGCCGCATTGCGGCGGCGGCGGCTCCGGCTGCCGACGGCGCCGAAGCCGGCGACGCACGCGTGATGCCGCTGCCCCTGCATCCCGGGCGACCAAGCGGCCAGCGTCAACGCGACGCTCCGCCGATCCTCCCTCCCGACCTTTGCGCCCCGCACACCTTCGTCGCACACCTGCAGATATGGCCCTGAAATCCACCGCCAACGATTTCGACCGCGGTGCCGCGAAAGGCCGCGGTGCTGTCGACAATCGCGAGGGCCGCTACGAGAAACTGCAGGTGCAGGTCGAGGACGACGGCTGGTATGGCGACGTCGGCGAAGAACAGGGACGGCTGGCGACCACACTGACCGAGGAATCGGCCCGCAGTATCGTCCAGCGCAACGACTCGCCCGACAGCGGCCCGGACGCGACGATCAATCCCTATCGCGGCTGCGAGCACGGCTGCATCTACTGTTATGCGCGGCCCAGCCACAGCTATCTCGGACTGTCTCCCGGACTCGATTTCGAGACCCGGCTGTTCGCCAAAGGCAACGCCGTCGAGGTCCTGCGCGGCGAACTGTCGCGGCCGGGCTACCGGCCCGTGCCGGTCATGCTTGGCGCGAACACCGACGCCTACCAGCCGGTCGAACGTCGGCGCCGGCTCACGCGCGGGATCCTGCAGGTGCTGGCCGAAACCCGTCACCCGGTCCACATCGTGACCAAGAACGCACTGGTCGAGCGCGACATCGACCTGCTGGCCGACATGGCAGCGGAAGGCCTGGCAAGCGTGTCGCTGTCGATCACGACGCTGGATACCGACATCAGCCGCTACATGGAGCCGCGTGCCAGCGCCCCGGCCCGGCGCGTCGAAGCGATCCGCCGCCTCGCCGACGCCGGCGTCCCGGTCGGCGTGAACGTGGCGCCGGTGGTGCCCTTCCTCACCGATGACGAACTGGAGACCATTCTTTCCAGCGCTGCTGAAGCCGGCGCGCGGCACGCGGCCTGGGTGCTGCTGCGGCTTCCGTGGGAAGTCGCACCCCTGTTTCGCGACTGGCTGCAGGAACGTTTCCCACTGAAGGCCGCGCACGTCATGAGCCGCATGCAGCAGATGCGCGGCGGGCGTGACTATGACTCCGATTTCTCGACCCGCATGCGCGGCACCGGACCTTACGCGCAACTGGCCGCGCGGCGCTTTGACCGCGCCTGTGCCCGCCTGGGGCTGTCGCGGGAGTTTCCCCCGCTGGACCCGGGAAAGTTCCGCCGTCCGTCCGGACCCCAGCTCACGCTGTTCTGACGGCCAGCCGGATTCCGTCCAGGACGCAGCCGCTCCGCTAAGCTGGCCCCTGCCGATCCTGGAGCCACACCGTGAAACCGGAAATCGTTCGCTTGCGCCCGCCGCGGGCATGGATCGCCGTTTCGCTGCTGGCGGTCGCGTCGGTGGCGCAAGCGCAAAGCGGGTTCGACTGCGCCGAGCCGGCGCCGCCCCCGGCAACCGGCTGGACGGTGCTCGGCAACGGCTCGCCTGGATCGGTCACGACAGCGGCCCTGCAAGCGGCGCTCGATGCCGGTGGCGCGATCCGGCTCAATATCGGCAGCAGCACGCTGGCGCTCAGCCAGACCCTGAGGATCACGCGGGCGACCGTACTCGACGTCAACGGCGCCACGCTCTCCGGCAGCGGGGCGCGTCGCGTCCTGCTGGTCGAGAACCCCGGCAACCAGACCTACCGCTTCGATCTGCTCAACGCCCGCATCATCGGCGGGCATACGCCAGCCCAGTCCGGTGCCGGCCTTTACAAGCCCACGGGCGGCCCGTGGCAGGCGGTGACCATCCGGGTCTACGATTCAGTGTTCCAGGACAACCACGCGGTGCAGGTCGCCCAGGATGACGGGGGTGGCGGGCTCTATGTCGTCGGCGCCGCCGAACTCAGTCTTGTGCGGACGCGCGTCAGCGGAAACAGCGGCGCCAACGGCGGCGGCGTGTATTCGCTCGGCTCCAGGCTCGTGAACCTGTTCGACAGCGAACTTTCCGGCAACCGCGCCACCGGCACCGGCGGCAACCCCGGCAACGGCGGCAACGGTGGTGGCCTGGGCGTCGATGGGGCACAGCGACACATCAACCTGTGCCGGTCGCGATTGATCGACAACGACGCCAATGCCTATGGTGGCGGCCTGTTCACGGTCGCCTACGACCAGGAAAGTTTCGTCCGGCTTCGGGACACACTGGTCGAAGGAAACCGCAGCCTCGGCGCCAGCAATTCGCACACGGCCGGCGTCTATCTGCAGGGCGGCCCGTTCGAAATCCACGCATCGAGTTTCCTTGGCAATGTGTCCGCCTCCGGCTACGGCGGCCTGTCGCTGTTCAATCATGGCGCCACCCTGGCCAGCGGCACCATCGTCAACAGCACGTTCCATGGCAACCTCGCGCTCAATGGCCTGGGTGGCGCCATCAACCTGGCCGCGACCGGCGGCGTCACCATCCAGAACAGCAGCATCGTCGACAACCGCGCCGACTGCACTGTCTGCTTCGCCGGCGGCATCAGCAACGCCGCGAACGCGCCCCTGACCCTGCGCAACGTACTGTTCCGGAACAACACCGGCGGCAATGCCTGGAACCCGTGGGCGCTGCTCAACTCACCCGTGTCCGGAAGCAACAATATCCAGTGGCCGCAGGTGCGGCCGGGATCCGGCGGCCAGACCGAACTGCCGGTCACGCCCGGATCCCAGTTCGCCGATGCGGCCGTCGGCCCACCCGCCGACAACGGCGGTCCGACGCCGACGCTGGCGCTGCTGCCCGGCAGTGCGGCCATCGATGCCGGTACGGCCACGGGCGCACCGGCCGTGGACCAGCGTGGCTTTCCGCGCAGTGGGGCGCCCGATGTCGGCGCCTTTGAAGTGCAGCCGGACTTGATCTTCGCCAACGGCTTCCAGTAGTGGCAGAAGCTGTCCGCCTGGCATCCCGTGTCGCGAAGCACCGTCGCGCGCGCGCGGCATGCGACGCCATGCGCCGACGCCGCCGTCCTGTCGGCCGACGCCGGTCGACCCCTGCGGACGCAAACCGTTTGAGTCTGTGTCAAGGTCCGCGAAGCGGCTGCACGCGGGCAGTGCCAGTGCCTGATGGTTTCCAGCCGCCGGACAGCCGGCGTGCGGCCATCCCGCGTTGGATCGACCGGCCCGGGCGGATCGCCCGCCCAATCCTCCCCTAGGACATTGGGCTCCCCCTTCCAAGCCCGGCGAAAGCCTGCCCGGGACCGGTCCGGCACAGTGGACCACAAACTGTGATTGACATCAACTTTTTTCTGAAACGGGATGGAGCGGGCGCAAAATGCGCCAGGGTTCAATCCTTGCGATCCAAATAATTCAACAGGTTGCGCAGCAAACCTGAGCTGCAACTCATCCGTATGATGGCGCCAACCCGTCCAGAGCGCCCCGGATCCGCAGTCAGGAAATCACCACCGGCTCCTGCATGGCCGCAAGTTGCTCCTGCAACTGCCCGACCAGCGTCTCCCAGTGGCGTTGTTCCTCGAACCAGGGAAAGGCCAGGGGGAACGCCGGATCACCCCAGCGCCGGGCGATCCAGCCGTGGTAATGCAGGATGCGCAGCGTGCGCAGTGCTTCGACCAGCGCGAACTCGCGCGGGTCGGGATCGGCGAACAGGCTGTAGCCCTCGAGCAGCCAGCCCCACTGCCGGCGCAGGTCGTCGCCCTCGCCCGACACCAGCATCCAGAGGTCCTGGATGGCCGGCCCGGAAAGGCAGTCGTCGAAATCGACCAGCAGGATCTCGTCGTTGCGCTCCAGCAGGTTGCCGTAGTGGCAATCGCCGTGCAGTCGCAGCGTGGCGAACTGGCCGGCGCCGGCCCAGATGTCCGCGATTGTGGCGAGGACCTGCGCACTGATGGCACGGAACGGTGCGACCAGATGGGCCGGCAGCCACCGGCCCTCCAGCAAGGCCTCGACCGGCGCAACGCCATGGTTGACCACATCCAGTCGCGGCCGATGTTCGAACGCGGTCCGGCGACCGATCGAGTGCAGGCGCGCGAGCGTTCGCCCGATCCGGCGCAGGCCGTCGCGGTCGCCCGGTTCCGGCGAACGGCCGCCGATGGTCGGGAACAGCGCGAAGCGAAAGCCCTCGTGCGCGTGCAGGGACGCACCGCCGATCAGCAGTGGTGCAACGACCGGCAGGTCGGCCTCGACCAGTTCCGCCGTGAACGCGTGCTCCTCGAGTATGCCGGCCTCGGTCCAGCGACCGGGCCGGTAGAACTTCGCCACCAGGGGTGGGCCGCCCTCGACGCCGATGCGATAGACGCGGTTCTCGTAGCTGTTCAGTGCGAGCAGCCGGCCGTCGGCCATGATGCCCAGGCCTTCTATGGCATCGAGCACCTGGTCGGGACCCAGTCGCTCGTACGGCACCTCGGCCTGGATGCTCACGTCGAGGCGCCTGTGCGCGACCGTGCACGCGGCGATGGTGCCTGTATCTCCAGCGCCGCCGCTTCATCGGCAAGCACGGGGCTCAACCAGAGGTGGCTGCCGCAGGCGACGAACCCGGCTTTCGCGAACTCGTGCCGGTACCACGCGGCCGGACGCCGCCGGAATCCGTGCAGGTCGCCGTCTATTTCGTCTTCGGCGCAATAGGTTTCCAGATACGCGACGCCATGGCACAAAGCGGCGAAGCCGGACAGTCCGCGGCGGACCTCGGCATCGCCGAGGTAGTGCAGGACATCAGCGCACACCAGCAGGTCGAAGGCGCGGTCGAAGCGCAGGTGTTCCAGATCGCCGAATCGTGCCCTGTGCAGGTTGCGCCGCCGGCCGAAGCGGTCCACCGCGTAGTCGCTGTTGTCCAGGCCGAGATAGGCGAGCTTCGGGCGCAGTGCGAGCAGGGGCGCGCGCCAGACGCCTTCGCCGCAGCCAACGTCCAGTACCGAACGCAGTGGCCGCATCAGGTGGAACTCCGCGGTGGCGACCGCCATCGCCACCTTGCGCGTCAGGATGGCGCCGCGATTGATGCCCTGGCGGCGGTACCAGGCATCGAAGTAGGCGCGATCGTAGGTCTTGGGCTGGTCCATGCCGGCAGTGTGGTCGACTGGCGGCGCCCCGGCAATGCGCGCCTGCGTCGAGTCCTGCCGACCGCTACACTATGCGGCTGGATCGACGCTTGGACCTGCCTGGCATGACCTCCCACGCCCCGCACATCCGCCGCTTCACCGCGTGCGCCTGCATCGCGCTGGCCGCCCTGCTGTCGGTGACCGGCTGTTCGAAGCTGGTAGGCAAGGCGACGTCGGGCGTGAGCAGCGGACTCAGTGCCGGCATCGAGAACCATGACGATCCCGAAACCGTACGTGCCGCCCTGCCCGCCTACCTGATCATGCTCGATGGCCTGATCGAGAACAGTCCGGACAATGCCGGGCTGCTGCTCAGCGCCAGCCGTCTGTATGGCGTCTACGCCGGCGTCTTCGTCGACGAGCCGGAGCGGGCGACGCGACTGGCGCGTCGTGCGCTCGCGTACGCCGGCCGCGTGTTCTGCGCCGACCATGCCGCGCTCTGCGAATCGAAGGGCCAGCCCTTCGAGGACTTCGAAGCCGCCGCCGCAGCGGTACCGGCAAGCGCGATCGACGCGTTGTTCGCCTATGCCGCCGCCTGGGCCGGCCTGGTACAGGCCGACAGCGGCAACTGGAGCATGATCGCCGACATTCCCAAGGTGCAGGCGCTGCTCGAGCGCGTCGTCACGCTTGATCCGACCTACCAGAATGGCCAGCCGCTGCTCTACCTTGGCGTACTTTCGACGCTTCTTCCGCCTGCGTATGGCGGCAAGCCGGAGCAGGGCCAGGCGTACTTCGAACGTGCGCTGGCGCTCTCCGGCGGTCGCAACCAGATGGCGCGCGTGCTGTACGCACAGCACTACACGCGCCTGGTGTTCGACCGCGAGCTGCACGACCGCCTAGTCGACGAGGCGCTGGACGCCGATCCGGTGGCGCCCGGCCTGACGCTGGTGAACGTGCTGGCGCAACAGCGTGCCGCGGCACTCAAGGCTTCGGCCGACAACTATTTCTGATCGGAATCGAGAGGACACGATGATGCTGTCACGCGTGTGCGCATTGCTCCTGCTGGCGCTGGCGGCGCCGGCCTCCGCCGCCACCGTATTCAAGATCGCCACACTTGCGCCGGAAGGAACGGCGTGGATGCGCGAGATGCGTGCCGCCGGCGAGGCGATCCAGACCCGCACCGAAGGGCGCGTCGAACTGAAGTTCTATCCCGGCGGCGTGATGGGCAACGACGCCACCGTGCTGCGCAAGCTGCGCGTCGGCCAGCTGCAGGGCGGCGCCTTCACCGGCAGCGAGCTCAGCCCGCTGTACACGGACGCGATGATCTACGGTGTTCCGTTCCTGTTCCGCAGCCAGGACGAAGTCGATGCCGTGCGCAAGGTGATGGATCCGGTCATCGTCCGGGGCCTCGCCGACAAGGGCCTGGTGGTCGCCGGCATCGCCGGCGGCGGCTTCGCCTACCTGATGAGCAGGCAGCCGATCCGCGGCCGCGACGACCTCGTCGCCGCCAAGGCCTGGCTGCCGCAGGGCGACGTGATTTCCTCGGTGACCTATGAGATGGCGGGCGTGCAGCCGGTGCCGCTTTCAATCGCCGATGTCTATACCAGTCTGCAGACCGGCCTCGTCGACACCGTCGCCAACACACCGGCCGGCGCGCTGGCCTTCCAGTGGCACACGCGGGTGCGCCACATGGTGGACATGCCGATCGCCTACCTGATCGGCATCGTCGCCCTCGACAAGCGCACCTTCGATCGCCTCGATGCCGCCGACCAGGCCGTGATCCACGAGGAAATCCAGGCCGGCATCGTCCGTCTTGATGCGCAAACACAGCGTGACAACATCGCCGCCCGCGACGCCCTGCGCGGCGAAGGCATCGAGTTCTTCGAGCCGAATGCCGAAGAGCAGGCGTACTGGCAGTCGATCGGCGAGCGCAGCGCCCAGGCGCTGGTCGAACAGGGCACGCTGGGGGCCGAGAACTTCCGCATGATGATGGCCGAACTGGAACGCGTTCGCGGCGGAGCCAGCGACGCTCGATGAGCGTGGCGCGGAAAAACGCCTGGGCGGGCGCGCTGCACCGGCTTGAGGACGGGGTACTCGCCTTGGCGGTGTTCGCCCTGGTGCTGCTGGCCACGGCGTCCATCGTGCTGCGCACGGGATTCGATACCGGGCTGCCCTGGCTGGATCCGCTGCTGCGCATGCTGGTGCTCTGGCTGGCCATGCTCGGCGCCATGGCGGCGGCCCGCGAAGGTCGCCACATCGGCCTGGACATCGCCGCGCGCTGGTTGCCGGCGCTCGCCGCGCGCGTGGTCCGGATGCTGACCTATGGCTTCGCCGCCGCGATCAGTGCCATCCTCGCCTGGCAGGCGCTGCGCATGGTGCGCGATGAATACGAGATCGGTGGCATCGCCTTCGCCTCGGTGCCGAGCTGGTTGGCGCAGGCGATCCTGCCGTTCGGACTGGCGGTGATCGCGCTGCGGCTCGCCGCCGCTGCGTTCCGCGCGCCTACGCCGCCGGCCGACGGGATCCCGGGACACTGACATGACAGTGGTGCTGGTCGGCCTCGGACTGCTCCTGCTCGCCCTGCTGGGTGCGCCGCTGTTCGCGGTGATCGCCGCGGTGGCGCTGCTGGGCTTCCATGGACAGGAACTCGACCTGAGCATCGTGATGATCGAGTTCTACCGGCTGGCCGACATGCCGGTGCTCGTCGCGATCCCGCTGTTCACTGTCGCCGGTTTCCTGCTGGCGGAAAGCCAGGCGCCAAGACGGCTGGTACGGCTGTCGGATGCGTTGCTCGGCTGGATGCCGGGCGGACTGGCCATTGTCGCCATCCTGACCTGTGCGCTGTTTACCGCCTTCACGGGCGCGTCCGGCGTCACCATTGTCGCCATCGGCGCCATCCTGCTGCCCGCCATGCTGCAGGCGGGTTATCCGCGCCTGTTCGCGCTCGGATTGTTGACCACCTGCGGCAGCCTGGGCCTGCTGCTGGCACCGGCCCTGCCGCTGATCCTGTATGCGGTCGTGGCGCAGCACGCCGGTGGTGCCGCGGTCGGTGTCGATGACATGTTCCGCGCCGGCCTGTTGCCGGCGCTGCTGATGATCCTGATGCTCGGTGCCTATGCGGTCTGGCAGGGTCGACGCCTGCCGCCCCGCCCACCCCGGGAAGCAAAGGGATGGCAGGAAGTGCGCGCCGCACTGCTCGACGTCGCCTGGGAGCTGCCGTTGCCGGTGATCGTGCTGGGTGGCATCTACGCCGGCTGGTTTGCGGCATCCGAGGCGGCGGCCGTGACGGCCGCCTATACCCTGATCCTCACCGTCGTCATCCGTCGCGAAGTCAATCTGCGCGCGCTACCCGGGGTACTGCGCGAATCGATGGTCCTGGTCGGCGCGATCCTGCTGATCTTCGGCGTCTCGCTGGCGTTCACCAATTACCTGGTCGATGCCGAGGTACCGGCGCGTGTCTTTGCCTTCATCCGCGAACACGTCGACAGCAAGCTGGCGTTCCTGATGCTTCTCAACCTGTTCCTGCTGCTGATGGGCATGTGCCTGGACATCTTCTCGGCAACGGTGATCCTCGTTCCGCTGCTGCTGCCGATCGCCGAAGGCTACGGCATCGACGCCACCCACCTGGGCGTGATCTTCCTGGCGAACATGGAACTGGGCTATTTCACCCCGCCCATCGGGATGACGCTGTTCATCGCGGCCTACCGTTTCAATGTTCCGATCTGGACCCTGGTGCGCGCCTGCGTGCCGTTCTTCCTGATCCTATTCGCGGCGGTGCTGATCATCACCTACGTGCCCTCGCTGTCGCTGGCGCTGGTGCGCTGATCCGGGCGCGAGCCGGTTTTACCGGCCCGAGTCGTCCGCGTCGTCCGCCCGGAGCGGCCCGCTTCCACCGATGCGCAACCCTGGCATGCCGGCGGTTGCCCTCAGCGCAGTACACCGCCACAGGGCAGCGCCCGTTTTGCGACCGAGGACGCGGAACCGCCTCGCGCTGGCCACGATCCCCCTGCCCGGGTTCGCCGCTACGCCGGATGGGTGGAAAGTGATCCAGCCGCGGCGCCGGACGATGCCCGTCAGCGGTCGGCTCGACCCGGAACCGGCCAAGGGACATCAAGACCGTCTGCGCCAGGGCGACCGGCTGGCGACAGCCGCGTGATCGCGATACCGCCCTGCCCGTCCGGCTCGACGAGAAATGTCATGTAGTGGCTGTAGGCGCTTTCGCGCGAAGTGCCCAGCACTTTCACGACCGCTGCATGGACCTCGCCGATCTGGACCAGGTCGACTCGCTGGAAGCGCCGCTGGCCTGCGTCATACCAGGGCTCGCCGATGGCCGCTTCGACCCCGTCGATCCGCACCGTGTACCAGCGGAAATCGTATTTGCCGACCAGCCGGTCGCTGTGGGCGAACACTTCGATGCCCTCGGCACGATCAACCGTACGCACCGAATGCGAGCGGCACGCCGCCAGCATGAGCGGCAGCAGCGCGATCAGGGCCAGCCCGGCCGCGACGGATCTGACGCCTCGTTTCATCGCGGGTGTGCCCGGAAAAGCTGACGGCGATTCGCCGCTGCCGTCACTGCCCGCCCCGCAAGGGACCAGCCTTGAGGATTGAGCCAGCAGCGCCGCCCCGGGTAACCGCGGCGGCACGGGCGAGCGGCGGCATGCGCTGCCACCCACCCTGGATCCGATCCGGCGGAAGCCCGGCCTCAGCTGAAGGCGCGCAGGCACCAGGCGATCAGCGGACCCCAGTACAGGCCCAGGCCCAGCTGCGCCAGGCCATTGGCGCTCAGCGCGATGCTGAGGCCGCGGTCCTTGGCCGGCATCGCATCGGCACCTTCCGGCTTGTCGAAGTACATCGCCTTGATGACGCGCAGGTAGTAGAAGGCGCCGATGACGGCGAACACCACGGCGGCGATCGCCAGCCACAGGCGACCGGCTTCGATCACCGCCTTGAGCACCATCAGCTTGCCGAAGAAGCCCACCAGCGGCGGGATGCCCGCCAGCGACGCCATGAACAGCAGCATCACGAAGGCGGCCCAGGGCGCGCGCTGGTTGAGGCCCTTGAGATCGTCGATGTCCTCGGCCTCGAAACCCTGGCGGGCAAGCCACAGGATCACGCCGAAGGCGCCGGCCGACATCAGCGCATAGCAGATCGCATAGAACAGCGCCGCCGCATAGCCGTCCGGCGTGCCCTGGATCAGGCCAAGCAACAGGAAGCCGACATGCGAGATCGTCGAATACGCGAGCATGCGCTTCAGGTTCGTCTGCATGATCGCGGCGAGGTTGCCGATCGCCAGCGAGGCGACGGCGAGCAGGCTGAGCATGTCGGTCCAGCTTTCCGACAGACCGCCCAGGGCGCCTTCCAGCAGGCGCCAGGCCATGCCGAAGGCCGCCAGCTTCGGCGCCGAACCGATGAAGGTGGTCACCGCGGTCGGCGCACCCTGGTAGACATCCGGCAGCCACATGTGGAACGGCGCCGCGCCCAGCTTGAACGCGAGGCCGACGACGATGAATGCCGTGCCGAACGCCATCAGCGAGTTCGTGGTCTCGTTCGCGCCATAGGTCGCGGCGATGGTGGAGATATCCAGCGAACCGGTGGCGCCGAAGATCATCGACATGCCGTACAGCAGCATGCCGGAGGCGAGCGCACCGAGCACGAAGTACTTCACCGCGGCTTCCGAGGCGCGGCGGTTGTCCCGGTGCAGCGCCACCAGCGCATACGTCGACAGGGCCATCAGCTCAAGGCCGAGGTAGATGATGATCAGGTTGCCGGCGGATACCAGGATCGACATCCCGAGCACGGCGAACAGCACCAGCAGGTAGAACTCGCCCGCCCACAGGTTGCGGTCCGCGAGATAGGACCGCGAATAGATCAGGCACAGCGCGCTGACCAGGCAGATCGCCAGTTTCAGCACCGCCGACAGCACGTCGCGTTCATAGGCACCGTTCCACGCGGTGCCGGTCAGCGTCATGCCCTGCGCCAGCACCATGCCGGCGGTGGCGGCGAGCACCAGCAACGCCAGGGCGTGCGTCAGCCAGCGGCCGTTCTGGCGCGCGAACAGGTCGACCATCAGCATCAGCAGCGTGCCGCCGAGCAGGACCAGCTCGGGCAGGATCAGGTCGAGATCAGGGTTGGCGAAGATCATCGCGACCTCAGAGTTTGGAGTCGAGCAGCAACTGCGCGACGTGGGCAATCGAGTTGTCCATCAGCGCAGTCAGGGGTGCCGGCCAGATACCGAACAGCAGCACGGCCGCGGCGAAGGCGCCGAGCACCACCGCCTCGCGGGCGTTGATGTCGGTCAGCTGGCGGACGTTGTCGTTGCCGATCTCGCCATACATGACGCGGCGGACCAGCCACAGCGTGTACGCGGCGCCGAGGATCAGCGTCAGCGCGGCCAGCGCGGCGATCCAGAAGTTCGACTGGAACGCCGCCATGATGACCATGAACTCGCCGACAAAGCCCGAGGTGCCGGGCAGGCCGCTGTTGGCCATCGCGAACAGCACCATGAACACGGCGAACCATGGCATGACGTTCGCGACGCCGCCGTAGTCGCCGATCATGCGCGTGTGCATGCGGTCATACAGGACGCCGACGCAGGAGAACATCGCGCCGGAGACGAAGCCGTGCGAGATCATCTGCACCATCGCACCGCTCAGCGCCAGCTGGGCGCCATCGACATTGCCATGCTCGCGCATCATCGCGAAGGCGATGAAGATGCCCAGGGTCACGAAGCCCATGTGCGACACCGACGAATAGGCGATCAGCTTCTTCATGTCCTGCTGCACCAGGGCCACGAAGGCGATGTACACCACGGCGATCAGGCTCAGGGCGATGACCAGCCACGCCCATTCATGGCCGGCGTCGGGAACGATCGGCAGCGTGAAGCGCATGAAGCCGTAACCACCGATCTTCAGCATGATCGCAGCCAGCACCACGGAGCCGCCGGTCGGCGCCTCGACGTGCGCGTCCGGAAGCCAGGTATGCACCGGATACATCGGCACCTTGACCGCGAAGGCCGCCAGGAACGCGAAGAACAGCCAGCTCTGCGTGTTCAGGTCGAGCCCGTCCAGACGCGAAAGCGTGTGCAGATCGAACGTGCCCGCCTGCAGGTACAGGTAGATCAGCGCGACCAGCATGAACACCGAGCCGAGGAACGTGTAGAGGAAGAACTTCAAGGTCGCGTAGACGCGCCGCGGTCCGCCCCAGATGCCGATGATGATGAACATCGGGATCAGCATGCCTTCGAACAGCACGTAGAACAGCAGTGCGTCGAGCGCGCAGAACACGCCGATCATGAAGCCTTCGAGGATCAGGAAGGCGGCCAGGTACTGGTGCGGGCGCTCCTTGATCGATTCCCACGCACCCAGCACAACCAGCACGGTGACGAAGGTCGTCAACAGCACCAGCGCGACCGAGATGCCATCCACGCCGAGCGCGTACTGCGCGTCGATGGCGGGAATCCAGGCATGGCGCTCGATGAACTGCATGGTCTCGAGGCCGGTGGCGGTGGCGTCATAGCCCATGTACAGCGGGATCGACACCGCCAGCACGACAAGCGATACGACCAGGGCCAGCGGCCGGGCAAGGCGTGGGCCGGCGGCCAGCACGAGGATGCCGCCGAGGATCGGCAACCAGAGCAGGAGGGACAGCAGGGGCCAGGAAGTCATGATGTCGTTATCGGTTTGCGTACCAGACGAAACCGCCGAGCAGCACGAGCAGCCCGACGATCATCGCGAACGCGTAGTGGTACAGGAAACCCGTCTGGGCACGGCGAACCAGCGCGGCGACGCGGCCGACCAGCTTCGCCGAGCCGTTGACCAGGCCGTCATCGATCACCGCGACATCGGCGCCCTTCCACAGGCCGCGACCCAGCAGCAGGCTGCCACGCGCGAACACCGCCTGGTAGAAGGCGTCGACGTAGTACTTGTTCTCCAGCACCTTCACCAGCGGCGCCAGTGCACGGCGCGACGCCTCGGCCAGCTGCGGACGGAACAGGTAGACGAAGGTGGCCAGGCCGAAGCCGGCGACCACCAGCCAGAACACCGGCGTCGCGAAGGCATGCAGCGCGAACGCCGCCGGACCGTGGAAGTGCGAACCCACCTCGGCCAGCGTGTTGTTGGCATCGTTGACATGGATGGCGGTACCGAACCAGTCGCCGAACAACATCGGGCCGACCGTGAAGTAGCCGATCAGGATCGACGGGATCGCCAGCAGGATCAGTGGCAGCGTCACCACCCAGGGCGACTCGTGCGGCGCATGCGCCAGTACGCCCGGCGTGTGGTGATGGTCGTCGTGGTGGTCGGCGTGGCCATGGTGGGCCTCGACCTTGTAGCGCGGCTTGCCGTGGAAGGTCAGGTACAGCAGGCGGAAGCTGTAGAACGCCGTCACGAAGGCGCCGAGCAGGACGCACCAGTAGGCGTAGGTCGCGAACGGACGGTCGGCGTGCTTCACCGCCTCGATGATCGCGTCCTTGGAATAGAAGCCGGAGAAGAACGGCGTACCGATCAGCGCCAGCGTGCCGATCACCATGGTGATCCAGGTGATCGGCATCTTCTTGCGCAGCCCGCCCATGTAGCGCATGTCCTGCTCGTGGTGCATGGCGATGATGACCGAGCCTGCACCGAGGAACAGCAGCGCCTTGAAGAAGGCGTGGGTCATCAGGTGGAACACCGCCGCCGAGTAGGCGCTGGCGCCGAGCGCGACGGTCATGTAGCCCAGCTGCGACAGCGTCGAATAGGCGACCACGCGCTTGATGTCGTTCTGGACGATGCCGATCAGGCCGGTGAAGAAGGCCGTGGTCGCGCCGATGAACAGGATAAAGCTGAGCGCGAACTCGCTCATCTCGTACAGCGGCGACATGCGCGCCACCATGAAGATGCCGGCGGTGACCATGGTCGCGGCGTGGATCAGCGCGGAAATCGGGGTCGGGCCTTCCATCGAGTCCGGCAGCCAGACGTGCAGCGGCACCTGCGCGCTCTTGCCCATCGCGCCGACGAACAGCAGCAGGCAGATCACGGACACGACCTGGAACTCGCGGTCGCCGAGCAGCGGCATGGTGCGACCATCGACCAGGTGCGTGTTCTCGAACACGAAGGCGTAGTCGAGCGAGCCGAAGTAGTACAGCACGCAGCCGATGCCGAGCAGGAAGCCGAAGTCGCCGACGCGATTGACCAGGAAGGCCTTCATGTTGGCGAACACCGCGCTCGGACGCTTGAACCAGAAGCCGATCAGCAGGTAGGACACCAGGCCGACCGCTTCCCAGCCGAAGAACAGCTGCAGGAAGTTGTTGCTCATCACCAGCATGAGCATCGAGAACGTGAACAGCGATATGTAGCTGAAGAATCGCTGGTAACCAGGGTCCTCGGCCATGTAGCCGATCGTGTAGACATGCACCAGCAGCGACACGAAGGTCACCACGACCATCATCATCGCCGTCAGGCGGTCGACCATGAAACCGACATGGGCGCTGTAGCCACCAACGTCGAACCAGGTGTAGACATTCTGGTTGAACGGTTCGGCGGCGCCCCAGACCAGCTGGTGGAGCACGTAGAACGACAACGCGCAGGCGACGCCGACACCGGCGATGGTGACGGTGTGCGCGCCGGCGCGGCCGACCTGGCGCCCGAACAGGCCGGCGATGATGGCGCCCAGCAGCGGCGCCAGCACGATGGCAAGGAGAAGATTCTGGGAGATCACGTTCTGTCTCCAGGCGTGGGCGCCACGCAGGTTCGAAGCGCCCCGGTCAAAACACGGCGAGCGGTCATCCCGGTCATCCCTTCATGTCATCCAGTTCGGCGACGTTGATCGTCGACCGGTTGCGGAACAGCACCACCAGGATCGCCAGCCCGATCGCCGACTCGGCGGCCGCCACGGTCAGGATGAAGAAGACGAAAACCTGTCCGTCAATGGCGCCGAGGAACCGGGAGAACCCGATGAAGTTGACGTTGACCGCCAGCAGCATCAGCTCGATCGCCATCAACAGCACGATGACGTTCTTGCGGTTGATGAAGATGCCGGCGACGCTGATGCAGAACAGCGCGGTACCGAGCACCAGGTAATGGGCCAGCGAAATCATTGACGGACCTCCGGCTTGCCTTCGGACGGCATCTTCACGATGCGCACTCGATCGCTGGCCTTGACGCGGACCTGCTCGCCGATGTCCTGGTGCTTGGTGCCTGCACGGCGGCGCAGGGTCAGCGCGATGGCGGCGATGATGGCCACGGTCAGGATCACGGCGGCGATCTCGAAGCCGAAGACATGGTCGGTGAACAGCTTCATGCCGACCGCCTCGGTGTTGGAGAAGTCCTTGCCCGGGATGTCGGCCAGGCCGATGCCGGACATGCGGCGCACACCGATCAGCACCACCATCTGCATCAGCATCAGCACGGCGACGACGATGCCCACCGGCAGGTAGCGGATGAAGCCTTCGCGCAGTTTCTCTGTGCGCACGTCGAGCATCATCACCACGAACAGGAACAGCACCATCACGGCGCCGACGTATACCAGCACCAGGGCGATGCCGAGGAACTCCGCCCGCGCCAGCAGCCAGGTGCAGGCGGCGCTGAAGAACGTCAACACGAGGAACAGCGCCGCATGCACGGAATTGCGCACGCTGATCACCGCCAGCGCCGACGCCAGGCACAGGCCGGCGAAGGCGTAGAACGCGATCAGTTCAAGGTTGTCCACGATCAGGTCCACGAGCGCTCCTTTGCGGCGACGCCGGCTGCCGGCGCGCTGGCGCCGCTGTCTCGAAGGGTATCCAGCTTCGTCATCGTCCCGGCCCTCAACGGTACGGCGCGTCGAGCGCGCGCGCGGCGGCAATCTGCGCTTCGAAACGGTCGCCGATGGCCAGCAGCTGCGGCTTGGTCACGACATTCTCGCCGCGCTTCTCGAAGTGGTATTCGTGGATGTCGGTCTCGACGATCGAATCCACCGGGCAGGATTCCTCGCAGAAGCCGCAGTAGATGCACTTGAACAGGTCGATCTCGTAGCGCGTGGTGCGGCGGGTGCCGTCCTCGCGCATCTCCGAGTCGATCGTGATCGCCAGCGCCGGGCAGACCGCCTCGCACAGCTTGCAGGCAATGCAGCGCTCTTCGCCGTTCGGATAACGGCGCAGCGCATGCAGGCCCCGGAACCGGTGCGACTTCGGGATCTTCTCCTGCGGGTAGTGCATCGTGTACTTCGGCTTCACGAAGTAACGCAGGGTCACGCCCATGCCCTGGAGCAGCTCCAGCAGCATCAGGCTCTTGAGGTAATGCGTGAATCGTTTCATGGGGTCAGGCCTTCAACTGGACCAGCCAGCCGTAATGGACCATCAAGGCCACAACCAGGATCCAGACGATCGTGATCGGGATGAAGATCTTCCAGCCCAGGCGCATGATCTGGTCATAGCGGTAACGCGGGAAGGTCGCGCGCAGCCACAGGAAGCTGAACATGAAGAACACGACCTTGACCGCCAGCCACCACCAGCCATCGGCGCCCAGCACCGGCACGGTTTCCGGGAACGGCGACAGCCAGCCACCCATGAACAGGATCGAGGTCAGGAAGGAGATCAGGATCATGTTCGCGTATTCGGCGAGGAAGAACAGTGCGAATGCCGCACCCGAATACTCGACGTGGAAACCGGCGACGATCTCCGACTCGCCTTCGGCGACGTCGAAGGGCGCGCGGTTGGTCTCGGCGACGCCGGAGATGAAATAAACCAGGAACAGCGGCAGCAGCGGCAGCCAGAACCAGCTCAGCACGCCGCCGGCACCGTTCTGGGCGTGGACGATCGTGGTCAGGTTGAGGCTGCCCGCGGCCACGAGCACGCCGACCAGCGCGAAGCCCATGGCGATTTCATAGCTGACCACCTGTGCCGCCGAACGCATGGCGCCGAGGAACGCGTACTTCGAGTTCGAGGCCCAGCCGGCAAGGATGATGCCGTACACGCCCATCGACGTCATCGCCAGCAGGTACAGCAGTCCGGCATTGACGTCGGCCAGCACCACGCCGTCATCGAACGGCACGACCGCCCAGGCCGCCAGCGCCGGCGCCAGTGCCAGCAGCGGGGCCAGGAAGTAGAGGAAGCCGTGCGCGTTGGTCGGTCGCACCACTTCCTTGAGCAGCAGCTTGACGACGTCGGCGAACGGCTGGATCCAGCCGATGCCGAAGACCTTGCCGACGAACACCGGTCCGTGGCGGGCATGCATCCAGCCGAGGACCTTGCGCTCGAAGAGCACGTAGAAGGCCACGCCCAGCACCACCGGCAGGACGATCACGAGGATCTTGATCAGGGTCCAGACCAGGAGACCGAATGGACCCCAGGCCAGGAACAGTTCGCGCAACCAGTCGATCACGGCGCGGCTCCTTCGATACTCAGCGCGCCGGAAGCCGGCAGCTGCGATGTCGCTTCAAATCCGGCGTCGATGCAGACGGCGCCATCGGCAATCCGCGAATCGACGCTGACCGGGAGGACCGCATCGCCGCCAGCGCCACGGACACGCGCACGACCGCCGTCGGACAGGCCCAGGCGCATCGCGGTCCCGGCGCTGATGCGCAGGGCGGCCGACGTGGCGATCGGCGTCGCCTGCAGCGGGGCGGACCGGCGGACCACGGCGTCACTGCGATAGACCGGCAAGGCATTGACGCGCTCGACCGCGGCGGCCTCGGACGGCGCGGCGACGGCAAAGCGGTCGTCCGCCTGTGCTGCCTGCAGCGTTAGGCTGGCGCGCAGGCCGCCCAGGTCGGTGAACCCGAAGCCCTTGGCCTGCAGCAGTTCGGCCAGCGCACGCAGCGCACGCCAGCCCGGCTGCGCACTGCCCTGCAGCGCGCCGCCAGCGGTGGTCGTTTGCACCAGGCCATCGACATTGACCAGCGTCGCATCGATTTCCGGCAGCAGGCCGATCGGCAGGATGACGTCGGCAACCTGCTTCATGGCCTCGTCGGCATAGGCCGAGAACGCGATGACCCTGGCGGCGCCGAGCGCCTCCCGTGCGCGCGCCGGCTCGGCGAAGTCGAGCATTTCGGCGTTGTAAAGCACATAGGCCGGCAGGGGCTGCGCGAGCATGGCGGCGACATGGGCGTCGCCCTTCGACGGCACGGCACCCGCCTGCGCCAGACCGACGCCATTGCTGGCAACCGGCAACAGGTTGAAGGCAGCACCGGTGCTGCTTGCGACGAGTCGCGCCAGGGCACGCAGCTGCGAAGCCACGGCGGAACGGTTGGCATGGTCGCCGACGATGACGACGGCCGGACCACCATCGCGCAGCGCCTTGACCAGGTTGCGTTCGCCCTCGCCCGGCTTCGCCGAGGCGATCAGGCCCGCCAGCGCCTGCGGGGCGGCGGCACCGTCCAGTGCCGCCGCAGCGACGGCGGCGAGCTGCTGCACAAGTTTCGACGGCGCTGCGATGTGTTGGCTGGCCAGGTCGAAATACAGGTCGAAGGCGACCGGATTGACGGCATGCACCTGCGCGCCGGCCTTCCAGGCCTTGCGGATGCGATGGCCGAGCAGCGGCGCTTCGTGGCGCGGGTTGCAGCCGACCAGGAGAACGGTCTTCGCGCTCTCGATCTGCTCCAGCGGCATTTCGAAACCGGCCCTGGCGGCGTGCGTGCCGTCATCGGCGAAGTCGACCTGGCCGAGGCGATGGTCGATGTAGGGGCTGCCGAGATGGTCGGCCAGGCGGCGCAACAGAGCGCCTTCTTCGCACGACGTCGATCCGCCCACCAGGAAACCGGTGCGGCCGAGCGGCGCATCACGCAGGATGTCGGCAACGCGCTCCAACGCTTCCTGCCAGCCGGCTTCGCGCCAGCTGTCGCCATCGCGCAGCAGCGGCTGCGTCGCGCGATCGGCGCTGTACAGGCCCGCGTGCGAATAGCGGTCGCGGTCGGACAGCCAGTTCTCGTTGACGGCCTCGTTCTCGCGCGGCACGGTGCGCAGGACCTGGCCACGGCGGACATGGAGGAACAGGTTGGAATGCAGCGCGTCGTGGTAGCCCAGCGACGGTCGCGCGATCAGCTCCCAGGGACGCGCCTTGAATCGGAAAACCTTGTTGGTCAGCGCACCGACCGGGCAGACATCGATGATGTTGCCGCCGATTTCCGATTCGATCGACTTGCCGACGTAGGTGCCGATTTCCAGGTGCTCGCCACGGCCCATGCCACCCAGCTCGGTGGTGCCGGCGATTTCGCGCATGAAGCGCACGCAGCGCGTGCAGTGGATGCAGCGCGTCATGTCGGTGGCGATCAGCGGACCGAGATCCTCGTCGGCGACGACGCGCTTGCGCTCGACGAAGCGGCTCACCGAACGGCCGTAGCCCATGGCCACATCCTGAAGCTCGCACTCCCCGCCCTGGTCGCAGATCGGGCAGTCCAGCGGGTGGTTGATCAGCAGGAACTCCATGACATTGCGCTGCGAGCGCAGCGCCTTCTCGGAGCGCGTGAACACCTTCATGCCTTCCATCACCGGCGTGGCGCAGGCGGGCATCGGCTTCGGCGACTTCTCGACCTCGACCAGGCACATGCGGCAATTGGCGGCGATGGGCAGCTTCTTGTGGTAGCAGAAGCGCGGTACCGGGACGCCGACCTGGTCGGACGCCTCGATGATCATGCTGCCCTTGGGAACCGAGACCGGCTTGCCGTCGATCTCGAGGTTCACCAGGTCCTGCGGCTGCGGATTGGGTTGGGTGCTCATGCCGCCACTCCCAGCTTGTCGGCGACCATGGAACGCTTGTGGGTCACGTAGTACTCGAATTCATGCCAGAAGTGGCGCAGGAAACCCTGCACCGGCCAGGCGGCGGCTTCGCCGAAGGCACAGATGGTGTGCCCTTCGATCTGGCCGGCGGCCTCGCGCAGCATGCCGACGTCCTCGATGGTGGCCTTGCCTTCGACGATGCGCGTGAGCATGCGGTACATCCAGCCGGTGCCCTCACGGCACGGCGTGCACTGGCCGCAGGACTCGGCGTAGTAGAAGCGCGCGATGCGCTGGCAGGCGCGGACCATGCAGGTCGTCTCGTCCATGACGATGACGGCCCCCGAACCCAGGCCGGAACCGGCCTTCTGGATCGAGTCGTAGTCCATCGTGCATTCCAGCATGACGTCCGCAGGCAGCACCGGCATCGACGACCCGCCCGGAATCACCGCCTTCAGCTGGTTGCCGTTGCGCACGCCACCGGCCATGTCCAGCAGTTCGCGGAACGGCGTGCCCAGGCGGACCTCGTAGTTGCCCGGACGGTTGACGTGGCCGGACACCGAGAAGGCCTTCGGGCCGCCATTGTTCGGCTTGCCGAGGTTGAGGAACCACTCGGCGCCGTTGCGCAGGATCGCCGGCACCGAGGCATAGGTCTCGGTGTTGTTGATCGTCGTCGGCCGGCCGTAGAGACCGAAGTTCGCCGGGAACGGCGGTTTGAAGCGCGGCTGGCCCTTCTTGCCCTCCAGCGACTCCATCAGCGCGGTTTCCTCTCCGCAGATGTAGGCACCCGCGCCGAGTGCGGCGTAGATGTCGACGTCGATGCCGGAGCCGAGGATGTCCTTGCCCAGCCAGCCATGCCTGTAGGCGTCAGCCAGTGCCTGCTCGAAGTGCTCGAACGGCTCGTGGTGGAACTCGCCACGCAGGTAGTTGTAGGCGACCGTGGAACCGGTCGCGTAGCAGGCGATCGCCAGGCCCTCGACGACAGCGTGCGGATTGAAGCGCAGGATGTCGCGGTCCTTGCAGGTGCCGGGCTCCGATTCGTCGGAGTTGCACAGGATGTACTTCTGGCCCGGCGCCGTGCGCGGCATGAACGACCACTTCAGGCCGGTCGGGAAACCGGCGCCGCCGCGGCCACGCAGGCCGCTGGCCTTGACCTGGTCGACGATCGCCGCCGGATCCGTCTTTTCGGTCAGCACCTTGCGCCAGGCCTGGTAACCACCGGCCTTGAGATAGTTCTCGTAGCTCCACGGCGTGTCGTAGTGCAGCGTCGTGTAGACGACGTTGTGCTCCTGCGGCGGCGGGCCGACGGGACCGGTGGACTCGTGATGCGCCATGTCGATCCTCACTTCAATGCGTCGAGAATCTCATCGACCTTTTCGGGCGTGAGCTTCTCGTGGTAGTGGCCGTTGACCACCATCATCGGCGCGCCACAGCACGCGGCCAGGCACTCTTCCTCCTTCTTGAGGTAGACGCGGCCGTCGGCGCTGCTCTCGCCGAGCTTGACGCCCAGCTTGTTCTCGCAATGGCGGACGATGTCTTCCGCGCCATTGAGCCAGCAGGAGATGTTGGTGCAGATGGCGACATTGTTGCGGCCGACCGGCTGCAGCTCGAACATCGAGTAGAAGCTGGCCACCTCGTAGGCCCACACCGGCGGCAGGTCCAGGTACTTCGCCACCGCGGCGATCAGCTCGTCGCTGAGCCAGCCGCCGTTCTGCTGCTGCGCCGCGAACAGGGCCTGGATCACCGCCGAGCGCTTGCGGTCGGGCGGGAACTTGGTCAGCCAGTGGTCGATGTGCGCGCGCGTGGCGTCGCTGAGGACGACGTGCGGATCAACGTCCTTGACCTTGTCGAAATTGCCGGTTGCCTTCATGCCATCTCTCCGCGGTTCCCGCCAGCCGGGACCCGTGCCGCGCAACGCGCGTTCATCGATCCACCTCGCCGAACACGATGTCGTAGGTGCCGATCATCGCCACCACGTCGGACAGCATGTGGCCGCGGACGACGGCGTCCATCGAGGACAGGTGTGCGAATCCGGGCGGACGCAGCTTCAGCCGGAACGGCTTGTTGGCACCGTCCGAGACCAGGTAGGCGCCGAACTCGCCCTTCGGCGCCTCGACCGCGCAGTACACCTCGCCAGCCGGCACCGAGTAACCCTCGGAGAACAGCTTGAAGTGGTGGATCAGCGCTTCCATGTCGTTCTTCATTTCCGTGCGCGACGGCGGTGCGACCTTGTAGTTGTCGACCATCACCGGGCCCGGGTTGGCACGCAGCCAGTCCACGCACTGCTTGATGATGCGGTTGGACTCGCGCATTTCCGCGACGCGCACCAGGTAACGGTCGTAGCAGTCGCCATTCACGCCGACCGGGATGTCGAAATCGACGCGGTCATAGGCGGCATACGGCTGCTTCTTGCGCAGGTCCCACTCGACGCCCGAACCGCGCAGCATGCAGCCGGTCATGCCCCAGGCCAGCGCCAGTTCCGGCGAAACCACGCCGATGTTGACGGTGCGCTGCTTCCAGATCCGGTTGTCGGTCAGCAGCGTTTCGTACTCGTCGACCCGCTTCGGGAATTCCTGCGTGAACGACTCGATGAAATCGAGCAGCGAGCCCTCGCGGTTCGCGTTCAGGCGCTTCAGCTCCTTCGCGTTGCGCCACGGCGACTCCCGGTACTTCGGCATGGTGTCCGGCAGGTCGCGATAGACGCCACCCGGACGGTAATAGGTCGCGTGCATGCGCGAACCGCTGACCGCCTCGTAGCAGTCGATCAGTTCCTCGCGCTCGCGGAAGGCGTACAGAAAGATCGCCATCGCACCCAGGTCGAGACCGTTCGAGCCGATCCACATCAGGTGGTTGAGGATGCGCGTGATCTCGTCGTACATCGTGCGGATGTACTGGGCGCGGATCGGCACCTCGATGCCCATCAGCGTTTCGATGGCGCGCACGTAGGCATGCTCGTTGCACATCATCGAGACGTAGTCGAGGCGGTCCATGTAGCCGATCGACTGGTTGAACGGCTTCGACTCGGCCAGCTTCTCGGTGGCACGATGCAGCAGGCCAACGTGCGGGTCGGCGCGCTGGACCACCTCGCCTTCCATCTCCAGCACCAGTCGCAGAACGCCGTGCGCGGCCGGATGCTGGGGGCCGAAATTCATCGTGTAGCTCTGGATTTCCATATCAGCCCTGCCCTGCCCGGCGCTGTGCCTGCTCGGCGGAAGCGGTGGAATAGCGGGCGTCCTCGCGCAACACGCGCGGCACGCCGACGCGTGGCTGCACCGACGTCACCGGCTCGTAGACGACGCGGCCCTTGTCGGGGTCGTAGCGCACTTCGACGTTGCCGATCAGAGGGAAGTCCTTGCGGAACGGATGGCCGATGAAACCGTAGTCGGTCAGCAGGCGGCGCAGGTCGGGATGGCCTTCGAAGACGACGCCGTACAGGTCGAACGCCTCGCGCTCGAACCAGTTCACGCCCGGCCAGATGCCGGTCAGCGACGGCACCATCGGCAATTCGTCATCCGGCGCGAAGCAGCGGATGCGCAGGCGGGCATTACGGCTGACCGACAGCAGCTGCGCGACCACGGCGAAACGGCGCGGCTGGTTGACGCTTTCCGGGCGGTCCTCCCAGCGGAAGCGACCGGGACCGGTGCCTTCGACGCCACGGGAGAAGCCGCCGGAGCTGACGTCCGACACATCCCACTCGCCAGCGCCGTAACCCAGGTAATCAACGCCGCACAGGTCGACCAGCTGCTCGAAACCGAATTCGTCGCGCAGCACGCGCGCGACATCCAGCCAGTGCTCGTGGCCGGTCTCGAGCGTGACCTGGCCAACGGCCTCGGTGACGCGGACACGGTCCTGGAAATGGGCGACCAGGCGCTCGGCCAGGCTCGCGATCGCTTCGCTCACGTCCGTGCTCCTCAGCGCTTGAAGTTGTTGCTGCGGCGGATCTTCTTCTGCAGCTGCAGGATGCCGTACACCAGTGCTTCGGCAGTCGGCGGGCAGCCCGGTACATACACGTCGACCGGCACGATGCGGTCGCAGCCGCGCACCACCGAATACGAGTAGTGGTAGTAGCCACCGCCGTTGGCGCAGGAACCCATGGAGATCACCCACTTCGGTTCCGGCATCTGGTCATAGACCTTGCGCAGGGCCGGCGCCATCTTGTTCACCAGCGTACCGGCGACGATCATGACGTCGGACTGGCGCGGCGATGGACGGAACACGACGCCGTACTGGTCCAGGTCGATGCGCGAGGCACCGGCGTGCATCATCTCGACGCCACAGCAGGCCAGGCCGAACGTCACCGGCCACAGCGAGCCGGTACGCGCCCAGTTCACCAGCGCGTCCAGCGTGGTGGTGGTGTATCCCTCCTCGGCCAGGCGGCCATCGGGACGCAGGATGTCGTCGACGATGCCGTTCGGCTCGGGGTTGCGCCAGAAGGAGGTGCTGACCTCTGCATCGGGCGTGCGGTACGGGGTCATTCCCATTCCAGCGCTCCCTTCTTCCATTCGTAGATGAAACCGATCACCAGGATGCCCAGGAACACCGCCATCGCGACGATGGCCTCGATGCCGAGTGCGTCGAAGACCAGCGCCCACGGGAACAGGAAGGCGATCTCGAGATCGAAGACGATGAACAGGATCGCGATCAGGTAATAGCGCACGTCGAAACGCGAGCGCGCATCCTCGAAGGCCTCGAAGCCGCATTCATAGGGCGAACCCTTTTCGGCCTCCGGCTTTTTCGGCGCGATCAGCTGGCCGATAGCCAGCAATGCCAGTCCCAGGCCGGTGGAAACACCCAGGAACACCAGTATCGGGAAATATTCGCTTAGCACGTCAACCTCCGTGCCGGCACCGCCGACACATCAGCACTGGCCATCCCTGGCCGGGTGTCCTGTCCTCCAATGACAGGACAAATCGAAACCCTTCGCGGCCGGCTCGCGGCGCAGCACGCTGCGCGCCGGGGTCGCCATTCTGGAGTGCGACGGGGCACTCCGGACATCGCGTCGTCGCGCCTGCAGGGCAGCGGATCGAGACGCTCTTTATGACGTCGCCGCCTTGTGGGCGGCGACTTCTACAACTGGTGCGGATGGTGGGACTCGAACCCACACAGCTTGCGCCACTACCCCCTCAAGATAGCGTGTCTACCAATTCCACCACATCCGCAATGTTCAAGGATTCAAGGGATTACTGTTCCTGGGGTTCCGGAGACGGCTCCTCGACCACCGGCGCCGCCGGCGCCTCGTCAACGACCGGAGCCGCTGCCGCGGGGGCCGCCGGGACATCCGTCGCCCCTTCCGGTGCCAGCGGTACTTCGACGCCGGACATGACGCCCAGGTCGTCGCTCGGTGCATTGGCGACCAGGCCGGAGCGCTGCACGTACATCGCCATGCCGAGGGTCAGCACGAAAAAGCTGATCGCCAGCCACTTCGTCGCCTTGGTCAGGAACGAGGCCGCGCCGCGGGCGCCGAAGACCGTCGCCGACGCACCGGCGCCGAAACCCGAACCGGCGGAAGCACCCGCACCACGCTGGATGAGGATGAAGCCGATCATGAAGACCGCCAGCACCACATACAGCACCATCATCAGAGTGAAAATCATGTTCGTTCCAGTACTAGAATCCGGCTCAATCCCGTGCGGCATCCGCGATGGCGGCGAAGTCGGCGGCGACCAGCGAGGCGCCTCCGATCAGCGCGCCGTCGATGTCCTCCTGGCCGAACAACCCCGCGGCATTGTCGGGCTTGACGCTGCCGCCGTACAGGATTCTTAGCGAAGCGGCGATTCTAGCATCCTGCCGCGCGACTTCGCTACGCAGGAAGGCATGAACGGACTGCGCCTGATCGGGACTGGCGGTCAGGCCGGTGCCAATGGCCCAGACCGGCTCATAGGCGACGATCGCGCGCTCCAGCGCGGCGACCCCGGCCGCCTCCATCACCGCCCCCAGTTGCCGGCCGACCACCGTTTCGGTGGAGCCGGACTCGCGTTCAGCCCGGCTTTCGCCGAGGCACAGCACCGGCACCAGGCCGGCGGCCTGCGCGGCCATGAACTTGCGGGCGACCGTGGCATCGTCCTCGCCGTGAAGCTGCCGGCGTTCGGAGTGACCAACCAGGACATGCGTGCAGCCCGCCTCGACCAGCATCGCCGCCGACACCTCACCGGTGTAGGCGCCGCGGGCATGCTCGCTCACGTCCTGGGCACCGGTGGCGGCCTTCGAGCCGGACAGCCTGCCGGCGACGCCGGCCAGCAGCGTGAACGGCGGGAAGACGATGACGTCCAGGTGCGGACGTGCCTGCACGATCGACACGCAGGCCTCGGCAAGCGCGGCCGCCAGCACGCGGTCGCCATGCATTTTCCAGTTTCCGGCGATGATCTTCCTGCGCATCTCCGCACCCTGCGTTCGTCGGGCGCGAAGGTTACAGACTGCCGACGGGAAAGGGAACGCCGGAAAGGTGCTGGCCGTCCAATTCGGTTCGCGTGGTCGCATGGGCGCCGCAGGCCCGTGTGTGCCGCCGGCGTCGCAGCCTACAATCCGGATCGCTCACACACTGGAGGGACGCACCGTGTCGAACCACCCGCAACGCCGCCCGCTGGCACTGGTGACCGGCGCCTCCGCCGGCATCGGCGCCGCATTCGCCCGCGAACTGGCGTCCCGCGGCTACGACCTGGTGCTGACCGCCCGCCGTCGCGAGCGCCTGGAAGCGCTGGCGGCCGAACTGGAATCGGCGCATGGCAGCCATTCGACCATCCTCGTCGCCGACCTGAACCAGGCCGGGGCACCGGCGCAGATCGCCGCAGAGCTGGATGAGCGCGGCCTCGGCATCGACCTGCTCGTCAACAACGCCGGATACGGCATCCCTGGCCACCTGCGTGACCAGGACTGGCCGGTGCACCGCGATTTCCTGCAGATCATGGTGTCGGCACCGGTGGAGCTGGCCTGGCGCCTGCTGCCAGGCATGCTGGAGCGTGGCCATGGGCGCATCATCAACATCGCCTCGGTCGCCGGCCTGATTCCCGGCACCGCCGGCCATACGCTGTATGCCGCCTCGAAATCCTTCCTGGTGAAGTTTTCCCAGTCGCTGGCACTGGAATACCGCGGCCGCGGCGTCAACACCTGCGCCGTCTGCGCCGGCTTCACCCTGTCGGAGTTCCATGACGTCAATGGCGCGCGGCCGCTGATGAACCGTATGCCGAAGTGGATCTGGCTGCAGGCCGACCGCGTCGCCCGGGATGCGCTTGGTGCCGTGGAGCGCGGCCGGATCGTGCAGATCAGCGGGCTGCTCTACAAGACGATCTACCTGATGACCAAGTACCTGCCCGACTGGCTGCTGCTGCGGATGTCGGCGCGGCGATCGCGGCATTTCCGCGTCCAGGTGGCGCAGCCGCTGGCGGAACGGCAGGCGGACTGACGGCCGCCCTGCCCTGCTGGCGGCGCAAACTCAGGCCGCCGGCTGCAGGCGGCCTTCGCGCAGTTCGAGCACGCGCGCTGCACGCGCCGCCAGTGAACGGTCGTGCGTCACCAGCACGATGGCGGTGCCGATTTCGCGGTTGAGTTCCAGCATCAGCTCGTATACCGCGCCGGCATTGCGCGCATCCAGGTTGCCGGTCGGCTCGTCCCCGAGCACACAGGCCGGACGCGTCACCAGTGCGCGCGCGACCGCCGCGCGCTGGCGTTCACCACCGGACAGCTCGCCCGGCTTGTGCTCCATGCGCTGGCCCAGGCCGACCCGCTCCAGGAGGGTGCTCGCGCGCCGCCGCGCCGATGCCACATCGCTGCCGCCGATGACCAGCGGCATGGCGACGTTCTCCAGCGCCGTGAACTCCGGCAGGAGGTGGTGGAACTGGTAGATGAATCCCAGGGCGCGGTTGCGCAGGCGTCCGCGCGCGGCGTCACCCAGCCGGGTCATCGCTTCGCCCATGACCTGCACTTCGCCGGCGCTGGGTGTATCCAGTCCGCCGAGCAGGTGCAGCAGCGTGCTCTTGCCGGACCCGGAAGCCCCGACGATCGCGACGGTTTCCCCGGAATGCACTTCGAAATCGACGCCGCGCAATACCTCGGTGCGAATGCTGCCCTCGGAATAGGTCATCGACAGGCCGCGGCAGGCCAGGACGGTGGTGCCAGTCATCGCAGGGTCACTCATAGCGGAGCGCGGCGGCGGGATCGACGCGCGAAGCGCGCCACGCCGGATACAGGGTCGCCAATGCGGCGAGGATCAGCGCCACGACCGTGGTGGCGATGATGTCGGCCGCCTGCGGATCCGATGGCAGCGTGCTGATGTAGTAGATGTCCGGCGACAGGAACTGGCGATCAAGCACGCCTTCCAGCCAGCGCACCAGGCGCTCGACATTGAACGCCAGCGCCAGCCCGCCAGCCACGCCCAGGAGCGTACCGAAGACGCCGATGATCGAGCCCTGCACCATGAACACGCCCATCACTTCACGCGGACTCAGGCCAAGCGTGCGCAGGATGGCGATGTCGGCCTGTTTGTCGGTCACCAGCATCACCAGGCTCGACACCAGGTTGAAGGCGGCAACGGCGACGATCAGCGAGAGGATGATGAACATGACCATCTTCTCCATGCGCACCGCTTCGAAGAAGTTTGCGTTCTCCTGGCTCCAGTCGCGCACGCGGTAGAGACCCCCCAGCTGGTCGGCGAGGTCGCGGGCGACGTGCCAGGCCTGGAACAGGTCGGTGAGTTTCAGGCGCACGCCAGTGACCTGGTCACCCATGCGATACAGCCGCTGTGCGTCCTGCAGATGGATCATCGCAAGGCCGCGGTCGTATTCCTGCATGCCGGCCTCGAACACCGCCACGACCTTGAAGCTGCGCAGGGTCGGCATCGCGCCGACCGGCGTCGCCCGCACTTCAGGCGCGTAGACGGTGACGCGATCACCGACCTGGGCACCCAGCACCCAGGCCAGCTCCTGGCCGAGCACGATGCCGAACTCCCCTGCCTTCAGGCCGTCGAACCGGCCATGCTTGATCTGCCCGGCGATCTGCGACACCGAAGGCTCGCTGGCCGGATCGATGCCGCGGATGATGGCGCCGGCCACCTGCTGGCCCTGCAGCATGGCCTCGCGTTCGATGTAGGGCGCGGCGCCGACCACGCGGCTGTCGCCCTGCGCCGACGACATCGCGGCCTGCCATTCGGACGCGCCGAGCCCGCTGCCGACGCCGGAAATGGTCGCATGCGAGATCATGCCCAGAATGCGGGCACGCAGCTCCTTCTCGAAACCGTTCATCACCGACACCACGGTGATCAAGGCGGTGACGCCCAGTGCGATGCCGAGGACGGAAGCCGCGGAAATGAAGGAGATGAATCCGTTGCGCCGTTTGGCGCGCGTGTAGCGCAAGCCGATGCACAGGGCCAGGGGTCGAAACATGCGGCGAACGTTCCGGGATCGGGGGCGGCAGCTTAACGGAAACCCGGCGGTGCCCCCTACTTTGCAGTGTCCCCGCCCTGCCCGGATTCACGACCGAGCCGGATCCGCAGGCGCCGGAGGTCATCGGCATCGGCGCTGTCGGGCCACAGCAGCACCCGCAGGACCGCATCGCCGACGCGCAGCCGCAGCGCGATCAGCGGGCCGAACAGCCGTGATTCCTGCAGGGTCGCCGGCCGCTCCTTCCCGTCATCGCAGGCGATGCGCCAGCTTCCATCCGCGGACCATGACACCGCCGACCAGGAAGCCTGACGAACCCGACGGACGACCAGCGCCACGCATGCGGCGTAGATGAGCAGCGCGAGAATCCGCCCAGCCATGGGCCACCGGGCGAAAGCCAGTGCGACACCGGCCGCAACCACAAGCGTGAGAGTCAGCGCCCGCTGCCAGCGCGAGGGGCGATGCTCAATCCGGATGGATGGCGCGGAGGGCATCGATTTCCGCCGCCAGGTCGGCATCCCCGGGATGCTGGTGACCCAGACACCAGCGCCAGAGCTGGTCGTCCTCGCATTCCAGCAGGCGCTGGAAGCGAGCCAGCCCGTCGGCATCGCCCTGGGCGATGAGCGCGTCAAGCCTCGCATTGAAGAGCGCATCCAGCTCCTTCATGCCGCGGCGGCAGCGCCAGCGCAGGCGACCGATGTCGGCACTCACGCGACGATACCGTTGCCGGGCCGGTCCTGTCCGGCCTGAACTGATGCACAGGACGGGATACGGCAGCCATGGCCGATGCGAAGAGCGGGATCCCGCCTTCCCGCGGTGACCCCGATGCCTTTCATGACCACGACCCCAACGTTCATGCGTCCGCTCAGGCGCCCTGGCGCTCCACCAGCAACTGCTTGATCTCGCCGATCGCCTCGGCCGGATTCAGGCCCTTGGGACAGGTGTTGGTGCAGTTCATGATGGTGTGGCAGCGGTACAGGCGGAACGGATCTTCCAGCTGGTCCAGGCGCTCGCCGGTGGCTTCGTCGCGGCTGTCGACGATCCAGCGGTAGGCCTGGAGCAGCACGGCCGGGCCGAGGTAACGGTCGGAGTTCCACCAGTAGCTCGGGCACGCCGTCGAACAGCTCGCGCACAGGATGCACTCGTACAGGCCGTCGAGCTTCTTGCGGTCCTCCGGCGACTGCAGGCGCTCGCGCCCCGAAGGCGCCGGCGTTTCCGTCTTCAGCCAGGGCTGGATGGATGCATACTGCGCATAGAAATGCGTCAGGTCGGGCACCAGGTCCTTCACCACCGGCATGTGCGGCAGCGGATAGATCTTCACCTCGCCCTTGATCTCTTCCAGCGCCTTCGTGCAGGCCAGAGTGTTGCGGCCGTCGATGTTCATCGAGCACGAACCGCAGATGCCCTCGCGGCACGAGCGGCGGAACGTCAGCGTCGGGTCGATCTCGTTCTTGATCTTGATCAGCGCGTCCAGGACCATCGGACCGCAGGTGTCCATGTCGATCTCGTAGACGTCGGTGCGCGGATTCGCATCCGTGTCCGGATCCCAGCGATAGACCTTGAACGTGCGGACGTTGGTGGCGCCGGCAGGCGCGCGCCAGGTCTTGCCCTGGGTGATCCGGGAATTCTTGGGCAGCGAAAACTCAGCCATGGCTCAATCCTTGCATCTGGCTAGGCAGGCACGCGGCGGGCGTCAGTAGACGCGCGCCTTGGGCGGAACGGTATCGACTTCGTCGGAACCGGTCTGGAGATGCACCGGGCGGTAATCGATGGTGGTCTTGCCGTTACCGTCGATCCAGCACAGCGTGTGCTTCATCCAGTTGGCATCGTCACGCTGCGGGTAATCCTCGTGCGCGTGGGCGCCACGGGATTCCTTGCGATTTTCCGCGCAGGCCATGGTGACGACCGCCTGGCCGAGGAGGTTCTGCAGTTCCAGCGTCTCGATGAGGTCGGAGTTCCAGACCAGCGAACGGTCGCTGACGCGGACGTCCTGGAAGCTGTCGAACACGCGGCCGATGTTGCTGACGCCTTCGCTGAGCGACCTGGAGGTGCGGAACACCGCCGCGTCGTTCTGCATCGTCCGCTGCATGTCCAGGCGGATCTCGGCGGTGGCACGGCTGCCGTTGGAATGGCGCAGGCGGTCCAGGTTGTCCAGCGCCTTGTCGCAGGCCGAGGTCGGCAGCGGCTTGTGGCGCGCACCCGGCGTCAGCGTCGCGGCGCAGCGGTTGGCCACCGCGCGTCCGAACACCACCAGGTCCAGCAGCGAGTTGGAGCCCAGCCGGTTGGCGCCATGGACCGATACGCAGGCGGCTTCGCCGATCGCGTACAGGCCCGGCACCACCGCATCCGGATCGCCGTGGCGCAGCTGCACGACTTCGCCGTGGTAGTTGGTCGGGATGCCGCCCATGTTGTAGTGCACGGTCGGCAGCACCGGGATCGGCTGGCGCGTGGTGTCGACGCCGGCGAAGATCTTGGCGGTTTCGGAAATGCCCGGCAGGCGCTCGTGGATCACCTCGGCGCCCAGATGGGTCAGGTCGAGCAGGATGTGGTCCTTGTTCGGACCGCAGCCGCGGCCTTCGCGGATTTCGATGGTCATGGCGCGGCTGACCATGTCGCGCGGCGCCAGGTCCTTCACGCTGGGCGCATAGCGCTCCATGAAACGCTCGCCACTGGCGTTGCGCAGGATGCCGCCTTCGCCACGCACGCCTTCGGTGATCAGGCAGCCGGCGCCGTAGATGCCGGTCGGATGGAACTGCACGAATTCCATGTCCTGCAGCGCCAGGCCGGCGCGCAGCGCCATGCCGCCACCGTCGCCGGTGCACGTATGCGCCGAGGTGCAGGAGAAATAGGCGCGGCCGTAGCCGCCGGTGGCCAGGACCACGCCCTGGGCACGGAACAGGTGCAGCTCGCCGGTCGCCATTTCCAGCGCCAGCACGCCTCGGCAGGCGCCTTCCTCGTCCATGATCAGGTCGAGGGCGAAGAACTCGACGAAGAACTGTGCATCATGCGCCAGCGACTGCTGGTACAGCGCGTGCAGCATGGCGTGGCCGGTACGGTCGGCGGCGGCGCAGGTGCGCTGTGCCGGCGGGCCTTCGCCGAAGCGCGTGGTCATGCCGCCGAACGGACGCTGGTAGATGCGGCCATCCTCGGTGCGCGAGAACGGCAGGCCGTAGTGTTCCAGCTCGATGATCGCCGGGATCGCCTCCTTGCACATGTAGGCGATGGCGTCCTGGTCACCCAGCCAGTCCGAACCCTTGACCGTGTCGTAGAAGTGGTAGCGCCAGTCGTCCTCGCCCATGTTGCCGAGCGCGGCGGCGACGCCACCCTGCGCGGCCACGGTATGCGAGCGGGTCGGGAACACCTTGCTCAGGCAGGCGGTGTTGAAACCCTTCTGCGCCAGGCCGAAGGTGGCGCGCAGTCCGGCCCCGCCGGCGCCGACCACCACCATGTCGAAGTAATGCTCGTGGATCTTGTAGGCGTCCATGCGATCAGTTGCCCAATGCGATGCGGATGACGGCCAGGGTGGCCAACACGGCGCCGGCGACGGCGGCGAACTTCACGAGGATCTGGAGGGCGACCTCCATCCAGCGCGTGTGCACGTAGTCCTCGATCACGACCTGGAGGCCGAGCTGGGTGTGCCAGAACAGCGCGGCGATGTACGCCACCAGCAGCATGCCGGTGACCGGCTCGGCCAGTCGCGCGCGCGCCACGAAGGCATCCTGGCCGACGAGGCCGAGAATCACCCACACCAGCCACAGCGTCAGCGGCACCAGCGCGATGGCGGTGACACGCTGGATCCAGAAATGCCGGGTGCCGGAACGCGCCGAACCCAGGCCCTTGACGCGCTTCAGCGGCGTCAGCATGCGCTTGCCTGCAGCGGCCATCACAGACCTCCCCGTGCCAGCAACCAGACCAGTGCGGTCAGTACCACCGTGCCGATGACGACAATCCAGCCGGTGGCCTGCGAGCGCTCGCGCTCGAAGCCCCAGCCCATGTCCCACAGCAGGTGGCGGATGCCGCTCATCAGGTGGAACATCATCGCCAGCGTCCAGCCGAACAGGGCGAGCTTGCCGAGCGGCGAGCCGACGCAGTCCACGAACCGCTGGTACTGGTCACCACCGGCGGCCACTGCCATCAGCCACCAGACCAGCACGATCGCGCCCACTGACAGGGCGACGCCGCTGGCGCGGTGCAGGATGGACAGGGCCATGCTCAATGGCCATCGATACACCTGGAGGTGCGGCGACAGGGGACGCTCGCGCATGGGCAATACTCCGGCAGGAAGACGCGCCCATGTTCGGCAACACCGGCGGGCGAGCCTTGATCGTCAAAAATCGATACAGCGACCGTTCTTTTCCCAGTCCCCGTAGCGCGTCGGCTCCGGGCCTTTCCGGCCGCCATACTCCTTCGGCCGTTCGTCGACGACCTTCTCGGACTCGCTGGACGATTCCGGCTGGTTCTGTTCGCTGGACGGTGACTGATGCATTTCGGGGCTGGAAAAATCCCGTCTAGCCTACCGTTTACAGTGATTTACCGCAAGGCAACATGGCCCGACGAATGGGCGAAAGCCCTCCTCATGCCGGCGGCGGGATCGGCGTGAGGAGGGCGTGCGCGACGGGACCTGCCGGCTGCGGGCGAACCTGTTCCCTATCTTCCCGTCGCGATGAGCGGTGAGCCAGGCCAATCCGGGCAACACGCACGGATCCATCCGTCGAAGCAACCGGAATGATAGGCTCCCCGCCCATGTGTACACGCCTCCCAGACAGTGAAATCCTGCAGCTGAGCGGCGCCGATGCGGTCCCGTTCGCGCAGGCGCAGTTCATGAACAACGCCACCGCGCTCGCCGACAGCGGCTGGCATTGGAACGGCTGGCTCAATGCCAAGGGACGACTTGTCGCTTTCTTCGCCCTCGTCCGCGCGGACGCACAGACCCTGCTGCTGTGGTTGCCGGCAGGCGGTGCGGCCGCCCTCGCCTCGTCATTGCAGCGTTTCGTGTTCCGCGCAAAGGTCCGCCTCGACGCCACGTCGTCCTGGCAGGCAGCGGGCTGCTTCACGCCGCCACCGGCAGGCACGGGTGACATCGTGATCGACCTTCCCGGAGAAGATGCCGGGAGCAGGCGTTACCTGTGGCTGCACCAGTCCGGTTCCGGACCGGGTATCGACGAGTCAAAGGCCAGCCGCTGGCGGCTTGCCGACCTGCGCATCGGCGTGCCCTACATCAGTCCCGGGCAGCCCGGCAGCGAGCAGTTCGTCCCGCAATGGCTTTCACTCGATCGCCTGCATGCCTTCGATCTCAAGAAGGGCTGCTATCCGGGCCAGGAGATCGTCGCCCGCATGCACTACCTCGGCCAGAGCAAGCGCGCCGCGTTCGTGCTGTCAGGTCCAGGCGAGCCACCGCCGGCCATGACCCGGGTGACGGGTGACGGCGACACGGCGGCGGGGGAAATCGTCTGGGCCATCGGCGACAGCGAGGGCTGGCATGCGCTGGCCGTGATGTCGAAGGAACGGACCGAAGGACCGCTGCGCCTGGCGACCGGCGTCGCGGTCCAGATCGACACGTCACAGCCGGACCTGCGTCCCGCCGACGCATAGCTGCGACGCGCGCGCCCGGATTCCGGGGATTTCAACTGGCCCGGCACGCCTTACGAACAGGCGCGCTGGTGGAGCGGGCAATGGGCAGGCATCCCTGGCGACGGGGCCCCTTGCAGCCCGCCGCCACAGGACGTGGCCCGGAACCGCGCCCCTCGCATGCGGGACACCACCCACCAGATCGAAACCGGCACGCCATGGCCGGATCGGGACGCTGGCAGCCGGTCGGATCGCCAAAGCGAAACACCAGACGCCATGGCCCGAAGCCGCACTGACACCGAACGAGCTGTCGGCGCGCTAGGCTGGCTGCGGAACAATCCCCCTGCGGAATCCTTCAGCCCAGGCCACGAAAACGGCCCTGTCGCCCGTACCCCGCCCGGCCACCCATCCCGCCCCGATTCCCTCTTGCATACCCGAAAGTTTTGCGTATAGTTCGTACGACGAAATGCGTAGATCGTTTCGCCCGACGACACTCAAGGACCCAAGCGAATGAAGACCCGCTCCCTCATCCGGCCGATCGTGGCTGCCCTCGCCCTCCTGGCCTTCGCGTGCGGCGCACAGGCCAGCACGTTCGTGATCTCCGAAGACGAACTCAACCCGGACGTCTTTCCGGAGGTGGCTGATTTCATCCGTACCAACCTGGAAGGTCCGAACGTGCCCAAGGCCCTCACCGATGCCGAAAAGCGCATCGTGATGCGTTCGCTCGATACCCTGGAACGCCTGATTGCCGAAGATCCGGTCCGCAACCGCGCCCGCATCCGGACCGCGCAGGCGCGCGTCAACGCGACCCTGGCACCGGCGGTCGCCGGCACCGACGACGGCAAGTCGGATGTCGTGTGCCGCCGCGTGAAGCGCACGGGTTCCTCGATTCCCACCACGCAATGCAGGCCGCGTGACGCCCTGGCACGAGACAAGCGCAACGCCGACCAATTCCTCGACGATCTCGGACGCGCGCGTGCACTGCAGCTGGATCCCACCCGCGGAATGTGATCCCGCCGTTGCACCGGCCGGCAATGGCGGCTCTCCGCAGGACGCCGCCGCACGCTGGCACATCGCCCCTCCCTGTGAGGGGCGATTCCGTCCGGGCGCCCTGTTTTCCCAGCAGGCCGGCGACCGCACCCTCATCCATGGACCCTGCCGGCTTGCTGCTGCACCGTTCGCCATCACCCCGACGTTCCGCCCACCTGCAGGCCGCGCCCGACACGCCGTCCCGCTGATACTGAGCGCAACACGTCCACGCTGCGCGATGCTGCCCGTCCCCACCTGCACACCAGGGCGATGATGTGATCGGTATTGCGGAGCAACCCGGCCATGCCGGATGAACGCCTGCCTGCGACGCCGCACCGACCCCTTGCGGCACGCCAAGGCCGCCCCCATACTGGGATCACTGAACGGGGGCGACCTGGCTTCGACGGGGGTTGCAACACCGCTTGGTGCATGCCGAGGTCGTCACTCACCTCGTAAAGCAAGTGACAACACTTTAGTTGCCAACGACGACAACTACGCACTGGCCGCTTAAGGCCTAAGCCCCTGACCCACTCGTGCCTGTGCCTGTGGAGTCGGGGTCACTGTCACAGGACCGCCCGGGGCTGCCGCCTGTCGGCACCGGGTTAAACAAAGCAGGCTGGTCCGACGGTGCGCTTGGCGTGCTGTGTTGCCGGCGGATGAGATCAAACAGCACGACAAGCATGTAGTACCGAGGGTCGAGCGCTTTCGGACGCGGGTTCGATTCCCGCCGCCTCCACCAATAATGAAACCCCAACCGTTCTCGGTTGGGGTTTTTTCTTGCCCGATCGCGCCGACTCCCGCGTGTTCGCGGGGATTCCTGCGGAAGCCTGCGGACTTCGCCGGTCAGCTCATGGCCCCGTCCAGGACCACCTTCCACTCTCTCCTTGCCGTTTTTCTCTCCGGCCTCGCTCCCTGGAACTGGCCCGAAGTCCGCAAAGACCGCAACGAGGAGCCATACAGATCAACGGGTTACGCGCGGACGAATCAAGCGGTTGGATTGCAGCATTGGCAGGCGGAGGGAACAGGATCCGGGCAAGGAACAGGACATTTGGCCCGGCCGGGAACTTGCGGACCGGGTTCCAGGGATTTTCAAGCGGCGGCTCGGTTCAACGCTGCTCCCAAGGCGACCCGCAGCCGATCCACGATGGTGGGCAAGGGTTCAAGAGCAAGCTCGTTCTTCTTGATGAACGCCTGCCACAGAGCCTGCCGCGAGGGATCGTGCGCGAACTCATCCGTCAGGCCGACCGGCAACCCGGCGGGCACCGCCATGCCGCGCCGCTCGAAGGTGGCCTTGATCGCTTGGGCCAGCAGTGGGCTACCCCCGTTTCCCCGGACACATTAGATGGCAACATGTGTTCAGGAGGAAGTGATGGGAGCGAAGAAGAAAGTTCACCGACGAGTTCAAGCGTGAGGCAGTGAAGCTGGCCACGCAGCCCGGGGTGACGACCAGTGCGATTGCCCGGGAGCTGGGTGTAGAGCGCAGCGTGCTCAGCGCCTGGATTCGCAAGGTCGAGGAAGGCCGCTACGAGTCGAGCCCCGGCAAGCCGCTCAAGAGCGACAGCCAGGCCGAGAACGAACGGCTGCGGCGAGAGCTGGCACGGGTGAAGATGGAGCGCGATATCTTACTCATAAGTCAGTAAATTAGGGAACCAATGTCCGCCAGTGCTGTCCAACCCGACATGAAGAGAGACGGACGCAAGGTATCGCGAGCGGCGCTGGAAGAGATGCGTCTCATGGCACTGGATCGCATGCGCGAAGGCGAGTCGCCGGCTG